>NZ_JACVOZ010000002.1 GCF_018882125.1 Polynucleobacter sp. AP-Melu-500A-A1
TTACACCGGCCACCTTAACGGTGATTGGTAATGTGACCACGCCAACCTATAACGGCGCAGAGCAAGTGAACACCTATCAAGTAGCCGGTTATGTTGGTGCTGAAACCGCGACTACCGCAGGTCTAGTTGTGAGCGGCTCGGCGAAGGCTACCAATGTCAGCCAGAATACTGTGGCTGATCTCTTGGCAGCGAGCACCACCAATAGCAACTACAGCACTAAGGTCACCAACGGTTCGATCACCATTACACCGGCCACCTTAACGGTGATTGGTAATGTGACCACGCCAACCTATAACGGCGCAGAGCAAGTGAACACCTATCAAGTAGCCGGTTATGTTGGTGCTGAAACCGCGACTACCGCAGGTCTAGTCGTGAGCGGCTCGGCGAAGGCCACCAATGTCAGCCAGAATACTGTGGCTGATCTCTTGGCAGCGAGCACCACCAATAGCAACTACAGCACTAAGGTCACCAACGGTTCGATCACCATTACACCGGCCACCTTAACGGTGATTGGTAATGTGACCACGCCAACCTATAACGGCGCAGAGCAAGTGAACACCTATCAAGTAGCCGGTTATGTTGGTGCTGAAACCGCGACTACCGCAGGTCTAGTTGTGAGCGGCTCGGCGAAGGCCACCAATGTCAGCCAGAATACTGTGGCTGATCTCTTGGCAGCGAGCACCACCAATAGCAACTACAGCACTAAGGTCACCAACGGTTCGATCACCATTACACCGGCCACCTTAACGGTGATTGGTGCTAATAATTCCTTGGTCTATAACGGTACTACTCAAACGAATACCGGAGCAGTGGTAACAATCAATGGCAATAAGGTAATAGTCACTGGTACCTCCATCGCTGGTTTAGGCTCTGATACATTGACCTTATCTGGATATGCAACCGGCACTAATGCCAATATTGTTGCTAATCCAGATAATTTAGTCATCACACCAAATTCTAATTATTCTGTGACTACTGTGATCAATGGAAGCTTGACCATTAATCCTGCACCTTTGGGTATTGCACTTAATGCCACTTATAACGGCAGCAAGACCTTTACGGCTTCTAGCGCAGTGAGCACTACAGGAAGTGTGACTACTGGCGGCACACTGACAGTTAATGGATTGCAAGCTAGTGATAATGTGACAGGAGTCACTATTAATGACGCTAATGTAGCAACAGCAAATAATCTGATTACTACCATCAGCGGTTCTGCAGGAACCACCTTATGGGATGGCTCTAGTGGTAATTACATTATTAATAGCAGAAGTACTGCAGGTTCAGGTGGTAGTTTCGCTAATGGCATCTACTCTGGTACTAACACTGGTAACGTCAATGCTAATGGCACAAATACTGTGAGCCTCAGTGCTGCTGCTTTAGGTCTGAGTATCAATGCAGTCTATAACGGTACTAATAGCTTTACTGTTACACCTACTGGTTTAGTGGGCGGCGATAAATTAACTGGCATCACTACTTACAGTGCCAATGTGGCCGACAATGCTACCAACTATGTCACTGGTATTAGTGGAACGGCTGGCGGATCTGGTGGCGTTAATCTGTCCAATTACACGCTTTCTAGTAGTAGGGTGACTGCTGCTGGTAGTACGCAAAATGCAGCGAATATTTCACCTGCGCCTTTGGGCCTAACAGTGACAAGCACCTATAACGGTACTAATGGCTTTACTTCTTCCATCGCGTCTAGCGGATTGCAGGGTGGAGATACTATCAGTGGCGTCACTACATATAGCGCCAATGTGGCCGATAATGCCACCAACTATGTGACTGGTATCAGTGGTACTGCAGGAAGTGTTGGAGCTGTCAACCTCACGAACTACAGTATTTATAACGCCAATAATGCAGGTGGCGCTGGTAGCAAAACTGGTGAGGTCTATTCTGGTGTGGTCAATGCAGTCAATGGGGCCAATATCAACGGAACTAATACGGTTACTTTAAGTGCAGCCCCATTAGGCCTTGCTATCACTAGTACCTATAACGGTACGAATACCTTTACCAATAATATTACCCCTACTGGTTTAGTAGGTGGTGATGTCATTACTAGTGTTACTACAACTGCTCTCAATGTTGCTGATAATGCAACTAACTATGTAACAGCGTTTAGTGGAACAGCAGGTAATGGTGGGGCAGTGAACTCATCGAACTATACGATTTCTGGTGGTCGGGTCACAACACCTGGAAATACTCAAAACTTGGTTACTTTGAGTGGTGCACCACTGGCGATTACCGTCAGCGGTACCTATAACGGGACCACTAGCTTCACTGATAGCAATGCTACGATTAATGTGGCTGGCTTAGTGAACGGCGAAACCATGGTTGTAACCGGTGTTAATGTCAACAGCAAAGACGTTGCCGCTAACGGTACTAATTACGTAACCACTATCACTTCAATTACGGGTAGTGCATCCTTAGATAACTATGTAATTAATTCAGGCTACACAGCTGCTAATTCACCATTGGCCGCTAAAGCGACTGCAAGTACTACGCCAAATGCAGTAACAATCTCTCAATTGGGATTAAATAGCAGCAATATCACTGCTATTAAAACCTATGATGCTACGAATAATTTCTATGTAACCTCTGGTAGCTTGGCTAGCAACTTTACTTATACCTTGACTGGTATGGTTAATGGCGATGCAACACCAATTATTACTGGTGGTAATGCAACAGTAAGCTCAGTTAATGCGGGTTTATATACCAGTTTCGTAACCAATACATTCACCTTATCTAACAATAACTACACGTTTAGTGACGGAGCAGTAAGTGCTACCATTAACAAAGCACCGCTGACCATTAATGCGGTCACCGATAGCAGGGTTTATAACGGCAATACAAGCTCAAGTGTTACGCCAACCGTTAGTGGCTTAGTCGGTACGGATAGCGTTACCGATAAAGCACAAACCTTTAATAGTAAAAATGTCTTGGGTACTAATGGTTCAACCTTAAGCGTGAGTGGCTATACCGTGAACGACGGCAATAGTGGTGGTAACTACAGCGTGACAACGAATACCGCTAATGGCACGATCAGTAAAGCTGACTTGGGTGTTGCATTAGCTGCCACTTATAACGGCAGTACCACGGTTACGCCTACAAGCTATACGTTCTATGGATTAGTTGGCGGGGAGACAGTAACCTCATTAAGTAGTGCAAATGTGGTTTATGCCAATGTTGCTAATAATGGAACAAACTATATCACCAGCATTACTGGTGTAATTTCAGCAGGCAGTCTATCTAACTACTCCATTACTGGAGCTTATAACGGCACCATTGCTACGCCTGATAGCAATGTATTGAACAATACCGTCAATGTGGCGACTATTAATAAAGCGCCATTAGGCGTTACCTTAACTGCGCAATCAAATGGCACAACGACCTATCCAATTTCTAGTGCGATCGTGACTGGTAGTTCAACGGTAACGGTAAGTAGTGCTATTGTGGCTTATGCCGCAGCTGCACAGAATGCTACTAATTATGTGACCTCTTTATTAGACGGTTCTAATGCAGTAGTTGCAGCAGCCTTAGGCAGTTTCGTAGGCGGTCAAGTGATTACTCTTTCTAGTACCACTGGCGGTAACTACTATTTATCCGGTAGCGCTACACCAGTCTTGCTTGCAGCTAATGGTACAACTCCATTGTTGCCAGTAAATTCAGTGACATTAACCGATGTAGTAGAGCCTCCACCACCACCACCTCCACCTCCACCTCCACCACCTCCACCTCCACCGCCGCCTCCGCCACCAGAGCCGCCTGTGCCCCCACCACAGCCGCCTGCTCCACCACCTGTTAACCAGGTTGTGATTGTTCAATCTGTCGCGCCAGCCGCACCAAGTACGACAGCTAGCGTTACCACATTAACAGTGGCTGGAGGCTCTACAGGCTTAGGAGTTGCATCCTCTGCCATTGGCGGATCAGTAGTGAGCAGCCCAAGTGTGGATGTTCAATCACCACGAACAATTGTGAGTGGTGGAACACCTGACTACCCAGCATCCGCAAAAGGACAGGGCGTTGAAGGAAAGACCGTCGTTGAAGTCTCCGTAGATTCCAGCGGAAAAGTCGTTGGCGTGAAGGTGTCTTCTTCAAGTGGAAATAAGGACTTAGATCAGGCCGCGGTTGATGCAGCTCAGACTTGGGTATTTACACCGAATGCTACTGGTAATAGTGGAACAGAATCTATCCAAGTACCAGTAAACTTCTCATCAGGCGGCAACGTAAACAACTTAACGCCTTGAACCCTTCAATCTTCAAGGGATGCTAAGAATTACATCCATCCCATGTAATCCTGCGCTTCTGAATGGCTGAGTTGATTGCTATTACTCGATACTAGAGGCTCAGATGCAAGAGTAGGGAGTTCAGTAGCCGTTTCTGGTACAGGCACCTTATCATTACTAGCCATACAGCTAGTCGCTTGATAATTATTTCTACCAAACTGTTTAGCTGTTTCCATACGTTCTAGATTGCTAGGGTGAGTAGATAAATAGAGATTTGATGTTGAGTTTGATTGAATCTCGGCCAAACCTTCAGCAAGACGATAAGAACCACAAGCAGAATATCCCGCTTTTACTGCCCATTCCATACCCACTAAATCGGCCTGACGCTCATTATGTTGAATGTCTTTGACTGATTTTTGACGCTCTATAGTGAGCGCTGAATTTGCTCCCATAGAATTACCCGTCAACATATAAACTGGCTTTTCTGGTTCACCTAAGTGATGGTTTGTATGACCTAAAACGTGGTGGGCTAATTCATGGCCAAGGGTGGTAGCTAAAACATCAGGGTCGTTGCCAAAACGCAACAAAAAACCACTCGTAAAGATGATCAAAGTGTAGCCAGATTCGACTCTAGCGTAAGCATTGACCTCATTTGAGGGGATCAGACCCACTGTAAATGTTGTTTTTGCGTACGAAAGCATATTTTTACGTACTTGAGCCAGTGTTTTTAGGGCTTGCGCAGGTGCTTGAAGCCCCAATTTTGTTGCTAAATTGCTATTTCCCTGGCGAACTTCTTCCCACCATTGGCCATTTGGAATGGAGATTGTGAGGGATGAACTCAGTGCATTTTGGCTCAAAAAGAGGCAAAAAATACTAGCAAACAATGGCAAGAGTAGGGAACGTGGTTTCATGGCTTACACCTTGTAAGTTATTGAAAAGGTTAAGTTTTCTACAACAAAGGGCTTACTCCCTAAGGCTAGGTAATGATTAATAGCACTATCAATAGTACTTATTAAAGTGCAATTAAAACTTGCTGTAAAAGTATTTATAAAGGTATGATTATTCATATCAGTAGTTTCATTTAGAAATGTGATTTAACAACATTAATGAAAGTACTGCAAGAAGTATTATTAAAGTAATATAAAAAGTACTTTTATCTATGTGATAATGAGTACTCTTAAGGGAGTAGTGAAGGGAGTAGTTAGTGATCGCGATTTCTGCAAACGATCTGAAGGTCAAAGGGATTAAAGCTTTTGAAGACGCTCTTGCGATGCAGCCAGAGGTTGCTGTCAGCGTGCGCGGTCAGCCAAAGTTTGTCGTGATGACCCAAGAGCAATACCAGTACATGCGTGAGTGTGAGCTGGAGGCAGCGATCGCCCAATCCAAAGCAGAAATAGAAGCAGGGCGTTTTGAGACTGGCAGCCCTGAATCCCATATTGAAAAGATTCAAAAATCAGCCAAAGTCGCCAAGAAGAGTGCGTAATGAGATCTTTAGTCTTTACTGATCGCTACTCTAAGCGTGCTGCCAGCTTTCTCCATCTGCATCCTGAAGTAGTGAGTCAGTACAGCAAAGCCTTGCAATTACTCCAAATCAATCCTCGACATCCGTCTTTACGCCCCGTGGTTTATGAAGGACGATTAAGTGGGGTGCAAAGCGTGTCTTTAAATGCCGTCACACTAGAGATGATGGTTACAGAAAAGGAAGTGGTGCTCATTAGCATCAGTTAGTCGGGCCGCTATAGAGTATTGCTCTGAGCCCCTCTAAATAGCATCAATGAGTAGGGCCAATGTCATAGAATGGGTCTTCATAGAACCTATTTGACCCATGCGCCTATTTAGATCATTTCTCCTCCTTATATTCTTTGCGCTTGGTGCTTGTACTAACGTAGAGCAATCTAAAGATGTCTATAAATCCGATGCCACCGGAACAGAGCTGGCTTTGCAGGTGTGTTCGGCCTGTCATGGAAAAACTGGCCAAGCGGTCTCAGACCAATTTCCAAAATTGGCTGGCCAACATCAAGAATATTTATTGATTCAATTGAGTGAATTTGCAGAGCACCGCAGAAGTACTCCGAATGCCGTTGCATTTATGTGGTCTTTTAATCAACTCACGCCTAGTCAGATGAATGAGTTAGCTCAGTACTATTCGTCTCAAGCTCCCATGGTTGGAGAGCCAAGTAATTCTCCACTACTGGCACGCGGCAAGAGTATCTACGAAGAGGGTATTGCCGGATCGAATGTTCCAGCTTGTAGTGTTTGCCATGGTAGCAATGCCGTCGGAAGGAATGAAATACCTCGCCTGGCAGGTCAGCATGCTAAGTACATTGCTGAGCAAATCCATTTATTTAAGAGTTCCACAAAACGTCCCAATGGCGTTGCAATGATGGCTTTGACGCACTCGATGTCTGAAGAGGATATTCATGCGGTAAGCGCCTATCTCGGATCTTTGCAAGTTGGATCAAAGTAAGTTTGACTGGTTAAAACAGTGAAGCCCTTTTTAGTACTTGAGCAGAACAGAATGAGAAGGGCACTGGGGATTGCATTTTTCATTCTCAGTATCTTTACGTTTTTAGGGATAAATCTTGCTTACGCACAACTAGATCCACCCGAAGAAATTGTCTATATAGATAAGACCTCATTTTTAGGAGATGTTCAGCTTGAAACGACTATCTATAAACCACCCGGCGTTGGGCCATTTCCGCTAGTTGTCATTAACCATGGCAAGCAACTAGGGAATCCGCATTCACAAAAACGATTTGAGCCGCTGTCTGTTGCACTCTATTTTGTAGAAAGAGGCTATGTCGTCTTTGTACCCATGCGTCATGGATTCTCAAAATCTGGCGGGGAGTACCAATTTCATGGGAATTCTGCTGAGCTGGCTGGAAGAGATCAGGCGCGCGATATTGATGTTGCCATTCAATATGCTCATACCTTGCCATATGTGAAAAAAGATATCACGCTCGTAGTCGGATATTCAGAAGGGGGTTGGATAAGCTTAGCCTATGGGGCCTCAAAACCAGATCCATCGGTCATAGGGATTATTAATTTCTCGGGTGGGGTAAGAGACCCTTGTTGCATTGGTCTGTTAGAAGAAATGATTGACGCCTCCAAGAAATTTGGTGCACAAACTACAGTTGCCTCTATCTGGTTTTATGGAGATAACGATTCCTTATTTAATCGCTATGTTTCAGACCGAATGTTTGCGAATTATGCGCGGGGAAACCCAAACTCACGTTTCATTCCCTACGGTAATTTTTCTACTGATGCCCATCTACTATTTATGGATCCCAACGGGAGGGTGGTGTGGGAGCCCTTTTTAACCCAGTTTTTGCACGACGTTCAGGCTCCATACAAAGCGATTAACC
This sequence comes from Polynucleobacter sp. AP-Melu-500A-A1, assembly GCF_018882125.1. Taxonomy (GTDB): domain Bacteria; phylum Pseudomonadota; class Gammaproteobacteria; order Burkholderiales; family Burkholderiaceae; genus Polynucleobacter. The sequence continues at coordinate 7,589 of NZ_JACVOZ010000002.1, forward strand.
CGCCTTATAAGCTGATTCCTCTTCAGAAATAGTCACACCTAAAAAGATGAGCCGCAAAAAGTTTGCCTGAAATCTTTCCAGTTCTTTAAGTTTTGTAGACTAAGGGGTATGGCTTGGCTTATGATGGACCTTAATAAGGTAAATAACTTTCATTTTTGACTAACAGTGAGAGCTTGGGGTAACACTATGAATGGAAAAGTTTTGTTAGTAGAGGATGATGATTCAGTGAGGGAAGCTTTAGTTTCTATCATTGAAGAACATGGCTTGAATGTTCAAGCTTATTCAAGTGCCGCTCAGTTTCTAGAAAGCTTTAAACCTTCAGCCAAATCAGAAGTGATCGTTCTGGATATGAAAATGCCTGCCATGACAGGTTTAGAGTTGCAGTCAAAGCTAGCTGAAATGCAAGCTCATATACCCATTATTTTTATCAGTGGTCAAAGTCATAAAGAGGAAATTATTCAAGGGCTCAAACACGGCGCTAGTGATTTTTTACTTAAACCATTTAAGTTTGAGGACCTTTTGTTCTCAATTGATAAATGTTTGAAATTAGACTTAGACTACAAACAAATAAAGAATAAGCATGACTTATTAACACCACGTGAAAAAGAGGTATTCGAGGAGTTGGTTAATGGCCAACTTTTGAAAGCGATTGCCATTAAGTGGGATGTATCTGAGTCAGTAGTCAAATTGCATAAGTCGAATATCATGCAAAAGCTGCAAATTGAGACCCTGCAAGATCTCACTAGAATTTCTATAGCCCTAAAATCCCACCAATAATTATTGGGTCCGCGAAGTCCTTCAACTAATTATTAATCTTTTATTCGGGCTTGCCTAATTTACTTTAAGGAAGTTGGATTTGTTATGTAGTGACTTTATGAAGGAACTACTACTCGAGATGAAGGTTGAGTGATCATTTCAGAAAGAAAAGGTCATTACTTCAATAAAAAAATCTACCATTGATAGAGACTCAATAGTAGATTTCGAGGAGTTCAGATTAGTTTAAATCTACTTGCAGGCGCGCATCTTTTACTAGCTTTGCCCATTGATTGCGATCTTTGTTGATGAAGTTGCTAAATGCTGCAGGAGAGCCACCGCCATCTTCTGCACCGATCTCAGCCATCTTGGCTTGAATTTCTGGTTTGCGCAAAACGGTATTGACATCAGCATTAATTTTTTCAACAATTTTTGGATCTAATTTGGCGGGGCCCATTAAACCATACCAAGCCGTCGCTTCAAAACCAGGAAAGCCCAATTGATCCATGGTGGGAACATTTGGATATGCGGCAGAGCGTTTAGTGCGCGTTTGTGCCATTGGAATGACTTTGCCGCTCTGAATGTGCGGAGTAGCTGCTCCCATAGTTTCAAATGCATAAGTGATATGACCTGCCATTAAATCGACCAATACAGGACCGCTACCTTTATAGGGAATGTGTAGCGCTTGAGTGCCAGCGGTATGCATCATGAGTTCAAATGCGAGATGTTGGGTACTACCATTACCAGCAGAGCCAAAACTTACTTTGCCTGGATTTTGTTTGAGGTATGCCACCAAATCCTTCACATTCTTAGCTGGTGCATCCACGTTGGCGATCAAGATATTCGGCGTAATACCTAAGAGTACGATCGGCGTGAAATCCGTTGTCGCGTTGTAGGGCATCTTTTGACCTAAAGCCGGAATGATCGACATGGCATTGACGTGCGCAAGACCTAGGGTATAGCCATCATTAGGCGCCTTAGCTACAAGATCAGCAGCAATGGTGCCAGCGGCCCCACCTCGGTTATCAATGATGACTTGTTGGCCCCACATTTGCGAGAGGTTGATGGCGATAATGCGGGCGACTGCATCTGAACCGCCGCCAGGAGGAAATCCAACAATGAGCTTAATAGATTTATCAGGCCAGTTCTTTGCTTGCGCATACACATGAGGTGATAGGGCCAAGATACTCAGTAAACTCGTGGCAGCGATGAAGAGTTTTGCAAATCGCTTTAATCCATTCAATGTAAGCATCGTAATTAACCCTATTAGTAAATGCGAATCCAGTTCGGGAAACTTTACCCTAGAAAGATCTCTTGCAGATTATTAAGATAGCGTAAACCCTGAGTTGTTCCCTTAAGTAGTGAGGGATTTGGATCAAGCAAGCCTTTATGCGTAGCCTCATGAAGACCTTTGCTGATCATATTTAATGGAAGGCCTGTACGTTCAGTAAAAGTATTGGTAGCTACGCCATCGGTGAGACGTAAAGTATTGAGCATAAATTCAAAGGGAAGATCTGAAGTTGCTACGTCCTTAGATTCGACTAGGGCATTTCCCTGAGTTTCCATACTCTGCATATAGGTCTCTGGGTGACGCTCTCGTACTTGGCGGGTAATCTTATCTGGAAAGGAAATCTTGCCATGGGCTCCCGCACCAATGCCGATGTAATCGCCAAAGCGCCAATAGTTCAGATTGTGTTTACATTCCATGCCTGCTTTTGCATAAGCAGAAACCTCATAGCGCTTGTATCCCGCTTTTGTGAGCAAATCTAAGTTTTGCTCAAAAATCGTATCTATCTCATCTTCGTTGGGTAGCTTTGGTGGAAAATTGGCAAAGTAGGTATTGGGTTCTAGGGTGAGGTTATATAGGGATAAGTGGGGCGTATTAAAGGACAGCGCTGTTTCAATATCCTTTTTGGCATCGTCTATGGTTTGCATCGGTAGCCCATACATCAAATCCAAATTTACCGACTTAAAGTGATCCAAGGCAATTGCAATGGCACGCTTGGCTTCTTCACCGTTATGAATGCGACCTAGTGCTTTTAGCTGAGCATCTTGAAAACTTTGGATACCCAATGAAACCCGATTAATTCCCGCTTTAGCAAAACCAGCAAATTTTTCAGCTTCAACAGAGCCAGGATTAGCTTCCATTGTGATTTCAGCATCAGGCTCTAGATTAATTCGAGCACGAATCGCTGACAGCAAGCTATCCATACCTCTTGCAGAGAGAAGGCTAGGAGTGCCCCCACCAATAAAAATACTATGAACTTGTCTGCCCCAGATTCGGGGTAGCTCAGTCTCCAGATCTGCGATCAATGCCTTGATATAGCGCTCTTCATCAAAGCCCGATGATGTGCCTACTCCCTCTTTGATCTGATGAGAATTGAAATCACAGTAAGGGCATTTCTTTTCGCACCAAGGGAAATGAATATAGAGTGAAAGCGGCGGTAGCGCAGTCAAACTGACTTTATTTAAACTACTATTGAGGGCCATTATTCAGTGCGCGTTTTCAATTGAGCGATGAGTTCGCGTAGCGCTTGTCCACGATGGCTTATAGCATTCTTCTGATCCGGCTCTAATTGTGCTGCCGTCAACTCAAACTCTGGTAAGAAAAAATAGGGGTCATAACCAAAGCCGTTTGAGCCTTGGGCTTGATCCACAATGAGGCCATTCCAGCGCGTTTGCACAATGAGAGGCTCTGGATCATCTGCGTTATTCACTAGTACCAGCGCGCAGACATAATGTGCTGCTCGATTGGAAGTGTTCTGTAATGATTCAACGAGCTTTTGATTATTGGCATCATCATTGGCTGGCTCACCAGCAAAACGCGCAGAGAGCACTCCAGGCTTATTGTCAAGCGCTTGAACACAGATGCCTGAATCATCAGCCAAGGCAGGAAGTCCACTTGCTGCGCTGGCATGTCGTGCTTTGGCTAAAGCATTTTCGACAAAGGTATGAAAGGGCTCCTCACAAGAAGCAATTCCTAATTGACCCTGCGGAATAACTTCAAATTTCAGAGGGGCCAATAAAGCTTGAAACTCGCGCAACTTGCCTGCGTTATTGGAGGCCAGAACCAGTTTTTGCATAACTAAAGAAAATTATTTTAAAGAATCTGCTTGCAAGCGTGTTAATTCACGAATACCTTCATCGGCTAAATCGAGTAAGGCACTTAACTCTACTCTAGAGAAGGTGGCACCTTCCGCTGTTCCTTGAACTTCAATCATGCCACCATTGCCTGTCATGACGACATTCATATCGGTATCGCATGAAGAGTCTTCGGGGTAATCTAAATCGAGCACTGGGGTACCTTGGTAAATGCCAACTGAAATTGCGGCAACGCTATCAATAATGGGATCTTGAGTAAGTACACCACTTTTGAGCAATTGATTAACAGCATCTCTAGCAGCGACATAGGCACCAGTGATAGATGCCGTTCTTGTTCCGCCATCTGCTTGTAAGACATCGCAATCTAGATGGATGGTGCGCTCGCCTAATATCTTTAGGTCAAAGACGCTACGCATTGCGCGCCCGATGAGGCGCTGAATTTCTTGTGTACGTCCAGACTGCTTTCCTCGTGCTGCTTCGCGATCACTGCGAGTATGAGTTGAGCGGGGGAGCATGCCGTATTCAGCGGTAACCCAGCCTTCACCTGAACCCTTTTTATGAGGCGGTACTTTTTCAAGAATGCTGGCAGTGCATAGAACCTTGGTATCACCAAAGGCGATCAGGACTGAACCTTCCGCATGTTTAGTAAAAGCGCGCGAGATGGAGACGGCTCGTAATTCTTGTGGAGCACGTCCGCTGGGGCGGGTTATCTTGGCTGGGTTTACGGTACTCATGGATTTTTTCCTGTTCGTTAGCTATCAATCTACAATGTTCCTATGATATCGAGCATGACTGGTTATGGCAGCGCATCCCGCCAAGTCTCCCTAGGAGGGGGTGTGGTTGCTGATCTGCAAGTGGAATGTCGGGCTGTTAATAGCCGCTTTCTGGATTTGGGTTTTCGGCTCCCAGATGAGTGTCGTGGTGCAGAGCCTGCTTTGCGCGAGCTAGCAACACAAAACCTTTCACGAGGAAAAGTGGAATTTAGGGCTGCCTGGCGCGTTAATGCGGGAGCGGCGGCTAACAGTAAGTCCAACCCCCATGTATTAGGCGCCTTAAGTAAAGATCGCCTCGATGCCCTCTATACCCTCCAAGAAAAGGCGCAAGCTGCCTTTCCTAAGGCGGCCGAATTAAGCATCTCCGATGTATTACGTTGGCCAGGCGTAGTTTCAGAACCTCGTGGTGAAGAAGAGGGATGGATTGCCGCTACAGTAGAGGCAGGGCGTGCAGCATTGACTGCACTGATGGATAGTCGTCATGCTGAAGGTAAAGCCTTAGCTGGGGTATTAAGCACCATTACCGGGAAGATGCGCGAGATCGTTGCTGTCATCGAACCAAAAGTCCCGCTCTATGTCACCCAATATCAAGAGAAGTTAACTGAGCGCTTGGCAGAAGCTTTGGCTGCTCAAGAACAATCTAAGGGCGGACCAGAACTCATGGAGCGTATTCGTCAAGAAGTCGTTCTCTATGCTGTCAGAATTGATGTTGCAGAAGAATTCGCTCGACTAAAGACACATTTACAGGCAGTTGATACTGCCTTGGTGGGCAAAGGGCCGATAGGCAAGCGCCTTGATTTCTTAATGCAAGAGCTCAATCGCGAAGCCAATACCCTCAGCTCTAAGTCAGTCTCCGAAGAATGCACTCAGGCCGCCTTAGAGCTTAAGCTTTTGATTGAGCAGATGCGCGAACAAGTACAAAACCTCGAGTAACTCTTACAATCTCTTTTATGACGAACCCGATTTTGACACCCGCTTATCAAGGAAGCATGCTGATGATTGTGGCGCCCTCAGGTGCTGGCAAATCCTCTTTAGTCAATGCTTTGCTGCAAGATGAATCGGGTTTGAAATTATCACTTTCGACAACTACTCGCGCACCAAGACCTGGTGAAGGGGATGGAAAAGATTATCGATTTGTTACTAAAGAAGAATTCATCCGCGAAAGAGATGCAGGTCAATTTTTAGAGTGGGCAGAAGTACATGGCCATTTCTATGGCACCTCTAAACCTTGGATTGAATCTCAGATGCAAGCCGGTAACGATGTCATGTTAGAAATTGATTGGCAAGGCGCACAGCAGATCCAAAAACTGATTCCTTCAGTGCAATGGATTTTCATTTTCCCACCGTCGATTGAGGCCCTGGAAGAGCGTTTACGTAAACGGGGTCAAGATGATGAGGCGACTATTCAGAGACGTTTAGCGGCGGCGCATATTGAGCTTCAGCATGCCCACGAGGCAGACTTTATTGTGGTCAATGACGCCTTTGATCAGGCTTTGGTCGACCTAAAGCAGATTTTGGCTGCCAGCCGGCTGCGCTCAGGGCCTAGTATGGCCAGAAACCCAGCCCTTTTAAAGCGGCTTGGTGTCTAATCAGTTATCCTATAGGCACTAAAGCTAAATTAAGTGAGTTCAGCATGGCGCGTATTACTGTAGAAGATTGTCTTAAAACTATCCCAAATCGTTTTGAACTGGTATTGGCTGCGACTTATCGTGCTCGCCAATTGGTTCAAGGTCACTCTCCACGTGTTGAGTCCAGAGATAAAGCCACGGTAGTTGCTTTACGCGAAGTGGCTGCTGGTGTAACTGACCGTGACATGTTGACCAAAGTACCTTTGTAATTTAGGAGTTCCGGTGTGGAGCTCCCTCTAGGTACTCACAAATCATCGGAATTAGTAGGAGGGGTCTCGTCCAGTGAGGCCGCTTCAGTAGCTGAGCGGGCTAGTACTCTGCAAGCTTCTGAGAACAAGAAGCAGTCTGTTCTTGCCACATTGTTGGCGCAATCCAGTCGTCATTTATTTGGGCCAACCTCTGCGCCCAATTTACCGCTAAAGCATCAAGTTGTTTCGATTGAAGGTTTACTGTCTAAGCTAAGCTATCTCAAATCTAATGAAGTGGCGCTGATTAAAAAAGCTTTTCAATTTTCAGATGCCGCTCACTTAGGTCAGTACCGACATAGTGGCGAGCCCTATATTACGCATCCTGTAGCCGTTGCTGAGCTCTGTGCTTCCTGGCGTTTAGATGCTCCATCGATCATGGCAGCGCTCTTACATGATGTGATTGAAGATACAGGTGTATCTAAAGCTAACCTAGTTGAGAAGTTCGGTGGAAAAGTAGCTGAATTGGTTGAAGGTCTAACCAAGCTTGATAAATTAGAGTTTCAAAGTCATGCTGAGGCACAGGCTGAGAGTTTTCGTAAGATGTTTATGGCGATGGCCAGAGATGTCCGCGTCATTTTGGTGAAGTTGGCAGACCGTACGCACAATATGCGCACTTTAGATGCCGTTCCGATGGAAAAGCGCCGTAGAGTCGCCGCTGAAACCATTGAGATTTATGCGCCAATTGCACACCGCCTGGGTCTTAACATCATCTATCGCGACTTACAAGATCTCAGTTTCCGTTACTCCATGCCATTGCGCTTTAGAGTCATTGAAGGAGCTGTTAAGAAGGCTCGTGGTAATCGTAAGGAGATGGTCGAGAAGATTTTGCAATCGTCTCGTATGGCTTTTGCTAAAGCCAATCTTGAGGTTGACTTGCGTGGTCGTGAGAAGACTCTCTTTAGTATCTATCACAAAATGCGTAGTAAGCGTCTCAGCTTCTCACAAGTATTGGATGTCTACGCCTTTAGAGTAACAGTCAATAGCATTGATGAGTGTTATCGCGCTTTAGGAATATTGCATTCCTTATATAAGCCCATGCCTGGTAAATTTAAGGATTACATTGCGATCCCTAAATTAAATGGTTATCAGTCCTTACACACTACTTTATTAGGTCCGTCTGGGGTCCCAGTCGAGTTCCAGATTCGTACTACAGAGATGCATGCAGTTGCTGAGGCAGGAGTAGCGGCGCATTGGGCCTATAAAGATGGCTCACCGGACATGAGTGAGGTGCAAAATCGTGCCCATCAATGGCTGCAATCCTTAATTGATATTCAAGATAGTAGTGGTGACTCGCAAGAGTTCTTAGAGCATGTCAAGATCGATCTTTTTCCAGATGCGGTATATGTCTTCACGCCTAAGGGACAGATTCGTGCACTTCCAAGAGGAGCAACCGCTCTAGACTTTGCTTACTCTATTCATAGCGACATAGGAAATACCTGTGTAGCAGTCAAGATCAATGGCTTGCAACTACCTTTGCGAAGCGAATTGAAGAATGGCGACATTATTGAGGTAGTTACCTCTACAAACTCTCAGCCAAATCCTGGTTGGTTGGCATTTGTACGGACTGGTAAAGCGCGTGCATCGATCCGACATTCATTAAAGACAAAGCACTATTCAGAATCTCTACAGCTTGGCGAAAGACTTCTTGCGAATGCGCTGCGCCAGCAGGGTGTAGATGCTGCCCTAATCACTTTAGAGATTTGGGAAAAGCTGATGCACTGGACGGGCGATAAAAATCGTGAAGAAGCTTGTGTCAATATTGCTTTAGGACGTCGTTCGCCCCAAGAGCTAGCGATTCGCCTAAAGATTTTGATTGATGACGATGGTGGTTCAGAGCAAATGCGCCTGGGCGCTGCTGATTGGGTTAATCCAACCCAAGAGATTCATCATCAGCGACAAGCTATTTTGGTAGATGGTCGCGAGGGTAATTCCATTAGTTTTCAAACCTGTTGCCATCCAATTCCCGGAGATAACATCATTGGATACCTTGGTAAAGGCGAGGGTCTACAAGTTCATAGTAATGAATGCCCGGTTGCCCTGCGTATGCTCTCTAAAGATAGCGATAAATGGGTTGAGGTAGAGTGGGGCAAAGATTTAAATCGTGAGTTTGAAGTAGATCTGGCGATTGATACACGGCAAGGGAAGGGTGTTCTGGCCCGAGTTGCTAGCAGCGTGACTGCCGCCGACTCGAACATCATGAACGTGTCTATGGAAGACCGCTATAAAGAAGATTCAGTCACGATTCGATTTACGATACAAGTGTATGACCGCTTGCACTTATCGAAAGTCATGCGAAGCTTGCGTACCAATCATGATGTGATGAGAGTGACTCGCATTCGGACGCATTAGACTCTACGTTCTTAAAGATACTGGACGTCTAAGATTTCAATTTCAGCTGGACCATTAGGTGTTTGTATCTTGACACAATCCCCCAGCCTTGCCTTGATGAGGGCTTTTGCAATTGGTGAGACCCAACTTACGTGACCCTTATCTAAATCCACCTCATCTACGCCAACAATCGTGATGATGGTTTCTTTTCCTGCTGACGAACCTTCGAGTAGGGCATAAGTTACTGTTGCACCAAAAAAGACCTGCTGCGCATCAGCATCACCTGATTTTCTGGCTAAGTTATCGACAACAACCGCAAATTCCAGGCGCTGATTGAGAAACCGAATACGCCGATCAATTTCCCTGAGGCGCTTTTTTCCATAGATATAGTCCCCATTTTCAGATCGATCTCCATTGGAGGCTGCCCAGTGCACAACTTTGACCACCTCAGGCCGATCAAGGTTTAGAAGCTGCAGAAGCTCACTTTTGATGCGTTCGTGACCTGCGGGGGTAATGTAGTTCTTCTCTTCCATGGCATAATTATGGCTGTTGCGGCTGTAGCTCAGCTGGATAGAGTACTTGGCTACGAACCAAGGGGTCGTGGGTTCAATTCCTGCCAGCCGCACCAGTCTACATAGGGCCTAGTTTCCAACTAGGCCCTTTTTTACTTTCGGACGTTTTTAATGGTTTTTTGGTAGATCCCTTATAGTTTGATTATGGACATTTCTCAGCCCGCCGCTTCAAATCCAACTACGCCAGTTGCGGTTTGGTCCACTATTGATGACACGAATGCCAGAGTGCTTCTCAGTGGCAATGTTGATGTCTATTCATTGGGTGAAGTTTGGGGTCAGATTAATGACATCCAACATAGCTGGCTAGGTCAAAATCCACAACAATCCAAGACCTTGACATTCGATGCTTCTCAGGTAGATTCTTTAGGTGGTGCTGGAATTGCTTTCATCATTGATTTAGAGCAAGCTCAGCAAAAATCCGGTGGCACCTTTTCACTGGTAGGACTTGATCCTCGCTATCAGCCCTTGCTGAAAGAGTTTGACCCGATCTCCAATTTATTTCCCCCCTCAGTAATAAAGCCTCAGCGAGGTTTTATTGTGAGTACGGGTATGGCAACTCAAAACCTACTTGAAGATGCCAAGGGCTTGATCACCTTTGCTGGCCATCTTGCTGCAGACTTATTTTGGTCACTCAGGAACCCAAGCCAAGTTCGTTGGGGTGACTTTGTGAATGCAGCGGTAGAGGCTGGTATTGCTGCTTTACCGATTGTCGGATTAGTTTCTTTTTTAATTGGCATTATTTTGTCCTTCCAAGCTGCGATTGGCATGCAGCAATTTGGCGCCACCTCTTTTGTGGGCCCCTTAGCTGCGCTAGGCATTGTTCGAGAAATGGGTCCATTGATTACTGCCATTCTGCTTGCTGGACGATCTTCCGCCGCATTTGCTGCAGAGATCGGTACCATGACCGTCAATAGTGAAGTCGATGCCTTAGTGACCGGTGGATTAAGTCCGATTCGATTTTTAGTGGTACCTAGGGTTCTTGCTGGTATTTTGGTGATGCCTATTCTCACCTTATATGCAGACATCGTTAGCATTCTGGCATCGATGTTTACGATGTTGGCATATGGCATTCCATTTATCAATTTCTACAACGGTATGGTCGCTGCAGTTTCTTTGGAAGATATTCTCTCTGGCTTGGTAAAGGCAACCCTCTTTGGTGTTGTAGTCTCTGCTGTCGGTTGTTTACGCGGCATGCAGACTGGTACTGGAGCTGCTGCAGTGGGTATCTCAGCTACGCGTGCAGTAGTGAGCAGTATCGTCATGATTGTGTTGGTCGATGGGATCTTTGCAGTGATTTCCTATAAGACAGGCTTCTGATGATGAGTAATAATCCTGTCACCTACGCTATTGATGTCCAAAATCTCACTGTCGGATATGGTTCTAATATCTTGATGAAGGATCTCAATTTCACGGTCAATAATGGTGAAATCTTTGTGATTTTGGGTGGATCAGGTTGTGGTAAATCTAGTCTTCTGAAGAATTTATTTGGCCTATATCAGCCGATTTCTGGTGATGTGTTGATTGAAGGTCAAAACATTACTACTGCCCAAGGTGTGCAGCGCCAAAAAATTATGACTAGTTTTGGCGTCATGTATCAGCAAGGTGCTTTATTTGGTTCTATGAACTTGCTAGATAACGTGACCCTATTTATGCAGGAATACACCCAGATGACTCAAAGCGAGATGAATCTATTAGCACGCTGTAAGCTCGATTTGGTTGGTTTGCTGCCCTATGAGTCTTATATGCCCAGTGAGATTAGCGGTGGTATGCAAAAACGCGCTGCGATTGCTAGGGCCATGGCCTTAGACCCAGCGATCTTATTCTTAGATGAGCCTTCAGCAGGTCTTGATCCCATTACATCGGCTGATTTAGATAGCACCATCTTGGATTTATCCAAGAATCTTGGCATTACCTTCGTGATCGTCTCTCATGAATTGGCGAGTATTTATGCAATCGCCGATAAAGTCATAATGTTAGATAAGGGCGCCCAAGGAATCATTGCCGAGGGCGATCCTAAGGTTTTAAGAGATACCAGTACCGATCCACGAGTCCATCAATTCTTTAATCGCATTATGAGTAAGGATGCAGCATGAGCAATAACTCTAATCCCAATTATTTCCGCCTTGGTGTCTTTGTACTCGCTGCAATTGGAGTACTAGTTGCTGTTATCTTAATATTTGGCTCTGGGAAATTCTTTAAGAAATCGTTTTATCTGGAAACTTATATTAAGCAATCGGTTACCGGCCTTGATCCTGGTGCTGCTGTTCGCTTTAGAGGCGTGAAGATTGGCCAGGTCACCACCATTGGTCTTACTGGAGATTCATACGAGAAAAAGTTGCCTTTTGATCAACGCAAACAGTATGTAGTCGTTCGTATGAAAATTTTTGGTGAAGAGCTTACTGAAGAGCAGCTCGCGCATTTTGTGAAAGAGAATTTACGTGCACGAGTAAAGTCTATGGGCATTACTGGAGTGAACTATATTGAATTTGATTTTGTTTCAAGCGCAGCAGAATACCCCCCATTACCGTATAACTGGGAACCTGAATATCCAGTACTTCCATCAATGCCCAATCAGGCGGATGAAATTATTTCTGGTATCCAAAAGTTTATTGCTTCTGCCAATGAAATGAATATTGATAACACCCAAAAGAAATTAGATCAGGTATTGATTAGTTTGAATAAGATGATGGTAGGTGATGGAAAAGATAATGAAGGTTTTATTCGCTCGGTTAAAGATCTGAACGTATTACTGGCCCGCATTACGCGCGTAACCGATAAAGATCAGTTAAATATTTTGATGCGTGAACTGGTTGCTGCCATGACTTCTTTACAGCAAACGGTTACCAGCATTCAGGGGAATACTGCTTTAACTGTAGAAAATCTTAAGCAAACGAGTGAAAATCTCAATGAACTGAGTCGCATCGCCAGCCAGTCTCCTGCTAGTCTGATTTGGGGAGAGCCACCTCCGAAGATTGCGTTGCCTATGAATGGCACACAAAACCCATCAGGAGCTCAAAAATGAAAAACTACATTTTTGCAGCATTGGCCTTGTTGACCCTAGCATCGTGCTCTTTACCAACGCGCGCCCCCATAACACCAAGCTCTTGGTTAGTTGCGCCTGAACGAACAGGCGCTCCCTATAAACCGAGAACTGATTACTGGCTCAAGATGGGCTCGGTTTCGGTGGCAACTCCCTTTGATGGCAGGTCATTGGTCTATCGCCTTGGCGACCAGCGTTACGAAAAAGATTTTTACAATGTATATAGCGTGATCCCTGCGGAGATGTTTGCTAATGCTCAGCGTCAGTGGCTAAATCAAGCGAATATTTTCTCGGCTACCGTGGGCTCAAGCAATAGTTTTTTCCCCTTCTACACCTTGCAAGCTTCGGTGGATGAGTTTTATGGGGACTATCGAGTCAAGCCTGAAGCCGTGGTATCCGTAGAATTCTTCTTGGCGGTAACAAATGCCGGTACCAGCAATCCCATTATTGGTGCCAATCGTTATTCCAAGCGAATTACTCTCAAGGACAATACTCCTGAGGCACTTGTATTAGGCCAACAGCAGGCTTTGGCAGAAATCTTTAAAGAATATGAAGCACAGCTCTATAAATATGCCGGTAATTTACCAAAACCCATGGGGCAGTAGGTTTATGAAAATAATGTCACGTCGTATCATTCTTGTCGGTGCAGCTCAGTCAATTCTGCTGGGCATGAGCTTCCTTATGAGTGGAGTTTCTTTAGCGCAATCATTTCCTACTAAACCCATTCGTTTGGTGGTGCCGTTTGCACCTGGCGGGAGCACAGATATCATTGCTCGCACTGTAGCCGATGCTTTAGGCCGTCAGCTAGGCCAGCCTGTGATTGTCGAGAATAAAGCGGGCGGGGGTGGTGCGATTGGCGCACTAGAGGTGATGAGATCACCTAAGGATGGTTACACCATTGGCATGGCCACTGTATCAACCACCGCTGCCAATCCAGCAATTAATCCCAAGATTGGCTACGACCCTATTACAGATTTCACAGCGATTACCAATATTGCTGCAACTCCGAACGTGATTGCTGTCAATCCCTCATTTCCGGCAAAAGATTTCAAAACATTTCTGACCGTCTTAAAAGAGAATCCAGGTAAGTATTCTTATTCAAGTTCAGGGACTGGCGGCATTGGCCACCTCCAAACAGAGTTGTTTAAGAGTCTAGCTGGTGTATTCATTGTGCATATTCCTTATCGTGGTGCCGGACCCGCTTTAGCGGATACTGTGGGCGGACAGGTGTCGATGATTTTTGATAACTTGCCATCGTCGCTACCCTTTATCAAGGATGGCAAGTTGATCCCGATTGTTGTAGCGGCCCCTAAGCGCTTAGCTCAGTTGCCGAATGTGCCCACCTTTGCTGAGGTGGGTTTAGCACCGGTAAACCGTATGGCTTATTACGGCATTCTAGGGCCTGCAGGAATGTCTAAAGATATCGTTGATAAATACTATGCCGCTATCCAAAAAGTGATTACCGATCCTGCTGTTAAAAAACGGATTGAAGAAACGGGATCCATTATTAATGTGAATGGTCCAGAAGCCTTTACTAAAGAAATTAAAGCGGAGTACACGGTATACAAAGAAGTGGTGGCAAAACAAAAACTACAATTAGATTAAAAAATAGAATCTTGGGGGATATATGGATTTAGGAATTCAAGGTAAGGTTGCCTTAGTCATAGCCTCAAGCCGTGGCCTAGGACAAGCTATGGCGGTTTCATTGGCCAAAGAGGGCGTAAAGGTAGCGGTTACTGGTCGCAGTCCTGAAGGGCTACAAAAGTCAGTTGAATTGATTGAGGCTGCTGGTGGTATTGCTTTGGCCTTGAACTGGGACCTTTCTGATCACACACTGATTGATAGCTTAGTTTCTAAAGTTGAAAAAGAACTCGGCCCTATTGATATCCTAATTAACAATACTGGCGGGCCACCTCCTACGCCCGCGGCAGGACAAGATCCTGCTTTATGGCTCAAGTGTTTTAACGATATGGTGCTTTCATTGATCGCCATTACTGATCGAGTTTTACCAGGTATGCGTCAACGCAAGTGGGGCCGCATTATTACTAGCACTACCTCAGGCGCTATTGCTCCCATTAAAAATTTAGCAATTTCTAATACGCTCAGAGCGGCATTATTGGCTTGGTCTAAAACCTTATCAGCTGAAGTGGCTGCCGAAGGAATTACCGTGAACATCATCATGCCAGGTCGAGTTGCCACTGATCGTCTGCGTCAGTTAGATGAAGCCCGTGCAAAACGTGAATCGATTAGCTACGATGAAGTAGTAAAAGCCAGTTTGCGCCAAATTCCGATGGGGCGCTATGGCGATCCCAAAGAATATGGCGATGCTGCGGCATTTTTAGCAAGTCAGAACGCATCCTTTATTACTGGCACAGTCATGCGTATCGATGGCGGTCAGACCCAAGCGGTTTGATTCGATACATATCCGGTCTCATCAGAGGCCTCAGACAAGATTTACGATCAACTGAATTACTTTGGTTGGTACTTGCTTTGACCCTTTCTGTCACTGCTTTATCAAGCGTCAGCTTTTTAGCTGACCGGATGCAAAGAACCTTTGCATTTGATGCACGCCAACTCCTTGCTTCAGACTTATTGATTGCTTCAGACCAAGTTTTATCTGAGCAATTTATTCAAGAGGCTCAAAGACGTAATCTTCGCATTGCCAACACTGTAGTATTTCCGAGCATGGCAACGGTTGGAACACAAAGTAAATTGGCATCACTCAAAGCAGTAAGTCCGCAGTATCCCTTGCGAGGCGCTTTGCAAGTTCAATCACCTACAACTTCAATAGTATCTGCAAGTCCTTCGACTGGATCCATATTTGTTGATAAGGCTATGTTGGCAAGTTTGCAAGCTGGCTTGGGAGATCGCATAACTTTAGGCTCTCGTCAATTTTTGATTGCTGGAGTGCTGACCCAAGAATTAGACCGTGGTGCAGGTTTCATGAATTTTGCTCCTAGAGTGATGATGTCTCTTGAGGACCTTCCATCAACCGGCCTGCTTGGGCTTGGAAGCAGAGTGACCTACCGATTATTGTTGGCTGGCGCAGACGCTGATATTCAGTCTTATGAGAAATGGGCGACAAACTTTATTAACGCAGAGGGTATCCGGGGTCTACGTATTGAGACTATGGAAAATGCGCAACCCATTATGCGTAAAACTTTGGAGCGGGCAGAGCGCTTCTTATCTTTGATTGCTTTATTAACCGCTATGGTTTCTGCGGTAGCCATTTCACTTTCTGCGCGACGCTATGTCTTAAAGCAGGCTGATTCTTGTGCGGTTCTGAAGTGTTTTGGCGCAAGCTCTGGCGATATTCTGAAAAAGCAATTTCAAACCCTCATCAGTTTGGGAATCATTGCAGCGATTGTGGGTTCAAGCATTGGTTACTTCGTTCAATACCTGCTCTTATCGCTTTTAGATAATCTCGTGATGGGAAATTTACAGTCGGTTTCAATCTGGCCAGTTTTGTGGAGCACTGCTTTAGCTTGGATTTTATTGATTGGATTTGCTTTACCGCCACTTTTGGGTTTGGTGAAGGTTTCTCCAGTCAGATTAATACGAAAAGAATATACGCGTCTTTCAGGTTCAGCAATATGGGTCGCTATTTTTGGGCTGGTGATTTGTCTGGCCTTAATTGCAATAGCGGCACGTGATTGGAAGCTGGCTCTATGGACTGCTGGAAGTTTTGGAGGTGCTGTTGCACTCTTTGGATTTATGTCTTGGGTATCTTTACGCTTACTAGGTAAAATTCGTAGTCAACATTTTATAGTGCGCTTTGTATTGCTCACGCAAAGCAGAAGTATGGGCTATGCCATTGTGCAAATTACTGCACTTGGTATCGCCATCATGGCTCTGCTGATGATTCTCTTATTGCGCCAAGATTTATTGAGCGCTTGGCAGAGCAATATTCCGCCAGATGCACCTAATCGATTTATGATTAACGTTCAGGAAAATCAAAAACAGGGTATTGATCAGTTCTTAGTCGACGCTGGTGTCGGTAAGCCTGATTTTTATCCGATGGTACGGGGGCGCTTAATTGATATCAATGGCCAAGCCATTACCCCAAATGATTACCAGGATGAGAATGCGAGGCGCTTAGTAGATCGCGAATTTAATCTCTCTTATGTTGATCAATTACCTAGTGGTAACCGCATTACTGCAGGCAAATGGATCGATGGAAGCGCGCCGCAAGTTTCCTTAGAAGCCGGTATTGCTAAAACCTTGAAACTGAAATTAGGCGATCAGCTCACTTTTGAGATAGCAGGTGAAAAAATTAGTGCACCCATTACATCTTTGAGAAAACTCGACTGGGGCTCGATGCGGGTCAACTTTTTTGTGATTATGCCATCAAGCTTACTAAGTCAATTACCCCAATCCTGGATTACATCTTATTACCAAGGTCCCAATAAGGAAGATTTAGATTATCGTTTAACGCAAACTTACCCCAATCTGACAGTGGTAGATGTTGCTAATTCTTTACAGCAAATTCAGGAAGTAATTAATAAGTTAACTGCCGCATTGGGCCTGTTATTTATCTTCACTATTATTGCTGCCATCTTAGTGTTAATAGCGGCAATTTCTGCCACTCAAGATGAACGTTTTAGAAATGCAGCTTTACTAAAAGCGCTCGGCGCCTCACGTAAGGTGCTTGCACGGATTGCCACTCTTGAGTTGTTTCTGATTGGCGCCATTTCTGGTGCCTTAGCTGGGATTGCAGCAGGGATAGCCGCCTGGGCTTTAGGTCGGTTTGTTCTGGAAATTGAATTCCAGGCATTTGCTCAATCGATATTGATGGGTCTTGTATTTGGTATTACTGCTTGCTTGATGGCAGGCTATCGATTCCAGAAAAAAATCCAGAATGCTACCTCTATCGAATGCTTGAGGACAGTTTAAGCCCCATCAAAGGTCTTTAAGCTAGTGTCACCAGATTCTTGGGCAACTCAACTAAGCGAGTGCCAGCAAAGCGATCAGGCACTCCCTGTCGTTCTATAGGGATCCTGCGGTCAAGATAAATACTGAGCGGCCATAGAAAAAGCGCTACTGTAAATAACATTTCAATAATTTGCCATTTTTCTAGATGGAAAATGAATTGCAATAGAACGCATGGCATGATCCAAAGAGAGCCAAATACATAACGCCAGAGTGCTTGGCGTTTAGTGAGCTTGTATCCATTCTGGCCGATCATCCGTATCCGCCATGTCTGCATGGCAAGGGTTTGTCCAGATTTAGTCCAGTACCATACAAAATACATTGCGAGCACTGCGTATAAATATATAAAAGTTAGCCAACTAGGAAGAGAGATATTGAATAAAATTCCTAAGCCAAGATTGGGCAAGAGAAAAGTGAAGGCAATAACACCAAGCAAAACGAGTTGTTCATAGAGGCTGCAAGAAACACGGCGCCAAAAGTGAGGCGAGGGTAATACGTTTAATTCCGCAGGCGTCATAAAGCAGTTTTGAATCCGTTGGTAATATATTAATTATTGGTTGAGCTAGGCTCAGGGCTGGCTGGAGGTGGCGCACTCTCTACTGGACTGATTGGCGTAAAGCTAGGCTTTTGCTTAATCGGAATCTGTTGTAGTGTTGGCGCACTAGCTGCCGTTGGCTTTTTCTTGGCTTCAGAGTCAGCTAACTTCTTTTTTTGCTCATCACTGAGTTTTTGATAGGCACTCCAGGCCTCAGCCTTTTTTTCAGCTGGGAACTTGAGGCTACTGAGATAGTTATCACGCGCAAGACGACGATCTTTTTGCGAAAGACTTGACCAACTTGACATTCTGGATTGAAGGCGCTCTTGATCTTTCTCGCTCATCTTGGGGTAGATGATAGCAACCTGAATCCATTTTTTGCGGCTATCGGGCGACATATAGTCCCAATCGCTTTCAAGAGGCATGAGAATTTTTTGTTGTGCTGGCTTTAAGCCTTCCCAAGTCCCGTCAGGTTTTTTTTCTGGAATGCCAGCAGCTTTGCTGTGTGAACCACTCGGGGCTGCAGAGGTTTGTGCATAAGCAACACTAAAAGCAAAAGGACCAAAAGCCAGTGCTAATCCAGTACTAGCAAGAAAGGTCTTGAGCTTAAAGGACATCCGATAGCGTTTATTTATTTACTTTGAATGCTGTCGTTGCTTGTGGAATCCGAAAGTGGACCATTTTTCAAGAAAGCCATAAATCCGCTATCAGCATAGGCATCAGGCGGCACATCATCTGTTAACAGTGCAGCATCAACTTCAGCAATATCGTTAATACGCGAGTCATCTTGCCATTGGGCAATACCAATTAATCCAAAAACCAAGACTGCTAATGGAGCAGCCCAGCTCACGGTATCCCAGACACCATTCGATGAATTAGAGCTCCATGCCCCAGTAGAGCTGACCAAGGCACGCTTTTGGACACGCACTTTCTCAGGTTTTTTCAGAGAAAGGGCCTTCATACGCGCTGCATAGAGGCGATCTTTTACTTCAGAAGATAAGCTGCTAGCTCCTTGGCGGAGCAGAGATGCGCTGGCCCGACCAAATTGGTCAGATTCTGACTGGGTGAGTTGATCTTTAATGTGTTTCACAGCGTAATTCCTTTTAATTTCAGTGCTTTAGCTAGGGTTTGGGTTGCCCTAGAACAGTGCGTTTTGACGCTACCCTCGCTACAACTCATGGCTTTGGCAGTTTCAGTAATACTGAGCTCATCCCAATAACGCATTAGGAAGGCTTCTCGTTGACGTACAGGTAATTTAGCTATTTCTGACTCCAAAGCCTGTAAAAGCTGACTTTGCTCTAGTTTATAGGCCCCATCTTGGTGAATCTTACTGTCATCCGGTGCAGAAAGGGACTCTAAGGGGTCAAAATCGTCGTTTTCATCCGATTTCTTGCCCATATTGGAAAATAGGGTTACCCAGGTATTTCTGACCTTTTGACGTCTAAACCAATCGTGGATGCGATTTTGCAGGATTCGCGTAAAAACTAAAGGTAATTCATTAGCAGGCCGATCACCATATTTTTCAGCTAATTTAATCATCGCATCTTGCACAATATCTAAGGCAGCATCGTCATCACGCACGGCGTACACAGCTTGCTTGAAAGCGCGCTGTTCGATACCACTTAGAAAATCAGATAGTTCTTGGGCTGATGCCATGCAATGGATTAGACCTGAATCAGAAGGAATTGGGTCATTTTAGGGGATTGCTATAGAATATAGGGCTTGCTACCTAGATTCTCATTTACGAAGTGGTTTTTTCCGGTAGCAGCGCCGTTCGAACTCAGGCCAAAAGCAAGAGACAGAACAGACCAATCAATTTTTTGCCGAAAATTGCAAAGGACGAAAGAAAATGAATACAAGCAACGCCGAATTTTTAGCTCCTAAAGCTAACAAAGACTCAAACACAAATCCCGTAGCAGCGCCTCCTGAAATGATTGGTGCAGAAATGCTGGTGCAGGCCTTGCACAAAGAAGGGGTTGAATTCGTTTGGGGATACCCAGGCGGATCAGTGCTTTTTATCTACGATGAAATTTTTAAACAAGATAAGTTTGAACATATTCTCGTTCGCCATGAGCAAGCAGCAGTTCATGCAGCTGATGGATATGCGCGTGCAACCGGTAAGGTTGGCGTTGCATTAGTCACATCAGGCCCAGGGGTAACCAATGCGGTTACCGGAATTGCTACAGCTTATACCGACTCGATCCCGATGGTGATCATTAGCGGCAACGTACCTACCTATGCTATTGGTGAAGATGCTTTCCAAGAGGCAGATACCGTTGGTATCACGCGACCTGTTGTGAAACATAACTTCCTAGTGAAGGATGTTAAAGATTTGCCTTTGGTTTTAAAGAAGGCTTTTCATATTGCACAGACAGGACGTCCAGGACCAGTTCTGATTGATATCCCGAAGGATGTATCTGCCGCTAAAGGACCCTTTGTTTATCCAGAAACTTTGGAAATGCGTTCTTATAACCCAGTTGTTAAAGGGCATAGTGGCCAGATCCGCAAAGCAATTGCTTTATTACAAGAAGCCGAGCGCCCATATATTTATACAGGCGGCGGCATCATTTTGGCTGATGCAGCGCCAGAGCTAAAAGAATTTGCAGATTTACTCGGCTATCCAGTAACCAATACCTTAATGGGTTTGGGTGGATTTCCAGGAACAAGTCCGCAATTTGTAGGCATGCTCGGTATGCATGGAACCTATGAAGCCAATATGGCGATGCAGCACAGCGATGTGTTGATTGCGATCGGCGCACGTTTTGACGACCGCGTGATTGGCAATACCGTTCACTTTGCAAGTCATCCACGTAAGATTATTCACATTGATATCGATCCTTCCGTGATTTCTAAGCGCGTGAAAGTAGATGTTCCAATCGTTGGTAATCTCAAGGAAGTTTTGCAAGAGATGATTGCACAACTCAAAGCGGCTGGTCCGCGCAAGAATGGCGATAAAGTTGCCGCTTGGTGGGATCAAATTAATGAATGGCGCAAAAAAGATTGCTTGAAGTATGACGAAGCATCACAAATTGTGAAGCCGCAGTATGTTGTTCAAAAGCTGTGGGAACTGACCGGTGGTGATGCCTTTATTACTTCTGATGTTGGTCAGCATCAAATGTGGGCGGCTCAGTTCTACAAGTTTGATAAGCCACGTCGTTGGATTAACTCAGGTGGATTAGGCACCATGGGTGTAGGCTTGCCTTATGCCATGGGTATTAAAAAGGCCTTTCCAGATAAGGACGTATTTGCCATTACTGGCGAAGGTTCCATCCAGATGTGTATTCAGGAACTTTCCACTTGTAAGCAATACAACACACCAGTAAAGATTGTTTCTTTAAACAACCGGTACTTGGGTATGGTTCGTCAATGGCAAGAACTTACCTATAACAAGCGTTATTCCAGTTCGTATATGGACTCTTTGCCTGACTTTGTGAAGTTGGCTGAGGCCTTTGGTCACGTAGGTATGCGCATTGAGAAGAAATCGGATGTCGAGGGTGCGCTCAAGGAAGCCATTCGTCTTAAAGATCGCACTGTGTTCATGGATTTCCAAACCGATCCAGAAGAGAACGTTTGGCCGATGGTTCAAGCGGGCAAAGGCATTACTGAAATGCTTTTGGGCAGCGAGGACCTCTAATGCGACATATTATTTCTATTTTGATCGAAAACGAACCAGGTGCCTTGTCTCGCGTAGTGGGTCTTTTCTCCGCCCGAGGTTACAACATTGAAACTTTGAGTGTTGCGCCGACTGAAGATCCTTCGTTGTCACGCATGACGATTGTGACCATTGGATCTGATGATGTGATTGAGCAAATCACAAAGCATCTAAATCGTTTGGTTGAAGTGGTGAAGGTATTTGATTTGAGCGAGGGTCCTCATATTGAGCGTGAGCTGATGATGATCAAGGTTCGTGCCGTTGGTAAAGAGCGTGAAGAGCTCAAGCGCACGACGGATATTTTTCGTGGACGAATTATTGATGTGACCGATAAGAGTTACACCATTGAATTGACGGGCGACAGCGCTAAGTTAGATGCCTTTATTGATTCAATTGATCGCGTTTCAATTCTAGAAACTGTTCGTTCAGGCGGTTCTGGTATTGGTCGTGGTGAACGCATTTTGAAGGTTTAATTTTTTAACTGATTTATTAAGCAATAAAACACATTTTCAATACAAGGAAAGAGCATGAAAGTTTTTTACGATAAAGACGCTGATTTGTCCCTCGTTAAGGGCAAGAAAGTCACCATTATTGGTTATGGTTCCCAAGGTCACGCACATGCATTGAACCTAAAAGACTCTGGCGTTAATGTAACCGTTGGTTTACGTAAGGACGGCGCTTCCTGGAACAAGGCAGCAAATGCAGGTTTAGCGGTAAAAGAAGTAGCTGAAGCTGTTAAAGATGCTGACATCGTCATGATGTTGCTGCCTGATGAGCAAATAGCTGATGTGTATAGCAAAGAAGTACACGGCAACATTAAGCAGGGCGCTGCCCTTGCATTTGCACATGGATTTAACGTTCATTATGGTCAAGTTCAGCCACGAGCTGACCTAGACGTCATCATGATTGCTCCTAAGGCCCCTGGCCATACTGTGCGCGGAACCTACGCACAGGGCGGCGGTGTTCCTCATTTGATCGCCGTTTATCAAGATAAATCGGGTTCTGCTCGTGACCTCGCTTTGTCCTATGCAACCGCAAACGGCGGTGGTCGTGCCGGCATTATCGAAACGAACTTCCGTGAAGAAACTGAAACTGACTTGTTCGGTGAGCAGGCTGTTTTGTGCGGCGGCGCAGTTGAATTAATCAAAGCTGGTTTTGAAACTTTGGTTGAAGCTGGCTATGCCCCTGAAATGGCTTACTTCGAGTGCTTGCATGAGCTCAAGTTGATTGTTGACTTAATCTACGAAGGTGGTATTGCCAACATGAACTACTCTATTTCTAATAATGCGGAATATGGTGAGTACGTTACTGGCCCACGCATTGTTACGGAAGAAACGAAAAATGCAATGCGTCAGTGCCTTAAGGACATTCAGACTGGTGAGTATGCAAAGAGCTTCATCCTAGAAAATAAAGCGGGTGCTCCAACTTTGATTTCACGTCGTCGCTTAAATGCTGAGCATGATATTGAACTAGTTGGCGCTAAGTTGCGCGCTATGATGCCTTGGATTGCCAAGAACAAGTTAGTTGACCAAACTAAAAACTAAGCAATTAGTAAACACTGTTTTATTAAATAAAGGCTTAGAACAAAGATGATGTATCCGCACCCCATTATTGCAAAAGAAGGTTGGCCGTATTTAGCGCTAGTGGGGTTCTTTACTTTGCTAGTTCAGTATCTAGGTGGCATTGTTTGGTCTTTGCCGCTCTGGATTATCTTTATCTTTGTTCTGCAGTTCTTCCGTGATCCTCAGCGCATTCCTGCCATGGGCCGGGACTTGGTTTTATCGCCAGCTGACGGACGCATTGTTGTCGTTGAAAAAGCGAACGATCCCTATGCTGGACGTGAGGCTCTCAAGATCAGTGTTTTTATGAACGTCTTTAATGTTCATTCCAATCGTAGTGCCATTAATGGATTGGTAAAAGAAATTCAATATTTCCCTGGCAAGTTTGTCAATGCCGATTTGGACAAAGCTTCTACAGAAAATGAGCGCAATGCAGTCGTGATTGATGCTAACGGTCAAATTGTGACTTTAGTACAGGTTGCTGGTCTTATTGCTCGCCGCATTCTTTGCTATATTCATGTTGGAGATCGCCTTAAAGCAGGTGAGCGTTATGGGTTCATTCGTTTCGGTTCAAGGGTGGATGTATATCTGCCTTTGACTGCAGAACCCCTAGTGAGCGTTGGTGATAAAGTATTTGCGACCAATACAGCCTTGGCTCGTTTGCCAGGCTTAGATTAACTAAATAAATTACCGGAGCGACTTTTGCCAACCTTTCGTCGTCGTGGCCGTATAGATCGTAGTCGTTTACCCCGCTCACGTTTGGATAATCCTCCGGAGGGTTGGGTAGATGATCTAGGGGATGGCTTAGATTTTGAAGTAGAAGAATTACACCCTCAAAAACCTCGTTTGCGCAGTAAGAGCATATATTTGCTCCCAAATGCCTTTACTACAGCAGCGCTATTCTGCGGTTTTTTTGCAATCGTCAATGCCATGAATCACCAGTTTGAAGTGGCTGCGATCGCAATCTTTGCCTCATTGGTATTAGATGGTATGGATGGTCGTGTAGCTCGCATGACGAATACGCAAAGTGCATTTGGTGAGCAATACGACTCACTAGCTGATATGGTTTCCTTTGGTGTAGCGCCTGCTTTGGTTGCCTATGAATGGGCTCTAAAAGATTTAGGTAAGTGGGGCTGGTTGGCTGCATTTACCTATTGCGCTGGGGCTGCCTTGCGTTTAGCTCGGTTCAATGTGAATACCGGCGTAGTAGATAAGAAGTTCTTTCAAGGATTACCTAGTCCAGCAGCCGGTGCTTTAATGGCTGGCTTTATTTGGTTGGCCGATGACAACAAGATTCCTGTGCGTGATACGGCGATTCCTTGGATTACCTTTTTCTTAGCTGTATATGCTGGATTGACAATGGTATCCAATGCCCGGTTCTACAGTGGCAAAGCTTTGGATGTGCGCTATCGTGTTCCATTTGGCGTCATGATTCTCATGATTCTGACCTTTGTGTTTATATCTTCTAATCCACCGTTAACGCTTTTTGGCTTATTTGTGTTTTATTCCATCTCTGGCTATGTTATTTGGGCCTGGGAACACCTCAGCGGTAAGCGTTTTAGCTAATTTGCGGATTTTCGGGTATATTAATTCCATGTCCATGAATTTCTCACCTTTATCTAGCCTGCTTCTACTAGCACTAAGCCTTGAGCTTGGGGCGGGTAAGGCCTGAGTTGATGAGATCTCAATAAATCATTAACCACCACATACCAGCCCCAGCACATTGCTGGGGTTTTTGTTTTTTGAAATTGAAATTGAAGTATTACGAGAATGACGCAATCAGAATTGGAGAGTAGTGATGAGCGATAAAGTGATTATTTTTGATACCACCTTGCGTGATGGAGAACAATCTCCTGGCGCCTCAATGACCAAAGATGAAAAAGTTCGAATTGCTCGTCAGCTTGAACGCTTAAAGGTAGACGTGATTGAGGCTGGATTTGCAGCTAGCTCTGAAGGTGACTTTCAGGCGATATCTGCAGTAGCGGCTGCGATAAAAGATTCGATTGTGTGCTCTTTAGCTAGAGCTAACGACAAGGATATTACCCGTGCCTCCGATGCTTTAAAGGCCGCTAAAGCCAAGCGTATCCATGCTTTTTTGGCAACCAGTCCATTACACATGGCCGTTAAATTACGCATGTCTCCTGAAGAGGTTTTAGAGCAAGCAAAGCGTTCGATTCGGTTTGCACGCAATTTGGCGGACGATATCGAATTTTCGGCTGAAGACGGCTACCGATCTGAGATGGATTTCTTATGTCGCGTTGTTGAGGCAACCATCAAAGAAGGTGCATCTACTATCAATATTCCGGATACTGTTGGGTATGCAACACCAGAGTTGTATGGTGAATTCATCAAGACTTTGCGTACCCGCGTACCCAATTCTGATAAGGCCGTTTGGTCTGTTCATTGCCACAATGACTTGGGCATGGCAGTCGCTAACTCTTTGGCTGGCGTGAAGATTGGCGGAGCACGTCAAATTGAGTGCACCATTAATGGCTTGGGTGAGCGCGCTGGCAATACCGCTTTAGAGGAAATTGTGATGGCCTTGCGTACTCGCAAAGATTATTTTGATTTGGTCTGCGATATCGATGCGCATCAGATTGTTCCCGCCTCCAAAATGGTCTCTCACATTACCGGTTTTGTAGTGCAGCCAAATAAAGCAGTCGTTGGTGCCAATGCGTTTGCACATACCTCTGGGATTCACCAAGATGGTATTTTGAAAAATCGTGAGACTTATGAAATCATGCGTGCAGAAGATGTGGGCTGGAGTGCGAATAAAATTGTTTTAGGTAAGTTGTCAGGTCGTAATGCATTCAAACAACGATTACATGATTTGGGAATCGTGGTCGAGGCCGAGGCAGATATCAATGAGGCTTTTACACGTTTTAAAACCTTAGCTGATCAAAAGTCTGAAATATTTGATGAGGACATTATTGCCATCATGTCTGACACGACTTCAGCTGAGGCGGGCGAGCATTACAAATTTATCTCGATGAGCCAACATTCTGAAACAGGCGAGCGTCCTAGATCCCGGATTACTTTGCGGATTGGCGATCAGGAAGTGAGCTCTGAAGCAGAAGGTAATGGCCCAGTGGATGCCAGTTTAAATGCTATTGAAGAAGTGGCTAAAAGTGGTGCAGAGCAGTTGCTGTATTCAGTGAACGCGATTACCTCAGGCACTCAGTCTCAAGGTGAAGTCACGGTGAGGCTTGCCAAAGGCGGACGCATTGTTAACGGCGTTGGTACAGATCCTGACATCATTGCTGCATCAGCAAAAGCCTATTTAGCAGCATTGAATAAGCTTCACGACCCCAGTCATGTAAAAATTAATGCACAGATGACGCCTTAGGAGTTTTTGATGCTATCTGCAATGCTAGTTCCACATCAATTGAGCTCAGTGCTCCTGTAATACTTAGTACCTTTGCCGGTGATTTCAGCGGCTAGGCCTGAGTCTGTTAATTGATACATCAGCACGCCAGGTGCCACTGCTACGACATCTTGGTAGGCCTCGCCATTGTTGTCATATTTGGCCGCAGCTGTTACTTGGCCACCAAAAGACCAGCCGGAGTTTACAAAGTCATTTAATGCCGCCAGCGTTTCAAAGATAAAGATATTTTGAAAGGACTTAATTCCAAAACCCAGGCCTGCTTGAACCTCGGCCATATTCATATAAATGGGTTTACCTCCGTCTTTTTTCAGTACGACACCACTCCCAGTGCCTCCGCCTGCAATCAAAATCTTCATACCAAAGTTGCTAAAGGTGGCATAGCCAATCGATTTATCAACCAACTCTTTTGCTTTGGGTTCGACTTGATAGAGTTTTTTGAGTGTCTGGCTGCTGGTTTTGAGGATATCTTCCCGTTGCTGGGCAATTGTCTTCTGGGTGCCAAAGGGATTGGTAAATTGGGCCAAAGCAGTATTTTGGAGGCAAAAAATGCCAAAAGTAATGATTAGCAGGGCGCGAAAGTTTAGGCTCATTTTTTAACTTGTTGAATTTAATAGGTTTTTTAGAAGGTATGACTTTTATACAAGCTCAAGCATAGCAATAATTAGTCTTCAAGACCTATTTTTGTGGCCTATCTGATACAATTCGAGGGCTTTGATTTATAAAGCTTTTTTGTTTTATTTTGTTAATAACGCACGACACAATTTGGGTGAAAGCTCGAGTGTTCGCAAGTAAGGAGTATTAAAAATGGCAGTTGCTGATATCAAAACGGCGGAAATCGTCAAAGAAAACGCGCGCAGTGCAAACGATACGGGTAGTCCTGAAGTTCAAGTTTCATTGCTAACAGCTCGCATCAATGAATTAACCCCCCATTTCAAGGCTAACGCTAAAGACCATCACAGCCGTCGCGGTTTGTTGAAGATGGTTTCACGTCGCCGTCGCCTCTTGGATTACCTCAAAGGCAAAGATTTGGATCGCTATCGCGCTTTGATTGAGAAATTAGGTCTCCGTAAGTAATTCTTATCAGTATTGCAATGCCATCTCACTTAAGGGTGCTTCTTTCTAGATCCAGTCTTAAGAAGGTGGCATGTTTTTTGGGCGTTTCAAGATTATTAGTGTAGGGGATCGTGTCATTCCAATGAGTTTCTGGGTAATCATCAGAGCCTCCCTGGAATGGCATCCCTTGTAATCTAAGTTCGCTCCAGTGTTGTCGTGACACTGCCTTATCCCACGACAAGCACAAGGCTCATGTGAGTTTTGTGTGAACAATTTGGAGAAGATCAGAATGACTATGTTTAAAAAAGCAGTAAAAACGTTTCAATGGGGTAACCATCAAGTAACTATGGAAACAGGCGAGATTGCTCGTCAATCTGGTGGTGCCGTTATCGTGAATGTTGATGACACAGTAGTAATGGGTACAGTGGTAGCCTCTAAGTCTGCAAAACCAGGCCAATCCTTTTTCCCATTAACAGTAGATTATTTAGAAAAAACTTACGCAGCCGGTAAGATCCCTGGTGGCTTCTTCCGTCGTGAAGGTCGTCCATCGGAAGGTGAGACATTGATCTCCCGTTTGATCGATCGCCCATTGCGTCCTTTGTTCCCAGAGGGCTTCTTGAACGAAGTTCAGGTAGTGGTTCATGTGTTGTCTATCAACCCTGATGTTCCTTCTGATATCCCCGCTTTAATTGCTGCTTCAGCTGCTTTAGCTATCTCAGGCATTCCATTTGCTGGCCCAGTTGGCGCAGCTCGTGTCGGTTATGCTGATGGTCAATACCTGTTGAATCCAACCCGCACAGAGCAAGCAACTAGCGAACTCGATTTGATTGTTGCTGGAACACAAGCAGCTGTATTGATGGTTGAGTCAGAAGCAAATCAATTATCTGAAGAGATCATGTTGGGCGCGGTTGTTTATGGTCATGACCAAATGCAAACTGCAATCAACGCAATTAATGATTTAGTCCGTGAAGCTGGTAAGCCAGAGTGGGATTGGACTGCTACTCCTAAAGATGAGCCATTCATTGCTAAGGTTAACGCTTTGGCTGAAGTACCTTTGCGTGAGGCATATCAGATTCGTCAAAAAGGCGCTCGTTCAGACAAGCTCAAAGCTATTTCTAAAGAAGTAATGGCCAAATTATCTGAAGAGGGTGACGTTGATGCCGTTGCTGTAAGCGACATCATGTTTGAAATCGAAGCCAAGATTGTTCGTAGCCAGATTTTGAATGGTGAGCCGCGTATTGATGGTCGTGATACCCGTACTGTTCGTCCGATTGAAATTCGTAATGGTGTATTGCCCCGCACACATGGTTCTGCATTGTTTACTCGTGGAGAAACGCAAGCATTGGTAGTAGCTACTCTAGGTACTGCTCGTGACGAACAAATCATTGATGCGCTCGAAGGTGAATACCGTGATCGTTTTATGTTCCACTACAACATGCCTCCATTTGCTACTGGTGAAACAGGACGTGTAGGTAGTCCTAAGCGCCGTGAAATTGGTCATGGTCGTTTGGCTAAACGCGCATTGATCCCAGTATTACCCAGTGCAGAAGACTTTGCTTACAGTATTCGTGTAGTTTCAGAGATCACTGAGTCCAATGGTTCATCTTCAATGGCTTCTGTTTGTGGCGGTTGCTTGGCGATGATGGATGCTGGTGTTCCAGTGAAGGCACATGTTGCAGGTGTTGCGATGGGCTTGATTCTCGATGGCAACCGTTTTGCGGTGTTGACAGATATTTTGGGTGATGAAGATCACTTAGGCGATATGGACTTTAAGGTAGCGGGTACTGCTAACGGTATTACAGCGCTCCAGATGGATATCAAAGTTCAAGGTATCACTAAAGAAATTATGCAAGTTGCTTTGGCACAAGCTAAAGAAGGTCGTTTGCATATCTTGAGCAAAATGCAAGAAGCAATGGGTTCAGTTCGCACAGAATTGTCAGCTCATGCGCCACGCATGGTGTCATTCAAGATTCATCCAGACAAGATTCGTGAAGTTATTGGTAAGGGCGGAGCTACTATCCAAGCTTTGACCAAAGAGACGGGTTGCAGCATCGATATTAAAGATGATGGCACCGTAACTATCGCATCTACAAGCGCTGAAGGTATGGCTGAAGCTAAAGCGCGTATCGAAGGCATTACTGCTGAAGCTGAAGTAGGCAAGATCTACGAAGGTCCAGTAGTGAAATTGCTTGAGTTTGGTGCTTTAGTCAATATTCTTCCTGGTAAAGATGGTCTCTTGCATATCTCAGAAATTTCAAGTGAGCGCGTAAAAGAAGTCAAAGATTACCTACAAGAAGGTCAGATCGTGCGCGTGAAGTTGTTAGCTGCGGATGAGCGTGGTCGTTTGCGTTTATCGCTAAAGGCTGCAATGGCTGATGAAGGTGGCACGATTGCTCCTTTGGCTGGTGCTGTTGAAGCAGCTGCAGAAACAGCTCCTGCCTCTGACGAAACTGCTTAAGTTAGCGGCCAGTAGGAGTCTTATATGCGTGTCATAGAGATCAAAGAGTACGGCACACCAGAAATGTTGGTCCCTGCCACTCGCCCAGACCCAGCGATACCTAATGCTGGTTCTGGCGAGGTCTTGATTAAAGTATTAGCCGCTGGCATTAATCGCCCCGATGTATTGCAGCGTAAAGGCCATTACCCTGTTCCTGCTGGAGCTTCCGATATTCCTGGTCTTGAAGTTGCCGGGGAGATTGTTGGTGGTGACTTAGCGCATATCGATAATGTTTTTGGGTTGAAGATGGGCGATAAGGTCTGTGCCTTAGTACAAGGTGGTGGTTATGCTAATTTGTGCCTTGCTCCGATTGCTCAATGTTTACCTTATCCCAAAGACTTCACTGATCAAGAGGCAGCTGCATTGCCAGAGACTTTTTATACCGTATGGAGCAATGTGTTCATGCGCGGTCAATTGTCTGAAGGCGAGACCTTATTAGTCCAAGGTGGATCAAGCGGCATTGGGGTTACAGCAATTTTAATTGCTAAGGCTCTTGGTCATAAAGTCTTTGTTACTGCTGGAACAGATGAAAAATGTGCTGCTTGTCTCAAATTGGGCGCTGACGTAGCCATCAATTACAAAACTCATGATTTTGTTGAAGAAATCAAAACGGCTACTGATGGTAAAGGCGTTAACGTCATCCTGGACATGGTTACCGGGTCATATGTTCAACGCGAGATTGACTGCCTTGCTGATGATGGACGCATTGTGATTATTGCTATTCAAGGTGGATCTAAAGCAGAAGTAAGTACGAATCAAATATTACGTCGTCGCCTCACTGTTACCGGATCAACTTTACGCCCACGGCCAGTTGCATTTAAAAAACAAATTACCAAGCAGTTATATGACCATATATGGCCTTTACTCAATTCTGGTCAACTGAAACCCGTTATTTATAAAACATTTACGCTAGACCAAGCATCTGAAGCTCATCGTTTGATGGAGTCATCAGAGCATGTCGGCAAGATTGTTCTGACGGTTTAATGATTCTATAGTTATGCGTCCACTTATCGTTATCGGCAATTGGAAAATGAACGGCAGTCTTGCAAGCAACCAAGACTGGGTTAAGACGGTTGCTCGTGGGATGGAAAGTGGCATGCCAGCTGGTCGTAAATTTGCGGTATGCCCACCTTTTCCGTATTTATCTCAATGTGCTAGTCTGATCAAGGAATATTCTTTAGCTTTTTTAAGCTTGGGAGCGCAGGATGCTTCAGCGCAATCTTCCGGAGCTTATACCGGTGAAGTTGCTGCCTCTATGCTCAAGGAGTTAGATTGTAGCTACGTCATTGTCGGCCACTCAGAACGCCGGCAAATGCACCATGAAGTCGATGAGGTAGTTGCTGCGAAAGCCTTACAAGTTTTAGACAGTGGCATGACACCAGTAATTTGTGTAGGTGAAACTGCCGATGAAAGAAATTCAGGTAGAGCACAGGAAATTGTTTGTGCGCAAGTAGCTAAACAGGCCACAGTATTGCAAGATCGTCTTGCAGATTGCCTATTTGCCTATGAGCCAGTATGGGCTATCGGCACGGGTAAAGTTGCTAGTGCCCAAGTTGCACAGGACATGCATCGCGCTATTCGTCATCAATTGGCTGAATTTGATGTAGACGTCGCTTCACATGTCGGAATTTTATATGGTGGCAGTGTCAAGCCTGATAATGCTGTCGAATTGTTTGCAATGCCGGATATTGATGGTGGATTGGTTGGGGGCGCTTCTTTAGATCCCCAGGATTTCCTTGCCATATGCAAGGCATAGATTTTTTATTGGAGATGAGCTGTGGAATGGTTTAAGACTTTATTAATCGTATTGCAGGTGGTTTCGGCTCTGGCCGTCATTCTCTTGGTCTTGTTGCAACAAGGCAAAGGAGCAGACATGGGCGCAGCTTTTGGATCTGGTTCTTCTGGAAGCTTATTTGGAGCGAGTGGTTCGGCGAACTTTTTATCCCATACAACTGCCATTTTTGCAGCAGTATTCTTCATGAGTACCTTAGGTATTACTTGGTTAGGCAATAAGAAAGAAGTGAGTCCCGGCGTCCTATCTGGAAGCACAGCCCCAGCGGTTGCACCTGTAGCTCCAGCGGCCCCTGTACAAGACCCTACAAAACCTGCAGTTCCTAAGTAAAACAGTAGTTTTTTAAGGTTTTTTTCTTCCCTGAATTTGGGGTAGTTCTTTGTGCAATGCAGTAGAATTGTGAGGTTTTGCAAGATGCCGACGTGGTGGAATTGGTAGACACGCTATCTTGAGGGGGTAGTGGCTTAGGCTGTGCGAGTTCGAGTCTCGCCGTCGGCACCATTTGTTAGATTAATTAAAAGAATTAGGCCGTAACACAGATTTGATGTAATAGAGTCGTAGTTAATTTGTATCCTATTCAGACTTATCAGACGAAAGAATCAAAGCTATTTTGGATCTCGCTAATTACTTTCCTGTTCTGCTTTTTATCCTTGTAGGTATTGGGGTTGGTTTAGTGCCCATGTTCCTCGGAAAAATTCTGGCTCCTTCAAAGCCTGATGCTGAGAAACTGTCACCTTATGAATGTGGTTTTGAAGCTTTTGAAGATGCGCGTATGAAGTTTGACGTGCGCTACTACCTGATTGCCATTCTTTTCATTTTGTTCGACCTAGAAACTGCATTCCTATTTCCATGGGGTGTAGCACTTCGTGATATTGGATGGTTAGGCTATGCCTCCATGGTGATTTTCCTTTTGGAATTCATTGTGGGTTTTATTTATATCTGGAAAAAGGGCGCCCTCGACTGGGAGTGATCGATATGGCATTGGAAGGCGTACTGAAAGAAGGATTTGTGACAACTACAGCGGATCAGTTGATTAATTGGACGCGTAGTGGGTCTTTATGGCCGATGACTTTTGGCTTAGCCTGTTGTGCAGTTGAAATGATGCATGCCGGCGCTTCTCGTTATGACTTAGATCGTTTTGGCGTAGTTTTTCGTCCATCTCCGCGTCAGTCTGACCTGATGATTGTTGCTGGCACCTTGTGCAACAAAATGGCTCCAGCATTGCGCAAGGTTTACGATCAAATGCCAGAACCACGTTGGGTCATTTCTATGGGTTCTTGTGCCAATGGTGGTGGTTATTACCATAACTCTTATTCAGTAGTGCGCGGGTGTGATCGTATCGTGCCAGTAGATATTTATGTACCTGGTTGCCCTCCAACTGCAGAAGCCTTGATCTATGGAATTATTCAGTTGCAATCGAAGATCGCGCGTACCAGCACGATTGCTCGGAAGGCTTAATCAATGTCAGATCGTTTAGCTCAATTAGCAGCCAACCTAGAAAAAGTTCTGGGTAAGCGCGCTCAATCCATTGAGATTGCCTTAGGTGAAGTTACCTTAGTTGTTAATGCTGATACTTATTTTGAATCGGCGATGTTGCTCCGTGATAATCCTTCTTTGGCATTTGAGCAATTAATTGATTTATGCGGTGTTGATTATCAAGATTTTCGAGATGGTGCTTGGGGCGGCCAACGCTTTGGAGTAGTGAGCCACCTCCTATCATTAGCCCACAATTGGCGCTTACGTGTACGTGTATTTGCTCCAGATGATAACTATCCACTGCTTGCTTCCATTACTCCTGTCTGGAATTCGGCTAACTGGTTTGAGCGTGAAGCCTTCGATCTCTTCGGTATCTTGTTTGATGGCCATGAAGACTTACGTCGTATCTTGACTGATTACGGCTTTATCGGCCATCCATTTAGAAAAGATTTCCCAATCAGTGGCAACGTAGAGATGCGTTATGACCCTGAATTAAAGCGGGTTGTTTATCAGCCTGTGACTATTGAGGCCCGAGAAATTACTCCGCGTATCGTTCGCGAAGAACAGTACGGAGGCCCAGCATAAGTCATGGCACAAATTAAAAATTACACTCTGAACTTTGGACCTCAGCACCCTGCGGCGCACGGGGTATTACGTTTAGTGCTTGAGCTTGATGGGGAAGTTATTCAACGTGCTGACCCACATATTGGTTTATTGCATCGTGCTACAGAAAAATTAGCTGAAACACGCACCTGGATTCAGAATGTTCCTTACATGGATCGCCTGGACTATGTGTCCATGATGTCTAATGAACATGCTTATGTACTGGCTATTGAAAAGTTATTGCAAATAGATGTTCCATTACGTGCGCAATATATTCGAGTGATGTATGACGAGTTAACGCGCTTGTTGAATCATTTACTTTGGATTGGCTGTCATGGGCTTGACGTTGGTGCAATGGCGGTGTTCTTGTATGCCTTCCGTGATCGTGAAGATATTTTTGATATGTATGAGGCGGTATCTGGTGCGCGTATGCATGCAGCTTACTATCGTCCGGGCGGTGTTTATCGTGACTTGCCAGAGCAGATGGCGCAATTTAGTAAGTCCAAGATCCGCAGTGCATCGGCTATTAAAAGACTAAATGAAAACCGTAGCGGTTCTTTGCTCGACTTTATTGAGCAATTTAGCAATGGCTTTGATACACATGTTGATGAGTATTGCAACCTACTGACGGATAACCGCATCTGGAAGCAACGTTTGGTCAATATTGGCG
The DNA here is from genome assembly GCF_018882125.1 of Polynucleobacter sp. AP-Melu-500A-A1. Taxonomy (GTDB): domain Bacteria; phylum Pseudomonadota; class Gammaproteobacteria; order Burkholderiales; family Burkholderiaceae; genus Polynucleobacter. The sequence continues at coordinate 42,184 of NZ_JACVOZ010000002.1, forward strand.
TTGTCACGCCTGAACGTGCATTGCAGTTAGGTTTTACAGGTCCCATGTTGCGTGGCTCTGGAATTGAATGGGATTTACGTAAGAAGCAACCGTACGAAGTGTATGACCGCCTAGACTTTGATATTCCAGTGGGTGTGAATGGGGACTCATATGACCGTTATTTAATTCGCATGGAAGAGATGCGTCAATCCAATCGCATCATTAAGCAATGCATAGCTTGGCTTAAAGCGAACCCAGGTCCCGTGATGAGCGATAACCATAAGGTTGCTCCGCCTAAGCGTGTGGATATGAAAACCAATATGGAAGAGTTGATTCACCATTTCAAACTCTTTACAGAAGGTATGCATGTTCCGAATGGTGAGGCCTACTCAGCTGTTGAGCATCCAAAGGGTGAGTTTGGCATCTACTTGATTTCTGATGGCGCTAACAAGCCATACCGGATGAAGATTCGTGCACCCGGATTTGTGCATTTATCTGCTATGGATGAAATGTCACGTGGACATATGCTGGCGGATGCCGTAACCATCATTGGTACTCAAGATATTGTGTTCGGGGAGATTGACCGCTAATTTAGCGCGCCAAGGATTATTTAATGACAACAACGCTTCAACTATCCGATAAAACACTGGCAGATATCGCTCTTAACGTTGCAAAATACCCGCCTGAGCAAAAGCAGTCTGCTGTGATGGCCGCATTGATTGCTGTTCAAACTGAATTGGGCTGGGTATCAGCCGATGTGATTGCTACGGTTGCACAGATTTTAGAGATGCCAACTATTGCAGTCGAAGAGGTAGCTACTTTTTACAATATGTATAACAACAAGCAAATTGGTAAGTACAAGCTGGTTATTTGCACAAACTTACCTTGTCAATTAACGCATGGTGAAACCGCAGCTAACTACCTAAAGAAAACTTTGGGGATTGGATATAACGAAACCACCCCATGCGGTACTTTTACCCTGAAAGAGGGTGAGTGCATGGGTGCCTGCGGTGATTCTCCTGTGATGCTAGTTAATGACAAACGCATGTGTAGTTTTATGAGTAAAGAAAAAATTGATGCTCTATTAAATGAGCTTCGTGCTGAAGGAGAGGCAGCATGACCAGCTTGCACGATCGTCATATCAAGCCTTTAATTCTTGCTGGACTGAATGGGGATAACTGGCGTTTAAAAGATTATGAGAGCCGGGGTGGATATCAGCAACTGCATCGTTTAATCAATGACAAAGTGCCACCCGAGGCCATCATTGCTGAGTTGAAAGCATCATCACTGCGTGGTCGCGGTGGCGCTGGCTTTCCAACTGGTTTGAAGTGGAGCTTTATGCCCCGTCAATTTCCTGGTCAAAAGTATTTAGTTTGTAATAGCGATGAAGGTGAGCCGGGTACATTTAAAGACCGCGACATCATGCGTTATAACCCGCATGCTTTAATTGAAGGCATGATCATTGGTGCCTACACCATGGGAATCTCAGTTGGATATAACTATATTCATGGCGAGATCTGGGAAACTTATGCTCGTTTTGAAGAGGCTCTAGAGGAAGCACGTGCTGCTGGCTATTTGGGTGACAAGATCATGGGAGGTGATTTTTCCTTCCAATTGCATGCCACGCCAGGTTGGGGTGCTTACATCTGTGGGGAAGAGACTGCTCTACTGGAATCACTAGAGGGCAAAAAAGGTCAGCCGCGTTTCAAGCCACCATTCCCTGCCAGCTTTGGTTTATACGGTAAGCCAACGACTATTAATAACACTGAAACATTTGCTGCCGTGCCATTCATATTGGCAATCGGTGGTCAAGCATATCTTGAACTTGGAAAACCTAATAACGGTGGAACAAAGATATTCTCTGTTTCAGGTGATGTAGTGCATCCGGGTAATTATGAAGTTCCATTAGGCACTCCATTTGCAGAGCTCTTAAAACTGGCTGGCGGTATGCGTGATGGTATTGCGCTAAAAGCAGTGATTCCTGGCGGATCTTCTGCACCCGTAGTTCCAGGTGCGCAAATGTTGGATTTAACAATGGATTATGACTGCATTGCTAAGGCTGGCTCCATGTTGGGATCTGGCGCTGTGATTGTTATGAATGAAACTCGTTGTATGGTTCGTGCGCTAGAGCGACTGTCCTATTTCTATCACGAGGAATCCTGTGGTCAATGCACTCCTTGCCGCGAAGGAACAGGGTGGTTGTGGCGCATAGTCCATCGTATTGAACATGGTGAAGGGCGTCCAGAGGACATGGATTTGCTCAATGATGTAGCAGCTAATATTCAGGGCCGTACGATTTGTGCCTTAGGTGACGCAGCAGCAATGCCTGTACGTGGCATGTTGAAGCACTACATGAATGAATTTGCGTATCACGTAGAACATAAGCGCTGCTTAGATTCTGCACAACCTTTATAAGTTATTGAGTACGGGAAATCTTAAAGTGAGTATGGTTGAAATCGAATTAGATGGTAAGACAGTAGAAGTTCCGCAAGGTTCAATGGTGATGCACGCCGCGAATAAGCTGGGTACCTATGTTCCGCATTTTTGCTATCACAAGAAATTATCTATTGCTGCTAACTGCCGTATGTGCTTAGTCGAAGTAGAAAAAGCACCAAAACCATTGCCTGCTTGCGCTACACCAGTTACTCAAGGCATGAAAGTCTTTACCCATTCAGCTAAAGCAGTTGAAGCTCAACGCTCAGTAATGGAATTTTTACTGATTAACCACCCATTGGATTGTCCAATATGCGATCAAGGGGGTGAGTGTCAGTTACAGGATTTAGCGGTGGGTTACGGCAAATCTAACTCGCGCTACGATGAAGAAAAGCGTGTTGTCTTTCATAAGAATGTTGGTCCATTGATCTCCATGCAGGAGATGAGTCGTTGCATTCATTGCACGCGCTGCGTTCGTTTCGGTCAAGAAGTTGCTGGCGTGATGGAATTAGGCATGATTAATCGTGGTGAGCATTCAGAGATCACTACCTTTGTGGGTCAAACAGTTGATTCAGAGCTTTCTGGAAACATGATTGACTTATGTCCTGTTGGTGCTTTAACAAGCAAGCCCTTTCGTTATGAAGCGCGTACCTGGGAATTGGGCCGTAAGCGCTCAGTAAGCCCTCACGATAGCTTGGGTGCCAATACCACCGTCCAAACTAAAGCAAATAAGGTAATGCGGGTCGTTGCTTTGGAAAATGAAGCAATTAATGAATGCTGGATTAGTGATCGTGATCGCTTTGCTTACGAAGGCCTCAATAGCGCAGACCGTATTACGACCCCTATGGTGAAGCAGGGCGGTCAGTGGCTAGAAACAGATTGGCAGTCCGCACTTGATTATGCTGCTCATTCACTAAAGACTATTGCAGCAGAAAGTGGGGCTGAGTCAGTGGGTGCATTAGCCCATCCTATTTCCAGTACTGAAGAGTTGCATCTCTTGCAAAAGATGATTCGGGGCCTTGGTTCCAATCAGATTGAAACGCGTTTGCGTCAAACTGATGTAGTGGGTGCGGCTAATGCACCTTGGTTGGGTATGCCGATTTCTAAACTCAGCGAATTAGACCGAGCCTTGATCATTGGTAGTTTCTTGCGTAAAGATCAACCAGTGATTGCAGCGCGGATTCGTACTGCTTCTAAAAAGGGTTTACAAGTTTCACGCATTGATACAGGTGGAGACGACTGGTTGATTCCGAGCATTTCGATTGCATCCACTCCAAGTGCATGGATCAATACATTAAGTGAAGTAGCTTTGGCGATTGCAAAAGTCAAATCCGTAGCCGCTCCAGCCGGTACATTGAATCAGCCAATCACAGCGCAAGCTCAAAAAATTGCAGATAGTCTTCTTTCTGGCTCATCTTCAGCGGTGCTACTTGGCTCTGCTGCCATATCTCATCCCCAGGCTTCTGATTTGCATGTCTTGGCACAATTTATCGCCGAGCAAACAGGTGCTACCTTAAGTTTCTTGCCTGTTGGCGGAAATGCTGTTGGAGCTTCTCTTGTTAATGCAAACGGAGTAGGGGTTCAGTCTGTTCTTTCTGGTGATCGTCGCGCAGTCATTTTGATGAACATTGAGCCTGATTCTGATTTACCTAATCCGGTCCTTGCACGCGCTTCATTAGCTAAGGCAAATACTGTCATTGCACTAAGCGCATTCAAGAGCGCTGATTTGCTTGAAGTTGCCGATGTCATTTTGCCTATTTCTACCTTTACAGAAACAGTTTCAACATTTATAAACGCTGAAGGTCTTGTACAAACCATTCAGCCATCCGTTAAATCACTGGGAGACTCTCGTCCAGCCTGGAAAGTGTTGCGAGTACTTGGCAGCCTTTTAAATGTGGATGGTTTTTTATTCAATATGCCTGAAGAGGTATTGGGTGAAGCTTTAGGCGATAACTATTGCGCCAAATTAAACAATCAATCTTCTGCAAATGCCCTAACAAATGGGAACCAAGCACCACCAAATGGTTTAGAACGTATTGCTGATGTCAATATTTATGGCGGCGACCAAATTGTTCGTCGTTCATCAGCATTGCAACTGACGCGTGATGCTAAACGGGGTAATCAGATTGGACTTGGGCAGAAACTATTTTCAGAACTGGGGCTAAAAGAGGGTGACTCTATTCTCGTTACTCAAGATGCTCAATCTGTTGTGCTGCCCGCAACCCTTGAACAAAATTTAGCCCTAGGAGCTGTTCGTATTTCTGCTGGTACTGTAGCCAGTGCAAAATTAGGATCTATGTTTGGTCCTGTAACTGTTAGTAAGGTTTAAGGGACAAGATGGATCATTTCTTGAACCTTGTCACCACACATGGTGAGTCTATTTTCGGTTCACTTTGGCCATTAGTCTGGGCTTTAGTACGAATCGTCATTATCGTATTACCCATGTTTGCTTGTGTTGCATATCTGACACTATGGGAACGTAAGTTAATTGGCTGGATGCATATTCGCCTTGGTCCAAATCGCGTTGGTCCATTAGGTTTATTGCAACCAATTGCCGATGCATTAAAACTCTTATTGAAAGAGATTATTGCTCCTGCTAAGGCCAGCAAGATTTTGTACTTCATAGCGCCAATTATGGTGATCATGCCGGCATTTGCAGCTTGGGCAGTAATTCCATTTCAGGCAAAGATGGTGCTTGCCGATGTTAATGCTGGTCTTTTGTACATCATGGCAATCTCTTCGATTGGTGTTTATGGTGTGATCCTAGCGGGTTGGTCATCAAATTCTAAATATCCATTCCTTGGCGCAATGCGTGCTTCAGCACAAATGATCTCTTATGAAATCGCTATGGGATTTGCATTGGTAACAGTATTACTTACTTCAGGCTCATTAAATCTGAGCACTATTGTTGCCTCACAAGAGCGAGGATTTTTTGCTGATATGGGCCTTAATTTCCTATCTTGGAATTGGTTGCCATTGCTGCCAATGTTCCTGATTTACTTTATTTCTGGAGTCGCAGAAACAAACCGTCATCCGTTTGACGTTGTTGAGGGTGAATCTGAGATAGTTGCTGGACATATGGTTGAGTACTCAGGCATGTCTTTTGCTATGTTCTTCTTGGCTGAATATGCCAACATGATCTTAATTGCGGCTGTTGCATCCATTATGTTTTTAGGCGGCTGGTTGCCAATTGTGGATTTACCCATTTTGCGAGATATTCCAGGCTTCTTCTGGCTCTTTACGAAGACATTCTTTCTGCTGTCATGTGTTATCTGGTTACGCGCAACATTACCTCGCTATCGCTACGATCAAATTATGCGTCTAGGCTGGAAGATCTTTATTCCCATCTCAGTATTCTGGGTGGTTGTTGTTGGTGCCTGGGTTGTGTCTCCATGGAATATTTGGAATTAGGTTGATCTACTATGTTTAAGAAAATTTCCCAATTCCTCGACAGCTTGATGTTAAAAGACATCTTGACTGGCATGTCTATTACTGGACGTTATCTCTTTAAGCCAAAGATTACGATTCAATATCCAGAAGAGAAGACACCTTTGTCGCCACGGTTCCGTGGCCTGCACGCCTTACGTCGTTACGAAAATGGGGAAGAGCGTTGTATTGGGTGCAAGCTTTGCGAGGCTGTCTGTCCAGCTTATGCCATTACGATCGAGACTGCTGAACGTGATGATGGTACTCGTCGCACTAGCCGCTACGACATTGATTTAACAAAATGCATTTTCTGTGGTTTTTGTGAAGAAGCTTGTCCTGTTGATGCCATTGTTGAGACTAATATTTTTGAATATTTCGGCGATAAACGCGGCGACTTGTATTTCACCAAGGAGATGTTGTTAGCCGTAGGTGATAAGTACGAGAAAGATATCGCTGCTAACCGTGCTATTGATGCACCATACCGATAATCGAATAGAGCAAAAATAAAATGACATTCGATCCCTCTACATTATTCGCAGTTTTCTTCTACGGCTTTGCTGGCCTCTTGGTCATTTCTGCATTACGCGTAGTCACTGCTCGTAACCCAGTTCATGCTGCGCTGTTCTTGGTCTTGGCTTTCTTTTGTGCTTCAGGTCTGTGGATGCTCCTGAAAGCAGAGTTTCTGAGCTTGGCTTTGATCCTGGTATACGTCGGCGCAGTCATGGTTTTATTCCTCTTCGTGGTGATGATGCTTGATCTTGACATAGAGCATCTACGTCGCGACTTTAGAAAATATCTACCTGTTGCCTTCCTGATGGGCACAGTAATTGTGCTGGAGCTATCAATAGTCATCATTCGTAGCTTTATCGGTACTAAGGTACCTGTTCAGCCGATGCCAGAAGAGATGATGGCCAACAATACACAAGCTTTGGGCATGTTGATTTTCGTAGACTATGTTTATGCCTTTGAAATTGCAGGGGTGATCTTATTAGTTGCCATTATTGCTGCGGTCGCTTTGACATTACGTAATCGGAAAGACTCCAAATCCCAAAATATCCACGAACAAGTCAATGTGGTTGCTACTGATCGGATGCGGATTGTAAAGATGAATTCAGATATGGGTGCAAAGCAAGATTCTAGAGGAGAGCAGAAATGAATATCACTCTTGCTCATTATCTAGTGCTCGGCGCAATCTTATTTGCTACTAGTGTTGTTGGAATTTTCTTGAATCGCAAGAACATCATCGTGCTCTTGATGGCAATCGAGCTAATGCTGCTCGCGGTGAACATGAACTTTATTGCTTTCTCTCATTATTTAGGAGATATGGCAGGTCAAGTATTCGTATTCTTTATTTTGACTGTGGCTGCTGCTGAAGCGGCTATCGGTTTGGCAATCCTAGTCGTGCTCTTCCGTAAGGTGGACACTATTAATGCCGAAGATCTTGACCACCTCAAAGGCTAGTCATGCAATTTACCTTGAACATTCCCATTCTCTGTGCAATTCCATTAGCACCATTAATTGGATCAATCATTGCTGGTTTCTTCGGTACTAAATTAGGTGGCAACCGTATCGGTCATGGCGCATGCCAATTTGTCACGATCCTTGGCGTAACGATCTCCTTTGTTCTATCTTGTAACGTGCTGGCTCAAGTAATGGATGGTTTTTATTTTAATGGTACGGTATATCGTTGGATGGAATTGGGTGAACTCAATTTAGATATTGGCTTCCTAATCGATTCATTAACTGCAACGATGATGTGTGTGGTGACCTTTGTCTCGCTGATGGTGCATATTTACACCATTGGTTATATGCGTGGTGAAGAGGGTTACAACCGTTTCTTTTCTTACATCTCTTTATTTACCTTTGCCATGTTGATGTTGGTGATGAGCAATAACCTCTTGCAACTTTTCTTTGGCTGGGAAGCGGTAGGCGTTGTTTCTTATCTTTTGATTGGTTTCTATTTTGAGCGTCAATCAGCAGTTTTTGCCAATATGAAAGCCTTCCTAGTAAACCGGGTTGGTGACTTTGGCTTTATTTTGGGTATAGGTTTATTGTTAGCAAGCACAGGTTCGATGCAATACGACGTGATTTTCTCTCAAAATACAGCATTAGCAGCGCAAACCTTGCCTGGTACTAGCTGGAGCTTAGTGACAGTGGCATGTATCTGTTTGTTCATTGGCGCAATGGGTAAGTCAGCCCAGTTTCCATTGCATGTTTGGTTACCGGACTCGATGGAAGGTCCAACACCTATTTCTGCTTTGATTCACGCTGCAACGATGGTTACTGCTGGCATCTTTATGGTTGCGCGTATGTCGCCATTGTTTGAACTATCCGATGTTGCTCTGAGCTTCATTCTGGTGATTGGTTCTATCACCGCTCTATTTATGGGTTTTCTGGGTATTGTGCAAACGGATATCAAGCGGGTGGTTGCCTATTCCACGCTTTCTCAGCTTGGATATATGACGGTAGCGCTTGGTGTATCCGCCTATCCAGTAGCTATCTTTCATTTAATGACCCATGCATTCTTTAAAGCTTTGTTATTCCTAGCTGCAGGTAGCGTGATTTTGGGAATGCATCACGAGCAAGATATGCGAAAAATGGGTGGCCTCTGGAAATACATGCCACTGACTTGCCTCATGATGTTATTGGGCAATCTTGCATTGATTGGCACGCCATTTTTCTCTGGCTTTTACTCTAAAGATTCCATTATCGAGGCGGTTGCAGCAAGCCATATACCTGGTTCAGGCTTTGCCTATTTTGCGGTGATGGTCAGTGTTTTTGTAACTGCTCTATATTCATTCCGTTTGTATTTCTGGGTATTTCATGGAAAAGCACGTTGGGGTCATGCAGATCATCATCACGATCATGTAGGGCAGGATGAAGATCATGCGCACCATGGTCTAGCACCAGGACAGAAGCCCCATGAGTCCCCATTTGTCGTGACATTACCATTAATTCTGCTGGCAATTCCTTCGGTGATTATTGGTTTCTATACCATCACACCACTTTTATTTGGCACTTATTTTGGTGATTCTATCTTTATTGACATTGCACGCCATCCAGTTATGAGAGAACTTGAAGATGAGTTCCATGGACCGTTAGCTATGGCAATTCATGCATTTACCTCACCAGTATTGTTATTGGTTGTGCTTGGTGTACTTACTGCCGCTGTTGGGTATCTTTGGGCTCCTAAATTACCCGCTAAGTTAGCGCAAGCATTTGCACCAGTCAAAAAGCTGTTAGATCACAAATACTATTTAGATGAACTAAATCAATTGGTATTCGCTAAAGGCTTGCTGTGGATCGGTAATGTCTTGTGGTATCGAGGCGATCAAAAAATCATCGATGGATTTATTGTGGACGGCAGTGCCTACTCTGTTGGGCGCTTTGCTGGCGTCATTCGTCATTTGCAATCCGGTTATCTTTATCACTATGCCTTCGCCATGATTGCAGGCCTAGCGGTATTGTTAGCTTGGGTTTTGTACGCTTACCTGCCTTTTGTTCGTTAGACCTTTGTTACTTAAGTAGCCACTATGATTCTTTCTTACGCCATCTGGACGCCGATTGTTTTTGGACTCATCATTTTGTTTTATGGGTCTGAGAAGCCATCTGCTGGTGTTCGCTGGTTAGCGCTCATTGGTTCTGTGATCAGCTTTATTGCGACGCTTCCGCTAGTTTTGAATTTTGATATTGAAAATCCCGGAATGCAGTTTGTGGAGAAATTGGCTTGGATTCCGCGTTACGATATTAATTACTACTTAGGCGTTGATGGTATTTCGGTATGGTTCATTGTATTAACTGCATTTATCAATATCTTTGTCGTGATTGCTTCTTGGGAGTCGATTACCACCAAGGTATCCCAATATTTGGCTTCCTTCATGATCCTGTCTGGATTAATGATTGGCGTATTTGCTGCGTTAGATGCTTTGCTATTCTATGTATTCTTCGAGGCGACTTTAATCCCGATGTACATCATCATTGGGGTGTGGGGCGGACATAACCGGATTTATGCGGCATTCAAGTTTTTCTTATATACCTTGATGGGTTCCTTGCTTACCTTGATCGCGATGCTCTACCTGTACAACGTAACCAATACCTTTGATATCTTGGCTTGGCAAAATGCTCGTTTAGATATTGTTGAGCAGATTTTGTTATTTGCAGCTTTCTTTATGGCCTTTGCAGTGAAGGTGCCAATGTGGCCATTACATACTTGGTTGCCAGATGTGCACGTTGAAGCCCCAACAGGTGGTTCGGTAGTCTTGGCTGCCATCATGCTCAAACTAGGCGCTTATGGCTTCTTACGTTTCTCATTACCGATTGCGCCAGATGCCAGTCAATATCTGGGTCCATTCGTCATCTTCCTCTCTTTGGTGGCAGTGATTTATGTGGGTGCAGTGGCTTTGGTCCAGAAGGATATGAAAAAGCTCGTAGCTTATTCATCAGTCGCACATATGGGTTTTGTCACTCTGGGCTTCTTTCTTTTTAGCCCGCTGGGCATTGAGGGCGGTATTGTGCAGATGATCTCCCATGGTTTCGTATCGGGTGCGATGTTTCTCTCGATTGGCGTGCTCTATGACCGCATGCATACACGTCAAATTGCAGACTACGGTGGTGTTATCCATCGAATGCCGGTCTTTGCTGCCTTTGCAGTCTTGATGGCAATGGCAAACTGCGGCCTACCGGCTACGTCTGGGTTTGTGGGTGAGTTTATGGTGATTTTGGCTGCCGTAGATTACGATTTCACCATTGGCTTGTTAGCCTCGACCACCTTGATTCTGAGTGCTGCGTACTCTTTGTGGATGGTCAAGCGGGTATTCTTCGGCGTCATTACCAATGAGCATGTAGAAACATTAAAAGATCTCAATGCCCGCGAGTATTTGATGATGGCCGTCTTAAGTATTTGCGTAATTGGTATGGGTGTTTATCCAAAACCATTTACCGACATCATTCATCCTGCCGTAATTAATCTGCTACAGCACGTTGCTGTGAGCAAACTCTGAGTAAAAGCAAATGCAAGCATTCGACCTATACGCTATCCTGCCAGAACTTGTTTTACTCATAGTCGCTAGCCTATTGTTGGTGGTGAGTGTTTATGTGCGTGAGAACCCAAGTTCTACACCAGGAGTAGAGCAAGATATTTTTCATACACCTCGCGGTGTAGGTTTTGTTTACTTCTTTACTATCATCCTGCTGGTGTATTTGATATTTGCATTTTTAGGCCGGATGGGCGATATATCTTTAGTTGCCATGAATGGGCTGTTTCAGTCTGATCCATTATCGAATTTGCTGAAAGCATGTTCATGTGGAGCGGTATTGGTCGGCTTGATCTATTCCAAGCAATATCTCAAAGATAGGGCGATGTTCCGACCAGACTTTATTGTCCTGGTTCTGCTTGCTTTGTTAGGGCAGATGGTTCTGATTTCTGGCGCTAATTTACTGACTCTTTATCTTGGCTTAGAGCTCATGGCTTTGCCAATGTATGCTTTAGTTGCAATGCGCCACAGTAGTGAAAAGAGTGTTGAAGCAGCCATTAAATATTTTATCTTGGGGGCTCTAGCTTCTGGATTCTTGTTGTATGGCATGTCCATGCTTTATGGGGTTACCGGCTCTTTAGATTTAATTGAGATATTTAAAATTGTGGCTGATCCACGTATTAATCACCTTGTGATGGCATTTGGTCTGGTATTTATTGTTGCTGGATTGGCATTTAAATTAGGTGTTGTTCCTTTCCATATGTGGGTGCCTGATGTCTATCAAGGTGCGCCAACAGCGGTTACCTTGATGATTGCTGCTGCACCAAAATTAGCAGCATTTGCTTTATTGTTCCGCCTCTTAGTCAATACCCTGTTGCCTCTTTTAGGCGACTGGCAACCAATGTTGATATTGCTTGCGGTTCTTTCTCTTGTTGTGGGTAATGTAACCGCAATTGCCCAAACCAATATAAAGCGCATGTTAGCTTATTCAGCAATTGCGCAAATGGGTTTTGTGCTTCTGGGTATGCTTTCAGTATTCGATGATCATGCGTTTAGTGCTTCTATGTTTTATGTAATCACTTATGTTCTGACAACACTGGGTACCTTCGGATTGCTGATGGTTTTATCCCACAAGGGATATGACTGCGAAACCCTAGACGGGCTCAAAGGATTAAATAAACAGCATCCATGGTTTGCTTTTATCGGCCTAGTAATGATGTTTTCCTTGGCTGGTATTCCTCCAACCGTTGGCTTTGCTGCCAAATTAGGAGTCTTAGAAGCCCTAGTAGATGCCGAGCATACATTCTTGGCAGTCATTGCTGTTCTGGCTTCTTTGGTTGGCGCCTTCTACTACCTTCGTGTAGTGAAGGTAATGTATTTTGATCAGCCAGACCATGAAATTACAGTATCAGGATCAGGTTTTGCCAAGGGAATTCTGGGCTTAAATAGTATTTTGGTATTAGTCATTGGCATTGTTCCTGCAGGTTTAATGAGTCTTTGTTTGGATGCGATGCGTCGCACATTACTGGGTTCCTAGCTTGTCAACTTGCTCGATTACTAAAGGCTCCATTAAGGGGCCTTTATCGTTTTTCACCTGCCATGAAAGTGACATTGATATTTTGTATGATGGAATACGTTTATTTATAAGGCTTTGATATTCATGACCGAAAAATCATTTGAGGACTTGCCTGCTGGAGATCAGCATTTACAAGAAAAGCTGATATCCGGAGAGGATATCTATGGCGGTATATTTCTGCATATGAAGCGTGATAAGGTGTCTTTGCCAGATGGACAAGAAGCAGTTCGTGAGTACTTAACACATCCCGGGGCAGTAGCCATTGTGGCCCTTTTAAATGACGGCAGAGTTCTCCTAGAGCGCCAATATCGTTATCCTATTGCCAAGACATGTATCGAGATTCCTGCTGGGAAACTGGATAGTGAAGAAGACCATTTGTCATGTGCTAAGCGTGAGCTGGAAGAAGAGACTGGCTATACCGCTAAAAAATGGAGCTACATTCGCCGCATTCATCCCGTGATTTCCTATTCGACTGAATTGATTGATATTTATTTGGCTGAAGATTTAGTGCCGGGTAAAAGCAAGCTAGATGATGAAGAGTTTTTGGATGTATTTGCCGCCCCACTGGACCAATTGATTGCCTGGGTTGAAGAGGGTGAAATTACGGATGTAAAAACCACTATTTCTGCTTATTGGCTTGACCGCTACAGGCGTGGACTAGTAAAGCCTCAACCTATCGAGTAGGGGTACTTAAAACCTATTAAAATGAGGGTATTGAATTTAGTACTTTTGCCCCGATATAAGTCTTATGAAAGTTTATAACCTTGCTTGCCCAATGGAACATCGTTTTGAAGGATGGTTTGCCTCAGAGGAAGATTGCCTTGCTCAGCAAGACAAAGGCATTTTGGCGTGCCCAGTTTGCGATAGTACAGAAATTACCCGCATGCCATCGGCGCCACATATTGCCAGAACCTCTTCGACAGAATTAACGGTATCTAAGGATGGCCCTAGCTTAAGCGGCGATGTTATTGCACTTGCTGGTAATGACCACTCTCAGCTTGAGGCGCAGGTTCAAGCAGCCTTCTTAAAGGGTATGCGTGATTTAATGGGGCGCTCAGAGGATGTTGGAAATACCTTTGCTGAAGAGGCTCGTAAAATCCATTACAAAGAGGCCCCAGAACGGAGCATTCGTGGACAAACGACCTTAGATGAAGCTGAATCCTTAAGAGATGAGGGGATTGAAGTCATGGCGATGCCTCTCATTCCAGCATTCAAAAATACTCTCCAATAAAGCATTTCCTGCAAATCCCATATACTTGTTGGGACGTCCTTTTGGACCCAACTTGATGGATAGGGATACGTAAATGAAACGCCTTTTTTTACTTTTAATTGCTGTGCTGATGGCTTTGGGAATCGCAGCATGTTCTAAGACCGATTCAAAAGAAATTAAAGTAGCCGTATCTCCAGCTTCACCCCCAATGGTTTTTGAGCAAAATGGCAAGATAGTCGGTGCCGATATGGATATCTTTGAGGGCTACTGTAAAGCGCGTGCTTGCACATTCAAAGTTACCCCATACGATTGGCAAGGTATGCTCGGTGCCGTCTCCAGTGGTCAGGCTGATGTTGCATTCTCGGGTATCTCTATTACTGACAAGCGTAAAGAGGTGATGGATTTTTCACAACCTTACTATGACAATGCCTGGCACTTAGTGAGTATGAAAAATCGCAATATTCAAATTAAAGATTTAAGTGAGCTCAAGAAATATAAGATTGGTTATCCACGCGGAATGGCTTACGATGACTTGATTCGTAATGAGTTAGAGCCAAAAGGCTATTACTCATTAAGTAAGGTGAAGCTCTACCCCTCTTACACAGAAGTCATTACTGATTTACAAAATGGCAATATTGATCTTGCCTTCATTGAAGAGCCTGTCTTAGCGAATTACATCAATAAGCTGAAGCTACCTATTGAAAGTGATTATGTATTTTCTGGATACGATAAGCTGGGCTTTGCCTTTGTCAAAGGGTCTAAGTTGCGCGATGATTTTGATGCCTACTTGAAAGAGCTGGGCCCAGATAAGGTAAAGGCCATTCTAGATAAGTGGATGAATTAATCTCTGGAAAATAGGGCGTATTAGTGAATTTTTATGACATCCTTGCGCAGCTAGCGCAAGGAATCTCGTACACAGTACTCGTTACATTAGTTTGTAGTGCTACAGGTTTGGTTATTGGCTTAACCCTGGCCTGCTTACGCCGATTGGCTATCCCTGGCTTAACTCCGTTTATTGATATCTATACCTATATATTTCGAGGTGTTCCCGTTCTAGTTTTGCTATTCATGGTGTATTTTGGCTTACCGAGTGTTGGACTTAAAGTACCACCATTAATGGCGATGGCGATGAGTTTAGGCCTTGTTACTTCTGCCTATCTTGCTGAGGTATTTCGCGGTGCCTTTAATTCTGTCAATGTAGTTGAAATCTTGGCAGGAGAGGCTATGGGAATGACTAAGCTGCAAGTCCTTTGGTATATCGACTTACCGCAAATGTTGCGTTTCTCTGTGCCAGGCATGATTAATGAATTCACCTCTGTTCTGAAGTATTCACCTTTTGCTTATACCGTAGGCATTCCAGAAATTACTAAACAAGCCATTGCTTTAACCTCCACAACCTTACGTGGGGTTGAGGTGTATTTTGCTGTGGGCATTTTATATTTTGCGATCTACCGTATTTTATTAGTAGGCATTCAGTTGATTAATCGCCATTACCAAATACCAGGACTAGGCAAAGCATGAGAAACCTATATAACAAATTACGTGGAGGTACGACATGTCTTTAATTCAGGTTCGCGCCCTAAAGAAAGTTTTTGGCGAGCAGGTCGTACTCTCAGATATCAACTTCGATGTTCAAGATGGGCAGGTAAGGGTATTAATGGGTGCTTCTGGGTCAGGTAAATCCACCATCTTGCACTGCATTAACCGCCTAGAAGACCCTACATCTGGTTCTATTGTTTTCCGTGGCAAAGAGGTTGCTGGCCCAGGTGTTGATGTCCGCGCCTTACGTAAGCAGATTGGCTTTGTTTTTCAGCAATTCGCCTTGTATAGCCACTTAACTGTTTTAGAAAACGTCTCTTTGGCTTTAAAAGTGCTTGAAGGTATGAAAAAGCCCGAAGCAGATGAAAAGGCTTTGGCCACTTTAGAGAAATTTGATATGGCGATTCAACAGCATAAATACCCAGCGCAATTATCGGGAGGACAGCAACAGCGTGTTGCCATTGCCCGTGCTTTAGCAATGGATCCCGCAGTATTGGTGCTAGATGAGCCGACCTCAGCCCTAGATCCTATTATGTCGCGGGATGTCGCGGATCTGATTAATCGTCTTCATGACACGGGCATCACCATGCTTTGTGTAACCCATGATTTAGCTTTAGCGCAAAACATTTCAGATACCGTGATGTTTTTGGATAAAGGCGTCATTCGTGCTGATGAAAAAATTTCTATACTAGCAAGTGATACATCTGATCCCGATATTCAAGCATTCTTTGGCAATAAGGATGGCTTTAAATGAATACCTGGGTGATCTTTGAAACAGATCTAATCACACAGATGCCGCAGATATTGGCGGGTCTAGTAAATACGCTCAAGCTAGCGGGATTAATTAGTGTTACAGGCTTGCTCTTAAGTATTGCCGTTTTCTATTTGTCTATTAGTAAGAACTTTTTCATACGTACTGCGACCAATGCTTATATTTCTTTCTTTATTGGAATGCCGCTGATCGTATTGCTCTTTTTAATGTATTACGGGCTTCCACAATGGGGTCTAAGAATGGATCCTTTTGTAGTGGCTGCGATTGGATTTACCTTAAATGTAGGGGCCTATAACGCTGCTTATATGAAGACGGCCTATAACGGTCTGGATTTTATTCAGCTTGAGGCTGCTGCTGCACAGGGGTTTAGTCCTTTTCAGATTTTTCGCTTAATTACCTTGCCCCAAGTACTGCGTTTATCGATACCTGCATTAACTAATCAAGTGATAGGTAACTTAAAAGACAGCTCAGTAGCCTTTTTAATTCAATACACGGAATTTTTTGCACGCATGCAAGAGCTCGCTGCAAGCAACTTTCAATTCTTCAAGGCCTATTTATTAACCGCGATTGTTTACTTGGCTTTAGTTTCAGTCATTGTGTTGTGTGCTAGGGCTCTTGAGCGCAAGGTGATTTACCCGACATCCTAATAAGATATCTGAGATGTAAAAAAAGTGACCCGAGGGTCACTTTTGATTTGGAAGCAATGATCTGACTATTTTGAGGTAGGCATCGCAAATTCAGCACCTTTAGCGATGCTCTCTGGCCAACGCTGCATCACACTCTTTTGCTTGGTATAGAAACGCACACCTTCCTTGCCATAAGCATGCATATCACCAAAGATGGATTTTTTCCAACCGCCAAAGCCGTGCCAAGCCATAGGGACTGGAATAGGGACGTTAATCCCAACCATGCCTACTTGAACGCGGCGAGCAAATTCGCGGGCGATATTGCCATCACTTGTAAAGCAAGCAACGCCATTACCGAATTCGCAAGAATTGACAAGCTTTAGGGCATCGGTAAAGTTGGCTACACGTATGCAAGACAATACCGGTCCAAAAATTTCTTCTAAATAAATCTTCATATCGGGTGTGACATTATCAAACAAGGTACCACCAATAAAGAAGCCATTTTCGCTGCCAGTTACCTTCAATCCGCGACCATCTACTAAGAGCTTTGCACCTGAAGCTACACCGCTTTCGATATAGCTGGTAATACGATCTAAAGCTACTTTGCTAACAATAGGACCCATTTCAGCATCGAGCTCCATACCATTTTTCACCTTTAATGTTTTGGTGCGCTCGATGAGCTTTGGCATGATCTTTTCAGCGACATCTCCAACGAGAACAGCAACAGAGATGGCCATACAGCGCTCACCAGCAGAACCATAGGCTGCGCCAACTAATGCATCAATGGCTTTATCAATATCAGCGTCGGGCATGATGACCATGTGATTTTTAGCACCACCCAGGGCTTGAGAACGTTTACCAAAATGGGAGCAACGCTCATAAATGTAATTGGCAATTGGCGTTGAACCAACAAAGCTTACAGCCTTAACATCAGGATTTTCAATTAATGCATCTACCGCTTCTTTGTCGCCCTGAACTACATTAAATACGCCATCGGGTAATCCTGCTTCCTTCATCAACTTTGCCATCAATAGCGAGGCAGAAGGATCAATCGGGCTCGGTTTAAGAATAAAACTATTGCCACAGGCAATCGCCACTGGGAACATCCACATTGGCACCATTACGGGAAAGTTAAAAGGCGTAATACCCGCTACTACACCCAGTGGTTGGCGCATCACCCAGTTATCGATATCGGTAGAGACTTGCTCTGTGTAGTCGCCTTTTAATAATTCCGGAATACCAGTGGCAAATTCAAGGATTTCAATACCTCGAGTAACTTCGCCCTGAGCGTCTGTAAATACCTTGCCATGCTCAGCAGTAATCATGGCAGCCAATTCATCGCGATGGGCATTAAGAAGCTCAAGGTATTTAAATAGGATGCGTGCGCGACGTAATGGGCTGGTTTGGCTCCAGCTTTCAAATGCCTTCTGGGCAACAGCTACGACCGCATCTACATCATTACGGCTGGCGAGTGCTACTTTACGAGCCACTGTGCCTTTTGTAGGGTTGTATACGTCTGCAAAACGCCCATCTTTTGGGATAACTATATTTCCGCCAACATAGTGACCAGTATCATCGGTTGAGTCAAAGGCTTTAGGTGCATTCATAGTGATTTGTGCTTATTATTTCAAGGGTGTTAAAAATAAAGCCGAATGGCTCTTTAGCCTACGGCTTTGCGGTCTCGTTTATTCTTATTTCTTCTATTTTATCGCTATATATTGAATTTGGTTATTTTCCCATTTTCTGAGTTTTTAAAGGTCTGCAATGAGTCTTCTGTTTACTAGCTATACCCTAAATAGCCCTCGTGGGCCCCTAAAACTGGCTAATCGCATTGTCGTCGCTCCTATGTGCCAATACTCAGCAGTCAATGGTGAGGCTACTGACTGGCACCTCATGCACTGGGGTAATTTGCTCAATAGCGGGGCAGCTTTATTCATTATTGAGGCTACTGGAGTAACCCCTGAAGGCCGTATTACTCCAGCATGCCTAGGTTTATGGGATGACCGCACTGAGGCCGCCTTAAAAGATAAATTGACTAGGGCACGCCAATTGGCGCCTGCTACACCGGTTTTTATTCAACTGGCACACGCAGGTCGTAAGGCATCTAGCGCGACACCCTGGGATGGCGGTCAACTGCTCTCAGTGGATCAAGGCGGTTGGGCGACTGGCGCTCCCTCTGCAATTCCACAGCTTGAAGGTGAGCGAGCACCAAATGAGCTAAATAAAACTGATTTGCAAGAGATGATTGATGCATTTGTAATGTCAGCTCAACGTGCCGATCGAGTGGGTGTTGATGGAATTGAATTACATGGCGCCCATGGATATTTATTGCATCAGTTTTTATCGCCAATCGCTAATCAGCGAACTGATGAGTATGGTGGCGCCTATGAAAATCGCATACGCTTCCCATTGGAGTTATTTACAGCAGTCAGGGCTGCTTATCAGGGTCTTCTAGGTATCCGTATCTCAGCTAGCGATTGGATTGAAGGCGGATGGACTCCCGAGGAAACTGCAGACTTTGCAGCACGTTTAAAATCTTTAGGCGCAAACTTTGTACATATTTCTTCAGGCGGAATTTCACCTGCGCAAAAAATTGCCATTGGCCCTCATTATCAAGTGCCATTTGCCAAGATTGTGAAAGACAAATCTGGTCTTCCCACGATGACAGTTGGGCTCATTACAGACCCACACCAAGCTGAAGAAATTTTACAAAGTGGCGATGCAGATCTTATTGCATTAGCACGGGCATTCTTATATAAGCCAAGGTGGGCATGGGAGGCAGCAGCTGCCTTAGGCGGAACGGTCCCATCAAACGAGCGCTATTGGCGTTGTCTACCACGCGAAGCACAAGCTATATTTGGCAATGTCAAAATCGGTCAGCGCTAATTAAAAAATAATAGGAGATAGTCATGAAAAATATTTACCTTGCTCGCAAAGCATTACTAGCTTTAAGTGTTTCCTTCGCCTGCAACTTCGCTGTTGCGGATGTCTTTCCAGATCGGCCAATTACCCTAGTGGTACCAAATCCACCTGGCGGACTGGTAGATACCTCTGCACGCCTATTAAGCGAGCCATTAACTCGGGTTATTGGCCAACCGGTTGTAGTGGATAACAAACCGGGTGCTAGTGGAAATACTGCTTATCAATATGTAGCTAAGGCAAAACCTGATGGCTACACCTTGCTGATTTCTTATTCTGGTTACCACGTTGGAAATCCAGCGCTCATGGATAAATTACCATGGGATCCAGTGAAAGATTTTTCTCCTGTAGCTCTTTTAACAGTTTCTACTAATGTGATTGCTGTACACCCATCAGTTCCAGTAAATAACCTTAAAGAATTGATTGCGTATGCAAAGGCGAATCCTGGTAAGTTAAATTATGCCTCGCAAGGAAATGGTTCCGTATCTCACATCGGTACCGAAATCTTCAAACAAACTACTGGTGTAGATATGGTGCATGTACCATATAAGGGTTCTGGTCCAGCAGTGCAGGATGTGCTCGCAGGTCAGGTACAAGTATTTATTACTACGCCACCATCGGTGATGCAGCATGTCCAAAGCGGAAAATTAAAAGGCTTGGCAGTGACTGGGAAGAACCGTCATGCTGGAATGCCTAATGTTCCGACCACAGCAGAAGCTGGGCTGGCTTCTTTCCAGCTTGAGTCTTGGGTCGCTTTATATGCTCCAGCCGGTACTCCTGCGCCAGTCATCACTAAATTGACAGACTCGGTGAAAAAGAGTCTTGCTTTGCCTGAGGTTAAGGAGAGAGCAGATGCAGCAGGGGTAGAGTTGCGCTATCTAAATCCCCTGGCGATGGATGCATTGCTGAAAAAAGAATTGCCATATTGGTATAAAGCGATTAAATCAGCCAATATCACGCTCGATTAATCTGGAATTGCTCAGTCTCAACTCTTAATACCCACCGCAGGGTGGCGTATTATCGCAATTTAACGTTTTGATACACCCTAAAAATTAGCGCAAATGAAGCAACATTCTGTTCGAGAAGCATGGCTGGAGGATGCCGTAAAACACCTTGAACCTGTCTTCTCTAAAGCTGGGTATGCAATACCACCTGTAAGAGTTTCCTGTGGTTTCCCAGCCTCCAGCAGCCCAAGAACAACATTAGGCCAGTGTTGGCCTAGGGAACGCTCAGGCGGTGGCGTCAATGAAATTTTCATCTCCCCAAAAATTGATGATCCAGTCCAACTGCTCGATACGTTAGTCCACGAACTCTGTCATGCTGTTGATGACTGCTTTAGCGGTCATGGAGAAGACTTTAAAGGCATAGCCCAAATGGTTGGATTAGAGGGTCCCGCTAGAATGGCCCATGCTACTGAAGAGCTCACTGTTAGGCTCATGATGATTAGTCAAGAGCTAGGCCCATACCCCCATCAGGCAATTGTTTTTCCACCTCCACGCCCCAGTAATGCCAGTCGTAGTAAAGCCAAGTGTGGGCAGTGCGGTTATGAGGTTACTCTATTGAAGAAGTGGGCTAGCTATGGTGCTCCTATATGCCCCAAAGATAACATTCGCATGCAAGAGGACATTCCTGAAACGATTGAAAATACGAGTGAATACGATAGCAAGTCAGGCGATGGAGCCAAAAAAGTCCCTGACGAGATTCGTCGTGCTATCAGCTAATCCCCACCCCTATAAAAATTTCCTAATTCCATAATCACAACCCATAAAAGAGATTTATCCCATGAGCACAAAGAAAATATTTAAGAATCCAAAGATTGCAGTCATCGCTGGCGATGGCATTGGCAAGGAAGTGATGCCTGAGGGTATTCGGGCTCTTGAAGCTGCTAATAGCAAGTTTGGTATTGGTATGCAATTTGATTATTTTCACTTTGCAAGCTGTGACTACTATTTGAAGCATGGGAAGATGCTTCCCGATGATTGGTTTGATACCTTAATGAAATACGACGCTATTTTCTTTGGTGCCGTTGGTATGCCAGACATTCTCCCTGACCATGTATCGCTATGGGGTAGCTTGATCCAATTCCGTCGTGGCTTTGATCAGTATGTCAATTTACGTCCAGTGCGTTTACTTCCTGGTGTTCCTTGTCCTCTGGCGAACCGTAAGCCTGGCGATATTGATTTCTTTGTTGTTCGTGAGAACACTGAGGGAGAATACTCTAGCGTTGGTGGAAAAATGTTCCCTGACACTGACCGTGAGTTTGTGATTCAAGAATCTATTTTCACTCGACAGGGCGTTGACCGAATTTTGAAATATGCCTTTGATCTAGCCCAAAGTCGCCCAAAGAGGCATTTAACATCCGCTACCAAGTCCAATGGTATTGCGATCACCATGCCATATTGGGATGAACGCGTTGAAGAGATGTCTAAGAAGTTTTCTGATGTACGTACGGATAAATACCATATTGATATTTTGGCGGCGCACTTTGTTATGAACCCCGATCGCTTTGATGTTGTCGTTGCAAGCAATCTATTTGGTGATATTTTGTCTGATCTTGGACCTGCCTGTACTGGAACTATTGCAGTAGCGCCATCTGGAAGCATTAATCCTGAAGGTAAATTTCCGTCCTTGTTTGAGCCAGTGCATGGATCTGCCCCTGACATATACGGCAAGATGATCGCCAACCCCATTGGTCAGATTTGGAGTGGCGCAATGATGCTCGATCATCTGGGTTACCCAGAAGCAGGTCAAGCCATCTTTTCAGCGATTGAAAGGGTGCTTGTTTCAGGCGCTGGAAACGCGCCATTGACCCCTGATCTGGGTGGTACTGCTAAGACTGATGATTTAGGAAAAGCGATTGCAGCAGCAATCTGAAGATTGATCAGTCAGTTTGAGCAAGAGGACTCCAAACGGGGTCCTTTTTACTTGACTTGGCAATTTCTGCCAAGACCTTTTCGTGCAGCAGACAATCTTCATCACTAGCTGCAATGAATTTGAGCTCTGTGGGTAGCGGTTTTATATGACCACTAGAGTCGGCACCAACGGTGTAGTCAATGAGGTCTATAGACAAGTCTTCTTGACCTCTTGTCATCGCTACATACACTTCAGCGAGAAGCTGGGCATCTAAGAGCGCGCCGTGCAAGGTGCGATGTTGATTAGTAATCGAGAAGCGCTCGCAAAGAGCATCCAGGGAATTGCGTTTGCCTGGGAACATTTGCCTTGCTTCTAACAAAGTATCGGTAATCTTGCTGGCTAAATTACGAAAGGCTGGTCGTTTTAAAAGTGCAAACTCGTTATCCAAGAATCCCAAGTCAAATGCGGCGTTATGAATGACGACTTCAGCGCCATCTACAAATTCGATGAGTTGCTCAACAATATTGCCAAACACCGGCTTATCAGAAAGAAACTCTCTGGATAATCCGTGAACTGCAAACGCACCAGCATCAATATCGCGTTCTGGATTGACGTAGTAATGAAAGGTTCTATCAGTTAGTCGACGTCCGACCATTTCAACGCAACCAATTTCAATAATCCGATCGCCAGTAGCTGGATTTAAGCCAGTGGTTTCAGTATCCAGAATCACTTGGCGCATTAGGTTCCCTCTAGAACTGATGGTGGGATTTCCATTGGCCCATTACCAGCATATTTATCTAGGTAGAGATAAATAACGGGAGTAATGATCAAGGTAACAAACTGAGAAAAGATGAGTCCACCAGCAACACTAATACCTAATGGTTGTCGGAGCTCAGCTCCGGCACCAATTCCAAATGCAATCGGTAGTGCGCCCATTAAAGCGGCAAAGGTAGTCATCATAATAGGGCGGAAACGTAAGATACAGGCTTCTCTAATAGCCTTTTCCGGTGGCATACCCTTGTTTCTTTGTGCGTCCAGTGCAAAGTCAATCATCAAAATAGCATTCTTTTTCACAATACCGATGAGCAGTAAAATACCAATCGAAGCGATGACAGATAACTCAAAACCAAATATTCTCAAGGCTAAGATTGCGCCAATTGCAGCTGAGGGTAATCCAGCCAAAATGGTAAGTGGATGAATATAGCTCTCGTATAAAACCCCCAAAAGAATATAAATAACCCCAAGGGCAGCCAAAATTAACACAACCTGTCCTGACTGATTATCTTTAAAGACTGCGGCATCACCACCATAGCTAGTAATGATTGAAGGGGGCAAACCAATCTCTTTGGTGTACTCTTCGATTTTCTTAGTGGCATCACCAAGGAATACATCCGGGGCCAGGTTAAATGACAAGGTAACCGCAGGAATTTGTCCTTGATGGTTTACTGCAGTAGGGCCAACACTTCTAGTAAAGCTGGCCACGCTGGAAAGTGGAATGAGCTTATCAGTTGCGCGTCCACGTACATAGATTTTATTCAAGTCCGTTTCATATTGACGATCTTCATCTGCTGCTTCCATGATGACGTAATAGGTATTAACAGGCGTATAAATAGTGGACACCTGTTTTTCACCATAGGATGAATACAGTGCAGAGCGAATATCAGCGATGCTAACACCCGCGCTCGCTGCCTTTTCTCGATCGATATTAATTTTGACGTTTAGACCCTTCAGCTGAGAGTCGCTGGTGACATCCCTAAACATCGGGTCAACCCGCATCTTTTGCATTAACTTATCTGACCATTCATTGACACCCTCAAAGCCAACACTTTGTAGGGTGAATTGATAGCGACTCTTACTGGCTCTGCCGCCAAGTTGTAAATTTTGAACAGGACGCATATAGACCTGAAGACCAGGAATTTCTTTAAATTTATTACGAAGGCCTTCCATTACCTTGGACATTTTGGCGCGGTCACTCTTAGGCTTCAGAATAATAAAGATACGACCAGTATTTTTTCCAGAGCTAGCACCACCACCCACAACTGAAATTGAACTCTCTACGTTGGGGTCTTTGCTAACGATTTCTGCTGCCTGATCCTGTAATTTGAGCATCGCAGTAAAGGAGATATCTTCAGAGGCTTCTGTAGTTGTCTGAATTTGTCCAATATCTTCCTCAGGGAAGAATCCCTTTGGACTATTAACAAATAAGATTACCGTAATAGCAAAAGTAGAGATAGCTGCCCAGAGGACTACCTTTCTATGTTTTAGCGCAAGATCTAAATAGTGAACGTAGGTCCTGAGCATCCACTCAAAAAATTGATCGAATTTTTTATTGATGGCAAATTCTTTTGCGTGTACCCCTGGCTTTGGTAAGAAGCGACTGCACAACATGGGTACAACCGTGAGGGAGACAATGGCAGACACAAAAATTGATAAGGACACAACAACAGCAAATTCCCTAAAGAGCAAGCCAATAGGACCAGCCATAAAGAAGAGGGGGATAAACACAGCAATCAAAGAGATTGAAATGGAAATAATCGTAAAGCCCACTTCTTTACTGCCTTTAAGTGAGGCCTTCAGTGGATCCATACCATCTTCAATATGACGCATGATATTTTCAAGCACCACAATCGCATCATCAACTACCAATCCCACTGCGAGCGTGATGCCCAACAAAGAAATGTTATCTAGGCTATATCCTAAAAAATACAAGAGGAAAAAAGCACCAATGAGCGAAATAGGCAAACTAATTGAAGGAATTAAGGTTGCCGAAGCATGCTTAAGGAATAAGAAAATAACGAGAACCACTAAGAGCACAGTCAGCGCCAGGGTGATGTTAACGTCATGAATCGCTTCAATAATCGATAGCGAGCGATCATTTAATAGCTGGAGCTTGATCGATTCCGGCATTTGCTTTTGTAGCTCTGGAATCAATGCCTTAATGGATTTAACTACTTCAACAGTATTAGCGTTTGGTTGACGCAGAACTGCAATCGCAATAGAGCGCTCTCCATTGGCGCTAGCAAAGCTTTTCACATCCTCGTAACTTTCCATTACCTCAGCTACATCTTTAAGGTAGATAGGTAAGCCATTCTTTTGGCTAATGATGAGATTACCAAACTCTTCTGGTCTGACGAGCTGCTCATTGGCATAAATAGTGATTGACTGGCGAGGACCATCCAATACTCCAACAGGGCTATTAGAGTTTGCTTTATTCACAGCAGCAGCAACATCATCCATAGTGAGATTGCGATTGCCTAATGCGTCGGGGTGAACTCGAATACGCACTGCATAACGTTTTGCACCATAGACTAATACTTGCGCAACACCACTTATAGTAGAAAGATTGGGCGATAGTAAGTTTTCCGCATAAGCATTTAGTTCGGATAAGCTCACTGATGGTGAATTCATACGAACAACCAATACTGGCGTATCAGCAGGATTGACCTTGCGGTATGACGGTGGAACTGTCATTTCAATAGGCAGACGTCTTTGCGCTCTTAGGAGTGCCGCCTGGACATCAACCGCAGCTTTATCGATATCTCGGTTGTTATTAAATTCTAAGGAAATACTAGTGCTACCCAGAGAGTTCACTGAGCTAATGACCTTAATACCGTCAATAGTGGAGAACTCTTTTTCAAGAGGTAACGCTACAGCAGAAGCCATGTTCTCAGGTGAGGCACCTGGCAGGGATGCGCTGACCGAAATAATGGGGGTATTAAAGCTCGGTAGGGCAGCTACAGGAATATTGAAGTAGGCAACTGTACCTGCAACAACGGTTGCTACTGAAAGCAAAACCGTCATTACGGGGCGCCGAATACATAATTCGGAAAGCGTCATTTTTTCTCTGTCGCAGGTGCGTTTTTAGGGGCAGATTGAGGCTTGGCCTCGCGTACCTTACTTCCGGGACGTAAGTTTTGTTTACCTTCAACTACTACCTTATCGCCTGCTTCGATGCCGGTGATGACTGTTGAACCTTGGTATTCATAAACCACCTTCACAGGCTTAGAAACAGCTTTGCCATCCTTATCAACCGTATACACAATGCGACCTCTGGGATTCATCACAATAGCTTGAGACGGCACAGAAAGTGCATCTTTCAGAGTATTCGCAACCAATGAAACCCGGGCAAACTGACCTGGTAGCAATGTCATTGCATCATTGGGAATTTGTGCTTTTACACGGACGGCTGCAATGGAGGGATCAACCTGGTTATCAATCACCAACACTTTTCCTTCATAGGCTTTCTTACCCGAGTCACCCACTGTTACTTTGACACTTAAAGGCTCACCGTCAAGCTGATTCTCAAGCAAAATTGGAATATCTTTTTCCGGAATCACAAATTGCACATTAATGGGATTGAGCTGAGAAATGGTGACCATAGCACCAACACTAGAGGTTGCAGTCGAACTAGTGGCTGTTGTCACAACGTTGCTAGCTTGCACCAAAGATCCTGGGAAGACATTCACAATTCCAGCGCGTCCATCTATAGGAGAACGAATGGAGTCATAAGACAGTTGTACCTCTGCTGAGCGGGCAGCAGCTTGTGCTGACTTAGCATTGGCCAACGAAGTTTCTAAACCTGCCTTAGAGATAAAGTTTTTAGTAACCAACTCTTTAGCGCGTAGATATTGTTTTTGGGCATCTTCTGCCAATGCCTTCAGTCGCTCATAATTAGCAGTGTCATTGCGAGCATCAAGAGTGAAGAGTAAATCACCAGCCTTAACTTCTTGGCCATCTTTCACATGGATCTTGGCAACCGTATTAGTCACCATGGGTCTGATATCAACAATGCCATTAGAAACAATAGTGCCAGTGGCTTCAATAATCAGAGGAATATCTTTCTTATCAACGACGATAGTGGTAACAGTAGTAGGCCCACCCGCTTTATCGGCTGCTGGAAAAAAATAATCATAAGTTTTGGAGCCTGCATATAAAACAATCAGCGTGATCAAGATTCGCCATTTGAACTTCAAGACAAAAGCTTTCACAGACGCAAAAGAAATTTTCGGTATGCGTGGTGATAATTTGTTCCAAAGGGCACTAAGGCGAGACTTGGCAAAGCCAAATAGTTGCGCAACTTTGGCAGGTAATTTATTCAGCGTAGATTCTATTTTTGACACGGTCTCGTTTTTCTAGGTTTTTTAGGATTCTAATGGGGTTTTTTGGTCGCCGTAATGACTGTGCATTCTCTCATAAGAGGCTAAAAAATGATGGCGGCCCCACGCTTATCCGCATTAGTTTAAAAACTCCTCAACCCCCTTATTTGCAAGCTGATCTGCTAGTTCATTGCCAGGGTGGCCATTGTGTCCACGCACCCAATGCCAGGAAATATCATGATCGGGAAGTAGGGCATCTAATTCTTGCCATAAATCCGCATTTTTGACTGGATCCTTGCTAGCAGTCTTCCAACCCCGTTTTTTCCAGCCTTCAAGCCATTCAGTGACTCCTTTTTGGACATATTGGGAGTCTGTCCAGAGCTCTACGGAGCTACGCTGCTTGAGGGCACGCAGGGCAAAGATAACGGCGCTGATTTCCATGCGGTTATTAGTAGTGTGTTTTTCACCGCCATGAAGGTGTTTTTCGTGCTTGCCGGAACGTAGTACGGCTCCCCAGCCTCCAGGACCAGGATTGCCTTTGCAGGCACCATCCGTATAAATCACAATATGGTGGGGCGTATCTGAATGTCTGGTGTGTGACATAGCTTTACTGTAATGGGTCTTTGTTCAGATTGCCCCGTTCAGCAGCAGGACTTAAGGGGGCAATTGAAGGAATAAGGCTGGTTTGCACTTGGCCAACTAAGCGGATTCCTTGATGGCGCTTAATCGCTGATACGATGAACACTGCACCAAAAATGGGCCACCAACGATTGCCCATCGGCTCTAAAAAATCCATCCTAGCGATTCCTTGACCTTGCAGGGGTAGCTTGTAACAGCCAAAATGGCCCCGATCGAGGGAAAAATTGAGCAACTGCAACCAGTCCTTGATGCGTATTAGGCCAATAAATTGGCCATCCCTGGGAAGATAGGGGCTTCCTATTAGCCTGCTGATGTATTGGCGCATACCCCAAAGGCTTGCTGGATTAAATCCTGAAATAACCAGTCTTCCCTCGGGTCGAAGTACTCGATCAACTTCACGCAATATTTGATGTGGGTCCGAGGCAAATTCCAGAACATGCGGTAGAACAATTAAATCAATACTTTCACATGCAAAAGGAAGTTCTCTTGTCTCGGCTTTGATGTAATGCCATGTTGGACTGGAGTGGGCATCCATATTGTCATTGGCATGCACTAGTAAAACTTGTAACGGCATCCGGTTTTCTCGCAGAGTGTTAATTTGCGGAAGTCCGATTTGTAGGGCGTGGTATCCAAAGACGTTATCTACGATGTGATCAAAGCAGGTTTGTTCCCAATTGAGCACATATTGGCCCGGAGGAGATTGCAGCCATCTCTCCCAAGAGGTCCATGGGGGTGCTGGAGACTGCATAGGAATAGGTGGGGTTGGTATCATCGGTCTATGGATAAGAATACTTTATTGCAAGTCTGGCCTATACCCGCATTTGATGATAACTACATCTGGTGTATTCATGACGGTATCTCTGCACTTGTAGTTGATCCAGGTGACGCGACTCCAGTTTTACGCTATCTAGAGCAGGAGAAATTAACCCTTTCCGGCATTTTGGTTACCCACCATCATGCAGATCATACTGGTGGAATATTAGCGTTATTGCGCACTGTGAAATCTGCGATTCCCGTATATGGGCCAGCCCATGATGAAATTCCAGGGCGAACTCAAGTGGCCATGGAAGGAGACACAGTTGAAATTACGGTGCCACGAATTAGTCTCAAAGTCTTTGAGGTTCCCGGTCATACACTAAGTCATATAGCGTACTTCGCTAATACGCAATCCAATGTACCCCAGCCCATGCTTTTTTGTGGAGACACTTTGTTTGCCTCAGGATGTGGACGACTCTTTGAGGGAAGTCCAACCCAAATGAGTCAGTCTCTTGCGAAATTTGCAGTGCTGCCAAAAAACACCTTGGTGTATTGCACCCATGAGTACACCTTATCCAATATTCGCTTTGCATTAGCGGTAGAGCCTCATAATGCCGAGCTCATTTCATGGGCAGAAAAAGCGCAAGCGCTACGTTCACAAAATCTTCCAACTTTGCCAACGACGATTGGACAGGAGTTACAGGTAAATCCTTTTATGCGCTGTGATCAGGCGGATGTTATTACTGCTGCCAAAGAAATTTCTGGTCAAGATCACTTACCTACGCCAGCCCATGTTCTTGCAGCTATACGCGCCTGGAAAGACCGATTCTAATGCGCTTGATATTTGCAGCATTGTGCCTGGCTGCATTACTTTCTGGTTGCGCGAGCACTGGTGATTGGTCTTCTGATGTCCCCACCAAGGCTAATCCCAAAGCTTCTAAAGCAGCGCGTGTAAACCTGGAGAACCAATCGGTCAGTAAGGTCTATGCACCCTCAGACAACCTGTGGCTGCGCATTCGGGATGGTTTTCAGATGGAACCCATGAACAGCCCTCTAGAGATTGAGCAAGTCCGGTGGTTAAGTGGCCGCCCAGATTACGTTCATCGCTCGATGGCGCGATCATCAAGATATCTCTTTTATATTGTCCAAGAGGTGAATGCTCGTAATATGCCTACAGAAATTGCACTACTTCCTTTTGTGGAAAGTGCTTTTGTAACGAATGCCAAATCTAGCGCAAAGGCAGTAGGCTTGTGGCAGTTTATGCCAGCAACTGGAAAGGATTTTCGTTTAACTCAAAACGTTTTTAGAGATGAGCGTCGAGATGTCATTCAATCTACTGATGCTGCTTTAGATTATTTACAGCGTTTGCAAAATCAGTTTGGCAGTTGGGAGCTTGCTTTAGCTGCATACAACTGGGGTGCTGGGAATATCTCAAAGGCCCAAAAACGGAATATTGCTGCTGGCTTGCCTACGGATTACGAGAGTTTGACTATGCCTAAGGAAACCCGCAACTATGTTCCAAAGTTGATGGCCTATCGGCAAATCGTGCTTGACCCTAGTGCTTATGGCATTGTTTTGCCTGAATTAGAAAACCACCCTTATTTTGTAGCTCTTGATGTTAGTAATGACATTGATGTAGCAGTCGTTATTAAATTGGCCGAGATTCCTTCTGAAGAATTCCACAACTTAAACCCATCATTTAATAAACCTGTAATTTTGGCTAATGCCAATCAACAGATCTTGCTCCCTTTTGCCCATGCTGAGATTTTTCAGGACAACCTCAAAAATTACAGCAAACCATTAGCTTCTTGGACTGCGGTCCAAGTCTCTAAAACGGAAAGTCTAGATCAAGCAGCCAAAACCTTAGGAGTTGACTCGGATGTTCTGCGGGACATTAACGGCATTCCCAGAGGAATGCGAATCAGAGCAGGTTCCACTGTGATTATTCCAAAGACTAGCCGTCGCCCTGGTGATGTACCGACCGCATTGGCTGACAATGCCAGCCTTAGCCTTGAAAAACCACCCCCGCCACCTTCACCCAATAAATGTACCAAGCCCTCAAAGACGGTGAAGGGGGCTAAACCAGTGAAATGTGCCCCTGTTAAACAAGTTAAAACTGTCGAAAAAGCAGGCTCTAAGGGTAATTCTTCCTCAAATAATGCTGCATCTCAGCATAAATCCGCATCGACAGGGCTTACAAAATCTGCGAAAAATAGCACTTCAGCTAACCCCAGCAATAAGGGGGCTAGTAAACAACAGTAATTTCAGTCACTTTTACTTAGGTTGAATATGTCCTATAAAGCACATCACGAACGCTCAATTCAAGACCCAGATGGTTTTTGGGGCGAACAAGCGAAGTTAATTCACTGGGAAAAACCTTTCGAGAAAGTTCTAAATTACGATAATCCTCCTTTTGCAAAGTGGTTCGAAGGGGGCTTAACCAACCTTTGCTACAACGCAGTAGATCGCCACGCTAAAGAGCGAGCTGATCAGATCGCCTTAGTTGCGGTCTCAACAGAAACCAATCAAGAAAAAATATATACCTATAAACAGCTATACGAAGAAGTCAATCGTATGGCGGCAATTTATAAAGCCAATGGCATTGGGAAAGGAGATCGTGTTCTTATTTACATGCCAATGATTGCTGAAGCGTGCTTTGCAATGCTGGCATGTGCGCGGATTGGGGCGATCCATTCTGTGGTTTTTGGTGGGTTTGCTTCACATAGCCTTGCATCACGCATTGACGATGCAAAACCAAAGATGATCGTTTGTGCAGAAGCAGGTGCGCGTGGCGGAAAAGCCGTTCCTTACAAGCCTCTATTGGATGAAGCGATTACCTTGGCAACGTATAAGCCAGAAAAAGTATTGATCATCAACCGCGGTTTAACGGAGTACACCACAGTTACTGGTCGCGATCTTGACTATGCCACCGAGCGTCAAAAACATTTGAATGACATTGTTCCCATTGAGTGGGTCGATGCAACGCACCCATCCTATATTTTATATACCTCTGGAACTACAGGAAAACCTAAAGGTGTGCAGCGTGATACCGGAGGATATGCTGTTGCCTTGGCATCATCCATGAAACATATTTTTACTGGCAATGCAGGTGAGACGATGTTTTGTACCTCTGATATTGGATGGGTTGTCGGGCATAGTTACATTATTTACGCACCCTTGATCAGTGGCATGGCAACCATCATGTATGAAGGCACACCTCTGCGTCCAGATGCTGGTATCTGGTGGGAGCTTGTGGAGAAATTCAAAGTCTCAGTGATGTTCTCAGCTCCAACAGCAGTGCGCGTTTTAAAGAAACAGGATCCTGCCTTCTTAACAAAATATGATCTTTCTACTTTACGTGCTTTATTTTTAGCAGGCGAGCCATTAGATGAGCCCACCGCAACGTGGATACATGACGCGATAAAAAAACCAATCATAGATAACTACTGGCAAACAGAAACAGGTTGGCCGATGCTGGCAATTCAGCGTGGCGTTGAAGTGATGCCGCATAAATTTGGCTCTCCTGGCGTGCCCTCATTTGGCTACAACATGAAGTTGCTTGATGACGTAAGCTCAGAAGAATTGGGTCCTGATAAAAAAGGGGTTATTGCAATTGAAGGCCCTTTACCCCCAGGTTGTATGCAAACTGTTTGGGGTGATGACAAGCGCTTTGTCAGTACCTATTGGGAAACTATTCCTGGCAAGGTAATTTACTCAACTTTTGACTGGGGTATCAAAGATAAAGATGGTTATTTCTTTATTTTGGGCCGTACTGACGACGTGATTAACGTTGCCGGACACCGTTTAGGTACTCGCGAAATTGAAGAGAGTATTTCTGGTCATCCTAATATTTCAGAGGTAGCGGTCGTTGGTATTGAAGATAAGCTCAAAGGTCAGGCCGCAATTGCATTTGTGATTCCAAAAGATTCTTCCAATACCGCAACTCTTGAAGCCGAGTGCATGAAAACCGTAGACATCACTTTGGGAGCCATTGCTCGTCCAGGTCGTGTCTATGTTGTCACAGCACTTCCTAAGACACGTTCAGGCAAGATTGTGCGGCGTGCATTGCAAGCAGTTGCAGAAGGCCGTGATCCTGGTGATATTAGTACGATGGAAGATCAAACTGTCCTAGCCCAAATTAAGACCATCATCGAAAACAGCGTATGGGCTTAGCCTTCCCCCCTTGAGCACCTCCCCTGGTTTTACTTCAGAGAAGGGTGTCGTGCTTGCAAGGCCTATTTGGTGAGGTATTCAAGGGTTTAGAAGCAAAACTGGTATGATTGAAAGGTTCGAACTTATTAAATACCCTAGCGCTTAAAGACACTCACCTCCCGCATAAACAAGCCTCGGGTTGGTATTTTTGGGGGTTTTGAGCGTCGGATGGAGCAGGGACTGGAGATGTTTTGTCACCCTTGCTTCCTTCTTTTCCTCCTGCCGTGTTGGCACTAGCCGACGGCACTGTATTTCTCGGGTTGAGTATTGGCGCCCCAGGCGAAACTACCGGCGAAGTGGTTTTTAATACTGCTTTAACTGGCTACCAAGAGATCATTACCGATCCAAGTTATTCCCGTCAAATTGTGACATTGACCTACCCACACATTGGTAATGTAGGCGTAAATTCTCAGGATGCTGAATCGGATCAAATTCATGCTGCTGGCTTGGTCATTAAAGATCTTCCTAAGCGAGTCTCTAATTTTCGTTCAGAAGCTAGCCTTGATGAATATCTCACCAAGGCAGGTGTTCTCGGTATTTCTGGTATTGATACCCGTAAATTAACCCGTATCCTAAGGGATAAGGGCGCGCAATCAGGCGCGATTGTTGCTGGAAAGCTTGGTGATGATTGCGAAGTTTTGGGCAAAAAGGCACTTGAGTTAGCAAAGGCATTTCCAGGAATGGCCGGCCTAGATCTTGCGAAGGTTGTGACAACCCATAAATCTTACCAATGGCGTGAAGCACAATGGGATCTTCATGGCCCAGATGAAAAGCCTGCCTATCGAACTTTGGATAAAAGTAAGCCCTCTAATAAAGTAGTAGCTTATGACTTTGGCGTTAAGCGAAATATTCTGCGCATGTTGACTGAACGTGGCTGTGAGTTAACTGTTGTGCCAGCACAAACTAGTGCTGCTGATGTATTGGCCATGAAACCCGACGGCGTATTTTTCTCCAACGGTCCTGGCGATCCTGAACCCTGCACCTATGCAATAGCTGCTGCAAAGGAAATTATTGAAAAGGGTACACCGACATTTGGTATCTGCTTAGGTCACCAAATCATGGGACTTGCAGCTGGTGCGAAAACTTTGAAAATGAAATTTGGCCATCACGGCGCCAATCATCCGGTCAAGGATTTAGATACCGGCCGAGTAGCCATTACTTCTCAGAATCACGGATTTGCTGTTGATGCTAATGCCTTGCCAGACAACATTCGCGTTACGCATGTCTCTTTATTCGATGGCTCACTTCAAGGTCTTGCTTGGAAAGATAAGCCAGCACTTTGTTTTCAGGGGCATCCTGAGGCCTCACCAGGCCCCCATGACATAGCCTATTTATTTGATCGATTTGTTGAGCTCATGAATGCTAGCAAGAAGGAGGGCAAATAATGCCTAAGCGTAGCGACATTAAGAGCATCTTGATTATTGGTGCAGGTCCGATTGTGATTGGGCAGGCCTGTGAATTTGATTATTCAGGCGCTCAAGCTTGTAAAGCTTTGCGCGATGAAGGTTATAAAGTCATTCTGGTAAATAGTAATCCCGCTACCATCATGACTGACCCAGAAATGGCTGATGTTACTTATATTGAGCCGATTACCTGGGAGGTTGTAGAGCGCATTATCGCTACAGAAAAGCCAGACGCGATATTGCCGACCATGGGCGGACAAACAGCACTTAATTGCGCATTGGACCTTCATCGCCATGGCATATTAGAAAAGTATGGCTGCGAACTCATCGGTGCTTCACCGGAAGCGATTGATAAAGCTGAAGATCGCCAGAAGTTTAAAAATGCGATGACTAAGATTGGTTTAGGATCAGCTAAGTCTGGCATTGCGCATTCTATGGATGAGGCCCATGAAGTGCAACAGCGCATTCAAAAAGAAACGGGTAGCTCTGGTTTCCCGGTAGTCATACGCCCATCATTCACGATGGGCGGCTCTGGTGGTGGCATCGCCTACAACCGCGAAGAATTTGAAGAAATTTGTAAACGCGGTCTAGATTTATCTCCAACCCGTGAACTCCTCATTGAGGAATCTTTATTGGGCTGGAAAGAATTTGAAATGGAAGTGGTGCGTGATCGCAATGACAACTGCATCATTGTTTGCTCCATTGAAAACTTAGATCCAATGGGCGTTCATACCGGTGACTCTATTACCGTAGCCCCAGCGCAAACTCTAACTGATAAAGAATATCAAATCATGCGTAATGCATCGATTGCTGTTCTGCGTGAAATTGGCGTTGACACTGGTGGATCAAACGTACAGTTTTCAATTAACCCAGTAGATGGTCGCATGATTGTTATTGAGATGAATCCGCGGGTTTCACGTTCTTCTGCTTTAGCATCTAAAGCAACCGGCTTTCCGATTGCTAAGATAGCGGCAAAATTAGCTGTTGGTTACACCTTAGATGAATTAAAAAACGACATCACTGGCGGTGCTACTCCTGCTTCTTTCGAGCCTTCGATTGATTATGTTGTAACTAAGATCCCACGTTTTGCTTTTGAGAAATTTCCGCAAGCTGATTCTCGTCTGACTACCCAGATGAAGTCCGTGGGTGAAGTTATGGCGATTGGGCGAACCTTCCAAGAATCATTCCAAAAAGCCCTTCGAGGTCTTGAAGTTGGAGTTGATGGCTTAGATGAGATTTCTACCGATCTAGATGACATCATTCAAGAGATTGGTGAACCAGGCCCAGATCGTATTTGGTATTTGGCCGATGCTTTCCGAATGGGCATGGGGCTTGATGAGGTCTATAACGAAACCAAAGTCGATCCTTGGTTCTTAGAGCAAATTGAGGAGCTCATTTCCATGGAGGCGCAATTAAAACTCCGTAAGATCGATAGCCTAACGGCTGCCGAATTACGTGCCGTTAAGCAAAAAGGGTTTTCAGATCGCCGTCTTGCCAAATTGTTGGGTGTTGAAGCATCTTTTGTTCGTGCCGCCCGTCATCGATTGAAGGTAGTACCGGTTTATAAACGAGTTGATACTTGTGCGGCGGAATTTTCCACCAATACGGCCTACTTATATTCAACCTACGAAGCAGAGCATGGTGAATGCGAATCCCAGCCAAGTAATAGAGACAAGATCATGGTCTTGGGTGGTGGCCCTAACCGAATTGGTCAAGGTATTGAGTTTGATTATTGCTGCGTACATGCAGCCTTAGCTTTGCGTGATGATGGTTATGAGACCATCATGGTCAACTGTAATCCAGAAACCGTGTCTACCGACTACGATACTTCAGATCGTTTGTATTTTGAGCCCTTAACCTTGGAAGATGTACTAGAAATCGTTGCAAAGGAAAAGCCGAAAGGTGTGATTGTTCAATACGGTGGTCAAACGCCTTTGAAATTGGCTTTAGATCTTGAGCGTAATGGTGTTCCAATTATTGGAACTTCTCCCGATATGATTGATGCTGCAGAAGA
The DNA here is from genome assembly GCF_018882125.1 of Polynucleobacter sp. AP-Melu-500A-A1. Lineage (GTDB taxonomy): Bacteria > Pseudomonadota > Gammaproteobacteria > Burkholderiales > Burkholderiaceae > Polynucleobacter. The sequence continues at coordinate 78,610 of NZ_JACVOZ010000002.1, forward strand.
TCGCGAGCGTTTCCAAAAGTTATTGCAAGAGCTAGGCTTGCGTCAACCTCCAAACCGTACTGCTCGGGCAGAGGATGAGGCGCTTAAACTTGCAGAAGAAATTGGCTATCCATTAGTGGTTCGTCCATCCTACGTATTGGGTGGACGCGCCATGGAAATAGTTCATGATGGTCGTGACCTTGAGCGATATATGCGTGAAGCTGTCAAGGTTTCACATGACTCGCCAGTATTGCTAGATCGGTTCTTAAATGATGCGATTGAGTGTGATGTAGATTGCATTAGCGATGGTACCCGCGTGTTTATCGGTGGCGTTATGGAACATATTGAACAAGCCGGCGTTCATTCTGGTGACTCTGCGTGTTCATTGCCCCCTTATTCACTCTCCGATGAAACGGTTGCAGAGATTAAACGCCAAACTGCAGCAATGGCTAAAGGCCTCAATGTAATTGGCTTAATGAACGTTCAATTCGCCATTCAAAATGTCGACGGCAAAGACGTTATTTATGTGTTGGAGGTGAACCCACGCGCCTCACGTACCGTGCCTTTTGTTTCCAAAGCTACCGGTCTTCAGTTAGCCAAGATTGCAGCGCGTTGTATGGTGGGTCAATCATTAGATCAACAAGGTATCAAAACTGAAGTGAGGCCACCTTACTACTCGGTTAAAGAGGCCGTATTTCCATTCAATAAGTTTCCAGGAATTGATCCAATTTTAGGACCTGAGATGCGCTCTACCGGTGAGGTAATGGGCGTGGGCAATACTTTTGGTGAAGCCTTGTTCAAATCTCAATTAGGAGCAGGTATCAAGCTTCCGAAATCTGGAACAGTAGTCCTTACCGTTAAAGACAGTGACAAACCAAAGGCGGTTGAAGTTGCTAAATTACTCCATCAATTGGGATTCCCAATGGTGGCCACTAAGGGGACGGCAGCCGCAATAGAGGCAGCGGGATTGCCTGTACGGGTTGTGAATAAGGTTAAGGATGGTCGTCCTCACATAGTCGATTTAATTAAAAATGGTGAAATATCATTGGTATTTACCACTGTTGATGAGACTCGAACTGCCATTGCTGATTCGCGTTCGATTCGTACCAGCGCTCAGGCGAATGGTGTTACTTATTACACGACCATTAGTGCTGCTAGGGCGGTGATGGATGGCTTAATGGCCTCGCAAAACGGCAATAAAGAATCGCTAGAAGTATATTCTTTGCAAAACTTACATCGGGCGCTCATTTAATCTAAAATCAATTTTTACACGCGCAATTAGGCGCCAGAATATAAGTTAGGTTAGTAGCATGAGCACAATTCCGATTACTAAGCGCGGTGCAGAACTTCTCAAAGAAGAATTGCACCGCCTCAAGCATGTTGAGCGTCCGTCTGTGATTAACGCTATTTCTGAAGCTCGCGCACAAGGCGATCTTTCGGAAAATGCTGAGTATGATGCCGCGAAGGAAAAGCAAGGCTTCATTGAAGGCCGTATTCAAGAGCTTGAAAGTAAACTCTCTGCTGCTCAAATTATTGATCCATCAACCTTAGATGTGACTGGTAGAGTGGTTTTTGGTGCGACAGTTGATCTTGAAGACCTTGAAGATGGCACCAAGCTGACCTATCAAATAGTCGGTGATGATGAGGCAGATATTGCCGTCAAGAAAATTTCTATTAGTTCTCCTATAGCCCGCGCATTAATTGGCAAGGAAGAGGGTGATGTTGTTGCTGTTCAAGCTCCAGGCGGAAATCGTCAGGTTGAAATCTTAGCGGTGCGCTACATCTAATCACTGGACCCCAGTAATGGTGATGCAGATATCCAGTGCCTCAAACTATTTGGGGGCGCAAAGACTCTTTACCCTCGTCACTGGATTATGGGTTGGAAGCATATTCACTAGCGCTTATTTAGTTGCTCCCACTATTTTTAGTACATTGACTGACCGTCAGGTAGCAGGCATGGTTGCGGGTAGCATCTTCAGAGTTGAGGCACTCATCAGTACGATAGTTTGTATTGCATTAATGGTCTTGGCCAATTTGCTGATCAATAGAGGCCTTTCCCATTTCCGTATTATTCGCTGGTTGTTATTGGGAATACTACTTTGCGCTCTAACTGCATTATTGATTTTCATACCCTGGATGAATACACTACGAGATGAGGCATTGTTGCAAGGTATGCCTGTCATGCTCTCGCCCTCTGCAGGACTATTTTCAAAACTGCATGGCGCTTCCAGCCTAGTCTATTTAATACAAAGTGCACTTGGTCTTTATTTACTTTGGCAATTAACCAAAAATCATCATTAAAAAATGCCGACTCGCGGCATTTTTACTATTACACTAACTCTTAAGACCCAAGAGATTTCTTTTTGGTACTACTCATACGTACCTTACGTCTCTTGATTGGCCCAGGTGCGGCGGCTGCCTTACGATAGCCTGGTGACGACCAGCCAATTTTAGACTCTGTAGCATCGGCACGCAGCACCCGTTTTTTAGGTGTAGCGGACTTCACTGCAGCGGCTCGTGCAAATGGAGACTTATTCGAAGCCAAACGACGATCAGATCTTTCCGAGTCACTGGTGCGAACACCTGCTTTTGCTGGCGCTCGATTTGGCTGGCGTTTAGTACGCTGAGCTTGCAAACTTTTTTTCGTCTGTTTACTAGATCTACCTAAGTTAGTAAAAGCCTCATCAACAATGTCTTTTGGCTTCCACAGCACCAATAATTTACCGATGTGCTGAACCGGAGCTGCATTTAATTTATCGCATAGCTCTTCATAGATCGCAATCCGTGCATCACGATCATCACCAAAAACTCGAATCTTGATTAGACCGTGGTGGCTAATAGCAAGCTTTGCTTCTTTGATAACAGCAGGCGTAAGTCCATCCCCTCCAATCATGACGACAGGAGAAAGTTCATGTGCATCTGCTTTGAGGGATTTACGTTGTGTAGGGGTAATGGTGAGTGCAGTCATGGGCACGATGATAGAGCATTGACTACGAAAATTAGGGCTGTTTTAGACTATTTCCAATCTTTTAGCTCGATTCCTTTGCCTTGGAAGGCATAAACAAGGAAAATAGTGAGCGAAAGTGGGTAAGTTGTGGCAAAGAATAAATTTAATAAAAGTTGGTTACAAGATCACTTAACGGATCCGTATGTGAAGATGGCTCAAAAAGAGGGCTATCGTGCGAGAGCTGTTTACAAGTTGAGTGAAATCGATGAGCAAGATCACCTCATTAAAGCAGGCATGACGGTGATTGATCTTGGTAGCGCTCCGGGTAGCTGGTCTCAGTATGTCCGCAATCGCTTAACTGAGTTAGGCAAGACAAATCCCAAGATTGAGTCTGGTAAACCAGATGGCATCATCATTGCGATTGATATTTTGCCCATGGAAGATATTGCAGATGTCAGCTTTATTCAGGGTGACTTTCGGGAGGATGACGGCTTAGCTGCCCTAGAGGCGCTCTTGCCCAAGGAAGCAGATGGGAAGGTTGATCTCGTTTTATCCGATATGGCTCCTAATTTATCGGGTGTTGGGGTAGCGGATGCAGCCAGAATGGCTTTTTTAGCTGAGATTGCTCTAGATTTTGCTACTACACACCTCAAGCCTGAAGGGGCTCTGTTGATTAAATGCTTTAACGGTAGTGGCTATAGTCAAATCGTTGAGGCCTTCAAAAAGGTCTTTAAAACGGTAGTCTCTAGGAAACCAAAGGCTTCTAGGGCCCGTTCTTCAGAAATCTTCTTATTGGGTAAAAACCTCAAACCCCCTAAATAATGCCCAATTACCCATAAAATATAGGGGTTTATTAAATAAAAACACCATTAGCTCTTGAAAAAGGCTGGTAGTAGAATCAAATACTTAGGTAGCAATCCGCTTTAACTGCTGGGTTAATCCAGAAAAGGACTCATTTTGAACAGCAATATGTTCCAAAAAATCGGTGTATGGCTCATTGTGGGCTTAGTGCTTTTTACTGTTTTCAAACAGTTTGATAAGCCTAAGGACCAAAATCAAGTCACGTATTCCCAATTCATGGACGATGCCAAAACTGGCAAAGTAAAGCGTGTTGATGTGCAAGGTCGTACATTACAGGTAACGCCTGCAGATGGTAATAAATACTCTCTCATCTCTCCCGGTGACATCTGGATGGTGGGTGACTTGATGAAGTATGGTGTTCAAGTTACTGGCAAAGCAGATGATGAGCCCAACGTGCTGGTCTCTGCTCTTTACTACCTTGGACCTACATTACTGATTATTGGATTTTGGTTTTTCATGATGCGCCAGATGCAAGGTGGCGGTAAGGGCGGTGCATTTTCTTTTGGAAAATCCAAAGCACGCTTGATTGATGAAAACAGCAATACGGTTACATTTGCAGATGTAGCCGGTTGCGATGAAGCTAAGGAAGAAGTTTTTGAATTAGTTGACTTTTTAAAAGACCCCCAGAAGTTTCAAAAGCTTGGTGGACGCATTCCACACGGCGTTCTGTTGGTTGGCCCTCCAGGAACGGGTAAGACGCTTTTAGCGCGTGCGATTGCGGGTGAAGCTAAAGTGCCTTTTTTCTCTATTTCTGGTTCTGACTTCGTAGAAATGTTTGTGGGTGTTGGAGCATCTCGCGTGCGCGATATGTTTGAAACTGCTAAGAAGAATTCACCTTGCATCATTTTTATTGATGAGATTGATGCAGTCGGTCGTCATCGTGGCGCCGGTATGGGTGGCGGTAATGATGAGCGCGAGCAGACACTGAACCAAATGTTGGTTGAGATGGATGGCTTTGAGAGCAATAGCGGCGTGATTGTAGTTGCCGCTACCAACCGCTCAGACGTATTGGATAAAGCACTGTTACGTCCTGGTCGTTTTGACCGCCAAGTACACGTAGGTTTACCAGATATTCGTGGTCGCGAACAGATTTTGCAAGTGCATATGCGTAAGGTTCCGATTGATCCGGATGTGAATGCTGCCGTATTGGCTCGGGGTACACCAGGATTCTCGGGCGCCGACTTAGCAAACCTAGTAAACGAATCTGCATTGTTTGCTGCACGTCGCAATAAGCGAGCAGTTGATATGAAAGACTTCGAGGACGCAAAAGACAAAATTTACATGGGGCCTGAGCGTAAATCTGCTGTGATGCGTGAAGAAGAGCGCCGTAATACTGCTTATCACGAGTCTGGACATGCGGTTGTAGCTAAGGTATTACCCAAGGCAGATCCAGTTCACAAGGTAACCATCATGCCCAGGGGTATGGCATTAGGTGTTACATGGCAGCTCCCTGAGTTTGATCGTGTAAACCTCTACAAAGATCGTATGTTGGAAGAGTTAGCGATCTTATTTGGTGGTCGTGCTGCTGAAGAATTATTTTTACACTCCATGAGTACTGGTGCATCGAATGACTTTGAGCGTGCCACTAAAATGGCGCGCGACATGGTTACGCGTTATGGTATGAGTGATAGCTTGGGTACAATGGTCTATGTCGATACTGAATCTGAAAGTATCTTTGGTCGTAATAGCACTAAGACTGTTTCTGAATTAACACAGCAGAAAGTTGATGCAGAAATCAGAATGCTGATTGATAGTCAATATGCCTTAGCTAGATCTATTCTCGAACAAAACCGGGATAAGGTAGAAGCGATGGTTACTGCATTACTGGAATGGGAAACCATTGATGCTGAGCAAATTACGGACATCATGGAAGGCCGCCCACCAAGAGCACCTACGCCCCCTCCAGCCACTACCTTTGGTAATTCAGCTGGAACGCCAGGTCCAGCGGCTGGCAATGCCCCAGCAACTGCTTAATGGCAATCTAAGTTTCTTCATTGATGCTTGAGCAATATCAGCCCGCAACATGGCGTTGCGGGCGTTTTCTTTTTGACTTCGCTAAACGTAAGCGCCCAGTCATTATGGGCATTCTGAATGTAACGCCAGATTCATTTTCCGATGGCGGCCAATTTAGAGCTTCTAAAGATGCCAGAGCTCAAGCAGAGCGAATGATTAGTAGCGGTGTTGACATCATTGATATTGGCGGTGAGTCTACACGTCCTGGCGCAGAACCTATTTCCTTACAAGAAGAGTTAGATCGAGTACTGCCTGTGATTGATGGCTTAAAAGATTGTGGTGTAGCGCTATCGATCGATACCTATAAAGCAGAGACGATGCGTCAAGCATTAAAAGCTGGTGTAGATTGTGTTAATGATATTTGGGCACTCAGACAAGTTGGTGCAGTTGATGCAATCTTAGAGAATTCGAGTTGTGGCATTGTTTTGATGCACATGCAACGTGATCCACAAACCATGCAATTTGATCCAGACTATGAGGATGTAATTGCTGAAGTCATGCAATTTTTGCGTGAGCGTACAGATTATTTAGTTCAAAAAGGGGTCAATAGAGACCGCATTGCAATAGATCCTGGTTTTGGGTTTGGTAAAAGTCTTGAGCACAATCTCAATATGCTATCTAATTTTAAAAGTTTCTCCAAGTTGAGTTATCCAGTATTGGCTGGTATTTCACGTAAATCCATGATTGGAAAAGTGACCGGTAAAGATACTAATGATCGGGTAGCTGCCAGTGTTGCTGCTGCTGTCATGGCCACAGATCGAGGCGCTAAAATAATTCGCGTCCATGATGTGCCTGAAACAGTCGATGCTCTAAAGCTCTGGGAAGCTATTCAACAGCATCAATTACCCAAACACTGAGGCATCTAGTCCTCAGTTTTATAATCTAATCTATGAAAAAACAATACTTTGGTACCGATGGCATTCGTGGAGAAGTAGGGCAATTTCCGATAGTCCCCGAATTTATGACTCGCCTTGGCTATGCCGCTGGAAAAGTCCTTAGCAAAGACGCAAAACCAGGTGAGCGGAGTAAAGTTTTGATCGGTAAAGACACCAGAATTTCTGGATACTTATTGGAAGCCGCATTAGAGGCAGGCTTTGCAGCTGCGGGCGTCGATGTCATGTTGTGTGGACCAATGCCAACTCCCGGCGTCGCCTATTTAACAAAAGCGTTGCGTTTGTCAGCTGGGGTGGTGATTTCTGCTTCGCATAATCCTTATCAAGATAACGGTATTAAATTTTTCTCTGCTAATGGCGATAAGTTATCGGATGATTTTGAATTTGCTATTGAAGCTGAATTAGAGAAGCCAATGGGTTGTGTTAGCTCACAAGAGCTAGGTAAGGTATTTCGTTTAGATGACGCAGCAGGCCGTTATATCGAATTTTGTAAATCTACCTTTCCAGGCGATCTCAACCTCAAGGGTATGAAATTAGTAGTTGATTGCGCTAATGGAGCTGCATATCACATAGCGCCTTATATTTTTCATGAACTTGGCGCAGAAGTAATCTCTATTGGGGTTAGTCCAGATGGACGCAATATTAACGATGGTTGTGGTGCCACAGCACCAGCAGCATTGATTGCAAAGGTTAAAGAAACAAAGGCGGATTTAGGCATTGCCTTAGATGGTGATGCTGATCGCTTACAAATGGTAGATGCATTAGGCCGCTTATTTAATGGTGATGAGCTCCTTTATGTGCTTGCCAAGGATCGCGTAGATCGTGGCCAGAAGTTGGGCGGAATTATTGGCACCTTAATGACCAATCTTGCGGTAGAAAATGCTATCAAATCTCTTGGTATTGAATTTGAACGAGCAAATGTCGGCGATCGATATGTACTTGAACTCTTAAAGCAAAAGGGCTGGATCATCGGAGGGGAAGGCTCTGGACATTTATTGTGCCTAGATCAGCATTCGACTGGCGATGGTACGATTGCAGCGTTACAAGTTCTAGCTGCTATGAAGAAAAATAAGAAAAGTCTTGCCCAGCTACTAGAGGGAGTGAATGTGTTCCCTCAAGTACTTTTAAACATACGACTCAAACCTGGCTATGATTGGAAAGCGGATCAGAGTCTTGCAAAACAAATAGCCAAAGTCGAAGATGAACTTAAAGGTATTGGTAGGGTTCTTATTCGCGCCTCAGGTACCGAGCCTCTTGTTCGGGTAATGGTTGAAACGCAGAATGCGGATACTGCTATGAATGCTGCTAAGAGTATTGCTAATCTTATTCCCGCTAGCTAAGACGCAGTTATTGCCCTTCTGAGATGTGAAGCATTTTCTTCAGGACCCTCTTCATTTTCTTGCGGGCTAAGTGCTGCCAGATTAGCCGCTCTTTGATGAGTTTCTCTGCCTCTAAGATAGGTTCATTCACCGCTCTTCTATTTTTATGCTTCTGAAGACGTTCTTTACTCATGGTAATAGCGAAGACATAAATGTTTGGTTACCTATGGGCTGTTAGGAGAGACTTTTCGCAATCGGTAACGAAAGAATAATCCTTCATTTCCCATAAGTAGGGATTTAGTTTTACAAAAAAAATGTGACATGGCTATCAATTCACCAATGAATTTCATGTAATGAAAAAGATTGAAATTTACACATTGATCTGTAATAAATCTGACTTTGAATTGTCATTTAGATTGAATAAATTAAGAATTCAGATCATTTATTTAATATGCAGGAGGCACATTATGAAATCAGAAAACTTAGAGCAATGGAATAAACAAAAAGCTGAGGAGCTATTTTCCTTATCGCATAAGATGTTAGATATAGCAAAAGAATTAACGGAATGCAACGCTAAAGAAATGCGTATACATGTGAACCATACGATTGAATTAGCAAAACATAGCGCTAAAAACAATCTTAAGGAGATTGAGAGATTACAAAATGATGCAGCCATTGCAGCGGCATTTCGCATGGATGAATACAGAATGAAGGCTAAAACCTTATTAGTAGATGCTCATCATGAGCTAACTGATCACTCCTCTAAGCATATTCAAAAAGCAATGAATTCTTTATCTGATTGGATCGAGCACAGTGACAATAAAATGCCATCTGTTAATCACTATCTTGGAAAAGTCGTGCGTGATATTGCATCTTCTGGATCGATTGCATTCGAGGAAGGTAGGAAGTTGATCACTAGTGCAATGGATGATGCGGATCATGCTCTGAATAATATGGCAAGTGCAAATGAGCTAGCAACTAAAACCCACACTATACCTTCTACTGAAATATCAAAGAGCAATTCATAACCCTTACAGGCAATGACAACCCCAAATAAAATTTTTATTTGGGGTTTAGCATCCGCATGTTGTCTCTTAGTAAGAGGGGCGTAAAGCTAAAAGGCTGTTCTTGTCCTGGGCTTACTTGCACTTCAACTGCCTGTACCTCGTCAGCGCCCATCACTTCGAGTCTGATCACATTTTCAAGAACGTGTTTTTGGTCCACCGTCTTTAAGGGTTGATCTATTACTAAGCGGTGACTATCACCATGAATTAAAAGAACCGGTTTTTTGAATGTTTCTGCACTCGAGCTTAATAGTTGAAGTGTCTCCCGATAGCCACTTACTGAATCTATTGCTTGTTTTGGTGAGTAGAACATGTCAGCTTGGTAAGAAAAAATAATGCCTTCATAATTCTGATTGAGAGCTTGTTGAAAGGCATATTTAATCCAATTTAAATTGGCTTGATTTCTTTCAAAATACTCAGCTTTGGAGCGATCGTCACGCTCAAAATTATTATTGGATCCTATGATGTGAACATTAACAAATAAAAATTGATTTTTCACCCAAAGTGAGTTTTCAACAAATTTACTAAAAAGTGGGTCTATATCGGCCTGCCTGATCAGCGGAATTTTTTGCTGGCCTAAACTAAACTTTGATTGGAAAAATTTTTGTCTTAATGCTTGTAATCGTTCAATTGGATCATAGGCACCAGCTAAGGGCCTATGACAATCTGTCCACTCATTGTCACCAGGACTATAAAGTAGTGGTGAGTTAAATTTTTTGAAATATCCTTCAACGATTAGGTTGTATTCATCTGAACAGGGTGTTGAGCCAGATTTTGTATCACCTATAAAAATAGAGAATGCTGGAGTTTGGCTATTAATTCGTTGGATTAGTCTTTCATATCGCACATAATCTTCGGGTATGTTGTAAGGCATATCTCCGAGAGCAACAAATTTAAAATTTTGGGCCATCGCAACACATGCGAAGCTTAGAAATAATGCTGCTAATATAGTTTTAAAAATTCGAAGTTTCATTTGTATAAGGAGGGGATAGTTCTAAATTCTTTAATTTCTATTTCGCCAAAAATATATGATTCCGAATTCACTTCAATCCAGCCCAGATCTAAAAATACATCATCATATTTTTTTGAATATTTTTTAGTGTTGCCATAAAAGATATCAGTGAGTTCATTTTGCTCGTCCTCGCTGATGGTTTCGGAGAAGTAAATGACTTTTTCACTGCCATATGTTTCTCCTATTGAGCCACCAGGAATATCTTGTATGCATATGCCAAGATTTGGATCATAACTTGCCTCAAATGAGGGCTTTATTGTCGTTACAACAGAACCAAGTTTCCATACAACTCCGCACTTAATTTCTTTATTGCCAAGCTGAAATATCTGGCGCTCAACTAAAGAGCCCATCTCTAGGGGGATAATTTGATAGTGCATTGGAAACTCCAATTCATCAATGGTGGTTAAATCTTTGTCTGAATTGTGACTACCAATTGTGACAATTAGATCCCCTTTATTTCCCAAAATAAACATTCCACATTGATAGAAGGATTTTAAGAAAACAACCTATATGCCCGCTGTTATTTGATTTTTATTGCGGAATAAAAAAATCCCCAAGCTGGCTTGGGGATAATTACTTCACGGAAGTTACACTTTTACAACAGCTCCTATAATTACCATTTTTTGTTGCAGTTTGATGTCATTACTAATAATTTTTAGCACTTCAATACTGCTAATTTGTAATCCATAAGATGATTACTTTGGCGTGCCTTAATTAGTAAATGATTTGAACAAGGTTTTTTAGATTTTTAGGGATATTCTCTAAGTTATTGAATTTAAACAATATATTCCTTATTCCTGCCTTGTCATCAAAACGTCATAGTCAAAACGTATCGTCCTCCTATCGTGGTTTAGCTTTACCTACTTAAAGGACGAGTCAAATGAATTTTTTCCTAAAGAAAGCGCTTGTTATTGGCGCTATTTCTATTGCTCCAACAGCTTTTGCTGTGGATATGACAGGAGCTGGCGCTACTTTCCCATATCCAATCTATGCAAAATGGGCTGAAGCATATAAGGCTAAAACTGGGTCAAATTTGAATTATCAATCCATTGGATCTTCTGGTGGTATCAAGCAGATTAAAGCAAAGACGGTTGATTTCGGTGCAACTGACAACCCTGTGTCCTTTGAAGATCTAGAAAAAGATGGCATGGTTCAATTTCCAGCCATTATCGGTGGGGTAGTTCCTGTGATTAACGTAGATGGCGTTAAACCTGGCGAGATTAAATTAGATGGTCCTACACTAGCTGATATTTTCCAAGGACTCATATCTGATTGGGGCGATAAGCGTATTGCGATTATGAATCCTGGCGTAAAGATTCCGTCTGGACCGATTACTGTGGTCACCCGAGCTGATGGATCTGGAACTACAGCAATCTTTACAGATTATCTCGCTAAGACAAGTAAATTATTTAAGGATTCGGTTGGCTCCGGAGCTAACGTGAAGTGGCCTGCAGCATCTACTGTTGGCGGCAAGGGTAACGAAGGGGTTGCTGCTAACGTTACTCGTGTAAAGAATTCGGTAGGTTACGTTGAGTATGCTTACGCTAAGAAAAACAAGATGACTTTCATTTCCTTGAAGAACAAAGACGGTAATTTTGTTGCTCCTGATGATTTAACTTTTGCTGCAGCTGCCGCTGGAACAGATTGGGCAAAAATTCCTGGCATGGGAACTTTTATTACCAATGCATCAGGGCCTAAATCTTGGCCAATTTCTGGTGCTTCCTTTATATTGCTTTACAAAGCTCCTGAAAACAAGGCAAATGCTGCTGAGGTAATTAAGTTTTTCGACTTTGCATTCAAGGATGGCAAAAAAATGGCTGAAGATTTAGACTATGTGCCTATGCCAGACTCTACAACTGAATTTATTCGTAAGAATGTCTTTACCAAGGTTGTTACCAAATAAGTTTGGGCGACTTTATTTTTACGTCATTAATGATGTGCAGCTCTGCCGGTTGGCAGGGCTGTTTCATTAACTAAAGATACTGATTAAATGATCGATACTACACAGTCGCATTCAATGCCTACCCGTCAAGCCTTAAGCATTGCAAAATTGCAACGCGTTCAGGATTTTCTGTTTCATGGCATTACACAATTTTTCGCGTTGTCAGTTTTAATTGCCTTAACAGGAATTATTATTTCTTTACTGATTAATGCATGGCCAGCCTTGTCTACCTTTGGAATCGGTTTTTTCTTCTCTCAAGAGTGGGATATTGTTAATGGTGAATTTGGTGGTTTGATTGCTATTTACGGTACTGTTGTAACATCATTAATTGCCTTGCTGATTGCTGTGCCTCTCAGTTTTGGTATTGCTGTTTTTCTTACTGAGTTATGCCCAGGCCCTCTAAGACGTCCCTTAGGTACCGCAGTCGAGTTACTAGCTGCAGTGCCATCTATCATCTACGGAATGTTTGGGTTATTTGTTTTTGCTCCTCTTTTTGCCGAATATATTGAACCAGCCTTAGCTGCAACTTTGGGTCAAGTACCCGGACTAGGTATTTTATTTTCAGGTGCCTTTAATGGTATTGGCGTTCTATGTGCAGGCTTAATTCTTGCAATGATGATTTTGCCTTTCATCGCTTCAGTCATGCGTGATGTGTTTGAAATCGTACCACCAGTACTCAAAGAATCAGCTTACGGAATTGGCTGTACAACTTGGGAGGTGGTTAAAAATGTAGTTCTCCCTTATACCAAAGCGGGTGTAATTGGTGGTGTGATGTTGGGGCTAGGTAGGGCCTTAGGGGAGACAATGGCAGTAACCTTTGTCATTGGGAATGCCCATCGACTATCCGCTTCTTTATTTTCGCCCGGAACTTCTATTGCCTCAACACTTGCCAATGAATTTGGCGAGGCTGAAGCTGGCAATCACTTATCTTCATTGTATGCACTCGGTTTGGCGTTATTTCTCATTACTTTTGTTGTTTTGTCCTCTGCTAAGTTAATGCTGAATAATATGGAGAAGAAGCAGGGTTTAAAAACATGAACAATACTTCTAATATCAACAAAGCACTTTTTGCTAAACGCAAACGTGACAATAAGATTGGCCTAACTCTTTCCATGGGGGCAATGGTCCTTGGAATGATTTTCTTGTTGTGGATTTTAAGTGTCCTAGTCATTAAAGGCTTTTCTGCGCTTGATCTTTCTTTGTTCATTAATAGCACTCCAGCACCGGGATCCGAAGGCGGTGGTCTTGCAAATGCAATCGTAGGAAGTATTCTCTTAGTTGGATGTTGTACTTTAATTAGCACGCCTATTGGTGTATTAGCGGGCTTATATCTATCAGAGTATGGTGATCGTAGCCGCGTAGCTTCGATTACACGATTTGTAACCGATATTATGCTTTCCGCACCATCCATTGTGATTGGCCTCTTTGTTTATGCATTTGTTGTTGCTCAAGTTAGACATTTTTCCGGGTGGGCTGGAACCATTGCATTAGCCTTAATTGCAGTACCTGTTGTGGTTCGTACCACTGAGAATATGCTGCGACTAGTTCCTGGTAGTTTGCGTGAGGCAGCTTATGCATTGGGCACCCCAAAATGGAAAGTGGCTTTTAAGATAACCTTACGCGCTGCTCAAAGTGGTGTGATGACCGGAATCTTATTGGCTCTTGCACGCATTAGCGGTGAGACGGCTCCATTACTCTTTACCGCTCTAAATAATCAGTTTTTCTCAACTGACATGAATGCGCCAATGGCTAATTTACCAGTGGTCATTTTCCAGTTTGCAATGAGCCCTTACGACAATTGGGTTGAATTGGCATGGGGTGGTGCTTTATTAATTACGTTTGCAGTGCTTGCGCTAAATATTTTAGCGCGCGTTGTATTCCGTGAGAAAGTCCAAGGATGATGAGTAATATGAAAACAATGTTTGACTTAAATCGGATTGATAGTCAAGGGGGCGTAGTGGAAACATCAAAACAAGAATCAGAACAAGTTGCTATTAATGCTCTTGAGGTCAGAAATCTGAATTTTTATTATGGATCTTTTCAAGGTCTAAAAGATATTAATCTCGATATTGAGCAGGGTAAAGTGACCGCATTTATTGGCCCTTCTGGCTGCGGCAAATCTACCCTATTAAGAACCTTAAATCGTATGTACGACTTGTATCCCGGACAACGTGCTGAGGGCGAAATTAATTTCTATGGACAAAATATTTTAGAGTCAGGCCAAGACTTAAATTTACTTCGATCTCGCATTGGCATGGTGTTCCAAAAACCCACGCCATTTCCGATGTCCATTTACGAAAACATCGCTTTTGGTGTACGTTTGTATGAAAAACTCTCACGTTCAGAAATGGATGAGCGAGTAGAGTGGGCTTTGAATAAAGCTGCCCTATGGAATGAGGCTAAGGATAAGCTTAATCAAAGCGGTTTATCACTCTCTGGTGGTCAACAGCAGCGTCTCTGTATTGCTCGTGGCGTAGCAGTAAAACCATCGGTTATTCTGTTAGATGAACCCACTTCTGCTTTAGATCCGATTTCTACAGGCAAGATTGAAGAACTTATCAATGAATTAAAGCATGAGTACACAATAGCGATCGTTACCCATAATATGCAGCAAGCTGCACGGGTATCGGATTACACTGCCTATATGTATCTAGGTAGCTTAATTGAGTATGGTAAAACGGATGACATCTTTATCAAACCTAAGCGTAAAGAAACAGAAGACTACATTACCGGCCGCTTCGGTTAATTGGAGATATAAATGCCAGATAAACACCTTTCATCACAATTTGATGCTGATCTGAATTCTCTTTCAAGTCGATTGCTTGAGATGGGTGGTTTAGTTGAATCTCAGATATCTACGGCCATGCGTGCCTTTACGCAAATGGATCTTGATACATGCAATATCGTGATTGAAAATGAAAAGCTAGTAAATGATCTTGAAATTCAGATTGATTTAGCCTGCACGGAGTTAATAGCAAGACGACAACCAACTGCTCGTGACTTACGTCTAGTGATGGCAGTATCCAAAGCGATTACTAATTTAGAGCGTGCAGGTGACGAAGCAGAGCGGGTGGCAAACAGAACTAAACGCCTAATCGAAGCAGGTGCAACCTACAATATTAACGTCGCTGAAATTAGGCTTTCTGGTCAAATGGCCATTACCTTACTGCGCCGTAGTCTCGATGCTTTTGCAAGACTTGACACCATAGCTGCTGCCGAAGTAGTTGCAGAAGATCGTCAGATTGATGAAGAGTTTAGAGGCTTCGTTAGAAAACTGATGACGTATATGTCTGAAGATCCTCACATGATCAGTACTGGGTTGGATATGCTGACAATTGCTAAGGCAATTGAGCGCATTGGAGATCATGCCAAGAATATTGCTGAATTTGTAATTTATATTGCAAAAGGTGCGGATGTTCGCCATATTCCCCATGAAGACTTGGTTCGCGAAGCCAATAAACCTTAATTTAGAACTCTCAACTCATAATGACTCAGCGTATACTCGTTGTTGAAGATGAGCCGTCAATCGCTGAATTAATTGCGATTAACTTAACTCATGCTGGATATGAGGTTGAGAAGGCCATGCAAACAGAAGTTGCTAATTCATTGATGAAAGAGCGCCTCCCGAGCTTACTCGTTTTAGACTGGATGCTTCCAGGTAAATCTGGCGTACAGTTCGCTAAGGAGCTTCGTGCAAATGAACGGACTAGAGGCCTTCTAATCTTAATGCTGACTGCCAAAAGTGAAGAGGCAGATAAGATTTTAGGGCTAGATTCAGGCGCAGATGATTATGTTACAAAGCCTTTCTCCCCTAAAGAGCTAGTGGCTAGAGTGAAAGCTCTGCTTCGCAGGCAAACTCCGCTTGAAGATACGGGTCCATTGACCGTAGGGCCGCTTAAATTAGATCCCAGCTCTCATCGCGTCTTTGCGACATGGCAAAATTCAGATCCTCAGCCCATATCCCTTGGGCCTACTGAATATAGAATTCTTCAATTCTTTATGGCGAATCCTGAGCGAGTTCACTCACGCGCTAATTTGCTTGATAACGTCTGGGGCAATGAAGTCTATATTGAAGAGCGCACCGTAGACGTTCATATCAAGCGATTAAGGGCAGCACTAGCATCGGTAGACTGTGACCGTTACATAGAAACCGTAAGGGGGAGTGGATACCGCATCACTAAAACCCCAACTCAGACATAATTCCCTGTTTTCTTACTGATTCAGCATTTTTCTGGTGTTTTCTAAAGTTGGTCTAAGATTGCACCCATGATTCCTGCTTTATCCCGCCTATTTTTTGTAGCTTGCCTGGCAGTAATTGCTGCTTATATTTCCCTATATTTCTTAGGATCCGATTGGGCAATTTTTACTGGAATAACAGTGCTTTTAATGCCTCTGATTTATTCCTATATTAATCTTGCACGTTTAAAGCAATACATTCGAACAGATACGGTTGAGAATATCTCACTTCCAAGTGGATATTGGGAGGAAGTCTACTTTGGTTTGCAACGCCTGATTAAGGGGCTTAAGCAAAGAATGCGTACTATTGAAGAACAACATGCACACTTCATAGAAGCATTTCAAGCTTCCCCCAATGGCATTGTGATGCTCGATGATGGTGATCATATTGAATGGTGCAATAGTATTGCAGAGCGTTTTTTTGGTCTTCATTTCAAACGCGATGCACTACAAAGAATCAATTTTCTTATTAGACGTCCAGAATTTATTCAATACCTCATTAAGCGAAATTTTGATGAGCCATTACTACTTGAACGCATGGGTCCCAACGGAAGTCTTAGCTTAATGCTACAAGCTTTTCCTTATGGCCAAAATCGTCATTTACTTTTAGTACAAAATGTTACTGATCTTCATAAGGCAGATGCAATGCGTCGAGACTTTGTAGCGAATGTTTCCCATGAAATGAGGACTCCTATCACGGTCTTAATGGGTTTTTTGGAAACAGTTCAATCCTTAGATCTCGAGAAGTCTCAACAGGATCAATATTTCGAGATGATGATGTCACAGGCGCAAAGGATGAAAAGTCTGGTTGAAGATTTACTTACCTTAGCCAACCTAGAATCAAATGCATTACCTGCAGCCACTAATGAAGTAAAAATTAAAACCCTAATGGCTCTGCTAAAAAATGATGCAGAAGCATTATCACAAGGTCGTCATGATTTTACTTTCGATGTTGAGTCAAATGCCAATCTATTGGGTGATGAGCGTGAAATATTATCCGCCTTTAGTAATTTGGTTTCCAATGCAATTCGTTACACCCCAGACCTAGGCACTATTAATGTAATCTGGAATATTAATAGCGAAGGACAGGGAGAATTCTCAGTATCAGATACTGGTCCTGGAATTGCATCGGAACATTTATCAAGACTTACGGAACGCTTTTATCGCGTGGATCGTAGTAGATCGCGGGATACTGGCGGTACTGGTCTAGGATTGGCAATTGTCAAACATATTGCCAGTCGACATCAAGCCCAACTCATCATTGAAAGTATCCCCGGTAAGGGAAGCACGTTTATTTTGTGCTTTCCTGGGGATCGCCTTAGTACGTAGGAGTCAATCCTTCTTTTTCTTTTTCTTCTTCTTTGATTCTTTGGGCAGTTTATCTAAATGCCCATTGGCGTAAAGACACCAAACCTTAATCTCTTCAAAAAGCTCTACGAGGTCGTCATGTGAGAGACTTTTTAGATCAGTCAGACCGATGCTACCTGATTCTTGAAGCTGCTTGATGGCGTCTTCGTATTTATAGTTGCTCATATTTATGACATTTAGTGAATGAAGACTCATATCCTAACAAATAAATATGACAAAACTCTTTTTTTAGAGCATATGGACTGGTTTTACTCTGAATCCTCTGAGACTTCAGACCCTCTTTCGATCCCCGTAAGGCGTGAAACAAGCCTCTCCAAAGGACCGCCAAGCGCTAATGCAAGAAAAATCGCTCCAATACTGATCAAGCCCAAGACAAACTGTCCAGCCCCAAATGCTGCACCAACTAAGGCACATGTCCATAGGCTAGCAGCGGTAGTTAGTCCATGAATCCTTGAGGATTGTTTTTCATGGATGATGACGCCAGCACCCAAAAACCCCAAGCCAGTAATGAGTCCTTGCAGAACACGACTCATGGCTTGAGCGTCATCTTGAACAAAATCGCTGATTAAGATTACAGCTGTAGCTGATCCGATGGCAACTAAAGAGTGTGTACGAATACCGGCTGATTTATGGTGCAGCCATCGATTAAGTCCAAGAATAGAGCCAGCAAATAAAGCCAAGCCAAGCCTCAAGGCGATTGTTGAATACAGGTCCAGGTGAGCCATTTGATATCCATCTATTCAAGTTTCTTCTATACCGACCCAGTGTATAGCATTGGACTTTGATCTGACACAAAATCGTCTCACTAATGTAATTTCAATACATCAAAATAAGAGCGTTCTAAGGCATTGTTTCATAAAAGCAATGTTTAATTAATCTTTCACCATAAGGATGGTTTATGAAGAAATTTGCACTGAATTTACTACAGGCATGGAATGAAGCTCGGCTGGCTTACGCAAAGCGTTTCACCACGAGACATCAACTGGGTAGCTAGGTTTATTAGCCGCTACAGTTTGAAAGGAACCCAGCAGATGCTGGGTTTTTCATATTCTTGATTTGGTAATAATACTGAAATAAAGCAGCGATAAGATCGAATTCAGCTAATTTTGAAGCGCAATGGAGACCTCATGAATAATAATCTAACAAAATTTATATCCGATGTATTCAGAGGAAAAGTTTCAAAGCAAGATAATAATACAAGCCCTACTGGGGGAAAAAGTGTATTACTGGATGCGATGGCTGATCAAAATACATCCAAATTTATTTTAAACAATAAATATAAATTACAACTTGATGAGATCATCTAATACTGTCAGGCAGCGCTACCCATGAATCGTCCTTACAACATCTTATTTTTAAGTACCGGTAATTCAGTTAGATCTATTTTTGGTGAAGCGCTTGCTACTACATTAAGCCATGGCCGCTTCATTGGGTACTCTGCTGGGTCAAAGCCACTCGGATTCGTTCATCCATTAGCCATTAAACTCATTAAAGAATGGGGCTATCCACTCGAGGTGCTCAGAAGCAAAAGCTGGGAAGAATATGGGAAAGAGGGTGCGCCCCATATGGATTTTATTATTACATTATGCGACTCTGCAGCTGGGGAGCAATGCCCTTATTGGCCAGGACATCCCTCAACCGCACATTGGGGATTTCAAGACCCCTCTGAACTTGTGCTCAATGAGCAAGAACAGCTAGACGCATTTAGGAAGCTTGAACTAGGTCTTCGCAACCGCATCGACCTCTTGCTAGATCTTCCAATTCACCAACTTGATCACTTGCAGATCAAGGAAGCCTTACATTCGATTCATAAAAACTGCTCAAAAATATAAATATCACTTTACAAAGATTAATATGGCAACTTATAGCGTGTACTACGCAGGCATCTCTCTTAACACCCATCAAAAATATTCTATTGCGCAGGCAATTACCAAGATTCATGCAGAGGTAACTGGAGCAGAGGCTTATTTTGCGCAAGTAATCTTTAAGCAATTGGATCAACATGATTGCTTTATTGGGGGTGTATTGCTTGATGAACCCCATATTTTTCTGAATGGGCAAATTCGCTTAGGTAGATCTGAGCAAATGAAAAAACAATTGCTCGTAGAGCTGGAAATTGCTATTCAAAAGGCAAGTAAATTAGCGAGCCAACATATCTGGGCCTACATCGATGAGCTTCCTCCGGGTCAAATGATTGAATATGGCCAAATACTTCCTGGGGTAGGAGATGAAAATTCGTGGTATGCGACTCTACCTGCCAACATTCAACAGAGATTAAGCATACTCAATTCTTAGTTTAGGCTATCACTTAGTTTAGGATTAGTATGGGGTTTAGATGAACCCGTTGAGATCTTTGAATGTCCGCCGTTAAAAATTCGAATTATTCCGTTCTTCACTCTGTTGAATCATTTCAAGATCCACGCCCTAGTATTAAAAGGCGCATGGCAGACGGAAAAGCCAAGCGTAAGCAAGTTGATTTTGTTGCACAGGGTACTTATACCCCCCCTGAGCATCGCATTAGTCCTATAGAGATTCTAGAGAGGCAGGCGAAGAGTCGCATCAAGGAACTTATTCCGATCCGATACCAGCGAATGATGCAATCTCCATTTGCCTTTTATCGTGGTGGCGCTGCGATCATGGCTCAAGACCTAGCCAATCAACCGGCAACAAATATTACTGTGCAACTTTGTGGAGATATGCATGTTTCTAATTTCGGAATGTTTGGTACAGCAGAGCATCGCCTTGTCTTTGGCATCAATGATTTTGATGAAACCCTACCTGGCAGTTGGGAGTGGGATATTAAACGCTTAGTTGCAAGCGCTGTCATTGCCTGCGAGTCGATGGGTGGAGAAAAAAGCTTAAGTAAAAAGTTGGTGCATCAAATATGCGCAGAATATCAAAAACGTATGATGCAATACGCTCAGATGCCCTATTTAGAGTTAGCTCAAGAGTTCATTGCCGAGAAAGACATCCGTAAGCAATTTAGTAAGGAGCAACAGAAGAAGTTAGATCTTGTACTTAAGAGTATTAAGGGTCAGGGCAATATACAGGTATTAGAAAAGTTAACTACTATCGTTGGCAAGAATCGTAAGATTATCAATAAGCCACCCCTTATTGAGCATTTTAAAAAGAATGCATTTGGTGTTTCATTATCAAAACTAATTGATCGGGCATTACTGAATTACTCGCATACTTTATTGGCGGATAGACAAATTTTATTTGAGCGCTATTCCTTAAAAGACTTTGCCCGAAAGGTTGTTGGTATTGGTAGTGTAGGCACGAACACTATGGTTCTTTACTTTGAAGGTGATAGTGAACATGATCCGCTTTTCTTGCAATATAAAGAAGCACAGAAGTCAGTGCTATCTCCTTATTTAGGTGAATCGATATTTCGCGATATGGGTAGGCGCGTAGTAGCCGGCCAAAGATTGCTTCAAGGTGCGCCGGATATCTTTTTAAACTATGGAGCAGTTCAGTTTGATATTGACTATAGCCAGGGCTTTTATTTAAGGCAATTACGTGACATGAAGGGCGGAATTGAGGTTGGTTCTGGTGGAGTTACCTTAAAAACGCTCCCAGAATACGCAAAACTCTTTGGTTGGGCACTTGCCCTAGGACATGCCCGATCAGGGGATGCTGCCATGATTGCGGGCTACTGGGGGCAATCTAAAGAGCTCAACAATGCTCTGTATACCTTTGCCCGCTCCTATGCCGAACAAAATGAGGCTGATTTTGCTCAATTCCGTAAAGCGGTTCATAGTGGGGTGCTCAAAATAGCAAGCAAGAAAGCCTCCTTATAGGCTATTCGGACTGCCTGTCATAGAAATGACATCAATATTGTGGATAGTGAAGTTCATAATTACCACTAACATATCGAGTCATGAACATCACTAAGTCCTTTAAACTACCAATTGTCATTTTCTCTGCATTTCTAGCCAATTCTGTTATTGCAGCAGTCATCTACCCTATTCAAGATGCATCAATTCTATTAGGGTCAAAATTTGACATTAAATTGGAATTGAACCATGTCATTAGTCAAGAAGATGCGATTATTGAGTTAAATGGCCTACCTATAAGCAAAGTCATTTCTACAAAACCCGAGTTCATTTCAAATGAAGTAGGTAAAGGTAGCACGTTTATCTATAGAGACGTTGAGCTTTCAAAGGCTGGTAAATATCAAATATCAGCCAGAACTCCACAGGAAAAAGTGGAGGTCACATGGGATGTTTATGCGAGTGGGCCTCGACGAGTAAAGAATGTCATACTTTTTATTGGTGATGGTATGACGATTGCCAATCGAACATCGGCACGCGTTTTATCCAAAGGCATTAGCGAAGGTAAGTATCAAGGAAGACTTGCATTTGATGATATGCCCAGCACCGCAATGATTGGTACTTCTGGGTCTGATTCATTAATTACTGACTCTGCTAATTCGATGAGTGCTTACACAACTGGTCACAAAACAGCCGTCAATGCCATGGGCGTATATGTTTCTCGAGCAAGCGATAACTTATCTCATCCTAAGGTAGAAACAATTGCAGAACTGATTAAGCGGAAAACGAAGATGTCAGTTGGAATCGTTGCAGATTCTGAATTGCAGGATGCGACCCCAGGTGCTGTAGTTGCCCATACAAGACGTCGAGCTGATAAACAATATATTGCAGATCAGCTATTTGCGAGCGGGGCTGAAGTTATTCTTGGTGGTGGATCAGCCTATTTTTATCCCCAATCCTCTAAGGGCTCCAAAAGAAAAGATGAGAAAAATCTTGTTGACGCATTTAAATCCAATGGCTATCAGGTAGTTTTGACAAAGCAAGAATTGCTAGCAGAATCTGCTAATAAAAATACTAAAAAATTGTTTGGAGTATTTCATCCAGATAATATGGATGGATCACTCGATCGATTCTTTCTGAAGAAAAATACTGTCAGTCAATATCCTAATCAACCTGATTTAACCGAGATGACCTCATCTGCAATTGAGGTTCTCTCAAGAAATCCAAATGGTTTTTTCCTGATGGTCGAGGCGGCGTTAATTGATAAATTTAATCATCCATTGGATTGGGAGCGAGCTGCATTTGACACCATCATGTTAAGTAATGCCGTACAAATTGCGAAAGAGTTTGCCAAAACGCATCCAGATACACTCATTATCGTCACGCCAGATCATACCCATAGCGGCTCGATTAGTGGCGTTGTCAATGATGAAAAGCCAGGGGCCTTACGTGAAAAGGTTGGAACTTATGCTGATGCAGGCTATCCAAATTATCCAAAGGCCGATGTCAAAGGCTACCCAAACCAGATCGATGTCTCAAAACGACTCGCTTTTTTCTATGGAAACTATCCAGATCACTACGAAACAATGCATCCTAAATTGGATGGTACCTTTGTGCCTGCGATCAAGAATGAGAGTGGAAAATATATTGCTAATCCCAAGTACATTCAATTACATGAGGATGCCATTCATGTTGGTGGAAATTTACCGACTAACCAAGAAACGGGTGTTCATACCGCTGACGATGCGGTATTGAATGCAATGGGCCCAGGTTCTGAGAAATTTAAAGGCTTTATGGACAATACTGAAGTCTTCAAAGTGATGGTGGATACTTTGGGCCTTGGCCGAAAATAGAATTTTATTCATCATTGGAAGCATTTCAAAATATTAATCTTGTATCTCTGGCAGATACCACGCTGAGCTTATCGGCAGCTTTTTTATTTGGCGGATTAATAGGTCTTGAGCGGCAGTACCGCCAGAGGACTGCTGGTCTACGAACGAATATATTGGTTGCTGTTGGTGCTGCAATATTTGTGGATGCCGCAAATCGCCTAACTGGTCATGATGGTGCCGTCCATATTATGGCGTATGTGGTTTCTGGAATCGGTTTTCTGGGTGCTGGTGTCATCATGCGTGAAGAGGGTAATGTTCGCGGAATTAATACTGCAGCTACTCTTTGGGCTTCTGGAGCTGTTGGAGCATGCGCTGGAGCTGACCTGATTTTAGAGGCGGGTCTAGCTACCATCTTTATTCTTGCCGCCAATACGCTTTTAAGACCAATAGTGAGTGTGATTAATCGACAGCCTTTAGATACTCAGTCAGTAGAAGTTACCAACTCGGTCTTTATCATTACCCCGAAACATTCGCAAAAAATTGCTCTTAAACAATTCATCGGAATTCTAGAGGCTGCTGGATATCAAACGCAGGATATTGAAGTTCGTCAGTTTGGTGCAGATGAGGTGGAGATCCAGGCTGTATTGACAGCGTCTGCTGTTAATGGCGATGAAATGGATCAATTGATTGCTCAAATTGCCGATAAGGAATATATAACGCAAGCATTTTGGACGCCCAGTACAACGGATTAAGCGTCTTGGTGTACTGACATATTTCTGCAACATTTACGGTTCAATATAACGCGGTGAACATTACCCCATTGATACAGCATTCCACTATCACTTGCCCTCAATGTCATGCTGCAGAAATTCTAGAAGTTCCCAAGGGATCCTCTCAGCATCTATATCGTTGCAGGGCCTGTAGTGCTATTTTAAAACCTAAGTCTGGTGATTGCTGCATATTCTGCAGTTTTGGAGATATCGATTGCTCCAGTGCCGAACAAAATTTAGCTGCTTAATCAATACCCTAGTAGACTACGCATGAATTTCATCAATATGTCATGTATTTTTCATAAAATCGACACAATTGAATAGCGTTATCCAACTTAGGGAGTATTTTGTTAGCTTATCCTGCCGATCCAGTCTCTAATCCTGCAGATTTAGTTGCTGCAGTTGATTTGGGCTCGAATAGTTTTCGTATGCTGGTGGCCCAAGCTGTTAATACACCCTCTGGGACGCAACTTCGACCCATTGACACCCTTCGTGAATCTGTGCGTTTAGCAGCAGGTCTTACTGAAAATAAGCTTCTAGGTAACGATGCATATCAACGTGGTTTGATAGCTATTCGTCGCTTTGGAGAGCGCATTCGTGGTTTTGATCCTGCAAACGTTCGTGCTGTAGCTACTAATACGCTTAGAGTTGCTAAAAACTCACAACAATTTATAGAAGATGCACAAACAGCCCTAGGATTTCCTATTGAGGTGATTGCTGGAGTTGAAGAAGCGCGTTTGATTTATATCGGTGCAGCCCATGAAGTCCCAGCCGTACAAGGCAATCGCTTGGTAGTGGATATTGGTGGTGGTTCAACAGAATTTATTATTGGTAAAGGTTATGAGCCAAAGCTCATGGAAAGTTTATATATTGGCTGTGTATCCCATAGCATGCGCTTCTTTCCAAAGGGCAATATTGACGGCCATGCATTTAAAGAGGCAGAGCTGGCAGCTCGCCGTGAAATCCAAGTTATATCAGGTGCTTACCTCAAGAGCGGCTGGAAGCAGGTTATAGGCTCTTCAGGAACCGCTAGAGCCTTGGCTGAGCTCATCTCTCAGAATGATTTTAATGGCCATAGCGATGGATTAAGCATGGGGCGAGTTAATGGCGGTAGTGGCCTCATTACGAGAGATGGACTGAGAGCTCTAAAGAAACAACTTCTGAAATATGAACACGTTAGTCAGGTTGAACTTCTTGGTCTTAAAGATGATCGAAGATCAGTATGGCCCGGAGGTTTAGCGATCATGCTTGCCGTATTCGATGAGTTAGCTATTGAATCTATGGAAGTTACTGATGCAGCCTTACGTGTCGGAGTTCTATACGACTTATTGGGTCGTTCTCAACACAGTGACATGCGCTATGTCACTGTAGAGCAGTTTATGCAACGTTATGCGGCAGATCGAGAGCAGGCAGCCCGTGTAGGTAAGTTGGCGGCTGATTTTTTAGATCAACTACCAAAACCAGATGTTGAGAATCGTTCTGACAATATCGCCCTATTACAGTGGGCTGCCAATTTACATGAGATCGGACTTTCGATTTCACACAATGGCTATCACAAGCATTCAGCCTACATAGCAGGGAATGCCGATATGCCTGGTTTCTCCAAAAATGATCAGGCTAGGTTAGCGGCCTTATTAATAGGTCATGCTGGTAAGCTCGGTAAGTTAGCCAGTAATGCTAGTTTTAATGATTGGCGAATGCTGTTTTGCTTACGTCTTGCTCAGGTCTTGTGTCGTGGACGTAATGATAATGATCTACCAAAAGTCAAAGTTTCGGAACATGGTGGATCCTATCTCGTTAGTCTATCTAAAGAGTGGGCTGATGAGCACCCACTGACAGAATTTAGCTTACAAAAAGAAGCAGCCGAATGGATAAGAGTAGGCCGTTCTTATGAAGTAAGTCTTAAATAGTTTTTACAGACCCAAGAAATGCTTTGCATATCTAGGATTAATCTCCGATAGACGTAGCATGGTCAATAAATCCGCAGTATTGAAATCTGGATCCCAGGCTGGAGAGCTGCAAATTTTTGCGCCAAGCTTGAGGTATCCCTTAATCAAAGGAGGAGCATCTACCTCTAAGCCGCCATTTAACTTATCTAAGGGCAGCGGTAGACGGGGAAATGCATGGAACTCTGTTGGGGCCATTTGATCGTCGCTAAGGGAGTTATAGAGACTGGCAGCAAAATGACCACCATCAGCCATCGGAATACTCGCACAACCTAGCATGATCTCGTAACCATTTTTTTGCATATACTGGGCTAAGCCACTCCACAAAGCCATGATGACGGCTCCAGAACGATAATCCTTATGAACGCAAGATCTACCCAATTCTACCAATTTAGGTCTCAAATGGTCTAAGCGAGACAGATCAAATTCAGAATCTGAATAGAGGCGACCAATTTCTTGAGCCTTATGTGGTGGTAATACGCGATACGTTCCAACCACCTTCAAAGTATCTTGATCTCTAATTAATAAATGATCGCAGTAAGCATCAAATTCATCAACATCTAATCCCTCTAGATTTTGAGAAAGATTTGCACCCATTTCCTCTGCAAATACCTTGTAACGTAATCGTTGCGCCTCTTTGATTTCATTTGAATTAGAGGCCCAGCTAATTTGAAATGCCGCTTTTTTAGCTCTGGTTAATGGTTTTGCAATAGAAACAGACTCAGCTTCAGTCAATTGCATGCGTGCCTTGGTAGCAAACTTTTTTCCAAATAATTTTTTGGCAAATTTTTTGGAAAGCTTTTTTAACGCCTGAGTTTTTGAGGTTTTTGCTTTGCCATCTTTCTTAGAAGAGAAGATATCAAATGCGCCGATCGGGTTTGGAATATCAGACATAGTTTACCTATATATTGTTATTGCTTATCCTAAGCAAAGTTTATTAGAGTTTTAAGACAAGGGGAATACATACTGCAGCCCAAACCAGGATTGCAATAAATAGCGCTATCATCACTGCAGCCGAGCCAAAATCTTTCGCTCGCTTTGATAAATCATGATGCTCAAAGGAGATGCGATCAATAGCTGCCTCTACGCTTGAATTCAGGAGTTCAACAACTAAAACCATCATTAAGGAGGAGATCAATAAAGCCTTCTCTAGATAGTTAATGGGCAAAACAATTGCTAATGGCGTTAACAGAGCAAATAACGTTAATTCTTGTCTAAACGCACTTTCTTCCATAAATGCATATACCAAGCCGCACCAAGAATTCTTGGCAGCATGCCATGCACGCGTAAATCCTTTATTGCCCTTGTGCGGATTTTGATTAATGTGGTATTTGATGTTCAAAAAAGTTCTCTAGGCTAGGGCGGTCAAATGTACTTCTGTAGTTTCCACCGGCTTAAGGTGATCTACAAACTGTTCAGAAGCGGCTCTCCAAGAAAACTTTTCGGCATGGGCTCTAGCAACTTCGCGAGGAATCTTTAAAGCTTGCAGGCAAGCTTCACGTAAATCTTCATTCATGACGCCTGCAGGAGAGTCTCCTAAAACATCAATCGGACCAGTCACTGGATAGGCTGCAACTGGTGTGCCGCAGGCCATAGCCTCAAGCAGTACTAAGCCAAAAGTATCTGTTTTACTAGGGAATACAAAGACATCAGCTGCTGCATACACTTTAGCTAACTCATGCTGCTGCAATACGCCAAGATAGTTAATTTCAGGATATTTTTCTTTGATAGCGGCCATAGCAGGGCCATCACCGACAACCCATTTAGATCCTGGTAGATCAATCTCTAAAAAGGCATTAATGTTTTTCTCGATTGCAACTCTTCCGACATAGAGAAAAATTGGATGAGCAGTATTTAAGGTTTTGGATTCTTGCACCTTAAAGATTTCTAGGTCTACACCTCTGGACCAGAGAACCACATTAGTAAGGCCATATTTTTCTAAATCTTCTTTCACTACAATGGTTGGCGCCATCACAGCCATCGATGGACCATGAAACCAGCGTATGAATGCATAAGTAATGGACAATGGAATTCCAGTACGCGCTTTGACGTATTCTGGGAATCGAGTGTGATAGGCGGTAGAGAATGGCAGCTTGTTTCTAACCGCATATGAGCGCGCAGATAATCCTAATGGTCCTTCCGTTGCAATATGCATGGCATCAGGAGCAAATTCTTTAATCCTGCGAGCCACTTCTTTGCCCGGAAATAGAGAAAGGGCAATATCGGGATAAGTTGGGCATGGAATGGATTTGAACCCATTTGGCGTAATCATCTCAACTTCATGTCCCATTCCAATCAATTCGGCACGCGTTTGCTTTAAAGTTCTCACAACGCCATTGACTTGCGGGTCCCATGCATCAGTAATGATCATAATTTTCATAACGCAGCCTCTTTAATAAGTGAATCTATAGCAGGTTGAAAAGTAATTTCGGGTGTTTCGACCGGCTCACCTTTGATATAGGGCCAATGGATTATCTTTAGCTCGCCGGCATGGGTCTCGACTAAAGCAGTTAAGCTCTCAACCCAGTCGCCATCGTTGCAATAGAGTAGGCCATCAATTTCACGAATTTCTGCTTTATGGATATGACCACAGACAACGCCATCGCAACCTCTGAGGCGGGCTTCTCTAGCCATGATGTGCTCAAAATCGGCAATATAGCTCACCGCATTTTTCACTTGATGTTTCAGGTATTGAGAAAGTGACCAGTATTGCAAGCCCATCTTGACGCGCAACATGTTGAAATAACGATTGATATACAGAATAAATGAATATAGGGTGTCGCCGACATAAGCCAACCACTTGGCATACTGCATTACGCCATCAAATAAGTCGCCATGCGTTACCCAAAGCTTCTTGCCATCGGCAGTTACATGGATAACCTCTTCCACAACCTTTACATCACCGAAGGAAAGTCCAAAGAATTGTCTGGCACTCTCATCATGATTCCCAGGAACATAGATTACTTCAGTGCCTTTACGAGCTTTACGAAGTAGCTTTTGCACGACATCGTTGTGGGCTTGAGGCCAATAAAATGATTTTTTGAGTCTCCAACCATCAATGATGTCGCCTACAAGATAAAATTTATCGGCTTCATTGTGTTTTAAGAAATCGAGGAGGTAGTTTGCCTGACACCCTGTTGTTCCTAGGTGTACGTCTGAAATCCAGATAGCTCGGTAATGCATCATGAGTAGACATTTAAACCTTGCACTGTGTAATCATCATGACACTTTTAAGTCAGTTTTATGACGGGTTATTAATTTAATGATTTATATTGTCAACTACTATGCATAAGAAACAACTGACTCAGTCAGATGAGGAGCCATTCTTTAGGAGATTTTTTCTATGGTTATTAGTCTGGGCTCACGTAATGAGGGGAGTTATCACACTCTTCATATTATTTCCTGCGAGCAAACCACCCGCTAAAGATGCACTTATTAAGAGCTGGTCAAAGCATTTACTAGCCTTATTTGGCATTCATTTGAAAATTAACAACCCATCCATTGTTCCCAATACCCCATATCTTCTTGCATCTAATCATATTTCTTGGATGGATATTCATGTTATTAATTCCTTTAAGCCCATCCGTTTTGTTGCCAAGTCAGAAGTTGAGCGCTGGCCTATTTTTGGGTGGATGGCTAAACAATTAGGGACGGTATTTATTGAGCGCGGTAATTCAAGGCACGCAATTCAAGTGGTTGGCAATATGGTAAGCGCTCTAGGCACGGAATCTATTTGCATATTTCCAGAGGGTACATCGACTGATGGTAATTCGGTTCGCCCCTTTAAAGCCAACCTATTTGAATCAGCTGTTATTAGTCAAGTCCCGGTATATTCGCTTGCTATTGAATATTTTGATAGGAAGTCAGGATTACGCACTGATGTGACGGCATTTATTGGGGAAATGGGTCTTTTGGAGTCTATGTCAACCATATTGAAGCATCGAAATTTACGTGTTGAGCTGACCTTTTTCCCTCCATCGGCTGCAAGCCCCGGATTTTCGAATGATCGTAAGTGGCTTGCCTTGCATAGTCATGAGCAAATATCTTCCTACCTAGCCCTATAAATATGCATTTGTAACGAAAATGACATATCCTTAGTTTAAAAATAAACGATATTTCAGCGGATAGAATATGACCTCAAAGCATAAAGAAATGGCAGAGTGGTATCGGCGTGCTCAAGAAGAGATTCTTGACAGCATGGACGAAGAGCTTGAGATGGAGCTTGATGACGATCGCCTTTCTCAAGATGGGGATGGCGAATCCGATGTACCTCGTAGTGTTTATTTCAAAGAATTATTTCGCTTACAAGGCGAATTAGTAAAACTACAAGATTGGGTAGTTGCCAATAAGGTCAAGGTTGCAGTCTTATTTGAGGGGCGTGATTCAGCAGGTAAGGGCGGCGCTATTAAGCGAATCACCCAACGTCTAAATCCTCGTGTATGTAAGGTAGTTGCACTTCCAGCACCAAACGAGCGTGAAAAAACGCAATGGTATTTTCAGCGCTATATATCTCAACTACCTGCGGGCGGTGAAATAGTCCTCTTTGATCGTAGTTGGTACAACCGAGCTGGTGTTGAAAAGGTTATGGGATTTTGTACCGACCAAGAATATGAAGAATTTCTTAGAACAGTGCCTGATCTCGAGCGAATGATGATTAGTTCAGGAATCATATTGATTAAGTATTGGTTCTCTATTTCAGATGATGAGCAGTACAACCGCTTTATGATGCGTATTCATGATCCGCTTAAGCAATGGAAACTTAGCCCAATGGATCTGGAAGCCCGTCGTTTATGGGAAGCCTATACCAAGGCTAAAGAGACGATGCTTGAGCGTACGCACATTCCTGAAGCGCCATGGTGGGTCGTGGCTGCTAATGACAAGAAAAAAGCGCGCTTAAATTGCATCACCCATCTTCTTAATCAAATTCCATACAATGAAATAGATCACCCGGTCATTACATTACCAGAACGTGTTCACAATCCAGATTACTTGCGTGGACCAGTGCCACCCCACATGTACGTTCCCGAGATTTTTTAGTTAAAACGTACCTCGTAAGCCCATCATAAAACTTCTTCCAGGCTGTGGTGCAAATAGCCTGACGGCCATAGGTGTTGTGGCATAGCGAATCTGTTGATTTAAAAGATTCTTCATATTTAAATAAATAGTCCAATTAATATCCTTGACTCTCTCTGTATATGAAAGGCCAGCATTGACTAAGTTATAGCTTGGTGCGGGTCCGACTTCCCAGCTCGCTAAACGATTTTGTTGATAGCTATAAATATAGCTAGCATTTGCAAGCCAACCGTTTTTCTGATGGGCAATCTCAGCACCCAGTCTAGGGGCAGGTTGAAGA
This sequence comes from Polynucleobacter sp. AP-Melu-500A-A1, assembly GCF_018882125.1. Taxonomy (GTDB): domain Bacteria; phylum Pseudomonadota; class Gammaproteobacteria; order Burkholderiales; family Burkholderiaceae; genus Polynucleobacter. The sequence goes on from NZ_JACVOZ010000002.1 coordinate 109,918, forward strand.
GGTAAATTACCTCCAGCGTCAAATGAGCCTTGCGAGGCGTCGCCAAAGATCCGTCCCGCTAGTCCCGATTGATTCCAGTTATAAGATAACTCTCCTTCGATACCCTTGATTGTAGCGGCTGCTTGTTGAGCTGTTACAACAGAAAAATTTGCCGAAGTTGGTATGTATAGGCCAGTGTAATAACCATAGATGTAATTATTAAATCGGTTGGCATAGGCGCTTGCTTTTCCACGCATCAAACCACTGGTCTTTTGAATATTGATCTCAAGGTTATGTGAGGTTTCTTTATTGAGGGTTGGATTTCCAATATCAAAAGTCGCTGTAGATTCATGCGCTCCATAGGAGTAGAGTTCTTGTGCAGTTGGCGCTCTTTGAGATACGGTATAAGCAACTCCAATACCGTGTCCTTGCATGAAATTCCACAAGCCGCCTGCAGAATATGACATCAAATTAAATTGTCGGTTTTGCAGGGTAATCAGCGGAGTTGATCCGCCGTTATCCGTAGTTTGTTGTTCGAGAGTCGTACCAGTATTAGGGTTTTGAAATACGCTGTTATAGCGCAATCCTAAATTACCTTGCAATGGTCCCCATTTGCCTTCCTCAATCCAAAATAGAGCATTTGAATTCGTTTTGGTAGGAGGAACAATGGCATAGCTTCCGGTTCCAACTTCAGTTGCATTAAGGGAAGCAGTAGTTACTTGCGCTCCAAATATACCCTTCCAGCCCAATACGGGATTGTGGGCCAGCTCCAGTCGCGCTTCATTCGCAATATTTTTCCAGACAGATGCAGCTTCACCTGTATTAGCAAACTCTGTATGGTTGTAATTTGAATTGGCAGCGCTAAATTTAAATGATGAAAATCCTTCAAATGGATCGCGCGTTTGATGTTGTAAATCGTAACGATTTTGTGATTGGTTAATAAAGCCACCATCAGGTGTTGGTATTCCATAATTATTATTAAGTCGCTCTACTGATACTCCTGTATATCCGGTGCTACCAATATACGAAATGCCTGCGCCGAGATTATTTTGGTTACTCCAAGAGTTTGGAAGCTTGCCGGAATAGGGGACGCTTTGAGGTGCCCCTGGATTGATGGACCACTCCTGATTAGGGCCATTTTGGTTGGCGTACCCAGGTATTTGATAGTTGTTGGCGTTGTTTATGGCCGTATCAACATGAATGGCTAGGGATCCAAATGCGCTATCAACCTCTACGGCGCCAGCGCGGCCATTATTGACTGTTTCATAGCTAGTATTGATTGCACCCGTGGGTCTATCTGGTAGGTTAGTTAAAATTCGGTCATTGACAACATTGACTAAGCCTCCGCTAGAGCCAGAACCATAAAGTAAGGCTGCAGCACCTCGCAAAATTTCAACTTGATGGGCATTTTGCATATTATTACCAACGGCATGATCCTGTGAAATATTCGACACATCACCTACGGATAAACCATTTTGCAAAATTTGAACACGTGCCCCTTCTAAACCACGAATCACCGGTCTAGATGAACCAGCACCATATCCAGTAGCAGAAACTCCTAGCTCGTTCGCTAAGGTTGCTCCTAAAGTACTTCCTAATTTATTCAATAGCTCATCGCCTTGCAGGATCTTGTTTGGCGTAAGAATGCTTTGCATCGATTCTTGCGAGCCCGTGGCCGTAATTTCAAGTTGAGGCCCTGATGATTGCGCTAATACACTAGTGCCATAAAGCCCTGATATCACTATATAAATAAATTGATGCTTTGCAAGCAGTTGTTGCATACCTTGCATTTTGGATCTTCCGTTCTTTAAAGCAGTCTAGCTTTATCGGCTAGATGATGCTAATTCATGAGTTAAGTCAAATGACTTAACGCCTTAGTAATTAAAGAATGAAAGCAGGAGGCGCTCTAGATTGATAGAGGACTAGATATTGAGGGTTCTGTAGCGAATGATCGTATTCAAAATAAGATTCGATGAATTGGTTTTGAGCAATAACAATACTAATATCGGGACTAATAAATGTGGCGAGACTTAATGCATCAAATAAATGACAGCTTGCAGATCCGTGTTGAAGAAGGGGATCGAGTTCACTAGAACCAAGCTCAACAATTTGATTACTTTGCGCATGAGAAATGCTGTGATTAAGACCAACCCAGTGGGTACCCAACAAGCAAAAAACAAGTAATCCCAGAGCAATTACGCTCTGTACTCGTTTGTTAAATTTGCTGGATAAGTAGGTAACCATGGGCTAAATCTTACAGGATTTGCCTCTTATAACCCTGTCGGTGTAGAATATGTATTCCGTCGGAGTGTAGCGCAGCCTGGTAGCGCACCTGCTTTGGGAGCAGGGGGTCCAAGGTTCGAATCCTTGTACTCCGACCACTTTTCCTATTTAGTTTTAGATAGTAGCTTCAATTCCAGCATTTATCTGCCCATAGCTCAGCTGGATAGAGCAACGCCCTTCTAAGGCGTAGGTCGCACGTTCGAATCGTGCTGGGCAGGCCAAAAACCCAACTGTATGGTGGTCAGTTGACCAAGCAAATCCTTCTTGTGTAGCACCCTCTAATATCGCTAACTAAGTCACAAAAGTGCCTTAATTAGTTGCTAAATTAAAAGTCATCGTATTTTAGTCGGCACACATAAATACATAATCCCCCTTTGCCAGGAGCTATCTTGAAAAAAACCTCACTTGTCTTATTGTTCAGCGCACTCAGTTTGATTGCTGTCTCCCCTGTCTATGCTCAAGCACCTGCAAAAATGTTGCCATTAGTAGCTGAAGTTGAAGTAGTAACAGCATTTGTAATGGACGTAGATTTGCAAAATCGCACTATCGAGTTAAAAGATTCTAGCGGTAATCTCGCCCAGATGAAGGTCTCCAAACAGGTAAATGATTTGGATAAAATAAAGAAGGGTGATGTATTTGTAGTTGAGAGTGCAACCGCAATTGCTGTTGGTCTAGTTGCAGCCCCCAAGGGACAAAAGCCCGGTGTATCCGGCGTACGTTCTGTAACGATTTCTGCTAAGGGTTCCGCCAAACCATTTGAAGAAGTTACTGACACCGTTTTTGCAACTATAAAAATCGACTCCATAGATTCAAAAAAACGTATTGTGACCTTTACATGGCCAAGCGGTGAGAAGCAAAGAGTTAAAGTGGATAAAAGTGTTCTTGGTCTTGAGAAGTTCAAGGCTGGTGATGATGTAATGATTGAGTTTGTAGACGATACAATCATGACTTTTGCTACCCCAGCCAAGGCCAAGAAATAATTAGTAATTTCAAGCTTAGGAAGGCCACTTTTTGAAGTGGCCTTTTTTATTTGGAGACAGGTATTTGAAGTGATAGGCTTTAGAGTTGGGTAATTTCAACAAAGAAGCCTAAGGCGTATTTCGCACGCTTGGATCGTACTGCTTAGGCTAAATACCAGGTTAGCCGATGAGATGACTTTAAGGACCCCAATACCATGATGATCACTTGACCAAGCATGTACATCACATGGAACGCCGCGGTAAAGTGTAGGACTATTTATCTTGAGCTAAGTCTTGCGCATTGTTCTTAGCGTCTTTTTCTCGCTCCTTTCGGAGATCACGTAATTGCCACCATGCAAATAGCAAGACTCCCCCAAAGATCAGCACTACCTCAATCAGGATAATAGGACCGAAGTTATCCATATATTTGCCTTTTAGCGAATAAGCCAATCATGATGTGACCTAAAAACATAGTTGTCTCCAGGGGGAATAAATATCCCATTTAAATTAAGGGCTAATTTAAATGGTGTATCAGCTAATATAGCAATACATCTATATAAGGTTTAAGGTAGTACGATCAAATTTCTAATATTTTTGAAAAGGTCAACGTATGAACGTTAAAAATATCATTGGCTTTATTGAAAAGTTATTCCTAGTCATTATTGCAATTTTTACGATTGCAGCAATGGGTCAAGAAATATTTTCTCTGATTGATAGAAGTCGCGTTGAATTACAGGACCTTTTGCTGATGTTTATTTATGCAGAGGTACTTGGGATGCTTGCAGCCTTTTATTCCAGTCATCGCATCCCAATAACAATCCCTTTGTTTATTGCAATGACTGCATTGAGTCGACTAATTATTCTGCAGGGAAAGGATGGAAATCCTTCAATCTTGCTCTATGAGAGCGGGGCTATCATCATGATCGCAGGAGCTTGCTGGATTATTAGTCGGGTCAATATAGATAAAAATAACGAATAGTAGCAAATCACGAATACGAGTCATTATCGTATTCATGATTTGTTGCTTACCCAAAAGTGCTTAGGCATTGTTGCTAACATGCAATTAAGGATTTCTAAATTAGATCTTTTGGGGTGTTGTTGCCCATTTGTGAGGTTTTCAAATAATATTGATTGCTAATCAAACCTCAGTGCTTAGTGGTATTGAAGCGCCAATACTGTTATGTCATCTGACTGTTGGTTCGAGCTCACATGTAGATCGATGTCTTGCAGCAAACTAGCGACGATGAGTTTGCTATTTTTTCTATCGATTGCCGATAGCAAGTTCTTAACCCGATCTAAAGAATACAATTGCCCCATTTGATCCTCTGCCTCAGTCACCCCATCCGTATACAGCACAAGAGTATCCCCAGGTTTAAGTTTTGCATTGCCAATACTGTAGGTATTGGCTGCGTGGATACCTAAAATCATATTTCTAGGTCCTGAAAGGGCGGTGAATTCTTGATTTTTTCCAGCTATTAGAGGGCTATCATGGCCTGCATTGATAAATTGCAGCTCGCCCGTATGAATATTCATAATTCCAATGAACATTGTTACAAACATATTGCTATCGTTGTTAAAGCATAGGGATTTATTTACGTCCAGCAAAGACTCAACCAAGTTCGTAGACTTTGTAACATTGGATCGCAGAAGCGTCATGATTTTCATCATGAAAAGGGCTGCAGGAACACCCTTTCCGGAGACATCTCCAATAGCAAAAGCAATGTGGTCTTCATCAATTGAAAACGCATCAAAAAAATCGCCGCCCATCTCTTTTGCGGGCTTTGTTAATCCATAAGCCTTGATCCTACTATGACCTGGATATAAATTGTCGCTAGGTGGAATCATATTCATCTGAATAGTTGCTGCAATAGATACTTCTTGTTTTAAGCTTTCATGTATCTGTTGCTCTATTTGCCTTAGACGAGTCAATTCAGCTTCTGCATTTTTAGACTCAGTAGCATCACGTGCAACCCCTAAAAACATTAAATGACCATCAATGACCATGCTGCTGATGCTCAGATCCATTGGGAAAATATCGCCATTGACTCGTTTGCCAAGTACTTCCTTTTTGGTGCCACTTAAAATTGGAGAGGTTTTACTACTGGCGTAGTCTTGAATTTTATTCTCATACTCAATGGCATCCTCGTGATCGAGTAATGTGGTGAAATTTTTACCAATAGCTTTTGCAGTTTTTAGCTTGAAGGTATATTCTGCGGCTGGGTTAAATCTTGTGATTAAACCTTCTTTATTCATGATGATGACCGCATCATGCATATTGTCAATCACGTCTGCGGCTTGGTTGTGTGCTTGCTGAATTTCAACATTTAACTTATTGGTTCTCGCTCTAATGAAATGGGCCGTGATTGTTGCGAAGGTTGCCGTCACAAAGATCGTAATCGTATGCGATTCCCAGGGTGTGAGCCGCCCCTTGAAAATGGTCTCTTTTGCAAGCTCATATAGCGTCATGAGAGCGGCAACCAAAAAATAGGTTGCCAGGAGCTGCCTAATCGAAAAGTTGGACTTTAATTGCTGCCTATCAGCTTGAGAGGTACTTGGATTCATCTAAATAAGCTACAAAAAAGCATTGATTTTCGGAAGTTTGAATGATATTTTAATTGTCATAATTCTTATATATTATGTATCCAAATTATAATAGCCCCATTTTTAACTGATTGTTTACACCCTTTTTATATACAACTTCTACTATGCCAATAGACTTCAAAGATTTCGATACCATCAGACTCATTAAAATCGACGGCCGTCTTGATAGCGCCGGTTCTGATGAAATAGCCACGCGTTTTTCTGCAATGTCTTCTGGCGCCAAACCATCCGTCATAGTAGATTTGTCAGAAGTCAGCTTTCTCTCCTCAATTGGTATACGCTTAATTATTCAAAATGCAAAAGCGCTACAAGGCAAGGGTGGAAAAATGTTACTTGTTACTGGCGAAAATGAGCATGTCAGCGGTACCTTGGAGTCAACAGGGATTAGCTCATTAGTGCCCATTTTTAATAATATTCAGTTAGCCGAGCAAGCAATCGCTGGATAACTCTATAAATACTTCCCCGAATGTTAGGAGCCCCCTTGGCAACCTTAGCTATTAATGCGGATCGCTCTGAAGTAAGGACGGCAGCTGACTGGTTGCATGACGTGGCGCTGAAATATGAAGTGCCTCAAAACAAGGCTATCGCATTAGATCAGTGTCTAGATGAGATATTGATGAATATTGTGATGCATGGAGGATCCTCTGCGGCTAATACCCCAGTTCAGCTCTCCCTTACGCTTACTCCAAAAGAGGTTGCCATTACGGTCAGTGACTCTGGTAAGCCCTTTGATCCAGTCAATGCCCCCCCAAAGCCAAAACCTTTGTCTTTGGAAGAGGCAGAGCCTGGGGGGCTAGGTTTATCCATTATCAAAGGTTTATCAAATCACCTTGATTATGAGTTCAAAGAAGGTCGCAATGTTTTAACTTTTGCAGTAGCCATCTAAGCTTCTTTTTTCATTTGATTCTTGCACCTAATTAGTGCATTTAATCCTCGGAATTAAGTCAAATTTCTGTCATATTTTTGTCATGTGTGCCCATTAGACTGATTTCTAAAATTTGGCGGACTAGCTCGCCCCTTTAATAATGGCACTCCTGAATGATGTTTATTGATTATTAATATGAAAAAATACAAAGTTTTATTTCTGTGCCATCACAATAGTGCTAGATCCATCATGGCTCAGGTCTTAGCCTCTACCCACTTAAGTAAAAAATTTGAAGGTTACTCTGCAGGCTCCATGCCTAGCGATGGCTTAAATCCTTATGCAATCGAATTAATTAATGAATCTAATTATCAAGGCGAGCCTCTAAAACCGAAAAGCTGGGATGTTTTCTCAGCACCCAGTGCGCCAAAGATGGATTTTATTATTTCCCTATCTGACAAGGTGAGGGGTGAAGATGTCCCTATTTGGCCGGGTAGCCCAGCTACAGCACATTGGGACTTCCCCGATCCTGCGCTTATCAGCAGCACTAATAATATGGAAATGAAGTCGGCTTATGTAGCCTTGTTTAAGGGTTTACAAAATCGCATTGATATTTTGGCTGCCTTATCTTTTGATCGACTCGACAAGATTCGATTGCAGGATGAATTAAACGCAATTCATCAAAATTTGCTGTAACGTGAGTTTATTAATGGCGAGTTGGCGGCATATATTTCGCAATATGCCTAATTTTTTAATGGTGCAATTACCATTATGAAGCTATTTACCCGCCTTAAAACCCGCTTACCTAAGCTTCGACTGCCCTTGAAGCATTTATCTTTCAAGATTAAAAAGCGTCAAGTTCTGCAATCCTTCGCCATTGGCATTCTATTCATTGCTGCCATATTGGGCGGAACTGCTTACTTCGAACTGCCCCCCGGCATTCAAGTTTCAGAGTTTATTCAGTCTCAATCAGAAAATAAAGCAGATCTGCTTGATGTTGTGGCCATTGCAGATTTCTCAGGACCCACTCGAATGATTGGTCAGGATCTTGCTCAGGGCTTTAAGGATGCAGCAGCAGCTGGAAATATTTCAAATGATGTTCGACTGATTATTCGAGATGATCGTGGTGATGCGAATGTAGTGGCCGCCCTAGCAGACGGTGCAGCAGCAGGATTTAGCACCTTAGCAGTGATAGGCCCCACGCAAGCTGCTGGATATCAGGATATGATCACTTCGCTAGAGGAGGGGATGGTACCTGGCTTAGTGCCGATTGGTCCGCCTAATAGCAAAGGTAGCGATAAATGGATCTTTGCGCTACAGCCAAGCCAACAAAGGCAAGGGGAGTTTGTCAGCAATATCTTGCTGAAATCAAAAGGAGGTTCTTCAGCCGTTTTCATTACCTATGATGGCGATAGCAACAATGGATATGCCTCTGGCTTTCAAAAGGTATATACCAAGAATTCAAAAGATAAATTTGCTTTAAAAACTTGGCCAAAAAATCCTGATGCAGAGAGTATTGAACAACTGATTAAGGCTATTTCTAATTACGATTACGTTGCGTTTTCATTACCAACGACTGATGCAGTTCAGCTTGTAAAGGCTCTAAGAGATAGTAAGTATGCTGGGCAACTCGTTGGCTTTGGCGGGGCAAGTTTGCCAACTTTTCCAGAACAATTTCAGAAGTTTCCAAAGGAAATTTTATCGCCAGGATTTTATACAAATGGCATGATGAGCGTAACCCCATTTTTACCGAGCATGGCTGATGAACAAGCTCGTGTGCTTATCAACTCTTATCAAAAGAAAAATCGCTCAGACCCCTCTTGGGCCTACGCATATGGTTACGATGCGGGTTATTTATTAAGCCATTTCATTGAAAAGCTCAAACAAGAAACACCTGAGTGGAAAAAACTTCCACCAGAAGAGCTACGTAAAAATTTCCAAACTTACTTGCTATCGCTCAATGGCAATCAATTTAAGGGCGGAGCTTTTACGGGGCAAATCAGACTAGACCAAAATCAGGAACGTGACGTTCCTCCAACGCTAGTCTCTTTTAAAAATGGCAAACAAATTCCGTATTTACTTCAATATGGAACTGATGCATCGCGCTTCAATTTCACTGAAAAAATTGCCGATAATCAAATTCAACTCGATAATCGAGTATATGACCTAGTCCCAGTGATATTTACAGGCCTCATTCCTAGAGAAATTAGTTTTATTAACCTGGAAAAAAGAACTTTTACTGCAGAAATGGATATCTGGTTTCGTGGTGGTATAGCAATTAATGCAGATGACATATTCTTCCCTGCGCTATTTACAGATAATCCTTCATTTACCGTCTTAGAGTCTTCTGATACAAAAACTGAGAAATATCGATTATTCCGTTACCGAGGCGTTTTTAAGTTTGAAGCCTTAGCAAAGGATTTAGCCTTAGGTCAGTTGCCACTTGCTGTTGCGTTTAGACATAAGAGTTTGGATTCGTCTAAATTGCGCTTTGTTATTGACGAAGTAAATATGGGCACAGGTACAACCATCATCCGAGATATGAATAAAGCGGAGGTATTGGCTCCCGAGATGGATTACCGAGCAGAGACCGCTGGTCTTGCCATTGAAAATGACATTGTGAACTCTTTGGGTAATCCAGTATCAGCTACTGGAGAAAGAAACTTCTCGGAATTTAAGGCATCTTATGGATTGCGTAAAAAAGATGCCATGCTTGGCTCTTACGTTGGTAGTAAGTTGGACTGGCGATTCTCATTTGGCATTGCATTCATTCTAGCTATTATGTCCATCTTGCCAAAACTATTTAAAGGGGTATTTGCTGAACGTAAAAAACTGTCAAGACTCATCTCACTAGAGTGCGGCTTTATTGCCATCTTTTTTGTGGAAGTTGGCTTATTTTCCAGTCCGATACTCGATAAGACAAACTCTATTTTATTGCTCACACTGCAAAATTCATTTTCAGCCTTTTATTATTTTGCTACTGCGGCAAGCTTGAATTTAATAGTTAGATGGATTATTGAAAAACAAAAGTCGAAAAAAACTGCTTTACAAGGATCGCTTAAAGTACTACTTTCCACTCTAATTTACTCAACCTTTTTTGGTTTTTACTACACCGATGTTCTGAACCGCGATATTTTGCCGGTTCTTGCAGCATCTTCTGTTATTTTGACTGTAGTGGGTTTAGCTCTGCGCGAATTAATCCTAGATGCCCTAGGTGGCATCACCATTGGACTTGAAGGAGCAATTAAACCAGGTGATTGGGTTCATATTAATGCTCAAGATCATAATATTGATGGCGTCATTGAAGAGCTCGGCTGGAGAAATGTGCGCATCCATTCAAGAGATGGACTGGTTCATTTCATCCCTAACTCAATCTTGATTCAAAAAGCTGTATCAAATGCTTCAAGTAGTGGCGGCTATGAAAGGGTAGAGATTCCTTTTGGAGTTAGTCCAACGGCAAATCTTCAGCTACTTAATGAAATCATTACTGAAGGTATTGGAGAGTTACTAACAGATAACCCGTTTGTCGATCATACAAAACCAATACGGACGGTCTGCGAAGAGATTGAGTCTCGTGGTGTGCAGCTAAATGTACAAATTTTTTATCGCGCTGATCAGTCAGCTGATAATTTATCTACAATTGTTCTTGAATTGGTAAATCGCTTACTTCGAGAACATAATGCTTTACCGTTTATGTCAATTGCTCTTAAGGATAAGTAAGTGAGTAGGGGGCAAACTTAGGCAGCCTGATCTCTTGATAGATTGCGTTGTAGATATATTGCCCATCATTGATGAAATTAACCTCCCATTTTTTGATTATTTCCTCAAGTCTGTGCCTTGGTGTGTCTGCCTGTACATTTGCAAAACTAGAAGCACGTTTAGAGGCTGATCCTCAATGCAAGCCTATTATTAATCCCAAGACAGGAGCGCTTATGCCATGCCCTGGCACAGATAAGGCATTCTATTTGGCAGCTGGTCTAGCGCCCGTTAAAACGGATGTACCAACAACTTTGGGAACACAACCTAGTGCAGAAATTCTCCCTAAAGGCGCATCTTTAACTCCTTCTGGCACAACCCCAGTAGCGAAACAGAATGCAAAATCATCGGCAACGGTAGACTGCAAGTCCAAGATTCATCAAAAAACAGGCGGGACATTGCCATGCCCCTCAGACTGATGAATGATTAATAAAGCTTGTCTATCTGATAAAGGGCTTTATGATGACTTGTCACGAATTGAACATTTCACTGAATGGAAATAATATGAAAAAAATTGGATTTTGTGCCGCAATCATTTCGGCTGTTGCCATCCTTGCCTCTTGTAGTAATACTCCAAAGCTTGCTGCTGAACCAATGCCAAGATCAGGATTTTTGCCAAACTATTCCCTCTTAGTTCCTATGTATACCATCGAGGCGGATACACGTATTTGGCGTTATCGTAAAGATGGCATTAATCCAAGCATGGTTACCGGCGTGATTCTAGAGCCAATTTATTTAAATCAAACTGCTACTAGTGATGTGAGCGCCGAATCCATTGCCAGAGCAAAGGCAACTCTCCAAGCCTCCATGGTTGAATCTGTTAATGCTCGTGGCAACATCAAGATTGTTACTCAACCAGGCCCTGGAGTGGTTCGCGTTTCTGCCGGAATTACTGGTGCTGAAAGTTCTAATGATTATTTAAAGCCATGGAACTTCACTCCTATTGGACTGGCCACGAATGCAGCTGCATTTGCTGCTGGTGTAAATGCAAAGACACCAGCATTGGTTGTTGAAAATAAAATTACCGACAGCAATACTAATGAAATTCTTGGAATGGGACTGGTTACTATTCAAGGGGAATCCTTCAGAACAGCCTCTGGATCTGTGGACTCTTTCATCGCAATGGCACAAAAGGCAGTTCGTGTAGCCTTAGAAACTTCTGCCAATCCAATGCCAACTTTAGCTAAATAAAGTATATGTCTTTGTTGATTAAGAGCCTGCCTTTTATGGTGATTGGTTTATTTGCATCTATAACATCGCATGCAGACAATTCAGTGCGGAATAAAGAGATTGCGGATCGTTTTGCTAGTTGCGACAAGAATCATGATGGTAAGCTTACCAAAGAAGAGGCAAAAGGTTGCATGCCCCGTATCTATGATCACTTCAGCTTCATTGATTCTGATGGAAAAGGATATGTCACTGTTGCCCAAATTCAAGCTTTGGCTTCAAGATAATATATTTGAGAATATGTAAATGACAGTGAGTTTTCCCGGCTTCGAACAAAAGATAGCCAGCATTCCATCAGAAGATGGTGAGATTGATATTGCATACCAAATTGGCGGATCGGGGCCACCCGTGCTTTTGCTACATGGCTTTCCCCAAACAAAAGCAATTTGGCATCAAGTTGCTCCTGCTTTAGCACAAGATTACACGGTGATTACCGCAGATCTTCGTGGCTACGGCCAGTCTTCTAAGCCGCACGGCAAGCACGATCATTCGACATATTCCAAAAGATCCATGGCTACAGATCAACATGCGCTTATGAAGTCTCTTGGCTTTGATCAATTCTTCTTGCTTGGCCATGATCGCGGTGGCAGAGTGTCTCACCGCCTCGCTTCTGACTTTCCAGAAAGTGTTTTACGTTTAATGGTGCTGGATATTTCGCCAACCCTGACGATGTATGAGAACACCACAATGGAATTTGCTAGGGGCTACTGGCACTGGTTTTTCTTAATCCAGCCTGAACCTATACCGGAAACGATGATTGGTGCAAATCCAGAGTTTTGGTTACAGAATCATATGGGTCGTCATGCAGGTACGGGAATATTCTCAGCAGATAGGTGGGCAGAGTATCTGGCTGGTGCTAGCAATCCTGAAATCATGCATGCTATGTGTGAGGATTACCGTGCTGCTGCCACCATTGATTTAGAGCATGATCGCGCCGATAGGCAATTAGAAAAGAAACTGGAGATGCCATTAAGGGTGCTCTGGGGTGAGCATGGCCTAGTCAATAGATGTTTTGATCCGATTGAGGACTGGAAGCAGGTTGCTAATCAAGTTTCTGGAAAGTCAGTGCCCTGCGGACACTACATTCCTGAAGAACTACCTGATAAATTGATAGAAGAAGCAAGAGCCTTCTTCAAATAATGATCTAAGGCGCTAATTTCGGCGCTTTTTTTCCTAATGGCGGGCAGGGCATCACTACCTCTGAATCAACTGTTAAAAGCGTTTTATCTTTACCGGAATAATCAAGTCTAGATAAGAGATCCCTAATGAGATTTAAGTGCGTTAATTTTTTATTATTTGCGTTAATAACGGTCCATGGCGCTAATTTAGAACTCGTCTTTTGAAGCATTGCGTTTCGAGCAAGACTGTAGTCCTTCCATTTTATTTGTGCTTGCTGATCGATCGGACTAATCTTCCATTGCTTTAATGGATCTGTTTCGCGAGACTTTAAACGTTCTGCTTGCTCTTCTTTGTTGATATCCAAATAATATTTAATGAGTTTTATTCCTGAGCCAATAATCAAGCTCTCGAATTCATTCACAGAATCCATAAATTGCTTGTATTGGGCATCAGTACAAAAACCCATCACTTTTTCAACACCAGCACGGTTGTACCAGCTACGGTTAAAGATTACGATTTCTCCAGAAGAGGGTAATTCAGCTATATAGCGTTGAAAATACCATTCCCCTTCCTCGCGATCGGACGGTTTACTTAGTGCCACAACCCGGCTCTCACGGGGACTCAGATGCTCAACAATGCTCTTAATGGTGCCATCTTTACCGGCGGTATCGCGACCCTCAAAGATGATCAAGAGACGTGAACCACTGGAAATGATTTGTCGCTGAAGTTTTACAAGCTCAATTTGTAATTGCTTAAGATTTACATCGTAATCATTTTCATGATTACTTGCTTGTGATTTTTTAGCCATGAATTAGTTGCTAGATGCTGGTGTTGGATTGGGTACTGATGCCACTTTTTTAGCAACCACCTTCTTCGCTGGTACCCTTTTTCGTACCACCTTTTTTGCTGGTGTCTTTTTGACAGCAGTTTTCTTTACAGGCACTTTTGCAGTAGCTTTTTTAATCTCTTTCTTCTCGAGCCTATCTAAGGCCTTGGCTAATTTATCAATCAGCTTTTCTCTATCTGTTTCTAGCTTATCAAGCTTCTTCATTAATTCTTTAACTATTTTTCTTTGGCTCATTCTTCACTCCGAGGGTCAGTAATTCCATTGTGATTTAGCTCTCATCCTACGAGCTCTTCTTTCCTGGATCAAGCAATTGTGACAGATAGAAGGGTCTTTTTTCAATATTTAGGATTGGTGCTACATTAAATGAGCATGTTCAAAATTCTCTTTTCTCTTCCCAAAACGGTGTGGCTTATCGGTCTGATAAGCCTAGTGAATGATTCTGCAAGCGAGATGTTATATCCCTTAATGCCTTTGTATCTAGCATCTGTATTAATGGCTGGCCCCAAAGCGCTTGGCATCATTGAGGGGGTAGCAGAGGCTACTTCCAGTATCTTCAAGCTGATCTCAGGGGTAATCGTCGATAGGAGCAAAAAGACTAAACCCTGGATTGTTATTGGCTACTTGCTAGCGGGGATTAGTAGGCCACTGATTGCATTTACGAGTTCTTGGCTGGGGGTCTTGTGTATTCGTTTTACTGACCGACTGGGTAAAGGTTTACGTAGTTCGCCAAGAGATGTTCTTTTGGCAGAAAGTGTGCCAGCCAGCCAAAGAGGGATTACCTATGGCTTACACCGGTCCATGGATAATGCTGGCGCGGTGATAGGCCCTTTAATTGCATTCTTTCTTCTCTCTGCTGGTATTCCTCTGAGGGATATATTCCTTTGGGCAGCCTTACCAGCGGCAATTACGGTTATTTTGGCCCTGAACTTAAAAGATCCCCCAATTGCCCGAGAATTAACTCCTCAAAGTTTCCAATGGAGCTTGGCGGGAATGCCGCTTAAATTTAAACGTTATATTTTTGTGGTTTCATTATTTGCTTTAAGCAACTCGTCCGATATGTTTCTGTTACTGAGGGCTCGTGAAATAGGGGTGACGCAAGAGCAAATTCCCTTACTTTGGGCTGGAATCTCCCTCATCACTACATTATTTGGGACACCACTATCGGCACTGTCAGATCGGTTCAGTCGCAAATACTTCATTGTGATTTCTTGGGGGATTTTTGCATTTTTCTATTCATCCATGGGCTACACAGAACTGACTGTATGGATGCTTTTGGGTTTATTTGCAGTCTATGGCCTTTTTAAAGCTGCTACCGAAGGGGTAGAGAAGGCCTTGGTGGCTGATCTAGCACCAGCCGGGATGATGGGCACTGCGTTTGGCTGGTTTAATTTAGCCTCTGGAATAATGCTACTTCCTGCTTCAATCATTTTTGGATATATGTATGAAGGGGTAGGTCCCACCTCAGCATTCCTTTTTTCAGGAATCTGTTCATCCCTAGCTGCAGTTCTCTTGGCGCTCTGGGTATTCAGAGAAGAAAAAACCCTAAGTAAATCAGTTATTTAGGGTTTATTTTTAAAGCTTATTCTGGATGAAAATTGTTGCTGGCCATGAAGCTGATTGTGCGCTCAAAGCCTAAAATACGGATATATCTCCAGGCGATGTCACGGTATTTACTATCTAAATAGCCGATAGCGACCTCAGGATCTGTTCTCTTAGAAAGATCAATCTGTTCGATTGCACGGGCCCAACGTTTTAGTCTTGTTGACATATTTGTCACCTCCATGCCCATACAACGCATTACAAATAGGCCGAGATGACAGGAATATCAAAATGTTTAATAAAAATGCTTAAATTGAGATCACTTTATGGGGATTGAGGATATTTTGGGGGTCTAAGGCCTTCTTAATGGCCTTCATCAGGTCATGAGCCACTTCGCCCTTGTGAGCCCTTAAACCCTCCAATTTGAGCTGCCCAACCCCATGTTCAGCAGAAATGGAACCTTTGCAGCGCTCAACTTCTTTATAAACAAGCTCATGTATTGGCTTCTCATTGACCAAATTAAACGCTTTGAAGTCAATTCCGGGAGGGGGTGCGATGTTGTAATGGAGATTACCATCGCCTAAATGTCCAAAATTGATGATTCGAGCGCCTGGGTATTGAGTTTGAATAAGCCTATCGGTTTCGGTGATGAAGCTATCTAAGGCGGAGAGAGGGATGGTAATGTCATGCTTCAAATTAGCTCCTTCCTCAGCCTGCGCCAATGTGATGTGTTCACGCATGTGCCAGAAACTATTGGCTTGGCTGAGATTGCTGGCAATTACGGCGTCAGAAATCAGTCTAGCATCGAAAGCTTCTTCAAGAATCGTTTCAAGGAGCAACTTCACATGTGCTTCACTTTCGTGGTCGGATAATTCAATCAAAATCGTATAAGGGGGATTTCCTTTTAAAGGATTGGCCATATGTGGGAAATGTTTTTGATTGAGTGCTAATGATTCTTTCGTCATCATCTCAAAACCCGTAAGCAAAGAAGTGGCGCGTTTCTGAAATAGATTTAATAGGGAAATTGTAGAGCCAATATCTTGTGTCGCCACCAGAGTGGTCCATTGAGAAATCGGTAATGGATACAGCTTCATGACTGCAGCAGTAATAATCCCCAACGTGCCTTCCGAACCTATAAATAAATCCCGCAAATCATAGCCAGTATTGTCTTTTCGTAAACCCTTCATGCCATTCCAAATTTCTCCTTGGGCTGTAACAAGCTCCAAGCCAAGACAGAGATCGCGGGTATTGCCATAGCGCAGTACATTGGTTCCGCCAGCGTTGGTGGCTAAGTTGCCACCGATCATGCAGCTGCCCTCAGCACCAAGACTTAGGGGAAATAAAAATCCCTGTTCAGCTGCTTTTTCTTGGATTGATTGCAATATGCAGCCTGCCTCAAGACTGATAGTTTGATTAGCAACATCAAGCTCGCGCACCTGATTCATGCGCTTAAGGTTAATAATAATTTGCTTACCGCTTGAGTCAGGAGTAGCTCCACCACAAAAGCCAGTGTGTCCACCTTGGGGAATGATAGCGATATTTGAGGCAGCACAAACCTTAACAATAGCAGCTACTTCTGAAGTGTTTGCTGGTAGAAGTACTGCAAGCGCTTTGCCCGTATAGCGTTTGCGCCAATCGGTTAGATATGGCGCCTTGGCTTCTTCATCGGTCAGTATATATTTGCCATTCAAGATAGCTTCAAACTCGGCAATCAAATTTGGGTTCATCCTTCAGCCTGTAATTTCTTTTTAGCCTTTGCCTCTTTTTTGATCGGTTTTAAGTACATCAATAAACAAATAAAGCCTGTCGTTGCCAGAATGATTTCGACTACTGCCAACCAAAAATTAGCACCCGTTTCTAATATACGAACCAATCCTTCGGTCAGGTATAGAAGAATTAACATGGAAGCCCATTGCATGGTGTAAACCTTTCCCTTCCAGAGGCCGGGAATAGCAAACAGAAGCGGTATTCCCTTTAAAATCAGCCAGGATCCATTAGGTCGTAAAGGAGAGATAAACCATTCCCAACAAACGCAAAGTATGAATAGATCAATAAAGGCAGCCGTAGCCAATAATTGGTAAGGATTTTTATCAAGCAAGTTCTTGAACATATAGGCGCTACCTATTCTTATGATTGAATTAGGCGCAAAGCAGTTTGTGCCAATCGTTTGCCTTGAGCTTTTGCAAGACGCTGTTCTTCAATGCTAATTGGCTCATTACCGTGCGATCGAGCATGATGGGTTACTCCATAAGGACTCCCGCCAGAATTGGTAGACATCAGGTCTGACTCGCTATAAGGCAAACCCAAAATAATCATGCCGTGATGCAGCAAAGGAATCATCATGGTGAGCAGGGTAGTCTCTTGGCCTCCATGCAAACTACCAGCACTGGTAAATACACAGGCTGGTTTACCAATTAGGGCGCCAGACAACCACTCCGATGAGGTGCAATCCCAAAAGTATTTCATCGGTGCAGCCATATTTCCAAAGCGTGTTGGCGAACCCAGCGCAAGGCCAATGCATTCCTTCAGGTCGGATAACTCTGCGTAAGGAGCGCCATCAGATGGCACAGGAGGTTCCGTTGCCTCAGTGACAGCAGAAATGGCAGGAACGGTTCTCAGTCGCGCATTTACGCCTGGGACGGACTCGATCCCTTCAGCGATATAACGCGCTAGGTCCCTGGTAGATCCGGAACGGGAGTAGTACAAAACTAAAATATCGTATTGGCTCATATGATCTCTTATGATACGGCGATGCGTCTTAATCGTAACCCCCAATTATGGCTCGCTCTTGGTAAAGAGATCTGGGACCGCAATCGTGGTCAAAACTTAACGCAAATAGCGGCTAGTTTGGCATTTACAACCACCTTGTCCTTGGTTCCCATGGTCACCCTTGCCAGCATCTTAATTAGCTACTTGCCTAGTGTGATTCAAATTAAGAACGCCTTTCGATATTGGTTGCTCGATACCTATATGCCGGGAGGAATAAATCAACAGGTATTTGTTTATTTAGATCAGTTTTCCTCAAAGGCTGCGGGTTTGACTTTTGTGGGCATAGCAAGCTTAGTGCTTACAACAATCATGACTCTAGCAGTTATTGAAAGCGCCTTTAACCAAATTTTTAAAGTTCAGGAAACAAGGCCTTTACGAAAAAAATTCTTAATCTATGGTGCGGCCACTATTTTGGGGCCCATTCTCCTGGGTCTGGGAATTTACCTCAGTGGCATGTTATTTAGTGCATCAGAGGGATGGATCAAAGCAGTCTCCCTGGGGTTTCGATTAGTAGCGACAATTGCTCCCTTTGCTCTCTCAATCACAGTCTATGCCGTGGTCTATAAGATTCTTCCTTACTCCAAAATTCTTTGGACGGATGCATTTACTGGAGCCTTTTTTGCTGCCTTTGCCTTTGAGTTGATGAAATTGGGTTTTGCTATTTTTCTGACCCATACCGCCTTCTATAAAACAGTGTATGGCGCCTTTGCAATCTTTCCACTTGCCCTCATTTGGATTTATCTAACTTGGTGGATTACCCTGGCAGGAGCTGTGCTTGTATCTGATCTGCCAGATATACGAAGTGGAGTGATTAGGGTTATTCGTTACTAAAAGAGTTCTATTAACCCTTGATTCATAGAGGTCTTAGGGCTATATTGAATCTATAGCAGCATTATTGACGGAGACCAAATGAAAGTTCGTGACATCCTGCGCGTAAAGGGCAGCACATTATTTACCGTTGCCCCTGACACTGCATTACAAACCGCAGTGCTGGTTATGAGCGAACATGATATTGGCTCCTTAGTTGTTATGACATATGACAAATTGGTTGGAATTTTGACATTCCGTGAAGTGATTTCAGCCCTAGCAACACATCATGGCAAATTAGATGGTTTACAGGTTCAATCTGTCATGAATGCACAGCCATTAACTTGCAATATGGAAACCGAAATTGACGAGGTACGTCGCATGATGCTCGTTGATCATGCACGTTATCTTCCAGTGCTTGACCAAAAAATGCTCATGGGCGTTATTTCCTTTTATGACGTTGCTAAATCCGTCGTTGAGGCCCAAGATTTCGAAAATACGATGTTGAAGGCTTATATTCGCGATTGGCCCGAAGATACCGAAAAAGCGCCCAGTTAAGTAGTTCTAGACCTAAATTCGTGACAAATGACATAATATCCCTATGTCAGGAAATACCTTAGGCCTCCTTTTTACCGTCACCACTTTTGGTGAGTCTCATGGCCCCGCCATTGGCGCTGTAGTTGATGGCTGCCCACCAGGCATGCAACTTTCTGAGACCGATTTACAAATCGACTTAGATCGCCGTAAGCCAGGAACATCGCGTCACGTGACGCAACGCAAAGAAGAAGATAGGGTTGAGATTTTGTCTGGGGTATTTGAGGGTAAGACCACTGGGACGCCAATTGGTCTACTCATTCGCAATACGGATCATCGTAGCCAAGATTACGGCGATATTTTGCAAACCTTCAGGCCTGGACATGCAGACTATACCTATCATCATAAATATGGATTTCGTGATCCCCGTGGCGGTGGTCGATCATCAGCTCGTTTGACCGCACCAGTAGTAGCTGCTGCTGCAATAGCTAAAAAGTGGTTAAACGAAAAGTATGGTACCGAGTTTTATGGCTACATGAGTCAACTTGGCGAGCTTGAAATTCCTTTTCAAGATCTAGCTCAGATTGGGCAAAACCCATTTTTTGCAGCTAATGCAGAAATGATCCCTAAGCTCGAATCCTATATGGATGAGTTGCGTAAGGCAGGGGACTCATGTGGTGCACGAATTGAGGTTCGGGCTCGCAATGTCCCAATAGGACTTGGTGAACCACTTTTTGATAAGCTCGATTCTGATATTGCACATGCCATGATGGGTATTAATGCAGTAAAAGGTGTAGAAATCGGCGCTGGTTTTAAGTCAGTTGCCCAGCACGGTAGTGAGCACGGCGATGAACTGTTTCCAAATGGTTTTGAAAGTAATAATGCTGGCGGAACATTAGGAGGCATTAGTACAGGCCAAGATATCCGCGTATCCATTGCAATCAAGCCGACATCAAGTATTCATAGTCCAAAGCAATCCATTGATTTGGAGGGCAATTCTATTATCGTCCAAACAAAGGGTCGTCATGACCCCTGTGTTGGTATTCGCGCAACCCCGATTGCCGAGGCTATGCTTGCCCTGGTGCTAATGGACCACGTTTTACGTCACCGCGCTCAATGCGGCGATGTTTCTTTGCCTACAGCACCTATTCCTGCATCGCGTCCTGGCTCTAAAACTGATTAGCGCTCTTCATTGAAATGACACCACTGGTTCGCTGGGCCTTCGGGTCCTTTTTCTTTTTGTACTTTGCTTATGTTGGCCTTGTTTCTCCATATGCAAGTCTATTTTTTTTAGACCGAGGCTTCACTGTCATTGAGATTGCTGTACTGATGTCAATGCTGCAAATTACTCGCATTGTTGGACCGTTTTCCTGGGGATGGCTTTCTGATTATCTATCTAACCGCATAGGGATCATTCGATTCTGTGCTTGTCTTGCTGCGCTGGTATTTACAACAATTTATTTTTTGCATAGCTACATTGCCTTTTTTATCTGGATGTTCGTCTTGCACACTATCTTAAGTAGCCTCATGCCTCTTGGGGAATCCGCTACAGTACACGCACTTTTTAAAGACAACTCCTTTGACAAGCGCTACGGTCGATTGCGTCTTTGGGGCTCTATTGGATTTATTGCCATGGTGCTCTTTGCTGGCGAATTATTTCAGCGCGAGGGGATTGAGTTATACCCACTAGTAGGTACCTGTGTATTTATCGCACTGGCAGTAGTGACCTTCTTATTGCATGAGCCAAAAATAGAGCGCCGCAAATTAGTTAAGGGTGAACTGTTTACGGTATTACTGAACCCTGATGTCCGCTGGTTTTTACTATCTGGTTTTTTTATGCAGTTTGCCCACGCTGCGTTTTATGTTTTTTACTCACTCTATCTTTCCAATCTTGGTTACGATAAATTACAAATAGGGCTCTTTTGGGCTCTAGGAGTTGCAGCTGAAGTTGTCTTCTTTTATTTCCAAAGTAAAGTTTTAAGTAGGCTTGATCCCGAAGTAGTTCTTCAGGCCTCTTTTGGAATTGGTGTCATTCGATTTGCTTTAATGGCCTTTTTTCCATTCACATCTGTATTGATCTTTGCGCAAGTTATGCATGCTGGAACATTTGCAGCCCACCACAGTGCAGCTACCAAGCTTTTACAGCGCTGGTTTACAGGACCCCTTCAAGCTAGGGGGCAGGCACTCATGGCGACAGTTTCTTATGGTTTTGGAGGGACCTTAGGGGGTCTATTTGCAGGTTGGATATGGGAAGCCACACAACCTAGAGACGTCTTTGTTGTCTCTGCTTTTGCCTGCGGATTAGCTGGCATGGCGATTCAAAAACTACGACCTCGTCGTTATCCCGCTAGATAAAACTTCAAAGGCTTACTGAATCTTCGCCTTTGAACGGAACTTTTGCATCATTTCAGAGAATTTTGCTTTTTGCCAATTTTGATCTGACATGATCATTTGCTTTAATTGATCTTTAATCTCTTCCATACTTGGCGCTTTTACATCACGGACATCGACCATCTTAATAATGTGCCAGCCAAATTGAGATTTAACAGGCTTATCTGTAATCTGACCATTCTTCAATGTCACCATCGATTTAGTGAATTCAGGGACTAGTGCTTTATCAGAAACCCAGCCTAAATCTCCACCATTTGGAGCAGAGCCTGGATCTTTAGATTTGACTTTGGCGATTTCTTCGAAATTACCACCAGCTTTAAGTTGTGCGGTAATCGCTTTTGCATCAGACTCTTTTTCAACCAAAATATGCTCAACGTGATATTCCTTGCCAGTGTATTGAGTCTTTACTGATTCATAGGCAGCCTTAAGATCAGAATCTGCAACACCTTCCTTTTCAACATAATCTTCAAAAACAGCAGCAATTAACACACCCATGCGTGATTGCTCGAGCTGATCTCGAACAGATTCCTTTTGAATAAGACCACGCTTATCAGCTTCCTGTAAAACAAGTTCCCGTGTGACTAGCATTTCTCGAGCTTGTTCGCGAACTTGAGGACTATCTGGTTGATTCGATTTCTGAACCAATTTATCGAGCTGAGCTTTGGGAATTGCTTTGCCATTCACAATTGCAGCATTCTGAGCTAAAGCGGCGGTTGAGAAGAGACAGGCACTTAAAAAGCTGATGGCAATGAATTGTCGTTTATTGAACATGATTTTTATAAAGGTAAAGGGGAAATAAGGATGCGTGGTCTATATTAAAACACTATCAAGCCCAGAATTCCTCGGGGGTGAGGGCGGAGATAGTGAGGGCATGAATTTCTTGGGGAATGTGCTTGTTTAAAGCTGCATAAATTGCGCGATGGCGTGCCACTAAGCTTAAGCCCGTAAATTCCGGTGCAACGATAGTCACTTTGAAATGACCTCCACCAGTGGCAGCTCCAGCGTGACCAGCATGTAAATGGCTTTCATCATCAATTTGAAGGTGTTTAATGGTGAAGGCCTTGCTAAGATCCTCTTCGAAAGTAACTATTCTCTTTTGGTTCAGATTCACGTCTCTGTGTGCTCCATATGACGACTTAACCAAATCCCTTGAATAATGACAAAGATTACTAAGAGGCCAGTGCTCCCGAAGAGCTTGAAGTTAACCCAAGTCTCCTCAGAATATTCAAATGCAACATAGAGATTGAGTGCACCCATGAAAAAGAAAAATGCAGCCCAAGCACGATTTAATTGGTGCCAGACAGAATGAGCACTTTTTTCCTTAAGCGTCACTTGTTTACCCATCAATACTTGAATCCAGTTTTTCTGAAAGAATTCTGAGCTAATAAAGAGAACTGATGCGAATAGCCAATATAGCGCGGTAGGTTTCAATTGAATAAAGGTTTTGTCATGAAGGAAAATGGTAAGGCTACCAAACACCAATATCATGATTAGACTGACCCATTGCATGGCATCAATTTTGCGATGACGATAGTAAACCCAGAGAATTTGACCAATCGTTGCGACCATTGCAACAATCGTAGCGGTATAGATATCACCGAACTTGAAAGCAATGAAGAACAGGATAATGGGGAAGAGGTCGAATAAAAATTTCATGGGGCGATTATCCTGCTATTTAAAATTAGTCCTTAGGATTAGGCTGAGCATTGTCGCTGGGTTCAAAACTGAGCGAGGCTGAATTGATACAGTAGCGTAATCCAGTAGGTTTAGGGCCATCATCAAATACGTGCCCAAGATGAGCGTCACAGTTAGCGCAACGCACTTCTGTCCGAACCATTCCATGACTACTGTCACGGATCTCTTTAATCGCATTTTCTTCTTCTGGGGCGTTATAACTAGGCCAGCCACAACCGGCATCAAATTTTGTTTGAGAAAGAAAAAGGGGGGTGCCACAACAAATACACTTATATTTTCCTTGATCCCAATGATCCCAATATTTTCCAGAAAATGGACGCTCTGTTGCCGCTTCGCGTGTCACGCGATATTCCATATCACTTAAGACTGCTTTGTATTCTTGATCCGTTTTTTTCATATTTATAGCCCCATTATTTCTCAAAAGTTATTTATGAAGAGCAACTGACTTCAACTGCTTCTAGGTTTGGTGGTGGCGGATTTGCGTATTCTTCAAAATCTGCTTGGTCATCAAATGGATTACTTAAGATTAAATGTAACTTATACACTTCAGAAAAGTCATGCTGCTGCGCCATTGCTATTGCCCTTTGTGCCAAGTGATTGCGCAGTACAAATTTAGGATTTACTTTATCCATCATGCGTTTTCGCTCTTCATCAGAACTATTTTCGGATTGAAGGCGCAATAGGTAATCCTTAAGCCACTGATCAAATGCTTTACGATCAATGAATTGATTTCGCAGAGGAATCATCTCGATTGGCACATGTATTTTAATATTGCCAAGTTGTCTGAAGAAGAATGTGAAGTCTACTTTTGAGTCATGCATGGACTGCAGTAGACGCTCTAGTAGCCCGATATCTTCATCTTGGGATGTCAACAATCCCAATTTCTTTCTAAATAGCGCCTGCCATTCTTGTGCATATTGCACTGGAAATTCATCTAACGCTGATCGCATCAATGCCAGAGCCTTTTCTGAGTCGTCTTGTAACTCCAGCAAGGGGAGGAGTGCACTAGCAAGGCAAGCCATATTCCAGTGCATGATTTGGGGCTGACGATGATAGGCATAGCGACCACCATGATCACTATGGTTGCAGATATGATTCATCTGAAAGTAATCTAAAAATCCAAAAGGGCCATAGTCCATAGTGAGCCCTAAGGCGCTAATGTTGTCACTATTCAAAACGCCATGACAAAAACCGACAGCTTGCCACTGAGCCACTAGGCTAGCATTTTTACTGGAGATATTTTTGAAAAGATCTAAATAGGGTGAATCACTCTCTATACAGTCAGGGAAGTGATTTTTAATCAACATGTCGGCAAGCTCTTGAAGTCTTATGATGTTATCTAAGGCGTTGTAATGCTCAAAGTGGCCAATGCGAATAAAACTAGGGGCAAGGCGTGCACATACCGCAGCAGTCTCAAGGGTTTCCCGCACAATAGGGAGATCGGAGCCGACAACCGAGAGTGCCCGCGTAGTTGGAATTCCTAAGGCATGCATGGCTTCACTGCATAAGAATTCTCGTATAGAAGAGCGTAGAACTGCTCTACCATCACCCATGCGTGAGTAGCGTGTCTTACCTGCCCCCTTAAGCTGCAATTCTTGACCTGCAATCTCACCCAAAAGAATTGCTCTACCATCACCAAGTTGGCCAGCCCAGACTCCAAATTGGTGGCCACTATATGCGGTAGCTAATGGCTTAGAAAATTGATAGTCACTTACTTTCAGCTGGTTCCCCGCCAACAGCGCTAACCACGACTGGTCTTGGGGTAAGCCATTGTCATCGAGCGGAATATCCAGGAGTCTTGCCGCTGATGATGAAAATGCTACCCAGTAAGGACTGGGAATAGGGGTGGGAAGTGTCAGTTGGCAAGCATCGTCACCAGTTAATGAAAAGGCCATATTGAGCTATTCTAGGTGGAAATTACAAACAAGGTTTAAGCTCGTAAAATTAACCTATGAATAAACAAGTACAAATCAATCCGCAAACTCAGTTAGCCAATTTAGGTGAGGAATTAAATGTTCCCTTTCTTAAGCTTTTAGGCGTTCGCTGCCTGAGCGCCGAATTGGGCAAAGGAGAAATATTACTGGCCCTGAAGCCAGAACACACTAATACTTGGGAGGTGGCGCATGGCGGGGTTTTACTCACTCTGATGGATGTAGCAATGGCAGTTGCAGCAAGATCAGGTGACCCGGCTGATCGCAGTGTAGTCACCATTGAACTAAAAAATAACTTCATGCAAGCCGCAAATGGTGTACTGCGCGTAAAAGCAGATACGGTACGACGTACAGTAACCATGGCCTTTTGTGAGGCTAAGCTCTATAACGATCAGGGAGAGGTATGTTGCATGGCAACTGGTACCTTCAAATATTTAAAGCGGCTAGCTACACGCAATGCTGATGGATCTAGAGTAGTGAACGATGACAACCGTTCAGAATAGATCTACACCGAAAGGTTAGAGCCGGGTGCGGCGCTCAGCGCACCAGTGACCACGTCATGTCCAACAGTACCGCTTGCATCGAAACGTCGCTCTACCATTTCAAAATGACCATCTTTGCGAATACGCAAAATAGTGCTTGAGCGGGTTCCATAAGAGGGGGTTTTAATAAATGCCGGCGAGAGTGCCTTCTCCCAATCACGATTTACCCCCGTATTGGGCAGTTCATGATCGCTTGCGACATGGGTATCGGCCAATAATTTCAGGTATTGGTCTGCATTTTTAAGCTGCCCCTGATCCATCGCTAAAGTCTGGGCAAATGCAGCCACCCGATGATTTACTTTTGGCCAGGGCGTATCTAGCATGGCATTGGAAAGTCCATAAACACCAGGCGATAAGGCTTGCTCAGGAAATACTTTTCTTGGTCGAATATTAGGACCCATCATCATTCGATTGCTAACCCAGTGCATCTCTGCATTCTCAGGATCGCTAAGATCTGCCATCAATAAATTAAATCCGTTGTACTGCGAGAATCGTTTGGAATGATTTTGAATGAAATCATTAGGGCGATCTTTATTAATCAAGTACATCAAAGAGAGTTCACCGCGGGTTCGGGCGTCTGGATTTTTTTCACTAGGAGCCCTGACGTTGGTAAGCGCTGCAAAACGTCCCGTCTTAGTAAAACCCAACCATGTGCCAGGACTTCCCAATACATCAGCGCGATCGCGCCCTGCTAACAGATGGGGGTGCTCTGGCCACCATCCCATACCATCGGTATCACGCTCATAAAACTCATCACGATTTGCAGCCACTACCAATGGGTAGTCAGGGTGCGATTTCCAGGCAAATAAAATGAGGCACATATTGGATTAAATTTCCAGCAATGGATAGGGCAATGGATCTATTTTTAACACAGGTCCTTGATTACTTCCAAGGTGAATTTCACCATGCTCAAGCGCTTCTAATTTGCATTCAATCTGAAAGTCGATCCAATTGGGGTTTTTCGCATTAACGGCGGATAAAACTACCATTCCAGCAGGCTGATCTGGGTAATCCTGGTGAAACAATTCAGTGCCAGGTGATATATCGGAACCATCAGGGTTAGATTCCAAATGCGCTAACTGCAGCCGCCGTTTAATAGAGCCACGGTATTGACTGCGCGCGACAATCTCTTGTCCTGGGAAACACCCCTTTTTAAAATCGACCCCGCCTACAGATTCAAAATTGATCATTTGGGGAACAAACTGTTCTTGTGTTGCTAAAACAATTCTGGGAATTGCGCTAAGCACCTCGAGACTATTCCACTGACACAATGCGTCTTCTGATAATAGAGAGGCCTCATCAGAAATAGGATTGGCTACCAGAAGTCGCGAATAGGACTGATCTTTATTTAACACCTCTGGAAGCATCAGTGCAACGCTATCATCTCTCAAGCCAAATTTTTCAACTTGTTGTGCAGTCCCATAGATTCCCATTACGTTCCATTGATCAGAAACATCTTTTATCTTTACCTTAGAGCGCAAGACAAACATTGAAAGACGTTTCGCAAAACTTGCTGCAATGTCTTTGCTGATAAAGAGGGTATAGCGATTAATCGAACCTTCGGTCTCGGGGTAAAGTGCAAGCCATGCACTAGCCAATAATCTTCCCTTTACATTGCAATACCCAACCAAGCGAACAAAGTTAAAGGATCGTGCAATCTGATTGGGAGGGGTAGCCTGCAACCCCATAACGGAATTGGTCAGTTGGTTTTGAAGAAAGCTGGTCGCATCCTCGCCTTCAATCAAGATCAGGCCCCACTGGGGGAGAAGGCTTATCCCGGATAGGGGAAAACCAGTTGAAGTAGGGTTATTTTGGGGGGTATTTGTCATGACCCTTTTATCATAGCCTGATGAGCAAAAAAATTCAGAGCAGAAATCTTTTCGTCCGCAATAAATCAAAGTCCCCGGGCTTCAAAAGCTACGTCCTATGGCTAGTTGCGGTTATTGCGATTTTCTATGGATTTGTCTTTTTATTGCCTGTAGTGCCAAGAGAGGGCAACATTCCTGAGGCGCCAGTCTATAAAGTAAAGATTAAGTCTCAATCTAGTCTTGCTGGGGTAGCTTCCCAACTTGAAGAACAAGGTGTTGGCTCTTCACCCTTATTTATTCAAATTAGCGCCAGAGCACTCTTCATTGGTTCAAAACTAAAGCCAGGCACCTATCTCCTGCCAACAAGGGCAAGCATTGGGAAAGTTCTTTTGCAAATTGCTCGGGGAGATAGAGTCCGCGAAAGTATTGCCATTATTCCAGGAATGACCATTTGGCAATTACGCGAGGTGGTTGATGCCCATCCAGCATTAATACACCAAACCAAAGGTATTAGCTCGAAAGAAATGCTTCAAAGCCTTGGCCTAAATTATCCGAGTGTTGAGGGAATATTTATGCCTGATACCTATATATTTGATCCTGATGAACCAGATATTAATATTTATAGAAGAGCGTCTCAAGCCATGCAAAAACAGATCGCCCAGGCTTGGGAGCAAAAGCCTGAGAAATCACCCATCAAATCACCTTATGAACTTCTGATTCTTGCCTCCATCATTGAAAAAGAAACGGGGCGCGCAAGTGACCGGGGTCAGGTATCAGCTGTATTTTTGAATCGTTTAAATAAGGCTATGCCTTTGCAAACAGATCCAACCGTTATTTATGGAATTGGGCCCCGATTTGATGGAAATTTGCGCAAAACAGATCTTCGTAGAGACAGTCCTTACAATACTTACATGCATAAAGGATTGCCTCCAACACCCATAGCGATGCCTAGCCTAGAATCCATTCAGGCAGTAGTAAAGCCTGCGCAAAGTACCGCTTTGTTTTTTGTCGCTCGAGGAGATGGATCAAGTCACTTCTCGAGTAGTCTAACTGAGCATGAAAGTGCAGTTGATCGTTATCAACGCAAGAAATCCCCAAAAGCCGACCTTAATAAATAAAGTGATCATATGAGTTCTTTACATTCGGGATTTTTTATTAGCTTTGAGGGCATTGATGGCGCTGGAAAAAGTACCCATATCGAATCATTTGCTAAGTTAATGCAAGAATCCTTTCCAGATCGTAAAGTGGTGATGACACGTGAGCCTGGCGGCACCCCACTAGGCGAACATTTACGGAAATTATTACTTGATTTACCAATGAATCTTGAAACAGAGGCATTATTAATGTTTGCGGCTCGACGTGAACATCTGGCACAAATTATTCAGCCAGCACTACAAGCCGGCAACATCGTTATTTCAGATAGGTTTACAGATGCGAGTTTTGCATATCAAGGAGGGGGTAGGGGCTTAAGTATTCAGAAGCTCAATACTCTTGAGCGCTGGGTTCAAGAGCAAGCCAACGGAGCAATTCTTCAGCCTGACTTAACGATTTTGTTCGACTTACCCGGCTCCGTAGCTGAATCTAGAAGATCAAAAGTCCGTGCTCCTGATAAATTTGAAAAAATGGATCTCCATTTTTTTGAAAAGGTTCGCCAAGAGTACTTGCGTCGAGCCCAGGAAGATCCTAAACGCTTTCATTTAGTTGACGCCACTCAAACGCAAGAAGTAATCTGGAAGGGCCTGAAAGGGATAAAGATAAACCTATAAATGCGTGAATTATCAAAATCTATAGAGCAGCAAAGCCAAATAGCCCCATGGCTTGAGCCATTGTGGAATAGCTTTGACTTGAAAAATTTTCCCAATGCAGTATTAATACACGGGCAACCAGGAATTGGTAAATTTGAATTTGGCGTTCATTTAGCAAAAGCCCTTCTATGTGAAAATTCTGGACCAATAGAATCTAAACCTTGCAACCATTGTGAAGCGTGTCACTGGTTTGATACGGCGAATCATCCTGATTTTATTGCTTTAGTGCCTGAAACGCATCGCAGATTGCTGCCTCATGCTGACTATGAAAGCGATGATTTACCTAAAAAGGGAAAATCGACTCGCGATGATTCCGATGGAGAGACTCCGGAGAAAAAAGAAAAGAAAAATATTTCCATTGAGGAAACTCGACAAGCGATAGTAAGCCTTTCGATTGGATCTCATCGCGGTGGTAACCGAGTCATTCTGATTTATCCGCTTGAGATGTTGCGGTCTGACTCCGCAAATACATTACTGAAGTCCTTAGAAGAGCCTCCTGCAAATACGATCTTCATCTTATTGTCTGATCGTTTAGATCGTGTATTACCTACTATCCGCTCACGCTGTCGTCTACTCGGCGTACCTAGGCCTGATAGAGCAATTGGATTGGAGTGGCTCAATTCCAAAGTTAGTAACTTGTCTGATGCCAAATTCAATTTTGCCGATATTGAGACCATCTATGATGAGCAGGGTGGAGCGCCATACTCTGTTCTCAATTCTTTACTCGCTCGTCACAATAAAGATGAAAAGGATGAACTTACTATCGCACTACAAGCGTCGCGCTTTCTTCTGCAGTCAATGTCTCAGGGTGCTAGGATCAATTGGCTTGAAACTGCAGAGAAAATTCACAAGGCCCAATATCCTATTTTGCTCGCTACTATGCAACGCTGGGTTTCGGATTTACAGAATATGGCCCAAGGTGGCGCACCCAGATACTACCCAAAGCATCTTGCCACCTTACAAGCACTTTCACAAAAAGCAAATATTTCTAGGTTATTGCTGTTCTGGAGATCCCTGATCCAATCCCGCCGGTATGAAAACCACCCCTTGGCAACCAGGGTTCAGCTCGAAGCCCTACTATCTCAATATCAACAAGTATTTGAGGCTTAAGGCAGACTAAAATATCGAGTCATGTTCATAGACTCACACTGCCACCTCAATTTTCCTGAGTTTCAATCTCGCCTGCCGGAAGTGTTGGCGAATATGAATGCCGCTAAAGTAGATCATGCCTTGTGTATTTCTGTGGATTTACCCGATTTCCCAAATGTACTCAAACTTGCTCAAGAACATCCACATCTGTTCGCCTCCGTTGGTGTTCATCCTGACTATGAGGATACGCCTGAGCCTAGCCTTGAGTTTTTAGTTGAGACTGCTTTAAAGCATCCTAAAATCATTGCTATAGGAGAAACAGGGCTGGACTATTACCGAATGGGTGATCGAAGTTATGACTCTTTAGAGTGGCAAAGAGAGCGTTTTAGGACACATATACGCGCTGCCTTGGCATCTAGAAAACCACTCATCATTCACACTCGCTCTGCATCGCTTGATACCATCAGAATCCTCAAGGAGGAGGGCGCAGATCAAATAGGTGGGGTGATGCATTGCTTTACTGAGAGCTATGAAGTGGCGAAGGCTGCCATGGACATGGGCTTTTATATCTCCTTTTCTGGAATAGTGACATTTAAGAGCGCTAAAGAGCTTCAGGAGACCTGCAAGCAAGTACCTCTAGATAGGATGCTTATTGAGACAGATTCGCCATATTTAGCCCCAATACCTTATCGAGGCAAGATTAATGAACCAGCCTGGGTGGCCAAAGTCGCTGAATTTATTTCCGATCTGAAGGGGGTTCCATTAGAGACATTGGGACTTCAGACATCAAATAATTTTTTCGATTGTTTTCAAATAGATAGGCAATTAACTTCATGAGCTATCTAAAGTATTTGATTATTGCAATAACCTTAAGTCTGTCTTATATCCAGCCAGTTTTGTCACAGTCAGACTCTCAGCGTAATGAGTTCGCAAAAGCGATGAAGTTTGATGATGTGAATACAGTTAAATCTCTGATTTCTCAGGGAATAAATCCAAATTTAGTGGATTCGAACGGTAACCCCATGTTAGTTTTGGCTATCAAAGACCGTTCATACAAAGTAATTGACATTCTTTTAGTCTCCAAGGGTATAGATGTTGATCTTTCAAATAAGCAAGGTGAAACACCATTAATGATGGCTTCAATCAATGGCGACTTGCCTTTAGTCAGGACCTTGGTACTGAAAAATAAAGCCCAACTTGATCATATAAGCTGGACTCCTTTGCATTACGCTTGTGCCAAGGGTCACCTTGACGTTGCTCAATTTCTAATTGCCAATGGGGCTAAGGTTGACTCGCTTAGCTTGGGTGGAACCACACCCTTAATGATGGCCGTTCAATCGGGTAATGAACTATTAGTCAAACTCTTACTTGATAGAGGAGCAAATCTACAGTCACGTAATGTTGAAGGCATTACTGCCATTGATATTGCAGATATTTACGGAATGCCAGAAATTAGTGAGGGATTGCGTTCGCGCTGGATGAAACTCTATAAGCAACCTTATTTGAGCACCTCAAAGCTGATCCAGCCTAAATCCCCGTAATACCTATCTGCGTATAATCATTATTATGTCAAATAAGAAATAGACTACTACAACCCTCCATTATTCTATTGACCACCTATGCCTGAATTCTTCAATTCTCTTCCCAACGTAATGTTTGTCTTCAATGAAATTATGGGAGATCTCACTGATACGTCGATTAGGTTGATGAGCTTCGTTGCCGTGTTGGTTGTCCTAACTCATGGAATATTGATTTTGTTGATCATGGGATGCTTTCATGCATTTGACCGAAAATATGGGAATCTGCGTCATATGCAGGTAGATATATTGGTCTATTTCATGGTTGTATTACTTATCTTACTAAGCCACATCATTGATATTTTTATATGGACATACGCCATGGTGAGCGTAAACGTCTATCCAAGTGTTGTAAAAACCTTCTACTTTGCAGGTGAAATGTATACAAACTTAGACCATAACGACCCAGCATATAAGCTTGGGCCTCAGTGGAATATGCTCCCTATACTGATTTCATTTTCTGGATTATTTGCAGTAGCAATATCAGGCTCAGCGCTCTATGGGCTTCTGGTCTCGACATTTGCGCCACCCCCAAGAAAATAGACTAAGGCAACTTATCAATAGGATTTTTCTGCTTAAAAACTAGCTCGAGCACCCGTCCATTCGATTCTAGAGATCTAATGCGGCCTGGAAGCCATTCAAGATCCTTGACTAACCAAATATCAACCTGTCTTTTATAGGGATCGCTCTCTCGTTGCATGAGTGCATAGCGCCTTACTGATGTTTTACCTAAACTAGGAACATCATCATTAATTGCCTCACCAAAACTCTTGAATTGCCACATTTCTAAAGTGTTGTAATCAACAACGGGAATTGATCTAATGCTCCCTGGCTCATCGATTTTGTCATCTCCATTTAATAGAGATGCAATTTGGAATATGAGGCTAAATCGATCTTGAGTACCTGGCATGATAGTTGGAGTAAATTCCGGTTTCTCCGAAAAGTACATCTGCCCTGCACCTTTTTCATCTCGATCAAAACGTGAGTACCGAGGGGCTCTAGTGCCACGTTGCGTCCAATATATGGATGGAGCAATACCATAAGGATCTATTGTGCCCCTCGATTCAAAAACAAAAGGGCCAACGAAGGCATACGGGATATTAATATAAAGACGGTAGCTATTTCCTTCAACTACCCAGTCGATCTCACCTGTTTGGTATTTCTGTCCATCAACGTAAGAATCATAGTAAATAATGCCAGATTGAGGAAGTTTAAAAGCTACGCCTTTTTGATTAGAGTTGCCACCCTGCTCCCCTCTTGAGTTTGAGGAATTAGGATCATCAATTGATGTACTGTTTTGCGTTGCTAAGGGGGGTTTATTCTTTGGGGCCTTAGCCATTTGAATTTTCTTAGGCGGCTCTACCTTTAGTTCCGTTTTAATAATGAGATCTTCAGATATCTCTGGCGCAGAAGAAAACGAGAAAAAAGGAATACCAAAAAAGATAATCAAATGGCCCAACAAAGATAGAGCCAATGCAGCCGCTATGATCCAAAGGGACTTCATATTGTGATGATACTAATAAACTGCCGAAGCTTTAGTCGCAGAGAGATGCCTCAAGTAAACGGCTATTTTTAGGAAGATTAGCTGCTAAAAAATCCATTTGATCTGCCAATATATTACGGCCTTTAAGAATCATATCTTCATACAGACTCGGCTGATATGGCGTGTAGAGCAGACCCATCCCAGCAAGCTCAGGAGTTCGATTACCTTTTCGCTGATTGCATGACCGGCAAGAGATTACTAAGTTCATCCAAGTGTATTTCCCACCACGGCTATTAGGAATGATATGTTCCGCTTCGGCTTGACTTTCATGAATGGAGTCGCCGCAGTATGCGCAAAGTCCACGATCCCGTTTGAAAAGTTTGTGCTTAGTGATAGCCGGCACAACATCGAAAAGATTTATCTTTGCGGTGCCTTTGATGGCGATGATGGAATGCAATTCAATCACGGACTGAATACCGCTAGATCTTGAAATACCTCCCCGCATTTTAAAAATGGGGTCACCTAAAGTCCAAAGCACACTACTATCAGCGTAGTGCTTAGTAGCTTCTTCTGCATTAACCCAACCCTGGGGTATTCCACCAGCGTCTAACTTTAAGATACTCAGCACAAACTCTCCCTTCTCAATCTACCTTATAAGGTTGCGATTGTTTTAATCATCTTACAGAACTTATACCCTTCAATCAATCGACTATTCAAATATAAATTTTAGGACTGCAGGAAGGTGTTCGGAGTAATCAGAAATGCCATGATCCCCGCCCTCAAGTATCAGTTGCTTTGCGCCAGGATAAAAGGTTGACATCTCTCGCCAATCGAGCAATTCATCTCCTTTTGCCGCAATCAAAAAGTATCGGCTTGGCTTAGATATGCCCTCAACTTGTAGGGCTTTTAGCTCGTCAATATATTCAGGACGAAAATCAAAAGGCTCGTCACTGTCGTAGGCAGTCAGCATTCCTACATGTGGCGCCAGTTCACGGGCTGCACGTACGGCAGGATTAAGAGCAACCGCTTTACACCCATATTTTTCAGCCAAATAATTGGCATAAAAACCCCCAAGCGATGATCCAACCACAACAACTCTATCTGCATTAGATTCTTCTATATGTTTGGTAACTAGAGCCATGCTATCTTTAGGAGAGGCTAGTAATTGTGGGCAATACCATTCGATAGGATTATTTGGGTTGGAGATGGCCTTAACAGCAGCACCTGTCATAACAGCCTTACTCGATCTTGGCGAGGATCTAAAACCATGCAAATAGACAAAGAGAGTAGATCCCATATAAATACTTACCTTTCTTTTCCTAGTTGTTAATTAGTATGTAGAAATCCACCCCAAACCTGCCTCAGTATTGGTAGCGGGTTTGTATTCGCAGCCTACCCAGCCCTCATAGCCAAGATCATCTAGTAATTTAAAGAGGTATGCGTAGTTAATTTCACCAGTCCCCGGCTCATTCCTTCCAGGATTATCAGCTAGTTGAATATGAGCAATCTTGGCTAGATTGTTTTCGATAGTTTTCGAAAGCTCGCCTTCCATCCGTTGCGCATGATAGATATCGTACTGAATAAAAAGATTATCTGAATCTACGTCACTCAGGATTTGAATTGCATGCTGAGTTTTTGATAAAAAGAAGCCTGGAATATCAAAGGTATTGATTGGCTCAATTAAAAGCCTAATGTTGACCTTCTTGAGCTCATCGGCCGCAAATTTTAAGTTTGCAACAAAGGTGTCATGCAGTAATTTAGGATCGATTTCGCTTGGAGCTTTTCCCGCTAAACAGTTAATCTGTTTAACGCCCAGTGCCGTAGCGTATTCAATCGCCTTTTTTACCCCTTCCCGAAATTCCTCGATACGATCAGGTAAGCACGCAACACCACGTTCACCCGCATCCCAATCTCCTGCAGGCAAATTATGTAAAACCAATTTCAATTGATTTTGATCCAATTCACGCTTAATATCGGCAGCAGAATAAGCATAAGGAAAAAGAAACTCGACCCCTTTAAAACCGGAATCAGCAGCTTTTTTAAATCGCTCCATAAATGGAACTTCATTGAAAAGCATTGTCAGATTGGCGGCAAACTGAGTCATTTAATTCCCCTTTTTATCTATTAATTCCAATCATTCGATCTTAACAAAAATGAGCGTTTAGCATTAGATGGCCCTTAATTAAGTAAAACCATGAACTTTGATAAAAATAAGCTAATATTTGACATAGAAGTTTTAATTACAAAGGAAATAATGAATATCAAACTTACCCCTATCGCAGTCATTCTTGCGGCTATGCTTACTAGCGCGTCTTTAATGGCTCAAACTAAGCCAACAGATACAAGCGGCACTAAACCTATGGTAATTGATGCAGCGGTTACTGATAATCGCTACAAACTATATGAGGGTGAAGTGCTTAAAGTGGATGCTAAAACACGTACCATCACCTTTAAAAATAAAGAGGGTGAATCTAAGTTTGTTGCGGGGCCTGAAATCACTAATTTTGCTCAAATTAAAAAAGGCGATTTAGTGAATGTGTCCTATGAAACAGCTGTAGCTATTGAATTAATTAAAACTAAGAGCACTGGAGTCCGTAGCAAGGTCGAAACAAATACTGTTACGAATTCCAAGGCCAATGAAAAGCCAGCGGAAGTCATTGCAAATACGACCACCATCATTGCAGATATAGTTGGTGTAGACCGTGAAAAGAAATTGGTTTCTGTTAAAGGTCCGAGCAGCAATATCACAACTGTCACTGTTAAGAACCCTGCCCTATTGGCAGATGTTGCCGTTGGCGAACAGGTGAAAGTAGTTTACTTTGATGCGATGGCTGCATCTATAACAACTCCTAAGAAAAAATAATCTTCAAGTAGTAAGTCTTCATTAGTAATAAAGCCCCGTCATTGGGGCTTTATTTTTTTGCGGACATAGCTTGTCGAGATGATGTATTATCCTAACTTTTCTATATCCTTAGTCAGAATTCTTCTGATAATTCGGATCGTCACTTCTGGATGCAATCCTATGAGACGCTCTTGAATTAAAGTCGATCTTCTTGTTAATGAGTCAATATGCTCACCGACGTGACGATTCGCCTCTAATACATCCTCTAATAGAGTAGTTTCAGCATACCGGCTGCTTTGTTTACTTTGATTTTTTTTGACACTTCCCGACATTAGAACTCAACGCCTTGTTCATTGAATAATTATAGGAAAGAATATACACTTAAAATATTTACTAAATTTATAATTTGAACCTAATCTTTAATTACAACTTTAATCAAAATCCATTACTTCAGTGACTAAATATATACTTATGTTGCAGATTAGTATTTCAGCTCTTTACTATATGTCTGCGCCTTTCTCGCTAAACTTTTTTATCTATTTGTTTTGGGGTATCAATTTTATTTCTGCAGTCTATCTATTAGTCAATTCAAATAAATTAGCTATCCCCTTAATTAATCCCCTAAAAAGGGTGAGATTAATTTTTACAGCCACCCTTATTTTGCTGGAACTGGTGATTAATTTAAATTCAAATTCTTATGCAGCAGATAATTTTCACGGTTTAGTGAGTGATTCGGAGGTATTGGTTACGGGCATCACTTTAGGTATTCTTTGGTTTTATAGCATTACAGTGCCAGTGACAAAGAAGATAAAAAGTTAATTCACATCCCTAGCTAATAGCAAGGAAACATTGGATCCGCCAAATGCGAATGAATTACTCATTGCATATGGAATGGGTATTTCAATTGAACGTAATGGTAAATAATTTAAATCGCATTCAGGATCGTTAATTTCTAAAAATGCTGTACCGGGTGCAATATTATTTTGCATCGCCTGTATAGTAATTAGTAGCTCTAACGCTCCAGCAGCACCAAGGGTATGTCCATGAACAGCTTTAGTCGAGCTTATGGCTAGTTTTTTTGCCTGATCTAGCCCAAAGGTATTCTTAATAGAAATGGTTTCAGCAATATCCCCAGCTTGGGTCGCAGTTCCATGGGCGTTTATGTAAACTACCTTTTCAGCACTTAAGCCCGCATCCTTTATAGCCAATTGCATTGCTTTTGATTGTCCCAAAGGATCAGGCTTTGTGATGTGTAAGGAGTCTGATGTAGCTCCATATCCAATAATTTCAGCAAGTATTATTGCGCCCCTTTTTTTTGCGCTCGATAAAGACTCGAGGATGATTGCTGCAGCTCCTTCACCTAATACAAATCCACTGCGATTTTTTGAAAATGGCTTACATGAATGCGCAATATTTTCAGAGTCTGGAATAGCAAGTGTTTTTAAGGCCTCCCAAGACTTAATAGAAGCAGCAGTTAAGAGGCTTTCTGCCCCACCTGCAATTGCACGATCACAATAACCATGTTTAATACTTCTATACGCCTCTCCAATTGCATGAGCAGAGGAAGCACAAGCCGTGGAATAAGTAATTGAGGGGCCTTTAAAAGCGGTATTTAAAGAAATAAGAGCTGTGGCACCATTAGCCATTACGCCAATGACTGTAAAAGGCCTAACTCGATCCTTACCATGGATATAAATAGTATCGTATGCATTTTCTACGGTATTGGCTCCGCCAAAACCCGTTCCCCAAAATATCCCACTTCGATTTAGCTTTTCTACTCCCAAATCTTTTAAGCCTGAGTGTTCAAGCGCCTCTTTTGCAGCTACCCAAGATATGTGCGCAACGCGATCGTACATACCTAGCGTAGAGGAATCGAAATAATTTGTTATGTCAGCTGGAACTAGCCCTGCACAGCTTAAATTAACTGGAATAGAAAAAGAATTAGAAAAACTTGTGATGCCAGAATTACAAAGGGAAGCTTTTTGGAATTGAATATCTGAGCCAAGTCCAAGACAAGATACTGCGCCCAATCCGGTGATAACTACCCTTCCTAAATCAGAGTCTCGACCCATTTTATTTTGCTGAATCGATCAAATCAGCTACATCTTGCAATGTGACGACTTTAAAATCTTCATTTGGAAGCCGCACTTCAAAATGATCCTCCAGGTCGAATAATAATTCGATTTTTCCAAGCGAATCAACGCCTAAAGATTCCAAAGATGTTTCGGGTCCAATTTCATCTATATTTTTATCGAATCGCTCAGCGACTTGCTGAAGCAGGACATTCATAGTGTTTGACATTATTTTTCTTTTTTTAGGACATTCATGAGGTCATTATCACGGTGCAATAAAATTAAATAACGTGATTCTGAAACAAACAAGAGTAGTTTTGTTTTATACCGCTCACGCTGTAAGTATTCAATTAAAACAATACAAGTAAAACCTAACAAAAAATTTAATAGCCAAACTTGAAAATCATGGTAACTGAAGATAAATTTTCCAAAGGGTGGGACAAACCAAAAATTAGCGTACAAAGTACCCATGATAATGAATACTAAAGCCGGCCAAAAGCCAAAATAGAAGGCTCCAAATATACCCACTAAGTAATAAAACTTGTATGGATTTTCAGAGTAAAAACTCTCTCCTGTCATATGCAGAAAAACTGAGAGCAAAGTAAAGCTGATTAGGATGTAGGTAGAGATGGCCCAAATGGGGTATTGACACCATTTTTTTGCATTTTTTAGGTTCATTTTGATTTTACTGTCATAAGGCCTAAAATATCTCTATGAATAGTATGCAGCCTCCTCGGATAGACTCGCCCATTATTGTACTATTTCATGGGCTTTCCTCGTCTCCAATCGAATTGTCCTATCTAGGAGACATTTTGCGCAAGAATGGGTTTCGGGTGGAAACCCCCGCTTTAAAGGGTTATGGATTTGGTGATCACGCTGGCAACTGGAATGAGTGGCTTGCTGAGGCCTGCGCTTTTGTCCAGCAATTACAAAAGACTGAATCTGCCCCAATATCTGTTGGTGGAATTTCACTTGGGGCAACTTTGGCACTAGGAGTTGCCTCAACCCTGGATGGAATTAATGCAATCGTATGTCTTTCTACTACATTAAATTACAACGGCTGGGCTAGTCCTTGGTATCGCATATTCACTCGAGCGGGCATTTGGCTCGGCTTGGGCAAACGATTTAAATATAAAGAACGTGATCCATTTGGTATCAAAAATATCCAGATTCGAGCCCATATCAAGAAAGCTATGTTGAACTACGATATTTCTGAAGTGGGCGGTTCGTATATGACACTAAACCATATCTATCAAGCAGATAAATTATGCTTTAACGTGAAAAAGAACCTACCGAATGTAAATGCTCCTTTGCTAGCGATTCATGCAGTCGATGATGAAATTGCCCATCCAAATAATATCGACCTTTTAGTAAAGTCAGTGAGTTCGGAAATAAAAAGAGTAATTTATCTTGGTAATAGCTATCACATGATCACCGTTGATAATGAACGTGAAACAGTTGCTTATGAAACAGCCAATTTTTTTAAAGAAATGCACGATAGCTCAGTCATTGCAAATATCAAAAATAAAATAATTTCTCCTGAATTACAGCGTTTTCTAAGATCTGAAAAGACGCACCGAGAACTCAATAATTAACTTAAGAAAATTGACTTGTGTTAATTTCTGAGATTTCTATCTATTTTAGTATTGCTATTGCTGGTATTTTTATTGGAATGGAAAAGATTCGCCCTTTATATCCATATAGCTCAGATAGATCATGGCTTCTTAGGCTTCTTATCTTTGGCGGCCTTGGTGTATTTCTTACAACGGTAATTGGTATTTATTTGGTTCCGCATTTAGGGCGCATCGCACTTTTCCCCGCTTTAACTCGCTTATTTTTGAATACTCCGGACTGGCTTAATGGCCTGATTGCTTATGTTTGTATTAGCTTTTTTGTTTATTGGTGGCACCGTTTGCGTCATCATAACAATCTTGTTTGGAGAATTTTTCATCAGATACATCACAGCACTCATCGCATAGAAGCCTTAACAGCCATATATGCGCACCCGAGTGATTTTCTAGCAAACGCCTTCATTATTAATGTTGTTTCCTATTCTCTTTTAGGCTTAGATGTTGAGTCCGCAGCATGGGCATCTCTTTGGGTTGGCATCTTCGAATTCTGGGAGCACACTAATACACCAACACCCCACTGGCTAGGCTACATCATCGTTAGACCTGAAATGCATCGTATTCATCATGAGCGGGATCGTCATACTAATAATTATGGTTTACCAATATGGGATATCCTTTTTAGAACTTATGAGAATTCATCACGTAAAGTAGAGTGTGGATTTGATCTCGAAGCAGAGAGCAAAGTAAAGCTGATGTTATCTTGCCGTGATATTAGCTGAACGATTTCTATTCTTAATGCGTAAATTCCTATTTATGCTTTTTTTCTCATATGCTATTTGCTCTTTGGCGCAAGACCAATCCTATGACGATAGTCTTCCAGACCATATAGTCGGTGATATAGGCCTGGCTACATACACTTCTAATTTACATTTAGGTACCTATGGAACACAGACATTTTTTGCTCCCTATGCCTTTGCAGACTATAAGCGCGCTTTCGTGCGCATCGACATGTTTGGTATCAAGACTGCGAAAATTGGTTATGGCTATCTTGAATTTACTGGAAAGGCAATACTTGATAATTATGTTGTAAAGTCACCCTACACAACAAATACTATTGTGAGGCGTTATCCTATTCCTATCGGTATTGGTACTTTCCAAGAAACTCCAATTGGCGCTTTTCTAATAAACGCCTACCATGACTTTAGTCAATCTAAGAGTGCATTGTATGAATTTTCCTATTTTGGAAAAATTGAAACTATTGAAAAAGTTATTTTATACCCGCAGTTCGGAATTGAAAAACAGTCAAGCCAATATGCAAATTATTACTATGGCTTAACCAGTCAACAAGCCAATGCTATTGGCTATCAAAGCTACACCGCCCCTGCTACAAACAATTTAATGGCAGGCTTCTTGCTAGAAATTCCCGTCATAGATAGCTGGTATATCAATATTTATGGAAAGCGTAAGTGGATGGGAAGCGGAATTAGTAATAGTCCTGTGATGAACCGATCATTCCAAGATAACCTCTTTATGGCATTGGCTTATCGATTTGAATAAATGAATATTTTTTAAGTGATCGCTAAAGGTTATTCGCCTTTTTAGATTCCATAAGATATCCAACGCAATATAGGCCAATGCAAATAATCGTTAAGTTAATTATTTTCTCTACATAGGGTAACTGATCTCCGCTATTAAAAAAAGTGATGGAAAACATTACAGTTAAGGAAAAAATAGCAAGTACAGCATATTTACGATACCCATCTAATAAAGGGTTATAGACTCCATCAGAGGGTTTAATTTTTTTCACAGGCAGCTCTTTTTGCATCTCTGGATCCCAGGTGGGACTTCTAACCATAATAAAGAGCTTCTTAGTTAATCCTGACGATTTACTCCCCTTAGCGTAAAGATCAATAAACACTGAGCACAGGGCTAATAGAGGGTTCCAAGAATTTAATGGGATTTTTGTACCATAAATACATTCACCCTCTTCTTTCTGATAAGTACCAAAAATTCGATCCCAAATAATCAAAACAGCACCAAAATTTTTATCTATGTATTCATTATTAATGGCGTGATGAACGCGATGATTTGAAGGCGTTGAAAAAAGAAGATCAATACATCCTAATTTACTAATATGTTCAGTATGTATCCAGAATTGATAAATTAATACAAAGGAGCTGATTAGCACAAACTGATACGGTGGAATTCCGACGAGCGCCATTATTGCAAAAAAAATGCAGGCGATGATGGGAAAAAAACTTTCTTGTCTTAATGCTGTAGAAAAATTAAATAATTGACTTTGATGATGGACGGCATGGGAACTCCAAAGTAAGCCCGATTGATGACTTAGCCTATGCAGCCAATAGTCCAAAA
This sequence comes from Polynucleobacter sp. AP-Melu-500A-A1, assembly GCF_018882125.1. Lineage (GTDB taxonomy): Bacteria > Pseudomonadota > Gammaproteobacteria > Burkholderiales > Burkholderiaceae > Polynucleobacter. The sequence goes on from NZ_JACVOZ010000002.1 coordinate 152,379, forward strand.
AATCGTAAACTAAAAAAATGCAAATCCAACCGTACCAAGTTTCCCAAAATGGGCTAAAAGTTTTAAAACCAAAATATTGGTATACCAATTCGTAGGCCCCTATTTGAAAAAAAACAAGGCACATCAAAATAGTTTGGCTAAGAATACCTTGACTAAGATTACTGATAGTGTCGTTTAAGCGATAAGTATTTTTATTAATCAAAAATCCATAAATAAATTCTCCCAACATTAAAATAAGGAAAACTGGGATTGCTAAAAGGACAACCTGATTAAGCAGCTGAAGGTTCATATGCTTATTTTAGTGGGGCCAATAAGTTAGTGACAGAACCTACTCCATATCGATTTTGACTAGAAGGCTTTCGAGAACTCAATTTTATGTCTCTACCTGATCCTAAAAAATAAGGAATCCATATGTTCACAAACATTCCAATTTTGCCTCAAGCACATCCTCTATCAATGTAGTTTCAGCATATTGCCCGCTTTGGCTACTTTTGTTTGCTCTCTTAATTGAAGACATGTGGATTAGTGTAAACAAACGCGCTTAGGGTGAAAATAGAAAAAGCCCGATTTCTCGGGCTTTTAGTCACTTATTCTGGCGGAGCGGACGGGACTCGAACCCGCGACCCTCGGCGTGACAGGCCGATATTCTAACCAACTGAACTACCGCTCCAAATTACAACGAGCACTGCTTTTAAAACAAACCAAAAAATCTGGCGTCCCCAGGGGGATTCGAACCCCCGTACTCACCGTGAAAGGGTGATGTCCTAGGCCTCTAGACGATGGGGACCTGGACTGCTGCAAATACCGATTATTTTAAATGCTTGGTGGAGATAAGCGGGATCGAACCGCTGACCTCTTGCATGCCATGCAAGCGCTCTCCCAGCTGAGCTATACCCCCGAAATCCCGCAATAAAATTACAAGGCACTTAAAACAATCCAAGATTTTAGCCTATTTTTGTGCAAGTGCGCAAATTGACTAGTGGAGCACCTTGGAGAGCCTTTTAATTGCCTCATCCTTGCCCAAAACTACTAAAACAGAATCAATTGCTGGAGTCTGAGTAGTAGCAAATAATGCATAGCGAACGGGCATTGCTAAGGCGGGCATTTTAATTTGATGTTGCGCTAATACTTGTTTAAAGGCTGCTCCGTAACCCTCTTTACTCGGTTCTGCAATTTCAAGCGCTTTGATTAAATCTTGAAGTGCCGGCATGATTGTCTGAGGAATATTTTCAGCAATATGCTCAGCACTTGGGGTCGGTGGAGGGAGATAAAATAATTTAGCGCTCTGCGCAATTTCAATCAGGGTATTGGCACGGTCTTTTAAGAGTCCCACCACTTGAACAAAATTAGGTCCGCTTTCTGTATCAATGCCTAAGGCATGAGCAAAGGGCTTTGTGAGCTTCGCTAAAATCTCAGGATCAGTTTTTTGAATGTATTGATGATTTAACCAAAGTAATTTTTCTGGATTATGTTGGGCTGGTGAGCGACCTAAGCTTTCAAGATCAAACCAATCAACAAATTGCTCTTTGGTAAAAACCTCAGCATCACCATGGGACCAACCAAGACGCGCAAGATAGTTCAGAATGGCTTCGGGTAGGTACCCTGCTTTTTGATAATCACGAACACTCATAGCCCCATTGCGTTTACTCATTTTTTCACCAGCGTCATTTAAGACTGTTGGCAAATGTGCATAAACTGGGGGTGCGCCTCCCAAAGCCCTCATGATATTGATTTGTCTAGGAGTATTATTGACATGGTCATCTCCACGAATTACGTGGGTAATCTTCATATCCAAATCATCGACCACCACGCAGAAGTTATAAGTGGGCGTCCCATCTGGACGAGCAATGACTAAGTCATCCAATTCTTCATTGTTGATTTCAATAGACCCCTTCACAGCATCATTCCACACTACGGATCCGCCAATGGGATTTTTAAAGCGTATTACAGGTAGCACATCATTTGGGATCGGAGGAAGGGTCTTTCCTGGCTCCGGTCTCCATAAGCCGTTGTAGCGCGGCTTCTCTTTATTGGCCATTTGTTGATCACGAAGCTTATTTAACTCTTCTTCGCTCATATAGCATGGGTATGCAAGGCCACTATCAAGCATTTGCTTGATAACCTCTCGATAACGATCTATACGTTGCATTTGGTAGATCGGGCCTTCATCTAAATCCAGCCCCAACCATGACATACCTTCAATGATGACGTCTACAGCCTCTTGAGTAGAGCGCTCAAGATCAGTGTCTTCAATCCTCAGAATAAAATCCCCTTTATTGTGACGAGCAAAAGCCCAGGGATAGAGTGCGCTACGAAGGTTTCCCAGATGAATAAAGCCAGTGGGACTGGGGGCAAAGCGGGTACGAATTTTCATAAATGACATTATCTCAGGTCAGGCAAATTAGTAGCAAAATTAAAAAACATGGATACTTTGACATATGAACGAATTACTTGTATTTATGTGCGACGGAGCCCCGGTACGAGGGGAAATTGTGTCGATTGGAAGCGCTTGGGAGGCTGTTTTAGAACGTCGCAACGACCCCCCTGCAGTCCGGAGAATCCTGGGTGATTTTGTTGGAGCGGCAACCCTGTTAACGGCCAGTTTAAAATTTGACGGCACCCTCATTATTCAAGCTCAAAGTAAGGGCCCAATCCAATTACTGGTCGTTGAATGCAAGTCGGATTTATCAATGCGAGCCACGGTGAAGCTCTCAGTTGATCCGTCTGATATCCCTCTGGATGCAAGCCTTGGATATCTATTGGATGCCAGTCAATCAGGAAGATTAGTCATTACATTAGATCCGGCAGATCGTGAACCGGGTCAGCCACCTTACCAGGGTATTGTTGCTTTGCAAGAACATCATGGCACCGTCATAAAACCGGTTACCAGCGCTGCAGAAGCAATCGCCCTCTATATGCAAAATTCTGAGCAACTAGATACGCGGATTTGGTTAAGCTCCAATGAAACACATATTGGAGGTCTTCTTCTCCAACGCCTACCAAATTCTGGGGGACATGCCCATTTAGACCCCCAGGTAGCAGCTGAAGGTTGGTCGCGTATTCAGACTTTAGGCGAAACAATTACTAGCGAAGAGCTGCTCACCCTCCCGCCTGCAACTATTTTGCGTAGACTATTTCTTGAGGAATCTGAAGAAAATGGAGTGCGTAGTTTTCCACCCCGCCCAATCAGCTTTTCCTGCCGATGCTCACGTACTAAGGTTGCCGATGTATTAAGAATGCTGGGTCAAGAAGAGGTCCAAAGCATCCTCGCTGAACAGGGGCTTGTGGAAACTGTATGCGACTTTTGTGCCAAGCCATACCGATTTGATGCAGTCGATTGCGAGCAAGTGTTTAAAACAGATTTATTAAGCGATGCAACGAGGCCACCATCTGGAAGTCATTGAAACTTAGTAAGCGCTTTATTTGCCACCCACTTGCCTAGCAGTATCCTCGCTAGGGCTTGTAGAGGCTTTATCTGAAGGTAAGATTTGAACAAAATACTCGCCCTCTTTAATTAAGCCATGCTCAACTCGAGCACGCTCTTCAATTGCTCTAGTACCATCCTTTAGGTCCTTCACATCACCCGATAATTTTGCATTGCGCAGAGCCAAGAGGCTATTTTTAGCCTCTTGTAACTCTACTTGCTTTTCCATTTCGTATACCTTAATCCATCCACCCTTACCTAACCAAAGCGGATACTGGATTGCAATAAGCAATACCAGCATAGAGTAGATGACTATTCGCATAAACTAATAATTAATTAAACTTAACGATGTAGGTTATAGAAAACAGATTTTCCTGGGTATGTTGCTACATCACCTAAATCCTCTTCAATGCGTAATAGCTGATTGTATTTAGCAATACGATCCGACCGTGATAAAGATCCAGTCTTAATTTGGCCGGCGTTGGTACCAACTGCAATATCTGCAATAGTACTGTCTTCAGTTTCACCAGAACGATGTGAAATCACTGCAGTGTAATTAGCGCGCTTTGCCATTTCTATCGCAGCAAAAGTTTCAGTCAAAGTTCCAATCTGATTAATCTTAATCAGGATGGAATTTGCAATACCCTTATCGATGCCTTCTTTAAGAATCCTGGTATTGGTGACGAATAGATCATCTCCAACTAATTGAATTTTTTTACCTAGTTTTTTAGTAATGTCAGCCCAACCATCCCAATCACCTTCGTGCATTCCATCTTCGATTGATACGATTGGAAATTGATCTGCTAATTGACCTAAATAATCTGAGAATTCACTTGAACTCAATAGCAAACCTTCGCCGGAAAGATGGTACTTGCCATCCTTATAGAACTCGCTAGCAGCACAATCTAGCGCCAGCAATACATCTTCTCCAGCCTGATAACCTGCGCCTTCAATCGCTTTCATGATGGTTTGCAGGCACTCTTGATTACTTTTGAAATTAGGCGCAAATCCGCCCTCATCACCTACAGTTGTTGGCATTCCTTGGACCCCAATGATCTTCTTTAACTCGTGAAAGATCTCGGCACCGCAACGTAAGGCCTCGCGAAAGCTCTTTGCGCCAACAGGCATAACCATAAACTCTTGAATATCCAGACTGTTATTGGCATGTGCTCCCCCATTCACAATATTCATCATGGGTACTGGCAACTGCATGCCTCCTGAGCCACCAAAGTAACGGTATAAGGGTAAGCCCGCTTCTTCTGCTGCAGCTCTTGCTACCGCCATAGAAACCGCTAAAGTTGCATTTGCTCCAAGGCGTGCTTTGTTGTGAGTGCCATCTAGCTCGATTAAGGTGTGATCCAAGAAAGCTTGTTCACTAGCATCTAAACCTAAAATTGATTCTGCAATTTCGATGTTGATATTTTGAACGGCCTTAAGAACACCCTTGCCTAAATAACGCTCTTTATCTCCATCGCGCAATTCAATAGCTTCACGTGACCCTGTAGATGCACCAGAGGGGACTGCGGCACGACCCATTACACCAGACTCAAGCAGTACATCGCACTCAACAGTTGGATTACCGCGTGAATCTAAAATTTCTCTACCAATAATATCAACAATGGCGCTCATGCACCTTCTCCTTAAAGCAATATGAAATGGGATTAATTCAGTTTTATCTACTTAATTTATTTAAAACTATCCTCTAGAAATGAACCACTTCCTTTAACAACCTGATCGATTGCAACAAGCGATGCAAGCAGCTCCTTCATTCGATTTAATGGCACGGCATTAGGACCGTCTGAAAGTGCCTTGGCTGGATCTGGATGAGTCTCCATAAATAATCCGCTGACTCCAACGGCTACTGCAGCTCTTGCCAAAACAGGAACAAACTCGCGTTGACCCCCGCTTGAACTACCTTGTCCACCAGGTAGTTGAACAGAATGGGTAGCATCAAATACAACAGGGGCAAAGGATTCACGCAAAATAGCTAAACTTCTCATATCCGATACAAGGTTGTTGTAACCAAAAGAAGCGCCCCGCTCACAAACCATAAATTGGTCTGGCAGATTTTTTTCTGCTGCAGCAATACGAGCCTTTTCAATCACATTAAGCATCTCTTGTGGAGATAGAAATTGCCCTTTTTTGAAATTCACTGGTTTGCCACTTTGTGCACAAGCACGTATGAAATCTGTCTGGCGACACAAAAATGCAGGTGTCTGTATCACGTCAACTACCTCAGATACTGCTTTAATCTCATTGATATCATGCACGTCAGTCAAGATGGGAACCCCAATTTGCTTTCTCACCTTGGCAAGAATTTCTAGGCCCTTCTCCATTCCCAGTCCTCTAAAAGAAGATCCCGAGGAGCGATTGGCTTTATCAAAAGATGATTTGTAAATAAATGGTATTTGTAAAGAGTTAGTAATTTCTTTTAATTGACCGGCCACATCAATAGCGGACTGTTCGGATTCAATAACGCATGTTCCAGCAATCAGAAAAAAAGGATCTTGCAAACCTACATCAAAGCCGCATAGTTTAAATGTGCTCATATTCTCCCTTACGCAGGCTGCTTCAACGCTAGACTTTGGTGTTCTAGAGCTGCGCTAATAAAAGCCGAGAACAAAGGATGACCGTCGCGTGGTGTTGAAGTAAATTCTGGGTGAAATTGAACCCCGAAAAACCAAGGATGCATTGAATCAGGCAACTCCATCATCTCTGGCAAAGACTCATTTGGCGTCCTCGCAGAAATAATTAATCCTGATTGCTCGAGTTTAGGTACATAGGCATTATTAACTTCATAACGATGGCGATGACGTTCATTGACTTCAGCGCCATAAATGCGATGCGCTAAAGTGCCCGGTTTGACTGGGCAGCGCTGTGACCCTAAGCGCATAGTTCCTCCCAGATCAGATTCATTAGTACGCTTTTCAATGCGGCCTTCTCGATCGTGCCACTCGGTAATTAAGGCTACAACGGGGTTATTGGTTTCAGGGTCAAACTCAGTACTATTAGCATGAGCAATATTAGCTACATGACGAGCAAACTCAATGACAGCCAACTGCATTCCCAGGCAAATCCCCAGATATGGAACGTTATTTTCACGAGCAAAACGGATGGCGGAGATCTTGCCTTCCGTACCCCGTTTTCCAAATCCACCTGGAACAAGGATTGCATCCAATGTTCTTAAGCAATCAATCCCATCTTTTTCAATTACCTCAGAATCGATGTAATTAATATTGACTTTGGTGTGCGTATGAATTCCTGCATGGCGTAAGGCTTCTATCAAAGACTTATAAGATTCGGTAAGCTCAACATACTTACCAACCATTCCGATAGTAACTTCATGTTGTGGATTAGCCATTTCGTAAACTAAATTTGTCCATACAGCTAAGTCCGCAGGTTTAGCATTGATCTGCAATTCACGACAAATTAAATCATCCATACCTTGTGCATGCAGCATCCCGGGAATCTTATAGATGGTATCGACATCCCAAACAGAAATAACAGCCTCTTCTCTAACATTAGAGAAGAGAGAGATCTTCGCGCGCTCATCCTCAGGTATTGGGCGATCTGCTCTACACAATAAAACAGTAGGCATGATGCCAATCTCACGTAACTTCTGAACGGAGTGTTGAGTTGGCTTGGTTTTGAGCTCACCGGCACTGCTGATAAATGGGACTAAAGTTAGATGAACAAAGGCGCAGCTGTGAGGAGGTAGACGCAAGCTCATTTGACGAGCAGCCTCTAAAAAAGGTAATGATTCGATATCGCCAACAGTTCCACCAATTTCACAAATGGCAACATCTGCATAACCGTCATGGCTAGCTTTAGCACCGCGCTCAACAAATGTTTGAATTTCGTTGGTGATGTGTGGGATAACTTGAACAGTCTTGCCGAGATACTCGCCACGACGCTCTTTGCTGATGACAGATTCATAAATCTGCCCAGTAGTAAAGTTATTACTTTTACGCATCTTCGCGGAAACAAAGCGCTCGTAATGGCCCAAATCTAAATCAGTCTCAGCCCCATCTTCGGTAACAAATACTTCCCCATGCTGGAGTGGGCTCATAGTGCCCGGGTCAACGTTGATATAGGGGTCTAATTTTAGGAGGGTGACTTTCAGGCCGCGGGATTCAAGAATCGCGGCAAGCGAGGCAGCTGCGATTCCTTTCCCTAAGGAAGAAACCACACCACCAGTGACAAAAACGTATTTGGTCATCGCTTAAGCTCTGTTGGAAAAAGTAATTATAACGACACAGATAACGATGGCGGTAAATTGAAAATGATTAATATTGGGGGTCTAGCCATTCTCTTTGCTATTTCATACCCCATATGCGCCTCCTATTCGCCGTAGTGATCACCCTTCTTTCCCTGTTTTATTTCCTGCCATTTGCCATCGCATTCAACAGGAAAAGGGCTAACACGGGGGCAATATTCGCTTTAAACCTATTTTTGGGGTGGTCCTTGATTGGCTGGGTAGTAGCCTTAGTTTGGGCGCTCAAGGAAGAACAAGTTGTTTAAAGACACCCTGTGGTGGTTTATGCCCAACTAAAGATCAAAAAAACATGTTTTATCACCCAACTAGGCCTAATCAAAATTCTTAGGGTTAAACTCTTATATAAGACTTAATTTAGTCACTATAATTGAGAAAATCGGGTGAAAATGCCTATTTGGCCTTTCAATTGATCACTTTTACCTCTTAGGAAACACAATGTTAGAAGCCTATAACGCCCAAGTAGCCGAACGAGCAGCTCTGGGTATTCCAGCCCTTCCTTTAACCAAGGATCAAACAAGTGAATTAGTAAAGTTACTAAAAAACCCGCCAGAAGGCAAAGAAGCCGAACTGGTTGAGCTCATTACGAATCGCGTCCCAGCAGGAGTTGATGACGCTGCTAAGATAAAAGCAGAATTTTTAGATGCAGTTGCAAAAGGCACGGAAAAATCTCCACTGATTTCACGCATTAAAGCGACTGAATTGCTTGGCACCATGCTTGGCGGCTATAACATCAAACCATTAGTGGAGCTTTTGACTGATGCAGAATGTGGTGCAACTGCTGCTGCAGCTCTCAAGAAAACACTCTTGATGTTTGATTACTTTAATGACGTTCAAGAACTTGCTGAAAAAGGTAATGCAAACGCTAAGGCTGTCATGCAAAGTTGGGCCGATGCGGAGTGGTTTACTAGTCGCCCTATAGTTCCGGAAAGCATGAAACTCACAGTATTCAAAGTTACTGGCGAGACCAATACAGATGATCTCTCTCCAGCTCCTGATGCGTGGAGCCGCCCGGATATTCCATTGCATGCAACTATCATGCTCAAGAATCCTCGCCCTGGTATTGAGCCAGATGAGTCTGGTGTTCGTGGGCCAATGAAGCAAATCGCTGCTCTGCAGAAAAAAGGGAATCAGATTGCTTATGTTGGCGACGTTGTTGGTACTGGTTCTTCAAGAAAGTCCGCAACTAACTCTGTACTTTGGTGGACTGGTCAAGATATTCCATTCGTACCCAATAAACGTTTTGGTGGTGTCTGCCTTGGTACCAATATTGCCCCTATCTTTTTCAACACTATGGAAGATTCCGGCGCCTTGCCGATTGAACTTGATGTTTCTCAAATGAATATGGGCGATGAAATTGAATTACGTCCATATGAAGGCAAAGTATTTAAGAATGGTCAGGAGATCACCAGCTTCTCTCTGAAGTCCCCTGTTATCTTGGATGAAGTGCGCGCTGGCGGCCGTATTCCGTTGATTGTTGGACGTGGCTTAACAGCCAAAGCTCGCGCAGCACTTGGATTGCCAGCTTCTACTGAATTCCGCCTCCCAGTGAGCCCGCCCGATAACAAAAAAGGTTTCAGCTTGGCTCAAAAAATTGTTGGTCGCGCTTGTGGCTTGCCAGAAGGTCAAGGCGTTCGTCCTGGAACCTATTGCGAACCACACATGACTACAGTTGGCTCACAAGACACTACTGGACCTATGACTCGTGATGAATTAAAAGACTTGGCTTGCTTAGGCTTTTCTTCTGATTTGGTCATGCAGTCTTTCTGTCATACATCTGCTTATCCAAAACCCGTTGATATTCGCACCCAACACGAATTACCACCATTCATGACGAATCGTGGCGGCGTTGCATTACGTCCAGGCGATGGCGTGATCCATAGCTGGTTGAACCGCTTGCTACTCCCAGATACATGCGGTACAGGTGGTGATAGCCACACGCGTTTCCCAATTGGAATTTCTTTCCCAGCAGGTTCAGGTTTAGTGGCCTTTGCAGCAGCTACGGGCGTGATGCCTTTAGATATGCCTGAGTCTGTACTCATTCGCTTTAAAGGAAAGATGCAACCTGGCATCACCTTGCGTGACTTGGTAAATGCTATTCCCTTGTATGCTATCAAGAGAGGTTTACTTACTGTTGAGAAACAAGGCAAGAAAAACATTTTCTCCGGTCGCATTTTAGAAATTGAAGGTCTGCCTGATCTTAAGGTTGAACAAGCATTCGAATTATCGGACGCCTCTGCCGAGCGCTCTGCTGGTGGATGTACAGTTCATCTCAATAAAGAACCTATCATTGAGTACATGCAATCTAATATCACTTTAATGAAGTGGATGATTGCTAATGGTTATGAAGATAAACGTACTCTTGGCCGTCGTATTAAAGCAATGGAAGCTTGGATTGCAAACCCACAACTTCTCAAAGCTGATGCAAATGCTGACTATGCTGAGATCATTGAAATTAATATTGATGAAATCAAAGAACCTATCCTTGCCTGCCCTAACGACCCAGACGATGTAAAGATATTGTCTGAAGTTGCTGGTGACAAGATTGATGAAGTCTTTATTGGTTCATGCATGACTAATATTGGTCATTTCCGTGCAGCTGGTCAAGTATTGCAAGGTAAGAAAGATATGCCAACTCGTCTATGGGTTGCTCCACCCACCAAGATGGACGCCATGGTGCTGATGGAAGAAGGTTATTACGGTATGTTGGGTGCTGCAGGCGCTCGCATGGAAAGCCCTGGCTGCTCTCTTTGCATGGGTAATCAAGCCCAAATCCGTAAGGGTTCTACTGCAGTATCCACCTCTACTCGTAACTTCCCTAACCGCTTGGGTATTGATACACGCGTCTACCTAGCTTCCGCAGAATTAGCTTCTGTAGCTGCACTCTTAGGTCGCCTACCTACTCCTAGCGAGTACTTAGAGCAAGTGAAGGCTCTGGATGCTAAAGCTGGCGAAGTATATAAATACATGAGCTTCGATAAGATCAAGTCATTTAGTGACCTTGCTGATACTGTAGTGGTGTAATAAGAATCCCCTAACTTTTATAGCTGGGATTAAAAAGGCGATCACTTGATCGCCTTTTTTTATATCTTAAACTTTTTTAAATCGAAAGTTTACTTTCCTGTCGAGCATTTTCACGACTAATGCCTGACACCCATTTATTGGTTGGAAGACCAGTTTTTTCTAGGATGAGTTTGGCGCGTTTAGAGACATCACTCCACTGCGCCTCAAGCTTTGGACCCTTGAAAGCGATTGCAACGACATTGCAATCGTGGGACTCTGGAAATAACAAGACTCGATTATCAAATGCCTCACAGATATTCTTAAGGTTAAGATCAAAGCTCTTGTGACGTGAAAACAAGTTTACTGTCATCACGCCTGGGCTCTTAAGAAGTCCAAAACAACCTTTATAAAATTCTAATGAGCTGGCCGAAGGACCATCACAAATTGCATCATATAAATCCACTTGAACGGCATCAAATTGATTCCGATATTTACTGGATTTAACGAAGGTCTTAGCATCTGCCTGCAAAGTCTCGAGCCTACGATCATCATCTGGTGTAAAGAACATGGATCGAGCGGCAATAATGACTGAAGGATTTAATTCAACAACAGTCGTTTTAACTGCATGGCAATAGCGGTGCTGGAACTTTGTTAATGCCCCAGTTCCTAGACCTAGTTGAGCGATCCTCATGCCTGGTTGTGTCTCTAAGAACAAAAGCCAAGCCATCATCTGTTGGTTGTACTCGAGATAAATTTCATCAGGATCGCGAATACGCATCGCTCCCTGAATGAGCTCAGTACCAAAATGAAGATAGCGAACACCGCCACTTTCAGAAAAGGTAACTGACTCCATTAACATAATCTATTCGGGACTAATTCGCCCAGAAGCGTGCGTTACGGAATAGGCGCAGCCAAGGACTGGCACCGTCAGGGGTATCTAACCATTCTGGTGGACACCAACTCATCTGAGCGGCACGGAATACACGCTCTGGATGGGGCATCATGACGGTAAAACGACCATCAGGTGTGGTAACCCCTGTCAAACCGCCTGGTGAGCCATTGGGATTCATTGGATAGATTTCTGTTGGATTTCCTTGATGATCAACAAAACGCATTGCTGCTAAGCCCTGCTGGCTAATCTTGTCCAGACTGCCTTGTTGACTAAAATTTGCAAAGCCTTCGCCGTGTGCAATAGCAATTGGCAATTGACTACCTTCCATACCTTGGATAAAGATCGATGGCGATTTAAGGACTTCCGCCATTACCAAGCGGGCTTCATATTGCTCAGATTGGTTACGAGTGAATTTTGGCCATGCTTGTGCACCAGGAATAATTCCCGCAAGATTACTCATCATTTGACAGCCATTACAAACACCTAAGGCAAAGCTGTCTTGTCGATTAAAGAAACTTGCGAATTGATCGCGCAATTGCTGATTGAATAAAATAGTTTTAGCCCAACCTTCACCAGCACCAAGAACGTCTCCATAGCTAAAGCCGCCACAAGCAATCAGACCTCGAAAATTGTCTAGCTTGGATTTACCACTTAATAAATCAGACATATGAACATCATAACTTTCAAAGCCTGCCCAGCTCACTGCGTAAGCCATTTCCACATGAGAATTAACGCCCTGCTCACGTAAGATAGCTACTTTTGGCTTAGAATTCTTATTGATAAATGGTGCGGAAATATCCTCAGCAATATCAAATGTCACTTTAGGCGACACTCCTGGATCAGATAAGTTATCCAGCATGGCAAACTCAGAGTCAGCACAAGCAGGGTTGTCACGCAAACGGGCGATTTGATAACTGGTATTCATCCACATTTTTTGCAAAACTTCACGTGGCTCTGCAAAAATATTCTTAGCATCACGCCAAATTTCAATGCGACCATTCGTATTCGGTTTGCCAATGACATGGCTACAGGCACTCAAACCTAATTTGCGCAAAATTGCAAAGGTAATATCTCGATCATCCCTGCGGACTTGAATAACCGCTCCCAGCTCTTCATTGAATAATGCCCGCATGGTTTGCTCATGGCGTAACCCAGAAACTTGCTGCGCCCAATTTTTGGCATCGCCGTAGTCTGGCTCATGACCTGGGTCGAGTGCAATCATATCAACGTTAATAGAGATACCAACACGCGATGCAAAAGCCATTTCAGCAACACAAGCTAGTAAACCACCATCAGACCGATCGTGATATGCCAGTAATTTATTTTCTTTACGTAACTCAATAATGGCTGCAGCTAAGGACTTAAGATCCTCTGGACTCTCAAGATCAGGAGTTGATTTACCAGATTGGTTAAGCACCTGAGCCAAAATACTACCAGCCATACGATTCTTACCACGACCTAAGTCAATCAAAATTAGTTCAGTTTCTAAGGCTGATCCATCCTGGTTTTTGAGTTTTAGTAAAGGTGTAGCTGTTTTGCGCACATCATAAACAGAAGCAAACGCAGATATGATGAGAGAAACAGGCGCAACTACTTTCTTAGCTTCACCACCCTCGCGCCATTCGGTTGCCATCGATAAAGAATCTTTACCTACGGGTATAGAGATGCCTAAAGCGGGACACAACTCCATCCCTACCGCTTTAACAGACTCGTATAACTTTGCATCTTCACCTGGCGCTCCGCAAGCAGCCATCCAATTTGCAGACAATTTAACATCTTCTATACGAGCAATATCGGCGGCTAAGAGATTAGTAATTGCTTCGCCTACAGCCATACGAGCAGCAGCAGGTGCATTTATCACCGCAATAGGGGTTCTCTCTCCCATAGACATGGCTTCGCCACGGTAACCCTTGAAATCCATGAAGGTAACAGCACAATCTGCAACCGGTACTTGCCATGGACCTACAAATTGATCGCGAGCATTCAGTCCACCGACGGTTCTATCGCCGATGGTAATTAAAAAAGATTTGCTCGCAACAGTAGGTTGCTGAAGAACCCAAGCAATTGATTGTGCAAGATCAGCATCAGTAACATCTAGCTCTATAAATTCTTGTGGGACACGCTTAACATCACGATGCATACGAGGCGGTTTTCCAAGCAGCACTTCCATCGGCATATCGATTGGTAATGCTGCATCTGAATCCTCTACCTGCTTTGAGTCAAGTAACTTTAATTGACGCTCACTCGTCGCTTCACCGACTACTGCAAATGGACAGCGTTCGCGTTCGCAGAAAGATTGGAATAAGTCTAAATCTTTAGCATCGATGGCCAAGACGTAACGTTCTTGAGACTCATTACACCAGATTTCCGCAGGGCTCATACCACTCTCTTCAAGAGGAACACTTCGCAGCTTGAATTTAGCACCCAAACAAGCTCCGTCAGCCAATTCAGGGAAGGCATTGGATAGTCCACCTGCACCAACGTCATGAATGGACACAATCGGATTCTTCTCCCCCAGCGCTCGACAGGCATTAATCACTTCTTGGGCACGTCTTTCCATTTCTGGATTGCCACGTTGCACTGAATCAAAATCTAAGTCTGCGGTATTGGTGCCAGTAGCAACTGAGCTGCCTGTTGCACCACCCATACCAATTCGCATGCCAGGACCACCTAGTTGAATTAAAAGGTGTCCCGGTTGAATCGCTTTCTTATCGGTATGAATGGAGTCGATGCTTCCAATCCCGCCGGCAATCATGATGGGCTTGTGATACCCCCGACGTGTGCCATCCATAGTTTGTTCAAAAACTCTAAAATAACCACCTAAAATAGGGCGGCCAAATTCATTATTGAACGCTGCACCTCCTAGTGGACCATCAATCATGATTTGCAAAGGTGTGGCAATGCGGTCAGGCTTCCCGTACTTTTCAGCTTCCCATGGAAAATCTGTTCCAGGGATATTTAAATTTGAAACGGAAAAACCTGTTAAACCAGCCTTAGGACGCCCACCAACTCCAGTTGCACCTTCATCACGTAATTCACCACCTGCACCAGTAGAGGCACCGGGGAACGGAGCAATCGCGGTTGGGTGATTATGAGTCTCTACCTTCATTAAGGTATGAACTAATCGGGTATCTTTTTCGTAGCGATGATCAGCACCTTGCGGAATCCAAGTCTCAGATTCACAACCAACCATCACCGCTGAGTTATCCGAGTAAGCAACGATCGTGCCTTCTGGGCGTAATTGATGGGTATTTCGGATCATGGCAAATAATGAACGCTCCTGATCGTCACCATCAATAGTCCAACTAGAATTAAATATCTTATGTCGGCAGTGCTCACTATTGGCTTGTGCAAACATGATCAGCTCTACATCACTAGGATTTCGCTCAAGACGAATGAAGCTTTCCGCTAAATAAGCTACTTCATCATCAGAAAGGGCTAGACCCAATTCTTGATTAGCTTTTTCTAAAGCAGCACGACCTTTAGTTAAGACTGGAATGCGGCTCAATGGACGGTCATCCAAAGTTTGGTAGAGGGCATTTGCAGCCTCAACAGAATCTATCACCACTTCAGTCATGCGATCGTGAACTGCAGCCAAAACCGTTTGCAATTGTTGTGGGCTTAAAACTTTTTGACTCTTCCAGGCGTACTGAATTCCTCGTTCAATGCGCAATACATTCAAACCGCATTGCTGAGCAATATCTGTTGCCTTGCTTGCCCATGGTGAAACTGTACCGAGACGAGGAATAACGATAGCCCCTTGTAGCTCACTAGACCCCTTTCCAAACCAAGATTTGCCTGGGCTCACTTTTGAAACGAAGGGTTGACCATAAGTCAACAAACTTGATAGGACTTCTTGATTAATAGGGCTAAGCTGAGCTTCGGACCAAATGAAGTGAATAAACTGAGCCTCGATGGACTCAAGCAAAATTCCTTGATCTGCTAATGAGGCTAAAAGTCGTTGTTGACGGAACGCGGAAAGCGCATCAGCGCCGGGCAAAAAGTGAAAAAATGACATCCCTAGATTATAAGGTTTAGCCTACAACAAACGTCCACCTTGAAGCTGCAGTTGCCGCTGACACCTGCTGGCTAGGGCTGGATCATGAGTAACCAGAATTAAGGTGGAATTATTGGCTTTATTAAGATCAAAAAGTAGGTCAATTACCCGATTGCCACTGGTCTCATCAAGGCTACCCGTAGGCTCGTCAGCAAATAGTATGGCAGGCCGATTAATAAATGCTCGCGCTAATGCTACCCTCTGTTGCTCCCCGCCAGACAGTGTTCTAGGAAAGTGCGTTAGTCGATCACTTAAACCTACCTTATCGAGCCAATAGCAAGCCTCTTCTTTTGCATTTAGGGATCCCTTGAGTTCAGCTGGCAGCATGACATTTTCAAGAGCCGTCAGATGGGCTAGGAGCTGAAAAGACTGGAATACAAAGCCAACATGAGCGGACCGTAAGGCTGCCCTACCATCTTCATCGATGAGATTAAGATCTTGCCCCATTAAATTGACATTACCTGTTGTTGGAACATCTAAGCCTGCCACCAAACTTAATAATGTACTTTTCCCAGAGCCTGAGGAGCCAGTAATGGCCACGCTTTCCCCCTGGAAGAGTTCAAAGCAAATGTCGTGCAAAATAGTCAATGTACCGTCGCTAGATAAGACGGATTTACCCAATTGATTTGCACTAAGGACTTTTACTGAGCGGCTCATAAATGTGAATGCAAATATTCTTAAAATGATGAAACGAAACTGTTGGAAATTTATCCAATCCGGAAGAATGATAACTGCAGGTCTATTTTGCCTGTTATTGACTTTTGTCACATCGTCCTATGCGAATAACAGTATTTTAGTCATGGGCGATAGCCTATCGGCTGAATATGGACTAGCTAGAGGTACTGGATGGGTGAAACTACTTGAAGAACAACTTCAAAAGCAAGGAAGTTCCTGGACAGTATTTAATGCCAGCATTAGTGGGGAAACAAGCTCCGGTGGCCTGACTAGACTGCCTAAATTATTGGAGCAAAAAAAACCGTCGATTGTCTTATTAGAACTTGGTGCAAATGATGCGTTACGTGGTCTTTCTATTGATCAAACTGAAAATAATCTTCGAAAAATGATCCAACTGAGCAAGCGATCAGGTGCAAAAGTATTGTTATTTGGTATTCAAATCCCGCCAAACTACGGACAGGTATACACCAAAAGATTTAAGGAATTATTTGCCAAATTAGCAGCTCAGGAGCGCATTGAGTCACTGCCATTTTTTATGCAAGGACTTGCGCCGCAAACAGATTTCTTCCAGGGCGACAACATTCATCCAAACGAAAAAGCGCAAGCAATCCTTTATAAAAATGTCTGGAATGCTATGAGTCCTTATCAAAATTTACTAAGAAGTAATCCGACTCAGTAAAGAGCCTTAACTGCCAGAGGTACTTGGCGCTTGCTTCAATGGATTGATTATTTTGACGTTTGCTGCATCGCGCCAATAGGACATAAAGCCTGCAAATTCAGCCTGAGCAGACAAGGATTGAATTTGTGCTGCCTGAGCCTTATGTATCTTTGCATCAACGCTGGCAGGTTGACGTACCTGATCTACGCGATAAAGAGTGGTCCCAACACCAGGATTCGATACTGAAACTACAGCTGGAAATGTGTCGGGATTAATTATCATCAAATCATCCAGAGCAGATCCAACTAAATTTGCTGGTTTATTGCGAGAGATCCAGATTGGACTTGCAAAACCAATGGTACTTTTAGGGTCCTTTTGTAGAGCGGTATATCGCTCTGAGGCAGCAGCTACAGCCATCTTTTCAGCTAAACGTTGAGTAACCTGACGCTTCACTTCAGCAGCAACTTCTTTGTAAGGCAAAGTTTGAGCTGGGTGAAAAGTCACAACTCTTGCGGAGACAAATACCCCAGGTATAGTTTGCACAGCCTCAATATTGCGCTTATTTTTTACCGCCTCATCGCCAAATAAGGACTGCACCACTTTCGGGTTTGCTAAGGGATGATCTTTAGCATTATTGATACCTGCTCTGGTAAGACCCTTTTGGGTTTGAATACTCAGCTTTAATTTATCAGCTGCAGGCTTTAGGCTATCTGATTGATCATAGGTCAAATTAGCGAATTGATCTGCCTTTTCACCAAAGATCTTGGCATCTTCTTTGGGATCAGCTTTAAGAACGATATATTCAACATCAACAAACTCTGGGCTAACAAATAGCTTGGAATTCGACTCATAGAATGTTTGCAGCTCTTCAGGGGAAGGATTTACCTTGGATAAATAATCTTTTGCATCATATTGTAAGGACTGCACTTGGCGCTCAGTCTCATAGAGAGTGGAAACAATCTCAGAAATTTTTGGACTTGCTAACTCAGTACGAGCTACCGAATTGAGTAATTGACTGATCTTTAGATCAAAGGCTTGGCTTGCATAGAACTGCTCTTCATTAAGACCATTGTTTGCCAAGAGCTGCTTAAAGCGCTCATCGTCAAAACTTCCATCGGGCTTATATAGCGCTCTAATCTGTGGGATGTTCTGTAGGCTCTTAATTAGCGCCTCTTTTCCAACTTGAAGCCGTAAGTTATTTACAGCAAAACCTAAAATACTTTGCTGCAAGAGCTCATTTAAAACTGCTTGACGAAATTGTAGGCTTTGGGCGATCTGAATGTTTCTACCAGCACGTTCGGCCTGACGTTTAGCTGCTACCTCGACCTCTTGGGCTGTAATGGGCTTTCCATTGACTTTTATCAAGTCTGTTTCTTTATCTAAAAAACCGGAATAACTGGAAATACCGAAAAACGCAAATGAAGGAACAATGACCAACATTAATGCAAACTGCATTAACCTTTGATGCTTACGAATGGTGTCTAACATGTATAGGGTCGCTAGTAAAAATGAAGAATTCCGATAGTTTACTAGGGGGTCGCATAAGAAGCTGGAATTGCCTGAAAAAAGGCTTTTAAGAAGTCGATATTTGGTGGGCGCTGAGAGGCTCGAACTCCCGACATTCTGCGTGTAAGGCAGACGCTCTACCAGCTGAGCTAAGCGCCCCAAAAATCTTACAGGGTAGATTGTAACCTAATCGCCAAATAGAAAGCAGGATTCCGTCTAATTTAATTAAAAAGCATCACAAAAAAAGACGGAAAATCCCACAATCCTTAATGCTTTAAAACATCTCCCGAAGAGATTTTTTCATTGGCTTTACTGGCTTCTGCTGCCTTTTTTGCCAACTCTTCTGGGGTTGGATCTGCTAATGCTTGTGGTGCGCGCTCTAAAGCAAGTTCCAATACTTTATCGATCCAACGAACTGGAACTATCTCAATTGCATTCTTCACATTATCGGGAATATCGATTAAATCTTTAATATTCTCCTCTGGGATTAATGCGAGCTTGATACCACCACGATGCGCAGCCAACAATTTTTCTTTTAAACCTCCGATTGGTAATACCTCACCCCGCAAGGTTATTTCACCCGTCATTGCAACATCAGAGCGAATTGGAATGCCAGTGAAAACCGAAACTAAAGCAGTTGTAATAGCGATACCTGCTGAAGGACCATCCTTAGGGGTTGCGCCGTCAGGAAAGTGAATATGAATATCTTTTTTCTCGAAAGATTCATCCGCAATTCCAAGGCGACGCGATCTGGATCGCACAACTGTACGAGCAGCCTCAACAGATTCTTTCATTACATCACCAATGGAACCGGTTCGTGTAATAACACCCTTACCAGGCATGACGGCTGCTTCAATGGTTAAAAGATCACCGCCAACTTCAGTCCAGGCTAAACCGGTAACTTGACCAACTTGATTTTCTTTGCTGGCCAAACCAAAGTCGTACATGCGAACCGAGAGGAATTTCTCAAGATTATCTGCATTCACGACAATTGGGGCAGATTCTTTTTTAAGTAGCAATAGCTTCACTACTTTGCGACAAATCTTGCTAATTTCACGCTCAAGAGATCGAACCCCTGCCTCGCGGGTGTAGTAACGAATCATGCTGCGGACAGCACTTTCCTCGATTTTTAATTCATCCTTTTTTAAACCATTATTTTTGATTTGCTTAGGAAGTAAATAGTTCATTGCAATGCTTGTTTTCTCATCCTCGGTATACCCAGCTAAGCGAATAATCTCTAACCGGTCAAGCAAGGGTCCAGGAATATTTAAGGAGTTAGATGTTGCAACAAACATGACATCTGACAAATCAAAATCAACCTCTACATAATGATCCTGAAAAGTATGATTTTGCTCTGGGTCCAACACTTCTAATAAGGCGCTTGCTGGATCTCCACGAAAATCCATACCCATCTTATCGACCTCATCAAGCAGGAACAATGGGTTACGTACACCGACCTTAGTAAGACTACTGAGTATCTTGCCGGGCATTGATCCAATGTAGGTTCTACGATGCCCCCGGATTTCTGATTCATCACGTACGCCACCTAAGGCCATCCGTACAAATTTACGATTGGTCGCCCTTGCGATAGATTGACCGAGGGAGGTTTTTCCCACTCCCGGGGGGCCTACCAAGCAAAGAATAGGAGCCTTCACACGGTCAACACGTTGTTGAACAGCAAGGTATTCCAAGATACGTTCTTTAACCTTATCTAAACCATAATGATCTTCATCCAGTACTTTTTCGGCATTAGTCAGGTCATTATTGATCTTGGTTTTTTTCCTCCAGGGAAGATTTACTAAGGTGTCGATAAAGTTTCTGATTACGGTAGCTTCAGCGGACATTGGCGACATTAACTTCAATTTCTTAAGCTCAGACTCCGCTTTCTTAAGAGCCTCTTTAGGCATACGTGCAGCCTTGATGCGCTTTTCGAGCTCCTCTAAATCAGCGCCCTCTTCACCTTCACCAAGCTCTTTTTGAATTGCTTTCACTTGTTCATTCAGGTAGTACTCGCGTTGACTCTTTTCCATCTGACGTTTAACGCGTCCACGAATACGC
The DNA here is from genome assembly GCF_018882125.1 of Polynucleobacter sp. AP-Melu-500A-A1. GTDB lineage: Bacteria > Pseudomonadota > Gammaproteobacteria > Burkholderiales > Burkholderiaceae > Polynucleobacter. The sequence goes on from NZ_JACVOZ010000002.1 coordinate 172,925, forward strand.
TTTTCTACCTGCAAAATATCAATCTCGCTTTCGAGATCTGCCAAAAGGCTTTCCAGGCGCTGCACTACATCCGTCATCTCCAGCAAGCGCTGCTTTTGCTCTAGCTTTACTGGCAAATGAGCGCAGATGGTATCGGCCAAGCGGCTCGGGTCATCAATGCCACCAAGTGATGACAAAATTTCTTGTGGTACTTTTTTATTCAGTTTTACGTACTGATCAAACTGAGCCATGATTGCACGGCGTAATGCTTCAGTTTCATGTGCATCAAGCGCATTGATTGCAGTTGGTGTTGCTTCACAATTGAAGTAACCCATACTGTCTTCAATCTGGCTTACTTCTGCACGTTGCACGCCTTCAACCAATACTTTGACAGTACCGTCTGGGAGTTTAAGCATTTGAAGAATGTTGGCAATACAACCTACTTCATATAGATCTTCTATGACAGGCTCATCTTTGGCTGCTGCCTTTTGAGCAACCAAGAGGACATTTTTACCAGTTTCCATTGCCGCTTCTAGGGCTTTGATGGATTTTGGACGTCCCACAAACAAAGGAATCACCATATGGGGAAAAACAACTACGTCCCTTAGTGGGAGCAAAGGTAGTTGAATCGGTTCAGAGGGTAGTAATAAGTGGCCAGGCATAAGGCAAATCCTCCAAAGTAATCAATTCTCATTAGTCTACAAAAGTGATAGAACCACTATATGGAGACAATATTCATGAGTAGCATACTACCTATATGGGTAGACCTTTGGAAAAAACAAGGGGAAAAAGTGTGAAAAATGGTCCAAAATGCCCAAAAAAGAAAGAAAACCCTAATAAATTAGGCTTTTTTAGGTAATTCTGACTCAGCTACCTGTTTGTAAACAAGTAAAGGCTTGCCTCCATCAGCAATGCTACTTTCATCAATAACGACTTTTTGCACATTTTTTAATGATGGCAAGTCATACATCACATCAGTAAGCGAGCCCTCAAGGATAGATCGAAGACCACGGGCGCCTGTTTTACGTGCAATAGCCCTTTTAGCGATAGCTGCCAAAGCCGGTTGACGAACCTCTAGCTCTGCGCCCTCCATCGTGAGCAAGGCTTGATATTGCTTTACAAGCGCATTTTTTGGCTCTGTGAGAATTTGAATTAAGGCAGTCTCATCAAGTTGAGCAAGGGTTGCCACCACTGGTAAACGACCAATCAACTCAGGAATTAATCCAAACTTAATCAGGTCTTCTGGTTCAACTTCAATCAAAAGATCGCTGATCCCTCTGTCGTCTTTACCCGGAACAGAGGCATTAAAACCAATGCCGGTTTTGGCAGTACGCTGCTGAATAACTTTTTCTAAGCCATCAAAAGCGCCCCCGCAAATAAAGAGGATATTCGTTGTATCAACCTGCAAGAAGTCTTGATTAGGATGCTTACGCCCACCCTGTGGTGGCACCGAAGCCATAGTGCCCTCAACCAATTTCAAGAGAGCCTGCTGGACACCTTCACCTGAAACATCACGAGTAATCGAAGGGTTATCAGATTTTCTAGAAATTTTATCAATTTCATCGATGTAAACGATGCCACGCTGTGCTTTTTCAACGTTGTAATCACATGCTTGTAATAGCTTTTGAATAATGTTCTCTACATCCTCACCAACATAACCAGCTTCAGTCAGGGTAGTAGCGTCTGCCATTACAAATGGCACCTCTAACATACGTGCCAAAGTTTGAGCCAATAAAGTTTTACCGGAGCCTGTTGGCCCGATTAACAAAATATTGCTCTTGGCTAATTCAACACCATCAACCATCGCTTTTGCTGGTAATTTTGACTCTTTTTTATCTGCCACTTCTAATGGTTTTCCGTCCTTATCCAACTTCTCTTTTTTTGGCTTCGGCAGATATTGCAAGCGCTTGTAATGGTTGTAAACCGCAACAGCAAGGGTCTTTTTGGCATGGTCTTGACCAATAACATATTGATCAAGATTTTCACGAATCTGGTGTGGGGTTGGAAGAGAATCATTGCCTTCTTCTTTGGGTAGTTTGGCAATCTCTTCTTGAATGATGTCCGTACAAAGATCAATGCACTCATCACAAATGAATACAGATGGACCGGCAATGAGCTTTTTGACTTCATGCTGACTCTTGCCGCAAAATGAGCAATACAGAACTTTGTCTGTTGAATTGGGTAAATTGGTATCGCTCAAGTCTTTTACCTATGGTTCTGATGTACTAAATTAAGGACGCTTATCAATCACTTTGTCAATCAAGCCATACTCACGAGCTTGATCGGCTGACATAAAGTTATCACGGTCAGTATCTTTAGCAATCGTTTCAATTGATTGTCCAGTGCGATCAGCCAAGATTTTATTAAGACGTTCGCGTAAATATAAAATCTCACGAGCTTGAATTTCGATGTCCGAGGCCTGACCACGAGCCCCGCCTAAGGGCTGGTGAATCATAACGCGAGAGTTCGGTAAGGCATAACGCTTACCCTTTTCACCAGCACATAATAAAAAAGCACCCATGCTGGCAGCCATACCCATACACAAGGTGCTAACGTGCGGCTTAATAAATTGCATCGTGTCATAAATCGCCAAACCAGCAGAAACAGATCCGCCCGGTGAGTTGATATAGAGAGAAATTTCTTTATCTGGATTTTCACTCTCCAGAAACAGTAGCTGCGCAATCACCAAATTAGCAGTCTGGTCATTGACTTCTCCAACCAAAAATACAACTCGTTCTCTTAAAAGACGTGAGTAAATATCATAGGCCCGCTCACCTCTACCTGAGGTTTCAATCACCATCGGAACCAAACCTAATCCTTGAGGTTCAAAATTTTCTGATTGAAAATGATTCATGATGGAGGCCTTTATAGAGTGATTGATGGCAACGATTTTTAAATTAGTTCAGCTTGCTTAATTCTTCAAAGCTTACAGACTTATCGCTTACTTTGGCAAGGCAAGTGAAGTACTTGATCACATTGTCTTCAAGAACTAAGTTTTCGATGTCTTTTAAACGACTAGGATTGCTATAGAACCAACGAACAACCTCTTTTGGATCCTCATAGGTTGCCGCCTGCTCATCAATCTCAGCTTTAATTTGATCTGCAGTAGCAGCTAAATTTTGCTTCTTAACCAGCTCGCTCAAAATCAAACCTAAACGCACGCGTTTGAGGGCTTGTTCGGCAAATAATTCAGGAGGAATAGGTGCATCCTTAGCGTTAGGTACACCACGTTGCATCAAATCTTGACGTGCCCCATCCACTAAACGTTCTTGCTCAGATGCCACTAGAGACTTAGGTACATCTAGCTCGCATAGCGAGTTTAGCTTTTCCATGACTTCATTTTTGAGCAAGGAAGAAATCCGGCGTTTTACTTCGCGCTCAAGATTTTCTTTGACTTCTTCGCGCATTTTTGCAACACCACCTTCGGCAACACCTAGTGATAAAGCAAATGCATCATCTACTGCTGGCATATGTGGCCAGTTAACAGCTTTTACAGTAATAGTGAATTCCGCTGTTTTACCAGCAACATCTTTGCCATGGTAGTCAGCAGGGAAACTTAATGGAAAGGATTTACTCTCTCCGGCTTTTAAGCCGAGGGTTGCAGCTTCGAATTCCGGAAGCATACGACCTTCGCCCAATACATATTCAAAGTTTTCGGCTTTACCACCGGCGAATTCAACACCATCAATTTTTCCAACGAAATCAATAATGGCTTGATCACCATTTTGAGCAGCCGTGTTAGCGCCGCCATCACCATGGGCTCCAGCTTGGCCACGAGGATGGTAGTGAACTTGCTGTTTACGCAATACATCTAAGGCTCTGTCAATTTCAGCATCGCCAATATTGGTGGTGTACTTAGTAACTTCTGCAATAGCAAAGTCACCAAGCTTCACTTCAGGCAAAACTTCAAAAAAAGCTTCAAAGACAATATTGTCAGCATTGAGTTCACTCTTAGGCTCAAGGCGCGGTTGTCCTGCCAACGCAAGACCATCTTTTTGACTTTGTTCATAGAAGAGTTCAGCAGCTTTATCGAACTGAAGTTCGAAGTCAACTTGCATACCATGTTGCTTCTCAATTAAATTCTTTGGCACTTTGCCTGGACGAAATCCAGCCATCTTCATGGTCTTACCAACTTTCGCCAAGCGAGCTTCACGCGCTTTGGCCAAATCGGCGCGAGGGAATTCCAAAGTCATTTTGCGGTCTAACGAACCTAAATTTTCTATCTGCACAGCCATTCTCGTCTCTTAATTTAAATCAGGATATGTGAAGTCCAAGCCAAGTAGCAATCTTGTGGTGCGAGGAGGGGGACTCGAACCCCCACACCATTTCTGGCGTCAGGACCTAAACCTGGTGCGTCTACCAATTTCGCCATCCTCGCGAATATCCGCAAACTCTGCCAAGCTTAAACTTCACTCTAAAGACCCTAATTCTACAATGCTTAGGGCTTTAGAGGATCTTGCAAGCATCTGCAAAGGATGGGCGGGGGTGACGTGGCATCAAGCTAGCACTGTTGCCATAGCCGATATTGAGCAAAAAGTTCACTTTTACCCTGCCATCAGGGAAAAACTCAGCATTAAGCTTATCTGCATCAAAACCACTCATGGCCCCACAATCTAAGCCAAGCGCCCTGGTTGCCATAATTAAATAAGCTCCCTGCAAACTAGAATTGCGAAAGGCTGTTGATTCAATAAACCCCTCTTTTCCAACAAACCAGCTTTTAGCATCTACATGGGGAAAGAGCGTTGGCAGATTCTCATAGAAATCCAAATTCATACCAATAATAGCTGTGACAGGTGCCTCTCGAGTTTTATCGACATTCCCTGGACTCACGCAAGCTACAAGCCGCTCCTTCTCCTTGGGGCTCTTCACAAAAAGAATCTTTGCTGGGTTGCAATTGACCGAAGTGGGGGCAAATTTAAATAAATCATAAAGTTGCATCAGCTTTTCATCACTGACTGGTTTTGACTGCCAGGAGTTATGTGTCCGTGCTTCAGTAAATAATTGCGCCATTGCGCGCTGTTCAATCGTATCTGCCATGAATTACTCTGCCATTTCCTAAGTACTATTAATTAAATTTGCTATGCCTTATAAAGCAAGGCTACTGCATGGACTGCAACCCCTTCACCACGACCTAGATGACCAAGTGATTCATTCGTCTTGGCTTTTAAATTGACATGACTTGGCGTTACTGCAAGATCTGCTGCAATATTTTTAATCATTGCTGGCAAATAGTCTGCTAATTTAGGTTTTTGGCAGATGATGGTCGCATCTACATTGCCAATTTGGAAACCAGCAGCTTGAACCTTTTGCAAGGCAGCTCGGAGCAATATTCGGCTATCCATATCTTTAAATTGTGGATCAGTATCTGGGAACAACTGTCCTATGTCATTTAAGCCGGCAGCGCCCAACAAAGCATCTGTTAGAGCATGAAGCAAAACATCCGCATCGGAGTGCCCCAAGAGACCCTTCTCATAAGGAATATGAATGCCCCCTAGTATGAGTTTGCGATCAAGTACAAGCGCATGAACATCGTATCCCTGGCCAATACGAAACTGTGGTGTGTGTGTTGTTATTTGAGTCATAAGAGATTCTTTATTTACCAGTTGACTGTAATATGATTTGCATCAATTCCCAATCTGCTGGATGAGTAACCTTTAGATTCCGAGTGGCGCCTTCAATCAGCAGAGGTTTAATTCCCGCTAGCTCCATTGCACTTGCCTCATCAGTTACATCAAGCTCAAGTCGAATGGCATCAGTGAGTGCATCATGCAGACTTTTCAAGCCAAACATTTGCGGTGTTTGTGCTTGCCACAAGCGTTCTCTAGGAATGGTCTTTTCTGAATGTGGCAAATTACCCGCTACAGCCGAATCCAAATCTGCTTGTTTTAAGGTATCAGCTAATGGCATAGCCAAAAGACCACCTACGTTGGATATCTTGACCGCCTGAAATAACTTTTCAATGAGTTCAGGAGTAATACCAGGCCTTGCAGCATCATGAACCATCACCCAGTCATTTATAGGCAGACCAGACTCCAGCATTTTTCCCAGGGTATTGCGAACGGTTTCCTGCCTTGTAGGACCACCAGTTGGCAGAAAATGAATTGGCTTTTTACCTTGTGCAAATTTTTTTAGGATGGGATTATCTATAAATCCAGGGCTCACACCAATCCAAATAGATTCAACATGCGGACTTTGAAGAAATGCCTCCACCGCATATGACAACATAGGCTTTCCAGCCAACTGCCTAAACTGCTTGGGCAAGTCACCTCCCAGACGTGACCCACTTCCTGCCGTTGGCAAGAGAGCGTGACACTTTGCTATTGATTGGTTTCCTAAGCCCATACCTGATTCTATAATGAGCCCAGATGTTTGATGCATTAAATCCAGTAACCCCCATACCCGCTCCGCGGGCTGGGCAGCGCTTTACCTATTCAGGGTTAGTTGGCTCAGCAGATGCGGCCTTAATTGCCCAATCAGCCTTACGTTACCGTAACGATTTTTCTGTCATGGTGGTTTTTTGTGCCCAGGCACAAGAGGCCCAACGTCTCTTAGAGGAAATCCCTACTTTTGCGCCGCAGCTTAAAACCCGTCTTCTGCCAGACTGGGAAATCCTTCCATACGATCACTTTTCCCCACATCAAGATTTAGTATCCGAGCGTCTGGCTACTTTGTATGAGTTGCTCAATGGAAGCTGCGATATTGTTTTAGTACCCATTACAACTGCCTTACAGAAATTAGGGCCGCCCCATTTTCTTTCTGGGCACACCTTTTTCTTTCGGCAAGGAGACAGGTTGAATGAGGGAGCACTAAGACTTCAGTTACAACAGGCAGGCTACGATCCAGTTAGCGCAGTAATGCGACCTGGTGAATACAGCATTCGCGGTGGACTTATTGACTTCTTTCCAATGGGATCAAATCTTCCCTACCGCTTAGATCTATTTGGTGATGAGATTGAACAAATCCGCGCCTTTGATCCCGATACCCAACGCAGTCTTTATCCAGTTAAAGAAGTCCGCCTCTTACCTGGTCATGAATTTCCGTTTGACGATGATTCACGTACTGCATTTCGAGGGCGCTGGAGAGAGGTCTTCGAAGGAGATCCATCAAGATGCTCTATCTATAAAGATGCAAACTTAGGCATACCAAGTGCTGGCATTGAGTCCTATCTTCCATTGTTTTTCAATGAGAGCTCTACTGTATTTGATTATTTTCCACGTTCAGGCGATCCAGTATGGATTCTGAGCATTGGTGATCTAGAGGAAACTATCCGCACCTTTTGGAAAGATACTCAATCACGATATGAGTTCTTAAAGCATGATCTTGATCGTCCCATACTACCCCCTAAGGAACTTTTTCTAGATGTAGATGAATTTTTTTCAACAGCCAAACCCTATGCGCGCTTAGTTTTAGAAAAGGGTGTAACAGAGTCAGCCCAATTTCAATCAGTACCCGATATTGCCGTCCATCGTAAAGAGACTGACCCCGTTGCAAGCTTGCGAAATTTGCTCACAAATCAGACGGGGCGAGTTTTGATCTGTGCAGACAGTGCTGGACGAAAGGAATCCATTCGACAGCTATTTGAAGAAAGTAATGCTCTTGCAGGGCAAGATGGCAAACCGCTATTTCTATTAAAGCCCGAAGGATTTGAAGGGGTTGCAGAGTTTATTAAAAGCGATTCGCCGTTTGGCCTTGTTACAGCCTCTCTTTTTAATGGTTTTTCCTGGCCTGCAGAAAATTTAATCATTCTTACAGAGGCGGAATTATTCACCTCTACAGCAAGGCAAAGACGTCAGGGTAAAGGATCAGAGTCAGCCGACCCGGATATGCTGTTTAAAGATTTATCCGAACTTAAAATTGGTGATCCGGTAGTGCATGCAGAACATGGTATTGGAAGATATCAAGGCTTAGTTTTGCTAAATCTGGCAACTCAAAAAGAAGCACCTGTTTTTGAAGAATTTTTACATTTGCAATATGCAGGCCAAGCTACTCTTTACGTGCCAGTCCAGCAATTACAAATGGTGACACGTTATGCTGGCTCTGACCCCGACTCAGCACCATTACATCAGCTAGGATCAGGTCAATGGGATAAAGCTAAGCGCAAAGCAGCACAGCAAATTCGTGATACTGCCGCTGAATTATTGAGCCTATATGCGGCCAGAGCAATTCGCAAAGGTCATGCATTTGAATTTTCTGCACATGATTATGCTGCCTTTTCCGAAAGTTTTGGGTTTGAGGAAACACCGGATCAAGCCAATGCCATTGCTGCAGTCATCGGGGATATGACCAGTGGAACACCCATGGATCGCTTAGTATGCGGTGATGTTGGTTTCGGTAAGACCGAAGTTGCTCTTCGGGCCAGTTTTGTTGCAGTCATGGGTGGCAAGCAGGTAGCTATCCTAGCTCCAACTACCCTACTCGCAGAACAACATGTGGCAACCTGGAAAGATCGTTTCGCAGATTGGCCTGTGCGAATCGTAGAGCTGTCACGTTTTAAAACTACTAAGGAAATTAATGCCGCCTTAGAGGCTATCGCTAAAGGTGATGCCGATATCATCATTGGTACGCATAAATTACTTTCTAAAGAAACTCAATTTGCCAACCTGGGTCTTGTGATTGTGGATGAGGAGCATCGCTTCGGAGTTCGCCAAAAGGATGCGTTAAAAGCATTGCGAGCAGAAGTCGATATATTGACCCTCACAGCTACGCCGATACCAAGAACTTTAGGGATGGCAATGGAAGGCTTACGGGAATTTTCCATCATCGCCACAGCACCGCAAAAGCGCTTGGCGATTAAAACCTTTGTACGAAGAGAAGGAGATAGCGTCATTAGAGAGGCCGTATTACGTGAAATCAAACGTGGGGGTCAGGTGTATTTCCTCCACAATGAAGTGGAAACCATTGAAAATCGTAAACATGCTCTTCAGGAATTGATACCGGAAGCAAGTATTAGCGTTGCCCACGGCCAAATGCATGAGCGTGAGCTAGAGTCAGTAATGAGAGAGTTTGTTACGCAAAGAACCAATATCTTGCTCTGTACTACCATTATTGAAACCGGAATTGACGTACCTACTGCCAACACTATCATCATGCATCGCGCAGATAAATTTGGCCTAGCTCAATTACATCAACTTCGTGGTCGCGTGGGTCGATCCCATCACCAGGCATACGCCTATTTACTTGTTCCTGATCCTGAGGCTCTTAGCAAACAGGCACAATTACGACTCAATGCCATTCAGGCGATGGAAGAGCTTGGCTCAGGCTTCTATTTGGCCATGCATGATCTTGAAATTCGTGGAGCTGGAGAAGTATTGGGTGATAAGCAGTCAGGTGAAATTCATGAAATTGGTTTTCAGCTATATACAGAAATGCTCAATCGTGCAGTGAAATCGCTCCGTAGCGGTAAAGAACCAGATCTACTATCCCCACTTCAAGCAACTACCGATGTCAATCTGGGGGTTCCTGCTCTATTGCCTAGCGACTACTGTCCTGATGTTCATGAGCGCTTATCTTTATATAAACGGTTTGCTGGAACTAATGATTTTTCACAATTGATGGGGTTGCGGGAAGAGCTCGTTGATCGCTTTGGTGACCTACCAGATCAAGCCAAATCATTTTATGAAACGCATCGATTGCGTTTAGAAATGACTGGTTTTGGGATCAAGAAGATTGATGCGACACCTGCATCAATACAAATTCAATTTATTCCGAATCCACCCATCGATCCAATGAAGATTATTCAGTTAATTCAAAGCTCAAAATATATTCAACTCAATGGCCAAGACAAACTGAAGGTTCTACCTCAAAAAGACCGTGAGTTTGAGAAGTTAGAGCAGCGCCTAGATGCAATAAGGCAAATACTACGGCGACTCAATGAATCTGCCATGCTCAATTCAGCACAAGCCAATTAACCCCACTATCATTAGATACATGAGCTATCAATCCCTTGTTGCTATTTCTCAATCACCTATTTCTGAAAAAATGGTCTTTGAGCTCAAGGACCATGCATCAAAATTTGGCGCCTCTTTGCACACTAGCGATAGTCAAACTACTCATGGTCACTACCATTTAGCTAGCTGGGAAATAAGCCAGCATCTTGATTCACCCCAAAGGCAATTATTGCGAGGGATAGCCAGCAGTTTTTATACTGATCTTTGTTTCCTAAAGCCTAAATTTCAGCCAAGTGCCATCAAAGTTTTAGCAATGGACATGGATTCAACCCTGATTAACATTGAATGCATTGATGAAATTGCTGATTTCACTGGAAAAAAATCGGCTGTCGCCCAAATTACTGAAGCAACCATGCGTGGTGAAATAAAAGATTTCAAAGAGAGCTTGCGTCGACGAGTTGCTCTTTTGGAGGGTGTATCTGCTGATTCATTAGAGTCTGTTTACCGTGAAAGATTACGTCTTAATCCTGGTGCTGCTGAACTTTTGGCAGGCGCTCATGAGCGTGGCATCTATACCCTGCTTGTTTCTGGAGGCTTTACTTTCTTTACAGAAAAATTACGCGAGCAATTTGGTCTAAAACAAACACAAGCCAATACTCTCGAAATTATTGACGGCAAACTCACTGGTAAGGTCATCGGTGAGATCGTTGATGGTATGGCTAAAGCCGCTTATCTCGATCAGACATGCTTGGAATTGGGATACACCAAAGAAAATGCCATAGCAATGGGTGATGGGGCCAATGACCTCATCATGATGAATGGCTCAGGTATTAGCGTGGCATATAAGGCAAAGCCCGTTGTAAAAGAAAAAACCGACGCGGCTTTTGACCATGTCGGCTTAGATGCAGCCTTACTCTTACTTGCCTAAGTTCATACTTAAGCAAGCTACGCCTTTTTACATACGTTCGAAAATAGTCGCAATACCTTGACCGCCACCAATACACATGGTGACCAAGGCATATTTCCCTTGAACACGATGTAACTCATGAATTGCTTTAGTAGCGATAGCAGCACCAGAACATCCAATCGGATGCCCTAACGCAATTGCGCCACCATTCACGTTTGTCTTTGCTGGATCAAGTCCTAAGCCTTTAGTAACGGCTAATGCCTGCGCCGCAAACGCTTCGTTCGATTCAATCACATCCATTTGCTCAAGCTTCAGACCAGCACGTTCGAGCGCAAGCTTCGTTGCTGGGATTGGACCTTCACCCATGATATGGTTTGGCACACCTGCAACAGCGTAAGACACTAGACGGGCGATAGCTTTATGACCAGCCTTCTGGGCTGTTTCAGCATCAGCCAAAACAAAGAAAGCGGCACCGTCATTAATACCCGAGGCGTTACCTGCAGTTACAGAGCCACCCTCTTTTTTGAATACAGCCTTCATCTTGCCAAGAGTTTCCATCGTGGTGTCAGGCTTACAATGCTCATCGGTATCAAATACCACGTCACCTTTACGAGACTTAATAGTGATTGGCACGATTTGTGATTTGAAACGGCCCTCTTTAATGGCATGTGCCGCGCGACGATGAGACTCAACCGCTAATGCGTCCTGCTCTTCGCGAGTTAACTTCCACTTTTCAACGAGGTTCTCAGCAGTAACGCCCATATGGCCAACACCAAATGGGTCTGTCAATACTGCTACCATTAAGTCGAGCATTTTGGTGTCGCCCATGCGAGCACCGCTCCGCATTGCTGGTGATCCATACATGCCACGTGACATGACTTCTACGCCACCGCCAACACCATAATCACAATCACCCAGCATGATTTGTTGAGCAGTAGTCACAATTGCTTGTAAGCCAGAGCTGCACAAACGATTTAAAGCCATTGCGACTGATTCCATTGGCAAGCCAGCCTGGATCGCAGCTACTCGAGCAACATAAGCATAGCGACTATCGGTCGGGATGGTATTGCCTACAGTCACGTAATTAATAAGGGCTGGATCAACGCCAGAACGAGCCACTGCCTCTTTCATCACAATACCGCCGAGCTCAGAAGGCTCAAAGCTACTGAGAGCACCATTGAAGGCACCGATAGCGGAACGAACTGCACTTAAGACAACGACATCACGACTCATAAAAATCCCCTTAGCTGAACCCAAAAATAGGCTTAATTAATAATACAACTATCATTTTTATTACATTGCTCAAGTTTCGGCTATTAGGTCATGCCCTTGGGAGTCAATGACCGTTACACGGATGATTTCACCCACACGATAGCGTTTAGAAGGCTTATTGGCTGGCAAAACCCGCACTAATCCGTCAATTTCAGGGGCGTCACCACTTGTGCGACCAATTCCGCCCGATTCATCAATGCGATCAATCAGGACTTGAATACGTTTGCCTATTTTTTTAGCAAGACGCTTAATGGAAATGTCTTCAGCTTTAGCCATAAAACGAGCGCGCCGCTCTTCTCTAATCAGATCAGGCAATGGATTTTCTAGCTGATTAGCAAGTGCCCCATCCACTGGAGAATAAGCAAAGCACCCTGCCCGATCTATTTGCGCTTCATCCAAGAAATTAAGAAGATATTCGAATTCTTCCTCGGTCTCTCCTGGAAAGCCGGCAATAAAAGTACTACGTATCACCAGATCAGGGCATGTATTGCGCCAAGCCAAAATACGCTCTAAGTTCTTTTCGCCGCTAGCAGGCCGCTTCATTCTTTTAAGAACATCGGGATGTGCATGCTGCAAAGGAATGTCTAAATAAGGCAAGACTCCATAACCATGCTCTGAAAATTCTGCCATCAATGGCAAGATATCATCAACATGGGGATAAGGATAAACATAATGCAATCTTACCCAAGCTTGATGCTCACGTGCAATTTGATTTAAAGCATTTACCAGATCAAACATGCGCGTCTTTACTGGCTTACCATCCCAAAAGCCGGTTCGATATTGAATATCAACCCCATAGGCACTGGTATCTTGAGATACAACTAGTAACTCTTTAACCCCAGATTCAAATAAACGTTTAGCTTCAAGCAAGACTTCACCAATCGGTCTAGAAACTAAATCACCGCGAAGATTGGGAATAATGCAGAAGGTACAACGGTGATTACAACCTTCAGAAATTTTAAGGTAAGCATAGTGCTTGGGTGTCAGCTTAACCCCTGTTGGTGGCACTAAATCCATGAAGGGATCATGAGGTTTGGGTAAATGCAAGTGGATTGCTTGCATCACTTCAGCGGTGGCATGAGGCCCAGTAACAGCAAGGACTTTAGGGTGAATGCTTTGGATCAGATCACTGCCATCTGCATTCTTTCTAGCGCCTAAGCAACCAGTGACAATGACCTTACCATTGGCCGCAAGAGCATCACCGATGGCAGAAAGACTTTCTTCAACTGCAGAATCAATAAAGCCACAAGTATTGACCACTACCAAATCTGCGCCGGAATAATCCTTAGCAGTCTCATACCCTTCAGCACTGAGTTGGGTCAGAATTAATTCAGAGTCGACTAAGGCCTTAGGACAACCTAAGGATACAAAACCAATTTTTCCTGCCACAACTATTCTTTTTCTGTTTTAGTAGGCTGGGGAGTAAACGGAAAGCCACCAAAAATATTTTGTGACCCTTGCATTTGTTCTTGCATCTTAATAAACAAGTCTTTGCTTTGATCCATATAACTGCCCATCAAATTCTGCATGAGGGGATTTTGCAGGTTGAGCATCTGAGACCATGCCTCAGGAGTACTTCCAGCGCCCAAGCCTTTAGTTTGATCGCCCAACTTATGATGAATATCAACAAAAGATTGCATGGTCTTTTCGAGGTAATTTCCCATTAGACCTTGCATGGAGTTTCCATAAAAGCGAATAATTTGCGAAAGCATTTGCGAAGAAAAAACGGGTGCGCCGCCAGCCTCTTCTTCTAGAATTATTTGCAAGAGAATATTGCGCGTCAGCTCTTCTTCGGTTTTGGCATCAATCACCTTAAATACTTCGTTTGCCATGACTAGAGCTTTAATGTCAGCTAAAGTGACATAGGTACTTGTTTGAGTGTCATATAAACGACGATTGGGATACTTCTTAATAAGTCGCTCTTCGCCAACTCGCTTTGTTCGGGTAACCATAATTTTCCTTACTTAGTACTGCAACGCAACATCAGCATAGTTTATCCCTAGTTTGACCAAAAGGTAAATTCAATGCGTCGCGCCGTTGCAAATCTTGTATTAATAGGATTAGCCAGTATGTATACCGCCATTTAATGAGAAATCTGCGCCGGTTGCATAGCCGCCATCATCCGAGGCAATCCAGCAGCATATTGATGCAATTTCATCAGGAGTGCCTAAACGCTTGACTGGAATGCCAGAAACGATCTTTTCTAGCACATCCTCACGGATCGCTTTAACCATGTCAGTTCCAATATAGCCAGGAGAAACAGTGTTGACTGTGACACCCTTGGTGGCAACTTCTTGCGCTAAAGCCATTGTGAAGCCATGCAAACCCGCTTTGGCAGTGGAGTAATTGGCTTGGCCAAACTGCCCTTTTTGACCATTCACTGAGGAGATATTAATAATTCTTCCCCAATTGTTATCTACCATACCCTCAATCACCTGTTTTGTAACATTAAATAAGGAGTTCAGATTGGTATCAATGACTGCCTTCCATGCCTCGGGGGTCATTTTGCGAAATACGCTATCACGCGTAATACCGGCGTTATTCACCAGCACATCAACCCGGCCTACCTCTGCCTTAACCTTCTCAAATGCAGCAACAGTGCTATCCCAATCTGAGACATTACCCTCAGAAGCAATGAAATCAAATCCAAGCGCTTTTTGTTCACCGATCCAACGGTCTTTACGTGGTGAATTCGGGCCGCAACCAGCAATCACCTTAAATCCATCCTTTGCTAGGCGTTGGCAAATAGCAGTACCGATACCACCCATGCCACCAGTTACATATGCGACTTTTTGAGACATTACTTTCCCCTTGTAAAAAACACTCGTTAATTAGTTGATTGCTGTTGCAGCTTTTTCTTTGACATACACTCCAGGCGCTGCTTCCATCTTTTTGTACTTTGCGTTTCCAAAAGTATTGGAGACGGGTTTTTGCTCTCCACCAAACTGCTCTAGCCATTTGGTGTAATTGGGCCACCAACTTCCTGTCATTTGCTTAGCCCCCTCTAACCACGCTTGGGCAGTAGGTGCTATTTTGTTGTTTTCAAAGTAATAGCGTTTATTTTTTACAGGAGGATTAATTACCCCAGCGATATGTCCTGATGCGCCTAGGACAAAGCGATTTTTACCTTTTAGAATATGCGCAGACTCGTAAGCAGACTGCCATGGAACAATGTGATCCTCTTGTGAGGCATATATATATGCAGGGCATTTGATTTTGCCTAAATCTATTTTCTCACCGCAAATAGTCAGTTTGCCCGGCTTGACTAAATCATTTTGTAAATAGGTATGTCTCAAGTACCAGCAGTACATGGCACCGGGTAAATTGGTAGCATCTCCATTCCAATAGAGTAAGTCGAATGGTGGTGGCGAGTTACCTTTCAGATAGTTCTCTACAACATAGTTCCAAACTAAATCATTGGGTCGTAAAAAAGAGAATGTATTACCTAGATCTAGGCCCGACATCATGCCGTACTTACCACCCTTACCGCCAATAGTATTTTCACGCAGCTCCACCATGCCTTCATCAATGAAGACATCCAAAATTCCGGTATTTGTGAAATCCAACAAAGTGGTAAACAAGGTAAGGCTTGCCGCAGGATGCTCATTTCGCGCGGCAAGGACTGCCAAGGCTGAAGAAGTCAGTGTGCCGCCAACACAGAAACCCAAAATATTAATTTGCTTGCTTTTACTTATATCCTTCACAACCTCAATTGCCTTGATAACACCATTGCCTACATAGTCATCCCAGCTGACCTTAGCCATTGACGCATCGGGGTTTTTCCAAGAAACCAGAAAAACCATATGCCCCTGTGAAACCATATGACGCACTACTGAATTATCCGGCTGTAAATCTAAAATGTAATATTTATTGATGCATGGGGGCACCATTAAATAGGGGCGCTCAAATACCGTTTCAGTTAAGGGCTTATATTGAATTAACTCAAATAAGTCATTACGAAATACCACATGTCCCTCGGTAGTCGCAATATTTTTACCAACTTCAAAGGCACTTTCATCGGTAATAGAAACTTTACCCTTTTTCATATCTCCAAGCAGATTCGCAATCCCTTTTTGTATAGATTGACCCTGAGTACTAATAATATTTTCAAGAACCTCTGGGTTAGTTGCTATGAAGTTAGATGGTGATAGTGCATCGATCATTTGTTCGGTAGTGAACAAGATTTTCTGCTTAGTCTTATCGTCAGTCTCGACAGCATTGGCTAAGGCCATCAAATGTTTTGAATTTAAAAGGTAGGTTGCAGCAATCACCTTGCTCCAAGATGAATGCCAAGCTTTTCCAGCGAAACGACGATCCTTCACTTTAATCGCTTCTGGATTGGTAGCAATATGCGCCAACTCCGCAAAATATTCTTTTTGGATTTCCGCCAAACGTTCTGGGGGAATTAACGCCATATGATGCGCCGCCAAGGATGGCGTTGCACCGGTATTCATGCCTGCAAACATATTAGTCTCTTGAATTAATTAAAGACATTCTCCATCCATAAGACATATTGAGTTATACGCAATAACCCTAGCCCTGAGGCAAATCTAGTAATTACCCGCACTAAACCTGGAAAGTCCAAGCGATTTATTTAGAAATCCAAATAAGGGAAGCGGACCGACCAGATGCACCATCACGACGATATGAAAAAAAATCTTGTTTGTCATGATACGTACACAGATCACCACCACTAATCTGAGAGATTCCTGCGGCCCTTAAACGGGTTATGGCTAAAGAGTAGAGATTGGCCATATATTTTCCAGGCGTTCGGTCAATGGCTACAAAATCTTTCGTTCCAATAGGGATCCCAGAGTCTGTAAAGGCTTGATACACATCCTGACCGACCTCAAATGCGTCAGGCCCAATTGCAGGTCCAAGCCAGACCAACAAATCACTTGCTACCAGATGATTAGAAAGCAAGAGCATTTCTTTGATGGTTCGTTCAATGACCCCAGCACTCAGACCTCTCCAGCCGGCATGTGCCGCGCCAACAATAGAACCATCTTTTGCAGCAAATAAAACTGGTAGACAATCTGCAGTCAAAATGGCTAATACTTCATTCGGTGTCTTAGTCACAATGGCATCTGCCTCAATCAGCTGATTAAGGCCTTGAGATCTGCTAGACGGCGTGCTTACTGCTACACCATGGACTTGCTTCATCCATAAAGGATCTGATGGAATCTGCATTCTCAATAGTCGTCGATTTTCAATAACATTTTCAAGACTATCCCCTACGTGGTCCCCCAAATTGAGTGAGTCATAAGGTGATTGGCTACAACCCCCCATACGAGTGGTCGCTATTGCATGAACCATCGGCGAAGCTTGCCAGTGCGGCTTAATGAAACGCATCATGCTCGATCGTTTTTGATAGAAGCTAAGAGCGCTTCTTCCTTAGGTAAATCCTCTGAGCTCATACCTATTTGGGGAAGAATCTGGAATATATCCTGCGGGGGCAACTTAAACCACGTCATTACCTCATGACTTATAGGGTGTTGAAGACTTAAAGCATAAGCATGCAGTGCCTGCCGACTAAAATTGAGTATCTTGGCTGCTCCTGGTGTTTTTTTTCTATACACTGGATCGCCCAAGATAGGTAAACCTAGCGACTCTAAGTGCACCCTTATTTGATGGGTCCGACCAGTTTCTAATCGACATTCCAATAATGCCAAGGCGGCATCATTGAATGATCCCTTGGCAAGTCTTCTAAAAAGTGTTGCCGCTGGCTTACCTAGCGGACTACCGGCAGACATTTTCAGACGATCACGTTGATCCCGGCCCACAGTTGCCAACACCTTGCCTTGACTTGGGGCATCACCCCACACCCACGCCAAATAGCGTCGCCCTACAGTTCGCTCCTGAAGTTGCTTAACAAGTGAAGTCTGGGCTTGAGATGTCCTAGCAACCACCATTAAACCTGAAGTATCTTTATCTAAGCGGTGCACTATTCCAGCACGCGGCAAATGCTTCAACTCAGGAAAGTGAAACAGTAAGCCATTTAATAAAGTACCCGTCCAATTACCCGCTGCTGGATGAACAACCAGCCCCTGTGGCTTATTAATAACAATGACAGAATCATCTTCGTAAACCACATCCAAAGGAATATCCTCAGGTTCAAAGGCAAATTGTTCGGGCATTTCCTGAGGAAACACCTTGATACTCTCCCCACCATGAAGTAAATACCGGGCTTTTGTAACCCTGCCATCCACCGTCACAGCCCCAGCCTCAACCCAGGCCTTTAGCCTATTACGGGAATAATCTGGCAAATAAGTCGCCAAAGCCTTATCCAGGCGTTCCCCAGACATATCTTGAGAAATCTCTAATGAGATGAAATCCTCTTCATCGATATAATCAACGGGATTCGATTCAGGAGTTTGCGGCAATGCCACGCTTAAAAGGCCTTTCAGTTGTATCCGATGTATTTCCAGACGCCAGTTTAAGGCTTGCCGTCAATTTTGCTCCATCTAAATTTGGAGCGTCCTCAGTCTTGAGATCTTTAGGGCTCGTCTTAGTCTGCCTATTAGTGTTGGTTGCTCTCGGTGGATGTGCTGGCAGTGAGGGGCAAAAGGACGATACCGATATCTGGTCTGAATCCAAACTTTACTCCGAGGCTACCGATAGATTAAATAACACTGACTTTGTAAAGTGCGGAAAATATTTTGAGAAATTAGAGGCGCGCTTTCCATTTGGCCCCTATTCTCAACAAGCACAAATTAATGCTGCTTATTGTTACTGGAAAGCGCAAGACACCCCGCAGGCAATGGTGGCAATTGATCGCTTTATTAAACTCCATCAAGGTAGTGATAATTTAGACTACGCCTACTATCTCAAAGGACTCATCACTTTTAATGACGATCTGGGTTGGTTAGGTCGATTTACCGGACAAGATTTGAGCGAGCGTGATCCTAAGGCCGCTAAAGATGCTTTTGAGTCATTCAAGATTGTTGTTGAGCGATTCCCGAATAGCAAATACGCTCCAGATTCCTTAGATCGTATGCGCTACATCGTGAACTCTTTGGCTGAAGCCGATGTGATAGTTGCTCGCTTCTATTATCAGCGTGGTGCTTACCTAGCCTCTGCCAACCGCGCGCAATTGGTCATTCGTGATTACGATCGCGCTCCTGCTGTTGAAGAGGCGCTCTACTTGCTTTTTAAGTCCTATGAAAAATTGGGCATGGTTGAACTCAGTAGCGATACTGGTCGTGTGTTTGCCCTGAATTTCCCCGATAGCCCAATGCTACAAACTGGGCAACGGGCTAAAAAAGAGCGTCAATGGTGGCAGATCTGGAACAAGTAATTATTTAATTTTTACTGGAACGCGTGGCGCCAGCGCGCAGATCAGTTCATAACCGATCGTATTGCTCATTTGCGCTACTAGATCTACCGGCACCTGATCCCCCCATAACTCTACGACGCTACCAATTTTTGCATTAGGGGTATTGCGAAGATCAATAGAAAGCATATCCATTGACACTCTCCCGACGATCGGGCAAATAAGCCCTGCACCATTATTATTGCCATCAAATACCCAAACTGGAGTTCCATCTTGTGCTTGACGCGGATAGCCATCTGCGTAGCCACAGGCCACTATACCGATACGCATTGCTTCAGGCGCTTCGTAACGACCACCATAACCAATACGATCGCCCTTCCGTAATTCTTGAATATCAATGATTTCACTATGCAGTTGCATTACTGCACTTAAATTTGCATGCGCAATATCTTCGTAATTACCGGTAGGAGAGGCGCCGTACAGCATGATGCCAGGACGAACCCAGTCTCCAAGTGCATTTCGGTGCCATAGAATTGCCGCTGAATTCGCAAGTGATGTAGGAGCTTTCAGCCCCTCAATCGTTTCGTTAAAGATATCCATCTGGCTACCCACTGATGGCTGCTGATCCACTTGATCTGCATTAGCAAAATGGGTCATGTGATGCAGATGATAGCCAGCAGAATGTAGGCGATGAAAAACTGTCCGATAGACTGCTGGTTTGAAACCGAGACGGTTCATACCTGAATTCATTTTCAGAAAAACATTGAAAGGATTATGGGCTTTACCCTCAAACTTCTCCAACCACTGAACTTGAGCTTCGCAATGAACAACCAAATCGCAATTAAGCTCTTGGGCAAGTAAAAGTTCATTTTCATGAAATAGACCCTCCAGCATCAAAATACGACCTCTCCAGCCTTGTTGCCTCAGCCAGCGAGCATCTTCAATATCTAGAAGCGCAAAACCATCACTAGCAGCAAGGCCTTTGAAAGCGGCATCAAAGGAATGGCCATAAGCTCTTGCCTTAATAACAGCCCAAATTTTTGAGTCTGGAGCCAATTCCCGAACTCTGTTTAAATTATGCTGAAAGGCTTGCGTGTGTATAGTTGCCAAGATTGGTCTATTTATCATGCTGTTAGCTTGACTACCCATATTCACCCCTCCTTTCATGTTTTAATAACATTAATGACTAGATTGTACGAATGAACCGTAGTTTTTACATCATTATGGCGGCGCAATTTTTTTCGTCGCTTGCTGATAACGCCCTCCTCATAGCGGCTATTGCCCTATTGGTCCAGCTCAATGCTCCGGCCTGGATGACGCCGCTACTCAAGCTCTTCTTTGTATTATCTTATGTATTGCTTGCTGCCTTTGTAGGAGCCTTTGCAGATTCCCGCCCAAAAGGGAATGTGATGTTTATTACCAATACGATTAAGTTTGTTGGTTGTATAGCAATGCTTTTTGGCAGCCATCCCTTAATGTCCTATGCAATCGTTGGACTGGGTGCGGCAGCTTATTCCCCAGCCAAATATGGTATTTTGACTGAATTGCTTCCCCCGGAAAAATTAGTTGCTGCTAATGGCTGGATAGAGGGCCTGACAGTAAGCTCTATTATTTTAGGAACAGTATTGGGTGGCGTATTGATCAGCAATACGGTTTCCCAAAGTCTGCTTTCTTGGGATATACCAACATTTGATACAGGCATTGATACCCCTGCCGAATCCGCCATTCTCATCATCATGATGATTTATGTCGTTGCAGCATTCATTAACTTAAAAATCCCAGATACAGGGGCTCGTTATGTATCTCAAAAAACCAATCCTATCGAGCTGATTAAAGATTTCTCTGTCTGCTTCACAACACTTTGGAATGATCGCCTTGGTCAAATCTCCTTAGCAGTGACTACTTTGTTTTGGGGTGCAGGCGCCACCTTGCAATTTATTGTGATTAAGTGGGCGCAAGTTGCATTAAATATGAACCTTTCACAAGGTGCGATTCTGCAAGCGATTTCAGCAGTTGGCGTTGCTGGAGGTGCGATGTGGGCGGCATGGCGCATACCGCTTCGTGACTCTTTACGAGTTCTACCTTACGGAGTTGCGATGGGGTTTGTGGTCTGTATTTTGGCGGTCTACAACGCTGACATGCTACCGGACACAACCATCATGACTATCGGTAGTCTAAAAGTTTCCCTAAATTTACTTCCCGCTTATTTTCTATTGGTACTGGTTGGGTGGCTCGCTGGATATTTTGTTGTTCCAATGAATGCTCTTTTGCAGCATCGCGGTCATGTCCTCATGTCTGCCGGTCATTCGATTGCCGTACAAAACTTCAATGAAAATATTTCTGTTTTGACAATGCTGCTGGTGTACTCGCTATTAATTTGGCTTGATGCCCCAATCCAGTTTGTCATTATTGGATTTGGTCTCGCTGTCAGTGCAATTATGTGGCTAGTGATTAAGCGTCACGCTCGGAACCAAGCAGAATATGACTCTATGCACCTCATCGGTGAACATAAACACTAATCATATTGTTGTTTTAATTACTGAGAAGTACTGATTTAGCAAGTAAGAGGTCTTGCCAGAGAAGAGCTTTATCTTTAGGTTTTGTCAAAAAATGATTTAACTCAAAAGACGCTAGAACTGGAATCTCTTCGTTACCTTCAGTATTCATCGCTAAAACTGTTTCACGCAATTGCGTTAATGGGTCACGCTCGCCCGTTATTTTTTGAAGAGAGGTGGATCCAAACGCGATAGCAACAATGGGAATATCTTCAGCAGGCGCTTGAAGCAGATTCAGTTTGTCCGAAGGCTTTAGCCAAGTCCACTCAGAGGAACTCAAACCTAAAATACGTACCATGTTTTGAAAAAGGATCTGTGTATCGTCTTTGGGTTGATCTCCAAAAAACCACCAATGCCAGCGTGGTGCTGCGCTGAGGTCATCTGATTTTTGTTGGCTATCAACTTGCTCAATTACAACACTTGAAAGCTCTACACTCGGATCGGCAGGATCGCGGGAAGACCATTCGGTAATACCCATTTCTTTTAAGAAGTTCGAGTGCATATTGCTCATACCGATAGCTTAATCGATTTAGCCATGACGAGTGCATCCTCTCGAGCGCCCGACTGTCCATCTGCAGGATAGTAGTTTTTTCGAATCCCGATTTGCTCGTAGCCCAAGCCTTGATAAAGAGTAAAGGCGCCAGTATTGGACGGGCGCACTTCTAGCAAAATTCTGGGTATATTTTGTTGTGCAGCTACACCCTCAATTGCACCCATCATCCTGGTAGCGAGGCCTAATTTTCTGAGTTTTGGTGAAACCGTTATATTGAGCAAGTGCAATTCATCAACCGCCGGAAAGAGGATGCAATAAGCCCAGAGAACAGCTGGATCTAAGAAGGATCCCTTAATTGACTGCTCAACTTGGGGTCTGATGCAATAGGCCCAATGCCCAGCAGCTAAGGAATCCTCGAAGTTTCCCTTGGTCCAAGGGTGAATATGTGAAACCGACTCAATGGCTAAAACCGCATCTAGGTCTGCAGATTGCATAGGCAAAAAAGATAATTCCGAAATACCTTCTGTTGGCACACTCTCATTTATAGCCATTAGCGCTTAGGTCCTAACTCTAAATTCTCGAGGCGCTCTGTGGTGGTAAAGGCAACTTTATTTCGGATGTACAGCGGTTCAAGCAAATGAACATCAATTTGATGATGCTCCGCCCATTGTAATTTTGCGCACTCTAAAATACCAAGAGCAGATACGACAATTTCTGGATCTAAATGAGATTTAGGTAATAGCAGATTGCCCTTTGAAAATAAGCGACTACCATACTCTTTAAGTCCATTACCAGCAATGTATTCAATACCTTCGAGTTCGAGATCTTCTGGCTTAGAAAGCGTGATATCCCCCATACGAATTGGCAAAGCTTTATCGGTTACTTGGTATTGAGCCCAATATATCTCATGCATACGTGCATCTATAGCTATCACTATCTGTTTTGGTCTTGCTGATATAAATTGCTCTTCATACATCAGCTGTGCAGCTATTGCATCAAGTGAAGCAACTGGAATAACTGGAATACGCCTTGCAATAGCAAGTCCCTGAACTGCTGCAACCCCCAAACGAACGCCTGTAAAAGCACCAGGGCCGACTCCGATAGCTATCACGTCAAGATCTTTTATAGACGTGCCTGTTTGCTCTAGCAATTGATTAACCCAAGGAAGCAGGAGTTGACTAGCACCAGCCGAAACAGGCTCATGCTTTAAGAGTGGTGGTTCATCACCCAAAGATAAAGCCACCGAACACCATGAAGAGGATGTGTCGATGGCTAATATACGCGTCAAGTCAGACTCTTTAAGATTAAATGCAATGGCTGATTATGAACTCAATCCAGCAATCACTTCTGGTGGTGCTTGAACCAATTCGATGAGGACTCCTTGACCACTAACAGGGAACTCCTCGTTACCCTTAGGATGAACAAAGGCAATGTCATAACCACCTGCACCATTGCGTATACCGCCAGGGGCAAAACGGAGACCATTAGCAGAAAGCCACTCAACCGCTTTAGATAAATCATCTACCCACAAACCAATGTGATTGAGGGGTGTCTGATGAACAGCAGGTTTCTTTTCAATATCTAAGGGCTGCATAAGATCAAGTTCTATCTCATGCACGCCTGTACCAATGGCGCAGATATCTTCATCAACATTTTCTCGTTCAGAAACAAAAGTGCTCTTAAACTGAAAGCCTAGCATATCGACCCAGAGCTTTTTAAGCTCATTCTTATCTTGACCACCAATCGCAATTTGCTGAATTCCTAGAATTTTGAATGGCTTTTTTGTTGCCGTCATTATTCTTCCTTATTCAAATCGAATAATTAATTGATCCACCGCCAAGCTATCGCCGTCTTTGGCACAAATTTCAGCTACCACACCATCTTGCATTGCAGATAGAGTATTTTCCATTTTCATAGCTTCAATAGTTGCGAGTTTTTGCCCTGCAGAGACCGCTTCACCTACTTTTACGCCTATTTTGGTTAATAAACCAGGCATCGGTGACATTACCATTTTAGAGGTATCTGGCGGCAGTTTGATTGGCATACGGCGTTGCAACTCAGCACCCAAGGGACTCAGTACCATACATTCGTAGTGAGCCCCATCGAGTATCAATACATGTCTTACGCCACGACGCTCAACTTGCGCAGTGATTTTATGAATGCCATTAATAGTCGCGTTCAAGCAGATTTCACCTGGACGCCAATCGCTCACAATGTCGTAACGACTTACCCCATCAGCCTCATCTATGTAAACAGAATAGATGCCATCTTTGGGCTCTACACGAATCGGCACTTCATGCGGATCATTCATAGATCCTGTTTTTTTACCCGTTACGACAACAAACTTCTTCGCGATGACCATTTCATGACCAGCCAACTGGCCATCAATCATCTTGATATATTCAAGATATCGATAGCGCATAAATGCTGCCAAAGCTGCTAATCGCTTAGGGTCAGCTGGCTGTACCGAATCTTTTTGGAAACCCTCTGGATATTCCTCAGCAATAAACCCAGTTGTGAAATCGCCATTAACAAATCGAGGGTGTTGTAATAAGGCCGCTTGAAAAGGGATATTTGAATGAATACCTCGAATCACAAACTCATTTAAGGCCGCACGCATTTTCTCAATTGCCTCAGAGCGATCTTTCCCATGCACAATTAATTTTGCAATCATGGAGTCGTAGTGCATCGGAATTTCGCCACCTTCAAATACGCCGGTATCTACACGTACACCATTAATAGACTCTGGTGGACGATATTTAACCAAGCGACCTGTCGATGGCAAGAAATGACGAAATGGATCATCCGCATTAATCCGACATTCCATTGACCAGCCATCAAGCTTGACATCCTCTTGCTTGAATGCCAACTTTTCGCCAGCAGCGACACGAATCATCTGCTCAACTAAATCTAGTCCAGTAATACTCTCAGTCACGGGATGCTCTACTTGCAAGCGGGTATTCATCTCAAGAAAGTAAAAAGACTTATCTTTACCAACCACAAATTCAACGGTACCAGCCGACTGATAATTCACCGCTTTAGCTAAGGCAACTGCCTGCTCACCCATTGCTTTGCGGGTTGCTGGATCGATAAAGGGTGATGGCGCCTCTTCAATTACCTTCTGATGTCGACGTTGTATTGAGCAATCACGTTCATTGAGATACACCACATTGCCATATGAATCGCCCAAAACCTGAATTTCAATATGGCGCGGGCCCTCTACAAATTTCTCAATAAATATTCGGTCATCACCAAAGCTATTCATAGCCTCAGTTTTGCAGGCAGCAAATCCTTCGGTAGTCTCTTGGTCATTAAAAGCCACCCGCAAACCTTTGCCGCCACCACCAGCAGAAGCTTTAATCATCACAGGATAGCCGATGCCCTGAGCAATCTTTAGGGCTTCTTCGCTTGTCGCAATCGCTTCATTATGACCAGGGATGGTATTTACCTTGGCTGCTATAGCCAATTTCTTTGATGCAATTTTGTCGCCCATTGCTGCAATGGATTGGAATTTTGGTCCAATAAAAACAATGCCCTCTTCTTCGCATCGTTTTGCAAATTGCTCATTTTCTGATAAAAAACCGTACCCAGGATGAACAGCTTCAGCACCAGTATCTTTGCAGGCCTGAATAATACGATCGATTACTAAATAAGATTCGCGTGATGGGGCAGGTCCAATACATACAGCTTCATCAGCCATTTGAACATGACGTGCTTCTTTGTCAGCCTCTGAATAAACAGCCACTGTTTTAATGCCCATCTGCTTAGCAGTCTTCATCACACGGCAAGCAATCTCACCGCGATTGGCAATCAGAATTTTCTTAAACATTTTCGTAGTCATAATTTATCTGCGCCTTACAGAGGAATATTGCCGTGTTTACGCGCAGGATTCTTCAATTCTTTATCTTTTAGCATTGCTAAAGAACGAGCAATACGTTTGCGAGTTTCATGAGGAAGGATCACATCATCAATATAGCCACGGCGACCCGCAACAAATGGATTGGCAAACTTCGCTTTATATTCTGCTTCGCGAGCAGCAATTTTTAAAGGGTCTGATTTTTCTTCGCGGAAGATAATTTCTACAGCACCTTTAGGGCCCATCACAGCAATCTCAGCAGATGGCCAGGCAAAATTAACATCGCCTCGCAAATGTTTAGAGGCCATCACATCATAAGCCCCACCGTAAGCTTTACGAGTAATCAAAGTTACTTTAGGAACAGTACAGTCTGCATAGGCGTAAAGTAATTTCGCACCATGCTTAATAATGCCGCCATATTCTTGAGCAGTACCCGGCATAAAGCCTGGGACATCGACTAAAGTCACTACTGGAATATTAAAAGCATCGCAGAAACGCACAAAACGCGCCGCTTTAATGGAGGCCTTGATATCCAAGCATCCCGCCAAAACTAAAGGCTGATTTGCAACAATGCCAATCGAACGCCCTTCCATCCGAGCAAAGCCAATGACAATATTTTTGGCATAGTCGGGTTGCAATTCAAAAAATTCACCATCATCGGCAATCTTTTCAATCAACTCTTTCATGTCATAAGGTTGATTTGGATTAGATGGGACTAAGGTATCTAATGAGAAGTCTGGTTCTTCAGTACGATTCGCGCCTTTAATCAGCGGGGGTTTTTCGCGATTAGATAAAGGTAAGTAATTGAAAAATCGCCTTAACATCATGATTGCATCAACGTCATTTTCAAATGCGAGATCACACACACCAGAAATGGTTGAGTGAGTTATGGCACCACCTAGCTCTTCTGCAGTCACATCCTCATGCGTTACTGTCTTGACCACTTCGGGGCCAGTTACGAACATATAAGAGCTATCTTTCACCATAAAGATGAAATCAGTCAATGCGGGAGAATAAACTGCGCCTCCAGCTGAAGGGCCCATGATTAAAGAAATTTGCGGAATCACGCCAGAAGCGTTGACATTTCGCTGAAAAATTTCAGCATATCCACCCAAAGAGGCAACACCCTCTTGAATACGCGCACCGCCTGAATCGTTCAGGCCAATCACTGGAGCGCCCACTTTAAGTGCTTGATCCATGATCTTGCAAATCTTTTCAGCATGAGCTTCTGATAAGGAACCCCCCAGAACAGTAAAGTCCTGTGAAAATACAAACACTAGACGTCCATTAATCATTCCATAACCAGTAACAACACCGTCTCCTGGTACGGTTTGGTCTCCCATACCAAAATCATGGCAACGGTGCTCTACAAACATATCCCATTCTTCAAAGGTACCGGCATCAAGCAAGAGCTCGATTCGCTCACGAGCAGTCAACTTCCCTTTTGAGTGCTGTGCCTGTATTCGCTTCTGTCCGCCACCCAATCGGGCAAGCTCACGCTTGGCTTCCAGCTGTTGAATGATTTCCTTCATTTCTACTCCTTAGAAAAATTCATGACCCATAGCCTCGAGCAGACGTCGTGCTGCTACTGAGGAAGCTATGGTTCCTTGATTCACTTGAGCGCTCAAGCTTGGTAAAAGCGCTTGTACTGCTGCATTGTTACGGAATGCACTTTTTAATCCGGCTTCAATTCGATCCCACATCCATGCACCAGCCTGCTGCTTGCGGCGCGCATCAAATTTGCCATTAGCCTTCTGTAGGTTTTGAAAATGCAGCACTTTTTCCCATAGCTCAGGAACACCATTGCCATCAAGGGCACTTAAGGTCATCACTGTAGGGTGCCAAAACTCTTGATCATGCGAAGCGTGGTCAGGGTTGCCCTGAAAACCAAATAATCGTAATGAACTCGTAATAAATAATTGCGCTCGCATTGCTGCATCTGGATCGATATCGACCTTGTTAATCACGATTAAATCCGCGATTTCCATCACGCCTTTTTTGATGGCTTGCAAATCATCGCCAGCATTGGGCAGTTGAAGCAATACAAACATATCGGTCATTCCAGAGACTGCAATTTCACTCTGCCCAACACCAACCGTTTCAACAATCACTACATCAAAACCAGCAGCCTCAGCTACCAACATCGCCTCACGGGTTTTTTCAGCTACCCCACCCAAATTCAGAGATGAAGGGCTAGGCCGGATAAAGGCACTATCTAAAACAGATAAACGTTCCATGCGCGTCTTATCACCCAGAATGGATCCGCCAGACAAGCTAGAGGAGGGATCAATGGCTAGCACTGCAACCCGATGACCTTTCTCAATCAGAGAAAGGCCTAGTGTTTCAATTAAAGTAGATTTACCGACTCCAGGAACACCAGAAATCCCAATTCGCAAGGATTTGCCTGTTTTGGGGAGCAAAGTATTTAGAACATCATCTGCACGTTTACGATGATCCATGCGTGTTGATTCAAGCAAAGTAATAATTTTTGCAAGGGCACGACGCTGCATGAGCGACGGCGGTCCAATGAGATCATTGATCAAAGTCTGATCAGTAGCAGTAAGCATTCTTCCTATTCCGTCTTAGTTAGGTTTTGCGGATTTACGAATTTGCTCCAAGACATCTTTCGCGGAAGCAGGAATAGGTGTTCCAGGACCATAAATACCCTTAACACCTGCTTCATATAGGAATTCATAATCTTGCCTTGGGATGACGCCACCAACGAATACGATGATGTCATCAGAACCCTGCTTCTTCAATTCAGCAATAATCGCTGGAACTAGCGTTTTATGACCAGCCGCTAAGGTTGAGATACCCAGGGCATGCACATCGTTTTCAATTGCTTGGCGAGCACACTCCTCTGGAGTTTGAAATAAAGGGCCAATATCGACGTCAAAACCCAAATCGGCGAACGCAGTAGCAACCACTTTTGCGCCACGATCATGGCCATCTTGTCCCAATTTAGCAATCATCACGCGGGGTCGACGTCCAAAGTCTTTTGCAAAATCCGCAATTTCAACTTTTAGTTTTTCCCAGCCTTCAGCAGAATCATAAGCAGCAGCATACACACCAGTCACCTTTTGAGTATCGGCGCGATGGCGCCCGTAAACTTTTTCTAAAGCATCAGAAACTTCTCCCACGGTAGCACGCAAGCGAATTGCCTTGACTGATAATTCCAGCAAGTTGCCGGTCTTGTCTTCTGCGGCTCGGGTCAATGCCTCCAATGCAGCCTCTACTTTTTTAGTATCACGTTTAGATTTAATTTCTTTAAGACGAACTATCTGACTCTCGCGAACTTTATCGTTATCAATCATCAAGACATCTACTAGATCTTCTGTAGCTAACTTGTATTTATTCACACCGACAATCACGTCTGAACCAGAATCAATCTTGGCCTGTTTTTCAGCGGCAGCCGCTTCAATCCTCAGCTTTGCCCAACCACTCTCGACAGCTTTAGTCATGCCACCCATAGCATCAACCTCCTGGATAATTTCCCAGGCTTTATCAGCCATTTCTTGCGTTAGGTTTTCCATCATGTAGGAGCCAGCCCAAGGATCAATGACGCTCGTGATATGGGTTTCTTCTTGCAAAATGAGCTGAGTGTTACGAGCAATGCGACTTGAGAATTCTGAAGGCAAGGCAATCGCTTCATCGAAAGAATTGGTATGCAAGGATTGAGTGCCGCCAAATACTGCGGCCATCGCCTCAACGGTCGTTCTCACAACGTTGTTATAAGGATCTTGTTCTGTAAGTGACCATCCAGAGGTTTGGCAATGCGTACGCAGCATTAAGGACTTTGGATTTTTAGGTTCAAAGGATTTCATAATGCGCCACCATAAAAGACGAGCAGCACGTAACTTGGCAACCTCTAGGTAAAAATTCATGCCGATTGCAAAGAAGAATGACAATCGACCTGCAAATCCATCTACATCCATTCCTTTTGACAAAGCAGTTTTGACATACTCTTTACCATCCGCCAAGGTGAACGCAAGTTCCAAAACTTGATTGGCACCAGCTTCTTGAATGTGATAACCCGAAATGGATATCGAGTTAAATTTTGGCATGTACTTCGTGGTGTACTCGATGATGTCACCGATAATCCGCATTGAAGGTTCAGGAGGGTATATATAGGTATTACGCACCATGAACTCTTTCAGAATATCGTTCTGAATCGTTCCCGATAGCAGCTCTTGCTTTACGCCCTGCTCTTCACCAGCAACGATATATCCTGCTAATACTGGCAAAACTGCACCGTTCATAGTCATAGAAACAGAGACTTTGTCCAAAGGAATGCCGTCAAACAAAATCTTCATGTCTTCAATGGAGTCAATAGCAACACCGGCTTTACCAACGTCACCTGTAACGCGCGGATGATCGGAGTCATAACCTCGGTGCGTAGCCAAATCAAAAGCAACCGATACCCCTTGACCACCGGCATCTAAGGCCTTTCGATAAAACGCATTGGATTCTTGGGCGGTTGAAAATCCTGCATATTGGCGAATAGTCCACGGACGAACTGAATACATGGTAGCTTGTGGACCACGCACAAACGGTTCAAAGCCCGGCAATGAATTGGTGTACTGAAGACCATCAGTATCAGCCGATGTATAGAGCGCTTTTAGATGAATGCCATCTGGTGTATTCCATCCAAGCTTGTCGATATCTCCATTTGGTGCAGATTTTTGGGCAGATTTTTTCCATCCTTCAAGATTGCTATCAGGTACAGATGGCCATGAATTTTTGTCTGATCTTTTCTTTTCTGAACTCACAAAGCACTCCCATTTGGTATTGCTGCATTGCATCTAAACTAATTCTTATTCTCCTTGACAATTGGGTATTTGTCCAGTTAATGTATTCATAATTATGAATACAAAACTGAATAACAGGCCGCTCTACGAAGATGTAGCAGATAGACTGCGTGAACAAATCTTTATTAAGCAACTGCCATCAGGCAGCTGGTTAGATGAACAAAGTCTTGCAGATCAGTTTGGAATTAGCCGCACTCCTATGCGCGAAGCTATTAAAGTATTGGCTTCTGAAGGCCTGGTCACCATTAAGATGCGTCGGGGAGCCTACGTTACAGAGGTAATTCGTCGTGATTTAGAGCAAATTTTTACCGTGCTATCGCTCTTGGAGGGCCAAGCAGCTAAAGAAGCTGCGACCAAGGCTACTGAAGACGAGTTGAATCTTCTTGATCACTTACACCATCGACTAGAAAAAGCTGCAGCTGATCGTGATTTAGAGCAATTCTTTGAAATTAATGTCAAATTTCACGATTTAATACAAGAAATTGCAGGAAATCGCTGGATGAATAACGTTATTGGAGGCCTCAGGAAGGTACTAAAATTGCACCGTCGCGACTCATTGACGAGTACTGACCGCCTGCAAAACTCATTAGTTGAGCACCGTGAAATTCTGAGAGCCTTATTAAAGCGTGATGAGCTTGCAGCTGAGTCTGCAATGCGCAAACATCTTGCTAGAGGGCTTGAAGCTGTTAGGTAATTTCATTAAAAACAAAGGCTTAGAGTATTAATCTAAGCCTTTTTCTTAAGTGAGTCACCTTACTTCTTGATCACGAAGTTTCCTGGCAAACTAGCAATATAGGCAGAAATATCACGCAAGTCGGATTCAGAGTATGTCTGTACTTGGGATGACATCACTGCATTGTTACGGCCATACTTGGCATTGCTATTACCCACCTGGTAAGCCTTCAAAGCGTAGTACAAGTAATCAGGGTATTGACCAGCTAATTTTGGATAGGACGGCAGAATCGGTGCATTCAAACCAGCACCATGACAAGAAGCGCAATTAGCTTTCTCAACAATGGCTTGACCTTTATCTATGCTTGCAGCAAATGCTACATTCACGGAGCCAATGCTTGCTAGCAACACTGCGGAAACGAATGCAAATTTCATAAACATGCCTCTATCACTTCAATGGGTTGTTAGGTGAGCTGGCAGTCTGCACAGCATAGTATTCTCCAAGATCAGCCATATCCTGGTCTGAAAGGCTGCCTGCTACAGCACGCATCGTTGGATGCTTACGTTCGCCTTTTTTATAGGCAGCCAAGGCACTGGCAATGTAAGCTGCACTTTGACCGCCCAACATAGGCACTCTGTAAACCAGTGGATAGTCAGCACGGTAATCAGGAATTGAATGGCATCCTACACAGAGCCAAACCTTGGCATTAGCAGCTTGAGCAGAACCCTTAAGGTCTTGTGCCTGGGCTGCAAAACCAATAAAAGACAAGCTAGCGCATAGTGCCAACTGAGAAAGAACGGTGATTTTTTTCATAGCAATCATTTATAAATGAGTTTGATTTGGATCAACTGGACAAGAGTATAGCGGAGAGCACGCGACACCCTGGGGTGTTTAAGCATTTCAAGCTCAAAAATCACTGAAAACACTGAAAATTTAACGCCATTTACCTATACTTAAGCGCTTAATCAATGACTTAGCAACAAGCTCCTTATGACCAAAAAAACAACCCAATCATCAAACCAATTCGACAGTCGTTTTGACGGTAGTCAGAGCTACGTAGCAACTGAAGATCTTAAATTGGCAGTCAATGCCGCCATTGCATTACAACGGCCGCTTCTCATAAAGGGTGAACCTGGAACGGGAAAAACAATGCTCGCCGAAGAAGTCGCTAGTGCTTTAAATATGCCACTGATGCAATGGCATATCAAATCGACTACCAAGGCGCAACAAGGTTTATATGAGTACGATGCGGTCAGTCGTTTACGAGACTCGCAGTTGGGTGATGAAAAAGTCAAAGATATTCGCAACTACATTGTTAAAGGGGTTTTGTGGCAGGCCTTTGAAGCAGAAGAACCAACCGTATTGCTCATTGATGAAATCGATAAAGCAGATATTGAATTTCCGAATGATCTCTTACGCGAAATTGATCGCATGGAATTTTATGTCTATGAAACTCGAGAACTCATCAAAGCAAAGCATCGTCCTCTTGTCATCATTACATCTAATAATGAAAAAGAGTTACCTGATGCATTTTTACGTCGCTGCTTTTTTCATTACATTTCTTTCCCGGATGCAAAAACGATGCAAAGCATTGTGGACGTGCATCACCCCAATATAAAAGAAGAGCTCCTAGATGCTGCTCTGAAGTCCTTCTATCAAATCCGCTCCTTGCCCGGTTTAAAAAAGAAACCTTCTACCTCCGAGTTGATTGACTGGCTAAAGTTATTATTAGCAGAAGATATCCCCGCTAGCGCTCTTTTTAGTAATGATGAAAAAGTCGCGATCCCGCCCTTACATGGAGCGCTTCTTAAAAATGAGCAAGATATTCAATTGTTTGAACGCTTAGTCATGATGAATCGTAATCATCGTTAAGCTGCCCTGCACTATCTGATTCGATGTTGATTCAATTCTTTCTCAAACTCAAAGAGGCGAAAATCCCCGTCTCGGTAAGGGAGTTTTTAACGCTTTTAGAGGGACTGAAGGCACAAATCATTCAACCCTCAATCGATGAGTTTTATCAACTATCGAGAATGACCTTGGTAAAAGATGAGCAGTATTTTGATCGCTTCGATCAAGTCTTTGGCAGTTACTTCCAGGGAATTGAACAAATCATTGCCCTGTCCCCAGATATCCCTTTGCAATGGCTTGAAAAGAAATTGCAGCGCGTTTTAACAGAAGAAGAAAAGGCGGCACTTCAAAAACTGGGGGGCCCAGAAGCCCTTAAAAAACGTCTTGAAGAGTTACTCAAAGAACAAAAAGATTGGCACGGCGGTGGTAATAAATGGATAGGCGCTGGTGGGTCTTCCCCATTTGGTCACAGCGGCTACCATCCAGAAGGAATTCGTATAGGTGGAGAAAGTGTCGGCAATCGAACCGCCATTAAAGTCTGGGAAGCCAGAGAGTTTAAGGACTATGACAGTAATTTAGCCTTGGGAAGTCGCAATATCAAGGTTGCCCTGCGTCGCTTGCGACGTTTTGCACGCGAAGGATCCAATCTTGAGCTAGATCTTGATAAAACGATTCACTCTACGGCTGCCAACGCAGGAATGTTGGATATTCAAATGCGCCCAGAGCGACACAATCAAGTCAAGGTCTTGTTGCTGATGGATGTGGGTGGATCGATGGATGATCATATTGCACGGATCGCAGAGCTATTTACGGCCGCCAAAGCTGAGTTCAAACATCTTGAGCATTACTACTTTCACAATTGTATTTATGACCACTTATGGCAAAGTAATCGAAGACGTAGAGATCAAGTAACAGCAACTCAGGACATCATCAATAAATATGGACCTGACTACAAACTCATTTTTGTTGGAGATGCCACGATGTCTCCTTATGAAATTCTCAGTGCTAATGGCTCAGTGGAATACAACAATAAAGAAGCTGGTGCTGTTTGGCTTAATCGCCTACTAGATCACTTCCCACACTTCGCCTGGTTAAATCCAGAGCCCGAGTCAGTATGGCAATATCGCCAGTCCATCGACATTATGAAAAATTTGATGAAAGATCGAATGTATCCCGTGACGATTCATGGTTTAGAAAGCGCAATGCGTCAACTTTCCAAGTAAGATACTTTTACTGAACTAATTTTCAATTTCACCTTTTGAAGGTCAATCATGAGCACTATTCTTGAACGTCTAAAAACTCTGGGCATCGATTTGCCACCACCAGGACCCCCTGCAGCAGCCTATGTGATGGCTGCAACTACGGGAAATACTGTTTTTTTATCAGGCCATATTGCTAAACGTGATGGTAAACCATGGGTCGGAAAACTCGGCAAAGATCTGGATACAGAAGCTGGTAAAGCAGCGGCCAGATCGATTGCTATTGATCTCATTGCAACATTACAAAATCATCTGGGTTCTTTGGATAAAGTAAAGCGCATTGTTAAGGTAATGGGCTTAGTCAATTCAACTGCTGAATATACAGATCAACACCTAGTGATTAATGGCTGCTCTGAATTACTCTTTGAAGTCTTTGGTGAATCAGGCAAACATGCGCGTAGCGCATTTGGTGTTGCTCAAATTCCCTTAGGCGCCTGTGTTGAAATTGAATTAATTGCTGAAATTTAACTTAGCAATTAATTCAGACAGCTATTTATTTAAACCTAATCTTTGGATGTCTTGTTCAGTATCGACGTCCACAAGATAGGCGGTATTGTCGGTGATCAATTGCTTAACTTGCTCAGGGTGGGCATCCATATATTGTCTACAAACCATATCAGGGACGCGCAATATAGCCTCAATGGACTTTTTGGAAAATAGTACTGGATTGCCACGTTGTCCATTGATCATTGGTAGAACAATTTCTTGACCCACTTCTTTGTCCTGAAATGCTTCTAAAAGCGCTTGAATTTCTGTATTCCCGATCTCTGGCTGATCAGATAAAGCAACTAGCAATACATCATATTCCCAAGTGAGCGACTCTAATCCCAGGCGTATGGATGAGGCTTGACCTTTTTCTGGATGAGGATTACGTACTGCTCTAATGGATATATTTAATTCGCTTTGAAGAACCTCCAAATGGTCTTCGATAGCTTGAGCATGAAAGCCAGTCACTATTAGAAACTCAACAGGATTCAGTGCTTGGACAGTAAGGCTAAATTGTTTTAATAGGCTTTGATCAAACTTTTTCAATAAAGCCTTGGGGAATGAACCTAGACGGCTACCCTGACCTGCTGCAAGCAATAAAACCGCTAAGCGAAGACTGGGCGAGTCAAAAGTTGGGCGGGACATAGTCATTAGAGTGATAATAAATAGGAATTATGAATAAAGCATCCAGCAAGAATAAAAACAAGATAAAGAAATCAGAGATAGTATGAACAGTACCGATTTGAGCGTCCTCAAAACAGCTGTAACTTGGCTTAAAGAAGGCCATCCCGTTGCCATTGCTACAGTCGTTCAAACTTGGGGATCAGCTCCGCGCCCTGTGGGTTCATGGTTAGCAATTAGAGGCGATGGTCAAGTGGCTGGTTCAGTATCGGGTGGATGTGTTGAGGATGACTTAATTCGACGAGTTCAATCAGAAATTTTGACACGTGACACCCCTGAAATGGTCGTTTACGGTGTCAGTCAACAAGAAGCAGCTCGCTTTGGCTTACCTTGTGGTGGAACGCTTCGTCTCTTGGTTGAACCCAAACCTGAGTTAGCTATCTTAGAGCAGCTCTTAGAGCAAATTTCATCTCATCAAATTACCAGGCGCACTGTTGACCTACAATCTGGCCTCTCCACCCTATCAGCCGGGTCTTGTCATGATGAATTTAGCTGTACCGATCAAGAAATGCTCACCAGTTATGGACCACGTTGGCGCATGGTCATTATTGGTGCTGGTCAACTATCTCTTTATACCGCTGATTTTGCATTAGCATCTGACTTTGAAGTCATTGTGATAGATCCTCGTGAGGAATATGCTGAAGGTATAAATCGCAATGATCTTAGCTTCTTCACAGGCATGCCTGATGATGTGCTTTTAGAGATAGGTGTTGATCCACATACTGCTGTCGTTGCACTTACGCATGATCCAAAATTAGATGACATGGCATTAATGGAGGCACTGAAGTCACCCGCTTTTTATGTCGGTGCGTTGGGTAGCCGTAAAAATACCCAAAAGAGAAAAGAGCGTCTTTTAGATTTTGATCTTAACCAAGAACAAGTCGATCAATTACATGGTCCTGTAGGACTTTATATTGGCGCCCTAACGCCCCCAGAAATTGCTATATCTATTTTGGCTGAAGTCATTGCCGTTAAATATGGCATTAGTATCCCCAAAAAGAAATAGCAGGATGAAGCGAATTAATTAAACACTTAGTTCGCTTGCAACTTGCCGTCCTTTAATCGAGGCTCAACGAAATGACCTTTGCGCGCACGATTACCCGCAAATGATTTGAGCGTCTTAGCATCCAAACTGAGCTCAGTAGGCTTTCCTGCACGGCCTGCCCCTGAATACGTGGCGCCATTAGGGCCAACAGCAATTGCCGATGCTAGCTCCTCTTTACCATCTAAGCCCATCAAGATAACGCCTTTACCACCAGTAGGTAGACGCTTTAATTCATCTAAGGGAAATACCAATAATTTCGAGGCTGCCGATAAGCAGGCTACCTGTTTCATGCCTATTTGCACTTTAGCTGCACCCAAAGGAGCATCGCCAGGCATTTTATTGTCAATGCTAATGAATGATTTACCAGCTTTATTGCGAGTACTCATATCCGATACATTGGCAAGGAATCCATAACCTGCTTTAGTAGAAAGCAGTACTAGGTCATCTGCTTGTCCAGCGTAATAGGCAACCATTTGCGAGCCTGTAGCCAAATTTACAAAACTGGTTAATGGCGAACCATCTCCACGTGCACCGGGTAATTCACTGACTGCCACTGTATAGACTCGGCCATCACTGCCAAAACCTTGGATCACATCCACGGTTCGCACCTCAAATGTGGCATATAGTGCGTCACCCGCCTTGAAGGTAAATTGGCTTGCATCATGCTCATGACCCTGACGCACACGAATCCAACCCTTTTGAGAAACAATGACTGTGACAGGCTCATCAATGACTTTCGTTTCTGCTACTGCACGCTTATCTTCTTGAATAAGGGTACGACGGTTATCACCAAAATCTTTAATATCCGATTCAATTTCCTTGATGATGCGCTTACGCAATACCGTATCACTTTGTAGCAAGCCTTCTAATTCATCACACTCTGACTTGAGATCTTTGAGTTCTTGCTCAATTTTAATTCCCTCAAGACGAGCCAATTGGCGCAAACGGATATCTAAAATATCTTCAGCTTGACGGTCTGTTAACTTGAATTCTTTAATTAAATCTTGCTTAGGCTCATCGCTATTGCGAATAATCTTGATCACCTTATCGATATTCAGAAGAACGGTTAAACGTCCTTCTAGAATATGCATTCGGTCTTTTACCTTACCAAGGCGATATTGTGTACGACGTGTAACAGTTGCAACTCTAAATGCAATCCACTCGGAGAGAATGTCCTTTAAGTTCTTTTGGCGAGGACGGCCATCATTGCCAATCATCACCAAATTCATTGGTGCATTAGATTCAAGCGAAGTATGGGCTAACAGTAGATTGACAAATTCATTGACGTCTATATTTTTACTCTTAGGCTCAAACACCAAACGCACTGCTGCATCTTTGCTCGATTCATCTCGAACACAATCGAGCACATTCAAAATGGTCGACTTAAGATTGTTTTGCTCAGGAGTGAGCGTCTTCTTACCAACCCTTACCTTGGGATTGGTAATTTCTTCGATCTCTTGCAGTACGCGCTGAGATGAGGTTGATGGTGGCAACTCATTAACGATAATTTGCCATTGACCACGAGCCAATTCCTCCACGGACCAACGAGCACGAACTTTGATGCTACCGCGGCCCGTTTCATAGATCTGCGCAATTTCTGCAGTAGAAGAAATGATTTGAGCACCGCCGGGATAATCTGGCCCAGGCATAATTTCAAGAAGTTGGGCTGTAGATAGCTTTGGTGACTTCATTAAAGCGATTGCTGCTTCAGCTACCTCACGCAAATTGTGAGAAGGAATTTCGGTTGCCATACCCACAGCAATTCCTGAAGCGCCATTCAGAAGAACAAATGGTAGGCGGGCGGGCAATAACTTAGGCTCCTGAAATGAGCCATCGTAGTTCGGGGCAAAATCGACTGTACCTTCATCAATTTCACTCATTAGCAAACTGGCAATCTTGGTTAAGCGTGCCTCGGTGTAACGCATAGCAGCAGCACCATCACCATCTCGCGAACCAAAATTACCTTGACCATCAATCAGGGGATAGCGTAATGAAAAACTCTGCGCCAGACGAACTAAAGCGTCATAAGCAGATTGATCTCCATGGGGATGGAATTTACCCAATACATCACCTACTACGCGCGCACTCTTAACGGGCTTTGCATCTGCGCGCAATCCCATTTCACTCATAGAGAATAAGATACGGCGTTGCACTGGCTTTTGACCGTCTGCTACATCAGGCAAGGCGCGTCCTTTAACAACGCTAATGGCGTAATCAAGGTAAGCGCGCTCTGCATAAACAGCCAGAGTCAAACTATCTTTACCATCCTCATTCAACTCAACCGTATTGGGATCATGCGGATCCTTCGGGCCGTTTCCGGAGGGCTTTGTACCTGTAGGCGCTTCTTTAACTTCCACGATATCGATCTCCACGGGATTTGAAAACAAATCCGCTTGCTCATTGCCGCCAATTTTATTGGGAGTCTTTTTGATTGCCATTAGATATCTGCCTCAACTTCGTTACCGCGCTCTTCTAGCCAATCTCGGCGAGCACCTGATTCTGATTTACCCATCAGCATATCCATTGTTTTAAATGTTTCATCTTCAGTCCAGGTTCCCAAAGTGACAGGCAATAAACGACGGGTATCTGGATTTAAGGTGGTATCCCACAGTTGTTCTGCACTCATCT
This sequence comes from Polynucleobacter sp. AP-Melu-500A-A1, assembly GCF_018882125.1. GTDB lineage: Bacteria > Pseudomonadota > Gammaproteobacteria > Burkholderiales > Burkholderiaceae > Polynucleobacter. The sequence goes on from NZ_JACVOZ010000002.1 coordinate 212,575, forward strand.
CACCTAAACCCTTAAAGCGAGAGATTTGCCATGCAGACTCTTTGACACCATCTTTACGCAACTTATCTTCTATGGCTTGCAATTCACTTGCATCAAGTGCATAAATTTTTTGTGCTGGCTTCTTACCACGCGCAGGCGCATCGACTCTAAAGAGGGGTGGACGTGAAATATGTACATGACCGAGCTCAATGAGCTTCGGAAAATGTTTATAAAACAGTGTTAATAGTAGTACCTGAATATGCGATCCATCTACGTCCGCATCAGATAAGATGCACACTTTTCCATAGCGTAAATTGGATAAATCGGGAGTATCGTTCAGACCATGCGGATCAACTCCAATAGCTACCGCGATGTCATGCACCTCATTATTAGCGAACAGGCGATCACGCTCAGCTTCCCAAGTATTTAACACCTTGCCACGCAAAGGTAGAATCGCTTGGTACTCTTTATTGCGACCCATCTTGGCTGAACCACCAGCTGAGTCACCCTCAACTAAAAATATTTCATTTAATGCCGTATCTTGGCTTTCGCAGTCGGTTAACTTGCCAGGAAGCACTGCAACGCCAGAAGATTTTTTCTTTTCAACTTTTTGACCTGCACGGGTACGAGCTTGTGCTTGCTTTATCACTAAATCAGCAAGCTTTCGACCGTAATCTACATGCTGATTTAACCAAAGTTCAAGTGCTGATTTAACGTAGCCAGAAACCAAACGTACCGCATCACGTGAATTTAAGCGCTCTTTAATCTGCCCCTGAAACTGCGGATCTAAAACTTTTGCTGACAATATAAATGAAGCCCGGGCAAATACATCTTCAGGCATTAGCTTCACACCTTTAGGTTGTAAGGCATGCATCTCAATAAAGCCTTTAACCGCATTAAACAAACCTTCTCTCAAGCCGCTCTCATGCGTACCGCCTGCAGGAGTGGGAATGAGATTGACATAACTCTCGCGCACCGGGGGGCCGTCTTCAGTCCAAGATACGACCCAAGCAGCGCCTTCACCTTCTGCAAAGGAATCTTCTTCACCAGTACCACTTGCATATTGCTCGCCCTCAAATGGCGGAATGACTTCAGGGCCATGTCCGGCCTGAGCAATGGCTTCATTTAAATAACCCAACAAGCCCTGAGCGTATTGCCAAGTTTGGGTATCCCCTGATTTTTCTTGAATGAGCGTCACTTTGACACCAGGCAGTAACACTGCCTTAGAACGGAGCAAGCGAATGAGCTCAGGCATTGGAATTACTGAACTATCAAAATACATAGAGTCCGGCCAAGCTCTCACCTGGGTGCCATGTGACTTATCTTCTTTTGATGAAGGTTTTGTTTTCAGTTTCTCAATCACTTTGCCATCGGCAAAGGTTAGAGTAGATAGCTGTCCATCGCGCCATACGGTCACTTCTAAGCGTTTGGATAAGGCATTAGTAACTGACACACCAACCCCATGCAAACCACCAGAAAACGCATAGGCCCCGCCTGAACCTTTTTCAAACTTACCGCCGGCGTGAAGTTGGGTAAAAACGATTTCTACAACAGGCTTTTTTTCCGTGGGATGCATCCCCACTGGAATACCTCGTCCATCGTCCTCAACGCTCACACTGCCATCTGTGTGCATAGTCACAATAATTTGCTTACCAAAACCACCCAAAGCCTCATCAGATGCGTTATCAAGCACCTCTTGAATGATGTGCAAGGGGTTATCGGTGCGGGTGTACATTCCAGGCCGCTGGCGGACTGGTTCTAGTCCCTTAAGGACCTGAATCGATGATTCACTATATTCGGAAGTTTTACGGGTAGCCATGCGCGCAAATTGTAGTCATGTCTGTAGCTTAACCTGAACTTTTCAGGAAAGCCCCCAACTTCCATGCCAAAATTAGGGCATGGAAGCCTTAAGTCATATATGTGTTTTAGGTCTTAGCCGTGCGCAGGCTAGCCTTTGGCGTAGACCTCTTTAAAGCTAATAAACCCATACATGAGCAATTCCACCATCAAACCAGCCCTCTCGATGAGACAAGTCCTCATCTTTGGAGGCCTCATGGTGACGCTCTCCATGGGTATTCGCCATGGATTTGGCTTATTTAACCTCCCCATTACTTTAGATAATGGATGGGGTCGAGAAACCTTTGCTTTCACCATTGCTTTGCAAAATCTCATTTGGGGTGCGGTCCAGCCAGTAACAGGAGCTCTAGCCGATCGCTTTGGCGCATTCAAAATTATGCTTGCTGGTGGGCTTCTATATGCCCTTGGATTGGCAGGGATGGCCTTATCAAACGATGTACTCAATTTCACGCTAGCAGGCGGCTTACTCATTGGACTTGCCCAAACCGCTACCACCTACAGCATGGTGTATGGAATTCTGGGGCGCAATGTTCCCGCAGATAAACGAGTTTGGGCGATGGGAATTGCAGCTGCTGCAGGCTCATTTGGTCAATTCTTGATGATTCCAGTCGAACAAGGTTTATTAAGCGCCTTTGGTGCACAAGATGCACTGCTACTTTTGGGATTAATGGCTAGCCTCATGATCCCCACGGCATTTATGTTGCGTGAAAGGAATTTTGCTCATCACCATCAGTTGGGCGATCAGACAATCATGGAAGCATTAAAAGAAGCAATGCGAAACCCCAGCTTTCGCTTATTGACCTTGGGATATTTTGTTTGTGGCTTTCAGGTAGTGTTCATTGCCGTTCATCTAGCCCCCTACCTTAAAGACCAATCAAGCCTATTCCCAGCTGTAGGTGCACCCGTAGTAGCAACAACAGCTTTAGCATTAATTGGTCTGTTTAATATATTTGGAACCTATTGCGCGGGAATATTTGGGCAACGCTTTCCCAAGCGTTATTTGCTCTCTGGAATCTACATAGGACGCTCTATTGCTATAGCCGGCTTTTTGTTAATACCACTCTCGCCATGGAGTACTTATCTATTTGCTTCAATCATGGGATTTTTGTGGTTATCGACAATCCCTCTCACCAACGGTATCGTGGCACAGATTTTTGGCGTGAAATATTTAACGATGTTATCGGGCCTTGTGTTCTTCTCACATCAACTCGGTAGTTTCTGTGGTGCATTTTTTGGTGGATATCTCTTTGACCGCACCGGCTCTTATCTTATTGTTTGGGAAATTGCTATTGTCCTGGGAGTTTTTGCTTTCTTAGTAAATTTACCAGTCAAAGAACGGGCGTTGGTTAGAACCGTCAATGCCTAAGTACAATTCCCCTCAGAGGAGAAAAAGGTATCTCTCCCCTTGGTTTTTATACCCCTGTATTGGAGTAGTTTTATTTTTAGTTTTTTCCTCCTACTTTGCACCTGACATGATGATCGCCATTACGAATCAAGTTTGGGCACTTTGTGGGTGGTAATAAGCTTAGCATTTGCTAGCATACTTTTAACTTTTTATCATTCTCGCCGTAGCACAATGGATAGTGCACATGCCTCCTAAGCGTGGGATACAGGTTCGATTCCTGTCGGCGGGACCAGAAAATAATAAAACTTATCCACAGGCCTTGTGGATAAATCGATAAAAGTTTTCGTAAGTCGTAGATTTATATAGAGCAAGCTAGCATGCTCAATTGTTAAGCATTTATGACAACCCCATAGGAAATGGTTTAAATTGTGCATAACAACAAACCCTAAATATCACCTCATGTAAAAATGTGATAGGGATCTATAAAAAATGGAGATGTGATATATGGCAAGTAACTTAAAAAAGATTGTGCATCTAGGCGCTGCATTAGCGAGTATCTCAGCGTTAATAACATTCTCTTTTCCTTCCTACGCACAAAGTAATTATCCAAATAAGCCGATTCGCTTTGTGGTGCCATTTCCAGCAGGCGGGGCAACTGACAACGTAGCAAGACCTTTACAAAATGAATTACTTACCACTAACAAATGGAATGTGATTATTGATAACAAGCCAGGTGCCGGAGGAAATATCGGCGCAGAAATTGTCGCCAAGTCTGCTCCTGATGGTTACACCTGGTTAATGGCTTCTGTTGGTACGCACGGAATCAATCAACCACTCTATACCCAAGGTGGCGGCAAAATGCCTTTTGATCCAATCAAAGACTTTACGCCGATTACCTTAGTAGCTGAATTACCAAACGTATTGGTTCTTAATCCTGAATTTGCCAGCAAAAACAATATCAACTCTGTCAATGACTTAATTGCCTATGCCAAGAAGAATCCCGGTAAAGTGAATATGGCCTCAAGTGGTAATGGAACCTCTATTCATATGGCTGGCGAGCTTTTCAAGTCGATGACAAAAACCTATATGGTGCACCTACCCTACAAAGGTAGCCCACCCGCTGTAACCGATTTAATGGCTGGCAACGTGGATATCATGTTTGATAATCTACCTTCTTCCATTAATTACATTCGCGCTGGACGTTTAAAGGCGCTAGCTGTAACCAGTGCAAAGCGTTCACCTGCTTTTCCGGATTTACCAACCATTGCCGAAGCTGCAAATTTACCGGGCTATGAAGCAACCTCATGGTTTGGTATTGTTGGCCCAGCAAATATGCCTGCTGATATTTTGGCTAAAGACAGCACCGAATTAATGGCTGCTATCAATAGCGCATCAGTCAAAGAAAAATATCTTGCAATGGGAGCGCAGCCCGTTGGTAACACTCCTACACAATTTGCAAGTTTTATTAAAGCTGAAATAGCAAAATGGACTAAGGTAGTTAAAGACTCCGGCGCAAAGGTTGACTAACAAAGAACACAATACTATGTAGTGATATGCAAAAAGAGGAGCGCTGCTCCTCTTTTTTTATCCCTCAACGTTATCTATTACTACTTAGCTAATTTTGATAAAAGCTTTGTGGGCGTAATAACCTCTGGATCTAAAACCAATTCAATCAAAGCGCCCTTATTGCTAGCTAAAGCCTTTTCAAAGACCGAAGCAAACTCCTCTGTCTTGCTAACGCGATAACCTGGAATACCAAAGCTCTCTGCAAACTTTACGAAATCTGGATTAGTTAGGCCAGTTCCCATTACGCGTTTAGTAAATTCGCGTTCTTGATGCATTCGTATGGTCCCCAACATGCTGTTATTTACCACCAAAATAATGGGATAAGCTTCATATCTGGCCGCCGTTGCCAACTCCTGGCAATTCATCATGAAATCGCCATCTCCACAAACAGCGATCACCGCTCTATTTGGCTCAGCAATTTTGGCGGCGATAGCTGCTGGAAGACCATACCCCATAGAGCCATTCGTTGGTGCTAGTTGACTTCTAAATCCACCGTAGGGATAAAAGCGATGCACCCAAGTAGCAAAATTTCCTGCGCCATTGGTAATAATGGCATCACGAGGAATAACTTGCGCTAATGAGGCCATGATCTGTGCCAACTGCATACTTCCAGGGACGCTTACTGGTTCAGACCACGCTAAATATTCTTGATGGGCAGATTGCATCTGCTTACGATCATAGGCAGATCCCATTTGGATATCAGCCAGGGCATCACAGAAATTTTCTGGACTGCAGTTAATAGCATACTCAGGTCGATATACACGACCCAATTCATCAGGACTTGATAAAACATGAATGAGGATATTCTGAGACTGTGGTGGCATGAGAACCGTGTATCCAGCAGTAGTCATTTCGCCTAAACGTTCACCAATGACTAATAAGACATCAGCTTCTTGTATGCGCTTAACTAGGGCTGGATTAGCCGCAATCCCAAGATCGCCCGCGTAACAGTTGTCCCGATTATCAATGAGATCTTGTGAGCGAAAGCTGGTGGCCACTGGCACGCCTTCTCGATTGGCCCATGCCTTGAGACTATCGCAGGCCGCAGAATTCCAATTACCGCCACCAGCCAAAATGATGGGATTTTTTGCATTGGCAAATGCAGTCATGGCGCTTGCAAAGATCTGACGATCTAAACCAGGTTGAACAATATGGGCTGCTGCTGTTGGCTTTTCTTCATCTTGAAGATATAGGACATCCTCAGGCAAAGCCAAAACCACGGGTCCTTTACGGCCCGATTGGGCTATGTGGAAAGCATGCGATACAAATTCATCAATCCGGTCTACCCGATCAATACTGCCAACCCACTTTGCACATTCAGAATACATGCGACGGTAATCGATCTCCTGAAAAGCTTCGCGCTCCACCATGTCGGTACCTACTTGACCAATTAATAAGACCATTGGAGTCGAATCTTGATAGGCTGTATGAATGCCGATCATTGCATTAGAGGCACCGGGCCCTCGCGTCACCATAACAACTCCAGGCTTACCGGTTAACTTGGCGTAAGCCTCCGCCATATAGGCAGCGCCGCCCTCTTGGCGGCAGGTAATAAATTGAAAATTGCCTTGGTCTACTAAGCCATCTAGCAGCGGCAAAAAACTCTCGCCAGGGACGCCAAAGGCAATATCCACACCCTGTCTGACAAGTGCGTTTGCCAATATTTGGCCGCCATGCATGATTTTTTTGGTTGACCCCATTGTTTTCTCTTACACTTTCCTTATGAATACGCTTACAACCAGCACATTAGCCGCGCTAGAGGAGATGTTGCAAAACACCGCACGCCCCGCGCCTCCAGATTTTTTGCCGATACAACTGATAGCTAATAATGCAGTCAGTCAAACTATTGGACATCTTAATCCCGAATTTATTTCTTATCTCCAAGAAACCTTAGAGAATCATCCAATCGATCTTGTATCCATTGGAGCAGATCAGGTCAACATTACCCTTCGAAGACCTAAAGAATTGTCTGAAAGCCTCTACCAACTAGCGCAGAGAATGCGTTTGGGAGGCTTTATTCCCGGATGGCGTAATGAAGACTTTGCATGGCTCGATCAACACGGTCATCAATCCTTTCGTTTAGAGCGTGCAGCTTTTCGTACTTTTGGCTTTCGCAGCATGGCGACTCACATTAATGGCTTTACCAAAGCAAATAATTTATGGCTTGGCAGGCGCAGTGAAACTAAAGCTACGGATCCAGGGAAGCTAGACAATATTGCCGCTGGTGGCATTACTGCAGATGAAACGCCTTGGGTCAGTGCAAAACGTGAATTATGGGAAGAAGCTGGGGTGCCTGCAAAGCTTGCAGATGAAATTGAACCGGTGGGAAGAATTCATATGCGCCGACCCATACCTGGGCGAGGGTTTCATGATGAACTGCTCTTTATCTATGATTTAGAGCTAGCTGATAACTTTGTTCCCACAAATCACGATGGTGAAGTCAGTGGTTTTATTGAAATTTCCTTAGCTGAGGCGGCAGCCCGAATTTTAGCTGACGAATTTACCAGCGATGCTGCCCTTGTCACTGCTGACTTTATATTGCGCCGCACCAAATAGGATTAATTGCCATTACATAAATCAGTAATTCATGGTTAAATAGTCATCAGGATGAAACAGGGGTGCCCTCTTGGAATTAGAGCTAAGAGGCGCTGAGAAAGACCCTAGAACCCGATCCAGGTAATGCTGGCGTGGGGAGTTACATCAGACCGACACACCCGGTTTCGTCCATCTAAAAACAGTCAGGAGATGGACATGAGCAATAAACAAAACACCAAGCATGAGATTCCAAGCATCAAAAGCTTAGAGCGAGACTTCGGTCAAAAATTTGCATACCCTGCATCTACGAAAACCTACTTACAGGGTTCTCGTGCAGACGTGAAAGCGCCCATTCGTATGATTGAGCAATTGCCTACTCGCGTTGGTGAAGAGCTCATTGTAAATCCCCCTGTTCCGGTCTACGACACCTCTGGTCCTTATAGCGATCCAGATATTCTCATCAATCTTGAAATGGGATTGCCGAGATTGCGTGAAGCTTGGATTGAAGAGCGCAATGACACAGTACAACTTGCTGGACCAAGCTCGGAATATGGTGTTGCGAGATCCCAAGATGAAGCAACGCAAAGTCTTCGTTTCGCCCACATAAGTGCCCCGCGCGTTGCTAAGACCAGTCAGAATGTGAGCCAAATGCATTACGCGCGCCAAGGCATTGTCACGCCTGAAATGGAATATGTGGCCCTTCGCGAATCCATGGGTCTAGAGCAACTGCGTAAGAATCCAGAATACAAACAATTACTGAAGCAGCATCCCGGCAAGAGCTACGGTGCAAACCTTCCCGATATTGTCACTGGTGAATTCGTTCGCTCTGAAATCGCTGCTGGTCGAGCCATTATTCCGGCCAATATTAACCACCCAGAGTTAGAGCCTATGATCATTGGACGCAACTTCCGGGTAAAGATTAACGGCAACTTAGGCAATTCAGCGGTGACTTCATCCATTAATGAAGAAGTAGAGAAAATGGTTTGGTCAATTCGTTGGGGCGCTGACACCATTATGGATTTATCCACTGGGAAACACATTCACGAAACGCGGGAGTGGATTATTCGTAACTCTCCTGTTCCTATTGGTACAGTGCCGATTTATCAGGCGCTTGATAAGACTGGTGGTATTGCCGAAGATCTCACTTGGGAAATGTTCCGCGATACTTTAGTAGAACAAGCCGAACAAGGTGTGGATTACTTCACCATTCATGCGGGTGTCTTATTGCGCTATGTTCCTCTCACTGCAGATCGCATTACAGGCATCGTATCGCGCGGCGGATCGATCATGGCTAAGTGGTGTTTAGCGCATCACAAAGAAAACTTCCTCTACACCAGATTTGATGAAATCTGTGAAATCATGAAAGCCTATGATGTTTCCTTCAGCTTGGGAGATGGACTGCGTCCAGGTTGTATTGCTGACTCTAATGATGCCGCTCAGTTTGGCGAACTTCATACGCTTGGAGAGTTAACAGCTAAAGCCTGGAAGCATGATGTTCAAGTCATGATTGAAGGTCCCGGCCATGTACCGATGCAACGCATTGAAGAAAATATGACTGAAGAACTCAAGCATTGCCTTGAAGCCCCCTTCTACACCCTTGGACCACTGATTACCGATATCGCACCGGGATACGATCACATTACCAGCGGCATTGGTGCAGCTCAAATTGGCTGGTACGGCACTGCAATGCTTTGTTATGTAACGCCAAAAGAGCACCTTGGCTTGCCAGATAAAGAGGATGTCCGCGAAGGAATCATTACTTACAAAATTGCAGCCCATGGTGCTGACTTAGCAAAAGGTTTACCAGGCGCTCAACTGCGTGATAACGCTTTATCGAAAGCACGATTTGAATTCCGCTGGGAAGACCAATTTAATCTTGGCTTAGATCCAGAGCGTGCGCGTGAATACCATGACGCTACACTCCCAGCTGAAGGTGCCAAGATTGCTCACTTTTGCTCCATGTGTGGACCGAAGTTTTGCTCCATGAAGATCACACAAGAAGTGCGTGACTATGCAGCAACTTTAGATGCCGATGGCAACCCTAAAGTACCTGGCAAAGTTATTCCGATTGCACAGGTCACACAAGATGCCGATAAAGGCATGGAAGAAATGTCTGCAGAGTTCCGTAAGCGCGGTAGTGAAATTTATCAATAAGCATGACGAAAAGCAGCATCTCGCATAGCAAGTTTGCCATCGTTGGAGCCGGCCTGATGGGTCGGCTACTCGCTATTACGCTTGCCAAGCGAGGTGCTCAGGTAGATCTATTTGATAAAGGTGGTCCCGATGCAAGTCATGCTGCTGCGCGCATTGCTGCAGCGATGTTGGCTCCTCTTGCAGAATCGGCCATTACCGAAGATGCGGTAGTGCGCATGGGGATTTATAGTCTGCCTCGGTGGAAATCACTGATTAAAGACCTCAGTACTCCGGTTTATTTTCAGCAAGATGGCACCCTTATTTTGTGGCATAGACAAGATGCCAGTGAAGCGGAACGCTTTGCCGCCCACTTAGAGAAAAATTGCCTCAATAATGCAGCGCTACATGCTCCACAAACGCTAGATAATCAAGCACTGCGCAATCTTGAACCAGGAGTAGCAGATCGCTTTAATCAAGGCTTATATTTGCCCAATGAAGGTCAGCTAGATAATCGTCAGTTGCTAGATGCGCTTGCTGTTGAGCTAGCCAATAGTTCGGTGAACTGTCATTGGCATTGTGAAACTAATCCTGAGTTAGTACGTAGTTTAGGGTCATATGATCAAGTGATTGACTGTCGTGGCGTAGGTGCACAATCAACATGGAATAAAACCAGTACAGCTTTACGTGGAGTTCGTGGTGAAGTTCTCCGTCTTTATGCCCCAGAAGTAAAGCTGCGTAGACCAACTCGCTTAATTCATCCGCGCTACCCGATTTATATCGCACCTAAAGAAAATGATATTTATGTCGTAGGCGCTACGGAAATTGAATCTGATGACTTATCTGAAATGAGTGTGCGTTCAGCGATGGAATTACTCAGTGCTGTTTATACCGTGCATAGTGGCTTTGCTGAAGCACGCATTTTAGAGATGGCAACGCAGTGTCGTCCAACCTTACAAGACAATTTACCTGCTATCCAAATTCAAAAAGATAAAGGCTTATCTGATTTGATCATGATCAATGGTTTGTATCGCCATGGTTTTATGATTGCACCGGCAATCCTGGACTGTGCGATAGAAATTTTAGAACAGGGTGATAGCAAAACAGCTCTTGACTTGGGGTTAAAGATCTCCAAGAAAACAATTGCTGCTGGGGCAGAAGTATGCGTGTGATTGTCAATCAACTTGAATATGAATTGCCCGGGCAAAGTGTCGTGACCGATGCCCTCACGCTGATAGGTGCTAAACCTCCATATGCTGTTGCTGTAAACCTGCAATTTGTCCCCAAACACCAACATGCACAATTTTCTCTCAATGAAAATGATCAAGTTGAAATCATTGCCCCCGTAACAGGCGGTTAATAGAGGATATTGATGACAGCACCAATACCTCAAACCCTTAACGGCGCCGATCCCTTGGTGCTGTATGGTGAAATCTTTACAAGTCGCTTATTGCTAGGTACCTCGCGCTATCCCTCGCCGCATGTTTTAGAAACTGCTGTCAACCTTGCTAAGCCAGCAATGATTACTGTGAGCTTGCGCCGTCAAGGAAGCTCTACAACTGAAGCATATAGTGGATTTTGGGAATTATTAAAAAAAATGGCGGTACCGGTCCTGCCTAATACAGCTGGCTGCCATAGCCCTCAAGAGGTGATTACTACCGCACAAATGGCACGTGAAGTTTTTGAAACTGACTGGATCAAGCTTGAACTCATTGGCGATGACTACACTTTACAACCCGATACCTTGCGTTTAGTTGATACTGCGCAAACACTCATTAAAGATGGCTTTAAGGTCTTGCCATATTGCACGGAAGATTTAATATTGTGTCAGCGTTTAGTCGACGTTGGCTGCCAAGCAGTCATGCCTTGGGCAGCTCCCATTGGCACTGGTCAAGGACCACTAAATCCTTATGCCATGAAACTCTTGCGTGACCGCCTTAAGGTACCACTCCTAGTAGATGCAGGCCTGGGCCTTCCATCACATGCTTGTAGTGTGATGGAATGGGGATTTGATGGCGTCTTACTGAATACTGCAGTAGCTCTAGCAGATGATCCAGTTGTTATGGCAAAAGCATTTGCAATGGCCGTTGATGCAGGTCGCTCAGCGTATTTATCTGGCGCAATGAAACCACAAGCCTCAGCACAAGCAAGTACCCCTTTAGTAGGGACGCCTTTTTGGCATCAAAGTTAATGAGAAAAATTCCATGAGCCTTGTACGCGACCTTGCAGATCAGATTGTTGCGGCACATCGTGTTGATGATTTATGTCTTCCGCTTCCGCAATACAGCCTGAATTCACCACCACCCATGATTGATAATGAGGCGGCCTCCGATCATTACGAGTTAGCTGGTGCATTAGGCGCTATTGAAATGGGCTTTATAGAAAAGGATGCCAAAATTTTGGGTAAAGCTTGGTCGCGTATGGCAGCTCAAGATGGTGGATTTAATGCCCTCAAATGGCCAAACAGACCTGAGCAGTTTGATTTATTGCCTTGGACGCGCAATATGAATCCCAATGCTTTTGCAGAATGTCCCAAGCGCTTAGGGCTTTACGGTGTGATGCCAGATGCCGATTGGGTAAAACGCATGGTGGATGCTGAGTTACCTACAGTCCAGCTGCGCTTTAAGTCAGAAGATCACATCAAAATTAGAAAACAAATTCGGGAATCTGTAAAAGCAGTTGAAAACAGTAAAACACTCTTGTTTATTAATGACTATTGGCAAGAAGCGATTGATGCAGGAGCTTATGGTGTGCATCTGGGTCAAGAGGATCTAGAAACAGCAGACCTAGATGCCATTAGGGATGCTGGCTTACGATTGGGATTGAGTACCCATGGATATGCAGAAATGGCGTATGCAGATCGTTTCTGCCCCAGCTACATCGCTATGGGTGCAGTATTTACAACGAACCTTAAGAAGATGCCCACTAGCCCTCAGGGATTGGGCAGGCTATATCAATATGCCAAACTAATGAGTCACTACCCTTTGGTTGCTATTGGCGGCATTGATCAAGACAGTATTCATGCAGTCGCTAAGAGCGGTGTAGGTTCAATTGCAGTAGTGAGAGCAATTACTCAGGCTAAAGATCCAAAGGCAGCCGTTCAACAATTGCAAAACTTGATGCGAGCCTAATCAGACGAGTATTTAATACTTACCCTTTTCATCGCTTAAAGCAGTTGGGTAAAAATCATGCATATGCCAAAGTGGTCCTGGGCCCTCTCCAATACTTAAGAATCGACCGGCCTCTAGGCCTGCCTCAACGAAGGCAATCCCTTTAGCAACCGCATGACTGAGGTCATGACCTTGAACTAAATACGTTGAAATTGCAGAGGCTAAGGTGCATCCTGTGCCATGGGTATTCGCAGTATTAACGCGATAGTGCGTAAATGCTTTTGATTGAATCACCTCAAGATCATCTTCTAAGGTGCGCCACATTAAGAAGTCTGTGATCTGAGTATGAGTAGCATCGAGATGCCCGCCTTTAATCAAAACAGCTTGTGGCCCCATATCCAGTAACTCTTGCGCTGCTAACTGAAAATCGTCTGGACTCTTCAGATTGCGACCTAATAATAAGGCCGCCTCATCCATATTGGGAGTCACTAAGGACGCCATTGGAAATAATTCAGTAATGATGGCCTGCGCAGTATCGTCACCACCTAAACTTGCTCCAGAAGTAGCCCGCAATACCGGATCAAGCACCATTTTCTGAATGCCGTGACGACGTAAAGTTGTTGCAACTACGCGCACAATTTCAGGGCTAGCTAACATCCCAATTTTGACAATATCAGCACCTATATCAACTAAGACAGCATCAATTTGCGCCTCAATCACATCGAGGTCAATATCTTGAATTCGTGTAACGCCCAAGGTATTTTGAGCAGTAATCGCGGTGATAACTGACATACCATACCCCCCCAATGCTGCAATGGTCTTCAGGTCAGCCTGTATTCCCGCACCGCCTCCACTGTCTGACCCAGCAATAGTCAGTACTTTAGGGATCTGCAGGGAAGTAGGAAGCGATGATTTCATCTTGCTATAATATCGTCTTATTCCTCGATAGCTCAGTCGGTAGAGCGCCGGACTGTTAATCCGTAGGTCCCTGGTTCGAGCCCAGGTCGAGGAGCCAAATCTGAAAAGGTCGCTAATTAGGCGGCCTTTTTCTTTTTTATTTCAAGCACATACAATAATGCAATGAATACACCTACAAAGGGCAAATTGGCCCACCCCGACTTAAAGAAGAAAATTGAGGACGAAGCCAAAAAGGCTTTTGCCCTTTCGGTTTACTTTAGTGCTTGGTTTTGCGCTATTAGCTTTTTAGCAGTCACTATTTTGGATGAGCGTCCCATCCCACTATCGATCTTTGGGTTCGCCATGATTAAAGGGGCGCTATCTGCTAAGTTTCTCCTGATTGGACAGGCCGTATTTCCAATGAAAGTAAATAAAAAAGAGGGGCTTATAAGATCCCTTTTATTTCAATCCTTGCTCTATGTTTTGATTGTGCTAGCCTTAAATTATCTAGAAGCTGGTGTGCATGGCTTAATTAATGGGAAGCCCTTTTTGGATTCTATGATGGCATTTGGCCAATCAGATCCTTTGCGTATTCTTGCTATGTGTATTGTGTATTGGTTAATTGTTTGTCCCTATCTAGTATTGGTTGGTACAAAACTAGCCTTAGGTACTGATGCAACCATTGCGATCCTGTTTGGCGAAAAAAAAATCCCTGATGAGACAAGCTCTAAGCCTTAAATTTTTGAGGTCTTGCCTACAACTTTTTTTCATCTGCCTATTATTTTGCCTAGGGGCAAGCGTTCAAGCTCAAGAAATTGAAGCTCGCGCCTATTCCAATGCGCCAATAGGAATTAACTTTGCCAGCGCAGGAATAGCTCAAGCCTCCAGTGGTTCATATAAGCTCACTACCGAGGTGGCGAGTTTTACCCATATCTTTGATGCCTTTGGCCAGTCTGGAAAAATTACTGTGGTGTTGCCATATGCGGAGCTCACGGGCACAGGAAAACTGGGGGCTCAAACCATAAATGCTTCTTCAGAAGGTCTTTCAGATCCTCTGATTAAAGCTTCAATCAATCTGTATGGTGCACCAGCACTCACCCTAGATGAGTTTAAAAACTATCAACAAGATCTCATCATCGGTGCCAGTCTCGCTGCATCCATTCCCTGGGGTCAGTACAACAATCAACAAATGTTTAATGTTGGTGCCAATCGCTGGTTTATCCAACCCGGTATCGGCGCATCTCAAGCCATAGGTCCTTGGCGCCTGGAATTAGCTGGATCAGCAACTATCTACACTAGCAACAATAGTTTCTTAGGTGGCAATACGCTTTCGCAAAGCCCTATCTATTCAACTCAAACGCATGCAATCTATTACTTTCCCAATACCGCATGGCTTTCAGCAGATGCCACCTACTACTTTGGAGGGCAAGCGTTTTTGAACGGTAACCCTGTCGGCAGTTCTCAAGAAAATTGGCGTTTTGGTGCCACCTTTTCCTATCCACTGGATAAACAAAATTCAATCAAGATCTATGGTAGTACTGGAGCCTACTCTCGTACTAATAACAGCTATGATTTGATTGGAATTTCCTGGCAATATCGCTGGGGTGGCGGAATGTAAGCGTGCTGGTGCCTGTATAGCTACAATCACCTTTAATATCAATAGAGATCTGTAATATTAAATAAAATATCGTTGTGGAGACAAAAAGACCATTATGAGTTCAAAGCCTAAAAATCAATCCGATCAAAAACCTGAAAGCGGCTTACGCAAAGGTCTCACGAGTTATGGAGATAAGGGCTTCTCTTTATTCTTACGCAAAGCCTTTATTAAGGGCGCTGGCTATACCAATAGCGCACTAGATCGTCCCGTGATTGGCATCATCAATACAGGCAGCGCATTTAATCCTTGCCATGGAAATATGCCTCAACTAATAGAGGCTGTAAAACGGGGCGTGATGCTTGCCGGCGGATTGCCGATGGACTTTCCAACAATCTCGATTCATGAAAGCTTTGCAGCTCCTACCAGTATGTTTCTACGCAATCTCATGTCCATGGATACCGAAGAAATGCTCCGTGCACAGCCGATGGATGCTGTAGTGATGATTGGTGGTTGCGATAAAACAGTACCGGCTCAAATGATGGGCGCTGCTTCTGCTGGTTTACCTGCTATTCAATTAATCACCGGATCAATGCTTACTGGCTCACATCGCAGCGAACGGGTTGGCGCCTGTACTGATTGTCGCCGTTACTGGGGTAAGTTCCGCGCCGGTGAAATTGATGAAATTGAAAAAGATGAAGTAAATGATCAACTGGTTGCCAGCGTGGGAACCTGTTCGGTTATGGGCACTGCTAGTACGATGGCCTGCATTTCTGAGGCACTTGGGATGACAGTCCCTGGAGGTGCCACACCACCAGCTGTTACTGCTGATCGCATTCGTATTGCTGAAGAAACCGGTACTTGTGCCGTACAAATGGCTAAAGATGGCCTCACAATCGATAAAGTTCTAACAGCAGATGCTTTTGAGAATGCCATGCGTGTATTGCTTGCCATTGGTGGCTCGACCAATGGCATTGTTCATCTCGCTGCTATTGCTGGACGTATGGGCCTCGAAATTGATTTGGATGCGCTAGATAGAATGGGAAATGAAACACCGGTTCTGGTAGATCTAAAGCCTTCTGGCGATCACTATATGGAAAACTTTCATGATGCTGGTGGCATGACTACCCTGCTCCGCGAATTAAAGCCACTGCTTAAATTAAATACGATGACGGTAACAGGCAAGACCTTGGGTGAAGAAATTGATGCAGCACCCCCAAGTTTTAAACAAGATGTTGTCCGTAAATTTGATAATCCTATTTATCCGCGTGGCAGCATTGCGGTATTACATGGCAATCTTGCCCCTGGTGGTGCAATCATTAAACAATCTGCTGCCAATGAAAAACTCATGGAGCATACTGGCCGCGCAGTCGTTTTTGAAAATGCTGAAGATCTGGTGACTCGTATCGACAGTCCTGATTTAGATGTTACCGCAGATGATATTTTGGTTCTCAAAAATATTGGCCCTAAGGGTGCACCGGGGATGCCAGAGGCTGGCTATATTCCCATTCCTATGAAACTTGCACGGGCCGGCGTAAAGGATATCGTGCGCATCTCTGATGGTCGTATGAGCGGTACTGCTTTTGGTACCATCGTTTTACATGTCACCCCCGAATCTGCGATAGGCGGTCCTTTGGCACATGTTCGCAATGGTGATCAGATTCGCTTAAGTGTTCAGAATCGCGAGATTAGTCTTCTCATATCCGATGAAGAATTGGCTAAGCGAGCTCAAGAAAACCCCATCACCTCACCTACTGCTGAGCGTGGCTATAAAAAACTATTTTTAGATACGGTTATGCAAGCAGATAAGGGTGTGGACTTTGATTTCTTGAGAGCAGTCACGATAGTTGGTAAAACGCCGAAGAACTAATTTGTCCGTAGTGAATATGCAGCTGGATCGATGCGGTGCATTTCTCCCTCGATCCAACCTTCAACTTCCGTCTGAATTTGTTCTTCAGTTTTACCTTTAACGGATATAACGGGTCCAATCGAGACCGTTACGAGTCCCGGATATTTTCTAAAGCTATTTCGTGGCCAAACATTGCCAGCATTTTGGGCAACTGGAATAATGTCAGTATTGGTTGCAATCGCCAAGCGAAATCCCCCCTTACGGTAAGGACGGTAGGATCCCACTGGGGTCCTAGTGCCTTCCGGAAAAATGGCGATCCATTGACCCAGTGCCAATCGCTCTCTACCTTGAACTGCAACAGCTGCACGTGCTGCATCGCTATCACCACGATTAATAGTAATCATCTTCAATGATGCTAATGCCCACCCAAAAAATGGGAGCCATAGCAACTCCCGTTTTGATACAAAGCACAAAGTTTTGGGAAATAAATAGGGATACACAAGGGTTTCCCAGGCAGATTGATGTTTGCTTAGCAAAATCATTGGTTTGGGACCGCACTCTATTACATGCTTCATACCAAGGACGCGACACTGAATATTACAAATTTTATCTAGCATCAATAAATTCAGGCCGCTCCAGTAACGAAATAATATATATCGTTGCTGAGCACTGGTAAATGCTGTAAACAGGATGCAAAACAAGCCTGCAATCATCGTGATCGATATTAGGTACAGATAAAACAGAAAGGAACGAATCAATATTGACATTAATCCCTTAATTCACGTCGCAATATTTTTCCAACATTGGATTTTGGCAGATCTGAGCGGAAAATAATTTTCTTAGGGCGCTTATAGTTTGTCATCTGCTGCTTGCAATACGCAAAAACTTGCTCTTCGGTAAGATGTTCATGCTCTTTAACGATGAAGACTTTGACCGCTTCACCAGTTTCGTCGTCTGGTGTGCCGACAACCGCACACTCTAAAATTCCAGGCATCAAAGATAAAACTTCCTCTACTTCGTTTGGAAACACTTTGAAGCCAGACACAATAATCATATCTTTTTTGCGATCGATAATCTTGACATAACCATCGGTATCCATCATGCCAATATCGCCTGAGCGAAAATATCCATCGGCAGTAAAGGCGTTGCGCGTTTCTTCTGGCATGTTCCAATATTGAGTCATCACCTGGGGTCCCCGAATACAGATCTCACCAAGCTGCCCCAAAGGAACTTCCATACCATCTTCACCTAAGATGATGACCTCCGTACCTGGCACAGGTAAACCAACATGGCCTGTAAATCCAGTAATGAGTGGTGTATTAACGCATGCTACTGGTGAAGTTTCAGATAAACCATAACCTTCTGCTATAGGAACGCCAGTCAATTTTTGCCACTCATCAGCCACTATCTTTTGCATTGCCATGCCACCACCAATAGTGACCAATAAATTAGACAGTTTAATTTTAGAAAACTCAGGCCGATGAATTAAGGCATTAAATAAGGTGTTCACACCAGGGAAAATATGAAGATTGGGGTGGGACTTTAGAAGTTTAATAAATCCCGGAATATCCCGAGGATTGGGAACCATAATCAACATACCACCCTTGCGCGCGCCAAATACTGCGCAGGCTGTCAGGGCAAAGATGTGATACAGAGGTAAGGCACATAAAAAAATGAGTTGCTCAATATGTTTGCCTTTTAGTCCAGGCTCAAGCCATAACTCAATTTGCTTTGCATTGGCCAAAATATTTTGATGTGTAAGAACGGCGCCTTTGGAAACGCCCGTAGTACCCCCCGTGTATTGCAAAAAGGCAGGATTATCGACAGAAATTTTTGGCTTATGGAAATGAATCCCTGCACCAATTTTCAGGGTCTCTTTAAATCGAATGCTCTGAGGCAGACTCCAACTAGGAACGACCTTCTTAATGTGGCGAACGACAAGGTCAACCACTACCCCCTTAATTCCAATGAATTCACCCAAGCTCGTAACAACGGTCTTTTTTACAGGGACTTGCTTTGCAATCTTTTGATACACATGGGCAAAGTTTTCTAAGATGATCAATACAGAAGCGCCACTGTCTTTGAGTTGGTATTCCAACTCTCTAGCGGTATACAGAGGATTGACATTCACCACTACAAAGCCTGCACGCAAAACACCCATCATCGCTATCTGATACTGAATGACATTGGGCAACATGATGGCAACCCGAGAACCCGGCTCAAGTTCAAGGGATTGTAAGTAGGCTGCAAAGTTTTTTGACTGATCATCCAACTCTTGATAAGTCATGAATTTGCCAAGGTATTCACATGCGTTGCGATTGGGGAAGTTTGCAAATGATTCTTCAAACATCTCTACTAATGAATAGTAGGATGATGGATCTAAGGCGTGAGGAACACCGTCGGGGTAGCTTTTTAGCCATGGCTTACTGGGGTTAGTCATAGTCCAAGCCTTGTCTCATGTATCTTAATATTATCGCTAAGTATAGATCCCGTAAGGTTTATTCTAAATATTGCCACAAATGAAAAAGCCCTCGCATTGAGGGCTTGATCTGCTGCCAATGCAATCTTAGAAGCGGTATCCAACGCCCACTATTACGTCAGTACCTGTACCTTTTATAGAATTGCTAACAGAAGTACCTGTTGTTGTCGTGGCTGATGCTGTTTGACTTCCATAAGAAGCGTAATTGAACTCACCAAAGGCGTACCACTGGGTGTCGATCATCTGTTTATAGCCCAAGCCAATATTCACCCCAGTTAAGGTAGAGGAGTTGTATGCCAGAATTGGTGAGGATAGACCAATCGTTGCAGAGGTATAACCAATCTTCAAATAGGCTAAACGGTCTTTATCGATAACATATCCTGGGCTTAAGAAAATGTTGTACAGATTCTTAATGTTGTAAGTCGCATTTGTGCTACCGACTACATTCCCGTTATATAAAGTATTCAATGTGCCAGTTGCAGAGGAGCTAGCACCAGGATAATAAGTAGCGCCAATACCTAATACATAACTCTGATTAATACCAAAGTTATAGCCTGCCGCTAAACTTACTAAGCCAGTATTAATGTTATTCACATTAGTCGCCGTTGTGGTGCCAGGGATAGTTGCAGGATACGGAGCAGATCTACCAGTTGGAATGGTGGCCGTGCCATTGCTAATGGATGGCGCAAAGTTTCCGTAACCCACGCCTAGTTGTCCGTATGCACCCTCCCATGCATTTGCCTTTGACTGAGCCATTGCACCAGTTGCGGCAAAACCTGTAATAGTGGTAAGCAGTAAGCTAATCTTGATTTTTTTCATGTCTCTTCCATTATTGATTAAGTCATTTTATTTACTTCTGCAACTTGAATGCTAATGAATTTATGAGTATTTTAGAGCTCGGGTTTTCCCGAAAAACCGTCTTTTATCAATGTCTCATTGAGGAAATCAGTTATTGTATATAAGCTAGAAGGAATCCAAAATCTCATGGAGCTTATCTATATAAAGATCATGCCCATGATTGACTTTTCCCTGCCACTCTGCGCCAGCGCTTTCATTAGCATCATCAGTGATGTATTTAAACGACTGCCAAGGAATACCGTGATGATGTGCAACTGCAGCAATTGCAAATAGCTCCATATCAACCAAATCTACTTTTTGCTGATGAAGCCAATCATCATGAGAATTAACAAAACTATCGCCTGTTCCGCAGACATAAATACCACTGCTGGAGAGATACTTCACTGGCATATGGCTGTATGGAGTCTTGCCACGCGGTGCTAGAGGCTCAGCATTCATATCCCTTTGAATGACTACGCCGATTTCGAGTAATCCATGAATCTGGGGATTAATCTTTCCGGCAGTCCCGAAATTAATAATTCTGCTTGGCTTTAGTTGATGAATTGCCTGATAGCTCGCAATCGAGGCATTAATCTTACCGACACCGGTATATACAATCCTAACCCCCGCGGGCAAGGCATCACGATTGAGCTCTGCCTCTAGGGCGGCGATAATCAGAAGATCGTTTTTCATACTAAAGATTAAAACAGCAAAATGAATTTATTAGATTATCTCCCTGGAGTGCCTGATTTTCCCAAGCCCGGAATTCTCTTTCGAGATATCTCGCCATTGCTGGCAAATCCTGCTGCATTTAAAGAGGCGATACATCAGCTTAATTCCATAGCCCAAGAATTTGATTACACCCACATTCTGGGAATTGAAGCGAGAGGCTTCATCTTTGGATCTGCCCTAGCCCATCATGCCCATAAAGGCCTTGCCTTAGCTCGTAAACCTAATAAATTACCTTTAGCAAGCCATCGAGAATCGTATGGACTGGAATACGGGACTGACTCTTTAGAAATTGCGCAATCGATACTACCTTCTGGAGCTAAAGTTCTGTTACTGGATGATGTTTTAGCGACTGGTGGAACTTTAATCTCGGCTGATAAACTCATTCGTAGTGCAGGTTTTGAAGTAGTTGGTGCCCTCACCTTTTTAGAAATAGAATTTCTGAATGGCAGCGCACTTTTAAATCAACACCAGATCATCAATCGATCGGTACTAAAAACCTAAATTAGGTGTTTGGTACTTTTAAAAAGCTTCATAGCGCCCCACCCAAAAGCCAATACTCTGCTAGCCAATTTAGGCTTGTAGTGGGCTAGAGCAGCAAAGACGCCAGTAAGTAAAACAGGATTGCCTTTAAAGAAATTAAAAATATCTACGCCTTTATCAGCCCAAGATAATGGCTTTTCCCAAGGCTCAAAATGCGTGGCTAATTCTTTGCGCTCACGATGGGCCTGAGCTTGTAGCTCATGCTGACGCAGCTCTAGTGCTGATAACTTTTGCATTAGCGTGAAAGCTCCTCGCGATCCTTTGCAAACTCTGCAATGGATGCCTCAAAAAGCTTGGGCATAGTCGCCAAGGACTGTTTAATTAGCAAAGTAAGAATGAGGCCAATCAGCAGAAAGCCGCCAGTCAAAAGACCTAGAGCCAGCATACGATCGGATTCCCAGCTATAAATGACAATGAGAAGAGACAACATCACTAGTCCGAAGAACAAAAAGAACAGTGCGCACACAATCATTACCAAGAGACTGATAAATTTAGTACGGGCAATTTGCACATCTACTGAAAGTAGCTCTAAGCGCGTTTGCGCAATAGAGGCTCCAGTGGCCGCAAGGTTCTTGATAGAAGAAAGTAAATTTTCTTGAGACATATAAGGCTTAGTGGCGACGTATCAAAAGTCCAATCAACAAACCTAGGCCTGCTGCAACACCAACAGCTTCCCATGGACTGCGGTGGACAAATTCATCGGCGCTTTCCGCTACAACTTTTGCCTTATCCGATAAAGAGCCTTCTAGATTCGAAAGGTTTTCTTTCGCATTGCTCAAAGTATCCATTGCTTTAGATCGAATAGAGGCAATTGTGCCGTCCTCATGACTCGCGGTTGCCTTAATCAGCGCCTCAGCATCAGCCATGAGCGCCTTAAAATCACCAAGCAGATGCTCTGGATTAATCTCGTTTGAACCGGTTGAACTGGGTTTTGTTGTAGTCATAGTCTGCCTTTGTAAGGATATACCGCCATTCTAAGCACTTCTGTCGTAAGGTCTCAATAATAGAATCGTAATGCCAGGGTTGCCCATTTTGAACTGTTGCAGGTAGCTTTTTAACCCAGGGCGCCGTTTTACTAGTAGTTGATAGGCTGAACTACCGTATGGGACCTGTTCGCCGAAGTAATATTCATCGACTCGGTCTGAATAGCGATTGTTTTCTAGGGCCTGATGTACCGCTCGCTTAATCTGTCCACCCTCACCCCCTGAACCATATCCATGAATTAAGACAATCGCTTTTATTCCTAAATCTATAGAGCGACGAAGATGATGGGTTAGGTTTTCTAAAGCATCCTCCACCAAGGGCTGACCTTGCTTTAGATTAATTTCAATCGTATCAGCAGATAAAGATGGAGCTTCAGTGGATCCACAGTGCGGACACTGATCAAATACTGGCCGCATATTTCCACACTCTGGGCATAGAGCAATTTCAGCCATCAGCTACCCTACGAGCAAAGATACTCGCTAGATAGAGAAAATCCCTCACGAACAATACTTCCCCTCTAGGCTTCTCACATCAGTGAGTTTGTCATCCACCATCTGATTTAAGGTCTTATTAGCGATTTCTCGGTTTTCGGGGGTTTTAAGGCTTTGCTTAATCAGACTTGCCACATCCTTACGAATGGCGGTATTGCCATACCGTAGGCCCTTTAAGGTTGATACTGCCTCAGCTGAGATCTTGCACTGCTGGGTAACGAGTTCTGAAGAGTCTGAGACATTATTGGCATACGCCACTGCAGCGACCAAGATACAAGCAATAGCTAAGAGTGTCTTTTTCATCTTATTTCCTTAGTTTGTGACCACAAGTAGGACAACAGCCAAGGTCTTTAGCCTTGGTTTTACGTAATGCAGCGTAGACCCCAGATTCAGAGATCTCGAGTTTTCTAGCTGCCTGGGCAGCACTCATCCCCTTTTCGATGTATTCCAAAGCCAGTTGGGTTTTCGGTATGGTGCGCTTCATTGCCACTACTATACTACAGAAGTACTGAACTACAGTACTATAGTCATAAAATCAGTGGAAATACCTAGGGAATAAAGGGATGAGCAACAGATATAGATAAAAGATGGGGAAAAGAAAAAGCCCCTATGAGGGGCTTTAGAAATCAATAAATGGAGGGGGTTATTGCCTGAAGTAAAACTCCCCAACTACCTGGTCATAAATTGCAGGCACTTGATCATGCCCTACAGATTTAGCCAGGGATACAACCTCTGATCGTACATTTCGTACTACGCGATCAACAGAGACACCAGCCTTTTGCATCTCCTTCACAAAAACTCTTGTGAATAATCCATTCTTGCTCTTATCCCCTGGGCCAAGCTTATCTAAAGCTTGCTGACCTGAGCCAGCAGAAAATACAATCATCTGACCAGTAGCGGCTGTAGTGGGTGCAAGACCTCGACCACCAGCTACGCTTCTACCAGATCCTTTAAAAGGATTGTCTCGACAGGCATCAATCATGGCTAAGGTAAATTTAGCGCCCCTCTCATTCATATCATCTAATAATCGTTGCAAGGATACGGCTTCATCCTTAACTTCTTCCTCGCTCTGTCCACCTATATCAATAGGAAGTAAATAATTTGTAGAGGCTATTTGTACGCCATGGCCAGCATAAAACAGAGCCACCTCATCACCGGGCTGAACTTGATTCTTAAATGACCGCAACTCAGATTTAAATTGCTTCTCAGTAACATCTAATTTAAGGGTAACTTTATATCCCAGAGAATTAAGGCTCTCCGCCAAAACCTTGGCATCCTCACGTGCATTTGCTAGTGATGAAACCTTTTGATAAGAATCGTTGCCAATAACTAGCGCTTTTCGATTAGCAAAGACCTTGGGTGAAGCACTAGCGTTCTTAGTAGAAGTTTCGCTTTGTATACTGGCGCGAATTTCTTTTTCAAGCTCTTTGCGCAAAGCTAATATGCGAGCTTCGTCACTGACCACCTTGGTAGATGCAGCCTTTTCTCTCGCATCTTTCTCAAGTTGAAGCTTAGCGATTAAGTCCGCCTTTTCCTTTTCTAAGGCCTGAACCTTAGCTAGCTCTTGCGCTATGCGTTTTTCTTCGGCAATCGATTTTTCTTTGTCAAGACGCGCTTTATTAGCTGCATCCTTATCCAACTGACCTTTTGAGGCGATCTCCTGAGCAATACGTTTTTCTTCAGCAAGGGCCTTTTCTTTTTCTATACGAGCTTTTTCAGCAAGCTCTTTTTCCTTTTGATCTAATTGCTGCTTCTTAAGTAGCTCTTCCTGCAGCCTCTTATCGGCAGCTTGATTTGTTGCCACACTACTTGATGCCCCATCTGGTTGCTTCATAAACTCCGCTAAAAAAAGATCGTTAGACTTCTTTTCTTCGTCTGTAAATTGATCTGCAAATTGATTAGATTTTTGTATATTTGCAAGCCAGGCTCTAGTTTTAGCCTCAAAGGCAGGCTTTGAAAGCGTGATATTTTTTGAACGCGTTTTGTCATATACGATTTCACACTCACACCCTGCAGGACTTTTATTTTGCTTTAGTGCCCTATCGGCAATCTCATCTTCGCACCGATTTAATATATTTGACTGAGTCAAATTCCTACCACCCCAGTCTGTACGCATATAGTTAATAGGGCAAGTTTTTGGATTTTTAGTCATTGCAATGTAATACTTTTCTGGATTAACGACTGTATCAATAACAGAAACGCTGCCAGCACTTATATTACGCTTGATACTAAAAAATTTGCTATCAGTCATACATCCAGTAGAGCCATCATCAAAACGTAACATCAGCGCTGAAGAGCAATCCGATTGAGCAAATACACTTAAAGGGTAAACGCCCAAAACTAGCAATATAGATATAAATAATTTCTTCATCGATTTAGCTCCCAACAATTCCTTTTAGCCCCGTATACAAAGACAAGGCCGTAGTTCCTAAAGCAATGACCGTTGCTCCATAATCCTGCATGGTTTTCATAATGGTATAGATGTTGCTTGGACTCATTTTTCCATCACCTAAGCCAGTTGCTACCGCCTTCATGAATGGGCTAATTCTAGTTTTACGGCGGTGTCTTTGCTTGCTTGCATAAGCTACTCCACCAAGTAGCATGCCCGTTAGGAAGCTAAAGGCAATACTTGCAGAATACTCAATGAGCTCTTTCCATTCAAACAAGTTTTGAGGGAAGACTGGCGAATGATCGACCATACTGGTAATCCAACTCATGCCTATAACAGAGGTAATGGATAAAAATGCTGTGCCAATGAACCATGGTAATAATTTATGCGGGTGCGCTCTAAATAAAAAATAGGCAAATGGCAGCGGCAAAATCATAGACACGATTCTGAGATAAATCATTTTGGTGTCATACACCACAACAATCAACCAGTGAGCCAATAGGAGTAGCAATAATGGAATAACTAAATATAGTGCTATATCCAATAACCAGCCAGTCGTACCTTTTGATGATGCTGCAGCTTGATCATGTTCATCAAGCAATATCTCTAATTCAGCAATTCGCTTTTCATATGCTTCTTGATTGGGAATTTCTAATAGCTGCTTTTCTAAATCCGCTACTTTTGCCATCATCGGTTTAAATAGGTAAAGATCCCGAGTACATACTTTACATACCACTGCATCCTGAGAAACCTCGGATAGGCAATATGGGCAATTCATTACTTAGCAACCACCAGATTAACCACTGAATTTGTTTCACGACCTTCGCTATCCTTAACAGTAATACGAATGGTATGTGTACCTGGAGGAACTTCTGCTTTAGAAAAATCAATTCCATTTGCAGAAATTGCATTTTTTAATCGAGGTGTGAGATCTACAAAAGGAGATTTCATATAAATGACTTTGACTGAATTTGGATCAATCTTTGAGTCTCCTCGCGCATCAAAGCTCACCTTAAATTCGAAAGGTGAAACAACCGGGGCATCAGCCTCAGGAGAATTTAATTTAATGGTAGGACCACGAGAAATACCCCTAGTAGATAAGGTCGGTGGTGAATTGGGTAACTCCGCTTCTTTAGGGCTAATTAACGGAGCAGAAAATGCAATAAAGCTAATAGCTGCAAGAACTACTGCAATCGAAACTTTGGTTAAGGACATATTGCGCCTCGTAAAAAACAAAGAAATTAATATCAAACATAATAATTGATTATTAACATGATCCTCATGTGAATGAGGGTTAGCCCGGCTGTCACCACCAATAAAAAAGCCCCTATGAGGGGCTTTTCAATCAAGTACTGGCGGAGACGAGAGGATTCGAACCTCCGATCAGAGTTTTAGCCCCGATGCTCCCTTAGCAGGGGAGTGCCTTCGACCAGCTCGGCCACGTCTCCGTACTTGAACTCTTACAACGACCCACAGTTTAACGGATTAGCGCCTGATGGGGGTTTTACTGCGTTTTAATGCTTTTTACTTCTGGTCTAGCTCAAATGCCTTATGTAAGGCTCGTACTGCTAATTCCATATATTTCTCATCAATCACGACAGAGATTTTGATTTCACTGGTTGAGATCATGAGGATATTGATACCCTCTTCCGACAACGTGCGGAACATCTTGCTGGCGATACCAACATGAGAACGCATTCCTACGCCAACAACAGAAACCTTAGAAACCTTAGGATCGCCAGAGATCTCTTTTGCTTCGATCTGAGATTGAACGGTACTTCTCAAGAGATCAAGCGCTTTTTGATAATCAGAGCGTGGCACAGTGAAGGTAAAGTCAGTGATGCCATCGACTGATTGGTTTTGAATGATGATGTCGACATCGATGTTCGCATCAGCAATCGGCCCTAATATTTGATAGGCAATACCAGGGCGATCAGGTACTCCTAGAACGGTAATCTTGGCTTCATCACGCGCAAAGGCGATGCCGGAAATAGCTGCGGCTTCCATAGTGCTGTCCTCTTCAAATGTAATCAAGGTGCCCGACTTCATCTCTATATCGAGGGGCATCAAAGGATCTGTCAAAGAAGACAGAACCCGGGTTTTAACTTTGTACTTTCCTGCAAACTCTACCGAGCGGATCTGCAATACCTTAGACCCTAAGCTTGCCATCTCTAGCATCTCTTCAAAAGTAATCTTATCTAAGCGACGTGCATCTTCACAGACACGAGGATCAGTCGTATACACACCGTCTACATCGGTATAAATTAAGCACTCATCCGCCTTTAATGCCGCAGCCATCGCTACTGCAGAGGTATCAGAACCACCGCGGCCTAAAGTAGTGATGTTGCCTTGGGGATCAACTCCCTGAAAACCTGTAACCACTACTGCACGTCCAGCATTTAAGTCAGCTAAGATTTTTTGATCATCAATACTTTTAATACGCGCTTTAGTAAATGATGAATCCGTATGCACAGTGACTTGCCATCCGGCGTAACTCACAGCATCCACACCTTCACGCATTAATGCCAAGGCTAATAAGCCTGAGCTAACTTGCTCACCAGTAGAAGCAATTTGATCTAATTCGCGTGGATGAGCGTCGGGATTAATTTCTTTTGCCAAGCCTAGCAAGCGATTTGTTTCGCCGGACATGGCAGAAGGCACCACTACAACCTGGTGGCCAGCACGCATCCATTTAGCAACGCGTTTAGCAACATTCCCAATGCGCTCTACCGAGCCCATGGAGGTGCCGCCATATTTATGAACGATAAGAGCCATAAAACCGTCTTTTAAAGGGGAACAATGTTCCCTAAGGATCTAAAAAGGGCTTATTTTACAGGGTTTTGTAGCTAAAAGGCCGACTCGACCCACTCCGGCAAAACCCGCGGCCCAGTAGCAAGCAAGTGGGGATAACTGACACCTATTCCAGCAACGGCAATTAACTCACCATCAATAAACAGCAATGGGGCTTGGCGCTGCCAAGGCGGAATATCACCCTCTTGGAACAGGTTTTTAAGAGACCTTCTTGGAGCATTGGGCTTAATTTGAATCTTCTCAGACCCTAGCCTGGGTTTGAGTGTAATTAATCCATTTTTTTGAGCATCTTCTACCCATTTGGCTGGTAGTCCTAGAGTCTTGCCTCTGGCAGGCAGCTTTTTAAATAGCCATTGCCCTGACTGCGCTTGGCTTACTTGTAGCAATCCTCGCCATAGACGAATGGATAGATCATCATGAAGCCACTCTAACTGAGCATCTACTTTTACGCCCGCAAGATCTTTCCACCAAGAGGCTAAACGTTCTTGAGATGGCATTGCTAGATCGTGCGACTTGAGCCAATACCTCACCAGATTATTGGCTGCAGGTAGGTCTTTCTGAGCTAGCGCTAACAATGGCTTCACTCTCAAACCTTTTTGCTCTATCACTGCACTGCCATCTTGTTTTGCTAGACGATCGAGTAGTAATTGCGCCTCCGCTAAAACCTTTGCACTCCGCGCTAAGCCCGCAACTGCATCAGCTTGAATTTTTTCCAGACGCGGCATGATTTGCTTGCGGATTGCGTTGCGTCGATATTGAATATTCTGATTACTAGGGTCCTCAATCCACTTGAGCTTATTGGCTTTTGCATAAGCCTCTAGCTCGGCCTTGCTCTGATTTATGAGGGGTCGCCATAGCCGAATTACTGTACCGCTGTTTTTGAGTTCACGCACTTCAGACATTGCTGCAAGACCTGCTACGCCAGATCCTCGCAATAATTGTAGTAAGACAGTTTCTGCTTGATCATTCTGATGATGGGCTAATAGCAAATCTTCAATGCCATGTTCGCCACACAACTCTGCTAATGCCTCATATCGCCCTGCTCTAGCTCTAGCCTCGACATTACCTTGCGTAGGCTCATGACCTAAATGCAGGAGACGAAAATCAAAATGGATTTGGTATTTTTTAGCTAGCTTTTCACAAAAGATAAACCAATCATCTGCTGGCTTTTGTAGGCCATGATGAATATGAAAAGCCCAAATTTCTGCAGGGTGTTTATTGGCAGCTTGGGTTTTGCAAACAGAGTCGAGCAGCACCACGGAATCGAGGCCACCGCTTAAGGCTACCGCAATCCGTGTTCCTAGATTAGGATTTTGCTGTGATTTCCTTGAACTTGCCATAACTCATTAGACGTTCATGACGGCGCTCTAGTAGTGCATCTTCTTTCATGCCATCAAAAGTCTTCAATGACTCAGCAAGTGCTTTGCGCATATTGACCATCATCGTGTCGTAATCCCGATGTGCGCCGCCAATCGGCTCAGGGACAATTTTGTCAATCAGGCCCAAAGTTTTAATCCGCTGAGCTGTTAAACCCAATTGTTCAGCAGCCTCAGATGCTTTATCGGCAGTCTTCCACAAAATAGAGGCACACCCTTCTGGAGAAATCACAGAGTAGGTAGAGTTTTGCAGCATTAAGACGACATCACCCATCGCAATTGCTAAAGCACCACCGGAACCCCCTTCACCAATAATGGTGGCAATAATGGGTACTGTGAGTTCAGCCTGAACATAGAGATTTCGACCAATTGCTTCAGATTGATTGCGCTCTTCCGCATCGATTCCAGGAAAGGCGCCTGGCGTATCCACAAAAGTAAATACAGGTAATCCAAATTTTTCAGCAAGACGCATTAAGCGCATCGCCTTGCGATAACCTTCTGGACGACTCATTCCAAAGTTTCGAAGGGCACGCTCTTTAGTATCGCGACCTTTTTGATGACCAATGACCATGCAAGGCTGATTCTCAAAACGCGCGAGACCTCCAATGATCGATTGATCATCAGCAAAAGTCCGATCGCCATGTAACTCATGAAAATCAGTAAATAAGGCGGCGACATAATCTAAGGTATATGGACGCTGCGGATGGCGAGCAACTTGAGAGACCTGCCAAGGCGTTAAATTAGCGTATACATCTTTAGTCAGCTGCTGACTTTTTTCAGCAAGCGTTTTAATCTCATCAGAAATATCTACTGATGATTCATCTTGCACAAAACGCAGCTCTTCAATCTTGGATTCTAATTCTGCGATTGACTGCTCAAAATCTAAGAAAGTCGTTTTCATATGCTGATTTTAATATTCAACTGGGATGGGGTCGATACTTCTCCACATATACCAGGTGGCTACGGTTCGCCAAGGGGCCCAATTTGCAGCTACTTCACGGGCTTCATGACGGCTAACAGGCTCTCCGCTGAAGTAATTGAGAGAAATGGCCCGAATCAGCCCTACATCGTCTAGAGGCAGGATATTGGGGCGTACTAAGTTAAAAATGAGGAACATTTCTGCTGTCCAGCGTCCAATTCCTCGAATATCGCTCAATTCCTTAATAACGCTCTCATCATCCATGTCTTTCCACTGAGAGGCATGGAGACGCCCAGAATCAAAATGCTCAGCTAAATCCCGAATGTATTCCACCTTGCGACCAGATAAACCAGCCGCACGCAATTCGTCCACGGAAAGAGCCAGGATATTTTTAGGATTCACTTTTTTCTTGCTAGCGGTAAGCACTCTATTCCAAACTGACTGAGCTGCGGCAACAGATATCTGCTGCCCAACAATCGATCTGGCTAAAGTATTAAATGCGTCACCACGCGTCACTAAAAATCCAGAACCATATTTTGGTATTAGTTTTTTCAAGATACGGTCTTGCTTCATTAACTCCCGGCAAGCTTGCTCCCAATATGCTGGAGCCAGTTCCTCTTGATTCAACTTTTCTTTAACAGGACTCACTACGCTCTTCGCCATTCGGTAATGCCGCCCGGCTTATCTTCCAATACGATTCCTTGAGCCAGAAGCGCTTTTCTAATGGAATCGGCTTGTGCAAAATCTTTTGCATTCTTGGCCGCAACTCGCGCCGCAATTTGCTCATCAATCATCGCAGGACACAAACCCTCTTCATCCTTAGTGCCCGATTGCAGGAAGGATGTTGGATCGCGCTGCAAGAAGTTCAGAACACCACCAAGAGATTGCAAGGTACTCGCCAACACTAGCTTTTCGTCTCCTTGAGTACGATTAACTTCGCTTGCCAAATCAAATAACACGGCGATCGCTTCTGGAGTATTAAAGTCATCATTCATTGCCTGGGTAAAACGCATCACCCAAGGATTTTGAAGGTCTGTTAGCTCTGCTTTAACTGCTTGGCTCAGTGTGACTTGAGCTAAGGCCGTATAAAGGCGCACTAAGCCAGCTCGAGCCTCTTCAAGTTGAGCATCGCTGTAATTAATAGGGCTTCGATAATGTGCCTTGAGCATGAAAAAACGCAGTACCTCAGGATCAAAACTCTTTAAAACATCACGTATGAGAAAGAAGTTTCCCAGCGACTTTGACATTTTCTCTTCATTAACGCGAATATGACCGTTGTGCATCCAGTAATTGACGAAGGGGGCGTCTTCTAACTTGCGATCTTTGCCATAAAGAGCGCCTTCACTTTGAGCGATCTCATTTTCATGATGAGGAAATTGCAAATCAGCACCACCACCATGAATATCAAAATGTTCACCAAGTAATTCACATGACATTGCAGAGCATTCGATATGCCAACCCGGACGACCTTCACCCCATGGTGATTTCCAACGAGTGTCTACTGGCTCTTCTGGTTTAGCGCTTTTCCACAAAGCAAAATCCAAGGGGTCGCGCTTTCCTCCGCTGATAACTACGCGCTCACCAGCATTGAGCTCATCTAATGATTTACCAGAGAGAGATCCATAGTTAGGAAATAAACGGACTGCAAAATTGACGTCACCATCGTCTGCTTGATAGGCCAATTCATTTTCAATCAACTTGCCAATCATGCCCTGCATTTTTGCAATGTAATCTGTAGCACGCGGCTCTTGGTCAGGATGCATGAGGCCTAATTCATCAGAATCGGCATGCATAGCGTCAATAAATCGTTTTGTTAATGCCGAAATAGGCTCGCCGTTTTCGATGGCCCGATTAATAATTTTGTCATCAATATCCGTAATATTACGGACGTATATAACCTCATACCCGCTAGCCCGAAGCCAGCGGACGACCATATCAAAGACAATCATGACCCTGGCATGGCCAATATGGCAAAAGTCATACACCGTCATGCCACAGACATACATTTTCACTTTCCCCGGTACGATGGGCTTAAAGAGCTGTTTTGAGCGGCTTAGGGTGTTATAGATTTGCAGCATAGGGGTATAAAGGTTGGGCAAGTAGCGCCAATTTGTTAGACTGAGCGCTGAGTATATCGAATGAGCCCGTTTTACACCCCCTTCTCTATGTCCGTAACCTTCTTAGCTCCACGCCCAAGCCTATTACTGCCTCTATTAGGCGCATGCTCCCTGCTTCTATTGGCAGGCTGTACTACCCCCGCCCAAGAACGAACGCAGGCCGAACTCTTTGCCCTAAATGCTCAGCAAATGAAGTCCCCCCAAGCTGCTACTCAACCCTACTTGGGTGGATATAGCCCAATCGATCCACCCAGACTATCAGCAGATACTGGATATGACCCCTTAAATCCTGAACTTTCAGATACGGTGGCTGTGCCATTCTTTTCTTTTCTGATCATTGAACCAGACCCTATTCCAAAAAATGCTGTTCCGCCGGATGTAGAAAAGTTAGTCAAGGCACGTCAATATCAAGATGCCGTCAATCTCATCAATACGCAACTCAAAACAAATCCGCGTAATGTGCAAATTCGATTTGTAAAAGCGCGACTACAAATTGAAATGCGTAAGTTTGAAGATGCGAAAAAAACCTTAATTGAAATTACCCAGCAATTTCCAGAATTGCCAGAGCCTTACAACAACTTAGCAGCGATTGCCGCAAACCAAGGCAACTGGATTGAAGCAAGAGATTATTTAGAGCTTGCCTTAAAACTACGCCCTACTTATGCCATTGCTTCAGCAAATTTAGGTGAAATTTATATCCGCTTAGGTGCTCAAGCTTATGAAAATGCAGCCAAGGGTGCACTCACCAATCAACGCCAATACACCAATCGCGCCAAAGCATTGCTCGATGTTCTCAAGCCTCCCAAACGTCCTGTAGTTGGCCCAGCAGCAAAGCCTATACCAACACCTGCTCCTGCCCCTACATATGCGCCTGGTTCTGCTCCTACTCCTGCACCTGCTCCTGCGCCCATTTCTTCCCCCATTCCATCCGTCTACCCCTACTGAAAGTAAACCAAACTATGGCAAAAGTACTGTTACAAACAAATCAGGGTGATATCACCCTCACACTAGATTCAGCTAAGGCTCCAAAGAGTGTTGCCAATTTTTTACAATACGTAAAGAGCGGCCATTACGATTCGACCATCTTTCATCGCGTGATTGATAACTTCATGATTCAAGGCGGCGGCATGACTGCTGGCATGAAACAAAAGCCCACAGGTGCAGAGATTGAGAATGAAGCCAATAATGGTCTTAAGAATGAACGTGGCACAGTTGCCATGGCGCGTACTAGCGATCCCCATTCAGCAACAGCCCAGTTCTTCATCAATATCAATGACAATGATTTTTTAAATCACACTGCACCAAATGCTCAAGGTTGGGGCTATGCTGTCTTTGGAAAAGTGACTGACGGTATGGATGTCGTTGATAAGATTCGTAAAGTCAAAACTGGCTCCTCTGGTTTTCATCAAGACGTTCCATCTGAAGATGTTGTGATCGAGAAGGCCACAGTTTTAGAGGAATGATCCCGCAATACAAGAGCGCGCTGCTCATATCAGACCTGCATCTCACGCCGTCAATGCCTCTGACGGCGCAACGCTTCTTTGATTTTTGCGAAAAAGAGGGCCCCAAAGTGGAGGCTGTCTTTGTTTTGGGAGATTTATTTGAATATTGGGTGGGTGATGACGCTGCAAGTACCTCCCCTTTTCAGCAAGAAGTAAGGCGAGCACTCGCCAATCTATCAACTAAAGTTAAAACCTATTACATCCATGGGAACCGGGACTTCTTAGTTGGCACTAGCTATTTAAAAAAAACTGGGATGACATTACTAGCAGATCCGACTTGTATTGAAATTGCCGGAAAAAAATATGTATTGAGTCATGGCGATGTTCTCTGTACCGCTGATGAGGGATATCAAATCTTTAGACGATGGACCAGAAAGGCATGGGTTCAGCGATTATTTTTGAGCCTGCCTCTGTTATGGCGCAAATCGATTGCTAAGCTTCTGCGTAGCAACAGTCATACTCAATATCAAAATGGTGCAAGAATTTCTGTCAGAGAAAATAACATCAGAAACGATGTGACTCTTGAAGCATGTGCAGCAATGCTAAGAGCGCAAGATGGCATTCACTTGATTCATGGGCATACTCACCTACCCGCCCATCATCGAGAGCAACTGGGTGAGCAATCCTGGCAGCGTTGGGTACTTTCAGACTGGGATCTAGACCATCCTGAGAGCATCATGCCCAAAGCAAACGCCTTGCTGATCAATGGTCATGGCGCTCTATTCATTGACTTAATTAAACCCAATCAAGTCAGCCTTATTTCAGTATTAAATTAAGAATTCGAATATTTCGAGAGCAGCTGCACCATCTGTGCATAGATACGAGGGTTTGCTGCCATCACTTCACCACTCTTCAAGAAGCCTTCTTCACCTCGATAGTTACCAACTAATCCGCCCGATTCGGTAATTAATAAAGCACCTGCTGCCATATCCCATGGCTTGAGATCGCTCTCAAAAAATCCATCGTAACGTCCAGCAGCAACGTAAGCTAAATCAAGTGATGCAGCACCAGGACGGCGCAAACCTGCACATTGACGCGACATTTCACCAAAGATTTTTAAATACTTTTCTAAGTCTTGGTCTTCGCGATAAGGAAAACCCGTGCCAATCAAACAGCTTGCTAAACGATCTTGAGCGCCCACTCGTAAACGACGGCGATCAAGATAGGCACCGGAACCGCGAGTAGCAGTAAACAGCTCATCACGTGTAGGGTCATAAACTACTGCTTGCTGTGTAACGCCATTTACCGCCAAGGCAATTGATACTGCATATTGCGGAAAGCCATGAATGAAATTGGTTGTGCCATCTAAGGGATCGATGATCCACACATTTTCTGCATCAACATTGTGCTCGCCTGTCTCTTCAGCCAAAAAACCATGGCTTGGATAGGCTTCACTAAGAGTTTCAATGATGGCTGCCTCTGCAGCTTTGTCCACCTCGGTAACAAAATCATTATGCTGTTTACGATCAACTTGCAGGCGCTCTAGATTGAGAGAAGCTCTGTTGATCACAGTTCCTGCACGACGGGCAGCCTTAATGGCCACATTTAACATGGGATGCATAGTTTTGATGGACAAATTAAATAAGAACAAGCTTGTAATATTGCATGACAATATGTAGCTAACAGACTGATTCTAAACGATTTGCCTACTCAACCCTCTTCCCAAGCAACAATCACAATCCCATGAATGCTAAGAATGCCTCTCTCCTGCGCTGGGTGCTTGTAGAAACCAGCCACCCCGGCAACGTAGGTTCAGCCGCGCGCGCCTTAAAAACAATGGGGTTTAATGATCTTCGTCTAGTCAATCCCAAGACCCAGAGAGTGGCGCAATTGCCTGAGGCAATCGCCTTAGCCAGCGGCGCGAGTGATGTTCTTGCAAATGCTCAAGAAAGCCAATCTCTTGAATCTGCCCTTGCTGGCTGCTCATTGGTATTAGGTCTCACTAGTCGAGACCGAGAATTTGGCCCTCCCACACTCAATTGGGAAGAAGCTCGCAGCCTCATTAAACAAACGCTTAATGCAGACCAAACTGTGGCTCTGGTTTTTGGTCCTGAGCGAACCGGCTTAGATAATCAACATCTGGCGCTTTGTACCCATCGAGTCTGGCTTGACGCCAATCCTGACTATCCATCCCTCAATCTTGCCCAGGCCTTGATGGTCTGTGCTTTCACTCTGAGGGAGACTTTGAGTGTTATCCCCGATAAATCCGAGGCTAATATAAACAGCTCTGATAGTGGGATTGATTATGCTGATCCTGCCGCTATCGCTGCCATGCTAGAACATTGGCGAAGCGGTTTAGAGGCAATTGGCTACCTGGATCCCGCCAATCCCAAGAAATTAATGCCCCGTCTACAGGCCTTATTTGCCCGTAGCCGCCTCCAAAAAGAAGAAATTGATCTATTGCGCGGCATTGCTAAACAGATGCTCCTGAGAAAATAAGCGCATCCCGTTAAAATCAAACCATGTTTAATTCCCTTTTCGACCACGTTGACTCGATTATTGTTCGCGATCCCGCCGCTAGAAATCGCCTCGAGGTCATCACTTGTTACCCTGGCTTGCATGCTGTTTGGCTACACCGTGTCTCGCATTTTTTATGGGGCCTAGGATTAAAGTGGATTGCACGACTCATGTCTGTGTTTGCACGTTTTCTCACTGGCATTGAAATTCATCCAGGTGCAAAAATTGGACGTAGAGTTTTTTTGGATCACGGGCTAGGTATCGTGATTGGTGAGACTACTGAAATTGGCGATGACTGCACTATTTATCAAGGTGTCACCTTAGGCGGCACTTCCTTATACAAAGGTGTTAAACGTCACCCAACTCTTGGTAAGGGCGTAGTGATTAGTGCAGGAGCAAAAGTACTTGGCGGCTTTACCGTTGGCGATGGTGCGCGTGTTGGTTCTAATGCTGTTGCTCTAAAAGAAATTCCGCCAGGAGCAACTGCTGTCGGTATACCAGCACGAATCCTTCATCCCGATCTTCCACAAAGTCCGGATAGTAAAACCAAAGAATATTTTTCTGCTTATGGCGTCACGCCTAATGTGGATGACCCGGTCTCGATGGCATTAAAAGGGTTGATTGATGCCACTATCGAGCAGGAAGTCAAAATTGCAGCACTCGAAAAGATGATTGCTAAACTCAACAACACGCCCACTGACAATAGTGGTGCAAGCGATACTAAGCGTGAGCTAGATGCCATTAAAGAATGGCTAAAAGAGTAATCTAAAGTTGTTTTGTTAGTGCAAAGTACGTGGATTAGAACTTCCTGAGCCTAATGTATTTCCTGAAAAGCCTTCATCATCCTCGGCATCACTGTCATCGTTAGGCATACCAAAGGCAAAGCTCTCACCCCCTTTTGGGTGACGATTTTCAATTTCTTCTTCGGTTGCAGCACGCACATCCTCAACCTGCACCCAAAAGCGTAAAGCCATGCCAGCCAAAGGATGATTTCCATCTAAAACTACTTGGTTATCAGCAACGTCAGTAACTGTGTAAATTAATGGCTCTTCATCTGCATCATCTACCTCAGCTGATTCCTCATCGGCATCGGGTACACCTTCAAATTGCATACCTACTTCTAAGGGCTCCGGAAAACGGGTGCGGGGCTCTATCTTGAGCAACTCAGGATCGTATTCTCCAAATGCTTCATTGGGCTCTAATTGCACACTAGCCTCGTAACCAATATCTTGGCCATCGAGCAGAGTCTCAATTTTGGGGAAAGTACCCTCATAGCCACCGTGCAGGTATACCATCGGAGAATCAGGCTCCTCGATAATATTATTTTGAGCATCGGTTAGCTTATAACGAAGGGATACAACAGTATTTTTTTCAATCTTCATACGGAATCTGTCAAACATTTGTTTTTAATCAATTTCTATCAAGCTTTTACTTTATGAACTCATTTTACTTGAGCAATCCATATCAACCGCCCCAAGCGCCTAAAAACCTGCCTATAAACCAGCCATGGGCCTTATTTGGGGGAATCAGCCCAGATCAGTTCATGAAACAGTATTGGCATAAAAAGCCTTTATTGGTTCGCGGTGCTATTCCGGCCTTTTCTCTGGCTAGCGCTAGTCATCAAGGCCTGAATAGCCCAATCTCAGGAGAGGCGCTCTTTAATCTTGCTGGCAACGATTTGGTGGAGTCTCGCTTAATTCAGTCAAAACCATGGAGTTTTGAGCTAGGTCCTTTCAAGAAAAAATCCTTGCCCAAGGTCAAGCAACCTGACTGGACTTTATTGCTTCAAGGCATGGAGGCCCATCATCCTGCAGCGGCAACAGTCTTATCTTGGTTTCGCTTTATACCTGACTCACGCCTAGATGATTTAATGATTAGCATTGCCGGAATTGGAGGTGGCGTTGGCCCCCACTTTGATTCCTATGATGTCTTCTTGATCCAGATGTCAGGTAGAAGACGGTGGCAGATCTCAGAACAGAAAGATCTCAGTCTCAACCCAAATCTTCCGCTCAAAATTTTGCAGAACTTTGTTGTGGAGCACGAGTGGGTTTTAGAACCAGGCGACATGCTGTACTTACCCCCTCATATAGCCCATGACGGAATTGCACTCGATTCAGGATGTCAAACCTGGTCGGTAGGTTTTCGCTCCCCAAGCTTTAAAGAATTACTCCAGGAGGGATTATGGAGACTTGCTGAGTCATTAGAGGATATTCCCGAACTCAATCATAAGTTTGCAGATCCTAAGCAAGGTGCTAGCAAACAAGCAGAACAACTTCCCGCAGAATTAATTAAACAGCTTGAGCAGAAATTGAGGGGTTTAAAGCTCGATCAATTAAGCCAGTTTCTTCCTGGTATTACAGCCTATTTAAGCGAGCCTAAACAGCAAGCCTATTTCAGTGGGCCTGCCATACCCCTCACCCCCAAACAATTTGCCAGGCAACTGGGTTCTCAGGCCTTAGCAGCACATCCTCAAACCCGTATTCTTGCTCTGAATCGGGATATATTTTGCAATGGAGAGATGGTTTCAAAAGGACAAACTAGCCAAATACAAAGGGCCTGGGGTACTTTGGCTTCTAAAAAGGCTTTGATTTACAAGGATTTGAAGGAAGTTTCCCCATCCAGCCTGTATGAAGCCTACTTATCCGGATGGCTAGTTTTTAAGATCTAAACAATAGATGGATATAATAATTGCTGGAAAATACCTAGGGATAATCCCTTGAATAATCCAACAACAATTACCGGTAATTGCTGTAATTTTTTTAGAGGAAACAACACATGAAGAAGTCACTATTATTCGCTGCTATGTTGGCTATCGCTTTGGCCGCTTGCGGTAAAAAAGAAGAAGCAAAACCTGCTGAAGCTCCTGCTGCTGCTCCAGCCGCTCCTGCTGCTGAAGCTCCTGCTGCTGCACCTGCTGCACCTGCTGCTCCAGCTGCTGACGCTAAGAAGTAATCTTCTACTTGAAGAAAAAAAGCCGCTGAAAAGCGGCTTTTTTATTTGCTAAGAAGCGCAGTTGCTTATCTTTCTAATTGCTCAGCAAGTAATGTTAGTAATTGGAATCCAGCTGGGGTATTTTCAGGCTTGCTATCGGCATCCTGCACATAAACACTAGTCGAATTGTCGCCTGTCGTCTTAATCACAACCTGGAATTTTTTCGCTTTTAAGCTTGAATCATCTTTGCTACTAAACAAATTTGAGAAGAACCCTTTGGTATCTCCCAAATCCTTCGGATTCACATAGCGCACGTAGTAGACACCACTAGAACGATTGCGGTCTTCAACTGAGAAGTTGGAGCGGTCAAGTGCTAAACCAACATCACGCCATGAACGATCAAAGCCTGCGCTCAACTCGATGTGTGCCTGATTGATGCCATCTTGCACAAATTTCGCTTTGGGTGTTTTTGGACCTAAAGGCGTAGCTACCATTGCTTTGGCTTTTTCTTGCGTCATTCCCAGTCGTTCCATCAAACGCGCCAAGAATGCAGCTTCTAACTCTGGGTCATTAGGGCGTGAAGTCCAAATAGTAGAAATACAGTTTTGAGTAGCATCGCGTACGCATTGTTCCACCGCGCCACGTTGGGTAATGTAAATCTCGGTCTCAGTGGGCTTACTAGCCTCTAAACGGGTTTTGTATTTATCGCGCTCACCGGTATCGTAAATACTATCTAAAACACTGCTTAGTGTGGAGCGAATGAAATCTTGAGAGATCTTGGCACGATTCTCTACCCAATCGGTTTCCATAATTCCTGTCGATGGCGAGTCAACGATTAATAAGAAACCGTTCTCTTGCCAAAAATCTTTTATTTGAGGATAAAGCTCTGGAGCAGGCTTCTCAACAACTAGCCAACGTCGTTCGCCATCACGTGCGATCCGCATGCCAGGGATGCCAGTCATCACGTTATTACGGAGCTGTGAGGATTTTTTCACTGCAGCGTTGTAGTCCGACATCGTTGCCGAACCATCTTGCACAATATATCGGCGATCTGCTTGTGATGTAATCAAATCTGGGGGATACGCTAGGTTAGGACCACGAATAGCGCCACTACCTTTGTAGTCAACCGTATCGTTACTAGAAATCGACTTGCAAGCCGTTAAGGCACCAAAGGCAATTAAAAAAACCACTAGGATCGATAGATATCGACGAAGCAACTGTACAAAAACCATCATAGTAAGCCTGCCTGTTTTAATGCTGTCTTTAAGGGCTCACGCAATGGCTCACTTAAAGGGGTTAATGGCAGGCGAATGCCAGCTGTGATTTTGCCCATCTGATGTAGCGCCCATTTCACGGGAATAGGATTAGCTTCAATGAACATCGCTTTATGTACTGCAATTAATTTGTACTGAATCTCGCGGGTCTTTTGCACATTATCTGACATGGCAGCTACACACAAATCATGCATGAGACGTGGAGCTACATTTGCGGTTACCGAGATATTGCCCTTACCGCCCATGAGCATCAACATGGCTGCCGTGAGATCATCACCAGAAAAAACAGAGAAGTGATGATGGCCTGCGCTTTTAAGATCAGCCATCAATATCGTTCCACGCTCAAGACTACCAGTAGCATCCTTGATCGCAATAATGCCAGGAACCCCTGCAAGACGAACTACAGTATCACCCGCCATATCAGCAACAGTACGACCGGGCACGTTATACAAAATTACCGGGAGATCAACAGACTCTGCAATCTTTTTAAAGTGGGCATACATGCCCTCTTGAGTTGGCTTGTTGTAATAAGGAACAACCTGCAAACTTGCATCTGCACCAACTTTTTTTGCAAACTGAGTAAGTTCAATAGCCTCGAGAGTAGAGTTACCACCTGTGCCTGCAATCACTGGAATTCTGCCAGCAATATGTTCTACGGTGACGCGAATTAACTCGCAATGCTCTTCTACTGAAACCGTTGGGGACTCACCGCTAGTCCCAACAATCACAATACCATCGCTACCCTCTGTCACATGCCAGTCTAATAAAGCACGCAAACCAGGGTAATCTAAGCTGCCATCTTCGAGCATTGGCGTAACAATAGCCGGCATGCTGCCAGAAATGGGCTTTTTGCTACCTGCTGAAGGGGCTGTATTTGTCACCGAATATATACCGATTTTTAACTGTCTTAACCCTGAAATTGTAACGGAATGTGCCCTTTTGGATTACCTTTTACGGCACAGATCCGCTGCATCATGGCTGGCTTGGGGCGATCAAGATAAATATCCTCATAAGCCAACACTTTGAGACTATACCTTGAGGCTAAAGCGAGCAATTCACCTGTTTTTAAGAGGAAATTAGGGTTGGAGGGCTTACCAAATACTTCGTTGCCTTGGGCAAAAGTTTCGTAAATCAGAACCCCTCCCTCATTCAACATTTGGGGCAATTGGTCTAAATGGGGTCGGTACAGGTAATTCGTCACCACGATCCCATCAAAATGACTCCCCATTAAGGGCCATTCCTCTAACTCTAAATCAAGCTTTTGAGGACTGATACGAATATCAGCATTAGCCTCAATCAGACTCACGTCCTGATCAACTGCAATGACTGAATAATTCAAGTTCGCCAGATAGCGCGAATGGCGACCGGATCCACAAGCAAGATCTAATATCAATCCTGGATTTGCGATACAAGGGGCAAAGCGCCTCACCCATGGTGAAGCCTCCAAATTTGCATCATGACTTATAGACAATTCGGAGCCTTAATCGTATGCAAGACCCATCGCCTCGCGAACCTCACGCATTGTTTCTTGAGCTACCTTACGGGCCTTATCACAACCATCAGCAATGATAGAACGCAGCAAGCTGGGATCATCCAGATATTTTTGGGCACGCTCAAACATCGGTTGCTGCTCGGCCAAAATGGAATCTATCACAGGTTGCTTACACTCCAGACAGCCAATACCTGCAGACTTACAACCTTTATCTACCCATTGCTTGGTTTCTTCATTGGAATACACAGTATGTAATTGCCATACTGGGCAGCGTGCTGGATCACCAGCATCTGTTCTACGAACTCGAGCAGGATCAGTAGGCATTGTTCTAATCTTTTTGATGACTTCTTCTGGCAGCTCACGAATACTAATAGTGTTGCCATAAGACTTAGACATCTTCTGACCATCGATACCAGGCATACGTGAGGCTGAAGTCAGCAAGGCTTGCGGCTCGGGCAAAATAATCTTGCGTGAACCCTCTAAGAAGCCAAATAATCGCTCACGATCAGCCATGGAAAGACTTTGCGCTTCTTGCAACAAGGCTTTAGCTTGTTCTAAGGCCTCATCATCCCCGCGCTCTTGAAACGCTACACGTAATTCTGCGTACATTTTCGCGCGCTTGCTACCCAGCTTTTTCACGGCTTCTAAAGCCTTCTCTTCAAAACCAGGCTCACGTCCATATAAATAATTAAAGCGGCGCGCTACTTCACGCGTCATCTCTACGTGGGGAACTTGGTCTTCTCCGACAGGGACAAACTGTGCACGGTAAATCAAAATATCTGCCGCTTGTAAAAGTGGATAACCTAAAAAGCCGTAGGTTTGCAGATCTTTTTCTTTTAATTTTTCAATCTGGTCTTTATAGGTAGGTACCCGCTCAAGCCAGCCCAATGGGGTTCCCATCGATAACAACAAGAAAAGTTCAGCATGCTCAGGAACTTTGCTTTGGATAAATAGAGTAGATTGGTTTGGATCAACACCCGTTGCTAGCCAATCAATCACCATATCCCATACCGATTGTTCAATGACATCTGGTGTTTCGTAATGGGTAGTTAAAGCATGCCAATCCGCGACAAAAAAGAAACAGGGATATTCAGATTGGAGGCGAACCCAATTTTTTAATACGCCATGATAGTGACCCAAGTGTAAATTACCTGTGGGGCGCATACCAGAGAGAACACGTTCAGCAAACATCTTTTTTCTTTATCTCTTTATCTGTAACTAAATGAATTAATGAAACACGGACCAAACAGGCGTCAGGTGTTCGGGTAAAAGCGGCAAAATACCTAAATCAGTATGACTTTCTGAAGGGTCATGAAAGTCGGAACCTCGGGAAGCTAAAAAACCATATTGTTGGGCAATTTTTCCATACTCTTGGTATTGGTCTGGAGTATGGCTACCAGTAATGACCTCAATACCTAGGCCACCAATATCTTTAAAGTGTTTATACAGCTCATCCATCTGCAGGGCATTAAAGTTATAGCGGCCCGGATGGGCAATCACTGCTACGCCACCGGCTGCCTTAATCCAGGCTACTGCATCATCTAGCTTGGACCAGACATGGGGAACATAACCAGGTTTATCTTCAACCAAATAATTTTTGAAGACCTGTTCCGTATCTTTACAAACACCCTGCTCCA
This sequence comes from Polynucleobacter sp. AP-Melu-500A-A1, assembly GCF_018882125.1. Classification (GTDB taxonomy): domain Bacteria; phylum Pseudomonadota; class Gammaproteobacteria; order Burkholderiales; family Burkholderiaceae; genus Polynucleobacter. The sequence continues at coordinate 256,405 of NZ_JACVOZ010000002.1, forward strand.
CTAAATAACGTGCAAAGTGAGTACGAGAGATAAGGTCATGATTACCAGCGTAATGCAATGCGCCTTCGTATGCCCCTGGTATTCCGACCTTTAGCAATTGCTCTGCCATTAACTTAGCGCGGTTTCCACGACCTTCGCGAGTACGACGTAATCCTTCAATCAAGCCAACATGATCAGCATCAATCCCTAAACCAACAATATGGATTGTTTGACCCATCCATGTCACAGAAATTTCTACGCCTCCAAGATAGTCAATATTGAGTGCGCTTGCTGCTGCTTTTGCTCGCCCTTGTCCACCCAACTCATCATGATCAGTAAGCGCCCATAAGTACACACCATTTTCTTTGGCGCGTTCAGCCAAGGCCTCTGGCGTTAATGTGCCGTCTGAGACTACGGAATGGCAATGTAAATCGGCGTTAATCATTGAAATGGAGCTCATGACCCTATTTTAGGTCAAGCTGGTATCAATTACCCGGCGAGGTGCATCCAGGTAGTCACGGGACTGCATTTCGATCAAGCGGGATACGGCCCGGGAAAACTCACTGCTTATCTGGCCTTCGGTATATAGATCTTGGGGTTCGACCTCGGCAGAGATGATTAATTTGATCTTATGATCGTATAAAACATCAATTAACCAAATAAAGCGACGGGCTTCATTGGTCATATTTGGGGGCATATAAGGAACCCCAGACAAAATCACAGTATGAAACTGCTTAGCAATCTCTAGGTAGTCATTTTGAGACCGTGGTCCACAGCAGAGTGTTTTAAAATCAAACCACACTACACCGCCGCCCATATGCAAGGGACGTAACTCTCGGGATTCAATATACAAGACTGGATGCTTTTCTTCATTTTGATGACTAATTAATTCATCAAAAATCTGTAATAAGCGTTGGTCTGTTTGTTCATTCACCGGCGTCAAATAGGCCTCAACTTGTGCCATCTGTATACGACGATAGTCATTACCAGCATCGACATTTAAAACATCCAGTCTCTCTTCGAGGAGCTTGATAGCAGGTAATAAGCGATCCCGATGAAGACCATTGGGATAAAGTTGATCGGGACGATAATTGGATGTCATCACAAATTGCACGCGATCATTAAATAAGGCGCTGAGCAAACGATACAAAATCATGGCATCAGCAATGTCATTGATGTGAAATTCATCAAAGCAAATTAACCTGTAACGCTGAGCGATACGATTAGAAAGCTCATCAAGTGGATCAGCCAAGCCAGATAACTCATGCAATTCGCGATGGACTTCGCGCATAAATTCATGGAAATGAATGCGGATCTTTTTTTCTAATGGAGAGGCTGCATAAAAGCAGTCCATTAAAAATGACTTGCCGCGCCCTACCCCACCCCACAAATATAGCCCACGTGGTAGCGTTGGTTTAAATAGTTTTTTCTTAAGAGTATTGCTGCGTATATCTTTATAGGCAATCCACTCATCTTCACACTGCTGAAGACGCTCAACAGCATGAAGCTGCGCGGGATCACTTTGATACCCGCGCGCTTTTAACTCTTGCTGGTAATACTCAATCGTTTTCAATTACATATTTAATGCTCGTTGGTCTGTCGCTAAAGCTGCTTCGCGCATCACTTCCGACAAACTTGGATGCGGATGACAGATACGAGCAATATCTTCTGCTGCTGCTTTAAATTCCATTGCAACGGCTGCTTCTGCAATGAGATCGGAAGCATTTGGTCCAATGATATGAACACCAAGAACTTCATCGGTCTTGGCGTCGGCTAATATTTTGATAAAACCATCGGCACGGCCTATTCCTAGAGCACGGCCATTCGCTGCAAATGGAAACTGACCAGCTTTGTATTCAATGCCAGCCTCTTTCAATGCCTGTTCAGTTTTACCAACCCAGGCAATCTCAGGATCAGTGTAAATAACCCAAGGAATACAGTTGTAATCAATGTGAGGCTTCTGACCTGCAATAACTTCTGCAACCAAAACGCCTTCATCCTCTGCTTTATGGGCCAACATTGGACCACGCACTACGTCACCTACAGCATAAACACCAGGGGCAGAAGTAGCACAAGTATGGTCATCAATTGGAATAAAGCCACGCTCATCCACTTTGAGACCGATCTTATCTAAACCTAAGTTATCGGTATTTGGTACGCGGCCAATAGATACAATCAAGCGATCACATTCCAGTTTTACAGCTTTACCAGCGCTATCTGTGTAATTAACAGCTACACCCTTCTTATCAACCTTGACATCGCCAATCTTCACACCCATATTGATGCCTAGACCTTGCTTAGTGAATAGCTTTAGCGCTTCCTTGGCAATGCCCTGATCACAAGCAGCCAAAAATGTAGGCAAAGCTTCAAGTACAGTAACTTCAGAACCGAGGCGACGCCATACAGAACCTAATTCCAATCCAATAACACCAGCGCCGATCACGCCTAATTTCTTAGGTACTGAATCAAACTTAAGAGCGCCTTCGTTGTCGCAAACCAAAACATTATCTACACTCAGACCAGGCAAGTGACGGGCTTTAGAGCCAGTGGCAATGATTACATTTTTGGCAATAACGGTTTCTTTAGTTTTTCCATCGATCTTCACTTGGTAGCCATCTGCACCCTTACCCTCAAAGGAGGCATGACCTTTTAACAAGGTGATTTTATTTTTGCGAAATAAAAACTGAATGCCGCTCGTCATTTTGGTAACGATATCGTCCTTGCGCGCAACCATCTTATTAGAATCAATACTGACAGAGCCAACCTTGATGCCATGATCAGCAGCATGGTGACTAATCTTCTCAAACTCCTCAGAAGAGGCCAATAATGCCTTTGACGGAATGCAGCCGACGTTTAAGCAGGTGCCGCCTAAACGTGGCTCACCTTTAGGGTCATCATAACTACTAGATTCAGCGCAGGCCACCTTAAAACCGAGTTGCGCTGCACGAATTGCGGCGATGTAACCACCGGGGCCACCACCAATTACGAGTACATCAAAAGCTTGGCTCATGATCTTCCCTTCTTACAGATCAAGAAGAAGGCGTGCAGGATCTTCTAGAGCATCCTTCATCGCAACCAAACCAAGCACGGCCTCGCGACCGTCAATGATGCGGTGATCATAAGATAAGGCAAGATAGTTCATTGGACGAACAACCACCTGACCGTTTTCAACTACAGCGCGGTCTTTGGTAGCATGAATACCCAAAATTGCTGACTGTGGTGGGTTAATGATTGGAGTAGAGAGCATTGAACCAAATACGCCACCATTTGAGATGGAGAATGTGCCGCCAGTCAATTCTTCAATCGACAATTTGCCTTCACGGGCTTTAGCGCCGAACTCAGCTATTTTCTTCTCAATATCGGCCAAGTTCATTTGATCAACGTCGCGCAAAATAGGAACCACCAAACCACGTGGTGAGCTTACCGCGATACCAATATCAAAGTAGCCGTGGTAAACAATGTCATTGCCATCAACCGAAGCATTGAGCAGTGGGAATTTCTTCAAAGCATGAGTAGCCGCTTTAACGAAGAAAGACATAAAACCCAACTTAACGCCATGAACCTTCTCAAACTGGTCTTTATATTTATTACGCAAGGCAATCACAGGACCCATATTAACTTCATTGAAAGTGGTCAAAATAGCGTTGTTTGCCTGGGACTCCAATAAGCGCTCTGCAATACGAGCACGCAAACGACTCATTGGTACACGCTCTTCTGGACGATCGCCCATCGGGATTGGTGCAGTTGACAACGGAGCAGATTTAGCACTACCAGCAGATGCGTTCAAAGCATCGCCCTTGGTAATACGTCCATCACGTCCAGAACCAGCAACCTGATCTGCACTGATATTTTTTTCAGCCAAGATCTTTGCTGCAGATGGGGCGGCGGCAGCACCAGTAGACTTAGCTGCAGGAGTTGCTTTAGCTGGAGCAAGTGCGGCAACAGGAGCGGGTGCGGCCGCGGCAGGAGCAGCTGCAGCGACGGCTGTACTATCAATCTTCGCAATTAACTGCTCAGCAACAACAGTGCCACCATCGGCAACGAGAATTTCAGTCAGAACACCAGCAGATGGTGCTGGTACTTCAAGAACGACTTTATCTGTTTCAATTTCAATCAAAATCTCGTCTTGACCTACTGCGTCACCGACTTTCTTTTTCCATTGCAATAAAGTTGCTTCAGCAACTGATTCAGAGAGTTGTGGAACTTTAACTTCAAAAATAGCCATGATTAATCCTAGTGATATGTATGTAGAGTAATGAAAACGATTATTTCGTAATCACGTAACCTTTAAGTTTGGCAAATGCTGCTGTGAGCAAATTCTTCTGCTGCTCTTGATGAAGATGAGCGTAACCACAAGCTGGGGAAGCTGATGCTGGGCGACCTGCATAACCCAACTTCATGCCGTCAGACATGCCTTCCAAAATATTGTGTTGAACGAAGAACCAAGCGCCTTGGTTTTGGGGCTCGTCTTGACACCAAATAATTTCTTCTAATTTTGGATATTTCTTTAACTCAGCAGAAAAAGCTTTGTGCGGGAATGGGTAGAGTTGCTCCAAACGAATAATTGCAGCGTCCTCAATTTTCTTCTCTGTACGGGCTTTTACCAAGTCGTAATACACCTTACCGGAGCAAATAATCAAACGACTTACATTCTTCGCATCGATAGACTGATCGCGCTCACCCAATATCGTTTGGAATCCACCTTTAGTAAACTCAGATAATGGTGAAGCAGCCTCTTTATTGCGCAACAATGATTTTGGTGTGAATAAGATCAAGGGTTTGCGGAATTGACGAATCATCTGACGACGTAAGACATGGAAAATTTGCGCTGCAGTGGTTGGCTGAATAACCTGCATATTGGTATCAGCACATAACTGCATAAAGCGCTCAAGACGTGCAGATGAATGCTCAGGGCCTTGGCCCTCATATCCATGTGGCAACATCATGACTAAGCCGTTAGCACGGCCCCACTTCACTTCACCAGAAGCGATAAATTGATCAATCACTACTTGAGCACCGTTAGCAAAATCACCAAACTGTGCCTCCCAAATGGTGAGTGTGTTTGGCTCAGCTGAGGCATACCCATACTCAAAACCAAGCACAGCCTCTTCGGAAAGTATCGAATCAATCACCGCAAATGGCGCTTGATCTTTAGTGACATGCTGAAGCGGTGTGTAGGTACCAATATCCCACTTCTCCCGATCTTGATCATGCAACACCGAATGGCGATGGGTAAAAGTACCGCGCCCACTATCTTCACCAGACAATCGCACCGGGTAGCCGCTAGCAACCAAGGATGCAAAAGCCATATGCTCGCCCATACCCCAGTCAATATTCACTTCACCACGACCCATAGCAGCCCGGTCTTTGTAGACCTTCTCTACCAGTGGATGGGCTTTGAAATTATCAGGAATGGTAGAAATCTTCTCAGCTAGGCGCTTCCATTCAGTCAATGGAATGGCAGTATCCGCCTCATCGGTCCACTTCTTATTTAAGAATGGTGACCAGTCCACCGCAAACTTTCCTTTGAAGTTACCTAACACTGGATCTGAGGTTTGTTTACCAGCATCCATGGCGGCACGGTATTCCTTAACCATCAAGTCACCGGTACCAATCGGCAGGGCTCCTTGCGCTTCTAGTTTGTCTGCATATACCTTACGTGTTCCAGGATGAGCAGCGATGATCTTGTACATCAGAGGTTGCGTCATTGCTGGAGAATCTTGTTCGTTATGTCCTAATTTTCTGAAACAGACAATATCAACCGCAACGTCTTTATGAAACTTTGTGCGGAATTCAATAGCCAATTTAGTTGCCAGAACCACAGCTTCAGGATCATCACCATTCACATGCAGTACAGGGGCATCAACAATCTTCATGATGTCGGTGCAATACAAGCTGGAACGTAAATCGCGTGGATCGGATGTGGTGAAACCAATCTGGTTATTAATCACAATATGCACTGTGCCACCAGTGGAATAGCCACGAACTTCTGACATTGACAATGTTTCTTGCATAACACCTTGACCAGCAATCGCAGCATCGCCGTGTACTAATACAGGCAATACTTGTTCGCCCAGCAAGTCACCACGACGTTCCATACGAGCACGCGCAGATCCCTCAACAACTGGATTCACGATTTCTAAATGGGAGGGATTAAATGCTAGCGATAAATGCACTGGACCTGCTGGAGTAGAAATATCGCTCGAGAAGCCCTGGTGATATTTAACGTCACCTGCAGGTAATGTTTCTGGACCCTTGTGCTCGAACTCAGCAAAAAGATCCTTAGGCATCTTGCCTAAAGTGTTTACCAAAACGTTCAGACGACCACGGTGAGCCATCCCAATCACGATCTCTTGAATACCCTTTGAGCCAGCTTCACGAATTAACTCGTCCATACAGGCAATAAAGCTCTCACCCCCCTCTAAAGAGAAGCGCTTCTGACCAACATACTTAGCCTGGAGATAACGCTCTAGACCCTCTGCTGCAGTTACACGATCGAGAATATGACGCTTTTCCTCGACATCAAAGCTTGGGGTAGAACGAATGGATTCTAATTTTTCTTGCCACCACTTCTTAATCTTTTGGTCCGCAATAAACATGAACTCAGCACCAATCGTGCCGCAGTAGGTTTCACGCAATGCTTGGAGCAAATCTCGCAAAGTCATCTCAGACTTGCCGAAGAATGTATTGCTGGTATTGAAGACGATATCCATATCGGCATCCGTAAATCCGTAGAAAGCGGGATCAAGCTCAGGAATATCCTGGCGTTCCGTACGCTTTAAAGGATCAATATCTGCCCAGCGATTTCCTACGTTTCGGTACGCAGCAATTAATTGCTGGACATTAACGCGCTTGCGCCCTAACTCGGAGTCAGCCGAATCAGAAATCGTTCTAATCGGGCCTTGCTTTGCGCGTTCAGCAAAGGACGCAACAATAGGTCCATGGGCAATATCAGTTCGCCTTGAACCATCGACCGCCGGAACTTGTTTCACGTTATCAAAATAATCTCGCCAATGCGCTTCTACTGAAGTCGGATCATGCAAGTAGGATTCGTAGAGTTCTTCTACATAGGGGGCGTTTCCGCCGAAGAGATAGGAACTATCCCTTTGGTCCTGCATCATGATGCTCACCTTTCATCGGGTTTCCCGATTAAAAACTGTGGTTATAACCATTCGTTACGCGGCTATACCGTTTCACGAATTGCTCTGTGCAAATATTGCTACTAAGTCTGTAATTTACCACGATTAACCATTGATTTATAAAGGGCTTTCCCTGATTTCCCATTATTTGGGGGTATTTGCCTAGCGATGCAGAATTAATAAGAATTTTCCTACTGTGCTTTCAATATCTCCCGACAGATTCAAATAAATTAGATTCTTATTCTCTAAATCTTCAATTGGATTAATAAAAAATAAAGGGAAATATGAAAACAATTACTCCAGATATGGAATATCTCAGCACCAGGCAGAGCGCAAAGGTATTGCAAGTATCCCTAGGGACCGTACAAAAAATGGTCGAGCTAGGTGAGTTAATTGCCTGGAAAACACGTGGGGGGCATAGACGAATACTTGCTAGCTCTTTAGATCAACAGCTGCAAAGAAGAAAACGAGCAATGCGGCAAAAAACCACCCAAAACTGCGTCGCCTTAGGTATCTTTCGCCGTGTTGAGAATAGCCAAGAACTACTTGAATCGGCTCAGGATTGGCAACTTAAGGTTGAAATGGAGGTAGCCATTGACAGCTTAGAAGGTCTTATGAAAGCAGTCTCCATTACTCCTGACCTCATATTCCTAGATGCCCTCATTCCACCTGTGGAGCAAGTCCACCTCATACATTATTTGAGTAAAAACAGGGACACACAACGCATTCCTGTATTGGTGGATGAAGGTTTTATCAAGCTGCATCCAGGTGTGGTTAGCCTAGTAGATGAAAATAGTAGTAGGGCCACCCTTCATGAAAGCATCAAAAAAGAGCTGGAAAATGGTCTGATTGAGTCAAATCCGTATATTTTTGGCTACCCAGCCACTAATCCAGAGTTAGATCCCTCCTGGACCTATCAAAGTCGTCATGATCTATTGGAGCCCATCTTTGTAGAGGCACTAGCAAGGAAGCTCCAGTAATGAAAAAGCCGCTTTTTTTAAGCGGCTTTTTTATAAAAATCAATTTAATCAATGACTTATATCGTAAAGCTACTGCGATCTCTACCTTCTATCCATTTTGGGGCTTTACCACGCCCGGTCCAGGTTTCACCTGTAACCGGATTACGATACTTGGGAGCTACCTTGGCACCAGCATTACGCGCCCCCACCTTCCTACTAAAAAGGTCTGAAGCTGTTAAATGATATTGCTCAATAATCAACTTAGCTTTGGCAATACCATCCGATTTTTCAAGCGCAATTGCTTCTTTAATCTGTTTATCTAGCTGTTCCCGCTGGGCTAAAAGCTCTTTATAAGAAGCCATATAGTAATACTCTCCAAATAAAAGGTTATATGAAATAGTGCTTAATTAAGCTATTTCAATGATCAATTATATATAAATTTATTAACCTAGCCCTATATTGCTAAAAACATATATTTATTATGAGAATAAAACTCGCATTATTAATATATTCATTATAAATACTATATTAATTAAGTATTCTGCTTTCCTAATACAAACGTACCGCTAGATTTAGCCGTTATCTCGCCCAACTCATTTAAAACCACAGCCTCACAATAATTAATCGTTTTACCGGATTTCAATACCGTACCCTCCACCACGATTTTTCCAACGCTTGGGCGCAAAAAACTAATCGTCATATCAATAGTAATCGCGCCTAATGGATGATTCATGCAACTGCGCGCTGCAGCAGCCATAGCGAAATCCAATAGGGTCATAACAACACCGCCATGGGCAACCCCAAAGCTATTTGCATGTTCTGGCTTCATCTCTAGGCTAATGCGAGACTTTCCATTTTCAGCATATTCAGGAACAACGTTCAAGTGATCCAAAAATGGGATAGTTAAACCAAAATACTCAGTGGGTTTTTGTTTGGCTGTCATAGAAATTTGGAATTAGGTAGAAATCAAAAAGAAATATATGGTCGGGGCGAGAGGATTTGAACCTCCGACCACATGCACCCCATGCATGTACGCTACCAGGCTGCGCTACGCCCCGACGAAAGTCAAAATTGTATCAGCAACTATTTAGAGAGGATGTTCAGGACAGCTTGTAACTCATCACGAAGTTTAAGTTCTCCACGAGCCTCTTCAAGACGATTTCTTGCGCCGCTGATGGTAAAGCCCTCCTCGTAAAGAAGCGCTCTAATCTTACGAATCAAGACTACCTCATGATGCTGATAGTAGCGCCGATTGCCACGACGCTTTTGTGGATTGAGTTGCGAAAACTCTTGTTCCCAGTAGCGCAGAACGTGGGAGCGAACAGCGCAAAGGTCTGCAACTTCACCAATCGTGAAATAACGCTTAGAAGGTATAGGGGGAAGTTGAGAGCTCAGCAATGCTGAGCTTGCATCAAACTCGGTTTTCTCTAGCATGTGACTCCACTACATCTTTTAGCTTTTGACTTGCATGAAAAGTTACCACACGCCTAGCTGCAATCGGAATCATTTGGCCTGTTTTTGGATTTCGGCCAGGACGAGCCGACTTATTGCGTAACTGAAAATTTCCGAAACCAGATATTTTTACTTCAACACCCGCTTCTAAGGAGTAGCCGATACGATCAAAGAACGCATCGATCATGTCCTTGGCTTCACGTTTATTTAAACCAACTTGGTCAAAAAGTGCCTCAGATAGCTCATTCTTTGTAACAGTGTCGTTGATGTTTAAGTCACTCATTTCTGATTCTCTTATAGCTGTTTTTCTGGTATTTATCTAATACTAAACCTAGCGCAGACGGGCTGCGCATTTTTTTTCTACCGCGCCTAATAAAGATACCATTACTGCATCAATTTGGGGATCTTGCAAAGTTTCATTAGGGTTTAACAGAGTAACGCGGAAGGCCAAGCTTTTTTCATCATCGGCCATACTAATTGATCCAGCCTTTGGTCTGAATTCATCAAATAGTTCAATATTACGTACAAAATTTTGCTTGCTTGCATTCATGGCATCTAAAAGAGCTTGGGCAGAAATATGTTGCTTTACTACTACCGCTAAATCTCGTTGCACTGCAGGAAATTTGCTGAGCTCTTCAGGTACTGGCAATCCAAGTTCACGGATGGGTTCGAGATCCAACTCAAAAAGCACTGGGGCAAGTGGCAACTCATAAGCTTGTTGTAAGCCAGGATGCAATTCACCGATCCACCCTACTTCAATGCGATTCTGATCATTCATTAAGAATACCTTCGCACTGCGGCCAGGATGCAAGGCAGGATGCTGCGCTGATTCAGTAACAAAATACAGAGGATCTAGTACTCGCTCTAGATCACCCTTCACATCAAAGAAGTCTACTGCTCTGGTTGCGCTGGCCCATTGCTCAGGGACAAAAGATCCATAAGCTAATCCACCAATCTTCTGTGGTTGATGAAAACCAGCCACTTTGCCAGCCTCTTCATGTACATTGGCATCTCGCTTAAACACCCGTCCAGCCTCAAACAGGCGCACACGCCCTGCGCCGCGATTTAAATTGGCTTTGAGGTTCACCAGTAAGCCACCCCATAAGGTGCTGCGCATCACTCCATATTGGCTAGCAATCGGATTGAGAACGGCAATGACGTCTTTTTCGATAACGCCAGTTAAACGCTGCTCACTCTCAAGATCAGTAAAACCAAAGTTCACCGCCTCTTGATAGCCCTGTAGGGCTAAACGTTGACGCAGCAAATGAATGCCCCGTGTTGCTTCAGCCTTGACACTCATTTTAAGTGTAGCTACTGGCGGTGTATCTGGAATATTTTCAAAGCCGTACATGCGTGCGACTTCTTCAATTAAATCTTCTTCGATTTCAATATCAAAGCGATAGCTTGGGGGTGTAACAATAAATGCATCACCCTCTTGCTTGTATTCAAAACCGAGACGCTTGAATACGTCTGAGACAACTTGTGTTGTCAGTGGAATGCCGATGACTTTTTCTGCTCGGGATAATCGCATTTTGACTGGCTTACGGTCTGGCACATTCAAAATTTGATCGTCTACCGGGCCTACTTGCCCACCACACACTTCAACGATTAAAGCACTGAGATATTCCAAGCAGTTGACGGTATTTTGTGGATCTACGCCACGCTCAAAACGATGGGCTGCATCCGTGCTGAAATTAAAGCGACGGGCACGGCCTTGAATGGCTGATGGTAACCAGTAGGCAGCCTCTACATAGATGTTTTTAGTGTCATCGCTTACGGCACAGTGATTTCCGCCCATGATTCCGGCAAGGGCTACTGGACCTTTTTCATCAGCCACTACGCCTGCTTCTTGCATCTTGCCAGCAGAATCTAGGCCCTGTAGTGTCACTGTTTGTCCATTGAGAAGCTCAAGAGTTTCCCCTGCTTTGGCCCAGCGCACGGTGATATCACCATTCAGTTTATCAAGATCGAACACATGAGTTGGCTGACCCATTTCTAACATTACATAGTTAGACAGATCAACTAATGCAGAAATACTTCTTTGACCAGCATGACAAAGACGCTGAATAATCCAATCTGGCGTTTTTGCTAGTGGATTTACGCCACGAATAACGCGTCCAGCAAAGCGGCCACAAAGATCTTTATTCTCAACGCTTACTTTACGTTTCTCTTCGATCGAGACTGCAGGCGAATTCCACTGCGGAGGACAAAGCGAAGCTCCTGTAATTGCAGAGACTTCTCTGGCCATTCCCATTAAGGACAGGCAATCGGCTTTATTGGGCGTTAACTTAATCACAAAAATTTGATCATCTAGATCAAGGTACTTACGAATGTCTTCGCCAACAGGAGCATCTGCAGGTAGCTCTAAGATACCTTCGTGATCATCGCCAAGACCAAGTTCACGACCTGAGCACAACATACCTTGGCTTTCTACACCACGCAGTTTGCCTACTTTAATCATGAATGGCTTGCCACCTGCTTCCGCTGGAGGCAGCTCTGCACCAACTAAGGCGCATGGAATTTTGATGCCAGCACGTGCATTGGGAGCACCACAAACAATCTGCAATTCTTGCCCGTTGCCTGCATCAACTTTACAAACCCGCAAACGATCTGCATCAGGATGCTGCTCTGCAGACAATATCTGTGCAACCACAATCTTTGTAAACGCAGGAGCAACTGAATGCTGCTCTTCAACCTCTAAACCGGCCATCGTCATCGCATGACCTAATGCATCGCTATCAAGCGATGGGTTTACATACTGACGGAGCCAAGATTCAGAAAATTGCATAGGGTTTTATCTGTACCTTCTTATGCAGGAAACTGCGCTAAGAAACGTAAATCATTTTCAAAGAAGAGGCGTAAGTCATCTACACCGTAACGCAACATCGTTAAACGCTCTAAACCAGATCCAAATGCAAATCCGGTATAGCGCTCGGGATCAATCCCCATATTGCGCAACACATTAGGATGAACCTGCCCCGCTCCAGAAATCTCTAACCAACGACCAGCTAGTTTGCCGCTACCAAAAGCCATATCAATTTCAGCCGAGGGCTCAGTGAAAGGGAAATAGGAAGGACGGAATCGCACTTGTAATTCGTTTGTTTCAAAGAAGGTTCTTAAAAAATCGGTATAAACACCCTTGAGATCTGCAAAGGAAACGTTCTGTGCAATCCACAAACCCTCAACCTGATGAAACATTGGAGAATGGGTGGCGTCACTATCAACTCGATAAGTTCTACCAGGGGCGATTACCTTAATTGGCGGCATCACTTGTGCATTGGCATATTTCTTAACATGCTCGCTCGCATAACGAACTTGAATTGGGCTCGTATGAGTGCGTAATAGCAAAGGCTTTCCATTGGAATCTTTACCATCAATATAAAAGGTGTCCTGCATTGATCGTGCAGGATGATTTTCTGGACTATTTAAAGCAGTGAAATTAAACCAATCGGTTTCAATTTCAGGGCCATCTGCTACATCAAAACCAATTGAGCGAAAAATCTCTTCAACGCGTTCCCAGGTGCGCATCACAGGATGCAAACTACCTACTGCTTGACCACGGCCAGGCAAGGAAACATCAATAGATTCTGCTGCGAGGCGCTGCATTAATACAGCATCCGCCAAGGCTTGGCGACGCTCCTGTAGTGCAGCCTCTACTTGGGTTTTGATTTGATTAATTTGGGCGCCAGCACTCTTGCGCTCCTCAGGCGACATTCCACCAAGCGCCTTAAGACGCTCAGTGAGAACACCTGATTTACCGAGATACTTGGCTTTCGCGTCCTCTAGAGCCGCCGGATCGGCAGCTCCGAGGAAATCACGTTTAGCATCCTCGACAATTTGGTCGAGAGAAACCATTGCAGCTTAGTTTTTAAACTAAGAATTAAGCTGCAGCGTTTACTACGGACTTAATCCGAGTAACCAAAGCAGCAAAAGCCGCTTTGTCAGCAATGGCCATATCAGAAAGCACTTTGCGGTCAAGTTCGATCGCAGCCTTCTTCATACCATTCATGAATACGCTATAGGTCATGTCATGTTGACGAACTGCCGCGTTGATACGAGCGATCCACAATGCGCGGAATACCCGTTTCTTATTGCGACGGTCACGATAAGCATATTGACCAGCACGCATAACTGCTTGCTTAGCAATACGAAATACGTTTTTACGACGACCGCGGTAACCTGTTGCGGCATCAGTGATTTTTTTATGACGGGCTCTTGCTGTAACCCCACGTTTGACTCTTGGCATTTATTTCTCCTAATCTAGTCTGAGGTTAAGCGTACGGAAGCATGGAGCGAATTGACTTAACGTCTGCCTTCGCAACTTCTGTGGAACCACGCAAATGACGCTTGTTCTTTGTGGTCTTCTTAGTAAGGATATGGCGTTTGAAAGCCTGTCCTCGTTTGATCGTTCCGCCTGCGCGAACCGTGAAGCGCTTTTTAGCGCTACTCTTGCTCTTCATCTTGGGCATAAAGCACCCCTTTAATTACTTGTGCAACATAGGTGGTAACCGACGGTTACTCTTCCTGTACCCAGAAGCACTTCAAACTGCCAGCATCCTCAGTTATTCACTGCTGATGCCTCCCTACTTAAACAACAAACCCAATCTTACGAGACGGTTTATTACTTAGCCTTACGAATGGGAGCCAAAACCATCACCATCTGGCGGCCCTCCATTTTTGGAAACTGTTCGACTTGTCCATGTTCAACAAGGTCCAACTTCAAACGCTCCAACATTCTGACTCCGATTTCTTGGTGGGCCATTTCACGACCCCGAAACCGCAGCGTAATCTTTGTCTTATCGCCATCTTCCAAAAAGCGAATTAGATTGCGTAGCTTCACACCATAGTCACCATCATCTGTGCCGGGACGGAATTTCACTTCCTTCACCTGAATCACTTTTTGCTTCAGCTTTGCTTCATGCATCCGCTTAGCTTCTTGGTACTTGAATTTGCCAAAGTCCATAATTCGGACAACTGGTGGAACAGCGGTAGGAGCAATTTCAACCAAATCGGTCTCTTTCTCTTCTGCTGCAGCCAAGGCTTCACTCAACTTAACTACACCGATGGGCTCTCCATCAATTCCAATCAAACGCACTTCAGGAGCAGTAATTTCCCGGTTAATGCGCTGCAATTTTTCAGTAGCGATCTTCTTAATTCCTTTAAAAAAACAATAAAAACCGCTCCACCCCTAGCTAGGCTCGGGTCCGACTTTCTGGGATATATCCTGCTGGAGTCGGGCAACGAAGGATTCAAGAGGCATTACGCCTAAATCCACTCCGCCACGGGCACGAACGGCCACCGTATTACTTTCAGACTCTTTGTCGCCAACAACTAGCAAAAATGGGATCTTCTGTAATGCGTGCTCGCGTATTTTATACGTAATTTTCTCATTCCGCAAATCAGATTCAACTCTAAACCCTTGTTTTTTCAGAGATTGCTGGACTTTTTGTGCATAGGCAGCAGAATTTCCCGAGATATTGAGGACTACGGCTTGGGTGGGAGCTAGCCATACTGGCATATTTCCAGCGTGATTTTCGATCAAAATGCCGATAAAACGCTCTAAAGAGCCCACTATTGCCCTATGGAGCATGACTGGCGTCTTACGGGTATTGTCTTCCGCTACGTATTCAGCACCAAGCCGGGCCGGCATTGAGAAGTCCACCTGGATGGTGCCGCACTGCCAAGTACGCCCAATGGAATCCTTAAGGTGATATTCGATCTTGGGACCGTAAAAGGCACCTTCACCCGGCAATTCTTCCCATTCCTGTCCAGAAGCCTTCAAAGCGCCACGAAGAGCCTTTTCCGCTTTATCCCAAATAGCGTCCTCACCCACCCGTTTAACTGGCCGCAAGGCAAGCTTCACTGCAACTTCGCTAAACCCAAAGTCTTGATAGACAGCCCGAACTGCTTTATCAAAGGCCGCTACCTCAGCTTGAATTTGATCTTCGGTACAAAAAATATGGCCGTCATCCTGGGTAAATCCACGAACACGCATTAGGCCATGTAATGCACCCGATGGTTCATTACGGTGACATTGACCAAATTCACCAAAACGTAATGGCAACTCACGATAGCTGTGCAAGCCAGAGTTATAAATTTGAATATGTCCAGGACAGTTCATCGGCTTTAAGGCATAAGCGCGATTCTCCGACTCTGTCGTAAACATATTTTCTTTGTAGTTTTCCCAGTGGCCAGATTTTTCCCAAAGCCCACGATCTAAAATCTGGGGTGCTTTAACCTCTTGATAGCCTTCTTGCTGATACACGTGACGCATGTATTGCTCAACTTCCTGCCAAATCGACCAGCCTTTTGGATGCCAGAAAATCAATCCTGGTGCCTCTTCTTGGAAGTGAAATAAATCTAATTGCTTTCCTAAACGACGATGGTCTCGCTTTTCTGATTCTTCAAGCATGTGCAAATATGCATCTTGATCTTCTTTGCGCAACCAAGCAGTACCGTAGATACGCTGTAGCATCTCGTTTTTACTATCGCCACGCCAATAAGCGCCAGCGAGCTTCATGAGCTTAAATACCTTTAGCTTGCCGGTAGATGGAACGTGTGGCCCACGGCATAAATCGGTGAACTTACCTTCGGCATATAAAGAGACATCTTCGCCTTGCGGAATGCTTGCAATCAGCTCAGCTTTATATGCCTCACCCTGATCTTTAAAAAATTGAATAGCTTCATCACGCGGTATCACGCTACGAACTACTGGCTCATCTTTTTTAGCGAGCTCAGTCATTTTCTTTTCTAGCGCAGCCAAATCATCCGGAGTAAATGGGCGGTGATAAGAGAAGTCGTAGTAAAAACCATTTTCGATAACAGGACCAATGGTAACTTGCGCGTCTGGAAATAATTCTTTTACAGCATAGGCCAATAGGTGTGCAGTTGAATGGCGCACAATCTCCAGCGCCTCAGGACTTTTATCGGTGATGATGGCAAGCTGACTATCTTGATTAATTACAAAACTGGTATCAACTATCTTGCCGTTCACAATGCCGCCCAAAGCAGCTTTTGCTAATCCGCTTCCAATACTTTGAGCAACATCCGCTACGCGAACGGGAGCCTCAAACTCACGTTTTGATCCATCGGGTAGAGTAACTACAAGCATGATGACTCCGTCTTCTTCACTGAACTTCGCTCCCACTACATCAACCTAAAAAGAAAGCGCGGTAGCTTTTGGGCATCCGCGCCTCTTTGGTTCTCCGCATGGAGATCCCTTCGGGTCTTATTCGTTGGTAGGCTCGATTGGACTCGAACCAACGACCCCCACCATGTCAAGGTGGTGCTCTAACCAGCTGAGCTACGAGCCTATATAAGCCACACAGTTTATCACCGGCGCCGTACTTGGGTGACCCCTTTAACCTCTTCTAAGCTATTTTGAACAACACGTAGCACCTCAGAATCCTTAACCTCAACGGTCAAAAGGATCTGAGCAAGGCCTTTTTTAGCGGATTTTCGCAAGTCAATCACATGAACACCTTGCCTAGTCAAAATCTCAAAGAGCTCTCTCATTAACTCAGGGCGATCTAAGCCGGAAACAACCAAATCAGCTGGAAATACTCGTTTTTGATCCTCATTAGATACCGTATTTCCCCCAACCGAATTCCAAGCTGTTTGAATCACGCGCTCAGGGGCTCTTTCTAGAAGACCTCTAAAAGTTTTACACGCACGACGATGAATAGAAACTCCTCTTCCTTGAGTAACAAATCCAGCAATGGCATCTGGAGGAACTGGTCGGCAGCAACGCGCTAATTGCGTTAATAAAGAATCAACGCCTACTACTAAGACATCTCCACTTTGAGAATTTTTACGGGTGCTGTTGCGTAGAATAATTTCAGGGTTGGTAACGGTTTTTGTATCTGCTTGTGTTTCAGGCTTTGCTTCAAGCACTTTTGGTGTTAAACCACCCTCTTCATCATCGAGCGCATTAAACCAAGCACGCACGCGTTGACGTGCTCTTTGCGAGCGCAGGTAGTGCTTATCTGGGCTAATCCAATCTCGCGATGGACCGCCATGTTTAACCGTAATGATCTCAACTGTTTGACCATTTTTTAATGAAGTCTCTAGCGGAACCATGGCACCATCGACTCGCGCACCCCTACAGCGATGACCTAAATTGGTGTGTACAGCATAGGCAAAGTCGATAGGTGTTGAGCCCTTTTCCAAGGAAATCACTTTACCTAAAGGAGTCAACACATAGATGTGATCATCAATCTCATGATGTTTTAACTGTTCCCATGCATCCTCTTTCCAAGAAATAAGTTGCCGAGCCCAGGCGATTTGCCGCTCATAGGCTACCTCCGCACTATGTGTACCTGCTTGATGAGCAATATTTGGCTTATTCGTCTTGGCAGGATTTTGAGGTGTAGCCATTCCGACATAAGCGCCCTCTTTGTAACGCCAGTGTGCCGCTAAACCATATTCCGCTTGTTGATGCATTCCTTGGGTACGTATCTGAATTTCAAATGCAGTGCCATCCTCATTCATCACAACCGTATGAAGCGATTGATAGCCATTCGGCTTTGGCCTCGCAATGTAATCATCAAACTCGCGGGGAACAGGTTGCCAGATGTTATGTACGATACCCAAAACTGCATAACAAGATTTGACATCTGCCACCAAGATGCGAAAAGCCCTAACATCATAGAGATCAGCAAAATCTAGAGCTTTGCCTTGCATCTTTTTCCAAATGCTATAGAGATGTTTTGGTCGACCAAGAACTTCACCATCGATGTGAGCAGTTTTAAGTTCTGCTTGGAGCTGCGCAACAATGTGATCAATAAATGTTTGGCGCTCAATTCTTTTGGCATCTAACATTTTGGCGATATCGCGATAAGTTTCGGGTGATAAGACCCTAAAAGCCAAGTCTTCCATCTCCCACTTCATTTGCCAAATTCCCAAGCGATTTGCCAGTGAGGCGTCAATACTCAGTATCTCTTGTGCCCATGCTGTGGGCATCGCTATTTTTTCTTGAGTGATCGAGCGTAAAGTCTGCAGACGAGAAGCCAGGTAAATCAGCACTACTCGCAAATCATCGCCAAATGCTAAGAGCATTTTACGAAGTATCTCTTCTTGTCCAGCAACACTAATTCCGCCATCCGGCCGAACTAATTTACCTTGAGCCTGTCGTAAACCTCGATAACCGATTAATAACTTTGCAGGCTCTTCGCCAATCAATTTAATTAGCGCTTCCTTACCGTGTGTTCGGGCTATATTGGATGCGGCTGTGATGGTTGCTTCATCTAAATTTAAAGATTGCAGAATTTGTGTAGATCCAGCAGCATGTAGCTCTGCTGGCTCGCCATACCAAGCATCTAGGAATATGGGTTTACTAGAATCATTTGCCATTGGCAACTAAAGATAATTAACTAAAAAATTCTTTTGCTAGAGCAATTTGTTCACTCTTCACAAATGCTGGCGCATGTCCTACATTCGGTATCTCAATACTTCTAGCGTGTGGATTTACTTTACACATTTGGACAACTGTAGCCGCAGAAAGTAAGTCGGAATTGCCACCTCGCACAATCAATATAGGAATATGGATTTGTTTAAATGCATGCCACATCGCCATCTCACCTGCTTTTGCAATGATTGGGTTAACTGATGCAAATGGCACTGAAATATCAGGGTCGTAATGCATGATCCATTGACCCTCTCGTTCAATCAACATTGGACCATTATAGATTTCCCACTCTTGTGGAGAATGCTCCCCAAAAGTATCACAAATTTGATTTAACTTATTCAGCGCATCGGAGCGACTCGCAAATGAAAATGGTTGACCTACGTAAGAGCCAAGCCTTGCAATAGCCTCAGGTTCAATCCGAGGACCTACATCATTAATGAGCATTCTACGAATAGGCGAATTTGGCATGGATGCATAAACCATACCGATCAATCCACCCATGGAAGTACCAAACCAATCGATTTGCGATACACCCAGCACCTGTACTAGTTGAGCCATATCAGCAACGTATTGCGGTACGGCATAGAGCATTGGGTTTTTCAAGCGATCGCTTTCGCCCCTGCCTACTACGTCAGGACACACCACGTAATAATCCTGGCACATTGCTTCTGCCAAGGTTTTAAAATCACTACCGCGCCTGGTCAAGCCGTGCACGCATACCAATACTCTTGGATTATTAGGATCGCCCCACGCATGGTATGCCATGCGATGTTTTGCATCACCACTTGTACATTCCACAAAGAAGGTGTTTCCATGATGGAATTGCTTGCTGTTGTTTATAGAGGGGCTATCGAAATGATCGTGCTCTTGGTCGCTGCCGACCTCCTCTGGCTGCAAGGTAACATGGTCAATACCGTGCTTATCGAGCAACATAGTATTAATGCGTGACATGATGGCTGGCCACTCCTGCATTTGCGCGATCTCAATGTGTCCTATCAGGGCAGGAAAGCTCGGGGTCATTTCCCAAACATGTAAATCATGTACCGCTAAGACTCCTGGCACATTTTTTAAGTCTCTTCCTACAGCCAAATAATCAATATGCAGAGGTACACCCTCCATTAGAAAGTGATAAGACTCGTTCAAGATAGAAATGGTGGATTTTAGAATTAGAAGAGAAACCAAGATGGAAAGGATCGCATCAATTGGCATCCATCCCGTAAGTTGAATCACTACACCGGCGATGAGCGCTGCGATAGATCCAAGTAGATCCCCCATGACATGGACTAAAGCTGCACGAGTATTAACACTTTTTCTATCGCGCGAAAGTACCCAGGCAACTACGATATTCATGAGCAGACCAACAGCAGCAACAACAGTCACTGTTAGTCCATCTACTTTATGTGGGTCATAGAAACGGCTGATAGCTTCAAACACAATCCAAACAACCAAAGCCAACATAACAATACTATTGACAAATGCAGCTAACGCTTCTGCTCTACCAAAGCCAAAAGAATGTTTTGGTGAGGGTGGGCGACGAGAAATGATTTGCGCCAAAAGGGCCAAACCTAAAGCAGCGGCATCGGTCACCATATGACCGGCATCGGAGATCAATGCCAATGAATTCGCGAAATAGGCCGCAACGCCTTCTACCCCCGAAAACCCAAGAGTCAGAATTAAAGCTATTAAAAGTAGGTTTTGATTTGAGACCTGCTTGCTATGAGTATGTCTAGCATCCCCCTTCTTATGAGCATGTAGAGAAGGATCTGCCTCTGAGTTCATTTGAGCTCGAGGTTTTTTGGAATGTGAATGATGGGATCCCGACATGGTGACCCCATTATTTCATTCATCTTGGGAAAATGCTCAAAAACCCGAAGTATCAACAGGGGCGCCAGTTTTGGCGATCACTTCCTCTTTAGTCACGCCAGGAGCCAACTCAACCAAGTTCAAACCAGCTGGAGTGATATCCAAAACACATAAATCAGTGATGATTTGGCTAATCACACCTACACCAGTTAATGGCAAAGTACATTTAGGCAGAATCTTGAGCTCTTCTGTGCCATCTTTCTTTTTAGCAACGTGCTCCATCAATACAACGACATGTTTTACGCCTGCAACTAGATCCATTGCACCGCCCATCCCCTTAACCATTTTCCCTGGGATCATCCAGTTAGCGATATCGCCCTTCTCACTAACTTGCATTGCGCCTAAAAATGCAATATTGATTTTGCCTCCACGAATCATTCCGAATGCATCGGCCGAAGAAAAAATGGAGGAGCCTGGCAAAGTAGTAATGGTTTGCTTACCTGCATTAATTAAATCCGCATCAATCTGATCTTCTGACGGATATGGCCCAATACCTAATAAGCCATTTTCTGATTGCAGCCAAACTTCAATTCCTTTTGGCACGTGATTAGCCACTAAGGTGGGAATACCAATTCCCAGATTCACGTAATAACCATCTTTTAACTCTTTAGCGGCACGTGCCGCCATCTCATCTCTAGTCCAAGGCATGATATTTTCCTAAATTCTTTTGAGTGTTCTTTTTGGGTAATTAGCGAGCGGCTGAGACTGTACGCTGTTCAATGCGTTTCTCAGGGCTACTGTTGATAACAATGCGATGCACGAAGATACCTGGAGTATGGATATCAGCAGGATCTAAAGCACCGTTCTCAACAATCTCCTCTATCTCGGCAACTGTGATCTTGCCAGCCATCGCCACTACTGGATTGAAATTTTGAGCAGTATGTCGATATACCAAATTGCCAGAGCGGTCTGCCTTCCAAGCTTTCACCAATGAGATGTCAGCAACTATAGAGCGCTCCATGATGTACTTCTCACCATCAAATTCTTTTACTTCTTTTCCTTCAGCAACTAAGGTTCCAACTCCGGTCTTTGTATAAAACGCAGGAATACCACAACCGCCAGCGCGTAATTTTTCAGCCAAAGTACCCTGAGGAGTGAACTCTAACTCCAACTCACCAGCTAAAAATTGACGTTCGAATTCTTTGTTCTCACCGACGTAAGATGCAACCATCTTTTTCACTTGGCGTGAATTGAGGAGAATTCCAAGTCCAAAATTATCTACGCCAGCGTTATTAGACACGGCTGTCAGATTCTGAGCTCCCAAATCTTTCACTGCTAGGATCAAGGCCTCAGGAATTCCGCACAGACCAAAACCGCCAACAGCGATCTTTTGACCATCTTTTAAAATATCCCTCAGGGCATCGACTGCCGATGGGTAGGTTTTATTCATAACATTTGTCCTAATATTGCTGAAAAAGGGTAAAAAAGTAATCATAACGCTTCAGGCACGCTGGTCGACCAGTGCTGACACTAATTAGGTTTTTACCAGTTAGAACTAAACTAGCATGGCCAAAAGCCTTATTTTTCGGAAAAATCGGAGAAATTGAATGAATTCTGCACAACTGTTAGAGAAATTCGGACCAAGGGAGTCTATGGACTATGACCTGGTTATTGTCGGCGGTGGCCCAGCAGGACTATCCGCTGCAATTAAAGCAAAACAGTTAGCGCAAGAAGTTGGTAAGGAAATTAGCGTCTGTGTGCTTGAAAAAGGTTCAGAGATTGGCGCTCATATTCTGTCAGGGGCCGTAATGGACCCTAAAGCGCTCACTGAACTCTTTCCCAATTGGAAAGAGTTAGGGGCACCACTTGACACTCCGGTAAGCCAAGATCAGTTTTTATTCTTAACTGCTGACAATTCTTTTCAAGTACCCAATTGGATGCTGCCACATTGCTTTAAAAATGAAGGCAACTATATTGTCAGTCTTGCTAATGTCACCCGTTGGTTAGGTCAGCAAGCCGAAAATCTCGGTGTTGAAATTTTTCCAGGATTTCCTGCAGCAGAAATTCTCTACAACGACCAAGGTGCGGTTTGTGGTGTGATCACCGGATCAATGGGATTAGATAAAGAAGCTAACCCAACTGATCAGTTTCAGCTTGGGATGGAATTGCGCGGCAAGTACACCCTCTTTGCTGAGGGTTCGCGTGGTCACCTCGGCAAGCAACTGATTGCCCAATTTGCATTAGACCAAGACGCGGATCCACAGAGCTATGGACTCGGCATCAAAGAACTCTGGGAAGTAGAACCTTCCAAAAGCAAACCTGGATTAGTAGTTCACACTGCTGGCTGGCCTCTAGAGAGTGATACCTACGGGGGTTCATTTCTCTATCACCTAGGGGATAACAAAGTAGCGGTTGGATTAGTAGTGGGCTTATCTTATAAAAATCCATACCTATCCCCTTTTGAAGAATTTCAACGCTATAAACTGCACCCCAAAATTCGTGAAACCTTTGAGGGTGGTAAGCGGATTGCCTATGGCGCACGTGCATTAACTGCGGGCGGCCTCAACAGCCTACCTAAGACAGTCTTCCCCGGTGGCGCCCTGATTGGTTGTGATGCTGGATTCTTAAATGCCTCTCGTATCAAAGGGAGTCATGCTGCAATTAAAACTGGCATGCTTGCTGCGCAAGCGGCAGTAGCGGCCTTAAATGAAAATCGTTCTGCTGATGTGCTGAGTGCATACCCTAGTGCGTTTCAAAATAGCTGGCTGCATACCGAGCTTAATCAAGCACGCAATTTCAAACCTTGGATGTCTAAGGGTCTTTATATGGGAACGCTCATGGTGGGGCTCGAGCAAAAACTTTTAGGCGGAAATATGCCCTGGACAGTGCACATAAAGCATGCTGATCATGAATGCTTAGAGCCCGCATCTCAACACAAACCCATTGATTACCCAAAACCCGATGGCAAGATCACCTTTGATCGCCTCTCTTCAGTCTTTATCTCTAATACCAATCATGCAGAGAATCAACCAATTCATCTAACCCTAAAAGATGACTCCGTTCCAGTAAATCTTAATCTCAAGACCTATGCTGGACCGGAACAGCGCTACTGTCCAGCCGGAGTTTATGAGTATGTGGAGGCTGATGGTAAGCCACGGTTGCAAATTAATTCACAGAACTGTGTCCACTGCAAAACCTGCGACATTAAAGATCCTAGCCAGAATATTATTTGGATTACTCCTGAAGGCGGCGGCGGTCCAAACTACGCTTCGATGTAGTCATTCATTGGCTAGCCGCTTACCTTAGCCCCTAGCCTCCTAGCTGGTGATATGTGTTCAGCACCAATCAATAATTCCGTTTATATTAATCAACATGATGATCCTCCATACCATGCTCAGAGTTGGCAACTTAACTCGCTCAGTTGATTTTTATACCAAAGTACTGGGAATGAATTTACTGCGCACAACAGAACGTCCTGATCAAAAATACTCGCTAGCCTTTGTGGGCTATGGCAAGGGTAATGCCGATGGGCAAGCCGAAATTGAATTAACCTATAACCATGGTGTCGATTCCTATGAAATGGGCACAGCCTATGGACATATTGCCATCGGCGTTCCAGATGCCTATGCTGCCTGTGAAAAGATCAAGGCCTCTGGCGGAAATGTGACGCGTGAGGCTGGTCCAGTTATGGGTGGTGACACCGTGATTGCGTTTGTTACAGACCCCGATGGTTACAAAATAGAGCTCATTCAACGTTAGTATGCTGTGAGCACTGAGCAATTCCATCTAGCGATTATTGCGAAGCTTTCTGAAATCCCTGCTGAGCAGTGGAATGCCCTTCTCACTCAAGATGCAAGCCCCTTTCTTAAACATGAGTTTCTAAGTGCCCTTGAAGAGACCCACTGTGTTGGTGGTAATACGGGATGGCAGGTGGCCCATCTGGGCTTGTATCGACAAAGTAAATTGATTGGGGCTATGCCACTATATTTAAAACAACATTCCTATGGAGAATTTGTTTTCGATTGGTCTTGGGCTCAAGCTTATGAACAACAAGGAATGCAGTACTACCCAAAGGCACTCTGCGCCATTCCCTTCTCACCTGTGCAAGGATCCCGTATTTTGTGCGCATCGGATGAAGAATTGCCGTCAGTTCAAACAAAATTGATTGCCGGGTTAAAGACGCTAGTAATAGAAAATAATCTATCTTCAGCACACGTCCTATTTCCGCAAGCTCTTGAAGCCAGCATCCTTGCTGATCAAGGGTTTATGCTGCGAGATTCGGTACAGTTTCATTGGCATAACCAAGACTTTCAAAGTTTTGAGCATTTTTTATCCGCTTTGACGATGAAGCGTCGTAAAAATATACGACGCGAACGTGAACAAGTAGCTAGAGAGGGTATTGCATTCAAGCACATACCTGGTCAAGATGCTAATGATGAGGATTGGGAATTTTTCTATCGCTGTTATGCAAATACGTATTTAGAGCATCACTCTAGCCCATATTTAAATGCAGCATTTTTTAAGTTACTTGCAAGTCGAGCTCCTGAAAATCTCCATTTAATTATTGCTTGCCGCAATCAAACCCCAATTGCTTCATCCCTATTGGTAGTAGACAAAAGTTCATCAAAAGTCTACGGAAGATACTGGGGTGCGGTAGAACATATACCTTGCTTGCACTTTGAAACAGCCTATTACCAAGCAATTGAATACTGCATTGATCAGAAGATTCAAACATTCGAAGGCGGCGCTCAGGGCGAGCACAAAATGGCTCGAGGCTTTTTACCCACAACGATTCAATCTGCTCACTTCATCGCAGATCCTCAATTTTCGAAAGCCGTACAACACTTTCTAAATCGTGAGCATCAAGGCATTGGCGCCTATGTCGATGAGCTGGCTGAGCATAGTCCGCTGAAATCGTCTAAAGTACAGCCATGAAATCAGGAAGCCAAAACCCATGACCCAAGACGGCTCTCATTCTCTATCAACCGGAGATGATGCATCTGACTCGCCTTGTATTGGAGTCTGCACTACCTTATACGATGAAATCTGCCAAGGATGCGGACGCACCCTAAGTGAAGTCAGTAACTGGGTATTTTTTTCTCAAGAAGAAAAGGATTCTGTATGGCAACGCATTCGAGCCGATGGAAGTGCTATGCGTTTTCAAAGACAAGCTAAAGAGGACAAACCAGTTTAGCTGCCCTCTTTAGTAATCTTGTATTAGCCAGCTAAGGCTTGGCTACGCAAATACTCTTCGTAGGTACCCGAGTAATCGACAACCGTTCCATCCATCTTCACCTCTAGGATACGATTGGCCAAAGAGGATACAAACTCACGATCATGGGAAACAAAAATTAAGGTGCCATCAAATTTTTCAAGTGCAATTTGCAAACTCTCTATAGATTCCATGTCCATGTGATTCGTAGGCTCATCCATTGCAAGCACATTGTATTTTTGGAGCATCAATTTGCCCCAAATCATTCTGCCCTTTTCACCGCCTGATAAAACTTTGACCGATTTACCAATATCATCGCCAGAGAACAAAAGTCTCCCTAAAGTACCGCGAATGACTTGATCATCATCACCAGTGTTACGCCACCAATTCATCCAATCCATGAGCAATTCATCTTTAGCGAACATCTCCGTATTGTCTTGAGGCATTACGCCAACCTTAGCGTTCTCAGCCCACTTCACATCACCGCTATCAACAGCAATGCCTTCGAAACGTTTGCTGAGAATAGAGTTCAGCAGCGTAGTCTTACCAGCGCCATTTTGGCCAATGATGGCAATCTTTTCGCCAGCACGAATTGCGAGCTTGAAATTCTTAAAGATTGTACGGTCAAACGATTTAGTCAATCCATTGCACTCTACCGCCATATTGTGCAGTTTTTTCTCAGTATCAAAACGAATAAAGGGGTTTTGACGTGATGAAGGCTTTACTTCAACAATCTCAATTTTTTCCAACTGACGTTGGCGTGACGTTGCTTGGCGCGCTTTAGAGGCATTTGCAGAGAAGCGGGCCACGAAAGCCTGTAATTCAGCAATTTTTTCTTTAGCTTTTACGTTAGAACTCAGTTGTTGTGTTCGCGCCTGTACCGATGCCAACATATATGAGTCATAGTTTCCTGGGTAGACCTTCAAAGTTCCATAATCCATATCGGCCATATGAGTGCAGACTTCATTTAGGAAGTGGCGATCATGGGAGATGATGACGATAGTGCTCTTAATGTCGTTCAGAATATCTTCGAGCCAGTGAATCGAGTGAATATCCAAGTTATTGGTTGGCTCATCAAGAAGCAGCACGTCTGGATCAGAGAACAAGGCTTGCGCTAACAAAACACGCAACTTCCAGCCTGGCGCTACATTGCTCATCGGTCCATTATGTTGCTCAATGGGAATGCCGATACCCAATAACAACTCACCTGCTTTGGCTTCAGCCGTATAACCGCCGTACTCAGCGTACTTACCTTCTAGCTCAGCAGCCTTCATGTAATCTTCATCGGTAGCATCTGCATTAGCGTATATCGCATCTCGCTCTGCAGCTGCTTTCCACATCTCTTCGTGACCCATCATGACCACATCAAGCACACGTACATCTTCGTAAGCAAATTGATCTTGACGCAGCTTACCCAAACGAATGCCAGGATCCAAACTCACATTGCCACTAGTAGGCTCAAGCTCTCCGCCTAAAATTTTCATGAAGGTAGATTTTCCGCACCCATTGGCTCCAATGAGGCCATAGCGATTACCGCCGCCAAACTTCACGGAAATATTTTCGAACAGGGGTTTTGCCCCAAACTGCATAGTGATATTAGATGCTGACAGCACGGATGTTTTCTAGCTTTCTGAAATTCAATTCGATAGACTGCCCCGTGTTGGGGGCAAAGACCATTATTTTAACGTTTTAGGATGCAGCAGGTCCAAATTAAACTTTGACCCGAAATGGGGTGAAATTCGTATGAATATCGTAGAAATCCTGGTTTTCCTTGCGCTTTAAGAAACCAACTACCCAATAAGTGAGTGGCGTAGCCAAAACTTCCCAGGAGGTTTTCAGAATATATTGTGCTAAAGCCACCTGGATTACTTCCTGAAGAGGCCATAGGCCATAAAAAGCGAGCATATAAAACAAAGATGAATCAACCAGCTCTCCAACGGCAGTTGAGCCAATGGTGCGCATCCATAAATAACGCCCCTCAGTCATGATTTTCATCTTAGCCAAGACATAACTATTGGCAAAACTTCCACACCAAAATGCAGTCATAGAGGCCAGGGCAATCCGCCAAGAATTTCCAAAAACAGTTTCTAAACCTTGTTGATAAGTCGCCATATACGCCCCAGGAGCGACGGGCAGTGCAATGACAATCTGAGCCATGATGGCAGCAAAAGCTAGGGCTGCAAACCCTGCCCATACCGCCCTTCGATCATAGGCATAGCCATACACTTCGGTAAAAATATCCCCGAAGAAATAAGCGATTGGGAAAAATAGGATGCCAGCACCAAAAACGGTCGTTCCCAGATATGGCAAATCGACTACTGCCGCCTTACCAGCCCCTATGAAGTTAGAGCAGAGCAAGACCACCACGAAGGCAGCCAAAATCAAGTCGTAATAGCGGTGATGACGTCTCGGCGTGTCCATAAGTCTAGAAAAATGGATAATACAAACAAGAATATCCGCATTCTTGGAAATTCGCAGAAAGTGGATAAATTAAAACAACTAGAGGATGACCAAACGTAATGAGTAAAGCTAGCTTTCAGTGGGAAGACCCCCTTCTGCTTGATACCCAATTAACCGAAGAAGAGCGCATGGTTCGTGATGCGGCGGCTGAATATGCCCAAGGTCGTCTGATGCCACGCATTCATGATGCCTATCGTAATGAAACCACAGACCCCTCCATCTTTCGTGAAATGGGCGAACTTGGTCTTTTAGGAATCACAATTCCTGAGGAGTATGGTGGCGCCAATCTGAATTACGTTTCTTATGGCTTGATTGCAAGAGAAATTGAACGGGTTGATTCTGGTTACCGCTCGATGATGAGCGTGCAATCTTCACTAGTGATGGTCCCAATCTATGAATTTGGTAGTGAGGCGCAAAAACAAAAATACCTTCCTAAATTAGCCACTGGTGAATGGATTGGTTGCTTTGGTTTAACAGAGCCTAACTTTGGATCTGATGCAGGCGGCATGATCACTCGCGCCAAGAAAGTTCCAGGCGGATTTTCATTAACTGGCTCAAAGATGTGGATCTCCAACTCTCCTATCGCCGATGTTTTTGTTGTCTGGGCCAAAAATGATGAAGGCATTATTCGTGGCTACATTCTTGAAAAAGGCATGAAGGGCTTAAGCGCTCCCAAGATTAGCGGCAAGATGGGTCTGCGCGCTTCTATTACAGGTGAAATCGTGATGGATGAAGTATTCGTGCCAGATGAAAATGAATTCCCTGAGGTCACTGGACTCAAGGGTCCTTTCACTTGCCTAAATTCTGCTCGCTATGGTATCTCTTGGGGAACCTTAGGTGCTGCTGAATGGTGTTGGCATGCTGCACGCCAATACACTATGGATCGCAAGCAGTTTGGTAGACCCTTAGCTGCAAACCAACTGATTCAGAAAAAATTAGCAGACATGCAAACAGAAATCGCTATAGCGCTTCAAGGTTGCCTGCGCTTAGGACGTATGAAGGATGAAGGAATTGCTTCCCCAGAAATTACCTCAATCATGAAGCGAAATTCTTGCGGCAAGTCCTTAGATATTGCCCGTATGGCACGAGATATGCATGGTGGTAACGGCATCTCTGATGAGTTCGGCGTTATTCGTCATATGCTTAATCTGGAAGTTGTTAATACCTATGAAGGTACTCACGATATCCACGCTCTCATTTTAGGTCGTGCGCAAACGGGTATCCAAGCGTTTAGCTAAATAGCTGAAGTTCCAAGCTCTACTACGATGGCCTTTGCTGCTTTAGCAAAGGCCTCGTCACTATCACTGTCCAATTCCACAAATTTTTCTGGGCTGTAAGCCGGAAAGTTACGAACAATAGACGACAGATAGGAAGGGTCATAGTGCTTAAGCAATAGCTCTTCTACTAACTCCGGAAAATTACCTGCATCAATTGCTTCTGACCATTTAGCAATTTGGACTTTTCCATAATGTGCTGTGAGTAGACTCAGTTTTTGCTTAAAGTTGTCAGTGTCGGTTAAAAAATGATGGTACTCACGAATTAACCAAGATACCCGCGTTTTAGTACTGGAACGCAACTCAATACATACTCCATTACGAATTTTTTCCATCAAGGCATCTGGCACATGCAGACCGCCAACCTTTTTACTTTCTGACTCCACAAAGACATGTTTGCTAGGATCTAAGTTACGCAGCACATTCCATAACGCGGTCTCAAATCCTTTTTGCGATGGCTGTTCAATATTAGGCTCATTACCTAGAACAGAGCCTCGATGCACAGCTAAGCCCTCCAGATCTAAAATCTGTGCACCTAGCTTACCAATCTCCTGTAGCGCTCGAGTCTTTCCACTACCCGTCATCCCACAAATGACCTGAAAAGAAAATTGATTGGCACTCTGCTCTAAGCCATCAATCACGGTCCGTCTAAAACCTTGATAACCCCCTTCAAGCTGCATTGCCTTCCAGCCAATTCGATTCAGAATATGAGTAAAGGCGCCACTTCGTTCACCACCTCGCCAGCAATATATTAAGGGGCGCCATTCGCGAGGAAAATCTAGGAAATGATTCTCTAACTGGTTTGCAATGTTCCGAGAAACCAATGCCGCCCCTAATTTCTTTGCGGCAAAAGGCGACACTTGTTTATAGAGTGTGCCAATTTGTGCTCGCTCTTCATTATTCAGTACAGGGTAATTTACTGCGCCCGGAATATGATCTAGGGCAAACTCAGCTGGTGATCGCACATCAATGACTAAATCAAAACGATCAAGCTCTGTTAGAAACTGATCTAACTTTAGAATATGGGAATTACTAGGCTGCATGGCACCATATGAGCATTGAACTAGCGCAATTTCTGCAGAATATGTTCAGGCCATGGTGCTGATTTATTGGTAGTGAGATCAACCCAAACCATGGTGGCACCACCCTCTGCTGCAATGACCTCTGATTCAGTAGTTAAAGACATTGTTGTAAAGATATCTACACTCGATTTACCAATTGCACCAAGAGCGGTCTTCAAAATGAGTTCGCCCGGGTATGACAATTGCTGATAAAAGTTACAAAAGCCATTAATCATCAGCATCGATTCACGACCAGGTGCAACGTCATAGCCTAGCGAAGTAACCCACTCTACTCGAGCCTGCTCCATATACCGAAAGTACACCGTATTATTCACATGCCCGTAGGCATCCATATCACCCCATCGAATCGGCATGATCATTTCATGGACAAACTTCTTTTCTTCGGGAATAGAAATGCGCATTGAATCTGTTAGCTTATTTGTAAGGCCATGTAATACAAATTAGTCGAGCGCGCACCTGAGCGACAAAAAGCCAAAATGGGATGGGGCATTGTTTTCAGTAAACGAGCCATCTCCACTACTTGAGCCTGCGTGATTGCACTGGCCACAACGGGAAGATACACATAATTTAAGCCGAGCTTTTCTGCTTCAGCTTGAATTTCTGCATTGGTAGGTTGATCAGGGCCGCCTTCTCCATCTGGGCGATTATTAATCACACTCTTATAACCTTGTTCAGCAATAGCGGCCAAATGACTTGGGTCAATTTGACCCAGTGTTCCAAAATGGCTGGTATGGCAAGTGATGGGAAGGCTCATGAGATCCTCAATTCAAACAATTATTAATAAACAAAAAGATTCTAAATCAGACTTGTTTGCGATGCGCAGTAAAGTAACGCTCACAAATAGCCATGCCAGCAAACATAGCAATCACAAAAACCAATGCTTTAAGATGGCCAGCACCAAGAGCCACAATCGCAGGACCCGGACAAAATCCTGCAATTCCCCAGCCTGCTCCAAAAATAAAGCTCCCAATCACCAATGGTCTTGAAATATCACGCCTAGTTGGAATATGTAAGGCACCTCCAAAGAAAGCTTCGCTGCGCTTACCTGCTAAATAGAAACCTGCCAGACCTACAAGGACTGCACCCCCCATTACAAATAATAATGAAGGGTCCCATAAGCCAGCAATGTCTAAGAAGCTTAATATCTTTTGTGGGTTGCTCATACCGGAAATAATTAAGCCCCATCCAAAAAGAATTCCGATGGCATATTGACTAATCAGGCTAAAGTGTTTTTTCATCGTGTACTCAGATTAGGTGACGAATTATAAAAACCACTAAAAATCCTGCGGTCATAAAGGAGAGGGTTGCCACTAAGGATCTTGGAGATAAGCGAGAAAGCCCGCAGATGCCATGGCCACTTGTACATCCCGAGCCATACTGAGCACCAAAACCCACTAACAGCCCTGCAATTATCACTGCAACCCATCCAGCATCTACTTCAATTACCGGCAGGAGGCCAAAAAATAAGGCTGCAAATATTGGCGCGCTTAATAAGCCCAAAGCAAGGCTCAAGCGCCAGGTCCAGTCGCCCTCTTTGGGATGAAGCAAGCCAGAAACAATACCGCTAATTCCTAAAATACGTCCATGCAATAAGACATAAAGCGCAGCTGCTACACCCAATATCATGCCGCCAAATAAGGATGGAATGGGCGTAAAAGACAACCAGTCGATTTGCATTAATGGAGATCCAATCTAATTAAATTAACTACAGGGATTAGGAGCAAGACGTATTTGCAAGTATCGCAATCCAAGATATGCACCAAATATAAATCCTGGCAAGGCCAATAAAGAGCCGAGCGCTAATGTAGAAATTCCACTCAAGCCCTGGCCAACAGTACAACCCAAAGCAGTAACTCCGCCAAAGCCCATTAGGCTAGCACCTACCAAATGATTTGCAGTATCTTCAGTATTGCGAAATGACTCCCAACGAAATGATTTAGTCAATAACGCAGTTGCAGCTGATCCCAAGATCATGCCAAGCACCGCAACGATTCCAACCGTCAATATCTTAGAGGTATCGCTATACATCATGAGCCAATCTAATGAATAAGCATATGGCGCCACAAAGGAGAGGCTCTCCATGCGCCCCGAATTGGTAACCAGATATACCTCTTCTAAAGTATTGGGATCCTCTGCAACATAACCCAAGCTACCAGATACCCACCATACAGCGCAAATCGCTACGCCAACACCAAAGCCAGCTATCAGATTCTCAACCGTCCAAAACGATTTCTTCGCTAATGCAAAGGCAATAAATGCAAATCCAATGACAAGGCCTAAAGCAAGATGTAAATTTGCTCGAGCAATGCCCAATGGTCCACTCAGGAGACTAGGTAAATCTTGAGGTGTATTAAACGCAATAAAAAAGGTGTCTAGCGTGTTGATACGTAAAATGCCTAAAAATCCCCGCATAGTCATGTAGGCACTTAGACCTAAGACCAGAAAAACAATAATTGACTTAAGATTGCCGCCACCTATACGCACCAGAGTTTTACTACCGCAGCCAGAAGAAAGCACCATTCCAAACCCAAACAAAACACTACCTACCAAGGTAGATAGCCAAAGCAATTTATTCCCGGTATAAATACTTTTGAGTGGATCAATGAATCCACAGTAAGACATCAGAGCAAATCCGAGGATTGCTACACCGATTGCTAAGAACCATTGCCTTAATCGATCCCAACTAGACATAATAAATATATCTGAAACAGCGCCCATGCTACAAAAACCGGTTTTCTGCATGATGACACCGAGCGCAAAGGTAATCGCAAAAGTAGCCCAAAGAACAGACTTACTAAGCGATGCAATATCAACAACTTCCATGATGAATAAATTCTAAAAAAATTAAGGTTTAAATTTGTAAAACTGTTGATTCAGATAAGCCACTACATCTGTCTCATCTTCTGGAAATAGATCCAGGCGTAATTCACTATTACATAGCCCGACCATCTTTTTTAAATTAGCCACGGATTTAACCTTGCTATCGGAACGCGTATAAATCATGTCGCCATTTCCAAAACCTGTTTTCTTCGCATGACAGGCATAGCATTTTTGCTGGTCAATATTCTTACCATTGTCCAGATCGGGCGCAGCATTAGCAGGGAGGGCAAACAAACCCCAAAGGACTGCGATATAGAGGGAACGAGCAAAAATCATTTTCATTAAAAATCAAGGATTTAGCATTAATCTTCTATTTTAAAGCCCCAAGGCTAAGTCTGCCCTATTCAGCCTGAATCGAAAGATACACGTTATAGGCATTCATGCGATTAGCAGCCCTAAACAAGGGCATTCCTTCGTATTCAGACCAATCTGACTGTTGGTAGGCCTCCTCAAAAGGATCTAGGTCAAGGGCTGCTTTAGACATAGACTGCCGAAGATACTTCAGATAGCCCCTAGTAAAAGCAATATCTTGAACCGGCTTCACCGAATAATCTCCATGTCCAGGAATCACAACGTCTGGATTTAGGCGCTCAATTTCATTCAAAGCAGCCAACCAACCTTTGCTATCGGCATTACCAACAAAGGGAATTCGGCCTCGGAACACAAGATCTCCTGCAAAAAGGACTTTTTCTGACGGCACATAGACCATCAAATCCTCGGGAGCGTGGGCAGGACCTACCCGACTAATAAAGAACTCTATCCCGCCAATATTCAGTTTAAATTGCTTATCTATCCATACGTCTGCAGAAATTAGACTCGTATTAGCATTGACCCATGGAGCGAAGTCAATGCGTGAAGCAATCAGGCGCTGTCTTGCCGTTTCGGAAGATAAGTAATTTCTACCCTCTCCTTGCGCATAAATTTTTGCGCCAATTCTTTTAAATTCCTGCAGACCATAAACATGATCGGCATGATAGTGACTCACAACTACTGCAACCACTTTTTGCGGCGTAATACGAGCAATTTCCCCAATGAGCTTTTTTGCTAATGTCGGCGAGCCTAGGGCATCAACAACTACCACTCCTTTTGGCGTAACAACAAAGCCTGCATTAGAAATAAAGTTTTGATTGGCGCTACTACCCATTTCAGGAAATCCTTGAACAAAATAGGTATGAGGGGCTACCTGAATCGGCTTTAGCACAATGGTGTCCGCTGGCATTGAGGTTTGACCATACACGCAGCCAAAAAAGATAAAGGATCCCATGAGGATCCCTATAGAAAGCGTTATATCTCTAATATAAAGCTTACAAATATTCATTTAAGCAAATTAAGGCTTGATGTAAGCAAAGCCATCTTTATATTGCAGATCAGCTACTCGTACTACACCAGATGGCGTGAAGTCTGCATCAAGAGTAAATTGATCTTTCTTAAGATTGCGATTTTTTAAGGTAATTTCACAAACCTCAAACTTCACACCACGCGACTTAAGAGCTCCTACTAGAGGGGCATAGTCCACATTGTTCTTTTTATCCTTTGCACCTTCCATGAGTAAATCAACGCCATTGGCATGGGTAACAACAATAATCATGGTTTGTGGTGATGTATCTAAGTGATTACGAATATTACGCAGCCCCTTCAAGCCTTGGATCTCAGCATCATCTATGTGATAAACCACTTTAGTAGAGCCGGATGACTGAGCACTTGCGAATGAGGTAAAACCAATGACAATCATTGCTGTAAATAAGAGGTGAAGAAGTTTTTTCATCGCTATAGCTTTCATTAATTTGAAATTGGAGCCATTCCTGGATTATTACTAACACCTTTAATGATGGGCTCATTAAGCTTAATGGCTTTAACTACTTTTACGTCACGCAAGTGACGCTCCATTACATCCCAAATAGCTTCGCCTCCAGCATTCTTAGCTTCTTCGCTAACTGGCGCCCAGCCTGCAACCTTATACGTCTTACTTGCTTCGATAGGTTTACCGTTCAAACGCATATCGGTAATGCGCTTGCCTGCAGTTTGAGCGGGATCGATGGTGTATTGCATCCCACCTACGCGGACCATATCACCGCCTTGTTGGTAATACGGATCAGGATTAAATAGATTATCCGCAACGTCCTCCAGAATAGTTTTAATCGTCTCGCCCGTCATATTCGTGACGGTGGTGTATGGATAAGTAATTGCGGTTTGATCCAAGAGGTTTTCACGAGTAATTGCTTGGCCAGGCAATAAACTGGTTCCCCAGCGAAAGCCTGGGGAGAAAGCAATCTCAGCATTCTTTTGCGCCATCAAACCATCGAGAATGAGTTGATCAAAGCTGCCATTAAAGTTTCCACGACGGTATAACAAGCCTTCGGTAGTAGCGAGTTTTTCATTGAGCTTAGCTTCATAAGGAGCCCTGAACTTCGCAATCAGCTTATTCATAGCTGGGTCAGCTGGAATCATGTTTGAGAATATTGGGAAAAGCTTATAGCGGAAATCAACTGGCTTGCCACCCTTCACATCAAAATCAAGGACACCTAAAAATTTACTATTAGAGCCTGCATTTGTTACTAGGGTCATACCACCAGCATTTTTTACCTTGACAGGAATAGGAACTCCATCATGCGTATGCCCACCTAGGATGGCATCCAAACCACGCACCCTAGATGCCATCTTCAAATCGACATCCATGCCATTGTGAGATAGAAGCACAACTACCTTTGCCCCTTTCGATCTCACCTCCTCAATGGTCTTTTGCATACTCTCTTCCTGAATACCAAAGGTCCAATCTGGCGTGAAATAACGTGGGTTTGCAATCGGCGTATAGGGGAATGCTTGACCAATGATGGCTACTTGAATACCATTCTGCACCTTCATAACATAAGGATTAAATACCGCATCACCAAAGTCAGCGGTCTTAATATTTTGCGCAATGAAAGAGACCTTACCTTTAAAGTCCCCATTTACAATTTCCATCACACGCTTCTCACCAAGCGTCATCTCCCAGTGCGGTGTCATGACATCAACACCTAAAGCGAGTGCAGCGTCAACCATATCCTGGCCATTCGTCCATAAAGCTGTGCCAGAGCCCTGCCAGGTATCGCCACCATCAAGCAATAGTGCACCAGGGCGATTTGCTTTCATCTGTTTAATTAACGTCGCCATATGTGCGAAGCCACCCATCTTGCCGTAGTTCTGGGCAGCAGCTACATAATCTAAATAGGTAAAGGCATGTGCATCACGCGTACCCGCTTTAATACCATTGGCCTTCAGAAAATATTCCCCAACTAAGTGTGGTGTCTTACCTTCTTGTGTCCCGATACCCAAATTAACATTTGGTTCGCGGAAGTAAATTGGCATCAACTGTGCATGACAGTCCGTGAAATGTAAAAAGTGGACATTACCAAATTTTGGTAAATCATAAAATTTTTGTGCAGTACTTTGTGCATTCACAAAATTCGACTGCAAACTCAGTCCACCTGCAGAGGCAATGGCTAAAGCCTGAAGAAAATCGCGGCGATTTAAAGACATAGGATTCTTCCCTTATGAAAACAGGCCTATCGGCCTGTTCTTAAGTGCTTTATTGATTTACAGGTGAAGCTGGATCAAGGAGCAAGGCCATTACATCCTGAATTTGCTGCTCATTTAAGAGTTTGAAATGCGCAAATCTGGGCATATTGCTGCAAGCGTTATATGCCTTAGAGTTATTCACTCGATTCCAGGT
The DNA here is from genome assembly GCF_018882125.1 of Polynucleobacter sp. AP-Melu-500A-A1. GTDB lineage: Bacteria > Pseudomonadota > Gammaproteobacteria > Burkholderiales > Burkholderiaceae > Polynucleobacter. The sequence continues at coordinate 293,760 of NZ_JACVOZ010000002.1, forward strand.
GTAGGTAACTACATCATTGGTGTAACCGCGAAGCTTGCCGTAGTTCCAAAGCGTTGGCCCAATCGTTCCATAAGAAATTTCTTTCTTATCAATTTGGTGACAGTTATAACAACCGCCACCAATAGGTGTAGCTGCAGTATCAGTCCAAGTTGCACCACGACCACTTTGCGCAATCGCTTCTCCCTTTTTCCAATCCCCGATGTACTTACCATCAGAAGGCTGCTTAATACCATTCATATTTATTTTCTGAATCTTTTCACGCATTTTCTCGCCCTGCTTACTAGAGGCAAATACGGGATCAGAACAAAACTTTTGTGTTTCATCTTGATCAATGCGATCTAGACCCGCAATACCGTCAGCCTTAAACCCATCCTTCATCATCTTATTAAACTTAGGATCATTTTTTTGCTGGGCCATTGCAGAGCCCTGTATCAGGACTGTGGCTAAGGCTAGGCTTGTAATGGCCAAGAGGGATTTGATGTTCTTCATTTTCATATGCTCTTATCCATTAACGCTTTAAGCCAGGGGTTTCAACGGTACCGCCATTAGCGTTCTTTGCCATATACATAGATAAAGCAATTGTGACATCTGAACCGTAAATAGGGAATGGGAAGCGTTGCTGACGATAGCAATCATTTAAACGTTGTTGCATAGTCCAGAACTGCCCACTTGATACGCGATAGGCTGGCCAGTAACCCCATCCTGAGGCAGCACCCTTCTGAGTGGTGATATTAGGTAGATCTTGCAAACGAATTCGCTTACCATCTTCACCATGGCAAGACGCGCAAGAGAAGTCCATTGGTCCACCTTGGAAAAAGAATGCGCGCTTACCTAGCTCATACATTTCTTTTTCTTTGGGATGATTAGTGCTGACATTGATCTTATCGCCCTTAGATAGAGTGACGACATAAGCAACGATCGCCTCCATATCTTTCTTAGGGCCTTTCTGAAACGGCGCATCTATCATCTCCTGTGGATCGCGACCTTGTAGCTTTTGCATGCAAGTCATTAAGCGCGACTCCAAGTCTTGCACTTGATTGGTATCTTTAAAATAACGTGGTAACTGTGCAGCGGCACCCTTTACCACCCCAGGGCCTAAGCCTAAGTCACACTTTTCAAGAGTGACATTTTTGGGGCCAGCAGGTTTTTTCCAAAGCTCTTCACCTGCAGCCTCATATAACTCTGAAGGATTTCCGTCTGCAATCATCTCGCGATACTTTGCGATATCGTCAGTAGCACTTTGCGCAAAAGACGATGATGACATTGACAACAAGGTTGCCAATAGTCCAGAAGCTAAGCCTAAGCTTAATTTACGCTGCATTTATTACCCTTTCAAAACCATAGAGGCGGTGAAGATCATTAGTATTAAGAAGCGGTTGCTTCATCGGTGCGCTTATCACCCTTACTATCTACCCAGCTCACAACAATCTTATCGCCTTTGGCACCCTTATATTTAAAGTTCAAGAATGGATCCTTTGAAACTGCTGGACCAAACTGACCATTTAATACATCTTTACCATTTGCTTTTACATTCAGAGTGGTAATGTGCCACGCAGGAATCGTTTTACCAGCCGCATCTTTACGCTGACCGGACTCCATATCATGTTTCATCAATATCTTTACATCCACAATTCCACCGTTCTCGGCAGCTCTAACGCGCATTGGATCAGCCATGTTTTCCTCTTGTAATCTAGTATTTAATTATTTGTATAGTTTGCGTTACAGGCAATTAACCGCCGCAACCACCTAATGTCACTTTCACTTCTTTAACTGCCATGCTCCACTTGCCATCCGCTTTTACCAAGGCGTATACATTGGAGGTTTGACCCATTTTGATACGCGTAGTAACAAATGGTTCTGTTCCAGCAGGAATAAAGAATTGGGCAGCCAATGCGCTTGGGTTTTTCTCAACCAAAATAGCCATTTGCTCTGCTTTAAGACTGGTTGTAATGCCCACAGGGACTACAGCACCGTTTTCTGCAATGTCAGGTGCATTCAAAGTTACAGCAGCAGATTTATCTGGGCTATTAGCACCTAAAATTTTGAATACCTCATCAAGGCTCTTACCTTCAAAAGCGGCTTTATTCCATTCTTGCGCTTGGGCTATGCTAATGAGGCCCGCAGAAGCCATCAAGCCAAAAACGGCTGAATATTTCAATATACTGCGTCGCTGCTGATTCATAAAAACTCCTTTATTAATCTACTCTTACCGTCAAATATAGCGGTATTTCTAAAAATCTTCCTAAAATCTACTGTCCAGTTAATACCCATCGCACAAGGCTTGCCCTATCATCCTCCGATAATTGGGATTGGGGTGGCATGGGAATGGCGCCCCATACGCCAGAACCGCCATTCTTTACCTTTGCCATGAGCTTTTCCTGAGCTCCGCTTTGACCTTTATATTTCGCCGCGATATCTGCTATGGATGGACCAACTAACTTGGCATTAGGAGCATGACAGGCAGAGCAATTTTCATTTTTGAATAAGGCAGCCGGGCCCTTAGTCATTGCAGCATGCGTATCAGCAGCATGAGCTAGACCCTCCCCAGTTGAACCTGGTAGCTTCTCAAGCGGTGGCTTAGTTGAATCTGAACCTCGATAAGGACCATATAAACGGTTTTGCTCTGCAATGTTGCCATGGGCATTTCTTGCAAAGTCAGGCAGAGTTGAACCGATCTGTACAAACTTAACGCAATTGCTCATACAAGCTGTGGAGTTAACATCAGGTTTTCCGCTCACACTCCAAAATCCATGATTCCGTGTCATGCCATTACGGTTAGGCATTTTCTTTTGTACGTCTGCGATATTGGTATTACTCAAAACAAAATCATCGGGAACGATTTCTCCAAGACTCAAGATAAAAGCAACTAGTGCATAAGTGTCATCTGGCGTGAGCGATCTTGGCGCATTCCAAGGCATGGCGCGATAAATATAGTCCCATAAGGTTGAAACCGTTGGTACCTTCATGAGTGTTGTGCGTTGGGGTTGTTTACGGTCGCCTAAGGAAGCAACCTTACCGGTCTTGATATCCTCTAACGTAGTACCCCCTGCAATTGGAGTGAAGATCTCGTTGGACTCGCCAAATACTCCATGACAGCTAGCGCATTTTGATTCCCAAATGACTTGTCCCTGCTGAACTGAGCCAGACCCTTTTGGTAAGCCCTTAAAATCCGGACGCACATCAATATCCCAAGCGAGCACTTCAGCTGGAGTGGCATTACGCCCAATACCAGGAAACTTTACGGTGCTTTGCTGGGATTGCGCGAAGGTAATCTGAGTAATCAACACAGTGAGGCTGAAGAGCCCTAGGCGAGCAAACACTTTAGCCAACTTGCACATTGCTCACCTCACCGTTTGAATCTAATTTCCAGGACTGAATTGCATTGTTGTGATAGATGGAGCGATTACCACGGACGTCGCGTAACATCTTGATAGAAGGCTGAACATAACCAGTGTCATCAATGGCTCTAGACTGCAAAATGGCAGGTGAGCCATCCCATACCCATTCAATATTGAAACGGGTGATGGACTTAGTCAAAATTGGGGTCTCTAAGCGTGCCGTACGCCAGTTATTCCCACCATCGAATGAAACATCAACGCGCTTAATTTTGCCGCGACCAGACCATGCCATACCACTGACGTTATAAAAGCCTTTGTCCAATAATTGCTGACCACCAGATGGAGTAGTGATAACAGACTTGCATTCTTGAATCGATGCATATTGACGATGCATTCCATCTGGCATCAGTTCAATATAGTGAACCGCCTCATCCTTAGTGTTCCAAGGCATATCACCTACTTCTAAGCGACGCAGCCATTTCACCCAACTAACACCTTGCACTCCAGGCACCACTAAGCGTAATGGAAAACCGTTTTCTGGACGTAGCATCTCGCCGTTCATGCTCCAAGCAACAATCGTATCGTCTAAGCAGCTCTCTATCATGCTCCAAGCAACAATCGTATCGTCTAAGCAGCTCTCTAAATTGATCGTCCGCGTCATCCCAGAACCATCGCCGCCTTCAACAAGCAAAAACTTGCCTTTCTTTAAATCGGCGCCGCATTCTTCAAGCAAGATCTTCAGGGGCACACCAGTAAATTCACAGCAAGATAACATCCCATGGGTGTATTGCACTGTCGGCACGGCAACGTTGCCCCATTCTAGACCTGTATTTGCACCGCACTCAATAAAATGGGTACGTGAGACTGAAGGCAATCTCATTAAGTCATTCATCGTAAAGACGCGTGCATTTTTCACCATCCCATTGACCATCAGACGATGTGTTTCTGGATTCAGGTTGTACCAACCTTGGTGATGCCGCTCAAAATGCAAACCATTTGGAGTGATCGTTCCAAATAGGCCTTGTAAAGGTGTGAAGGCAACTGAAGCTGCCGATACACGGGTTAAGCCTGGTGATTCACGGCGAATTAAATTGGCCTCATAAATGGATGGCACACCATAAGGCATCGTAGCAACATTTTTACCAAGTGTGGTCTGCCACTCCTGCTTTTCTAGGATGGCTGGATCGCCTTCACCAGCACCAAATACCATTGGCGCAGAAAGGCTTGCAGCAGCTCCACCAATGGCAGATAAAAAGCCCTTACGCAAGAAGCCACGGCGATTTTCATCCAGACCATGAGCATTGACATCAGCAATGAAGTCTTGAGAAATGAAGTGTTCAGGAGCCTTTACTAAGCGCGCTCTATTGGCAGGTTTCTCTACAGCAGAAATATCCTGGGCACTTAATTCGATTTGCTTCTTCGTCATTTAACCTCTAATCTATAAAAGAGATGGTAGAACTCAATGCATACTTTCGGCAATCTTCGCGCAGACAGACTGGCACATATCTACCGTTGCACTATCTGCAATAGAGTAATAAACCGTGACACCCTCTTTGCGTCTTAATAAGATACCGGATTTATGAAGTGCCATCAAATGACGTGAGACATTAGCTTGACTAGAACCACAGAGCACTACCACCTCAGATACCGATTTTTCTCCACTACACACTGCATACATAATACGAAGACGCGAAGGATCAGAAAGTATGCTGAAGTATTCAGCTACTTTTGAAAAGACCCTCTCCATCTGCTTTGGAGATAAATTCTTAGTGGCTTTTTGAACTCGGGCTTTCATATAGATCTATCTAGTTGTATATATTCGTATATATGTATATATGTATATATGTATATTTAACCCCGGCAACCGAATTACTTATATAGTGAGATACCCTTATTCAATGTGACGATACAATCCACTCATGGATATGGAAGCCATCCTTCTCTCATTAAAGCTAGCGCTATGGACGCTTGCGTTAATACTGCCATTTGGGGTCTGGGTAGCGCATTCCTTGCAAAAATTAGGTAAAAGCAGGCCTTGGATAGAGGCAGCTTTAGCTCTCCCCCTAGTTTTACCTCCAACGGTATTGGGCTATTACCTACTGGTAGGATTTAGTGGCAAAAGCATTTTTGGTATCCCTTTGGTCTTTTCTTTCACAGGGATTTTGATTGCTTCACTGATTGTTAACCTTCCCTTTGCCATACAGCCAATACAGCGTGCTTTTGAATCTATTAACCCCGAAATTCGTGAAGCGGCCCAGGTGAGTGGATTATCGAATTGGCAGATCTTTCGCTTGATTGAGCTCCCATTAGCATGGCGAGGCATTACCAGTGCTGCTGTCCTTACATTTGCTCATACTCTGGGCGAATTTGGCGTCGTCCTCATGGTAGGTGGCGCAATTCCAGGTGAAACAAAAACTGTTTCAATCGCCATCTATGACAAGGTGCAAAGCTTTGATACCACAGGAGCAGGTGCACTCTCTCTTCTGCTCTTAGGCGTCTCCCTAATTACAATAGCGCTCTCCTATGGAGTTTTTGGTCGTACTCCCTCGCGCGATAAAGGTAGGAGGGTTTAATGCTTAAAGTTAATGCCATTCAAATTTCTCCCAATCCGTTGCAAATTCATTTGGAATGTGCCCCCGGAGAATTACATGCACTGGTTGGGCCATCTGGGAGTGGGAAAACTTCAGTCCTACGAACTATTGCTGGCTTAAACAACCCTGATACCGGAAGAATTGAGTGCGATAAGGAACTCTGGTTCGAGGGTGATGAATTACATGGAGTCACAAAGGCTCTTGCACCAACAGCACGTTCTTGTGGCTTTTTATTTCAGCAATATGCTCTCTTTCCACACTTATCAGCATTAGATAATGTCTGCATCCCCTTAGAAAACTCTGGACTAGCAATAGCAGAGCGTAAAAAAATTGCTCAAGATTGGTTAATACGCATGGGCATTGGCGAACTATCCCAGCGTATGCCACACCAACTGTCTGGCGGACAACAGCAACGCGTTGCCTTAGCAAGAGCGTTGGCGAGGCAGCCCAAGGTATTACTTCTAGATGAACCCTTCTCCGCAATTGACGCCCCTACCCGCCAAAGCCTTTACAAAACCCTTGCAGATCTTCGTCAAGATTTAAATATCCCCATCGTTTTAGTTACCCATGACTTGCATGAAGCAGATTTATTAGCTGATCGTATTACCGTCATTGATCAAGGGATTGGATTACAGACTGCAGCGCCACAAGTGCTATTTCAAAAACCGCGAAACTCACGTGTTGCAGAGCTAGTAGGTATCAATAATATGTTTGAAGGGATATTCAATACTGGCAAACTGAGTTGGAATGATTCTGCGCTCCTATTTAATGTTATCGATAAGGGCAAAATTCCGCCGAACACTCCTGTAGCGTGGGTCATCCCCGCTGATGGTCTCAGCCTTCATGCGCAACAAACAAGCTTGAGTATTCCGGCAAAAGTGATGCATATTAGTTCATTAGGACAAATTGCTGTGATTCAGCTCAAGCTCAATGAAGATGCCCATACCATCACTTGGCAAGCCTCAGCTGCTGAAGTTAGAAGACTTGCTTTAGAGGTAGGCGCAACTGCTCAAATCGAAATTGATAGCAGCAAAATTCACATCATGCCGTTAAGGTCAATTAATGATCCAAGGAGATTTACTACATAGATAGCGCTAGTTACTTTTTAGCGACTAAGCCGAGTAGAGCCGACATACCAGTATGTCTTGGTCCTTCAGAAAGCGCTTTCTCATAACTCACAAGCTCGAGTATTTCAAAGTCTGTAGCGAGATCTCGAATCATCTCTTCTGTGTAAAGATGCTCTATTAATGAGGGGCCGCCGGTTTTATATTCGAGTTGCTTAGGGGTATAACCCTGCAAGATAAATAAGCCGCCCGGTTTTAGGGCCTCATAGGTTTTTTGAAAGATCCGCTCACGCATGGCTGGATCGGCAAACTGAATAAATATCCCGATGACTGCATCATAAATATTGGAATGCCATATAAAGCTATCAGTATCGGAAAATGAATATTCGACTTCTACCTGATTATCTTTAGCAAACTGCTTGGCTTTGGCTAGCGCAATATCGGATGCATCAAAACCAATCACTTGCATAGCCTGCTTGGCTAACCATACGCCATTGCGCCCTTCACCATCTGCAATACAGAGCACTTTATTGCCTGGCTTTAAATACTTTTGGGTTTGCTCAACCAAGTATTCATTGGGCTCTTTTCCGAAAATGAACTCCTCCTTATCAAAGCGTTCGTTCCAGAATTGAGTAGCATCAGAAAAGCCCATAGGTTTGCTCTGATGTACTTGATTATTTTTTGAGTCCACCAATGAGATCATTCTTGAGGTCATTAATATTCTCAAGGCCCACTGCGATCCTCACTAAGCCATCCGTAATGCCTGCAGCTTTACGAGCCTCAGGACTTACACGGCAATGTGTCGTAGTAGCTGGATTGGTAATAGTGGTGCGGGTGTCACCTAAATTTGCGGTAATGGAGCAAAGCTTGGTTTGGTTGATGAGTTTAAAAGCTGCTTTTTTTCCGCCTTTGAGAACAAAGGAAACAATAGCGCCGCCTGCTTTTTGCTGACGCATTGCCAAAGCATACTGAGGATGGGATTTGAGGCCCGGGTGATAAACACGCTCGATACCAGGCTGCTTTTCTAGCCACTGCGCCAATGCCAATGCATTCTGACTCTGCTGCTTCATACGTAGATCTAGTGTCTCAAGACCCTTTAAAAATACCCATGCATTAAACGCAGAAAGAGTTGGTCCTGCAGTGCGTACGTAAGGAAATACTTTGCCCATGACAAAATCTTTACTGCCAACAATAGCACCGCCCACTACCCTGCCTTGACCGTCTAAGTATTTAGTCGCCGAGTGAATCACAACATCAGCACCAAGAGCCAAAGGCTTTTGCAATGCTGGAGTACAGAAACAATTATCCACTGCAAAAAGGGCTCCTGCTTTTTTGGCAATCCTTGAAATCGCTTTGATATCAGCAATTTCAGTCAAAGGATTAGAAGGGGTCTCCAAATAAAAGAGTTTTGTGTTTGGCTGGACTGCAGCCTGCCATGACTTGGTATCCGCCAAGTCAACATAAGTAGTCGTAATTCCAAAACGACCCAAGATATTGGTAAACAGCTGAATCGTTGCACCAAAAACAGAACGTGAGCAAACAACGTGGTCGCCAGACTGCAAATGCGCCATTGCCATCGTCAAGATGGCAGACATTCCAGAAGCTGTAGCGATACAAGCTTCACCACCCTCTAGGGCAGCCAAGCGATCTTGGAACATGCTAACAGTAGGATTGGTAAAGCGTGAATAGATGAAGCCTTGATCCGCATGGGCAAAACCATCTTCAGCCAACTCGGCACTATCAAAGCAAAAACTGGAGGTCAGAAATAAGGCCTCAGAATGCTCTTGGTATTCAGCGGTACGACGAGTACCAGCGCGGACAGCTAATGTCTCTGGCGCAAGCTGAGAAAAATCGGGGGATTTGCGGATAGTTTTGCTCTTCATACTGCTATTTTGACACTGAATCGAGGAATTGCCCTGCCAAAGGCAAATTCTTGTCGTTTTTAGTCTTCAGTAGCCAAATGGAGATGCAGTTGTGAGCGGGCAAAATCACTAGAATCAAGTTGCCGATCAGCCTTTGCTGCAGATGTGTTTCTTGCTGCCTCTAAGGCATCTAGATAGGACTCAGTAATATCACCGGTAACGTAATTACCATCAAAGCAAGAGGCTTCAAAGTTTTGAATATTGGGATTGATGTCTCGAACGGCCTGCTTCATGTCCTCAACATCTTGATAGATCAATTGATCCGCACCAATCAATGCATTAATTTCTTCATCAGTACGCCCATAAGCAACCAATTCACTGCGAGTGGGCATATCGATGCCATAGACGTTAGGAAAGCGTACTGGGGGTGCTGCTGAGGCGAAGATCACTTTCTTTGCACCAGACTCACGAGCCATTTGCACAATCTCGAAAGAAGTAGTCCCGCGCACGATTGAGTCATCCACAATCAATACCGTTTTATCTTTAAATTCAATACGCATCGCATTTAGCTTTTGGCGCACTGACTTCTTACGTACAGCCTGTCCAGGCATGATGAAGGTTCTACCAATGTAGCGGTTCTTGAAAAATCCTTCGCGATAATCGACTCCCAAACGCTTAGCAACTTGCATTGCTGCAGGACGACTAGAGTCTGGAATTGGCATTACGACGTCAATTTCGTCAACATTGGTTTCTTTGCGAATCTTTTCCGCCAGATAGTCACCCATGCGCATCCGGACGTTATAGACAATAACGCCATCAATGGTTGAATCTGGACGCGCCATATAGACATACTCAAAAATACAGGGAGTGAGAATTGCATTCGGTACGCATTGGCGTGAATAGAAATTACCATCCAAATCAATATATATTGCTTCCCCAGGATTAACATCGCGCACAAAGGTAAAGCCCAGACCTTCCAAGGCGACAGATTCTGAAGCAATCATCCACTCGGGACCTTTTTCGGTATCGACACGGCCAATACATAAAGGGCGAATACCATAGGGGTCGCGAAATGCCAACAAACCATATCCAGCAATTAAGGAAACGACTGCATAAGAACCTTTGACACGCTGAGTAACACCAGTTACCGCATTAAACATAGCACCCTCATCTAAGGCAGCGCTATTGGTTTCTTTTTGTAATTCGTCAGCAAGTACATTCAAAAGCACTTCAGTATCTGAGCTGGTATTAATATGCCGACGATCGCGATAAGCCATTTCAACCCGCAAGCTAGGCGCATTGGTCAAGTTTCCGTTATGGGCCAGAATAATACCGTATGGGGCACTCACATAAAATGGTTGAGCCTCTTCCTCGCTACTAGCAGATCCAGCAGTTGGGTAGCGCACCTGACCAATACCAGCATTACCAACCAAGCTACGCATATTGCGGGTTCTAAATACATCTCGAACTAAGCCATTGGCTTTATGCATGGTAAATGAATTACCGTTCATGGTGGCAATGCCCGCAGCATCCTGACCACGATGTTGCAGCAGCAACAATGCATCATAAAGAAGTTGATTAACTGGGGAGTGGGAAACTGTTCCTACGACGCCGCACATATGTCTATATCCCTATAGTTAATTTTGGAGTAATGCTTGGAGTTACCTTAGGCATTGCATCGCCTAATTGTTTTGCCCAATCGGGTGGTAGCCAACTTTTAATTAATCCCGTGGCCATATCAATAGCAGGACGGGTGAGGGCCTTTTGCCACGCCACACTCTGAGGGATAGGTGTTAATGCTGCTAAGGTTGCCAAAACAACCACAATCAATCCGCCGCGCATTAAACCAAATATCAATCCCAAGAATCGATCTGTCAAACTCAATCCTGCAGAGAGAATAATCTTTTGTATTAAGCCACCAAAAATTCCACAAGCGATGAGGGTTAAGATAAATAAAATTAAAAAACTAATGCCCAAACTCAAGAACTCATCTAGATGGAATGTTGAGAGCCACTCAGTCGATAAATAGTTGCTGTAATGGTAGGCAACCCAGGCAGCAACAAACCAAGAGGCAAGTGCAAGCACTTCCTTGAATAGGCCACGCGAAATTCCAATCAATGCTGATACCAGCAAAACTACGAGGGTGAAATAATCCACCGTTGTAAATTTTAGGGTGGATATATATTCCATTACTGCTTACCAGTCTCGACAAGTCTTGGAGAAAGACCCATCGCCTTAATTTTTTTCTCTGCTGCTTCTGCAGTATCTTTATCGGTATAAGGTCCTGCGCGCAAAACATATAACTTTGTACCGTCGGTACCATTTTTATTTAGAACATAGTTCGGAATCTTCTGCTCTTTTAGTTTTGTAATCCACCCCTTAGCGCGCTCCTCGGAAGCAAAGGCGCCAATCTGAATAACAAATTTTCCAGTTATGGCAGATGTCGCTGGTGCAGAAGCAGAATTTTGCGTAGCATCTTCAGGCTTTGGTTTTGCAGGGGTGCCCACAACTTCTTCTCCCGCAGCAAGTCCTAACCCAGTCGATTTAGCTGGTGCCGGAGCTACTGATTTTATTTCAGCCTTTGCCTCTACTTTTGGCTCAGGCTTCACCTCTACCTTAGATTCAGGTACTGGATCTTTGGAGACTTTATCGATGTAGGTGTCTTTTGGCTTATCACTCGGTTTACTATCTAATGAGGGAATTGGCAAACTAGTAACGATATTGACGGCAATATCGTTTGTTACTGATTTGGGTTTGTTATCCAAAAGCCGAGGTAAACCGACAACCGCAAAGAAGACCAATACAGCAGCACCAATCAATCGATGGCGTGCACGTTGTTGTTCTGGATCTTCGGTCAAGGCCAGCTCTTCTGCTTCAGCAGCGCGCTGGTAACTGCGGGGGGTTGGGTTCTTAGTGGTGCGACGACCCCTCACTGAACCTAAGTCAAGGTCATCAGCCTGTGTTTTTCGCTTAAAAAGCTTCGGTAAACGAATCATGGATCAATGCGCCTGGTTGTTTCGATAAGCCATTACGCCTGCAACGGTATAGAAGGATCCGAAGATCACAATTCTATCACCCTCACCTGCCTGAGATAAGGCTTTTTGATACGCTGCAGCAGGATCAGAAAAGCACTCAATTCCGCCATCTTTCCCATTTTTAGGCTTTACGCCCAATGCCTCAAGCCTATTTGCCAAATCAAGGGCACTAGCAGCCCTTTGAGTGGGTAAATCGGTGCAAAACCAAAAATCCACAATTCCTAACAAGGATTTAATAACCCCATCGATATCTTTATCTGCCATAGCGCCAAAAATAGCAAAGGTATAGGGGTGGTAGCCCATTCTTTCTAGGCTCTGCCCTAGGGTTGCAGCTGCGTGAGGGTTATGAGCAACATCCAAAACCACCATAGGCTGGCCAGGCAAGACCTGAAATCTCCCAGGCAACTCCACCAAGGCAAATCCATTGCGAATATCTTGTGCGCTGACCGGCAGACGCTGGTGAAGAGCCATCAAGGCGGCAATCACTGCAGATGCATTGAGAATCTGATTGGCTCCACGTAAAGCAGGATACCCAAGACCGCTAAAACGCTTCTTACGCCCTGCCCAACCCCACTGCTGTTTATCACCTTGAAAGTTATAGTCGCGTCCTTGAAGCCATAAGTCACAGCCTAACTTTTCTGCATACTCAATCAAAGATTGTGGTGGAACAGGGTCGCCGCAGATGGCAATATGCCCAGGTCTAAAAATCCCCGCCTTCTCCAATCCAATAGCTTCTCTAGTCCCGCCCAAATACTCAATGTGATCAATGTCAATGCTAGTCACAATTGCACAATCAGCATCCACAATATTGACGGCATCTAAGCGTCCACCCATACCTACCTCTAATACAACTGCATCAAGATTAGATTTGGAAAACAAATACATGATTGCTAAGGTTGTGAATTCAAAATAAGTGAGTGTTGGCGCATCAACCAAACTTACACGTGCCTTTTCAATCTCAGCAAAACTTTCTAACAAGAATGCATCGCTAACGTCTTGTCCATTGATGCGTGCACGCTCATTAAATTTCAGTAAATGGGGTGACATATGGCAACCGACGCGATAACCGGATGCTAACAAAATACTCTCCAGATAAGCACAGGTGGAGCCTTTTCCGTTTGTTCCTGCAACCGTGATGACAGGGCAATCAAAATGCAGTTCAAGGGCTGCCTTTACACGATTTATACGCTCAAGACCCATATCAATGCCAACGGGGTGAGCAGTTTCAAGGTGGCTTAGCCAAGCCTCCAGGCTAGGAAATAATGTGGGGGATTGATGAGCGGTAGTCAAGCGCTTAGACAGCTGCGCTACCCGCGATCGCAGGCTCAGGAAGCTGTTGCAGCAAAGCGAGTAAGCGCGCTATTTCATTGCGCAGGTTACGGCGATCGACAATCATATCGATACCACCCTTTTGCATCAAAAATTCCGAGCGCTGAAAACCTTCAGGTAATTTTTCACGAACGGTTTGCTCAATCACACGTGGGCCTGCAAAACCAATTAAAGCCTTTGGCTCTGCCATCACTACATCACCCATGAAAGCAAAGCTTGCTGAAATGCCACCCATCGTTGGGTCAGTTAAGACACTAATGTAAGGTAAACCTTTTTTAGACAATAGCGTCAACATTGAGTTGGTCTTTGCCATCTGAAATAAAGACAATAAAGATTCTTGCATCCGGGCACCGCCAGTAGCAGTAACGCAAATGAAAGCGCATTTTTTATCAATAGCTTCTTGCACACCGCGAGCAAATCGCTCTCCGACAACAGAACCCATAGAGCCGCCCATATACTGAAATTCAAAGCAAGCAGCAACCACTGGAATACCTTCTATTTTTCCACCCATGGCTATCAATGCTTCAGTCTCACCCGAAGCATCATTCGCCTCTTTAATGCGATCAGGGTATTTTTTCGAATCTTTAAACTTCAGAGGATCAATCGGATAAATGTCAGCACCAATTTCATAGCGGCCTTTTGTATCCAAAAGACTATCTAAACGCTGGCGAGCGCCAATGCGCATGTGATGACTACATTTTGGACAAACAGAAAGATTAGCTGCTAGGTCAGTGCTATAAAGAACGGTTGCGCAATCTGGACACTTTACCCACAATCCCTCAGGAACCGACTTACGATTAACGGGATCGGTATGTTGAATTTGTGGTGGGAGTAACTTATCTATCCAACTCATGTGTATCTAACTGTCCAAGGCATCGCGAATTTCGCGAATAAAGGTTTCTAGTGATTGTACTGCCTGACCTGGGGGCGCATCCTCTAAAAGACGAATAATTCGACTACCGATAACGACGGCATCAGCACTTGCAGATACCGCTTTGGCACTAGCTGCATCGCTAATACCAAAGCCCACTGCGATTGGAATGTCGGTCTCTTCACGAATTTTAGGGATGATGCTGGCAACATCTTGAGTGTTGAGATGAGAAGCGCCTGTAACACCGCGCATAGAAACGTAATAGATATAACCAGAAGCTATTTTGGCGGCTTCTTTAATGCGCTCATGTGATGAAGTAGGGGCCAATAAGAAGATAGGGTCAATTCCAGCAATCCGCATGCGCGCAGCAAAATCTACGCACTCTTCTGGAGGATAGTCAACAATCAAAACACCATCAACACCTGCAGCCTTAGCTTCTATTGCAAATCGCTCTGCTCCCATTTGCTCAACAGGGTTTGCATAACCCATCAACACTACGGGAGTATGAACATCTTGTTTGCGAAACGCTTTGACCATTTCCAAACAGCTATGCAAGGTAACGCCTTGAGTCAATGCGCGCTCGGATGATCTTTGAATCACAGGGCCATCGGCCATTGGGTCAGAAAATGGAACCCCTAACTCAATCACACTTGATCCACCACGCACTAAGGCATGCATTAATTCAATGGTAAGTTTAGGATCAGGATCACCCGCCGTAATAAAAGGGATGAGCCCTTTTTTACCCGTAGCTTTTAACTCTTTAAAGATTGCAGTAATTTTTGACATACTCTTTTAACCCTCTGATCCCGTTGCCTGCGCAACGGTATGCATATCCTTATCGCCCCGACCTGAGAGATTGATCAAAATCGTTTTATCTTTAGGTAAGGTCTTGGCTAGCTTGCAGGCATAAGCAATGGCATGTGCGGATTCAAGAGCAGGAATGATGCCTTCAATGCGGCAGCAATCATGGAATGCTTGAAGTGCTTCTTCATCTGTAATCGCCACATAATCAGCACGTCCAGAATCTTTAAGCCAGGCGTGCTCAGGCCCAACGCCTGGATAGTCCATACCTGCTGAAACAGAATGTGTTTCAGCAATTTGACCGTTTTCATCTTGCAATAAGTAAGTACGATTGCCGTGTAATACGCCTGGCTTACCAACGCATAGTGCTGCTGAATGCAATCCACTGCCAAGGCCGTGGCCTGCAGCCTCCACACCAATCAATTTCACTTCCGGAAAGTCGATGTAAGGATAGAAGATACCCATTGCATTAGAGCCGCCGCCAACACATGCCAAGACATAATCGGGTTGACGACCTGTCATCTCCGGCATCTGCACTTTGCATTCTTCACCAATCACACTTTGAAAATCTCGTACCATCATCGGGTAAGGATGTGGTCCAGCCACAGTGCCAATAATGTAGAAGGTATTTTCTACATTGGTAACCCAATCACGCATCGCTTCATTTAACGCGTCTTTTAAAGTTTTAGTCCCAGACTCAACTGGAACGACCTTAGCGCCCAGTAATTTCATCCTAAAAACGTTTTGCGCTTGACGAGCAACGTCTACTGAACCTTGATACACCGTGCAATCCAAACCAAAGCGGGCGCAAATTGTTGCGGTAGCAACTCCATGCTGTCCTGCACCTGTCTCGGCAATGATGCGTGGCTTGCCCATGCGCTTGGCTAACATTGCTTGGCCAATCACGTTATTAATTTTGTGTGCACCTGTGTGATTTAAGTCTTCGCGCTTTAAATAAATCTGTGCGCCACCGAGCATCTCACTCCAACGCTTTGCGTGATATACGGGTGATGGTCTACCCACAAAATGCTTGAGTTCGTAATGAAACTCTTCAACAAATTCTGGATCGTATTGATATTTTGCATAGGCTTCTTTGAGCTCATCTAATGCATACATCAATGTCTCAGATACAAACACGCCACCGTAAGGACCAAAGTGTCCTCGTGCATCTGGCTTATCGTACATAGCTACCTCTTTTGATTTATTTACAGCAAATTATTGGGATGATGTTTTAGTGTCTGCTGCACGCACCGCTTTAACAAAGTCAGCCATGAGTGCAGGATCTTTAACACCCCTGCTGCTTTCTACGCCACTCGAGACGTCAACCGCGCAAGGATGCAGGCGTGCAATTGCCTCGCCCACGTTGTGCGTGTTCAATCCACCACTCAAAACGACCCGAGGCGCGTTTTCGCTTACCCATGTTTGTGGAATTCCTTGCCAATCAAAAGGAACGCCTCCTCCACCATAACCCTCAACGAGGGCATCTAGCAGAAAAGCGTTTGCTTGCATATATTGTAGGGAAAATTCGTCAAACGCGAAGTCTTGCCCCACCCTGGCGGCTTTCATCCAGGGTTGCCCATTCGCTAGTGCCAAACAACGCTCTGGGGTCTCATCCCCATGAAACTGCCATAAAGTAATAGGTGCAATAGCCTTGATCGCAGCAAAATCAGCATCTGTCGCATTCACCAGCAATCCCACCGCATCTATGCCAGCAGGAAGCCTGGAAATCAACTGAGCGGCGATATTGGGACTGACGGCACGTGGGCTAGGTGGGTAGAACACAAAGCCCACCGCATCTACGCCAGCGGCTACAGCAGCATCGATATCGGCTGGAGTGCGCAATCCGCAAATTTTTACCCGGGTACGGGTCGGAGAATAAGTCAGTAAGCCCATAAATGAATGATAAGGGCTTAAGTGCCTCTAAGTTCAACTGGTAGCCAGGAGTTTTCTAAGCATGGCTCTGGGATATCAAAATGCTCAGGATAAGCAATTTTCGCTAAATATAGGCCGTCAGCCATAAAGGTGGGCGCCGCTAAACGACGATCCTTGGCTAGCAATAACTCTGCCATCCACCCTGGGGCTTGTCTACCAGTTCCTATTTGCAAAAAAGAACCTACTAAATTTCTTACCATGTGATGCAAAAAAGCATTACCCCGAATCCGGAAATATAACCAAGGTTCTTGAGAAATGATATCGATGGAGTACAGCGTTTTTATAGGCGTTTTGCTTTGACATTCTGAAGATCTAAAGGCAGAAAAATCATGTTCCCCAATTAAACATCCAACAGACTGTTGCATAGCCTCAATGTCAAACCATTGATGAGGAGGCAGCAATAAATACCCAGCACGAGAGTGCACAAGAGGCGCGCGACATGGTCCAGCGTGAAGTGCATAAATATAGGTCCGCTCAAATGCAGAAAAGCGCGCACTAAATTCATTAGAAACTTCCTTGGCCCAATTGACGACGATGGACTTAGGTAAAAAGGAATTAATCCCCCTCACCCAAGAGAAAGCATCGCGCTCTACATTGCCATCAAAGTGAACTACCTGGCCTAATGCATGGACTCCTGCATCGGTCCTACCCGCTGTAATGGTGCTTACTGGGTGATCTTTACTTGCTTGGTCGCCAATAAAAGCAGAAATGGCTTTCTCTAATTCATCCTGGACTGTATTGCCATTAGATTGCGTTTGCCATCCCGAGTAAGTACTCCCGTCATACTGGAGACCAAGCGCTATTCGCATATCAAGCCCTAGGCCTTGGGACTATTAAGTTCGTTCAATAATCCCTGGGCTTCAATCGTCAATGCAAGATCTACTGAGCTACTGATACTTAAAATTTCTTCAAGTGATTTTTTTGCTGCAGAAAAATCTTCGATTGTGATGTAGGCGCGTGCCAGATTCAGTTTGACACGCAGTGTATCGAGGAGTGGATTTGACTCAGATGGGATGGGTGTCGTTTGTTCAGATGATTTCGTTAAATCCAGATCGATTCCTGCAAATAAGGCCTTGGCACGTTCCGGCATTGCTCGAGGTAATTGTGGTTCCTGCTTATCATCCGCTGAATGACTAGAGGATGCTCCATATGCAGTAAGCTCTGTGCGACGTGCATTTCGAGCCAGAGCCCATAGCAATAATCCTGTTAGTAGGATCAAGCCAAGCGCCAAAATAGCTGGCCCAAATCCACCTAGTCCAAAATTATTTTCAACTGCTTTTTTCTCTTTTGACTTATCCAGTAGGCGCTGCAAGTCTGCCACATTTTTTTCTAGTTCAGCAACGCGAGCCTTGGCTTGCTCGAGCGCTTTCTCTTGTGCGACGAGCTCTTCAGTAAAACGTTTCTCGTCATTGCTACCATCTGTACTAGAGCCAATCTTGAGACGATCTTTTTGAGCTGCATCAGCAGTTTGACTTGACCCTGCTTTTGATGCTTCTTGGGATTTACTTGCATCCTTGCCTTCGCGCCATTGCTCGTTAGCATCCGCTACAAATTGATTTGCTTCAGCAGGACTAATAGATCGTAGGAGCGCTTGGCTAGGTTTATTGAGCTCTGCGCCAGCAGCCAAACGATTTATGCTGCCACTCGCAAATGCATCAGGATTCGCTTTAAACAAAGCCATCATAGTTTGATCTAAGGTGGCGCCCTCTAATTGAGGCGCCATCAAGGCAGCAATTTCCGATAAAGTCTGACCTGGTTTTACTAGGACCTTTTGTACATCGCCGATGAGCAAGGTATATGTTTTTGTGATGTTACCGCTTGCCCAGCTCAGATTAATGATCACATCAACAAACGGATCATCACTGATAGGAACAGGCTCCACAGTCTCAAGCAAAACCATCAACTGATTCTGACGATTGCGATATACCATCGCCTGAGGATTGAGTTCTAAAATCTTTTGAGAAATACCTAGACGCTCAAAGGCTGCTTTATTCGGCATCACCACTTTCAGACTTGATAGCGCTCCTTCCTCATCAGCAGCTATACGAATCGGGATTTCAGCGCGTAAGGGCTCTCCTGAGCGAGAGAGGAGCTGAGGTGATCCCAAAGATACTGCCCAGGCAGCACCAGTCCAGCTAAGCCAAACAAAGCAAAGTGCTCTAAGAAATCTAAGTTGACTAGTTCGCGACATTAATGCTCAAGCAGTATGCGGAGCATGCGACGCAAGGGTTCCGCAGCACCCCACAATAATTGATCGCCCACTGTAAATACGGCTAAATATTCAGGGCCCATTGCTAGCTTATGCAAGCGACCAATCGGCACAGTCATAGTGCCACTAACTGCAGCAGGAGATAAGTCACGCTCAGTAGTGTCGCGATCATTAGGCACCACTTTTACCCACTGATTATCATTAGCCAAAATAGACTCAATTTCTTTAAGAGGAATATCTTTCTTTAGCTTGACAGTCAGTCCTTGCGAATGGCAGCGCATAGCCCCAACCCGCACACATATACCATCAACCGGAATACTTCCAGGCGTGCGGAATGCTGGGCGACCCAAAATCTTATTGAACTCTGCGCCCCCTTTCCACTCTTCTTTAGTTTGACCATTCTCTAAAGGAACATCAATCCAAGGAATCAGACTTCCAGCTAGTGCAGTATTGCGGAAATTTTTCTTTGGAAAATCAACAGAACGCAAAGTATCAGTTACTTTACGGTCAATATCTAAAATCCATGAAGATGGATCAGCTAATTCAGTAGCAACGCTGTCATGCAAAGCACCCATTTGCAAAAGGAGTTCACGCATATTCTGAGCACCCGCCCCTGATGCAGCCTGATAGGTCATGGCACTAATCCATTCAACCATATCAGCCTTCACTAAGCCGCCCATGGCCATCATCATTAAGCTAACGGTACAGTTGCTACCAATCCAATTCTTACCGCCTTCAGCTAGAGCCTTATCAATCACTGAACGGTTTACTGGATCTAAAACCAATACTGCATCATCGTTCATACGCAAAGCGCTGGCCGCATCAATCCAATGCCCATTCCATTTTGCTGCACGTAGCTTTGGAAATATTTCATTGGTGTAATCGCCGCCCTGACAGGTCAAGATAATGTCGCAGCGAGATAAGGCTTTAATGTCATTTGCATCTAGCAAGGTGTTTTCACTCTTAGTCACTTTTTGACCATTGATTAAGGGCACTTCTTCACCTGCTTGGCTAGTACTAAAAAATACAGGCTCAATAAAATCAAAATCGTTCTCAGCCAGCATCCTTTCCATGAGCACGCTACCGACCATACCGCGCCAGCCGACTAGACCTACTAAAGGAGTTTTTGTATTTGCCATGATTAACGATCTAATAAATATTTTTTGTTTTGCTAATTTAAAAGTTGCTTGAACGATTATCAGAGTGCTGCCACAACCGCATCACCCATCTCAACAGTGGAAACTTTTTTTGTGCCTTCGGTATAGATATCAGCAGTGCGCAAGCCTTGTGCCAATACTTTTTGAACAGCTTTCTCAATTCGATCGGCTTCAGTAGGCATTCCTAAGGAGTAACGCAACATCATGGCGGCAGACAGAATCGTTGCTAAGGGATTGGCTACACCCTTGCCAGCAATGTCGGGAGCAGAACCATGACTCGGCTCATAAAGACCCTTATTGTTCTTATCCAACGAAGCTGAAGGCAACATGCCGATCGAGCCCGTCAACATAGCAGCTTCATCAGACAGAATATCGCCAAAGAGATTACCTGTTACCACTACGTCAAAAGCTTTGGGCGCTTTTACTAACTGCATCGCAGCGTTATCTACATACATATGGGACAGCTCGACATCAGGATAGTCTTTAGAAACCCGAATCATAACTTCACGCCATAACTGCGATGTTTCTAAGACATTAGCCTTATCAACACTACACACCTTTTTGCCACGTTTACGAGCAGCCTCAAAAGCGACGTGTCCAATACGCTCTACTTCAGGCTCGCTATAGTGCATGGTGTCAAAGCCTTCACGAGCACCCTTAAATAAAGGAAGCTCAGATGTACGAATGCCTCGGGGTTGGCCAAAATAAATATCACCATTGAGTTCGCGCACAATCAAAATATCTAATCCGCCAATAATTTCTGACTTCAAGCTAGAAGCAGCAGTTAATTCTGGATAGCAAATAGCTGGTCTAAAGTTTGCAAATAGCGCTAAGTGTTTACGCAAACCTAAGATGGCCTGCTCAGGACGCAGTTCACGCGCCAAGGTGTCATATTTCCAATCACCTACTGCGCCAAATAAAATAGCGTCGGCTTTTTTAGCCAGCTCTAAAGTTGCAGGCGGCAATGGATGGCCAGAGATATCATAGGCAGCCCCTCCAACAGGAGCTTCCTCTAGATCAAACTGAGGACCAAGTGCTTTAAGAATACGAACCGCTTGAGCGACGATTTCCGGGCCGATTCCATCGCCCGGGAGAACTGCAATTTTCATGAAAGACCCTTAACTCTATAAAATTACGGCAATTGTGTCGTGAGCCAAGGCATCTTCAGGATGCGCTCGGCTTCATAAGCCTTGATTTTATCTGCATGGCGCAGGGTTAAGCCAATATCGTCCAAGCCATTGAGTAGACAGAACTTTCTAAAAGGCGTTACATCAAAGCTATAGGCGGTTCCATCGGGGGCGATGACTTGCTGGGCTTCGAGGTCAATCGTGAGCTGATAGCCATTAAATGCCATGGTTTCGTTAAAAAGATGATCTACCTGCTGCTCAGTTAAGACGATCGGTAAGAGACCATTTTTAAAGCAGTTATTGAAAAAGATATCGGCAAAGCTAGGGGCAATCACTGCCCTAAAGCCATACTGATCCAACGCCCAAGGCGCATGCTCTCTTGAGCTACCGCAACCAAAGTTTTTACGTGCCAACAAAATGCCGGGATCTTTGTAGCGAGCTTGATTCAGTACAAAGTCAGGATTAATGGGTCTTGTGCTGCAGTCTTGTCCGGGCTCTCCATGATCAAGGTAGCGCCACTCATCAAACAGATTTTGTCCAAAGCCCGTTTTCTTGATTGATTTGAGAAATTGCTTTGGAATAATGGCATCAGTATCCACGTTCTCGCGATTAAGCGGAGCAACCAAACCTTTGTATATCGTAAATTTTTCCATGATTCTGACTTTGATTCTGAATGAGTGAGACTTATTTAACTGGAGTAACTACAACATCCTTACCCTTAGTTTGAGATGGATTGTTACTTTGATTGCCACCCATGGCATTTCCCATGGTTTGTAAATCTTTACCCATACCCTCCATGGTGCTACTACAAGCAGAAATCAACATGCCTGCAAGACCAATCAATGTGAGGCGTGTAATTAAAGTGAAGAAAAAAAAATTGCGCACAGTAATACTCCTATGAAATTTTTCGAATATCAACAAAGTGACCTTCAATTGCAGCGGCGGCAGCCATTGCAGGACTTACTAGATGTGTTCTGCCACCATTGCCTTGACGACCCTCAAAGTTACGATTCGAAGTAGACGCACAGCGCTCACCCGGCTCCAAGCGATCAGCATTCATCGCTAAACACATTGAACAACCAGGCTCACGCCATTCAAAACCAGCTGCCTTAAAAATACGATCAAGTCCCTCACGTTCCGCTTGGGCTTTTACTAGGCCAGAGCCAGGAACTACTAAAGCCAGTTTCACATTCGGCGATACTTTCTTGCCCAGGCGATCAACTACTTTAGCGGCAGCACGAATATCTTCAATGCGACTATTGGTGCAAGATCCAATAAACACTTTATCAATACTAATATTACTCAGCGGTGTATTAGGAATGAGATTCATGTACTCCAAGGCGCGTTCCATGGCAGCCCGCTTATTGGGATCCCGCTCTTTTTCTGGATCTGGCACACGCTCACTAATTGGCAAAACCATTTCTGGTGAAGTACCCCAAGTTACTTGAGGGGCGATCTCTTCTGCACGCAATTCGACGACTGCATCAAATTTGGCATCTGGATCAGAATGCAAAGTTCTCCAATACTGCGCAGCCTGAAGCATTTCAGGTCCTTTTGGTGCGTAAGGGCGACCCTGCACATACTCAATGGTTGTTTCATCTACAGCAACTAATCCAGCGCGAGCACCAGCTTCAATGGCCATATTACAAAGGGTCATACGACCTTCCATCGATAAATTGCGAATCGCTTCACCAGCAAATTCAATCGTGTAGCCCGTACCACCTGCAGTGCCAATCTTGCCAATGATTGATAAGACAATATCTTTAGCGGTAGATCCTGGTTGTAAACGACCATCCACTTTCACCAACATATTCTTGCTCTTTTTCATTAGCAAGGTTTGAGTGGCTAATACGTGTTCAACTTCAGAGGTACCAATACCAAAAGCTAAGGCGCCAAAAGCACCATGTGTGCTGGTATGAGAATCACCGCAGACTACTGTCATACCAGGCAGAGTAGCACCCTGCTCAGGTCCAATGACGTGAACAATCCCTTGACGGGTATCGTTCATTTTGTATTGGGTAATACCAAGTGCATCGCAGTTCTGATCCAAGGTATCTACCTGCAACTTAGAGATTGGATCGGCAATACCTTCTGAGCGATCAGTGGTTGGGACGTTGTGATCAGATACTGCCAAATTGGCTGAAATACGCCAAACCGGACGGCCAGACAAATGCAAACCTTCAAACGCCTGAGGGCTAGTCACCTCATGCAATAACTGACGGTCTATATAGATTGTGGCAGTGCCATCCTCTTCTGAGTAAACAACGTGGTCATCCCACAATTTGTCATAAAGCGTACGGGACATGAGAGACCTTAAACCTTTATTTACGAACAGAAATGTTTGGCACCTGGCGGGCAGTTTCGCCAACATATAACTGGCGTGGACGACCAATCTTAAATTCAGGATCGGTAATCATTTCTTCCCACTGCGCAATCCATCCCACTGTTCTTGCTAAAGCAAAAATACAGGTGAACATCTCTGTTGGGATGCCAAGAGCACGTTGAACGATACCTGAGTAAAAGTCGACGTTTGGATACAGCTTGCGGCTAACGAAATATTCATCTTCCAAAGCAATTTTCTCAAGTGTCATGGCCAGTTTGAACAATGGGTCATCTTGTAGGCCTAATTCATTCAATACCTCGTGGCAAGTTTCACGCATGAGTTTTGCGCGTGGATCAAAGTTTTTATAAACACGATGTCCAAAGCCCATTAAACGTACGCTAGAGTTTTTGTCTTTCACTTGAGCAATAAACTCATGAATCTTATCAACACCACCATTAGCTTGAATTTCATTCAACATTTGGAGGCAGGCTTCGTTAGCACCACCATGCGCAGGACCCCAGAGGCAGGCAATACCAGCAGAAATTGCTGCGAATGGATTGGTGCCCGAAGATCCGCACAAACGCACTGTAGAGGTGGAAGCGTTTTGCTCATGGTCTGCATGCAATATGAAAATACGATCTAAGGCACGGACTAAAATTGGGTTTACTTTGTATTCTTCACATGGCGTTGCAAACATCATGCGCATGAAGTTAGCGGTGTAAGACAGTGAATTATCTGGATAGATGAATGGTTGACCTACTGAATACTTATAGGACATTGCTACCAACGTAGGCATCTTAGCAATCAAACGAATTTGTGCAACCTCACGTGCATATGGGTCGCTGTAATCAATTTCATCATGATAGAAGGCAGCCATTGCGCCAACCAAACCAGTAAGCACAGACATTGGATGCGCATCGCGGCGGAAGCCTCGCAAGAAAAATTGCATCTGCTCATGAACCATCGTGTGATGGATGACCATTTGATCAAAATCTTTCTTCTGCTTCGCATTTGGCAAGTCGCCGTTAATCAAAAGGTAGCAAACTTCCAAGAAATCGCAGTCGCCAGCCAGTTGCTCAATCGGATAGCCGCGATACAGAAGCTCTCCTTTATCGCCATCGATATAGGTAATTTTGCTATTACATGACGCAGTAGAGAGAAAGCCTGAGTCATAGGTGAACTTACCAGTTTGGCCATATAGCTTGCGAATGTCAATCACGTCAGGACCAACGGATCCTTTGTAAATTGGCAGATCAATATCTGGAGTGCCATCCGAGAACGAGAGTTTTGCCTTGATGTCCGATTCAATCATTTCTAATCCTTAGTCATTCAAAATTAAGATTAATACACTATTCGTTCACTTCTACTGCACCCAAACGCTGAATTATTTCTCCCTCAGCCTTTGTAAAACCGCTTTGAAGGAGTCTAATGCTATCTCCTTTTCCAGGATTGCAACAGTATCTTTACGTCCAATCAATAAATCCATCAGATCGTTATCATCTAGAGCCAGCAACTGACTTAAAACTTGCCCATCTTCTACGCTTAACTGAGCGCCATAGCGCTCAAAGAAACGTTGCAGAATTAAATCATTCTCTAGTAATCCCCTACGGGCGTCACTCTTGAGGCGATATAAATCTGCATTACTAAGGGTCATACTGCCCTACGAACCATTAACTCCTTGATCTTACCAATGGCTTTCGTTGGATTTAGATGTTTAGGGCATACATCCACGCAGTTCATGATGGTATGGCAACGGAACAAGCGGTACGGATCTTCTAGGTTGTCTAAACGCTGAGCAGTTTCCTCGTCACGACTATCGGCAATAAAGCGATAAGCCTGTAAGAGACCCGCTGGCCCAACGAACTTATCAGGGTTCCACCAGAATGATGGGCATGCAGTTGAACATGATGCGCACAAGATGCACTCATACAAGCCATTTAATTCTTCACGCTCTTCAGGACTCTGAAGACGCTCTTTTTCTGGGGGTGGATTGTCATTCACCAAGTAGGGCTTGATAGACAAATATTGCTTAAAGAACAAAGTCATATCCACAATCAAATCGCGCACGACTGGTAAGCCAGGTAATGGACGCAAAGTGATGACCTTAGGCAAAGTCAACATATTGGTCAAACAGGCCAAACCATTTTTGCCGTTAATGTTCATGGCATCTGACCCGCATACACCTTCACGGCATGAACGACGATATGAAATAGTTTCATCTTGCCTCTTCAGGGAAATCAAAGCATCTAACAACATCCGCTCACCAGTAAGCTCTAGTTCATAACGCTCCATGCGAGGTGCTGCATCGACATCTGGATCGTAGCGGTAAATTTCAAATATACGAATATCACTCATCTTCTATCTCTTTTGCTTAGAAAGTACGTTCTTTAGGAGGGAAAGACTCAACTGTCAAAGGCTTTAACACCACTGGCTTGTAAGACAGCTTGTTACCTTCGCTATACCAAAGGGTATGCTTCATCCAATTTTCGTCATCGCGCGCTTGATGGTCATCATGCGAGTGGGCTCCACGACTCTCTTTGCGAGCAGCCGCAGAGATCATGGTTGCGTTTGCAGTTTCAACCAAGTTGGCCACTTCCAAAGCCTCAATCCGTGCGGTATTGAAAATCTCGGACTTATCTTTGACCCATAAATGCTTAGCTCGCTCAGTCAATTTAGCCATTTGACGAACACCTTCATCCATCAACTCTTGGTTGCGGAAGACGCCAGCGTATTTCTGCATCGTCTTGCGAATCTCGTTTGCAACATCTTGCGCATACTCACCAGAGCTGGAGTTATCAAGGGCAGCAATCCGCTCCAAAGTCTTCTCACCAGCATTCGCAGGCAATGGCTTGAACTCACGATTCTTCAGATCCAAGTTAACGATATGATTACCTGCAGCACGACCAAACACCAAGAGATCAAGCAATGAGTTGGTACCCAAACGGTTAGCGCCGTGCACTGAAACACATGAACACTCTCCAATAGCATAAAGACCATTGACGATTTCATTGGGTATGCCGTTACCTGGCACCACTACCTGACCATTAATATTGGTAGGGATGCCGCCCATCTGATAGTGAATCGTTGGCACCACAGGAATTGGCTCTTTAGTCACGTCAACGTTCGCAAAGTTAATACCAATTTCATATACCGAAGGTAAACGCTTCATGATGGTCTCAGCGCCAATATGGGTCAAATCCAGAACCACATAGTCACCATTAGGACCGCAGCCGCGCCCTTCTTTAATTTCTTGATCCATGCAGCGAGAAACGAAATCACGTGGCGCTAAATCTTTATAATTAGGTGCATAGCGCTCCATGAAACGCTCACCATCTTTATTGCGCAAGATACCACCTTCACCGCGGCAACCTTCAGTCAGCAAAACCCCCGCACCAGCTACGCCGGTTGGGTGAAATTGCCAGAACTCCATATCTTCCAATGGAATACCAGCGCGAGCAGCAAGACCCATTCCGTCACCAGTATTAATAAATGCATTGGTAGACGCATCCCAAATACGGCCTGCACCACCAGTTGCCAACATCACAATCTTCGCTTCCAAAATATATACCTGGCCTGTTTCCATTTCGAGAGCAGTAACGCCAACGACATCGCCTGCATCATCTCGAATCAAATCTAAGGCTAACCATTCCACAAAGAAATTGGTTTTAGCGCGCACGTTACGTTGATACAAAGTGTGCAGCATTGCGTGACCAGTACGGTCAGCAGCAGCGCAAGCGCGTTGCACTGGTTTCTCACCGTAGTTAGCAGTGTGACCACCGAATGGACGCTGATAAATAGTGCCATCAGGATTGCGATCAAATGGCATGCCGAAATGTTCTAATTCGTATACAACTTTAGGCGCTTCACGACACATAAACTCGATAACATCTTGATCGCCTAACCAGTCAGAACCTTTGATGGTGTCATAAAAGTGATAATGCCAATTGTCTTCACTCATGTTACCTAGAGAAGCGCCGATACCACCTTGCGCTGCAACGGTATGTGAACGTGTTGGGAATACCTTAGTTAATACAGCAACGTTCAAGCCGGCTTCAGCCAATTGCAAAGAAGCACGCATACCTGAACCGCCCGCTCCAACAATCACCGCATCAAAACGGCGGCGTGGCAATGATTTTTTTATTGCAGTCATCGAATTACACTTTCCACAAAATTTGAACGGCATAAGCCGCACACGCTACAAGATACAAAACCGTTAACACTTGAAGCGTTAAACGAATACTGACGGGCTTGATGTAATCCATCCAGATATCACGCACACCAATCCAGGCGTGATAGAACAGACTAATAAAAGCCAATAGCGTGAGTAACTTCATAAACTGGTTACTAAATAAGCCAGCCCAGCCTTCGTAGGTAGCACTCCCGGTGATGCAATAGTCCACTAACAAAACAACCGTGAAGGCCACCATCACAATAGCGGTGACGCGCTGAATAATCCACTCTTTGAGGCCGTAATGAGCGCCTACTACTAAGCGCTTTGGTCCAATTTGATAAATAGGCATGAAATTTCCTTAAATGAGGTGCGCTTAGTACAAGCCGAATAATTTGAGGCCAACTACTGCAGTCAAAGCTAGGCCAAGGAACAGCACAAATATCGCTGAACGATTTGCTTCTGACTTGTCTACACCAATTTCTAAATCGAGTAAAAGGTAGCGGATACCAGCACAGAAGTGGTGCAAGAAACACCAGATCAAGCCAAGGCAAATAATTTTCACCAAGATATTGCTAGTGAAAGCCTGGAATTTTTGATAACTCAACTCAGAGGCAAGGCTCTGGTCAAAAAGATACAAAATAAATGGCAACAAGAGAAACAATACTGCTCCACTAATGCGGTGAAGAATGGAAACTTTCCCGGCCCAAGGAAGGCGATAGTGAATCAATTGGGCCAGACCGATGTTTCGGTAATTGGGTCTATCTTTTTTTACATCTTGCTGTGCATCAACCATGGGCAATCTCAATCGTTGGGTGGAGGTTCAGTGTGACATTGTTGTATTGCAACATATTCTATTGGAAACCTTGGGGTCCTTGGTGATTTTATAGGGTTATTAGGGTCTAAATAATGGTTTTTACTGATTCAGTGGCTTCAATTTATACGGATAAGATCAGTTTAATTTGTTCTCATAATGCTGCTCACTAGTGTCATACCGAGCGTGCCGTATTTCTACTGGCTTATTCCCATAGGTAAATGAAACCCTCTCGACAGAGAGCAATGGGCTGCCTAATGGTAATTGGAGGTGAGCAGCCAACTTTTCATCCGCGACTACTGCCTTAATCTTTTCTTCCGCGCGAACCATATGGGTAGCGCATTCACTCTCATAAAAGGCATACATAGGACCATGCCACTCTTGAATTACCTCCAGACTTAAATCTTTGAAACGATTTCCAGGAAGCCAGATCTCTTCAAAAACAGTCGGTTTTCCAGCAAAACTCTGGACTCGATCTATATGAATCACGGGATCGCCTACCTTTAATTTAAGCAAACTGGCAATATAGGAAATTGCAGGCACCTTCTCGCAGGCCAAAAAGTGGTTAGTGTGGTGAAATTTATCTCCAGAATCAGGGGCTAAGCGCAGAAAACGAAATTGCCAGTCGTCTTCCTGATGGGTAGCAACAAAAGTTCCCTTGCCTTGACGCCTGACCAAGAGATTGTCAGCCGCCAGCTCGTCAATCGCCTTGCGAACAGTGCCCTGGCTTACTGCATACCGCGCCGCGAGCTCCATTTCACTTGGAATAGCGGCCCCAGGCAGCCATTCTGATGCTTGTAGGCTAGCCAAAATCATTGCCTTAATCTGCTGGTATAGAGGGCTAAATGATGGGGTAGTCGGGCTTATTTCTGGCAAATGAACTCCATGACATCATCAATTGGATAAAATTCAGGCTTATTCTTGGTCTTATATAAGACATCATTGACAGTGTAAATCGAAAGTCCCTACACTGGGATGGATAATAGAAAAGTTTTCGTTAATTAACCTTCATCTGGAGTTATTAGTAATGGCAAAAGCCCCAATGCGTGTCGCCGTAACCGGTGCAGCCGGTCAAATCGGTTATTCCCTCTTATTCCGCATCGCCAATGGCGACCTTTTGGGAAAAGATCAGCCTGTAATACTCCAATTACTTGAAATTCCAGACGAAAAAGCGCAAAAAGCATTGGCTGGTGTCATGATGGAACTCGAAGACTGTGCCTTCCCCCTTTTGGCTGGCATGAGCGCTCATTCCGATCCAATGACCGCGTTTAAAGACATTGATATAGCTCTCTTGGTTGGCGCCCGCCCACGCGGTCCAGGAATGGAGCGCAAAGATTTACTTTCCGCTAATGCGCAAATTTTCACAGCGCAAGGCAAGGCCTTAAATGCAGTGGCTAAGAAAACGGTCAAGGTATTAGTCGTTGGCAACCCAGCTAACACTAACGCTTACATCGCCATGAAATCTGCTCCAGATATTCCTGCGAAGAATTTCACAGCAATGTTACGTCTTGATCACAACCGCGCACTCTCACAATTGGCTAATAAATTGAATAAACCCGTTGCTGATATTGAGAAATTAGTTGTTTGGGGTAACCATAGCCCAACTATGTACCCTGACCATCGCTTCGCTACGATTAACGGCAAATCGGTAAAAGATTCTATTAATGATGAGGCGTGGAATAAAGAGGTTTTCATTCCAACCGTTGGTAAGCGCGGCGCTGCCATTATTGATGCTCGCGGCCTGTCATCTGCAGCTTCTGCAGCCAATGCGGCAATCGATCACATGCATGATTGGGTGCTCGGCACCAATGGCAAATGGGTTACCATGGGCATCCCTTCTAAGGGTGAGTATGGTATTCCCGCAGAAGTCATTTATGGATTCCCAGTAGTGTGCGAAAACGGTGAATACAAAATGATCGAAGGACTTGAGATCGATGAGTTTTCCCGTGAGCGCATGAATCACACCCTCAATGAATTACTCGAAGAGCAAGCTGGTGTTAAGCATTTGCTCTCTTAAGGAAATTACTTTATGAAGAAAACTTTTCTTGCTGTAAGCATTGCGATTGCCAGCCTTGGGCTTACTACAACAGCAATTGCGAATGAAGAAGTAGTATGGACTTGTAGCGAAAGCAAGCAATTCAAGACTGCAGGCAATACTGAAAAAATTCGCATTATTTGGGAAGCCAAATCTTATGAATTAGCCCGTCAAACTTCATTACCAGGTAGCTTGCGTTACAAGAACACTGATTCAGGTCATGATCTTGTCGTATTAGGCAATAAGGCAATGCTCTTTAATATTAAGGCAGGCGTTCGTCTGGCTGATTTCTGCCAAACAGCAGAAATGAAGTCCGGCAAATTACCCTACTTATTTGCAGGTGCAGAGGCTTTTGTACCAAATTAAGTAATCAAGCATTTCAATAAAAAAGCCGAGCGACCCTCGGCTTTTTTATTTACCCATTCAGTACTTCAGCGATGACAAGCTCAGCCTTCAATGAAACAATGGCTGCTGTGTTGGAGCATCTTCCGGCATCTCTGCATGTTCAGCTTCACCAGAGCGGTCCGGAAATAAAGGCGCACCACAATCATCACATAACTCGGGGTCAAATAGCATGGCGTGACGAAATACGTCCTCTACCCCTGCATCATGCAAGGCATCACAAATCTTTTTGATGGGGCTTTCATCATCCGATAAATCATTCAAAGCATCATTACTGACACTCTCCCGATCATATAAGGGCCAGATCACCCCATACATAATTTCTGAGGAACCTTTTGCACTAAAGGAAATACGGTATTCATCAGCCTGCTCTTCTCCAAAAGCCCCCACAACGCAAGATAGACCTGCTGGCAAAATACCTACAGCACTCTCCAAAAAATTGACTGCGGCACGAATACTTAATGGGCGCACATGCTTGTCTGCCAAGCGGCAATTCGTGAAATAGGACTCCGGTAAAAGGAGTTCAAATTCGCAACCAGGAAGCAATGAAGCAATCGGGTCATGCATTGCGTTTTGCCAAGCAATCAAACTTACCCCACGCTCTTGGCGTATTGGTGGCTCGGCTTGCCAACGAAATATCGGTGAACCACTAGGAGCACATAAGGCAGCAATGATGAAACGGGGGTCTGCTAGCACTGCAATAGTTTCAGTCATATCCCGCAACTCTAGCTTTACCTCTTTAGCGGAAATCGCTGCATTTGCCAAGGCCTCAGTTAATACACGTGTTTGACTATGTGAATGAGGCATTTGATCAATACTGTATAGCCAAGGAACAATTGCTAAGCGGGTATCACTAGCAGCAATTGCAGAATGTAAGGCTTGGGCTGTTGCCTCAATCATGTTGACTGGTAATGGGCCGGAAGGGATTTGATAACGGGTATGAGCCACGATTGGTAATGCGAGCAAAAGTACATCCCACTCTTGATCTTCGTGCTCCATCCTAAGAGATTCAGCTAAAGTTTCAGCACTATCTGCCAACACTTCAAAAGCCACGGTATTGATGCGAAACGTTTGATCTAGGGCGGCATCAATTACATTTTGATTCTGGCTTTTGAGCAAGCGCATGAGACGAACGTTTAAACGCTCTTCCCAAAAACGATCTTCTACCTGGCTTCCAGAGGCAGCCAAAGAAATAGCATCTGCCACTAGGCGCTCGACATCAGGAGACGTACGCTGCGAGGACTTGATTCGATGTACGGCCATTATTTTCTTTCTGCACGCCTAAAAACTGGCTTATCTACTGTTGATTCTGCAGCACAATATTTGTAACCATCCAAATTAAAACCTTTTAGGTCAATTGGATCGCTAATTCGATTCTCCACTACATATCGTGCCATCAAGCCACGAGCGCGCTTAGCGTAAAAGGAAATAATCTTGTACTTACCCTCTTTTGCATCCTGAAATACAGGCGCAACGACGGGGCAAGCTAGATCTTTTGCCTGCAAAACCTTGAAGTACTCCTCAGAGGCTAAATTGAGCAATACCGGCTTCTTCTCTTTATCCAAGATCTTTTTCAAGGAGTTTGTCACCCTATTACCCCAAAAAGCATAGAGATCCTTACCTCGCGCATTCTTAAAGGAGGTTCCCATCTCTAAACGATAGGCCTGCATTAAATCCAATGGTCTTAAGGCGCCATATAGACCCGATAAGATTCGAATGTGATCTTGAGCAAAATCAATGGCTTTGGCATTCAGTGATTTGACATCAAAGCCATCGTAAACATCCCCATCAAAGGCATAGATCGCTGGTTTGCTATTGATCTCGGTAAATGTTTTAGACCAATCCCGATAACGGCCTACGTTTAAGGTGGCTAATGGATCGGATAAGCCCATTAATTTGGCCACATCTTGGGGTGCGAGCTTTTTGAGATCAGCGATTAACTTTGCTGATTCCGAGACAAACTCAGGCAAAGTGGGTGCCTTGACCTTCACAGGGGTCTTGTAATCAAGGGATTTAGCGGGGGAAAGTACGATCAGCATGGCACAATTTGTTTATGTATTACTTCCATTCTAGCGACTACAAGATTACTCTGCCTTAAATCCCCACGCAGCCTTTCCATGAGCCAAATTCAGGACCCTACTCCGTCGTTTCCAAGCCGCCTCCCCACAGTTGGGACTACGGTCTTCACAGTAATGTCTGCTCTTGCTGCTAAGCATCAGGCGATTAATTTAGGACAAGGCTTTCCAGATTTTCCTTGTGATCCAAAATTGATTGCAAAGGTTAATGAAGCAATGCTCGCGAATCACAACCAATATCCTCCGATGATTGGTATTGCTGATTTACGCAATGGCATAGCTCACAAGATATCTAAGCTTTACAGTCATCAATATGATCCAGAATCTGAAATCACAATCACAGCCGGTGGTACGCAAGGAATTTTGACAGCAATACTCTGTTGCGTAAGCCCTGCAGATGAAGTCATCATCATTGAACCCGCTTATGACAGCTATAGACCCTCTATCGAATTGGCCGGTGGAAAAGTCATAGCCGTTTCTTTGCAAACCATTCGCGATGAAAACGATCAAGTCAGCTCTTATGAAATTCCTTGGGATACTTTAGCAAAAGCGATTAATCCAAAAACTCGACTCATCATGATCAATACGCCCCATAATCCAACTGGCATGGTGTGGCAAAGCGCTGATCTAGAACGCCTTGCGCAATTAGTCAAAAATACATCTGCATTAATTTTGAGTGATGAAGTGTATGAACATATGGTCTACGATGGTGCTGAGCATCACAGCGTCGCTGCCCATCCTGAACTAGCAGCAAGAAGCTTTTTGATCTCAAGCTTTGGTAAAACCTATCATGTAACGGGCTGGAAAGTAGGTTATGTTGCAGCTCCATCCCGCCTCACAAAAGAGTTTCGAAAAGTACATCAATTCAATGTTTTCACCGTCAACACGCCTATGCAGTATGGATTCGCTTCTTATCTCCAGGATGAAAGTCATTACCTCAATCTTCCAAAGTTTTATCAAGCCAAGCGTGATTTTTTTAGAGCCGGCTTAGCATCTACTCAATTGAAGTTACTGCCTACCCCCGGAACTTATTTTCAGTGCGTTGACTATTCCAAACTCAATATTCCACAAGCAAAATTGAATGAATCAAACTTTTGCCAATGGCTCACTACAGAAATTGGTGTGGCAGCGATTCCAGTTTCTGCTTTTTATGAAGAGTCCACTGAATCAAGTGTTATTCGTTTTTGCTTTGCTAAACAAGCGCAAACCTTATCGAATGCATTAGAGCGTTTACACAATTTATAGAAAAAAGTAGTCAAGAAAACTCGGAGAACTTATGAACAAATCTAAACAAAATCTGATTGATGTCTATAGCTGGCCCACACCCAATGGCCACAAAGTGCACATCATGCTTGAAGAATGTGGTTATAAACTCGATCAGGATTGGATTGCCCATCCCATCGATATTGGTGCCGGCGATCAATTTGCTGCTCAGTTTTTAAAAATCAGCCCCAACAATAAGATCCCCGCCTTATTTGATCCCAATGGGCCAGATGGAAAGCCGATTAGCATCTTTGAATCTGGCGCAATTTTGTTATACCTGGCAGGCAAAACAGGTAAGTTTTTACCTCAATCAACCCGTGGGAAATATGAAGTCCTGCAATGGCTCATGTTCCAAATGGGCGGATTAGGCCCCATGCTTGGGCAAAATCATCACTTCCGCCTTTATGCGCCTGAAAAAATCGATTACGCAGTCAATCGCTATACCAATGAAGCAAAGCGTTTATATGGTGTTTTAGATCGCCAACTGAAAGATAATCCCTATATTGCTGGTAAAACATATTCCATAGCTGACATGGCAATTTATCCCTGGACTCGAAATTGGAAAAATCAGGGAATGGATTTGAAAGATTATCCCCATTTCAAAAAATGGTTTGAGAAGATTGGGGAGCGCCCTGCAGTACAGCGTGGATGCGCAGTATTAACAGCGTTCCGTAAACCTTTGCATGATGACAAAGCAAGAGAACAATTATTTGGTTCAACTCAGTATCAAAAAAGGAAATGAAATGAAGATTCAATCAGTCGGTGTGATCGGCGCAGGCACTATGGGTAATGGTATTGCGCAAGTGTGTGCCGTTGCTGGTCTTGACGTCGTGATGGTTGATATTAATGAAGCAGCGGTTGCTCGTGGCATAGAACAAATCGGCAAGAGCCTCGATCGCTTAGTTAAAAAAGAGACTTTAACGCTTGTGGCAAAAGACGCTGCCCTAAAACGTATTAAAGGCAGTATTTCCTATGAAGATTTCAAAGGCCTTGGTTTGGTCATTGAGGCTGCCACTGAAAATCAAGCAATCAAAGAAAAGATCTTGCATCAAGTAGATCAGATTGTGAGTAAGGAAACGATCATTGCCACAAATACCTCGTCCCTCTCGATTACCAAGCTTGCTGCACTGGACTCCAATCCTGCACGCTTTATTGGAATGCACTTTTTTAATCCACCCCCGTTGATGGCATTAGTGGAAGTGATTCGAGGCCTTCAAACTAGTGATGCCACTCATGCTGCCATTATCGAAATGGCAAAGCGCGTTGGTAAAGAGCCCATTACCGTCAAGAACTCCCCTGGTTTTGTCGTCAATCGCATCTTGCTGCCGATGATTAATGAGGCTTTCTTTGTACTCTCAGAAGGATTAGCTAGTCCTGAAGATATTGATGCCGGCATGAAGTTGGGTTGCAATCAACCTATTGGTCCATTGGCATTGGCAGACCTCATTGGTTTAGATACCTGCCTAGCAGTGATGGAAGTGTATTTTGAAAACTTTAGTGATTCTAAATACCGTCCTTGCCCATTGCTTCGTGAAATGGTAGCTGCAGGTTATCTTGGTCGTAAGACAGGCCGTGGCATCTATACCTACGATAAATAATATTTTTCAAATTGAATAATTCATTACAGAATAGATCTTTCGTGAACCCACTACCACCGCTTGTACGTAAATTAGCTTATGCCGGATTAATTCCTTTTGTGGGACTTGCTTTACTAGTTCAACTGGCTCCAACACCCATCAATTATTTAAGTGCAGAATCTTTGGCAGGCTATGGAGCAGTGATCACCTCTTTTATGGGGGCCTTGCATTGGGGCGCTAACTTGCATACTTTAGGAAAGGTCCCACCCGGCGATAGATGGGAGGATCGTAATGCCTGGATTTGGGGGGTTATTCCTGCTCTCGTAGCCTGGTTGGCCTTGAACATCTATATTCCTGTAGGCCTTTTGATCTTAGCGTCGACCCTGATTATTCAACGCAATATTGATCAAAGCACCTATCAATATTATTTCTCGAGTGATGAGGCTCGCGCTGCATTTATGACGATGCGAACTCGCTTGACCTATGTTGCTGCAGCCTGCCTTGCCTGGGCTGCATTGGTCATCCTGTTTATTCAGGCTTAATCCTATTTATGAGTAGTCTTTTTGATAGTACCCCGCCGCCGCCTTTAGCGGAAGCGCTGCGCCCTAAGACGATCGATGAGGTGATTGGTCAAACACATCTATTGGCACCTGGTAAACCCCTCAATCTGGCATTTGCTTCAGGCAAACCTCATTCAATGATTTTGTGGGGGCCGCCAGGGGTTGGCAAAACAACTTTGGCACGCCTTTCTGCAAAAGCTTTTGATCGTGAGTTCATTGCCATCTCAGCAGTATTGGCAGGGGTAAAGGAAATTCGTGAAGCAATTGAACAAGCACAGCAAAGCATGGCTCAATACGGCAAACAAACCATCTTATTTGTAGATGAGATTCATCGCTTTAATAAAAGTCAGCAAGATGCTTTACTTCCCCATGTGGAATCGGGTCTGTTTACATTTATTGGCGCTACCACTGAGAATCCCTCTTTTGAGGTGAACTCAGCCCTACTCTCTCGTGCACAAGTCTATGTTCTGAAGTCTCTCGAGGCTACTGAGCTCAGGCAACTCTTTGTTCGTGCGCAGACATTTGCGATGCCAAAGATCCAGTTTGAAGATAGTGCCGTGGATACGCTAATCAATAATGCCGATGGTGATGCAAGACGCTTACTCAACTTGGTAGAACAGATTCGGAATGCTTCCTCAAACCCCAGCAATCCCATTCAGGTAATCGATCAACTCTTTATTGAGAATGCACTGACTACTCAGGCACGTCGCTTTGATAAAGGTGGAGATCAGTTTTACGACCAAATTTCAGCACTGCACAAATCCGTACGCGGATCTAATCCAGATGCTGCACTATATTGGCTTTGTCGCATGCTTGATGGTGGAGTTGATCCTCGCTATTTATCACGGCGCATTATTCGAATGGCCTGGGAAGATATTGGTTTGGCTGATCCAAGAGCAATGCAATTGGCCAATGATGCCGCACAGACTTATGAAAGACTGGGTTCTCCTGAAGGTGAGCTGGCTTTAGGTCAGGCTGTAGTGTATTTAGCTGTGGCTTCCAAAAGCAATGCGAGCTACAAAGCCTTCAATGCTGCGCGAGCATACGTTGCTAAAGATCAAACTAAGCCCGTTCCCAATCATTTGCGTAATGCTCCCACTAAGCTTATGAAAGATCTCGGGCACGGCAAGGAATATCGCTATGCACATGACGAGCTGCATGGATATGCTGCTGGAGAAACTTATCTTCCGGATGGAATGCCAGAACCCCATTGGTATGAGCCAGTAGCACGTGGACTCGAAACCCAAATTGGGGAGAAGATGGCTTTTTTACGCAATCTCGATCTAGAGGCTAAGAAGAAATGAGTTCAAAAGTAGGGGCTACTTTTTATTACGACATTATTTCTCCATTTGCCTATTTATATATTAAGCAACGTCATCGCCTGGAATCGATATTAGACATCAAGCCAGTTCCAATTCTCTTGGGAGTTTTATTAAGATCAACTGATAACAAAGGTCCCGGCGAAATTGCTGCCAAACGGCCACACACTTATCAGTTCTGTGTATGGCAAGCTGAAAAACTGGGAATACCATTTCGCTTTCCAGAGCACCATCCTTTTATGACGGTAGCAGCCCAACGCCTTCTAACGCAAGAAAAAGCAGATTGGCCAATGCTTGAACGCGCTTTTGACTACGTTTGGGTTGAAGGTAAAGATCCTAATCTTGCTTGGTCAGAATTTTGCAGCTACCTAGGTTTACCTGTAGATACCCAGAGGCCAGAAAATCCGGATGTGAAAGCACAACTGATTGCCAATACCAACCAAGCCAAACAAGATGGTGCCTTTGGAATACCAGCCCTGATTGTCAATCAGCACTGTTTCTGGGGCGTCGATACTATTGACTGGACCTTGGATTATCTTGCTAGACCCGGAATGTTTGAGGAAGCTTCCTATGCATACGCTGGAAAAGTCCCCAATGGATTAGCTTGAAAGTTCTTGCAGTAGTGTGTTGCACAATACAATCATTCATCCTCATTTATTCAAGGAGTATTTATGCGTAAGCTTTTAACCGGTTTTATCTTCTGTATCGCCAGCTTGACTGCTCAAGCAGCCTTTGCAGGTCCAAAAGTCGAATTCAAAACTACCCTCGGTAATTTTGTAGTGGAATTGGATGGCGATAAAGCCCCTAAGACAACAGCAAACTTTTTGAACTATGTGAAAAGTGGCTTTTATAACGGAACCATTTTTCATCGAGTGATTGATGGCTTCATGATTCAGGGTGGTGGATTTACCGCTGACCTCACCCAAAAATCAACCGATGCACCGGTTGTCTCTGAGGCGCAAAATGGTCTCAAGAACAATAACTATACGATTGCTATGGCGCGCACTTCCGATCCCGACTCTGCTACCGCCCAATTCTTTATCAACGTTAAAGACAATCAAGCATTAGATTATCCAAATGCCATGGGCAATGGTTATACCGTTTTTGGAAAAGTTATTTCTGGAACACAAACCATCGATGCCATACGCAAAGTACCAACGATGGTTGCCAGTGCGCCTCGTATGGGCCGGATGGCTGATGTACCTGCCAAAACGGTCACTATCGAATCTGCCACTATCCTAAAATAAAAATACCTAGGCTAGCTGCAATGATCCTGCTCGACGATGCACAAAGCAGCGCAGCTAAGCCATCTAGTCGCTTTTATGATTCGCCTTTGCAATCTTGGCGCATCCTGCCCAGCGGAAACCTTACTGAGGATCAACGCGCAGTAGACCGCTGTTTAGAGGATATTTCAAAGACTCTTAATGAAGGAAAGTTTGTTGTAGCCGCTTTTGCTTATGAGCTTGGTAGATTGATGCATAAACTATCCCAGCGAGAAATTACAACACTCCACCCTCTTATTGAGGCATGGTCTTTTGAAAGCCATCAAACACTCTCCAAAGAACAAGTAGATGAATTACTATCCCAGCAATTAAAGAATCTGACAGATGAAGATAAAAGCACTGGCGTCATTGATGTAGCTGAATCGATTACGCCAGAGGCATTTGCTAAGGATATCGATCGTATTTTGGAATATATCCGCAATGGTGATTCTTATCAGATTAATCATACTTTCCGAATTACTGGTAGGGTTTATGGGTCTCCTTTGGCGCTCTACAGCAGGCTTCGGGAACGTCAGCCAGGAAGATTTGGTGCTTTTATTGAGCACCAGAATCACAAGGGTAAGCATTACCTACTCTCCCAATCCCCTGAGCTATTCATTCAAAAGCAAGGAGAAATCCTCAAAGCAATGCCCATGAAAGGTACTGCAAATGCACTATCTTCTGGTGCGAATGCGCTTTCTGAGGATCCAAAAAATCAAGCAGAAAATGTCATGATCGTAGATCTTCTGCGCAATGATTTGAGCCGCATCTCTCAACCAGGAAGCGTTGTAGTTCCTAAGCTGTTTGAAGTGGCAAGACATGGTGATGTATTGCAGATGACATCCACTGTTCAAGGGCAGATGAAACCGAACATCACCTTAGCCCAAATTTTGCAAGCTGTTTTTCCCTGTGGGTCTGTTACTGGGGCGCCCAAGAAACGTAGCATGCAAATTATTCAAGAACTCGAGCCTCAAGACCGTGGATATTACTGTGGTGCACTTGGCTGGCTGGATCCCAATGGTGACTTTGCTTTTAGCGTACCTATTCGTACCATTGAAATTGAAGAGGATCCGATCTCCCACAATAATACTTTTACATTAGGTATTGGTGCAGGTATCACCATCGACTCCGATGCAAAGCAAGAATGGGAAGAATGCCGTGTTAAGTCTGCTTTTTTAATGGGGCTTCCCAGTACCGTTGGCTTATTTGAAACGATTGCCGTAAAGCAAGCTAGCCCTCAAGATTTATCTGCTCACCTTGACCGTATGCAATCATCGGCAAAATCCTTAGGCATTCCATTTAATAGAGATCATGCAAGCACCTGTGTTTTAGATTCTTGCGCTAATTTGGATGCGAGTAAACAGTATCGATTAAGGCTAGATCTTTCTACTGATGGACAATTGTCTTGCGCTACTGGAATACTGGATGAACTCAGTAAGTCAGTGCGAATATTTTGGGCACA
Organism: Polynucleobacter sp. AP-Melu-500A-A1; assembly: GCF_018882125.1. GTDB lineage: Bacteria > Pseudomonadota > Gammaproteobacteria > Burkholderiales > Burkholderiaceae > Polynucleobacter. Next base: position 334,336 of record NZ_JACVOZ010000002.1, read on the forward strand.
GGATATTTTGCAGGCTGATTGCATCATGTTCTCTGGTGACCCTTTACTGCGACATAAGGTAAGCAAGCGCAACTTATACGACCAGGCTTGGCAAAAATCCGTTGAGTTAGGGGGCTTTGATGCCTTATTTATCAACGAGCAAGGCTTTGTAACTGAAGGAGGCAGAAGCAGCATCTTTATTAAACCCAAAGGTGGTACGCAATGGTTAACACCACCCATTTCTGCGGGCATACTTCCGGGTGTCATGCGAGCCTCCTTATTAGCCGATCCCCACATGAATGCCCGCGAAGCCAACCTGACTATTAATGATGTTTCAATGGCAGATGAGATTATTCTTAGTAATGCCATTCGCGGAGCGATCAAGGCTCATTTTTAGAAAGCTGTCATGAAGTTCTGCCCTAACTGCGCCAACACCCTGTCCTTCAAAATCCCGGCAGATGACTCTCGTGAACGTTATGTTTGCGATACCTGCGGGACTATTCACTATCAAAATCCCCGAAATGTCGTTGGTACTATTCCCATATATGGCAAGCAAGTCTTACTCTGTCGCCGCGCTATTGCCCCTCGCCATGGTTACTGGACTTTACCTGCCGGTTTTATGGAGCTTGGCGAAAGTACTAGCGCAGGGGCTGCTCGCGAGACCCTTGAGGAGGCTGGAGCAATAGTAGAAATCGGCCCGCTTTACTCCTTACTGAACGTGCTCCATGCAGAACAGGTGCATCTCTTTTATTTAGCAAACATGACTAACAGTACATTTTCTGCAGGCGAAGAGAGTTTAGAAGTAGCACTCTTTCATGAGCACGAAATTCCCTGGGAAGAATTGGCCTTTCCCACTGTCAAACAAACTTTAGAATGGTTTTTTGCAGATCGTACTGCTGGGCTTTTTGATGCGGATAAAGAATTTCATGTTCGTAGCCGTGATGTTTTACCTTCTGAAAAGATTTAATTAGTGCATGATGAGTCAGATTACTTGGCTAGGCCCAAAAGACCCCTTTCCAAACCCGCTGACTCAAGCTGACCTTGACCCTAGCGTTCCCGGTTTAATTGCTGTCAGTGAAGGTATTTATCCAGGTCAATTAGCGCGAGCTTATCAAACAGGAATATTTCCTTGGTACTCCGATAATCAGCCTGTGTTGTGGTGGTCACCAGATCCTCGTATGGTTCTAAATCCAGCAAACTTTAAGTGTAGTGATTCTCTTAAGAAGCATCTACGTCATTTTTGCCAAGACGCCCAATCAGAAATACACGTTGATGCAGACTTTAGTGCAGTCGTTCGGGCCTGTGCTACGAGTAAACGCAAAGATCAGGATGGCACATGGATTACCCATGAAATCATGGATGCCTATACCGCCCTTCATGAGCAAGGTCATGCCCATAGTATTTCCGTTACACATCAAGGCCAACTCATTGGCGGGCTCTACTGTGTTGCATTTGGAGCGATGGTCTTTGGTGAATCTATGTTCAGTTATGAAACCAATGCTTCTAAGCTTGCTTTAGCCGCTTTAAGTGCTTGGTGCCTACAAAGTCAAGTGGAGATGATTGATTGCCAGCAAGAAACTGCGCATCTTCGCTCGCTAGGAGCTGCGCCCATCCCCCGAAAGGAATTTCTAGAAAAACTGCAAACATCTATAAATCAATCTAATATTGAGAGACCTTGGACCTTTAATAAAAATATCTTGGCTTGCTGGATATGACCCAACTCAAAGAACTCCCACTCACCACTCTGCAGTTTTATGCCACTGCACCCTATGAATGTAGCTATCTTCCTAATCGGATGGCACGTTCGCAGGTAGCAACCCCTTCGCATCTGATACATGCGGATATTTATGGCGAACTTCTGAATGCGGGATTTCGTAGAAGCGGTCTTTATACTTACCGCCCTTATTGTGACAGCTGTAGAGCATGCACTGCTACTCGTATTTTGGTAAATCAATTTGTTCCGACTCGCAGCCAACGACGAGCCCAGAAAAAACATATGGGATTGGAAGCGCATGTATTGAACCTTGGTTACAAAGATGAGCATTACCAACTCTATCAATGTTATCAAAATGAAAGACATGCTGGTGGAGAGATGGATCGGGATGATCAGGATCAATATATGCAGTTTTTACTGCAAAGCCGCGTGAACTCACGCATTGTGGAGTTTCGGGATGGTCCTCATGACCCTCATCCGGGTCGCCTGCGCATGGTTAGTATGATTGACATATTGGAACAAGGTATTTCTTCGGTATATACCTTCTTTGATACCAGCATGAGCAATGCAAGCTATGGCAGTTACAGCATTCTTTGGCAAATTCAACAATGTCTCGATCTGAACTTGCCCTATCTCTATCTTGGTTATTACATTCAAGAGAGCGAAAAGATGGCTTATAAGATCAAGTATCAGCCCATGGAAGGACTGGTTGATGACCATTGGCAATTGCTGCCTGGTTCATAATATCTACCCATGACGGATAGTTATTCCCTTTTACGCCCTTGGCTGTTCTGCCTTGATCCTGAGAAAGCGCACGATCTCACACTAAGCAACTTAGATCGAGCACAGCGTTGGGGTCTCTTGCAACGCTTCATCACAAAACCTATTGCCGATCCTCATACTCTTTGCGGTATACAGTTTCCCAATCCAGTAGGTCTTGCAGCTGGCCTTGATAAGGATGGCAAACATATTGATGCCTTAGCTGCATTAGGCTTTGGCTTTTTAGAAATCGGCACAGTGACGCCGCGCCCCCAGCCTGGCAATCCTAAGCCTCGAATGTTTAGACTATCTGAGGCCCAAGCGATTATCAATCGCATGGGATTTAATAATGACGGTGTAGAGGCATGTATAGCCAGGGTCCGTCACTCGAAATTTTGGCAAAGTGGTGGTGTACTGGGAATGAATATTGGCAAAAATGCTAGTACCCCCATTGAGGAAGCTTCAAAAGATTACGTTTTTGCAATGGAGGCTGTATATGAAATTGCTTCTTACATCACCGTCAATATCTCTTCTCCGAATACCCAGCATCTGCGCTCACTACAAAGCGAGGAAATGCTGCGAGAGCTCTTACGAGAACTGAGTGAAGAGCGAAAAAAACTCAGTGATCGTTACGGCGTTCACAAGCCTCTTTTCTTAAAAATTGCTCCTGATCTCGATCAAGGCGACCTTCACCTGATTGCAGACCTCTTATTAGAATTTGGGATCGATGCTGTGATAGCCACCAACACCACTATCTCGCGTGAAGCTGTACAAGGGATGGATCACGGTAATGAAGCTGGTGGTCTCTCGGGCGCCCCCGTACGAAAAGCCTCAAACTGGGTTATCAAAACACTCAAAGCCAGACTAGGAAATGATTTGCCCATTATTGGCGTCGGCGGGATTATGTCAGGTGCAGATGCCCGTGAAAAGATCATGGCTGGAGCTAGCCTGGTTCAGCTTTACAGCGGCCTCATTTATCGCGGACCCGAGCTAGTCAACGATTGCGCTAAGGCTCTAAGACGTTAGATTTAAACCAGTTTTTTCCTGGGAATCTATAAAATCCCGTTTCATAATATGCAATTGCCGCGGGAATCGCTACAATAAACCCCATGAGCAATAGCAAAATCGTCAAATCCTCCAAAAGTACTGGTGAAGTTGGTAAAACCGCAATCCAGGTGGTGGAGCGCATGATGAATTTACTAGAAGCCTTGGCTGAGCAAGAAGAATCGAGTGGTCTCAAGTTCTTGGCTGAGGAAACGGGTTTACACCCCTCTACAGCTCACCGCATATTAAATGACATGGTTGCTTGCCGCTTAGTTGAACGTGGCGATGGCGGCACCTATCGCTTAGGACTGAAGCTTTTAGAACTAGGCAATCTAGTCAAAGCTCGCCTCTCTGTGCGAGAAGCTGCTCAGGTTCCAATGCGTACCCTACATAAGCTAACTGGTGAAACAGTGAATCTATCGGTTCGTCAAGGTGATGAGATTGTCTACATTGACCGCGCCTACAGCGAACGCTCTGGTATGCAAGTAGTCCGTGCGATTGGGGGTAGAGCCCCTTTGCATCTCACATCCGTTGGAAAACTCTTTTTAGCAAGCGATGATACGAATCAAGTTCGTGCCTATGTCACCCGTACTGGACTCTCAGGCCACACTCGAAATAGCATTACGGATTTAAACAAACTGGAAACAGAACTAAATCAAGTGAGAAAAGTTGGCAATGCTCGTGATAATGAAGAGCTAGAACTTGGTGTGAGTTGTCTTGCTGCAGCCATTTTAGACGACACTGGAAAATTGGCGGCTGGACTTTCACTGAGCGCGCCAACTGATCGTATTCAAGCAGACTGGTTAAGAGCCTTACAAGAAACTGCTCTGCAAATTTCCAAGGGAATGGGCTATAAGCCTAAATTAGTAGAACCAGGTACTGCTACTTAACGAGACGCGTTACATTAAGCGTCTAATCGGCTGAGCACCTGAAGGCATACGCTCATACCAGTCACGCACACGTACAGCATCAGCAAAACGGGATTGCGTTCCAACCGAGTCTAAGAAAACTAACAGTAATGGTGTGTTATTAACCCTTGCTTGCATTACCAAGCATTTACCTGCGGCATTAATAAATCCTGTTTTTTGCAAACCAATATTCATATCGCCAGCACGCACCAAGCGATTAGTGTTCAAGAATTTTTGTGGACGTTTTGCGATCACCATCGTGAGATCAGGCCATGTGGAAAACTCACGAATCATTTTGTATTGGTATGCAGCGCTTAACATCCGGGTAAGGTCTTCTGCTGTAGCAACATTTTCACTGAGCAATCCTGTGGGATCTGCAAAACGCGAGTGCTCCATACCTAATTCTTTTGCCTTACGATTCATGGCATCCACAAATGCCGGTACACCGCCTGGATAATTTCTACCTAAGGTATATGCAGCACGGTTTTCAGAGGACATTAGTGCCAGCAAAAGTGCTTCTTCTCGTGTCAATACGGTTCCGCCAGAAAGACGTGAAGTGCGGTAAATATGCACATCATCAGCATTGATCACAAGCGACTCGTCTAATGGCAATTTAGAGTCTAGCACTACCATTGCTGTCATGAGTTTTGTGATTGAAGCGATTGGTAAGCTGACTGAAGAGTTCTTTTCAAAGTACACCTCTTTAGTATCTTGATTCACTACCATAGCCACGCTTGATTTCAAACTCAAGTCATCGTGTTGACCCCGCATACCTAGTGCTGAAGCGAGTGATGGTCTTGCGGCTACAACAGGCTCAGTTGGACGAGTAACAGTCACTCGAACGGATTTAGGCTTCTTTACTGATTTGATGACAACTTTGGTGGTTTTACTCTGTTTGTCCTTGCTAGCAGCAAACACAGGTGTATTGACAAAGACACCGCTGGTGAATAGTGCTGCACAAAGACAAATCCAAAGTCGATTCAAATACATCCTAAAAATACCTTCCAAAACTTTCAACATACGAGATGATAATTAATTTCTGGTGAACAAGGCGATTTATTCACCTTATCCTGGATATTCCACCTCATCCTATTCAGCAATCGTTGCCACAGTATTGGCTTGACGGGAGTTAACTAACACTACACCAGTCATCGTCAATGCCAAGCCCATTGCCATCATTGCAGTAAAAGGCTCATCAAATAAGAGCCATGCCATCAGCGCAGTAGTCGGTGGCGTGAGATATAGCAAGCTAGTGACCTTAGTTGCAGCACCCTTGCGAATCATCATAAATAACAAACTGATTGAACCTATAGAGAGGGGAAAGATTGCCCACAATAAAGCTACAGTGACAGAAGCATTCCAAACCATGACACCGGTTTCAAAGAAGTACATACACATGAAACACAGAATGGCCGATACCCCAAATTGAATTGAAGATCCTGCGCGTAAATCAAATACAGGGCAATACTTCTTCTGGTAAAGCGTGCCAAAGGTAATCGATAGCAAAGCTATAAATGCCAATACGTAACTCACGAAAGGAATATGGGCAAAGCTTATTTTTTCAGCCACCACTAGGGCTACGCCAGCAAACCCAAAGCCCAAGCCAATCCATTGACGTGGGGTTACCTTTTCAGATACCCAGGCAGCAAACCACGCAGTCAAAATCGGTTGCAATCCAACAATAATGGCTGCCAGGCCTGCCGTCATACCTAAGCGAACTGCAAACCATACGCCCAGTAAATATCCAAATTGCAGCAAAATTCCCGCTATTGCAATGTGCTTCATCTGAGGCCAGCTAGGCCAGGTAATTTTCCAAATCAAGCTCAGAGCTGCCATTGCCGCTAGAACGCCTGCAAACCGCCAAAATAAGAAGGTAGCTGGCTCTACATAAGGCATTGCAAGTCGGGCAATCACAAACCCTGTACTCCATATCAATACAAATATGGGTGCAATAACCTTGTCTAGGGGGAGCGTCATGGATAACTTACTGAAATTATTGAGATTTTTTCTGGGATCATTGATTTTAGGCTGATTTTGATAATCCCCCTTATAAAGAAAGTAGCGATATTGGCTTTAGGGGGATTATTAATGATGCGATGCATTATTTTAGAGCCTTAAAATATTTTGCATGCTATTTACACCCTTACCTAGTAAGAGTACAAACAAGCATTAGATCCAATCGAAAGGGATTGATATGAACTTAACGCCTGAACAAATTGCAGCTGCTCAAAAAGCAAATTTAGAAACCTTGAGCGGTCTCACCAACCAAGCACTTCAAAGCATTGAAAAATTAGTTGAGTTAAATATGCATATCGCCAAACAAAGCTTGAGCGACAGTATGAATAGCGCTAAGAAAGCCCTCGAAGTAAAAGATATTCAACAACTTCTTGCCCATCAAGCCGAAGCAGTTCAACCGATGGCAGAAAAGATCATGGCTTATAGCCGCCACTTATATGACTTAGCCCATGAAACTCAAGCAAGCTTTACCCAATCAGCCGAAAAAGAATTCCAAGCGGGGCAAAAGAAAGTCAATGCTTTAGTTGAAGACTGGACTAAAAATGCTCCAGCAGGCTCAGATACTGCCGTTCAAGTAATGAAGCAAGCCATAGCCTCTGCTAATACTGTTTTTGAAACCAGCCAAAAGGCTGTAAAGCATGCTGTTGAGGTTACCCAAACCAACTTAAGTAGTGCTACAGACGCTGCAATGAAAAGTGCTAGCACTGCAAGTAAGGCTGCCAAGAAGAAGTAATTTACATTTGTTGTTAAATAAAAAGCCCCGACTAATCGGGGTTTTTTATTTAAACTAATACGATGAGATCTACTTAAGACTTCTTCTTTACTGGTGGTAAGTCTGTGCAATGGCCATGCACCGCTTCTGCAGCTAGACCAACAGATTCGCCTAAGGTTGGATGTGGATGAATAGTTTTGCCTATATCGACTGCATCAGCCCCCATTTCAATAGCCAAACACACTTCGCCGATTAAATCACCAGCATGTGTGCCCACAATTCCACCACCAATAATACGATGAGTAGTTGCATCAAAAATGAGCTTGGTAAAACCTTCATCGCGTCCATTCGCAATCGCCCGTCCACTTGCCGCCCATGGAAAGAGACCCTTTTCATAAGCAATCCCTTGTGCCTTACACTGCTCTTCTGTCAAACCAGCCCAAGCTACCTCAGGATCGGTATACGCGACTGATGGGATTTGCTTCGCATCAAAGAAAGACTTCTCTCCAGAAGCCACCTCAGCTGCTACGTGACCTTCGTGAACTGCCTTATGGGCCAGCATCGGTTGACCAACGAGATCGCCAATCGCAAAAATGTTTGGCACATTGGTGCGCATTTGGTTGTCCACTGGAATAAAGCCGCGCTCATCAACCTGTACACCAGCCAGTCCAGCGTCAATCTTTTTACCATTTGGCGTACGACCCACAGCAACCAATACCAAATCATAGGTTTGTGGTTCTGCAGGGGCATTCTCACCTTCAAAAGTGACTTGAATACCATCCGGCTTTACTTCTGCTTTAGCTGCGCGAGTCTTCAGCATGACTTTTTCAAAACGTCCGGCATTAAATTTCTCCCAGACTTTTTCTAAATCACGATCAGCACCAGCCATGAGACCATCCATCATCTCAGCAATATCAATCCGTGAACCTAGAGCGCTATAGACTGTGGCCATCTCTAAACCAATAATGCCGCCACCAATCACGAGCATCCGCTTTGGAATATTCTTTAACAATAATGCGCCCGTACTATCGACAATACGAGGATCATCAGGAAGAAATGGCAACTTCACAGGCTGACTACCCGCTGCAATAATGGCTTTCTGAAAGCGCACTACTTCTTTTTGACCAGTTAAATCTTGACCAGTGCCATTAGTTAACTCAACTTCAACATGGTTTGCGTCTAAGAATTTTCCTAAGCCACGCACTACCTTAACTTTGCGTGCTTTAGCCATGCCAGCCAAACCGCCAGTTAACTTTGCGATGACAGATTCTTTATATCCTCGTAATTGATCAATCTCAATCTTTGGCTCACCAAATGAAATGCCATGCTGGGCCATAGTCTTTACCTCCTCCATGACTGAGGCGGTATGCAAAAGCGCTTTTGAGGGAATACAACCCACGTTCAAACAAACACCACCCAAAGTTGGGTAACGCTCAATGAGAATGGTGCTCATTCCTAAATCAGCGCTTCTAAAGGCAGCGCTATATCCCCCAGGACCTGCACCTAAAACTAGTAGCTCGCACTCATGATCAACTTTACCGATGAACTGCCCTGCTTGAGGAGCAGGTGCAATAGCAGTTGCTACGGGAGCTACAGCTGGGGCGCTGGTAGGGGCAACTTTAGTTACTTCACCACTTGCCTCAATCTCGGCAATCACAGTACCTTTACCAACTTTGTCACCTAGTTTTACAGCAATGCTAGTAATCGTTCCCGCTCTATCAGCAGGAACTTCCATAGTTGCTTTATCAGACTCCAAAACTAATAAGGGCTGCTCTTTTTCAATAACATCACCCACTTTGACCAATACTTCAATCACTGGCACATCTGAATAATCGCCAATGTCCGGAACGAGGATCGTTTGCTTAGCCATTGATACCCCTTACAGACTAGCGCGACGGAAGTCGGCCAGTAACTCTGCTACATACACATTAAAACGGGTTGCTAAAGCGCCATCAATTACTCGATGATCAGCAGACAAAGATAATGGACACATTAAACGGGGTACAAATTGCTTACCATCCCACACAGGTTTCATAGCTGCTTTACTTACTCCCAAAATTGCTACCTCAGGGGCATTCACAATCGGTGAGAAATAGGTTCCGCCAATTCCACCTAATGAAGAAATCGTAAAGCTGGCACCCTGCATCTGATCAGGTTTAAGTTTCCCATCGCGAGCTAGGGCAGCTAGCTCAGAGGTTTCCTGAGCGATTTCAAAAATACCTTTCTTGTCTGCATCCTTAATGACTGGCACAACTAATCCTGTTGGAGTATCTGCAGCAAAAGCAATATTGAAGTATTTTTTCAAGATGAGATCATCACCGTCCAAAGAGCTATTGAACTCGGGATATTTTTTTAAGGCTGCAACAGCAGCCTTCATCAAGAAAGCAAGCATCGTGATCTTGACACCCTTCTTCTCATTTTCTTTATTGGTCAACACGCGGAAAGCTTCTAGATCTGTGATATCCGCATCTTCGTGATATGTCACTGCTGGGATCATTACCCAATTACGACCTAAATTAGCTGCAGTGAGTTTCTTAATGCGATTGAGTGTTTGACGCTCAATTTCACCAAACTTTGTGAAATCTACTTTCGGCCACGGAATCAGATTCAGACCGCCTAGACTGCCACCACTCGATACTGCTGTTGGACCGCCACTACTCATGGCAGCCTTCACAAATGCTTGTACGTCTTCTTGTGTAATACGGCCTTTTTGACCAGAGCCCTTAACATGAGCAATGGTCACTCCAAGTTCTCGAGCAAATTTGCGCACTGATGGACTTGCATGACTTAAGGCAGCATCCACCACTGGAGGAGAATTAGTCATCGGTGGTGGTGCAGGTGCCCGCTTGATAGGAGGCTCGACCACAACCGTCTGAGTTGCTACTGGCGCCACAACAGGAGTGATTGTCGCGGCTCCACCAGAACTAGCCTCTAAGATAACAACCACGGATCCCTCAGATAGGTTATCGCCAATCTTGACTTTGACTTCTTTCACTACACCGGAGTGAGAAGAAGGAACATCCATGGTAGCTTTATCGGACTCAAGCACAACAATCGATTGTTCTTTCTCAACTGTGTCGCCTGGCTTTACTAGAACCTCAATGACTGGTACATCTTTATAGTCACCAATATCTGGTACTTTGATTTCAATAAGCGCACCGCTAGAACTCGTGGGAGCAGAAGCAACTTGAGTGGGGGCTGAAGCTGGAGCAGCAGCCACAGCATTCCCTGCGCCCTCTTCCAAGGTGATAACCACGGATCCCTCAGATAGGTTATCCCCAATCTTGACTTTGACTTCTTTCACCACACCAGAGTGTGAGGAAGGAACATCCATAGTGGCTTTATCGGATTCAAGCACAACAATCGATTGTTCTTTCTCGACTTTGTCGCCTGGCTTTACTAGAACCTCAATGACTGGTACATCTTTGTAGTCACCAATGTCTGGTACTTTGATTTCAATTATTTGACTCATATTATTCTCTTATCAAACCGTCATTGGGTTTGGTTTAGTGGCATCAATGTCGTACTTTTTGATTGCTTCAGCAAGCTTCTGACGATCCATCTGTCCAGCGTCCACTAAAGACCTCAAGGCTGTTAGTACAACCCAACGACGATCCACCTCAAAGAAGTCACGTAATTTTTCACGGGTATCAGAGCGGCCAAAGCCATCGGTACCCAAGACTTCATAACGGCGACCCATATGCTGAATTGCTGGACGAATTTGCTCAGCGAATAAGCGAACATAGTCTGTAGCAGCGATGATTGGTCCAGAGCTATCTTTCAGGCACTGCTCTACATGAGAAAGCTGAGGCGTAGCTGTTGGGTTCAAGAGATTGCTACGGTGTACGGTGGCCCAATTGCGTCCCAATTCGGTAAAACTTGGGCAGCCCCATAAATCTGAAGATACACCCCAGTCTTTGTGCAAAATCTCAGCAGCTTCAATGACTTCGCGAAAGATTGTGCCAGAACCGAGTAACTGAACACGCAACTTGGCATTGCTATCACCCACCGATTTGAATTTATACATCCCTTTAATAATGTCTTGCTCTGCACCCTTAGGCATTGCAGGGTGAGAATAGTTTTCATTCATTAAAGTAATGTAGTAGTAAACATCTTCCTGAACTTCCAGCATGCGGCGCATACCATCTTGAATCACGACTGCTAATTCGAATGAGAAGGTTGGATCGTAACTAATGCAGTTTGGTACGGCACTACTCCATAAATGGCTATGACCATCTTCATGCTGCAAACCTTCACCGTTTAGGGTTGTTCTACCTGCAGTACCACCAAGCAAGAAACCACGGCTACGCATATCACCCGCAGCCCATGCTAAGTCGCCAATTCGTTGAAAACCAAACATCGAATAAAAGATATAGAAAGGCAGCATTGGCACACCATGCGTGGAGTACGAAGTCGCGGCCGCAATCCAATCACACATGCCGCCAGCCTCATTGATACCCTCTTGCAAAATCTGACCATTCTTGTCTTCTTTGTAGAACATCAGTTGATCATGGTCTTCTGGCGTATAGAGTTGACCAAGTTGATGCCAAATACCTAGCTGACGGAACATACCCTCCATGCCAAAGGTACGTGATTCATCAGGAACAATCGGCACTACACGCTTACCAAGGATTTTGTCACGCACTACCGTATTTAATATGCGAACAAAAGCCATCGTTGTAGAAATTTCACGACCTTCAGAGGTAGCCTCAAGCAATGGTGTAAATACATCCAATGCTGGGACGGGCAAACTTTCTGCTTTAGTGCGACGTTGTGGTAAGTAGCCACCTAACTCTTGACGACGTGCCTTCATGTATTCAAGTTCGGGACTACCTTCAGCAAATTTCACCAAAGGCATATCGTCAAGTTGTTCATCTTTGACGGGGATTTCAAAACGATCACGGAAACGACGGACATCGTCGTCGTTCATCTTCTTTGCCTGGTGGGCAATATTCATAGCCTCACCCGAGCCACCCATGCCATAACCTTTAATAGTATGCGCAAGGATTACGGTAGGTTGACCTTGGTGATTCACGGCCGCATGAAATGCTGCATACACCTTATGCGGGTCGTGACCACCACGGTTTAACTGCCAAATCTCTTCATCACTCCAGTCACTCACTAAGGCCTTGAGTTCTGGCGTATTAAATACAATCTCACGAACATATGCACCGTGCTTAGACTTCATAGTTTGGTATTGACCGTCTACGATCTCACCAAGGCGCTGCATCAAGATGCCTTTTTTGTCGCGAGCAAATAAGGCATCCCATTGACCACCCCAAACTACCTTAATGACATTCCAGCCTGAACCACGGAACTCACTTTCAAGCTCTTGAATAATTTTTCCGTTACCACGGACAGGGCCATCTAAGCGTTGCAAATTGCAATTCACAACAAAAATAAGGTTGTCTAATTTTTCGCGGCCAGCCATGCCGATGGCACCCAGTGATTCAGGCTCATCAGTCTCTCCGTCACCCAAGAATGCCCAGACTTTACGGCCTTCATCTTTAATAAAGCCACGGTCACGCAGGTAGCACATAAAGCGCGCCTGATAGATTGCCATAATGGGTCCAAGACCCATTGACACTGTTGGGAATTGCCAAAAATCTGGCATCAACCAAGGATGCGGATAACTAGAGATGCCTTTGCCACCTACTTCTTGACGGAAGTTATCTAATTGTTCATCTGATAGGCGGCCGAGCATGTATGCACGTGCGTAAACACCTGGAGCTGAATGGCCCTGAACAAAAATCAGGTCTCCACCATGCTCAGGCGAAGGTGCATGCCAGAAGTGATTGAAACCAATGTCATATAAAGTTGCGGCAGATTGAAATGAAGAAATATGTCCACCAACATTGGTGTCCTTATTGGCACGTAAAACCATCGCCATGGCATTCCAGCGCGTGTATGAACGAATGCGGTGTTCAACATTTTGATCGCCCGGCAAGCGCGCTTGGTTTTCAACTGGAATCGTATTGATATACGGAGTCTCTGCATGGAATGGTTGCACCACTCCATTGACGCGTGCATGAGAAATTTGTTGATCTATTAAGTAGGCAGCTCTCTCTGGGCCTTCGTTACGAATAACACCATCAAGTGCCTGTAACCACTCTTGCGTCTCACCTGGGTCCGCATCTTGCGCATTAATCTGACCTAAGATTTTCTCTGGTACCGCTGCCATAAACTGCCTCCGTTAGATTTTTCTCTTCATTACTGACTCTATAGACAATATTCTAGAAAGGTATATGGGTGTAAACAAGCAATTTTCCACATAATGATAGTATTTCTCATAATGTGGTTTTTTATTGCAACGCAAATAAAATCAAGTGAAGGGCTGTAAAAGCATGAAATAAGACTCCAATGAGGCAAAATGGACCTACATTCATGAAATTTTCAGCATTCTCTATCTGGCAACTCAGCCCCATTAAATGGCTCCGAAAAATCCGGGGCTTCAGACTGGTTTACACCCCCCTCTTGGCAATCGTGCTCTTTACAGCAGTGATGGGCGTGATTTTGGGAACCTTACAGTTACAGGAAAAAAGCCAGCAAGAATCGGCCTTATTTCGTGAACTTGCATTTGCTAAGCAACGGATTGAACTTCGATTTGCGAATAACACGGATGCCTTAATCGCAATCAATCGCGAAATCGCGGCCTCGTATGACCAAGAAAAGCTTAAACAACTTGCCTATGAACAAGCAGGTGAGCTCGTTCTTAACAATCATGAAATTATCAGAATTATTTGGCTCAGCGCGGAAAGGCAACGCCAATGGATGCTGCCACCGACCACCACAAAAACAGATTGGATTAATGAAGCAGAAATTGCCCCCGCAATCAATGAGAGTCTCAAGAGCACTCTTGAACTAAGTCGTGTCACTATTAGACCTAGCTTTAGTCAATTTATCTCACTCAATATATCTGGCGAAGAGCCTTTGCTACGAGAGAGAAAAATTGTTTTTTGGCAAGTAGTTCCGAATATTGCTGGCGGAGAGATTGTGGGCTATTTGGCTGCCCTCTACACCACCCAAGGAATTTTAGATGTCATCCCCGGTAATCTCAAAAGCCAATATCGATTCACCTTATTAACCGACAACGAAAAGCTTTTAGCAATCTCATCCGATCGAGATACACCCAAAAGGGCATTTAGCAATCAAACCAGTTTAGATATGGGCGTGCTGAGCCCTAACTTAACCTTGCGAATAGATACCTATCCACCACCAACCAATCTGACATTCCGCATGCTGATTGGCGTCGTCATTGGTTTGTGTGTTTTTGTGATTTGGAGCTTGTGGTCCGTCTTAAAACAAATGCAAGTGCGGCAAGAGGCTGAAGCTAACTTGCGGACTGAAACTAGTTTTCGTAGTGCCATGGAAAATTCTACCCCCGTCGGAATTCGTGCGCACGACATGGAAAAACGCATCACCTATGTAAATCGTGCCTTCTGCGAAATGACAGGATGGACCGCTAATGAACTGATTGGACTATCCCCTCCATTCCCCTTCTGGCCCGAAAATAGATGGGAGGAGCTGATAGAAAAGATGAATCGAGCCCTCAGGATGGATGGCCTCAAGACAGGAATACAGGGCGCAATCTTACGTAAAGACGGAACACTCATCCAAACAAGAACCTTCATCGCGCCTCTAATTAATGAAAAAGGTAAGCAAACGGGTTGGGTTACCTCTCTGATTGATATATCTGAGCCGAATAAAATTCGGGAAGAATTAGCTGCATCTCAAGAGCGCTTCACCACAGTGCTTGAAGGATTAGATGCTGCGGTTTCTGTAGTCGCTCTTGAGACCGATGAATTATTATTTGCTAATCGCTTTTATCGGGAAAATTTTGGTAATGACTCCAAAGGCCACTTTCAGTTAATTGGCAATGAAGATAGCAATAAAACCTTGCGTAATATCGCTGAGGATTTACAAGATTCGCCTCCAGGGATTCCAACTTCTTTCCTATATCAAGAATCTGAATCAGAGGAAGTTCAATTGAGTGATGGCAGTAATCGCTGGTATGAAGTGCGTTCACGCTTTATTCCTTGGGTCGATGGACACCTAGCGCAACTGCTGATTGCAACTGACATTACCCAACGCAAAGAAGCAGAAGATTTAGCTCGTCAACAAGAAGAGCGGATGCAATTTACGAGCCGACTTACCACGATGGGCGAAATGGCTTCCTCACTTGCGCACGAACTTAATCAACCTTTATCTGCCATTTCAAACTACTGTATGGGCGTAGCAAAACGTCTTGATGGGCATTTGGATCCGGCCCTAAATAAAGAAATCATGCCGGCACTAGAAAAGGCTTCCGTACAAGCACTTCGTGCTGGAACCATTATTCAACGCATCCGCGGATTTGTAAAACGTAGTGAGCCGCAAAGAAAGTCTATCGCCATTAAAGACATCATCAATGACGCAGTGGGCTTAGTTGAAATTGAAGCAAACCGCCATCGCCTCAGCATCACTTCATCAATCGCAGATAATCTGCCGGAGCTTAATTTAGACCCCGTCTTAATCCTGCAGGTACTTGTGAATCTGCTCAAAAATGGGCTCGATAGTGTAAGGGAGGCCTACCCTCTCTCTTCCCGCTGGACAGCCCCTCCAGTCAATATTAGTGCCGACCTAGATACGAGCATCTTCCCAGCCATGCTCCGAATTCGGGTGACAGATAACGGGGCTGGTATAGCCGATTCGGTTACCCAGCGCATGTTTGAGCCATTTTTCAGCACTAAATCAGATGGAATGGGCATGGGCCTCAATATTTGCCGCTCTATTGTGGAATCTCATCATGGGCGCCTATGGGCTACTAACATCATGGATGGCGCACAAACCAAGATGGTTGGCTGCACCTTTACAATACTTCTACCCCTAGAATCTCCGGATTCTCGGGACGAGATCCAAGAGCAGTATTAACAGCATCAAACCGCGAGACCCAATATGAACTTAAGTGCCGCTAATAAACCAAATCAAGCAGAAGTCGTGTATGTCGTAGATGACGACGAGGCAGTTCGCGACTCTCTAACATGGCTTCTCGAAAGCAATGGTTATGTAGTTCGCTGCCACGCCAGTGCTGAGCGCTTTTTACAGTCTCTTCAAAGCACAGATAAATCCACCATCTCATGCGCCATTTTAGATGTACGTATGCCAGGAATGTCTGGGCTCGAATTACAAGAGCGCTTAATTAGCGAGAATCTCCCAATGCCGGTTGCCTTTATTACTGGTCATGGCGATGTTTCCATGGCAGTGTCAACCATGAAACGTGGTGCAGTAGATTTCATTGAAAAACCTTTTAAAGAAAATGATTTATGTGCACTAGTAGATCGCATGCTCAGTAAAGCGCGTATTGATTATTTTCAGGCTAGCCAACGCAAAATAACCCAAAGCTTACTGAGTAAGCTAACTGGACGTGAACGACAAGTTCTAGAACGCATTGTTGCTGGTCGCTTAAACAAGCAAATTGCAGACGATCTTGGCATCTCTATTAAAACAGTTGAAGCCCATCGCGCCAATATCATGGAAAAACTGAACGTCAATACCGTGGCAGACTTACTTCGCCTGGCCCTATCTGATCCTCAACCCAATTAAGCCCTTTTTTGTTATATGCCAGCCCAATTACTAGACGGAAACCTGCTTTCAAAAAAAATTCGTACTGAAATTGCTGCTCGCGCCGCCATTGTTACTGCTAAAGGTGTAAGGCCTGGATTGGCAGTCATCGTAGTTGGCGATAATCCCGCTAGCCAAGTGTATGTTCGCAATAAAGTCAAAGCTTGCGAAGACGTTGGCTTTCATTCGGTTTTAGAGCGCTACTCTGTCGAACTGGGTGAAGAAGAATTATTGGCTCGTATAGCGATCCTCAATGCCGATCCAGTAATCCATGGCATCTTGGTTCAACTCCCGTTGCCTGAGCATATCGCTGCTGAACGTGTATTAGAAGCCATTGCACCAGAAAAAGATGTCGATGGCTTTCACGTGGCTAACGCTGGCGCACTCATGGTTGGTCAGCCTTCTTTTAAACCTTGCACACCTTACGGCTGCATGAAGATTTTAGAAAGCATTGACTACCCTATCCGTGGCGCACGAGCAGTCATCGTCGGCGCCTCTAATATTGTCGGTAAGCCCATGGCTATGTTGTTGCTCCAGGCTGGAGCTACCGTAACCATTTGCAATAGCAAAACTCGAGATTTAGCGCATCATACAAAAGATGCTGATATTTTGGTAGTCGCTACTGGCAAACCTAAAATGATCTCTGGTGATATGGTAAAAAATGGTGCCGTGGTGATCGACGTAGGTATTAATCGCTTGCCTGATGGCAAGCTTTGCGGTGACGTTGATTTCGATGCTGCAAAGTATGTCGCTGGCTGGATTACTCCAGTTCCTGGAGGTGTTGGCCCCATGACAATCACCATGCTACTGATGAATACTTTAGAGGCTGCTGAAAAGGCCGCCAAACCTTAAGGTATTTTTTAGCAATTTTGGCAAAAAGAAGTGTCGTCCATTAAGCTAGAGGGATGACTAACTTAACATCCTTCCCCGTTCCAGCCCAACTTCAACATAATCCCCTCCTGTCATTTGGGCGGGGAATTGCCGCTTATCCTGAAGTGAAGCCAGCCCACATAGCCCCCGCCATTGAGTTTTTATTGGCACACGCTCAAAACGCTGTAGATCTTGCCACCCATGCTGATACTGCTTCTACCTGGGATGCATTGGTTGAGCCACTTGAAGATGCTACTGAATCCCTTGGTCGCTCATGGGGGGTCATTTCTCATCTCAATAGTGTTGCAGATACTCCGCAATTACGGACTGCCTATGGAGAAATGCTTCCTAAAGTGACCGCGTTCTTTTCTAGCTTAGGACAAAACCTAGCGCTCTATCAAAAGTTTAAAGCGCTTCGTAGTAGCCCTGCATTTGAAAAACTCACATCAGCCCAAAAGAAGGTGATTGAAAACTCCCTGAGAGATTTCCGCTTGGGCGGTGCAGAACTTAGTGATGCCGATAAACCGCGCTTTGCTCAAATTCAAGATGAGCAAGCCGTCCTAGGTAAATCTTTTTCAGATCATGTACTTGATGCAACGGATGGGTTCGTGCATGTTGTCGCTGACATTCAAGATTTGGCCGGACTCCCAGAAGACACCATTGCTGCTGCGGTTGATCTAGCAGAACAAAAGGGTCTTCAAGGTTGGGCCTTTACACTGCATTTCCCTTCCTACTATCCCGTAATGCAGTACGCAGAAAATCGGGCGCTACGTCGCTTGATGTACGAGGCTTATGTCACCCGTGCTTCTGAGCTCGCACCTCAATACGGCAATGGTAAGTTGGAATGGGATAACACCCAAAACATGATTGAGCAACTCCGTTTGCGAGACGAAGAGGCTCACATGCTCGGATTCGCCAATTATGCAGACTTAAGTTTGGCTGCAAAAATGGCTGGGAGCGTTAATGAAGTTGATGCTTTCTTGAGCACCTTTGCTGCCAAATCAAAACCATTCGCACAAAAGGACTGGATCGAACTCCAAGAATTTGCTAAATCAGAATTACAACTTACTGATGGCTTACAGCCTTGGGATATTCCCTATGCATCCGAACATCTAAAGCAACAACGTTATTCTTTTTCTGAAAATGAGCTCAAGCAGTACTTCCCTTTACCTAAAGTTCTTGAGGGATTATTTCGGGTGATCCAGACTTTATTTGGCGTCAAGATTGAAGCTGCAGACTTGCCCACTTGGCACAATGATGTGCAATCTTTTTCTGTTAAAGACCATTCTGGATTAATCAGAGCTTATTTTTATTTGGACCCCTATGCACGTCCTGGCAAACGAGGCGGGGCTTGGATGGATGATGCACGAGGTCGCCGAGAGCTATCTAATGGAGAGATTCAAGTACCTGTTGCGTATTTGGTCTGTAACTTTGCTCCTCCGGTAAAAGTCGATGGCGTATTACGTCAACCCACTATTACTCATGATGATGTCATCACCCTCTTTCATGAAAGTGGTCATGGCTTACATCACCTCTTGACTCAAGTAGGTGCCCTTGGCGTATCAGGCATTAACGGAGTCGAATGGGATGCCGTGGAATTACCAAGCCAGTTTATGGAAAACTTTTGTTGGGAATGGGAAGTATTGGAAAACATGACTGCCCATATAGAAACAGGCAAACCATTGCCACGCGAACTATTTGAAAAAATGCTTGCTGCAAAAAACTTTCAAAATGGATTAGCAACCTTGCGTCAAATTGTGATGTCATTAACCGATTGGCGCTTACATTCTAGCTTCAACGCTAGTCATGCTAAAGGTCATGCTGTACTGGACGTCTCCAGAAGTATGGCCGCTGAATACAACATCATTCCCCAACCTGAGATTTCACGCTGGATCAATACCTTCAGCCATATCTTTGCTGGTGGCTATGCTGCTGGTTATTACAGCTACAAATGGGCTGAAGTTTTATCAGCGGATGCCTATTCCGCTTTTGAGGAAGCAGCAAAGCTGACTGGTAGCATACTAGACGCTAAGACTGGTATTCGGTATCGTGAAGAAATCTTGGAGGTAGGGGGCAGTCGCCCAGCAGCAGAATCTTTCAAAGCCTTCCGCGGTCGTGAACCTAGTATCGATGCCTTACTACGTCATGGTGGCCTTGCTTAAGCAATCTATCAGCAGCCAAATGGGTCGCATGAATATTGTTTTGTGCTTTGGATACCAAGCATACAAATTTAAGGAATGATGAATACCACTCCCGTATCTAGTTCGCAGACTTCAGAAAATATTGGCTTACTCTCTGCAACTACGATGAGCTTAAGTGGCATGATGGGCTCTGGTCTATTCACGGTTTTGGGATTTGCTTTTCTAACAGCAGGCACTCATTTTCCCTTCCCTTTTTTATTGGCAGGAATCGCAGTATTTTTTACCGTATATTCTTGCGCAAAAATCAGTGCCACTTTTCCTGCAAAAGGTGGTCCCGCTGGATATATCGTTACAGTCTTTGGAGATGGCTTTATTGCTGGCTGGATGAATTTATTCTTCTATCTTGGATTTTTAATTTCTACCGCTCTATATGCCTCAGGATTTACAGAATTTATCGCCGTATTAACTGGAAATTTCTTCTCCCCTTTAGAGCTTAAGTTTATCGGGGCTGCACTAGTAATCATTTTTTCATTATTAAATCTGCTTGGCGCTCGCATAGTAGGCATTGCAGGTTCCATAGCAATTGGTCTTGTATTTCTGGCGCTTCTTGGATTTAGTGGCATTGGCTTAAGCCATATTAATTTTTCTAATGTAACTTTTGCGGGCGGATCGTTTGAAGGCATCGCAATTGCAACTGGGATGTTATACGTTAATTACCAAGGTTTTGCAGTAGTGAGCAGTGCAGCAGGCTCCATGACGAATCCCAAGACAACAATCCCTCGAGCAATGTTAATTGCTACTCCTTTGATCGTATGTCTGTATGTTTTAGTGAGTTGGATTGCAATAGAACTTACTCCCATTAGCGTAATTCAAACTGATCCAGGCAATATGCTGGGTATCAGCGCTAAACTTATCGCTGGTGAAGCAGGATTTATTGTGATTGGATTGGCTGCTTTACTAGCTTCTGCAGCAGCAGTAAATGCCACTATTTTTACCGCATCCAAGGTACTCGGCGTTGTAGTAAATGCGCATCCTAAAGCTCAATGGATAGAAAAAGTAATTGGGAATGGTCAGACAAGACCTCTACTCATTTCTGCATTAATTGTAATCGCCCTAGTGTTGGCTTTTCCACTGGAGATCGTTGGCAAGATGGCCAGTATGGCTTTTTTAATTCTCTTTGCTGTCATTACTTTTGGGCATTTGCGAATTCGCCATCAAACGAGAGCTCCCGCTTGGATTCTATGGTGTGGAATAGCAATTAATGTATCCCTATTTATTTTTCTATTTATTGATGGGTTGAAGACAAATCCTGCAGGAAACATTGCACTCATTATTGGCTTACTAGCCACCTTTGGCTTACAGCTAGGTTACCGCTTTACAAAAACAGTAAAAGAATAAAGTGCTATTTATTCGCTAGGTCTTAGTATCTTCAAATTTTGAGCAACTGACTCGAGACTATCGGCTACACCAGGTAAAGCAATTTCCTTTTCTAGCAGACGAATCGCTGATACCAGTTCAAATGCTCTTTCGCTAATGACTTCGCAAGCGCTATGATGAGATAACTGAGTAATTGAGCCAACGATTTCAAATCCAATACACGCCCTCAAATCGCCCCCCTCTTTCTTAATGGGTAAATGAGTAGCAGCATCTGCTAGAGACATTAGGATATGCATCATCTTCGTAGCAGCTTTCGCCATTTCTGTTCTGATGTTTTGCTGAAAAGGGTTGGGGGAAAATACTTGCGTGAAGGTCCGCAACATCAGCGTGTAGAGACAATTTCCCAAATCAACTACTCGCATAGCTAATGGATGAGTAATGTTTGTTTCTTGTCCACTCTTCCCATAGGAGTTCTGCAGGACTGGATTAACTGCCGTTAATCTTGCGGGCTCAAAATCAGGTCTTGCTGTTTTGAGTTCATTAAGTTCCTGTGCAATCGTTTCAAACCGGAAAAAATGAGAATCTTCTGAATGTCCCGGCGCCCCTTCGCCCTCAAATACAATGCTTTCAATTGCCCGATGTGCAGAAGCAATGTCTGTGACAGAAAATAAACCAGGCAAGGAAAATAAACTGCCGCCTACTTGTGCATCTGCATGGCCAATAAAAAGAGCATCATGCCCCAATTTTTCAGATAAGGTATCAATGCCGTTTGCAATTTTGTGATAAAGATGACCAACCGTTGGATAGTCACAAGCTGAAGGAGAAAGGAATTCTTCATGAATTTCTCGATGGTAGTGTTGCAAGTGACGAAAAGCAGTACCATCTAAAACGCTAACTCCTAGTGGCCTCTCAATCATTAAAAAATGTTGAATGGTCGATTCGCTAAAGGATGTGAGTGTAAATTCTAGGTTTGCTGGAAATCTACCTGCCGGCACTGGAAAATTTGCTCTGAAGAAATGCGGAGCAGATCCAAATGCGGAGAGTAAATTATTAACTAAATTTAAATGGCGCATCTCTTGGATAGCTACTACTCTGATTTGCTTACGCCACCCTTCAATCTTCGCAAGCTCTAGCTCGGTAACACCTTCTTCAATAGATTGCTTCAGGCTCATAGCGGCATACAAATATGAGCACATTGCAGTGTGCTCTAACTCCGCAGCTTCGGTTAGCAAAAATAATAGCTCTTCGCGGTCTTTTATCGGATGTTGCTTAGTTTTCATTTAGCTTAAGCAAGGTTTCATTAACACCAAGCTTGAAATACTTTGACGACTGCCTATCTAACATTGGAAATGTTAATTTGGACTGGTACAGGCAACGGGTTTAATTTGGTCGGGAGTTTTCTCTCCCAGGTAAACACCAATTACTTTGACAGGTGCTTTGCCAGAAACCTTGCCGATATGACACCAGTCAATTGCTTCTATATAAGATGTACCAGGTTTATAGATTTTGCTGCCCTTGCTGCCGTAGTCAACCTCTAAATCTCCAGATACCACGTAAATATAGAGCGGCACTAAATGCTTATGAAGGTTAGTTTTCTTACCTACTGGGATTTCAATATTGAAAGCCTCAATGAGTGGCTGACCTGCCGGGTATTTGAAATCTTGTCCCAAGGTTGTTTTGGGTGCCCCAACGATAGTTATCGGAGACGCCTCAATATCTTCGTAAGGCATCTTGCCGTCCAGATGCGTAAGTGCTAAAGCATTAACAGAGATGAAAGTTAGAATGCATGTAACTACTTGTTTGCTTAATTTCATCATCGTTTCACTTTTAATTTAATATTGAATTACTTCTGAATAGTAGCGATTACAGGAGCGTGATCCGAGGGTTGCTCCCATGTTCGTGGTTCTTTATCAACAATACTTGAACTGCATTTTTCTTGCAATGACTTACTAAGCAAAATGTGATCTATACGCATTCCGGCATTTCTTCTAAAGCCCATCATACGATAATCCCACCAGCTAAATGTTTTAGGTGCTTGCTCAAACATCCTAAAAGAATCCTGCAGTCCAAGTCCTAATAATTCTTGAAAAGCGTTTCTTTCTGGTGGCGAAACGAGGTTTTGCCCCTCCCAAGCTTTGGGATCATGGACATCTGTATCGTCCGGAGCAATATTAAAATCTCCCAGCAGTGCCAGTTGAGGATGTTGATCTAACTCGCAACCCAACCAGATTTGTAGGGCCTTGAGCCAAGCTAGCTTATAGATAAATTTATCGCTATCGGGTGATTGACCATTAGGAAAGTATGCAGAAACCAAACGCATTGGTTGCATTCCGCCAAAACAAACCGTTGCTGCTAAGATTCGCTGCTGCTCATCTGCATTGCCGGGAATATTTCGAATTGGCTTTAGAAAAGTAGTTTCTAAGTCGCTTGCAATTGGCGCCAATGCAGCCTTACGCACAATGATAGCAACACCGTTATAGGTTTTTTGACCAGCAGCTAAGCTCAAATAACCAGCCTCCTCCAGCTCCTTATGAGGATATTTGTCATCCGTTAGCTTGAGCTCTTGTAAACAGAGTGCATCAATAGGCTTCTTAGCGCGCTCTTGATCCTGCAGCCAACGAAGTACCTGTGGAAGACGAACCTTCAGGGAGTTCACATTCCACGCCGCAATTCGGACTGAATCAGTCATCTATACCTAGCTCCTGCAGCTTACGTGTAATCGTATTTCGTCCAATCCCTAAACGTTGGGCAGCCTCTACACGACGGCCACGAGTTACTTCAAGCGCTGCTTGTAGAACTGCTTTTTCAAAACGAGCACAAAGCGCATCGTAAACCTCTTTATCGCCATCTTGAATCATCTTCACTGCTAAACGTCCTAAACCGCCCTCCCAATCGCTAGGCGCAGATTTGGCGGCAATGGGGTTCACTGGGGAGGACTCACCACGCAATACCACTGGTGACTCGCTGGCCTGCGCAACAATATCGGCGGGCAAATCACTCACGCCAATCACATTGGCAGGTGTCATGACAGTAAGCCAATGACACAAGTTCTCTAATTGACGAACATTACCTGGAAACGGCATCATACCCATCTCTTTAAGGACCTCATCGGAGAGCTTTTTAGGATCTACATTCAAAGACTTTGCGCAACTAAGCATAAAGTGCCGCGCTAACACTGGGATATCTTCACTACGCTCCCGCAGAGATGGCATCCGGAGACGAATAACATTCAAACGATGTAACAAGTCCTCGCGGAATAAACCTGAAGCTACTCGTGCTTCTAAGTTTTGATGTGTTGAGGCGATGATGCGCACATTTGCCTTGATAGGATCTTGGCCGCCAATCCGATAAAAATGTCCGTCAGATAGAACGCGTAGTAGCCTGGTTTGTAAATCAAATGGGAGATCACCAATCTCACCAAGAAATAATGTGCCACCATCAGCTTGCTCGAAACGACCACGACGCAAAGTCAAGGCACCAGGGAAAGCGCCGCGCTCATGACCAAAGAGTTCAGACTCCAATAAGTCTTTTGGAACTGCTGAAGTACTCAAAGAAACAAAAGGTCCCTTAGCGCGTGGACTGTGTTTATGTAAAGCATGTGCCACTAACTCTTTACCAGTTCCAGACTCACCCGTAATCAGAACGGTTGCATGAGACTGTGATAAACGCCCAATTGCACGGAAAATTTCTTGCATAGCAGGCGCTTGACCAATAATCTCACTGGCATCCTGCCTCCAGCCTGCTGATTCTTTGGAGCCTGAATCGTTTCGAATTCCTTGCTCAACAGCGCGACGAATCAATTCAATCGCCTTATCGACATCAAACGGTTTAGTCAGATATTCAAACGCCCCCCCTTGAAAAGACGAAACCGCAGAATCCAAATCCGAATAGGCAGTCATGATGATGACTGGCAAATTAGGATGGCTTGCCTTCACATGTTGCAGAAGATCCAAACCATTACCCCGCGGCATGCGAATATCGGAGATCAAGACTTGAGGAGTCTCTTTCTCTAAGGCATTAAGGACATCATTCGGATTAGAAAAGCTCTTATGCGGAATATTTTCTCGCGCCAAAGCTTTTTCTAAAACCCAACGAATAGATTGGTCATCGTCAACGATCCAAATTGGTTTCATGATATTTTCTCCTGCCTACGGTATGGAATTTGAATATGAAAATCGGTACATCCAGGGCGGCTATTGCATGCAATAAAACCCTGGTGCTGCTGAACAAAAGTTTGCGCTAAGGTGAGCCCTAAACCACTACCACCCTCTCGACCAGAAACCAGTGGAAAAAATATACGCTCGATAATTTCTTTCGGTATTCCGGGACCGTTATCAATCACATGTAAATCCATTGCTAGCTTATAGCGATGCCGGGCAATCGTGACCGACCTGGCAATACGAGTTTTGAGTTCAATCTGAGCAACACCTAAGCGAATCTCCTCAGAGAGCGCTTGTGCCGCGTTATGCACAATATTCAATACAGCCTGAATGAGTTGCTCTCGATCTCCCAAAATATCTGGCAAGCTGGTGTCATAGTTGCGAATAATCCTGAGTCCTTTGGGAAACTCGGCTAAGACTAGACTGCGCACGCGCTCTAAGGCCTCATGCACATTAAAAGATTCCATCAGATGTGCCTTGCGATGTGGTGCTAGTAAGCGGTCCACCAAGGTTTGCAAACGATCAGACTCTTTAATAATGACTTGGGTGTACTCGCGCAAGCCCTTATCGGGAAGCTCAAACTCCAAGAGTTGTGCTGCGCCACGAATTCCTCCGAGAGGATTCTTAATTTCATGCGCTAAGTTGCGCATTAACTGTTTATTCGCTTCTACCTGCTGAGTCACGCGTTCATCACGCTCGCTTCGCAACTGCTGATCGATTGGAAACCACTCCATCATGATGAGGGCGGGATCCTCTAAAGGAGCTACTACAACGTGAGCAGGGATAGAGTCTTGATGAATGCTTCCCGGCAAGGAGTGCAAAATCATTTCTTGCCGTTGTGCAGCTGCATGCCCAAGCTTGATCTCATCAATCATGGTGCTTAAGGCTTCGTTATCACCAAACAAATCATGCACAGACTGACCCTCAAGTGATTTACGTGAAAGATCCAAAGCTGACTCAGCAGAGGGATTCACATACACCAATTGTTGGCTCTCAGCCTCAAACACCACGATGGCATTGGGCATCTGATCAAGCAATGTCGGAAAAAAAGGAGCAGCCGTAGCTGCTCCCTTAAACGAATTGCGCAACAGACCTGCGCTCAAGTTCTCTCCTTCGCTTACAGGGAGTAGTACATATCAAATTCGATAGGATGGGTTGTCATACGGAAACGTGTGACATCTTCCATCTTCAAATTGATATATGCATCAATCATAGACTCGGTAAATACTCCGCCACGAGTCAAGAACTCATGATCTTTCGCCAATGCGTCCAAGGCTTCTTCTAAGCTTGCGCATACGGTTGGGATCATTGCATCTTCTTCTGGTGGCAAGTCATACAAGTTCTTATCCGCTGCTTCACCTGGATGAATCTTGTTCTGAACGCCATCCAAACCAGCCATCAACAAGGCAGAGAATGCCAAGTATGGGTTAGCCAATGGATCTGGGAAACGAGTCTCGATACGACGACCCTTAGGACTGGAAACGTGCGGAATACGGATAGATGCAGAACGGTTACGCGCTGAGTAAGCCAACTTCACTGGAGCCTCAAAGCCTGGCACTAAACGCTTGTAGGAGTTTGTACCTGGATTCGTAATAGCATTCAATGCTTTAGCGTGCTTGATGATGCCGCCAATATAGTAGAGCGCAAACTCTGACAAACCAGCATAACCATTACCAGCAAACAAGTTCTCACCGTTCTTCCAAACAGATTGGTGAACGTGCATACCAGAACCGTTATCGCCAACTACTGGCTTCGGCATAAAGGTTGCTGTCTTACCGTATGCGTGAGCGACGTTTTGAACAACATATTTTTGCCAGATAGTCCAGTCAGCGCGTTGGGTCAATGTGCTGAACTTGGTACCCAATTCGTTTTGGCCTTGGCCGGCAACTTCATGGTGATGCACTTCTACTGGAATGCCCAAGGACTCAAGAATCAAACACATTTCAGAACGCATGTCTTGGAATGTATCTACTGGCGCAACTGGGAAGTAACCACCTTTTTTACCTGGACGGTGACCAGTGTTACCGCCTTCGATATCTGCGCCTGAAGACCATGGAGCCTCTTCGGAATCAATCTTCACGAAGCAACCCTGCATATCTGTACCCCAACGAACGCCGTCGAAAATAAAGAACTCTGGCTCTGGACCAAAGTAAGCAGCATCGCCTAAGCCAGAGCTTTTCAAGTATGCTTCCGCACGTTTAGCAATAGAGCGTGGGTCACGGTCATAGCCTTTGCCATCAGATGGCTCGATTACGTCACAGGTGATCACCAAAGTTGGCTCTTCATAGAATGGGTCAATATAGCAAGCTGTAGGATCAGGCATCAACAACATGTCAGAAGCTTCAATACCCTTCCAACCAGCGATAGAGGAGCCGTCAAAAGCATGGCCACTCTCAAATTTGTCTTCATTAAAAGCAGAGATGGGCACTGTTGTGTGTTGCTCTTTACCCTTTGTATCCACAAAACGGAAATCAACGAAAGTACATTCTTTCTCTTTTACTAACTTCATCACATCAGCGACGGTCTTCGTCATGCAAATCTCCTCTATTAACTAAACTGGGAATTCAAACTTAAGGCATACACCCTTGTTTATTCCAGGCACCAAACATGCCTAATGGATGTATGTAATTTACTGAAGCAAACAAGTGGGAACAGTTATTATTGCACTGTTTAAGTGCTCAAATACCCGCTTTATAGCGAATAAATCCTATAATTGCACCAATTAAGTGCAATTTAGACTTGGGTAATATCGTGGATTTCATAGCCAAGCGCTTGAGTCCCAGTGCGTAAGGCAATCCAGGCGCTTTCTAATAAATTGGCATTGCCCTTAATCCCCAATTCAATATGGCGCTGTGCGTAAACACCGCCCTTAGAGGGATCCCCAACAGAAGGAAGACTAAAGACCTTCACCCCAGGGAAACTAGCCTCTATACGCTCCATTAATGGGGTTAGCGCCGATTCAATCCCCTTGGGAACAATAAAACTTTGTTCTGCCCAGTTTTCTTGATGAAAGAGATTTTGGTAATGCGTATCCAAGCACCAAGCCATCATCGGTGCTGCCATGACCGGAAAGCCTGGCAAAAAGTGATGTTCTTGAATCCGAAAGCCCGGGATTTGATTGTAAGGATTAGGAATAATTTCACTTCCGATCGGAAACTCACCCATCTTGAAGCGATGTTGATTCTCTGGTGTACTTAAGTCAGCCTTCACCGGATCACCCTCAGCGGTTGATTGAATACGACCAGCAATCAATTCTTGCGCACTGGGATGTAATTCTGTTTTAGTACCCAATGCCAATGCAGCACACTGGCGAGTGTGGTCATCAGGCGTTGCTCCAATACCGCCCGTACTAAAAACGACATCCCCGCTTACAAAACTCTCTTTCAGCGTTGCGGTAATTTGTTCCGGATCATCGGCAACATATTTTGCCCAAGACAAGCTTAAACCACGTTCATTTAATAGCTCAATGAGCTTACTCATATGCTTATCCTGCCGACGTCCCGACAAGATCTCATCACCAATGACGATCAAGCCAAAACGCCGCATTGCTGGAGCAGCTTCATCGATTACCACTTTTTTTAATCCATCAACCATGGTACGGAAGCTCCATATCCACTACTCGCGTTTCAACTGTTAACGATTTATTCAACTCTTCTTGCCTTAATTCCTTTAGAGCATCCAATAAAAAATGGCTAAACCAAAGTGCTGCAAAAACAAAGATGAGGGAATAAATCCAGAGTGCGACAAAACTCACGATTGGAAATAAGATTAATGCCAATGCAGAGGTTGCCCAGAAGAAAGTGGGTACCGCTCCGAGCATGCCAGAGGCAATACCCATCGTAAGCAAAGACCAGCGATATTTTTCTAGCAAGAGATCGCGCTCTTCAGGGCTTGCATGTTTAGCAAGCACATCGTATGACATTAAACGCATCGTGAGCCAACCCCAAAGAAGTGGTGGTAAGACTGCTACTAAAGGAGGAATCCACCATACCGGTAATGTCAACATCACTAAGGCCAGACAAATCAGGGCAGACCATAGTGTGTAAAAGAGGCTTCCAAAGAAACCACCACCCTGCTTACATGCCAGATCTCGGTAGGGGGCTTGCTTTGCCACATTATTGACAATCGCAGGCACCGTAGAAAAAGCAATAAAGACCAGCAAGCTAATCGTGATCAAGGGGATGATCAGCATCACAAAAAACAAAGGGGCTATCCATGCCCGGGCATTTTCAAAACCAGCCCAAATCAAACCATCCTGAATCCAACTCGTAAAGATGGAAGTAGTTAGAAAAATACTTAAGGCCTCAAGCGCAGGAGTCCAAGTCAGCCAGATTAAACAACCCCATAAGACTGAAACAATGAGGAATGGGCGCAAGCTAAGCCACAGCATACGTGGATGCATGCTACCAATGAAAGCTAAACCAAAAGACTTAAATACCTGCTGTAATCCAACCATAAAACCTCTCATCCATGCATCAATGCATGTTTACTTATTTTGCTATCACTGCTCTGAACGCATGAACTAAACCTTGCCATTGCTGGGCAAAAATATTTTTCGATACGGTTAAGTTTCGCACGCCAGTAGGATATATCTTGTCTGGAAAAATCACTGTCCTAAATACCATATCCCACCAAGGAAACAAAATACCAAAATTGCAGCCTCCTAATACCCCAGGCTTCCCTTTTGCTTCGTGACCGTAGCCTACTGCATGATGCATCCGGTGATACATGGGAGAAATCAGAAAATACTTTGCCGCACCAAGACTGACTTTGATATTGGCATGTTGCCAGCTTTGAGTAAATTGACTTAAGGCAATCAAGGCTATGAATTGGCCAGGAGGGACACCAAAAAGTAAGGCAAAGAAAGATAGTATTGAAGCGCGCATGATGTCATCGAGAACGTGGTTGCGGTTATCTGACCAAGCCGTCATGACAGTTTGACTGTGATGCAAGGCATGCAATTGCCACCACCAGTTAAATGTATGCGAGGCACGATGGTAAAGATACTCAACAAAATCTAAGAGTACTAAATAAATCACGAAGCTAATGACAGGAATAGAGGTGATTCCTGGCCACCAGGACTCTACATTCAAACGATCAAAGCGAAAGTCATGGAGGAGCGAATCGATTTGAAAGAAAAATCCCGATAAGGCAATGAAGATCAAACCATGAAAGATTCCTAAGCGATGAAATAAGGTATAAAAAACATCCGCCCTACTTGACTTAGAAAATTGTTCTTGTGCTTCAGCAGGAGCCCAGCGCTCCCAAGTTCTCAATACCAGCACAATTAAGATGATCTGAATACAACCGAATAAAAACCAATCCATACCATCGTAGACATCTTCAGCTAGCGACACTAAATTGAGTTGATACAGGATGGGACCCAGAACATTAGTGAAGAGGAATTCTTGAACGCTGCCATAAGCGTTAGAAATTGGGGATGTGATGATAGAAAAATCCATGCTTTATTTTGACTGATTTACTGAAATCTTGGGTAGCACACCAAAACAAAAGCCCCGATTCTTCAAATTCACTATTAATTGCTCCAATACAGCGGGTGCCCATGGATCTTTTCTGGACCAAATCCCCAGGTGGGCCATGGTGATATCACCATCAGCAATGCCCCGACTAGCCTTAGAGAGCAACTTGTCATTAGGGTGCTTATCAGAGTCAAGCTCATCACCCAAAAAACCCTCCCCAGCCCAAGCCATATGCTGATAACCACACATATTGCCCATTCGAATTAAGGTAGGCGATGTTTTACCCCCAGGTGCACGCCAGATTTTTTCAATCGGCTGACCAGTGAGTTCAATAAAGCGCTGATCTACGCGCCGTATCTCTTTACAGATTGCAGCTTCGTTATAGAGCACTGTCATCCCCGCTTTTGGTCCAAATTGGGGTTTTTCAAATACCTCGCCCTTGGGTCCATCTTTGACAAAGTACACATGGTCAAAAGTATGGCTTCCAAAGCGATGTCCCTCGCGGAGCCTCTCTTGCCAGTAGGCTTTCCAAGAATCATCTAAAGCAAAATCTCCACGAAACGTTTTTTCATTCGAGAGAAAGAAAGTGGCTTTCACATCTTGTCGCTTCAGAATCTCCGCAACTTTTTCTGCAACCGACATATTGCCAGTATCAAAAGTGAGGTAAACCGTTTTATGACAACTTGGCGCCTGTGCACTGCTGGTAAATGAAAAACAGCCAAGTAATAATGCGGCTGTGATCTGTAGGAGACGAGAAGTGTTATGAATAGGTTTAGCCATTCAAACTTTATTCCCAGGATGCTCTAGGGTAAAAGAATACGCCATGAGGTGATTTACCAACTGGAATAACCGTCATCAACTTCATAGAAGGAATATCAATCACACCAACCTTTTTTGAGAATCGAAAAGTAACCCACATCGTTTTACCATCGGGTGTAATTTCCATATCATCCGGTCCTGCGGGTAGCCCGGTAATATCACCTACCTTCTCTAGGGTCTGCATATTGATCAGACTAATTGTTGAGGCAATCCGATTACTAACAAACACATGCTTCTTATCCCCAAGTGGGCGGAAATTATGGGCGCCCTTACCTGTAAAGATGCGCTTGACTTCCTTACGATTTTTCCAATCGATCACCTGAACATGGTCTTCACCTGTGATGCCAACCAAGAGATATTGATCCCCAGGCGTAATCCATAAACCGGCTGGCACTTTAGCGGTCGGCATTTTCCATAACAGCGTTTGCGTATCGAGATCAATTGCTGCTAATTCACTTGAGTCCTGCAAGGTAATAAAAGCAATTTTGCTATCTGCAGTAAAAGCGATGTGACTTGGGGTCTTTGCTAACTTAATTGTCTTTGCTAATTTCAGACTCGCGCCATCTGCAGAGTAAATATCGACACGGTCTAGACGGTTGCCATTAGCAATAAACCATTTATGATTTGGTGAGTAACCGATTTGATAGGGATCAATGATGTTCGGAATCTTTCCAGTGAGTTCACCGCTAATGGGATTCATTAAGACAACATCATTACCTGCCGCATTTGCAATGAGTAAGGTTTTTTGATCTGGCGTCATCATCAAGTGATGTGGCTCTTTACCCACCGCTACTGTCTTCACTACTTTGCGTGTAGGCATATCAATCAAACTAACGGAAGCATCACCTGAATTGAGAATGACGGCTAATTTCGGCTCAACTGGAACAGGCGTCTGTGCAATGACGAGAGAACTCGGCAATAGAACTGAAAGTAATGTGGATATCGCAAGGGTAGGAAATCCAAAAATCTTGATAAATATATGCATTTCTACATTGTAAGCAATCAGATCCTAGTCAATGCCCTCAGAAACGGAGAGGATTTGATCTAGCGCAAGCTAGCTAAAACTTTTTCTAGGCGCTTTAAGGACATTGGGCTTGGCGTTTTGAGTTCCTGCGCATACAAGGCAACCCTGAGCTCTTCAAGCTGCCAGCGAAAATCCTGCAGTCCCTGATCCTCAGCCAAAGCATAGGAAGATGACCCTCGATTGCCTTGTAGTAACTTTTGCCATGGCTTTGCAACAGACTCCCAGTCTTTTTGACATTGCGCGTCCCTCCCGGGATTTGAGCGCAACTTATCAATTCTGAGGGTAATCGCCTTCAGGTACCTGGGAATATGTACCAGTTGCTCATAGGGAATTTCTGAAACGAATTTAGGAAAGATCAAGGCCTGTATCTGCCCTTGAATATCTGCATAGGCGCTTGGAGAAGCTGCCTTTGCCTGAGCAAGTTTCTTTTGCAAGTCGGCATTGGTTTGCAAAGCCGCTAAGGCATGCTTGGCAAGCTCTTGTGCAATTAATGCAAGCCTGGGTTTGCCAGATAGTAATCGCTCTGAAAATTGCCCTGAATTCATGGGGAGTTCACCAGACATAAAGGCGCGCTCTACAGCTAAATTTAGAATCTGCTCAACTAAACTATCTACTGATCCGACATTAATAAATAAGAGACCCAATTCACGTAAACCTGGCAATTGTTTTTGTAATGCCTTGAGCGTATCTTTATTTGACAATACAAAAAGGCGTCGCAATCCTTGACGGTGATGCTTTCTGGCTTCCAGTACATCATCAAAAACTTCTAAATCAACATAGTCGCCCTGATCCACTAGTGCTGGATAACCAAAAAGGGTTTGATTGCCTTTTTGAATCTCAAGGGTTTCTGGAAGTTCGCCAAACTCCCAAGAGCGATATCCTCCCTGCTCTACCTTTCTAGCATTGTCTGTAGAAGATGTCGCTTCCTTAGACTGACTGCTTGTCACTACTGGGTCAACACCTAGTTCCACTTGAGCGGCTTCCTGGGCAATTGCCTGAAAAGCACTGCGTGCCGTCTCTCCATATTCGGAACGCAAGCGCGCTAAATTACGTTCTACCTCAAGCTGTCTTTGATGCTCATCAATCAAGCGAAAGTTCATGGAGCAATGTAAGGGTAAAGATTCTGGCCTAAAGTCTGCACGTTTAATCTCTAATCCACGCTCCTGTCG
Organism: Polynucleobacter sp. AP-Melu-500A-A1; assembly: GCF_018882125.1. Lineage (GTDB taxonomy): Bacteria > Pseudomonadota > Gammaproteobacteria > Burkholderiales > Burkholderiaceae > Polynucleobacter. The sequence goes on from NZ_JACVOZ010000002.1 coordinate 368,108, forward strand.
AATATCGCTGATCAAACTATCTAAAAAATCACCCACGCCAAATTGCTTTTCATCTAATTGACGCTCTAGAAATGACTTTGCGTACTCGGGTAGTGGAACGCAGTGACGTCTCAACTTTTGCGGGAGAGATTTTAAGAGCAATAAAACTTTTTCCTCGCACATCCCTGGCACCAACCACTCACATCGCCGACCATCCACTTGGTTTAGCTGAGTTAAGGGTACAACCAAGGTAATACCATCTTTTGGGCTGCCTGGCTCAAAGTGATACGTCAAGCTGAGCTCAGCTCCACCCACGATCATCTTTTTTGGATAACGATCAACCGTAATACCAGCCGCTTCATGGCGCATCAGATCCGCTTTAGCCAAGCGGAGCTGGGAATCTAGGTCAGCATCTTTTTTAAACCAACTAGCAAGCCCCTCTCGACTACAAACCGTTTTTGGAATTCGAGACTCATAAAAAGCAAAAAGTAAGTCATCATCAACTAAGACGTCCGGGCGACGTGAGCGATGCTCAAGGGCTTCAATCTCTTTAATTAAGCGTCGGTTGTGCCAGAAGAAATGAAAGAGATTGGGATATTTTTTCTTGGCATCTGCCTCGGTTTCTCGCACGAGCGAGGGGGTATCCATTCGACCAAACATTTCTTCCTGTACCAAAGCCTGGCTAATAAATAATTCGCGGGCTTCTTCTGGATTATGCGGCTCGTATCGTACTCGCCGTCCATGATAGATCGGTAAGCCATATAAAGTGCCACGCTCAAAGGCCATAACTTCACCCTGGCGGTTATCCCAAAATGGATCGCTTAAGGATTTAATGAGGCGATGCGCTGCAACGCGTTCGACCCACTGCGGTTCAATTTTGGCAATCGTTCGAGCATACATACGGGTGGTTTCTTGTAACTCTCCTGCCAAGATCCAAGCCCCTGCCTTTTTGCCAATGGTTGAGCCAGGCCAAATGAAGGGGCGAATACCACGAGCTCCCATATACCCCCCAGTCTTACTCCCGCGTTCTTGAGACTTTTCATCCTCTTCTTTTTTGACAACATATCCCAGAAGGCCTGTTAATAAAGAGAGATGTACTTGCTCATAAGTAGCGGGAAGGCCATTTTCTTTCCAACCCTTTTCTCCTAGCATGGTATGTAATTGGCCATGCACATCACGCCACTCTCGCAGTCGACGGGGAGATAAAAATTTACTGCGGCAGAGAGTCTCCAATTGACGATTACTATGCTTGTGTTGCAAAGCATCTTGATACCAATTCCAGAGTTTTACAAAACTGAGAAATTCGGAGCGCTCATCTGCAAACTGCAAATGCGCTTGGTCTGCAGCCGCCGCCTGATCCAAAGGTCTTTCTCGTGGATCTTGCGTGGCTAATGCTGATGCAATGATCGTTACTTCCTTTAGGGCATTTTGTTCTTTGGCAGCTAAGAGCATCCTACCAATGCGGGGATCCAGTGGTAAGTCTGCTAATTGCCTACCCATAGCAGTTAATTTAAAACTGTGAGTAATGTCTTGAAGATCTTCAGGAAGATTTTCATCAAACTCAATGGCGCCTAACTCGTCTAGGAGCTGAACGCCATCGGTAATCGCTCGTCCTAATGGTTTGTCGATAAAAGGAAATTGCTGAATACGGGGTAAACGGAGTGCGCTCATGCGTAACAAGACTGCGGCTAAAGAACTCCGTAAGATTTCAGGGTCTGTGAACTTGGGGCGAGCCTGATAATCCAGCTCGCTATACAAGCGTATACATATGCCGTCAGAAACCCGTCCACATCGCCCTGCTCTTTGGTTGGCTGCTGCTTGTGAAATAGGCTCGATTTGCAGTTGCTCTACTTTGTTGCGATAAGAGTAGCGCTTGACTCGGGCTAGACCACTATCAATCACGTAACGAATACCAGGAACCGTTAATGAGGTTTCGGCTACGTTGGTTGTCAAAATAATACGGCGACCATTCCCAGGACTAAATACTCTTTCTTGTTCTGCGACCGATTGGCGAGCAAATAAGGTAAGCACCTCTGGATGAAAACGTTGCTGCAATACATGATCTTTACGAAGTGTTTCTGCACAATCCCGAATTTCACGCTCACCTGGCAAAAATACTAAAACATCTCCCGCCCCATTTGTCCCTTCACGCCATACCTTGGCAATTTCCTCAGCGACAGCATCTGGAATCTCCTTGGCTTGCTTGGATTCTTTTTTACCATCTGACTTTGCATCAGGTTCCAGTGGGGAATATCGCTGCTCCACAGGAAAGAGACGTCCACTCACCTCGATCACTGGGGCTAATTTGCCATCGATTGCAAAGTGATCCGCAAAACGTTGTGCATCAATGGTTGCCGAGGTAATGATGAGTTTTAGGTCTGGCCTCTTTGGCAATAGTTGCCTGAGATACCCTAATAAGAAATCAATATTGAGACTGCGCTCATGAGCCTCATCAATGATGAGCGTGTCATAAGCTCGCAGCTGTGGATCTCGCTGCGTCTCCGCCAGCAAAATTCCATCCGTCATTAACTTAATCGAGGCGGTGGAGCTTGACTTATCAGCAAAACGCACTTGATAACCTACGTCTTGCCCTACTGGGGAGCCTAGCTCTTGAGCGATTCGCTTTGCTGTAGCAGTGGCAGCAATTCGGCGTGGCTGGGTATGACCAATCAACTTACCGCCATTGATCGTTCCCCGGCCTAATTCAAGACAAATCTTTGGCAATTGAGTCGTCTTACCTGAGCCCGTCTCGCCACAGACGATCACTACCTGGTGAGATTGCAAAGCTTCTTGAATAATTCGGCGCTGACTAGAGACCGGCAATTCCTCCGGAAAGCGGATTTCGAGCTTAGGTGAGGTGTTGGAAGCAGGCACAGGGTTTAGGCTTGCTTTGGGTTTTTGTTGGTTTATAGGCTCTTGCACCCTATAATTTTCTCACTATGCCGACAAATGCACCAAATCAGGCCTCAAGTGCCGAAGAATCTACCCCCAATTTCCCCTTCGTAGGATGGTTGCGTGACGTTGCCCCCTACATTCATAGCTTTCGAGAAAAGACCTTTGTCATTGCTTTTGCTGGAGAGCTAGTACAAGAAATTGGTCTTGAAAATCTCATTGAGGATATCGCGATGTTGCATGCCATGGGCATGCGCATTGTATTGGTCCATGGCATTCGCCCGCAGATTGAAGAACAATTGATGTTGCGCAAGATTAAAAGCAAGTTTGGTAAGAGCGCAATGAATGCCTACCGTATTACTGATGCTGCAGCACTCGAGTGCGTTAAAGAGGCAGCAGGTGAATTACGTTTAGATATTGAGGCGGCTTTTAGTCGTGGCTTACCAAATACACCGATGGCTGGATCTCGTATTTCTGTTATCTCAGGTAATTTCATTACAGCGATGCCTGTCGGGGTAGTAGAAGGTGTTGATTACATCCATACTGGTTTAGTGCGCAAAGTGGACTCCACCTCCATCAAATTATCTTTGGATAGCAATAAGATCGTCTTACTTTCACCTTTGGGGTTCTCGCCAACTGGACAAGCATTTAATTTAGCCTATGAAGATGTAGCAGCCTCCACAGCTGCGGCTCTCAAAGCAGACAAGTTGATTTTCTTAAGTCCGTATGAAGGCTTACTCGATAGCGAAGGCGATCTCATCACAGAACTCTCATTGCCGCAACTTCAAGACTACATGGTCGATAACAAAGAGTTGGCTATTGGCATGAAAAGCCTTTTGAACATCTCTGGCAGGGCAATTCGTGCTGGCGTAAGCCGCGTTCACTTCCTCCCCTGCAATCAAGATGGCGCATTGCTGGAGGAGCTCTTTACGCATGATGGTATCGGCATGATGTTGGCCTCCTCTGATATTGAGAATTTGCGGGAAGCCAATCAAGATGACGTGGGTGGTATTTTGCAACTCACCATGCCATTAGAAGAAGAAGGTATCCTGGCAGCTCGTGGACAAGACGTGATTGAGCGGGATATTCAGCGCTTTTCAGTCATTGAACATGATCGCGTACTTTTCGGGTGCGCTGCTCTCTTCCCCTTCCCAGATGGCGTTGGTGAATTAGCCTGTCTTGCAGTGGATCAAGATGTACAAGGTTCAGGTGATGGCGAGCGCCTTCTTAAGCGGATTGAAATGCGCGCTAAGCAAGAAGGTATCAAAAAATTATTTGTTCTAACAACCCGCACTGAGCATTGGTTTTTGAAGCGTGGTTTTAAACGCGCATCAGTGGATGATTTGCCTGAAGAGCGTAAACAAATTTATAACTGGGATCGTAAGTCCATGGTTTTAACTAAAGATTTATAAAGAAAGGTATTACAGATGGCACGCATGGTTCAATGCATCAAACTCAACAAAGAGGCCGAGGGAATGGATTTCGCACCCCTTCCAGGAGAGCTTGGCAAAAAGATTTGGAATCAAGTATCCAAGGAAGCTTGGACTGCATGGTTGAAACATCAAACTATGCTGATTAATGAAAACCGTCTCAATATGGCTGACCCACGCGCCCGTCAATACCTTTTAAAGCAAGTTGAAAAATACTTCTTTGAAGGTGGCGCAGACATGGCACAAGGCTATGTTCCCCCGGCAGAATGATTGCTGCATCACAATAATGTATTAGCTTAAATTTTTATTAAAAATATATTTTGATTTGTTGTTGACACTCTATAGCTAGAGGCATAGGATGAAGTTGTGGGGCGACAGACTTTGTGTCAACCACATTGGCGAAAGCCACTTGAGATAAACGCATCTATGCGTTTAAGGACAACGGAACCAATACTCTTCCGTTTGTCTACGCCATGTCAAGCATGGCAATCAAACCCGATGGGCATACCCCGTCGGGTTTTTTTACACCCTAAAATACAATCCGCTCTACACCAGCAGCATTACTCACCAAGAGTATGTTGGCCTTTTCTTTAGCAAATAAACCTACGGTGATCACCCCAGCAATCTGATTAATCATTGACTCCATTTTGATGGGATCAGCTATTTGTAAACCTGCCACATCTAAAATCCACCCGCCGTTATCTGTAACGAATGGCTCACTTTGGGTTTGACCCAGATCGGCCCGAGTACTTTTTGCCAATCGCAAAGTAACCTTACCACCAAGCTTATCGAGCTCTCTAGTAATCGCCCCCCTCGCCAAGGGAATGATTTCCACAGGCAAGGCAAAGTTTCCAAGAACTGAAACTTGTTTTGAAGAATCGCAAATGCAGATAAATTGTTTAGCCATCGAGGCAATAATTTTCTCGCGAGTTAAGGCCCCACCACCACCCTTAATCATGTGTCCCGCAGGATTGATTTCATCTGCGCCATCTACGTAGGCAGGAAGACTCACCACGTCATTAGGATCTAAAACCTGAAAGCCATGTTTGAGGAGACGCTCAGTAGTCGCATTCGAACTTGAGACTGTCCCCGCAAAATGATCTTTATGGGGCGCTAGAGCATCAATAAAGCAATTCGCAGTCGATCCAGTACCAACCCCCAGGATCTGACCCGCTACTAGCTTTAAGACCTCGTCTCTTGCTGCCTCACCCACCATCTGCTTTAGTTGATCCTGATTCATCGCTTTGCTCAATGCCTTTACTGGAATGGAGTATTTAATCCATCTATCATATGATAATCACAAGCAATCCTTTTAGATCCTTGATATCACGATGAATAGCGCCACTTCCGCCTTAAATCAGCTTAAAAATCTCACTACTGTGGTTGCCGATACCGGCGATTTTGAGCGCATGAAAGAGTTTGCCCCTCAGGACGCTACCACTAACCCCTCTCTAATTCTAAAGGCCGCTCAGCAAAGCAATTATCAATCTTTGGTGAACTCTGTGAAAGCAGCTCATCCTGGTATGAAACCAGGCGATCTAGTGGATTACATTTTGGTCGCTTTTGGATTAGAAATTCTCAAGATTGTTCCCGGTCGAGTTTCCACCGAGGTAGATGCTCGCCTATCCTTTGATACCAATGCAATGGTAGCTAAGGCAAAACACCTGATTGCACTATATGAATCTCATGGAATTGAGCGTAGACGCATCTTGATTAAGTTGGCGGGTACCTGGGAAGGTATAGCGGCGGCGAAAGAATTAGAGGCCGAAGGCATACATTGCAATATGACCCTCCTCTTTTCATTAGTACAAGCTGCTGCCTGTGGCGCAGCAAACGCTCAACTAATCTCCCCCTTTGTTGGACGCATTACGGATTGGCATAAAGCAAAGTTGGCTAGCAACTGGAATGATGCTAGTCATGGTGGGGCCAATGATCCAGGGGTCACTTCTGTCAAAAGAATTTTTCATTACTACAAGCACTTTGGTATTGCCACAGAAATCATGGGCGCCAGCTTTCGCAATACCAGTCAAATATTGGAGTTAGCGGGGTGTGACTTACTGACGATTAGCCCAGAGCTATTGGCGGAATTGCAAAATAGTAAAGTGGTAGTTGAAAAAAAATTAGATGCTGCTAATGCAGAAAACATTAACGCACTGAAATTAGATGAATCTCACTTTCGCTTGCAATTGAATAATGATGCGATGGCCACAGAAAAACTGGCTGAGGGAATTCGTAATTTCTGTGTTGATACTGAAAAACTAGAAGCCTTACTTGCGCAGTAAAGTGTTTTAGGGCTTCTAGTAATACACTACTTCTTAGCGGTATTCATGCCTATGAGGTCATAAGCTGGGCAATTGCCAAGCATGCCGGTTGCCAGGGGAATAATGCCAATCCAACCCCATGCCCCAACAATACCAAAACCAGCTAAACCCATTAGGGTAAGGCCAACAGTCATGCGGAGTACGCGATCTGTGTGACCAATATTACATTTCATAATCATCCCCTCTTAAAGAATTGATTAGCCGATTGGCTTTTTACTTTTCAGTCTTTAATAAGCGCTGTCTTAATGCTTCATACAAGCATACGCCACTTGCAACGGAAACGTTCAAACTTTCAACAACGCCTTGCATTGGGATTCGTACTAACTCATCACAGGTTTCACGGGTTAAACGGCGCATTCCCTCACCTTCAGCACCCATCACAATAGCAATGGATCCAGTCAGATTAAGATCGTAGATCGATTTTTCAGCTTCATCATCGGTTCCAATCAACCAAACACCCGCTTCTTGCATTTCCTTCATGCTTCGGACCAAGTTGGTAACAGTAATGACTGGTATCACTTCAGATGCACCACTAGATACCTTACTAACCGTGGCATTAATCGAGGCAGAACGATCTTTGGGGATCACTACTGCATCCACGCCTGCGCCATCAGCCACCCGTAAACAGGCGCCAAAGTTATGGGGGTCAGTAATGCCATCTAAAACCAAGAACAAGGGCTTTTCTTTTGCACCTTCAACATCCTCTACTACCTCAGTAATCGTTCGAGCGATTGTCAATTTTTCTGCTAAGGCAACGACGCCTTGATGGCGATCATGTCCAGCCAATTTATGCAAACGTTCTGCATCTGCGGCATGCAATCTTTCGCCTAAAACTTCTTCAGCCTGTTTGAGAAAATCCCCCATCCGCCTATCGCGACGACCAGGATCAAAATAGACTGACTTTAGACTTTCAGGATCTACTCGCAAGCGCGCTTGTACTGCATGAAAACCCACTAATATTTGTTTCATCTTCTTCTATCTTATGTGCGTGCTATTTACGTCTTGCATTGGTACTACGCACTGGAGGCTTCGAGCCGGCAGGCTTGCCAACCGATCTGCCTTGCTTATTGGCTTTACCGTTTTTGCGACTAGCCTTGCTTTTGGATTGAGTAGCACTCAAGGTTCCAGAGGATTTGGCCGCATTAACATTAATGCCACTGGGTTTTTGTGGCACTTTACTAGATGGCCTAGTCTTCTTGGAAGCGGCTTTCTTATTTGGCCTACCAGTATCGCTCGCTAAGAGTAGTTGACGACGGTTACTTGAGCCACCAGCTTCAGCGCCCATAGATTTAACCAGACTGAATTCAATCTTGCGAGCATCTAGATCTACCCTGCTTACCAAGACGTGCAAGCGATCACCTAAGCGATAGCGAATGCCTGTTCGCTCGCCACGCAATTCTTGGCGCGCTTCGTCGTATTGGAAATAATCGCCTCCCAACTCGGTAACGTGCACCATACCCTCAACGAATAAATTCTCTAACTGAATAAACAATCCGAAGTTAGCGACGCCTGTAACCGTGCCGGCATACTCTTGGCCTAAATGGTCACGCATGTAATAACACTTGAGCCATGCCTCGACATCACGTGATGCCTCATCGGCACGACGCTCATTAGAAGAGCAGTGGACACCTAACTGCCCCCAGATTGGTAATGCAGCATTGGCGCCTTTTGGCAATCTTGCGCCTTTAGCTAGACCTGCCTTAGCATCGCTTTGCGATTTCTTGGCATTCACCGCATTCTCACGACCCTTACCTTTGCGAGGCAAAGTCAGGTTGAGTGGTACTTTTGGCGGCAAGACTGGAACATAAGGCTTTTTCTGAAGAATCGACTTGATCACTCGATGTGTCAATAAGTCTGGATAGCGGCGAATCGGGCTAGTGAAATGGGAATATGCTGGATAAGCCAAACCGAAGTGACCTTCATTATCTGGCTGATACATCGCTTGCTGCATTGAGCGCAATACCACTGACTGGAGCATATTGGCATCAGGCCGATCTTTGATTGCGCGCATCAGTTTGGCAAAATCTCGTGGCTTTGGTTTCTCACCACCATCCAAAGAAAGACCTGAGGTCCTTAAGACTTGACGTAAAGTAACCAATTTCTCTTCTGATGGCTCACCGTGAACTCGATAAAGGCTTAGGTGCTTATTTTTATCAATATAGTCAGCAGCGCAAACGTTGGCCGTCAACATGCACTCCTCAATTAAGCGGTGCGCATCATTTCGGATGCGAGGCTCAATACGCATGATCTTGCCGAGCTCATTACTGATAATTTGGGTTTCAGTCGTATCAAATTCAATTGCACCACGTCGCTCTCGTGCAGCTAAGAGTATTTTATAGAGCGAATATAAATTTGTTAGTAATGGACGGAATTGCCCAAAACGCACAGCTTCTGGGCCTTTGCTATTGGATAAGATTTCCCAAACGGTGTCGTAGGTGAATCGTTGCGCTGAATGCATTACCGCTGGATAGAACTGATAGGCCAAGACAATGCCATTGTTATCCACCACAGAATCACAAACCATACAGAGACGATCTACACCAGGGTTTAGAGAACAAAGGCCATTGGAGATCTTCTCGGGCAACATCGGTATTACCCTTCTTGGGAAATACACCGAGGTAGCGCGCAACAAACCCTCTTCATCTAAAGGATGATTTGGTTTAACGTAATGCGAGACATCAGCAATGGCCACGATGAGGCGCCAAGCCTTGGTTTTTCCATACATGATCGGCTCGCAATACACCGCATCATCAAAATCTCGTGCATCAGCACCGTCGATGGTGACCAAAGGCACGTCGCGCAAATCTACTCGACCTTCTAAATCTTCCTGTTGAACGCTATCTGGTAACGCTGCAGCCTCTTTCATTGCTGCTGCAGAAAACTCATGAGGAACACCATACTTGCGAACAGCTATTTCAATTTCCATGCCCGGGTCATCAATTTCGCCCAAGACCTCAACCACCCTCCCCACTGCCTGACGATAACTATCGGGATAGTCAATAATTTCGACACTCACCACTTGGCCTAACTTAGCATTACCTTGTCCTTTGGGTGGGATCAAGATGTCATGACCGATACGCTTATCTTCGGGAGCGACAATCAATACGCCATTTTCATTTAAGAGTCGGCCGATCACTACCTTATTGGCATGGAGGACAACTTCAACAATCTGTCCCTCTGGGCGTCCACGCCGATCTGTTCCCAATACTCTGACATTTACTCTGTCACCGTGCATTACGCGAGACATTTCTCTTTCAGAGAGAAAAATATCTTCACCACCATCATCGGGAATGACAAAACCAAATCCATCTCGGTGTCCTTGGACTGTTCCTAAACGATCAGCCTCACGTGGCACCAAGTCTTTTGCTTTACGCATTTAATTCCTTCGGCAATACATGCCCTATATATATCTATTGATATCTATTTTTGTTATGAATAAGGCTACTGTATCAAACCATCAAGTCTGAAGAGAAAAAGCCAAATTGGGCGGGAAAAGTCCAAATACACCCATCCCTCTATAATAGTGGCATGCCCAGGTGGCGAAATTGGTAGACGCACCAGCTTCAGGTGCTGGCGATCGTAAGGTTGTGGGGGTTCGAGTCCCTTCCTGGGCACCAAACAAGACTTACCGACGCTTAGCGCCGGTTGCAAGAAAAATTAGGCCTTCTGCCCAATTTCGAAGTTAGCCAACTTCTCTAATGCCCTCACCATTGCTGAATGATCCCAAGCTTTGCCGCCGTGAGCTGTACAAGCATTAAATAACTCTTGTGCTGTAGCCGTATTAGGCAAAGAAACTCCCAGTGCTTTCGCGCTATTTAGAGCCAAATTGAGATCTTTTTGATGTAATTCAATCCGAAATCCTGGATCAAACGTACGCTTTACCATACGCTCACCATGCACTTCCAAGATCTTAGAGCTTGCAAAGCCGCCCATTAATGCTTGGCGTACTTTCTCAGGATCAGCTCCCGCTTTAGCGGCAAATAATAGTGCTTCGCCAACCGCCTCAATATTGAGAGCAACAATGATCTGATTAGCCACTTTAGCAGTTTGACCATCGCCATTACCGCCGACTAAATTAATGTTTTTACCAATCAAGGCAAACAAAGGTTTGATTTTTTCAAAAGTGGATTCAGCGCCGCCAACCATAATGGATAAAGTTGCATTTTTTGCACCCACTTGTCCGCCAGATACCGGTGCATCCAAATACTCACAACCCAATGCGTTTATCTTTTGAGCAAATTCCTTGGTTGCAATTGGAGAAATCGAGCTCATATCAATGACGATCTTGCCTTTAGATAAGCCAGATGCAACGCCATTCTCACCAAATAAAACTTTTTCCACATCTGGTGTATCAGGAACCATGATGAAAATAACATCTGAGTTCCGAGCTACCTCAGCAGGTGTAGCAACTTTCACCGCTGATGAATTAGCAATCTCTTCTGGAATCTTGCCTCTAGTATTCACAAATAACTCATGGCCTGCATTAATAAAGTGCCCTGCCATTGGCGCGCCCATAATACCAAGGCCAATAAAGCCAATTTTTTGTGAGTTACTCATACTTAATCCTCAATGTTTTGATTTTTTACTAAGTTAGATGTAGATGCTCTCTTGATATGGATGCTCATAGTGTTGCATCCAACCAAGACCAGCAACTGTATTTTTTAGTGGCTTATATTCGCAGCCAATCCAGCCATTGTAGCCAATCTGATCTAACAAACCAAACAAATAGTCATAGTTAATCTCGCCAGTACCCGGCTCATTACGGCCTGGGTTGTCCGCTATTTGAATATGCGCAATGCGGGGTAAGTATTTTTTAATCGTACTGGCAATCTCGCCCTCCATACGCTGTGCATGATAGATGTCATATTGCAGATACAAATTATCCGAACCTACCTCATCCATGATGTCAATTGCCTGTTGGGTTTTCGACAGATAAAACCCAGGTATATCAAAGGTATTAATTGGCTCAATCAGTAATTTAATATTTGCTTTCTTTAATTGCTCAGCAGCATATTGCAGATTACTAACAAAGGTACCGCGCAGTACCTGAGGATCTACTCCAGCAGGCGCTTTACCAGCCAAGCAATTGAGCTGACGGACATTCAAGTAAGTTGCGTATTCAATTGCCTTAGCAACACCAGCACGGAACTCCTCTACGCGATCTGGAAGACATGCAATGCCACGCTCGCCCGCATCCCAATCCCCTGCTGGCAGGTTATGCAGAACTAATTTAAGAGCATAGGCATCAAGCTGCGATTTAATTTCTTCCTTCGAATACGGGTAAGGAAATAGAAACTCAACTGCTTTGAAACCTCCAATCTTGGCTAGCGCAAAACGCTCCAAAAATGGTTTTTCATTAAACAACATTGTGAGGTTAGCTACAAACTTAGGCATTCCTATTCCTTAATAACAATCAAACTGGACGATACATGGGTAAATTCAAGGCAATGAAGTGATTACTCTAGGAGGCCAGCGGCTACCAATCCCTCAGTTCCAGCGGGATGGCGGCAATCAATATCTTCAAATTCATTCACATTATTAATTTCAGTACCCATCGCAATATTGGTGATCTTTTCTAGAATGATCTCCACTACTACCGGAACACGATGCTCTTTGGCCATCTTTTGCGCCTCAATCAATGCAGCATTGATTTTATTTGGATCCGAGACTCTGATAGCTTTGCAACCAAGCCCTTCAACGACTTGAACGTGATCTACGCCATAGCCCTTCAGGGTTTGATCGTCCACGTTGATATTGTCAAAAGCCAGTTGAACACAATAATCCATCTCAAAACCACGCTGCGCTTGACGAATTAAACCTAGGTAACTGTTATTCACCAAGACCATCACTAATGGCAAGTTAAATTGTGCGCCAACTGCTAATTCCTCAATCAAGAATTGGAAGTCGTAGTCACCAGCAAGTCCAACGACAGTCTTGGTTGTATCGGAGGCCAATGCACCTAATGCAGCTGGAATTGTCCAGCCAAGGGGGCCAGCTTGACCGCAGTTAATCCATTGACGAGCACCGTAGACATGTAAGAATTGACCGCCAGCAATTTGCGATAGGCCAATAGTCGATACATATACAGTGTCACGACCAAATACGGAATTCATCTCTTGATAGACGCGTTGTGGCTTGATGGGCACATTATCAAAGTTGGTTTTACGGAGCATCAAGCTCTTACGCTCCTGGCAACGCTCAACCCATTCAGTGTAGTTAGTAAGCTTGCCTTTTGCTTTCCATTCCTTAGCAACTTCAACAAATAATTCTAAGGCTGCTTTTGCATCTGAAACAATGCCGTAGTCGGGATTAAATACGCGACCAATTTGGGTTGGCTCAATGTCAACGTGAATAAACTTGCGATCTTTGCAATACACATCGATTGATCCAGTGTGGCGGTTAGCCCAGCGGTTACCAATACCCAAAACAAGATCACTAGCTAGGAGAGTGGCATTACCATAGCGGTGTGAGGTTTGAAGGCCAACCATACCGGCCATCAATGGATGATCATCCGGAATGGCTCCCCAACCCATGAGGGTTGGGATCACTGGAATACCAGTCAATTCTGCAAACTCCACTAACAGAGCATCTGCATCAGCGTTAATAATGCCGCCGCCAGCAACAATTAATGGCTTTTTGGCAGACATCAACATTTCGAGCGCTTTTTCGATCTGCTTACGGCTAGCTGCTGGTTTGTATACCGGCAATGGCTCATACGTATCGATATCAAATTCAATTTCAGCTAATTGAACATCAATCGGCAAGTCGATTAATACTGGTCCGGGGCGGCCTGAACGCATCACATGAAATGCCTGTTGGAAAACCCGTGGCACTAAGCCAGGCTCACGAACCGTTACAGACATCTTTGTTACTGGCTTAGAAATCGTCTCAATATCAACAGCCTGAAAATCTTCTTTGTAAAGACGAGCACGTGGAGCTTGTCCAGTAATGCAGAGAATGGGAATAGAGTCAGCGCTTGCGGAATACAGTCCTGTAATCATGTCAGTACCGGCTGGGCCGGAAGTACCGATACAAACACCAATGTTACCTGCTTTAGCTCTTGTATAACCTTCAGCCATGTGTGAAGCGCCTTCAACATGTCGGGCTAGGATATGCGTAATTGACTGACGTTCGCGTAATTGTGCGTAAAGTGGATTAATAGCAGCTCCAGGAACACCAAATGCAGTGGTGATACCTTCTTTTTCCATCACCAATACTGCTGCCATTGCGGCTTTCATTTTTGCCATGATTCATCTCCTCCTATATTTGGTATAGACGAATGATCTTCAAATTCGGCCGACTTGAGAACCTCACCAAATCTATATCTAGTATTCCGTGGTGGAATAGTGTAAAAAGTCCCTATTGGCACTAAAAAGATAGGCTATGGACCGCGTACAAGGTATTTCGCTCTATATACGGGTTGTTGAGACAGGCTCGTTTAGCAAGGCTGCAGAGGATTTGGGCATCACCCAACCTACCGCAACCAAATTTGTTGCCAGCCTTGAAAAGCGCTTAGCCACCTTGTTATTGCACCGCAGCACAAGAGGGGTAACTCCCACTGAAATCGGAAAAATCTATTACGAAAAGTGCAAAGGGATTGCACGAGAAATTGAAGAAGCAGATGACTTGGCATCCCTCATGCAATCGAAGGTACGCGGCAAGATCACCATCAGTGCTTCGGTCGACTTTGGACGTCGTGTCCTCACGCCTTCTGTTCTGCAGTTCATGTTGCTTCACCCCGAACTAGAGGTTAATCTCAACATGGATGACCGCTACATCAACCTGATTGAGCAGGGAGTAGATCTAGCCATTCGCATGCGCCGTTTGCCAGACTCCTCTCTAGGCTCTCGCTTTTTAGGCTCAAATCCTTGGGTCATGGTGGCCAGCCCGGAATACCTCAAAGATCATCCTGCGCCTAACAAACCTAAAGATATTGCGCACCATCAGGCCCTGATTTACACCACCGCACAGGGCGATCACCGGTGGAATTTAAGCAATCAGAACAATCAAAGCGAAATCGTTGAGGTCAAGGGTCCATTCACCTCTAATAACTTATCAGCGATTTTGGCTGCAGCCAGAGCTGGCATGGGCCTAGCAGTGCTTCCTTGGTATGTCGCTCACCAATCCGTCAAAGATAAGGTGCTCACTCCCGTGATGGAAGATTGGACACTTCCTTCCCAAGAAATTCATGCGGTATTTTCATCACCAAAACATGTCTCCACTAAAGTGAGTCTATGTATTGATTGGCTGCAAGGTCAATTTAAAGGTAAATGGTGGAAAGGTATTGAAACAGAAAAACTGGATTAAAAAATCCCAGCAGACCGGGGATTTATAGAATTAGAGCCCCACCATCCGATGCAAAATTTTGGGTTTCATTTCTTCCCAAAGACTTTCAAAGTCTTCAGTCTTAGCGTCTGACAATTGAATGTGCTTGAAAAGACCGCCAAATACGATGGTCTCTTTTTTAGCTAGAGTCTTTTCAAACTCCGTCAAGCCAATGGGTTTGTCATCGATATCTCTAGTCAACTCTGCTGAACAGACGATCGCATCTGCATCATCATGATCGACTACTGCAAATTCAATATATTGCTGATTCTTTTCCACAATCACTAAAGTGCCCCTGGCATAGCAGACGGCTTCATGGGCTTGCACGATATAAGCTAAAAATAAATTCTCTTGATCCTTCTCCATCTGCAAATCATCGACAAAGAAAAGATATTGACTGCCCTCACCATTGACCAGAGTAAAGACTTTGGGAGTAACCCCATGCCCAAGTACTAAATTTCGATAATAGGAGGAGATTTCTACAGCCAGATTTTCAGCAAAAAGATGCATCAGTCACTCGTAGGTAATTAAGTTAAATGTTTCTTGAAAAATTCGAGTGAGCGAGTCCAAGCCAACTCAGCAGACTCATGGTGATATTGCAAAGGCGCTAAGCCTCGTGAGTCAGATTGAGGATTGGCAAACGCATGCTTCGCATCGTAGCGATGAAATTCATGATGAGCGCCCGCTTCCTTTAATTTTTTCTCTAATGTATCAACATCGGCTGGCGAGAAAAACTCATCCTGCAAGGACCAGTGACCCATCATCGGTTTAGTAATATTATTGGCATCTACAAATTCAGCGGGTGGATTGCCATACCAAACGACTGTAGCATCCAACTCCGGTACAAAGCAGGCAGAAAGTACTGTCAGTGCACCGCCCATACAGAATCCAGTGACCCCTACTTTGCTACTACCAGTCGCTTTCAGATACTGTACCGCGCCACGAATGTCTTGAGAAGCAGCATCACCGAAATCCAAGCCGTTCATTAAGTGCTCAGCCTCTTTTGCCTCAAGGGCCAACTCACCCCGATATAAATCCGGCACCAAGGCCCGATAACCAGCTTTAGCAAAACGATCGGCCACTGCTTTAATTTGGTCATCCATACCCCACCACTCTTGAATAACTACCACACCAGGTGCATTGGGTTTATTCGTTGGCTCAGCTAAATAGCCATTAACCGTTTTGCCATCAGGTCTTGTAAATTGAATCACAGCTGCTCCTTTAATTTTTTCTTAGGATCTGAATGGACATATCCTACCAGCCAAATGGTGAGTAGCCCACAAGATGCGGCGCCATAGCCAACCCAGTTGTAGTGCTCCATTCTGCCATCCGAACCAATCGTCACCACCATTCCCGCTAGTACCGTAGCAATACCCGATGCCAACATTTGAACCGAGCCTATCAGACTCATAAAGGTTCCTCGAATTTTATTTTCTACCACCTGGCTGACCATCGCCATCGCCGGAATCATTCTTCCCGAGACCAGAATAAAAAATGCTGTTGAGTTAATTAATACAATCCATAAAGGAGTAACTAGTAGATTCGTAGTAACCAATAAAGGAATCAAGCTTACTACCGCTAATACTCGAAAGACTTTTACCTTGCCATACTTGTCAGACATATGGCCGATAAACCGCGAACTCATTAAGGTAGCTACTCCACCACATAGGTAAATCAAGGAGATGTAGGCATTATTAATACCTACATTCGAGGTTAAGTACAAGGCGATATATGGAATGACCGAGAATCCTGTCATCATAATGAAGGCCATAAAAATAAAGGCTTTGATATGTTGATGTGCAATCAAGATCTTCACGATTTGACTCATACGGCTGCCTTCATGAATATGGTCTAAATGCCCAGAGATTTTTGGAATATTGCGATAGCCTAAGTACAAAATGACAGTGGAAATCAAGGCGATAAATATAAAGGGCGCTCTCCATCCCAGGCTAGGAATATGGTGCGCTAAAAACAAACTGAGAGGAACACCTGCAACGGTAGATACCGAAAATGCAGCCATCACTGTTCCCAAGGCTTTTCCTCTGCGCTCAAAGGGGATCGAATCAGCCACGATAGTTTGCACTAAGGAACCTAAGATTCCGCCAAACGCACCTGCAAATGCCCTCGCAATAAAAAGTGTTTCGTAGCTCGGCGCAAGACCGCAAGCCAAAGTGGCAACAATAAAACACACATACAAACTTAGGAGAAGTTGTCGACGCTCAAAACGATCCACATAATACGTGGCGAAGATGCCAGCAATAGCCGCTGCAAAAGTATAAGAAGAGAGTAATAAGCCAAATTGATGAGTACTGATATCAAGCGCTTTAATAAATTCAGGACCCAAGGGCATCATGATCATGAAGTCCAAAATGTGGGTGAACTGAATACCCGCTAATGCGAGTAGTAAGAAGCGTTCGTGCTTCTGATTGTTTGAAATAGGATTGCTCAATGCTGGCTTTACTTGAATTTAGGGGTATGTCATTATCGTCCCTATGATCAATCCATGCGCCAGAGGATTTCGTCAGGTCCATATACTGACTCCTGTCCTCAAACTATTATCCCTATGAATACATTTCTATCTAACCACCCCCTTCTTTATCCACTATTAAAAGAAATCCTAGTAGGCACCCTTCTCTTGCTAGTAGTTCTCATTTATCACGGAAGTGCCATTAATAAAGTGGCTATGAGATTTGATCGTTTAACCGATAACAATATCGCGAATAAGCAATACAGGTGGGTGTTTTTTCACTTTTATTTTGCCTTTAGTTCCATAGCGCTGATTCACATATTTGAAGTGCTGTTATGGGCATTCTTTTTAAGGATGCTAGGCCTAGTGGATGACACCTTATTGGCAATTATTTTTTCTGGAAGCTGTTACACAACCGTTGGATTTGCTCCAGACAACCTTCCCCATGGTTGGAAGAGTCTGGCATTCTTCATCGCCTTTACTGGCCTGTTTTCACTAGCCTGGACTACCTCGATCATGATCGGTATGACCAACGTCTATCAACAGGCTTGGAGGGCAAAATACAAGATGAAGCATCATTAATGTGCTGCTTTGCAACAATTCTCTAGAAATTGGTGTATCATCAGGGTATACCCTTAAGGAGAGTTCAAATGGCACAGTCCAATACAGTTCAGTTTCAACAATCATCAAGCTTTGGTTTAAAGCCTTTATTTGCAATTCGTGATTTTTTTGCCTTACTTTCAGCAGCCTGGGCAGAAGCTAAGGTAATGGAACAGAAAAGTCACAAAAATAGCGCAAATTGGTAATAAAACCTCAATTTATTGCTGATTGTTTGGCAATTAATGCCTGTTTTATAAAAAAGCCTCTAAAAATACTTAGAGGCTTTTTTCATGGCCCTACCTTGGCACCATTTCTGGGCTACTTCTTACGGTAATAACCGTATACACAGCGCTTTCCCCCTCGAGAGGGGTCGTGAGTATCTTGAAGTACTCCATCAATAACGGCTGTTAAGTGTTTAGAAACCTTAACAATTAATACTCCTGCTGGTAGCTCATTAGGCCGCAGATGTACTTGGCATCCTGCCCCAACCTGCATTGTGGGAACCCACTCAAACCCGAGCCCAAGAATGTAATTGTGAAAGACATTGCGATGATTGCCGTTGCGGGGAGATGATCCCGTTTGGTTGAGGCGTCTGGCAAGCTTGTCATTGCGTAGATCAGCATAACTGGCATTTGCGCTTCTGAGGTCTTCATAGACCTGCAAATAGGGCAAACCAGATGCAATTGCAATAGACCGAACCACGCAATCCCCAGCACCCCCTTTAAATCCTGCTGACTCCCTCCCTCCATCATTTCTCTGAAATGGAAATACAGGATGAGATCGAAAGGGATTTAAGAAGCTAAACATATCTGATGAAGTATTTCTGAAGGGTACTTAAAAAGAAAATGGATTTGCCTTCCGACAAATCCATTCATATCTTAATCTTGCCGATAGATTACTTTGCTTGTGCCTGCTTTACCTTTAAGCGCCAAGCATGTAGCAATGGTTCGGTATACCCATTTGGCTGTTCAAGACCCTTAAAGATCAGATCACTTGCAGCTTGGTAGGCATAGGAATCTTTATAGTTAGGCATCATCGGCTTGTAAAGGGGATCTCCTGCATTTTGCATATCTACAATGCCAGCCATGCGTTGCAAGGCTTCCTCCACTTCAGCTTTAGTCACGTATTTGTGCAGCAACCAGTTGGCAATATGCTGACTAGAAATACGCAATGTTGCACGATCTTCCATTAAGCCTACGTTATAAATATCAGGGACCTTAGAGCAACCAACACCCTGGTCAATCCAACGAACCACATATCCCAAAATTCCTTGGCAATTATTATTGAGAGCCTCACGAATCTCTTCTTTAGTCCAATCAGGATACAGCGCAATTGGCACAGTCAAAAGATCATCCGTTAAGGCCTCATACTCAGCTGCAGTGTCTTGTATTTCCATTTCCTCTTGGATCTTGGCAACATTGACTTGGTGATAATGCATTGCATGCAATGTCGCAGCTGTAGGTGATGGTACCCAAGCGGTATTAGCACCAGCTTGAGGATGCGCAATTTTTTGCTCTACCATTTCTTTCATGAGATCTGGGGCGGGCCACATGCCTTTACCAATCTGCGCGCGACCGCGTAAACCGCAATCTAATCCTGCTAAAACGTTACGGCGCTCATATGCGCCAAACCATTTAGCGATCTTCATCCTACCTTTGCGAACCATCGCACCACCATACATCCCGGTATGCATTTCATCACCAGTGCGATCCAAGAATCCAGTATTAATAAAAGCAACGCGAGCACCGGCTGCAGCAATAGCCGCTTTAATATTGACACTCATGCGGCGCTCTTCATCCATGATTCCCAATTTCACAGTGTTCTCTGGTAGGCCAAGCAATTTTTCAACGCGACTAAAGAGCTCACTAGCAAATGCCACTTCTTCTGCGCTATGCATTTTTGGTTTAACAATATATACAGAGCCCTTACGCGTATTGCCAATTGCTTGACTTGCTGGACGATTAATATCATACAAAGCAATTAATACTGTAATTACAGCATCTAAAATGCCCTCGTAGATTTCCTTGCCTTCACCAGTGATGATGGCTGGGTTAGTCATCAGGTGACCAACGTTACGGAGAAACAAGAGTGAACGGCCATGCAAAGTCACTAGGCCATCTTTTGCGTTTACCGCACCGATACCAGCCTTGTATTGACGGTCTGGATTAAGACTACGGGTAAAGGTCTTATCACCCTTTTTAACCTCTTCAACCAAAGTACCCTTCAAAATTCCTAGCCAGTTCTCATAAGCAAGCACTTTGTCATCGCCATCAACTACTGCAACTGAATCTTCTAAGTCGAGAATAGTTGAGAGTGCAGCTTCAAGTACCACATCATTTACACCAGCTGCATCAGTAGCGCCTATGGTTTTGGACTTATCAATTTCAATATCAATGTGAATACCGTTATTGCGCAGCAAAACAGATGATGGTGCAGCAGCATCGCCTTGGTATCCAACAAACTGTTTCTCATCAATCAAACCAGTAGTGCTGCCATCCTTTAACTTCACTGACAGTTTATTGTCCACCACCGTATATGCCACAACATCGCTGTACAAAGCTTTAGCTAAAGGGGCTGATTCATCTAAAAACTGACGGGCATAGGCCACTACCTTTGCGCCTCGAATTGGGTTGTAAGCAGCCTCTTTATCAGCACCACCTTCTGCAGAGATAACATCAGTGCCATATAAAGCATCATACAAAGAACCCCAACGAGCATTAGCAGCGTTTAAAGCATAGCGAGCGTTGAGCACAGGAACAACCAACTGGGGACCAGCTTGAAGAGCTAGTTCATCATCAACATTTTGGGTGGTAGCTGAAATATTCTTAGGTACCTCATCTATATATCCAATTTCTTTTAGATACTTGCGATACGCAGGCATATCTTTGATTGGGCCTGGATTGGCTTTATGCCATTTATCTAAATCAAGCTGAAGACGATCACGTTTTGCTAGCAATGCTTCATTTATTGGAGTTAAATCTTTGACGATCTCATCAAATCCCTTCCAAAAATCAGCGCTCTTAATACCAGTTCCGGGAAGTACTTTGTCTTCAATGAAGCGGTAAAGAGGAGTAGCTACTTGAAGCGAATTGCAAGTGGTACGGGCAGTCATGTTGTAAACCTTTGTTTCGAGTGCAGTAGTTAATAAAAAAGAGAGTTAAATACGCGCATCAATCCTGAAATGGATGCTGGAGCAAGATGGTTTCATCGCGCTCTGGGCCAGTAGAAACCATGGCGATGGGTTTGCCAGCAACCTCTTCAATACGACGCAAGAATTTCTGAGCCTCAGGAGGCAACTGATCCCACTCACGTATGCCAAAAGTCGTCCCTTTCCAACCCGGAAAGTCTTCATAAATAGGTACACAACGAGCAACAGACTCAGCACCACGAGGTAATACATCTAATTTCTGACCATCTAAGGTGTAACCAACACATAAGCGAATCGTTTCGAAGCCATCAAGCACGTCTAACTTAGTAATACACAATCCAGACAAGCCATTAATCTGAATAGAGCGTTTTAAGGCAGCAGCATCGAGCCAACCCGTACGACGTGGACGACCGGTAACAGAACCGAACTCTTTGCCCACTTCAGCTAAGCGTATACCAGCCGGATCTTGTTTAGCAGGATTATCATGATCGTATAGCTCACTTGGAAATGGGCCCGCACCAACACGAGTGCAATAGGCCTTAGTAATACCCAAGATATATTGCAAAGAATCAGGACCGACCCCAGATCCAGCCGCAGCATTACCCGCTACACAATTACTAGAAGTGACATAAGGATAGGTGCCATGATCAATATCTAACAAAGTACCTTGAGCACCTTCAAATAATAAATTTTGTCCGGCTTGTTCAGCAGCATACAGCGCACTAGATACATCAACCACCATTGGCTTTAGACGCTGCGCATAAGACATTGCTTCAGCCAAGGTTGCTTCATAGTCAACGGGATCAGCTCCGTAGTAATTAGTCAGCATGAAGTTGTGATAATCCAAATTTTCACGCAATTGCGCTGCAAATTTTTCTGGGTAGAACAAGTCCTGAACGCGTAGTGCGCGACGTGCCACCTTATCTTCATATGCTGGGCCAATACCCCGTCCAGTGGTGCCAATCTTGGCGTCGCCACGCTTTTTCTCACGGGCATGATCAATAGCAACGTGATATGGAAGAATCAAGGTAGTTGCCTCGGAGATCTTCAAGCGGGATTGCACATCCAAACCAGCCGCTTCAAGCTCGCCGATTTCTTTAAAAAGGGCTTCGGGAGATAACACGACTCCGTTGCCGATATAGCAAATCACCTCTTTGTGCATGATTCCAGAGGGAATCAAGCGCAAGATAGTTTTCTTGTCACCAATAATGAGAGTATGGCCTGCATTGTGCCCACCCTGAAAGCGCACTACTGCTTGCGCATGATCCGTTAGCCAATCTACTACCTTACCTTTGCCTTCATCACCCCACTGGGTACCAATGACTACGACGTTACGACCTTGAGCTTGCTGCTTTGAAGACATATTGAAATCCAAAAAGATAATTACAAAATAGGTTAAGTTTTTTGAGTGCTGTAGGGTTTACTTTTTTGGAGCCACTTCCCATGAGTTGCCCTGCTTTACTAATTCACGATCACATTGATATTCGGCAGTCTCTATAGCAGTACCAGCCAGTACTTGTATGACTATTTCACCTTTACTACGCAACTGAGCAATCACTGTATTAAGAGCATCATCATCAAGCCAAGGCGCTGCAATTGCTAACTTGCGCACATACGGCGGTGACAAACTCGCTAAGGTTAATAGGTCCAATGAGAATCCAGTTGCTGGGCGTGGTCGACCAAAGGCTTGGCCAACGTGATCATAACGACCACCACGTGCAATCGGTTGTGGCAACTTCTCTACATAAGCAGCAAACATCACACCGCTGTGATACTGATAGCCGCGTAGATCAGATAAATCAATGCTGAGCTCTAAGCCATTGGATAAGTTACTAGCGGCGGCAAGTAATCTCTCAAGATCACTAAGCGCTTGATCAATGGCAGAATGCTTTGGTAGTATTTTTTTTGCTTTGGCTAATACATCAGTGCAAGGACCATTCAATTCCGTCAATGCTAGAAGAGCTTGTGCTGTTTTGACAGGCAAGCATGTAGCCCACTGACTTAAGCGTGGGCGATCTTTACTTTGCAACAAGTCATAGAGCGCTTCAACTGACTCTTTATCCAGATTCTGACCATCTAAAATTCCGGTCAAGATGCCTGCATGGGATAGGTCCAGATAAACCTTATTCAGACCAGCCAATTCAAGCGTCTTTAATAATAATGAGATGGCTTCAAAATCCGCTTCCCATGTAGCACAGCCATAGATTTCTGCACCGAGCTGTAACTCTTCACGCGCAGAACTACCCACCGGTGTACGTACATGCGCTACGGATCCTGCATAACAAAGACGGGTGACTCCAGCACGATTGAGTAAGTGAGCATCAATACGAGCAACTTGTGGAGTAATATCCGCACGCAAGCCTAAGGTACGACCTGATAATTGATCGACTAATTTAAAGGTCTGTAAATTAAGATCCGATCCAGTCCCGGTTAACAGTGAATCTAAAAACTCCAGAATCGGTGGGGCAACTAATTCATATCCGTAGGATTGATACAGATCCAAGATGGCACGACGCAAAGTCTCGACCTTACGAGCCTCAGCCGGCAAAACATCGGCAATATCTTCAGGAAGCAACCAACGATTCATGATGTAAAAAATTTACTTTCTTATTTTTTGTGCAGAAACTTGAAGAACTCACCATTGGGCTCAACCACCATGACATCTTTCTTATCCTTGAAAGAGCTGCGATAGGCTTCTAAGCTTTGATAGAACTGGGCAAATTGTGCGTCACGCCCAAAGGCTTCTGCATAAAGCGCCGTTGCTTTAGCATCACCAGCACCCTTTATCTTTTGAGCATCGCGATAAGCCTCAGCCAAAATCGTATCGCGTTGACGCTCCGCATTAGCGCGAATCTTATCTGACTCCGCAGCGCCCATCGAACGTAATTCATTCGCAACTCGCTTACGCTCTGCTTCCATGCGGCGATATACAGAATCACTAATTTCGGCCAAAAGGTCTACGCGCTTCAAACGTACATCAACGATTTCTACACCAATATCGGAAGCATCATCAGCCACTTTTTTACGAATCCCTTGCATCACTTGCTCACGCTGATCAGAGATCAACTCACGCACAGTGCGCTTAGTGAACTCTTCGTTTAGCGCAGATCGTACCAATTGCGTTAATCGATCCTGAGCCAAGCGCTCGTCTCCCTTAAAGCTAATAAAGAATTTACGGGGATCAACGATGCGCCACTTCACATAAGAATCCACCAACAAATTTTTCTTCTCAGCAGTAATAAAACGCTCTGCTTCTGGATTATCAATCGTCAGAATTCTGCGATCAAAGAAGCGAACACTTTCAAATGGTGCTGGGTACTTAATTTGTAGACCTGGCTTCTCAATGACACGCACAATCTGACCAAAAGAAAAGACCACCGCAAATTTACGTTGATCTACTACAAAAATACTGGACGAGAGTATATATATCAGTGCTATGAAAGCGATTGCAGCCGCAATGAGGCGATTAAGATTCATTATCTAGCCTCCCGATCACGACTACGTAAACCATCACGCTTATCCGCATTATTGACTGATGGTGCAGGACTTGGAGAAGCGCTAGGGCTTGGAGCGGGATTATTCACTCCGGTCGCCCCACCTACTGTCACAGAACCTGTTGGTGTAGGTGAACTACTTGGAGCAGTTTGACTAGCGGCAGTCTGCGCACTTTCAGCACTCACTTGCGCCACAATCTTATCTAAGGGCAAATACAATAAACTATTGCTCTTCGTAGTATCCACCAAGACTTTCGTTACATTGCTATACATCTCGCGCATGCTATCAATGTACATACGGTCACGGGTCACCTGGGGCGCCTTCGCATACTCAACTAGAATCTGCTTGAATCGAGTGGCATCTCCTTCAGCAGTAGCAACTACTCGCGCCTTGTATCCTTCAGCCTCTTGTATCAAACGCGCACCAGTTCCTTTAGCACGGGGAATGATGTCATTGGCATACGCCTGACCTTCACTTTTTAAACGTTCTTGATCTTGCCCTGCTTTGACAGCGTCATCAAAAGCAGCTTGTACTTGTTCTGGTGGTTGTACATTTTGAACAGTGACGCTGGTGACAAAAATACCAGTCTTATAGCTATCTAAAATTTTCTGGATGGAGCTTGCTAAATCAATGCCAATCTTTTCACGCCCTTCATAGAGGACAGTATCCATCTTGCTGCGCGCCACAATTTCACGAACAGCGGTTTCTGCAGCCTGAATGACTGCGGTATCAGGATCACGATTATTAAATAAATAATCCGTTGGATCTTTGAGGCGATATTGCACAGCAAAGCGGACATCGATGATATTTTCATCTTCAGTCAACATCGAAGAATCTTTTTGATTGGTTGCCTTAATCAATACTGGGCGGCCTACTTCAACAGAACGCACAGCGGAGAGATTGACCGTTTCATCAGACTGAATAGGCCAGGGCATTCTCCAGTTAATACCAGGCTTTGCGGTGTAGTCATATTTACCAAAGGTCATGATGACGCCAGCTTGACCCTCTTGAATGATAAAAAATCCACTACAAATCCAAATAAAGAACACACCCGCTGCTGCGAGCAAAATACTGGCTTTAGAACTAAAGGGGTTTTTAAATTCAAACATAGGGGTGCCACCGTTACCACCACCTTGGCCACCGCGCTCCGAAGGCGGAGGAATATCCGTGCTACTAGGTTTAGATTTAGGTGCGCTACTAGAGCCAGGCTTTTTCTTGCCGCCAAAAATGCCGGCAATCCTATCATTGAAGTCACGCCATAACTCATCCAAATCTGGAGGACCGTCTGGTTTAGCTGCAGGTGGGCTTACTGGAGAATTTTTGGGTTGCGCATCAGCCGGCTGATTGCCATTTCCAGGATCTGCTTTTGGAGTTTGATCATTACCCTGGCCATCTTTGGCATCTTTTGATCCATTGGCATTGTGGCTATTGCCCCAACCTGGATCATTTACCGAAAAAAGGTCTAAAAATTTACGCGTCATTTGGAAGATAGCTTCGGTTGGGAATCGGATTAAATTCAGAAGATTCTGGTCGTTCGGGTAAAGGGACTAAAAATTCATCCGGGGCCATCTGCTTCTTGGCACGGTTGTGTTCGACCCTTATTCTATCAGTCATTTGAGAGCATTCAGCCAAGGCAGATCTCAACAAATCAAGGCCCAAGCCGGTCTGGGCTGAGAGGAAAATCTGGCTGGGGACCCCCTCCCCATCACGCTCCAATTGGGCGCCACGAGTAAAGGTTTGCGGCATCAGGTCGATTTTATTCATCACCTCAATGCGGGGGATCTCATCTGCCCCGATTTCCTCCAAAACAGCCTCGACTTCCGCTTTTTGCTCTCTAGAAACTGGACTACAGGCATCAATGACATGCAAAATCAGGTCGGCATGGATGGTTTCATCCAAAGTAGCTCTAAATGCCTCAACGAGTTGATGCGGCAGATCCCGGATAAATCCCACGGTATCGGAGACCACAATCGACCCCACCCCCTCTAAATGGACCTTTCTGGAGGTGGTATCTAGCGTGGCAAAAAGCTGGTCTGCGGCATAGGTACCCGCCTTGGTAAGGGCATTAAATAGGGTGGATTTACCCGCATTGGTATAGCCAACCAAGGACACTGAAAACACATCCTTACGATTGCGCGCCCTTCTCTGAGTTCTTTGCTGACGCTGTAATTTCTCGAGCTCATTTTCTAGGCGCTTCGCTTTGGTAGCCAGCATGCGGCGATCGAGCTCCATTTGTGTTTCGCCTGGACCACCACGTACACCAATACCTCCACGTTGACGCTCTAAGTGGCTCCATGCCCTCACCAAGCGTGACATTCGATAGCGAACTTGCGCTAATTCAACTTGAGTTTTACCAATATGACTTTGTGCTCTTTGACTAAAGATATCCAAAATCAAACCTGTTCGGTCCATTACATGACGGCCAAGATGGCGCTCTAAATTGCGTTGCTGTGTGGGCGAAAGGGGATGGTTAAAGATGGCAAGTTCTGCATCATTTTCTTCCATCAAACGCTTAAGCTCGTTGACCTTTCCTGAGCCAATAAATAAAGCAGGATCC
Source organism: Polynucleobacter sp. AP-Melu-500A-A1 (assembly GCF_018882125.1). Taxonomy (GTDB): domain Bacteria; phylum Pseudomonadota; class Gammaproteobacteria; order Burkholderiales; family Burkholderiaceae; genus Polynucleobacter. Next base: position 395,322 of record NZ_JACVOZ010000002.1, read on the forward strand.
GTTTTTCCCTTACGGGCAATGACGCTAGCGGTAGGTATGGAACCAGCACTGTCAGCCAAGAGACTAAGCTCAGCCATGCTGTCAGCAAAATCTTCCCGACCTGTATCAACCCCAACCAAGACAGCGCGCGGCGCATCTACTCCAGTGTTATACAGGGGCGCCTTCTTCTATACGGAAATCAATCGCACGAGCGGGAACGATTGTAGAGATCGCATGTTTGTAAACCATCTGCGTAACAGTATTACGCAATAGCACAACATACTGATCAAATGATTCGATATTGCCTTGCAATTTAATACCATTTACCAAATAAATGGAAACTGGTACGTGCTCTTTACGCAAAGCGTTTAAAAAAGGATCTTGTAGCAATTGGATTTGTTTATTATTCATACTGCTCCTTATTGATTTTGTATTTTGGGAGTCTTGCTTTTTTTATTTAATGTGCTGACTGTATTAATGATGATTGGCAATTCCTGTAAAGAGTAATTCCTACAAACTTCTAAGTTGGGTTCAATTGATAAAATTCAAGCCCTGAACTGAAAGCTTATCTGAAAATTACCGCTTTTTGCCCTTTTTCCCTTTATCCTCGTCAACATAAGGGTTCTTAGCGGTATTCATCTGAATCCGTAAAGGTGTGCCGCGCAACTTGAAAACGTCCCTAAATCGACCTTCCAAGTATCTTTTATAGCTATCCGTTACACCGCTGAGGGAGGTACCGTGAATCACCACAATAGGAGGATTCATGCCCCCTTGGTGTGCATAACGCAATTTTGGCCGTCCCATGCCAACCCGTTTAGGTTGTTGATGCTCAATGGCCTCTTGCAAGATACGCGTTAAACGTGGGGTTGGTAGCTTCGCCATTGCTGCAGCATAGGCTGAATCCACATCTTTAAATAATTCTTTGAGGCCAGTACCCTTCTTGGCGGAAATGGGATGCACATTAGCAAAGTCTAAAAAGCGTAATTTTTGCGCGATCTCCAACCGGGCACGCTCTTTTACATAAGAATCTAAACCATCCCATTTATTAACAGCCACTACCAAGGCACGTCCCGCCTCCACAATAAATCCAGCAATATGGGCATCTTGCTCAGAAATATCTTGTTGTGCATCTAGCATCAGAATAACGACGTTGCAATCGGCAATCGCTTGCAAAGTTTTGACTACTGAAAATTTTTCAATCGCTTCAAATACTTTGCCGCGACGACGCAAGCCAGCAGTATCAACCAAGATATACGGTTTGCCATTGCGCTCAAACGGCACTTCAATGGCATCACGAGTTGTACCTGGCATATCAAATGCAATGACACGCTCTTCACCAATCAACTTATTAATTAAAGTAGATTTACCAACGTTCGGGCGCCCTACCACTGCAATCTTCATCGGGCGATTTGGATCGTTGGCTAATACTTCCTCTTCTGGTTCAGCAATGCCTAAAGAATCTAAGGCATCGTCTAGCAGACCACGTACACCATCACCGTGTGCCGATGAAATCGGAAAAGGTTCGCCCAGTCCCAATTCATGGAAGTCTGCAGTGACTACGCCAGCCTGCATACCTTCAGTTTTATTAACCGCCAAAATAATGGGGCGGCCGGTTTTGCGTAAGAAGTCTGCAATCACTCGGTCTTGAGGCGCTAAACCCAAGCGACCATCTACCAAGAAGATCACGATATCTGACTCAGCAACCGCCTGCTTAGTTTGCTTAGCCATTTCAGCAACAATGCCGACCTTAGCAACTGGCTCAAATCCACCAGTATCCACACAAATAAATGCGCGCTCACCAATGCGGCCTTTACCGTAGTGACGATCCCTGGTTAAGCCTGAAAAGTCTGCCACCAATGCATCGCGTGAACGCGTCAGGCGATTAAAGAGTGTCGACTTTCCAACATTAGGTCGACCGACAATGGTGATGACTGGATTCATTTTGGACTGTACGCCGCTAGTTTTCCACCCTGAGACTGAATCAAGATGAGACCACCCACTGATATAGGGGCGGCTGTGATTGGACTACTGTCATGACGAAAGCGCGCAATATTCTCGCCGCTCGCCTGTGAAAATGCATGGACATACCCTTCCGCATCACCCATTAGCAGAACCTTACCAACAGCGAGGGGTTCACCTACATCGCGGTAGGTTAGCTTGGTGTTCTCCCAAATCTGAGTACCATCTTTGCTAGCAAATGCAGTGATATTGGATTTCTCATTTGCAGAAAACACCATGTCAGTACTTTGTGCGGTGCCAGTGTAGCTAGAAAAATCTTTAAACCACAGAAGATTTCCTGTGCGAATCTGACCGCACCCAATACGGCCCTGATAAGAGACGGCACAAACAACCTCACCTTCTATACTCGGTTTAGCAGTGACGTCATTTAAACGCTCGATCTCTGAAAAGCCCTTAGGAAAAGAAACGGGGGTCTCCCAAATCAATCCACCATTGGCGATTGCGATCATGCCAAAACGTCCGCCTGAAAAGCCAGTGACCACGACCTCGTTATTAATCGGCAACATGCCATATCCAACACGCAAGGACAATGCCGATTGGGGACGCTGATAGCTCCATTTACGAACACCCGTTTGTGCGTCCAAACCAATAAAACGATTATCTAAGGCCCTTACAATCACGATGCCACCAGCCACTACAGGTTCACTTAATACTTCACTGCCAATATTGACATTCCACAGTGCTTTACCAGTATCGTCAAAAGCATAAACATTCCCTTTAATACCCACTACCGCAGTCACTCGACCATCGGAGCCCGGGCCAATAGCAAGGCGCTCAGGAACGGATGCTTCCCACATTTTTTTACCGGTTGCTAAATCAATCTTGGTGATATCACCGCCATGTGATGCGGTATAGGCACCATCGCCTGCAATAGCCGGATGAAAATTAAATGTTTCTGAAGAGCCAATATCAACAGTCCACATAGGAACCATCTCAAACTGATTGTTGACAGGTGTTAACTCAGAAGGCTTGCGTACACGCGCGTTTCCAGAGCAGGCAACAAGCACTATAGCGACAAAGCCCAAGATCAAAATACTTGCTAACTTTCTAGTAAGACACTTCATCGTAATCATCACTGCGTAGTGCCTCCAACAGCATCTAATTTCACTTTCAAGAGGCGGCGCGCCTCCTCAGGAAACTCTTTTGCTTGGTCTAATTTTTTCCATGCCTCTTGATAGCTAGCTTTAGCTTCAGTATTTTTCTTTTGCGCTAAATACCAATCGCCACGACGCTCAAGCCATAAAGCATCAAATCCCTGAACGGGTTTATCTTTCAGAATCTGATCAGCTTCAGCCAAATCTTTTTCGCTACCCAGCTCAATTAACTGGGATACCAATCGCAATTTAGCCAATGCTAAGTACGCATCATTAGAGGAATTCTTAGCAGCCCAACGCAGATATTCGATTGCTTTAGCGCTATCACCAGCATCCGACGCAATGCGAGCGGCTACCAAACTAGACATCGCAGCGTAAGGAGTGCGAGCAAAATCTTTTTGCAAATCATTGGCAGCGCGCAAAGTGAGATCTTTATCGCCTTTGCCAATAGCAACTACCATGGTCTCGTAAAGCTTTGATGCTTCAATGGCTTGGCTATTGCGCCACCATTGATAGCCGCTATAGGCAGCATAAGCAAACAAAGCTACCGTTAACACCCCAATGATCAGGTTGCGGTACTTTTGCCAAAATGCTTTGAACTGGTCTAATTGTTCTTGTTCTTCTAAATCTAAAGGCATGTCAATCCAAGCTTATTTATAGTTAATTGCGTTCATCATTAGGCTTATTCTATTCGGAGGCGCCTACCAAGGCATCAATTGCTGCTTCTAAAACCCCATCTAAAGACACAGCTTTTTGCTCACCACTGCCCCGTAAGTCCTTCAACTGAGCCTCATTCTTCGCCAATTCATCAGGCCCAATGATGACAGCAAAAGCAGCGCCGCTACTGTCAGCCTTCTTCATTTGTGACTTAAAGCTAGCAGATTGTCCATCAGGCGGACAAAACAGAATCGCATCAATTCCTGCGCTACGAAGTCGCTCAGCAATAATCATTGCTGCAGTTAAAGTCTCGCCACCTTGATGCAATACAAAGATATCGCATTGGGCTTGGGGCTCAGGAATCGTGCCAGAAACCTTCATGAGATCGAGTACGCGCTCCATGCCCATTGCCCAACCGCAGGCAGGAGCTGCTTTGCCACCCATGCGCTCAATCAAAGGGTCATAACGACCACCGCCAGCAATAGTTCCCTGCGCACCCAACTCTTCAGTAATCCACTCAAAAACGGTGAGGTTGTAATAATCCAATCCACGCACCAAGCGCGGATTGATCTTGCAAGGAATATTGTTTGCTTTCAGTAAAGCTTGTACTGCATTGAAATGCGCAAGAGACTCTTCACCCAAGAAATCCAATAACTTAGGGGCGCCCTCAATCAAGGTCTGCATCTCTGGATTTTTAGAATCCAAAATGCGTAAAGGATTGGAAAGTAAGCGACGTTGTGAATCTTCGTCCAATTGACTCTGATGCTTTTCAAAATAAGTCACTAAGGCAGCACGGTGTTCGGCACGCTCATTGGCTTGACCTAATGAGTTGATTTCTAAACGAACGCCTTTCAAACCCAACTCATCCCAAAGACGTTGACCCATCAGAATAATTTCTGCATCGATATCCGGCCCAGCAAATCCTAAAGCTTCAATCCCAAACTGATGAAACTGGCGGTAGCGACCTCGCTGTGGACGCTCATGACGAAACATCGGACCGGTGTACCAGAGACGCCTAGGCCCTTCGTACAACAAATTATTTTCAATGACGGACCGGACCAGTGCCGCAGTTCCCTCGGGGCGTAAGGTGAGTTGCTCACCATTTAAACGATCCTCAAAGGAATACATTTCTTTTTCAACGATATCGGTCACTTCACCAATACCACGCTGAAATACGGCCGTTGCTTCTACAATCGGCGTTCTCAAAAACTCGTAGCCATACGCCCTCGTGAGATCTCGCAATACATGTTCAAGATGCGCCCACTGTGCAGCATCGGCTGGCAGCAAATCATTCATGCCACGCACGCCATTGATTTTTTGCGTCTTCTGCACTTTGACGGGGTTCTTTTGGTCTGTCATTTTTTTATTATTGTTCTAGTTCAGCTTGATTAAGCCTTGGCAGCGTAATTCTGTTTGACGTAGTCATCCACAATCACCTGAAACTCTTGGGCAATATTATCGCCGCGCAATGTTTTTACTTTAACGCCATCCACAAATACTGGAGCAGCAGGAGTCTCGCCAGTTCCCGGCAAAGAAATACCAATATTGGCATGCTTACTCTCCCCGGGCCCATTGACGATGCAACCCATCACAGCCACATTCATCTCTTCAACACCAGGATGGGTTTTCTTCCAAATTGGCATTTGCTGGCGCAGATACGATTGGATATTGGCAGCCAACTCTTGGAAGGTAGTACTAGTGGTTCTGCCACAACCAGGACAAGCAATTACCATGGGCGTGAAATTGCGCAAGCCCATTGTTTGCAAAATCTCTTGGGCTACGATGACTTCATTCTCGCGAGGTGCGCCAGGATCTGGTGTTAAAGAAACGCGAATCGTATCGCCAATACCTTCTTGCAACAAAATACCCATCGCTGCAGTAGAGGACACAATCCCTTTGCTACCCATACCAGCTTCAGTTAAACCCAAATGCAAAGGATAGTCAGAACGGCGCGCGAGATCACGATAGACCGCTACAAGATCTTGCACATTGCTAACCTTGCATGAGAGCAAAATTTGGTTGGGATTCATACCGAACTCCACTGCTTTTTCTGCAGATTGCAAGGCAGACTGAATTAAAGCCTCGATCATGACCTCTTGCGCAGTTTTAGGATCAGGGAGTGCTGCATTGCTATCCATGATGGACGCTAAGAGCTCTTGATCTAAGCTTCCCCAGTTCACCCCAATGCGAATAGGCTTATCGTATTTGCATGCAGCTTCAATCATTTGTGCAAACTGTGGATCCCGCTTCGCACCCTTGCCGACATTGCCAGGGTTGATACGGTACTTTGAGAGCGCTTTAGCGCATTCAGGAAAATCGTTTAATAAAGTATGGCCGTTGTAATGAAAATCCCCAATCAATGGCACCAAGATATCCATCTTGTCTAACTGCTCACGAATGTAAGGTACTGCAGCCGCTGCTTCTGGGGTATTAACGGTAATACGTACCAACTCTGAGCCAGCACGCGCCAACTCTTTTACTTGAATAGCAGTGCCTACTGCATCGGCAGTATCGGTATTGGTCATTGACTGAACGCGGACAGGCGCATCGCCACCAACAGTAATGATGTTAGTTTTCCAAGCAACGGTTGCTTGACGGGTTGCGCGCTTAGGGGATGGCCCTAAAGGAAGTGGTGACAAGTTACTCATATGATTAATCTAACCTCTTGAGCCATTCTATCGGCTGCTCTTGAACTTCTGCTTGAATAATTTCTAAATCATGTATAGCTCGTTCACGGACTCGGGTACGGTCAACCACATCGCCAGCCAACTGGCCACAAGCAGCGGCAATATCATCACCGCGCGTCTTACGTACTGTAGCGACCATACCTGCTTCTAGCAAGATGTTAGCAAAGGCATGAACCCGCTGAGCAGGTGAACGCTTGAGGCCTGATTCGGGGAATGGATTAAATGGGATGAGGTTGATTTTGCACTTAATATTTTTGAGCAATCGAACCAATTCTTTTGCTTGGATGTCCGAATCATTCACACCATCGAGCATGCAATATTCAAAGGTCAAGAAATCTCTCGGTGCAAATGGTAAATAGCGTTCACAAGCAGCGAGTAATTCTCGTAAAGGATATTTCTGATTGAGCGGTACTAGCTGATCACGCAAAGCATCATTGGGTGCATGTAATGACACTGCCAAAGCAACCGGGCAATCTTGCGCTAAACGATCAATCATCGGCACTACACCGGAGGTAGACACAGTGACACGTCGACGCGATAAGCCATAGGCTCTGTCATCTAACATTAAACGCAATGCAGTTACCACGTTATCGTAGTTGAGTAAGGGCTCGCCCATACCCATCATTACCACATTTGAGATCACACGGCCAGTGTGCTCCCAACCCGGGGTTGGATATTTTTCGATTCTGCGCACGGCTTCTGGATCATTACGTAAAAGATGCTCTGCAAACCACAACTGCCCAATGATTTCACCGGAGGTGAGGTTACGCGAGAAACCTTGACGCCCTGTCGAGCAAAAACGGCAATTGACAGCGCAACCAGCCTGGGAAGAGATGCATAAAGTACCGCGCCCATCTTCCGGAATAAAAACGGATTCCACGGCATTGCCAGCGCCCACATCGAGTAACCACTTACGAGTTCCGTCTGTGGCATGCTCATCCTTCATTACGGGAAGAGAAAGTACTTCTGCTTTATCTAGCAAGTTTGCTCTGAAGCTTTTTGCTAGATCACTCATATCATTGATATCAGATACACCGCGTTGATGTATCCATTGCATGAGCTGCTTCGCCCTAAAGGGCCTTTCATTTAACCCCGCGACATACGCCGCCATTTGGTCAGCGTCAAAATCTAAGAGATTTACGCGCGGGGAGGTCAATGCGCCTACTTATAAATAGGTTATGGATTAACGATTAAAAACATTCATACCTGGGAAGAAGAATGCAACTTCCACGGCAGCTGTTTCAGGAGCATCAGAACCATGAACCGCGTTTGCATCAATGCTGTCAGCAAAATCAGCACGAATAGTGCCTTTGTCTGCCTTCTTCGGATCAGTAGCACCCATCAAATCGCGATTCTTAGCAATAGCGCCTTCACCTTGCAATACTTGAATCATGACGGGACCAGAAATCATAAAGCTCACTAAATCCTTGAAAAAAGGACGGGCAGCGTGAACAGCATAGAATTGCTCTGCTTCAGATTGTGAGAGCTGCGCCATTTTGGACGCGATAATCTTCAAACCAGCGGATTCAAAACGGTCATAAATTTTGCCGATGACGTTTTTAGCGACAGCATCAGGTTTGATAATAGATAGGGTGCGTTCAATTGCCATTCAAGACTCCAATAGTGATTTCATAGATATTTGTGGGATAGGGCTAAATTCAGCCTTAGCGCATGCCCTACTCCAACGACCCCCGAATTATACAATGCCTGACCGTATTTACCCCTATATGAGTAGGGCTAAGCCTTTGAATTTACAGGGCATAACCCCATGATTTGTAGTCTTTTGGGGTGGGGACTTGAAATTTACCTATTTTGTCTATACTTATCAACAACAGCCCTTCATGGGCTCTTGAATTTACGATAAAGAAGGAGTCAATATGAGTGATCTGAACTCTTACGGCTTTGGGCAAACAGGCTCGATAAGCACTACCCAAGTACGCAACCGCGTACTGCGCAATACCTACGCCTTATTGGCGCTGTCCATGGTTCCAACTGTTATTGGAGCTTGGCTTGGCATTGCAATGGGCTTTAACTTCATGGCAGAAAGTCCTTTCTTAGGTTTTGTTGTCTTTATGGCAGTGGCATTCGGCTTCTTCTGGGCAATTGAGAAAAATAAAGATACCGGTTTAGGGGTGCTCCTTCTTCTAGGCTTTACCTTCTTTATGGGTCTCATGCTGTCCCGCTTAGTCGGCTTCACTTTAAATAGCTATAGCAATGGCGCCACTCTGGTGATGCTAGCTTTCGGCGGTACTGCTGCGATCTTTGCAACCATGGCAACGATTGCAACAGTGAGCAAGAGCGACTTTTCCGGAATGGGTAAATGGCTGATGGTTGGTGTATTAATCTTGATCGTGGCTTCTTTAGCCAATATCTGGTTGCAACTGCCTGCCTTGATGCTGACCGTAATGGTGTTGGCTATTGCGATCTTTTCTGCCTTCATCCTGGTTGACGTACAACGTGTGGTGCATGGCGGTGAAACAAACTACATCATGGCCACACTAGCTATCTACTTAGATGTGTATAACGTCTTCACCAACTTGCTCGCACTCTTGGGCATCTTTGGCGGCAATAAAGACTAAGCATTCAGACTCAATGAATAAAAGGCGCCTAGGCGCCTTTTTTCTTTTCTACCTAAATTGCATCAGTCACGCATGTTTTTACTTCGCAGTTAAATCATCACACCAAGCGTAATAAGTATTAATCCATTGTGCAAATGGTCCTTCATTCACGCGACCAGATCCGCAACCGACTAATTTATTTTCGCTAATGTCATAAAATCCTAAGCCACCCTTATAAGCAATCTGCAGTCTTTTACCGTCTGGAGAAATCGTACCGATCTCAAAGGCTTTGTATGATGGGTTCTCATAAGTAAACTCAACGTGCGGGCCATCTTGCTTGAGGACGGTTAAAGTTGCCGTTACTTTTTGCATTTGAGTCTTGGGATTCTTTTTAGAGGCATTAACAGAGGTTTCGGTAGTACTACCGCTGTAGACCTTTGCTAAAGTGGGGATGCTCTGAGCATTTACAAGGAAGCTGATCCCGAGGCCAAGCGTGAGGCTAATAATTGATTTCATAAGATACCTTTATGTGAGATTGGTAAAGATTACAACGATGTTTTATCACACAACGATATCGCGCTACTGCCTTATCTAGCTAGTTCGCAACAAACATGTTTATCGCATAAGACAGTGCAATCAAAATCAAAATGATCGCAAAACTATCTGAGGCTTTCATCACACACTCCTGTTGGTGGGCTGAAACGCTAACGGTTAGGCATCACCGCACAAGTTCAATCTACTCTTATATAAGAGTAGATTTAGACGCTTATGCACCGCTTATAGCCAAAAAAGGAGTTTTTGGCACATATTAAGTGCATAAAAACAAGGCCTTAGTGCTTTATTAAAGTTTTTTAGGAAATGAGCCTATCAAAAACGGCTATCGACTCCACGTGGGAAGTGTGGGGGAACATATTGACGATACCAGCACTACTGAGCGTATAGCCAGCGTGATGACACAAAATATCGACATCTCTTGCGAGGGTTTTTGGGTTACAGGAGATATAGACAATCCGTTGTGGGAGAAGATTGCTTGACTGTGCATGAAGCTGTGTAAGCGCTCTACAAATCTCCATCGCACCCTCTCGTGGTGGGTCCATTAACCAACGCTCTGCTTTTCCCCAGGAAACAATCGTTTCAGGAGTACTTAAAAACAAATCACTTTGTATAAAACTGACTTTGCTTTCTAAGCCATTATGTTTTGCATTCGCTTTTGCGCGAGTAGTTAAAGTTTCTAATCCTTCTATACCCAAAACATGCGAGACTTTTCTAGCAAGGGGTAATGTGAAGTTACCGATTCCACAAAATAGATCAAGCACATGATCAGTTTCTTTTACTTCCAATAATCGAATTGCTCTACTGACTAGCGCACGATTCATCATATGATTGACTTGGGTAAAGTCAGTCGGCTTAAACGGCATTTCGATGTCAAACTCTGGTAAGCGATAACACAGCTTGCCAGTCTTTGGATAAAACGGTACGACGCTTTCAATGCCTTTAGGTTGTAGCCAAATCCAAACCCTGTGCTGATCAGCAAAATCCCTTAAGAGCTGCTCGTCAGCTCCAGTTAAGGGCTGTAGGTTTCGAAAGACCAATGCCGTAACCGGCTTTTGTTTTTGAGGGTCATTAGAGCTAGGATCTTCTGGCTCCCCTACTGCTACTTCAATTTGTGGCATGCGATCGACGATCGATAAACCCATAACCAACTTGCGCATCTCTGGAAGTAAATCAGAAACATGCTTTGGCAAAATCTCACAAGCAGTCATGTCGGCCACGTAGCCACTCTTGCCCTCATGAAATCCAATGAGGACTGTGCCTTTTTTAATTGATCTATTCACAGCACTTAAGCGAGCGCGATGGCGATATTCCCATTCAGGGCCACCCATTGGTCGCAAAATTTCAAGTGGCTTGATTTTGGCGATATGTTGCAAGTCATCCTCAAGCACACGTTGCTTCATCGCTACTTGCGCGCGAATATCAAGATGCTGCATAGTGCAGCCACCACAAATACCAAAGGCTTTGCATTTGGGTATCGCTCTAAACACTGCGGGCTTGAGAATTTGGCGTATTTTGGCTTTACTAAAACGCGCTTTGTCACTGGTGATGGTGTACGTAACGAGCTCTGTTGGTAGTGCACCCTTGATGAAAATGACTTTACCGCTCTGTCCTTGCTCAGCCTCTTCAGTATTGGGCGCTAAGCGGGCAATACCTTGGGCATCTAAATCGAGTGCTTCAACTCTTACTGGCTCAGTCACTTCAATATTGACTGGCTTATCCCCTCTACGCATCCGCAGAAAAACCTTGGAGATATGCTTGCCATTGAGCACCATTAGGCTCTTTAGCTTCTTTTTCTAAATAGGTTTTTACAAAAGCAATTTCTTCTTGGTACTCTTCCAATGAGAAGCCACCACGTAGCAATTGAAAGCGGCAATACATCAGATAAGTATTGACCACATCAGTTTCGCAATAACGACGGATGTCATCAATTTTGCCGTCTTGATAAGCAGGCCAGACTTGGCTGCCATCCATTCCCATCTTTCCAGGAAAGCCGCAGAGTTTTGCTAAGCCATCTAAGGGCGCATTAGCTCTGCCATTAAATTTAGCCAAGAGATCCATCATGTCGAGATGACGCATGTGATAGCGACTGATGTAGTTATTCCATTTAAAGTCACGGCTATCCGCTTCCTGGCTATCACCCATTTCCCAGTAGCGTGGCGCTTGAATATGGTTTGCCAAGGCGCGATAGTGAAGTACTGGCAAGTCAAAGCCACTGCCATTCCAGGACACTAGCTGCGGAGTGTACTTTTCAATCAGATCAAAGAATGATTGCACCAACACTTTTTCATCATCTTGTGGAGTACCTAAGGTACCCACTTTAATTTGGGGGGTGCCCTCTTTAGTGGTTCTACGAATCACGCAGGAGATTGCCACAATCTTTTGTAAAAAGAGTGGCAGAAATTCACTACCGGTTTTGGCGGCACGCTCAGCCATCGCCTTTGAAGCAACCTCGGTATCGCTCATCGTATCGGGATAATCTTCTAGACGGCGTAGTCCCACCACATCTGGAATGGTTTCAATGTCAAAAACAAGAACTGTGGCCATGGCCGCTTACTGTAAGTAAGGAGTAGGATTCACTGGCTTACCGTTAACGCGCAATTCAAAATGCAGTTTTGGAGAATTGGTATCGGTGTCACCCATCTCAGCAATCTTCTGCCCTTTGCGTACATTGTCACCCTCTTTTACCAAGAGTTTGCTGTTATGCGCGTAAGCCGTAAGGTAAGTGTTGTCGTGCTTGATGATGATGAGATTGCCGTAACCACGCAAACTGTTACCCGCATAAACGACATTGCCATCGGATGCTGCCTGAATAGATTCACCAACCTTACCGGCGATATCAATTCCTTTATTTTTATCACTAAACTCATCCGTTACTTTGCCTTTTGCAGGCCAAGACAAACGAATTCCAGGCTCAGCAACCATTTCAGGTTTGCTCGCAGGTGTCTTACTTGTATCTGCTTTGGGAGAATCTGTCTTATCAGGATCAATCGTCTTTGCTTCAATAGGTTTGCTCGATTTTGCACTTGCTGGCGGCTTGACCAAAATTAAGTCACCTACTTCAATCACGTTTGGATTGAAACTTGGGTTAGCTGCAATATTCCACTGGGCCACATCACGTGGTGCTTGACCATTATCTAGAGCGATTCTCGCTACAGTATCGCCTTTCTTTACCCGATAATAGCCAGGAGGCGCTGGCTCATAAGACGGAGATGAACCTGCACTACGATCTGTCACAGTTGCTGGTTTAGTGCGAGTTGAAGAACATCCTACCATCAGCACCATAGAGGCACTGATCACCATTAGGATGGTAGATTTAGTAAAAGATTTAGGCATTGATGGAAATAAGGGTTTCATACTACCCCTGATTGTAAGGGGACAAAAAAGACCTCGTCTAGAACGGTTCTTTGATAGCGCTGGGAACTCATTCTTTCGACTAGAACCAACTGCTGCTCTTTTTCATTTCTAGCTACTGGGGCAACCAAGCGCCCACCAATAGCCAACTGATCTAACAGAGCATCTGGAATACCCAGTCCAGCAGCGGCCAAAATAATCCCATCAAATGGCGCGGCTTGAGGTAAGCCCAAGATGCCATCACCATAAATTAAACGTAGATTGTTAATCCGAAATGGTCGCAACTTAGCTCTAGCCATGTCATGCAAGGGGCGAATGCGTTCAATGGAATAGACCTCCTCCGCTAGCAAACTCAAAACTGCGGCTTGATAGCCGCAACCAGTACCAATCTCCAGTACTTTGCCTAATTTATGTCTAGGCTTATGGAGTAACTCAATCATGCGCGCCACAACAGAGGGTTTAGAAATCGTTTGCTGATGTCCAATCGGCAGAGCTGAATCTTCATAGGCCTGTGCATGCAAACCCGCATCCATAAAAGCATGGCGTGGCACGGTTGCAATTGCTTCTAGCGTTTTGCCATGCTTGATACCACCAGCATGGACCTTTGCTGCTAATGCTTGTCGATAAGCAGCAAAACGTTCTGTAGGAGCCTTCAACCGCGATCCCAGCCGTTATCACGCATCGCTGCTAAACGGGCATGATGCGTTAGATCCAACTGCATTGGTGTAATCGAAATGCAGCCTTCATCGATCGCATGAAAGTCGGTACCTTCAGAGTTATCTTTGACATTCCCTGCAGCACCAATCCAGTAAATCTTTTCACCCCTTGGACTATCTTGCACGACTACCGGTTGAGAATGGTGACGATTGCCCAAGCGAGTGACTCGCCAACGGTAAAGGTCAGCATAAGGACGATTGGGAATGTTCACATTGAGTAGTGTTGCAGCGCCATCTTCGCGAGCCAATTGGGGGCTAGCGAGCTTAGATACCAGCATTTGCGCAACGATATCATGTGCCGCTTTGGCAGCATCTTCAATACGATTCCAGCCGCGATCAATTTGTGAAAAAGCAATGCCGGGTACTCCAAACATCACACCCTCTACAGCTGCTGCCACCGTCCCTGAGTACAAAACATCCTCACCCATGTTCTCGCCTTGATTAATTCCAGAGATCACCAAGTCAGGTTTCTGATCTAAAAAACCAGTCATCGCAACGTGGACACAATCGGTAGGAGTGCCGTTAATAAAAAAGAATCCATCACGCTCTCCTCCTGCAACACGGTGAATCGACAGCGGGCGAGAGAGAGTTAGTGAGTTTGAAGCACCGCTATGATTTTGCTCTGGTGCAATCACAGTAATGCGGCCCAAAGGACGAACAGCCTCAACCAAAGCCAAAAGACCTGGGGCTAGATAGCCATCATCATTAGAAACCAAAATATGGGGCTGATGATTGCTCATAGAATCATTGCACTTTCGATCTTCTTAAATATTGTTTGCTTGGGTTAAAGCGCGGCCTCTAAACCAACCATAGATAACCGGTAATACCAAGAGCGTGAGGATCGTCGTAGTCACCATACCGCCAACAATCACGAGGGCCAGAGGACGCTGCGCTTCTGAACCGATGGAATGCGATAAGGCTGCTGGCAAAAGACCTAAACCAGACAACATAGCTGTCATTAATACCGGTCTTACGCGTAATGCAGCACCTTCTACCATGACGTCTTTCATCGAGCTATGTTCCGTGGCTGCTGTCTTATTAATAAATGAAATCAAAATGACTCCATCTTGAATGGCAATACCAAAGAGCGACAAGAAACCAAAGAATGCCGAAATACTTAAGGTCTCTCCTGCTAGATGCAAAGCAATGACTCCACCAATAGCAGCGAATGGCACATTAATCATCACAATAAAGGCATCTCGGAAGTTACCAAAGGCGCTCACTAATAAGAGGAAGATTCCCAGTAAAGCCAAGGGAACAATCAACATCAACTTTTTCTGTGCTTGTTTCATTTGATTAAACTGACCATCCCAGCTAATCGAATAATTTGGCGGCAAAGTAATATTTTTCTCTACTAAGAATTGTGCATCTTCTACAGCACTACCCAAGTCACGATTGCGTACGCTAAATTTAATTGCAATATAGCGCTTGCCTGCTTCGCGATAGATAAAGAATGGGCCATCAGTTAACTGAACACTGGCAACCATGGCTAAGGGGATAGATTTTCCATCAGCCGAATCTACCAATAAGCGCCTTATATCAGCCACATCATTGCGGCTACCTTCATTTAAACGAATCGCAATACCAAAGGTCTTTTCATCTTCTAGTAAGTTTGTCACTGCAGCGCCACCAATCGCATTGGCTACTACAGTTTGGATATCAGTCACATTAATGCCATAGCGAGCAGCACGGTCACGGTCAATCTGGATATTCAAGGTAGGTTGACCCAACTCTTTTAAGATACCCTCGTCTGCAATGCCAGGCACCTTCTTGAGCTGATCAATCACCTCATGTGCTTTTTGATCTAAAACTTCAAGATCGGTACCATAAATCTTGACGGAGTTTTCGCCCTTAACACCAGATAAGGCTTCATTCACGTTATCTTGAATGTATTGCGAGAAGCTATAAGTAATGCCAGGGATCTTGTTTAGCTCTGTTTCTAAATTGGTGATTAAGTCCTTCTTAGTTGAGCCTGGCGGCATAGTCTCGGGGCTCTTTAAGTACAAGCCATATTCCTGGTTAAATACACCGGTCGAATCTGTGCCATCATCTGGTCGCCCAATCTGAGCTGCCACCTTATCGATTTCTGGCTGCTTTAAGAAAGTTCCGCGGAGTTGATCGGCCACTTTTACGGAGTAATCCAAATCCACGGTATTAGGCAAGGTCACGCGCAACCAAATATTGTTTTCTTCCAGAGTTGGCAAAAATGCCGTGCCAAGCCGTGTCATGCTCAAGAGAGTCAGACCCAATACAAATACTGCTACAGCAAAGACTGTTAATGGACGATCCATCCATTTTCTTAGGAGCGGCTTATAGCTACCCAAGATCTTGGTAATAAATGCTGGTGGTTTATGGGCAAGGTTTTCACCAAATACCAAAGAGACCATGGCCGGTAAAAAGGTCAGACTTAAGACCATTGCTGCAATTAAGGCAAAGCCCATCGTAAAGGCCATCGGCTTAAAAATAATACCTTCGACACCACCCATAAAGAATAATGGTGAGTAAGCAACAATGATGATGCCGGTTGAATAAATCATTGCGCGCTGAACTTCACTGGTAGCCAATACGATGCTTTGATTTAAGCGCTTACCGCCTTCCTCTAGGTGTCGCATCACATTCTCAGTCAAAATCACCGCCGAATCGACGATCACACCAAAGTCAATCGCACCTAGGGAAATGAGATTGGCTGGAACACTCCAGATATGCATCTGAATAAATGACACACACAGCGCCAAGGGGATAACTGCTGCTACCACTGCTGCTGCACGTAAATTACCCAAAAAGAAAAACAGCACCGCTAAGACCAAAGAGATGCCAAAGAAAAGGGTGTGCTTAACCGTACCGATAGTGATATCGAGTAAGACCTGACGGTCATAGAATGGTTTTACTTCAATGCCGGGCGGCAGCACATGTCTATTAATATTGTTCACAGTATTGTGAACGCGGGCCAAAACTTCGGTGGCATTCTCGCCACGTCGCAAATACACAATACCTTCTACTGAATCAGGATTTTCATTAAATTGGAACATGCCAAGACGAGGTGCATTACCAATCTCTACTCTTGCGACATCCCCTACCCGAATCGGCACACCATTATTGATGGTAATCACAACTTGCTTGATGTCTTCAATATTTTTTAGTAGGCCAACTCCGCGAACTACAAACTGCTGCTCTCCTGCAGGCAATAGGCCACCACCAGTATTGCTATTGGCATTGGTCAAGGCTGCAATCATCTGTGTTACAGAAATGCCTTTGGACTGCAAACTCTCAGGACTCACAATCACTTGGTATTGACGAACTTTACCGCCAAATGATGAGACATCAGCTACGCCCGGCGTCTGCTTGAGCTCCTTATAGATCTCATAGTTTTGCAATGTCTTAAGCTGCGTAGATGAGGCGTAATCCGAGCGCACTTCATAGCGCATGATCTCGCCAGTAGCATCTGAATCAGGACTAATGCTAGAGGTCACTCCTGGCGGAAAATCGACATTTGCCAAGTTGCTAATAAAAATCTGGCGAGCCTTAAACGGATCAGTTGTATCGTTAAATTTGAGAGTAACAACAGAAAGTCCAAATAATGAAACGGAGCGGAATGCCTGTAGCCCCGGAATACCCGCTAAGGCATTTTCAACAGGAATAGTGACCTGCTGCTCTACCTCGGTAGTACTTCTACCAGGCCATTGCGAAATCGCCTGAATCGTGAGTGGCGCTACTCCGGGATAAGGCTGAATTGGCAGCTTGCTTAAGCTGAACATTCCCAGCCCAAGCAATGCGATCGAAGCAAAGATGACAAGCACGCGCTTCTCAACAACCCCTCGAATAAAGGAGGTGAAAATGCTCACTTAGTCCTCCTGTTTAGCAAAGCGGTCATTCAATAACACGGCGCCTTCAGCGAGTACTTTCCAACCTTGCTCAACACCCTCAGTAATAGCAAAGCTCTTACTATTTAAGTCATAACCTTTTACAGGTACACGGCGGAATGTCTCATCACCGACTTTGATGATGGCATAGCGTGCTTCACGAATACGCACAATTGCCGTTTGCGGCACCACAATCGCATCAGCCGTACCAGTAGTCAGTCGAGCAGAAGCAAACATATCGGGACGTAATAAATCATCAGTATTTTCAACATCAGCACGAATTAATAAGGCGCGGGTTTGCGGATCAATTGTTGGCGCAATGTAATTTGCGTAAGCCACAAATTCTTTATCGGGATAAGCCTCGAGTTGCAAGATTAACTTTTGGCCTTGTTTAATCATCCGAAAATCTTGTTCAAAGACATTCCCTAGGAACCACAGATGTTTAGGGTCCGCCAAAGTAGCCAATACATCACCTGAGCTTACCGCAGCACCAGGCTCTACATTACGTTTTACGACAACGCCTTTGAGTGGTGAACGCATCACTAGATTGGCCTGAGTCTTGCCGGAATTTTCAATCGCCTTCACATCACCATCGCTGGCACCAAGATTTCGCATTCGGTTAGCGGCAGCATCTTGTGTGAAACGTGCATCCTCTAATAAATCAGTCATCGACTTATTTGCCACCAAGACCTTAGCGATTTTGGATGAGAGCAAATACTCTTGTTGAGCTGAAATAAAATCAGGGCTGTAGAGCTCTACTATGGGAGATCCCACATTCACTTGCGCACCATCAAAAGCATAAATGCGCTCTACCCTACCTGGTGCACGCGCGGATAACACTTTGGAACGTTCTGCATTAAATGCCAAGCGCCCTGGAACTTTAATATCAACCGGTACCTGAACTTTTTCAGCAGATTGAAAAACATAGATCTCTGGGTTGAGCTTAACTCCAGGAAGTTTTAATTCGAGCACGCCGCTTTTTTCAACCTTGAGCGCTTTATCTGAGGTTTCAATTTTGACAGTGCGATTTACGTTGGTCACACGCCCCAGCACAATTCCAAGCGAAAGAATGGCAAAGGCAAAGGCAGCCAAGCGAACACGATAACGATTAGTCGGACCCAGATTCCAATAGAGCCCAGCTAAACTGGCAAATGCGAGTTGCGAACGATGAGATAAGTGCGACCCAGCTTTATGAAAGTGAGGCTTGACCTTCTCATAAAGACTTTTCAATTGCGAAAGAAACTTAGTGATCAAAACTGCTCCTTAAAAAGGTTCTTTACCAGCGGAAACATACAAAATAGCTTGCGCTTGCATGAGATTACTCTCAGCTTGCGCCAATCCAATCTCTAAATTACGCAGTTGAGTCTGCGCAGTCAACAAATCATTAAATCCTTGGCCATTATTAGAGTATTGAGTCAGACCCACCTTATAGGCTGCATCTGCCTGGGGGACTTGGCGATCTCTCAAAAACTGAGTTTGGTTTCTGGCTTGCTCATAAACAGCGTAGGCGGTATTGACGCCCAAGACAATTTGTTGACGATTCGAAATATTGCCTGCCTCAGCTGCTGCTTGGCTACGTTGAGCCTGCTCTACCCCGTACTTCTCCTTAGTAAAGAAATAGAGCGGAATAATTAAATCAAATTCCAATTGATAAAACATCGCACCGTTATTGGGAGCAAATGGCCCACGAGGAGTATAAGAGGAACCGATGACTTGAAAGTCAGGCAAGTACGCTTTCTTCGCCAAGTCAACACCTTTACGAGCTGCCTCCAGTTGTAGCGAAGAGCTCTTCAGTGATGGGTGACTTGTCTCTGCATAATCTTCCAACTCAACTAAAGTGGGGACATTGTTCAGAGCACGACGTACGTCGGCACGTAAAACCAATTTTTCTCTCGCGTGACGACCTACTAGAGTATTAATAGTTTTAATTGCCACGTCTAACTGACGCTCAGCATTAAATTGATCAGCCTGCGCTGCACTTTGCGCTACTTGTGCATTCAGGTATTCAACATAAGCGGCAGCATTATTAGAATATCGCGCTTTAGCTACGTTCTTAATCATTTCCAAGCGCACAACTGAGTCTCGTAAGACTTGTAACTGCTTTTGAGAAGCTAGCGCACTATAAAATAAGGAGGATAGTTGTGCGCCCAGTTGCAAATAGCTTGCTTCACTCTGAGCCAATAGGGCTTCAGCGTTAGTGTTGGCAATATCAGAAGCCAAACTCTTCTTGCCAGGAAACTGGAATGGTTGTGCAAAAGAAATAGAGTTGTTGTTGCTAATGCCAGACGGGTTTTGAGCCGTTGGTGCATTGGCACCTCCTAAGGCAAAAGGAGAATTCGATGGCATACCAGACCACACCAAACCAATCTGAGGATTTGCCGGAGCAGCAATTTGCGGAACCGTTGCTTTAGCGGATAAATAGGACTCACGCAAAGAAGCTAACTGTGGATTATTAAGCTTGAGCTCGGTCCAGAGCTGACGCAAATCCATCTCTGATGGACCTGTTGCTGCTGGCATGGTATAAATTTTGGTAGTGCTAGCAGGAGTGGGTGGCAGCAATGATTCTGTTGGCTTACCATTCTTATCTAGTGCTGGAGCTTGTGCACCAATCAAAGGGGGTGCACCTAATGTATTACTCTGATCTATTTGCACTAAGACGCTACCGGTCACAGGCGCGGCAGCAATTTCACCTATTTGCGCAAATACTGGAAAAGAGGGGATGCCAATTGCAAAAGTAGTGAGTGTCAGTTTGACAATCCTTTTGTATGGGTTTACTGCACGAGTTTTGTATGTGCCGAGAATCAACAAATGCGGCCGCCTCTAAATCAATAAAAATGCAGTTTTTACAGCCTCTGAGGCAGATTTGAATCTCTTGAACGCCTGCATCAGAGGGTTTTAAGGATTATAGGGTACAAAAGGCAAAAGTCGAATTATTGACAATCGCTATCTTATTGATTCCAAAGATAATAATGAAAAACTGAAGCAATCTGAGACTTAAAACTCAGCATGAATCCTAAAAGATAGGATATTTACTGGTCCACGAGCGGAGTTATATGCTGGATTACTAATGTGTTGGAAGTTCAATCCACCTAAAACATTCTTCACGATCAAGGTGTTGTAATAAATTTCGGCAATGCGCTCGGGGCGATAGCTAATCGTCTTGCCTGGACCAGCATAGTCACCAATGAAATAGGAAACGCCGCCAGCTTGTAAGTAATTTTTACGATTGCTAGAGAGGCCATTTTGCATCATCGAAATACCGATACTGTCACTAGGACGATCCCAACTTGTACCATTCATACCCATACCAACAGAAATAGAGTTGTCCGCTTCTGTGAAAGACATGGTTTCAGTATGGCCATCGGATGTGAATGCGCGACCATAGACACCCATGTCTTTGGTTAATGCTTGTTCACCATGAAGACCCACACCCGTTTTGTATTGGTAATTCGTACGAACATTATTAATGGCTTGTGTACCTTGTGCATTATTGGCATTAATGTAATTGGTAGCATCCTGAAAACGCGACATGATCATTTTGTTGCGATAGGCAAGCACACTAACCTTACCTGGCAGATCGGCAATATTGTGCTGACGCTCAATTTCAACTTGATCACCATAAGAATTAAAAATTTGCCAATTGAGATCTCGACCATTAGGACTCTTAGGCGCCAACATGCGAGAAGCACGCAATACCCAATGATCCAAATACCACTCGCCTGCTAAGCCCCAGCTGTAGCCGCGGGCATCGGCAGCGTAGTCATATGCAAGATATGTCATATTGCCCCAGTTCATAAACTGAACACGGGGATCTTTTGCATAACGACTGTCATCAAAAATATCTAAAGTAGAAAACTGACCTGCAGTGATGACTACCCGGTTACTACTTACGGTCTGCGCGATTTGATTAGCATCATCCTCTAAGAGTACTTTGCTTCCCTCTTGATTAATCGTTTGGCGCACAAAGGCGCGTGCAGAATAAAATTTTGCCTGTGCGCCACTAGCTTTAGTGGCTTCACCGTTTGTAAATCCACCAAGACCCAATAAACCAGAAAATGGCACGCCCGAGACTACTTCAGGATTAAAGTACACATCCGTATTGGGTGCTAAGCGTGCGCCGAAAAATAAAGTCCCCGACCAGGTGTAGCTCATGGATTTCAAAGGATCCATACTATTTTCACCAGAATAGGAGGCATTGAAATTGTTGTAGCGCTGATTAATATAAGTGGTTTGACCGTGAAAATTTACTGGCAACCCAAAAAGCTCACCCTCTGTTGGCAACCAATGAATATCATCAGCAAAGCTAGCAATTTGATCAGCCCCTGATCCTGCTTTTTGCGCAAATGCAACTGCACTTAAAAGAGTGCAGAAAATGCTCAACAGGAGAGTTAGATATAACTTGCGGGTCATTCACGATTTCTGGTTGAGTTGACGATGCATAACGCAATGACAACATGCCGATAGTAAAAACGGGCAGCTCACAGCTTGAGATTGAAGCCCAAGGGTGGTGCAGACCAAATTATCACCAAAAAGAAGCAATTTACCTAGTCTTTATGTCGAATTGGTGACGAATGGGGGATGGCATGTGCGGATATACCACTTTGTAGAGGAGTGCTTGAGGGCTGTTAGCGCTTCAAATCACGATAAAAATTTTCATGAACTCCATATCCCATCAGCACGAGCTGATTACCATCAAGGCTTACGGAATAAGCCAACAACATCTGCTGCTGAAGATGTCTAAATTTAATAACCTGAATGCCCGACAAGTCACCTTTTTTCATTTCCCCTTTAAATGGTTCGGCAATGATGGACTTAACTGCTCTATCCAGAGTCTTTTTCTCGGCGGGGGATATTTTCCTAATTGCCCTATCGAATCTAGGGGTTGTTGAAACGATCATCCGAATTTATAAGGATTAAGGTTTCCGGCTTTTACCTCTTCAATGCTTACCAACATATCCTGAAGCATTTGAACTGGCAAATCAGGGTTCTCCTCCGCTACCTTGCCCAAACGAGCCCAGTACTCAATTTGCTTAGGAATGGATCGATGCATTGCCATCGCATAAGGCTTTGCATCCTCGACCAAAAGGTCGGATAACTTAATCGCTGTAGACATGATGCCCCCTTCATTATGGGATCAATTTAACACAAAAGGTTGCAATTTGCAACTTTTTAAACTATCTCCACACAGAAGCAACTTATCCAGTCTTTATGTCGAATTGGTGACGAATTGAGCGGAAGATTGCCTCAAAACAACTTAACCAAATAAATCACTATGACTACCAAGTCTAGCAAGACGCACAATTTCTGGATTAGGTTTCTTGTAGATCAGGAGGACATCGGGCTTGATATGACATTCGCGATGCCCAGACCAATTTCCAATCAAATCATGATCTCTCAGCTTGTTGGGCAACACCATATCCATTATTAAGAGATCTATTACATTTAGCAGAAGCCTCTCTATATCCTTTTTATGTCTTGAGTTTGCATGAATACGTTTAAAGTCCCTTTTAAATATGGATGATCTTTCAATCATCCGCATTCAAATCCACCATTAATGCTTTACTTGTTTTAAAACGCTTACCCCTTCCAGATTCGAGCTCAGCAATTGCTTTTTTAGTAGTGGAATTAGGCACCTTTACTGTAAAGGGCAGTTGCTTCTCATCTGCAATTCGCAACATCAGCATTCGTATCGCATCCGAAATAGATAAACCCATCGCCTCAAGGGCATCCGATGCTCTATTTTTGGTCGCCATATCAATCCTGGCGCGCACATAGGTATCTGAAATAGTCATCACTATTCTCCACTGAATCCTAAAAATGAATCTGTAGTCACATTGAGACTACAGTTTAACACAATTTGACCAATAAAAAAGGGGCTTAATAGCCCCTTTTTTTCTCAACCAGCAGTAGTCCAAGCTTAGGTTAGCGCCGATCCATTAGCGCCCTGGCCAAAGTGCCGGCATCAACATACTCGAGTTCACCACCGACGGGAATGCCTCTAGCTATTCTGGTCACTTTGATACCTTTTACTTTGAGCACTTCGCCGATGTAATGGGCAGTAGCTTCACCTTCACTCGTGAAGTTCGTGGCAAGCACTACTTCCCGAATAGCAATTCCCGTATCGGGACTTTCTATACGAGTAAGCAGACGATCAAAATGAATTTCGTTGGGGCCCATACCGTCTAAGGGTGAGATGCGACCCATCAGAACAAAGTAGTTGCCTTTAAAGCTGAGCGTCTGCTCAACCATCACTTGATCAGCGGGTGTTTCCACAATACACAGCAATGCAGGATCACGACGCTCATCTGAACAGGTAATGCAGATCTGCGTTTCTGAAAAAGTATTGCATCGTGCGCAGTGGCCTACATTCTCCACTGCTTCACCCAAGGATTGGGCAAGCACTGCGGCGCCATTGCGGTCATGCTGGAGTAAATAAAAAGCCATGCGTTGTGCAGACTTAGGACCTACTCCTGGCAATACACGCAATGCCTCGATCAAACGACCAAGGGCATCTTGAGGTGCTTCATGACGCGCCATTAATTGTTCAGATCCTTAAAAGGGAAGCTTAAAGCCAGGAGGCATTGGCATGCCTGCAGTAGCGCCCGACATCATTTGCGCGCTAGCCGCTTCTACTTGCTTAAATGCATCTGTATGGGCAGTCACGATGAGGTCTTCCAACATCTCACGATCATCCATGGCGCCCGGATCAATTTGCACACGCTTGAGTTCGTATTTGCCAGAGATCGTAACCTTCACTAAGCCGCCAGCAGCTTGCCCAGTGACTTCGAGCGCAGCCAATTGCTCTTGCGCTACTTTCATTTTCTCTTGCATCTGCTGCGCCTGTTTCATGAGGCCAGCAAGTCCACCTTTCATCATCGTATTTTTTCCTTAATGACTATGAGTCTATTAAAATGTTGTAATCAATTTAAATGCAACTTAGAGTGGTTTGACGGAACCACCCACTACCGTGGCACCAAACTCTTTTTGTAGCTGTTGAATAAAAGGATCTGCAGCAATCATTTGCTCGGCATTCATTCTTTTTTCTTGATGAATCTGGGCATCGACTTTGGCAACGGTCGTGCCTTCGACTTCACCCTTTTCAATCACGATCTTTACTGGCTTACCAAAGTGAGCAGTAAGAGCATCGGCTAGGCGACCAATGGATGCATCCGAAGCTAATTGCGGCATCGGCGTAACAATGGTGGCTTTTACGCCTGCAGCTGAATCTACCCAATCTTGTAACTCTGTTTGAAATGCCAACTGCTGCACCATACCTTTAACCGGCAACTGGCGCATCAGCGAATGCCAATCTGGATGATCTACTGAACTTGCAGCAGCAGGAGCAGTGGCAACTTTCATTGCTGGCGCTGCTGGTGCAACTGCAGCCTTAGCTGCTGGCGCGGATACTTTTGCAGCCGGTGCTGATGTTGAAGGCACTGCTGAAGCTGGGCGAACACTGGCTACTGGTGGCGCTGATGGTGTTGCTGCACCTCCTCCACCACCTGGACGAAAGGCCAACATTCTCAAGAGCGTCATGGAGAAACCGGTTTGCTCATCTGGAGCAAGGGATAAATCAGGACGGCTCGTAATGGTAATTTGGTAGAAGAGTTGTGCTTCTTCTTTGGTAAATTGGGTTGCTAAGCGACGTATCTCACCCGCTTCTGGCCAATCGTCTAATACTGACTCAGGCACTACTTGAGCTGATGCAATCTTTTGCAAAAGACTTGATAGATCTTGCAAGGCTAATGAGAAAGACATACTACGCTCTCCCATCTCATTAGCAATCGCCAAAAGACTGGCGCCATCTTTAGCGATTAAGCAATCTAGAATACGGATGAGGTAAGCATCATCTAATGTGCCGAGCATGCCACGCACTGATTCTTCAGTAACTTTGCCAGCGGCATAAGCGATTGCTTGATCGGTGAGAGATAAGGCATCACGCATTGATCCTTGCGCTGCTTTGGCCAATACTCGTAGGGCGTTCACTTCGTATTCCACTTTTTCTGCAGCAAGCACCTTTTCGAGATGCTCCACAATCAGCGGTACTGGCATTTGCTTAAGGTTGAACTGCAAACAACGCGACAGAATCGTGACTGGAATCTTTTGTGGATCTGTTGTTGCCAGAATAAATTTAACGTGCTCTGGCGGCTCTTCTAAAGTTTTGAGCATTGCGTTAAAGGCGTGATTAGTGAGCATATGCACCTCATCAATCATGTAAACCTTATAACGAGCATTACTAGGGGCGTAAGCTGCTTTTTCTAGCAAAGCTGCAATGTCATCAACACCACGGTTACTAGCAGCATCCATCTCGATATAGTCAACAAATCGGCCTGCATCAATCTCCAAACAGGCTGGGCATTTTCCACAGGGCTCTGAAGTCATCTTGCCTTGGCCATCTTCGCCAGTGCAATTGAGGGCTTTGGCCATAATGCGGGCAATCGTGGTCTTACCCACTCCACGCGTGCCAGTAAAGAGCCACGCATGGTGCAAACGTCCTTGATCCAAAGCATGCGTTAAGGCTTTCACCACATGGTCTTGACCAACTAATTGGGAGAAAGTTTTAGGGCGCCAAGAGCGGGCCAATGCCAGTGCTGTCATGTCTTACATTCTAACAAGCTAAAATGGAATTGGACGGGCCTCCCCGCATGGTGGGTTGGACAACCTGGTCAGGTCGGGAACGGAGCAGCCAAACCCAATTTCTGCCAGTGCCGGGGGTCAGGCTCGTCCACCCCTGCTTCATTCCATAACCCTTAAAGATCTATCCTTTAAAAAGTGATGCAAGCAAAAATGACCTTAATTGATGAGAGCGGTGAAGTTCGTGAGTTGACCTCTGAGGACATCAAGCGATTTAAGTCAGCGAAAGAAGTTTTACCGCCCTCCTTATTAGAAAAACTCGCTATACCTCAGTCTCCCAATGATCTAGAAGATTAGGGTCTGTGAGTTAAAAGCCAATCTTTCAGAGCTAAGTCGATTTTTGTCTGCCAGCCAGCGCCTGCAGACTTGAACTGCTCAATGACCTCAGCAGATAAGCGAATGGTCGTTAACTTTTTAGGCGATTTGCTCACGCTACCAACAGGCCTACCCCGTAATTTCTTTGCAAATGCATTGCGGCCTTCATTCTCAGAAACTACCTCTCCATCGATAGCCCATATGCCACGCTTTAAATCTTCTGCCGTTATTTCAGGGGCATCATCAGGATCAAGCCATTCCTTGTGCGTATTCTTTAATTTCACGTTCATTCGCTTTCCTCATCGAGATCACTCTTCTCTTCACGCCACGGACAGTCCAAACCACCACAATCAAGCGACCATCTAAAAATCCAAGAGTAATAAATCGTTTCTCGCCGTAACTCTTTCGCTGATCCTCTAAGATATGAATGGTGCTACTAAAGACCTCTCCAGCCCGAGCAAAATCTAAGTCACGGTTTAATAGAGTTTGAATACGCTTTTGCTCATCAAACTCTATAACTAAGTTTAATTGTAGTAACAAATTAATCAATAATCAAGTAATTATTTGTAATAACAAATAATTAAAGAATGCGCAGGAAACGTAATCGTAGTAACCAATACCTCATGAGTCGTGAGGAGCAAAAAACTGTTTCCTTTACTGGTATTCAAGGAATTGCTGAGCAAGATCAGATGGCTCAAGAGAGTCAGGGTTATATTGTTGATCGCACCAAAGAAAATTTATCCCCTACTGATGTTGGCATCATTCGCTTTAGAAAAATATTATTAGATGATGCTAAGGCTTATGCCAATGGCAAGAGGCCAGAATCCCCTCATCAATCACAAGAATATTGTCTGCGCGGTGGTGGGGCGCATACGAAAGCTAGTCTGTCCTTAGAAGAAGTGATGCAAGAGCGCTTTAACTCAACAACGGGAAAGGTTCAGGATGTCCAACATTAATGCAATCGCAGCTATATTCTTTAGCTTCATTATCGGCCTCTTTAGCATCAATAGCCATGCCCAGAGCTATCCAAACAAGCCCATTACAGTCATCGTGCCATTTTCAGCAGGTAGTGCAAGTGATGTTGTGACTCGCGTTCTACTAGATAAGGTGAGTAACAATACGGGTGCTCGTTTTTTATTTGATAATCGTCCCGCAGCAGGAGGCAATGTCGGAACAGCGGCGCTAGTCCGAGCAGAGCCCGATGGCTATACGATTGGAATTAGCACTTCAGGGCCGCTAGCAATTAATAAAATCTTAAATCCTGATCTTGGTTATGACCCTGAAAAAGATATCCAAGGGATCGCAGTGTTTGCAGCCTTGCCTAATGTGATTGTGGTGAGCTCAACTCTTAATATCAATAGTCTTGCCCAGTTGAATGACTATGTACGAAAAAATCCTGATGTTGGCTATGGTTCTGTTGGCAACGGCAGCTCTCAGCACTTAGCTGGGGCCTACTATGAACAACTCGTTGGAGCCAAGATGTTACATGTGCCCTATCGCGTTACTGCCAATATGGTGACTGATCTTGTAGCTGGCCGCGTGCCAACTAGTTTTCAGTTGTTTCCCAATGTTGTTGGACAAATAAATGGTGGAGGCGTCAAAGCACTGGCTGTAGCCTCTAATAAACGCTTAGCTGCTATACCTGATGTACCTACTGCTGCTGAAGTGGGACTCAAAGGCTATGAATCTGCCGCTTGGTTTGCCCTTATCGCACCCAAAAATACTCCAAAATATATTGTGGACAAACTTAATAAGGATGTGAATCAAGCCTTAGCTGACCCTACAGTTCGTGCCAAGTTTTCAGAGCTTGGGGCAGAACCGATGATTGGACCACCTGAAGATCTCAATAATTTGATGGCATCTGATATTAAGAAGTGGACTGCCATTATTAAAAAAGGTGGAATTACTCTAGAAAAATAATCTGCAGTCGAAATTACTCTTTTTTAAGTCCGGCCGATTGCACTACTGGTCGCAAACTGACAAGTTCTTTGGCAATAAATCCTGTTGCCGCTACACCTGTAAGGTTAGTGATTGGCTGAATCGATATTGAGTTTAATTTTTCTATCAACTCAGGATTTTTGAGAGCCTTGGTGCTTGCGAGTATCAATATATTGGTAATTTGCGGTGACAGCCCTTCTGGAGCCGAGACAATATTCCACAACGCAGCTTGAAAATCTTTTAAACCAGTCGCCTCATTGACGGTTGGTACATCAGGAATTAAAGGAGATCTTTTAGAGGCTGCGATTGCCACAATCTTTAAATTACCAGATCGATGTTGATTGATTAAAGAGCCCAATGTATCGACCGTCATATTGACTTGGTTACCAATTAATGCCGGGATTGCTTGAGCACTTCCTCTAAAGGGTATGTGCTGAATATCTAGCCCACCTAATTCATATTTCAATCGCTCGCCCACAATATGTAAATAAGTTCCTTCTCCTGCTGACCCATACTGCAATTTCCCTGGGTTAATACGAGCATATTCAATGAAATCCTTAAAGCCACCCTTGGTTGCTGGGCTTACTGCAAATACGATGGGCGCATCGCCAACCACTGCAATTTCGGTAAAGTCCTTGATGGAATCATACTGAGGTTTAGCGCTAATAAGGCTATATAAAACATGGGTAGAAGCGGTACCAAACAGCAAGGTATATCCATCTGGCGCACTATTTTTTACCTCAAGACTTCCAATTGCGCCACTAGCGCCGCTTTTATTGTCAACAACAACAGGCTTTCCCAATTGAGTTGATAAAGCTTGAGCATACTGGCGTGCAAATTGGTCAGTTGGACCGCCAGCAGGAAAAGGGACTACTAGTCGAATCGGTTTAACGGGGTATGTAGGAGATGAGGCCACAGTCTGAGAAATACTTGTCGTGGCAAACAAAAACGATGCTAACACCCAGGGCAATAATTGAATGGCCTTCATCATGGTCTTTTATAGCTTGCCCTCATTCCAGTTGCTTGCAGGCATCGGTGG
Organism: Polynucleobacter sp. AP-Melu-500A-A1; assembly: GCF_018882125.1. Lineage (GTDB taxonomy): Bacteria > Pseudomonadota > Gammaproteobacteria > Burkholderiales > Burkholderiaceae > Polynucleobacter. The sequence continues at coordinate 424,724 of NZ_JACVOZ010000002.1, forward strand.
CTCCGCAATAAAGCCAGCAGATTTTATGGCTTCAATTGCGCAGTATTCATCTTTATCTGATGCATCACCACTAATTCCAACAGCGCCTATTGCTATTCCCTCTTCATTCACAATCAACACTCCCCCAGGGGTAGGAATAAATCTTCCATCAGACGCAACTGATAAAGCAGCCTGAAAGCTTGGTCGATCGGACAACCTATCTCTGATATGTCTGGTTGGCATCCCCATTCCTAGTGAAGCCCAAGCTTTACCTATAGCAATATCGTGACGCAAGATACCGCAGCCGTCTTGTCTCTTAAAGGAGACCACATGTCCACCAGAATCTAATACCACCACTGCAAGCGGCAAAATATGATGTTTTGAACGTAAGCTAAGAGCCTCGTCTATGATTTTGTCAGCATCAGCCAAGGTAAGGCTTGAATGGTTTGCAACAAGCTTTTCAGTCATATTTTTTAGCCTTATGGTTTTGCATTCTATTAATAGCAGCAAGCCTTATCTTAACTGCAATTGCATCCAATCAAATGACGCTCATACACTTAAAAAGCTTGATGCTCGCTTGGCATTAATTATTTTTGGCCTTCAGAGCATCTTCTAGCTGATTGATTTTATTTTGCATAGCAGCCATCTTGGCGTTGAGTGCGCCGACATTTAAGAATGTTTCGTCTGCCACTGGTGCTTTGAGGTTATTGCCCCAACCTAGCCATGCTGAGTCATAGACTTTGACCTTCTTAAACCCTAAAGTCTTTAAAACGACTGCTGTTTCAGCTGCACGAACACCGCTTTGGCAATAGACTACGGTTTCTTTATCAGGATCCAAATTGGCATATAACCTTTTGAGATCCGTTTGATTTTTAAGTGCCATGCCAGAGTTATCGGCAACTTGCTTTTTGCTTAACTTAATAGCGGTAGCTGGATCTTGCCAGTTATCTTCAAAGGGAATATTAACGGAGTTTGGGATATGACCACCCCGAATGGCACGTACATCCTTACCTGAAAATTCATCAGGAGTTCTGGCATCAATAATTTGCACGGATTTGGATTGGGCCATTTTCAGCATCTGTTCATTGCTAACCACTAATTGAGGCTGAGCCACAAGCACTACTGATACTGGTGCTAGAGTTTGGCGCTCTTTTTGAACTAGTAGGCCTGCTTGTTTCCAGCCATCAATGCCGTCATGGTAAACCTGAGCATTTTTTCCACCAAAATAATTAATGGTGTACAGACCAAAGTATGTGTATGGATTCCCGCGCGCGCCATAAACTACAACATCCCGATTAACATCTAAACCAGCGTTATCAAACAGCTTCTGAATTTGCTCTGTAGAAATATAGTCTTCTTTATTAGGGTCACGCAGCACGCTACCGACTTCACCTATATTAATTGCTCCAGGGATATGGCCTTCTAGGTAACTCTTTTCATCACGTACATCCCAAATAATCGCACCGCGAGTAATTGCCTGTTGCATTTGATCTGTTTGGATGATCGTTGTTTTTTGTTGGGCAAATGCTATCGAAAAAATAGATGCCAAGATAATTGCTAAAAATGATTTCACAAAAAACTCCTTAGATGTGATGGAGTAAAAAAATAAATCAATATATTGATTTCTTATATATTACTATCCATTGAAAGAACTATTATGCGGTAACAAGATCTGAACGCCATCCTTTATTGCGCACTTCTCTTACAACGATCTTTTGATTGATAAGGCGCTCTACGGTACTAATTCTGTTGACCACTGAACTCACTGTCTGATCGCCGTCCGCATGGGCTAGAAATAAGACCCGAATCATCTTATCCGCCCATTTTGGTAAACGGCCATGTTTTTCCCAGCGGGCAACCGACTGAACATCAACCCCTAACATCGCTCCTAGCCCAGCCTGGGATAAGAGCATTCCACCACTTCGGATATACCTGAATTCAATACCGCTCAAGGGGCTAGATTTCTCAGCAAGTGCTAAACATATTGCCTTAGTCAGGCCCTCGACATCATGAATAGCTACCCCTTTTCCATAAGGCGTTGAGCGCAGCTCAAAACCATTCTGTAGCCATACATTTTTTAGACCCCCATCGGTGTAGTGATGCATTTTCTTATTCATGTAATCTCATAAACGGTAATCACAATTAATCCATCCGATGGAATATCAACATTGACTATTACTGCAATATTGATTCCAGCGCTATAGCGCTCCATCTGACATTTAATACCACTATGTCTCATATCTGGCTCTGGTTCTTTTTTGATCACTCCACCCTTTAGTACATCAAACAGCATTGCATTCGTAATATGTCGCTCACGCATTCTTAAGCTTGCATGAAATGTAATGGTCACATTAATCGTTTGCGCCGCTGCTTTTCGTATGTGTCTTTGAAGCTGCGCCCTAGAAATCTTAGTCAAGAGCGCCACCTATCAATTTGATAGGTTTTAATGATATATCATTTTGATAGGTATGGGTCATAAAGGCATATCAGTAATAGGTCAAACCCTATTTTAATGAGCCCTAAATGCCTATTTAGTTTGAGGTTTATTTAGACCCTACTGCTAGCATCTGCTTTTCTTTGCAATTATTGCAGAAATACTTGCCATCTTTCTCCCAGGCTTTCATGCCTAACTTCTTGGTGCACCAGTAGCAATACAAATTGGTTGAAGGTATAAATGTTCTATTAGCTAAAGCTGATGTCTTTGCATCTATTACCTCTTGATATAGATGCGCGTCAGCTGTCTTGGGCTTTAGTTGGATGATCAACCACCTCCAAACCTTAGTTAGCAACCGGTAATGAAAGATTGCGTATACGCAGAGAACCCCCAATAGAATCAGAACAACTGTTAGTGGATTTTGGCTAATCCACTCTAACGCAGCTAGGACTGCTAGATATGCAATATAGATACCGAGCAATGCTAATAGGTATGGCCAGATAGCTATCAGAATAAAGATTGAGATCAGGCTGCCAATAATTCCACCAGAGTCATTGTCATCAGACATCTTTAATGAATGACCGCCTCATCAACTTCTGGCTTTCCGTCGGGATCTTTTTTTTGGGCCGATACTAAATATTCTTTAGTGTCTAAAGCTACTGTGAGATAGGCATCTATAGCATTCCGAAAGGCCTCTTGGCCATCTTCCTTGCCAAAGATATAGGTCAGGCTGTAAATCAGCTTATCGGCTTCTTCGCCATCTACCGTCGCACTGTTCCCAGTATCGTTGTCCATGATTCTGAGCCCACGGCTAAATTCTGGTTTCTCTCCATCTACCCAACTCATATCGAGCCGATCTACATCAAAACGCAGACTGCGAAATAAGTTATTGATGGAAAACCGAGCTCCGCCTATGTATGTGTAATCCCGCATAAGACCTCCCAAAGATGATTTATTTGCTTCTTTTTTTCAATTATCAAGATTGGGTGGTTCAAATAATGAGCTTGTGATGATTTGGTTTGCTTCTGTTGCTTTTTTCTGTTGCTTTTTCCGCCCAAGAAAAAACCCACTTAAGAGTGGGTTAGAGTCGTTTCTGATGTTTAACTATTGATCTTTCAGTCTTACTCAAAATGCCCTATTTTCTCAATGAGCTTTGCTAGCTGCACCATCGAGTCAAAGGCATTGGATGATTGCGCATCGATATCTTCCCAGTTGTACTCTAGGGAAAAATGGGCTGATTCAATAATGAGTTCATAACTAGATACTGGCTTATAGTTTGGGTTTTCTGGCAGCTCTTGCGTTACCGGGACTGTCACACTCTGAATAGCCTTCAATAATGATTCGATTTCTGCGGCAGTGAGCTCCCTTGAGTGCAATACATCATCCGTTCTTTTGACGGCAACTTTAGAGACCTCATCAATGGTCACCTCATACTGATTTAGCCCAAGCTCAACCCAGGCAGTGAGTTCAATAGCGATTGGATAGGTATTCATTCTGAGGCTTTCATGTTTGGTCTTATAAATTAGTTTAATGCTGCTTTATGACGTACTTGTCATGAATCTTACCCCCCTTTACTGCTTCTAGATTCGTAGTTTCGCCCTCAGATCTTATGCGGCACTGCACTATTAAAAAGACTCCCTAACATCGGCTCCCAGGCGTATATTGATATCAGAAAAAATAATGAATATTTCTGATACCCATGGCTAATAGCGCACTTCATGCAATTGCAATCGATGAACTTCGCATCAGTAACCCAGCCTTTCATCAGGAGTATTGCCTGCTGGTTGAAGGCATTAGTAATCTGATTTTTCGATTAGCCCAAATGCATGGAGAAAATATCTCCTACTCCAGCTTTACAGAATCTTATGACCGGGCTAGCAAAGAGCCAATCCTGCAGATTGTTTTAGGCAGTAATAAAAATGAATTCTATTCACATACTTATATTCCCAAGGATGGAGGATTCATTGTAGGAAAGAATGGTGTGGGGCCAAGCAGTCACACTGCAGCAGAAGCACTCGCCCTCATTGAGACTGAAGTTCGTAACGCTGGCTGGCTATAGTTGCTAATACTTTGGCCAATAAAAAAGCCCCAATCAATGGGGCTTTTTCAGTAAGGCGTATTACTAATTCATTAAGCAGCGATTTGCTTACGTGACTTAGTAGCTGGAGCTACTTGACCTTGGAAAGAGCTCATTGCAGCATCTACACTCTTCTCAAAGTTTACATAAGCGTCATTTGAAGTAGCGCGAACTTGTTCAAAGCTCTTCAAAGTAGCATCAAATGCAGTGTTAAATGCAGATACAAAAGCCTCTGAACCAGCAGGAGCTTGTGCAGTAGCTTCTTTAACAAATTTAATCAAATCAGCTTGTGAATCATCAATTGCTGAGTCGATCATGACGGTAACTTCTTTGCTGCTTTTACGCAAAACTTTAGTTACTTTATTTTGATAAACAATAACTTGAGCAGCAACTTCTTTAGCTGATTCAGCATCAAACATTTCTAAAGCAGCTTTTGGATCTTTTAACTGTGTCAATTTTGCAGACTTAGCTTGAGCAGCAGTAACTACTTCTTTAGCTGCGTCATAGTTGATCTCAGCAATTTGCTCAGCGCTTTGTACAGCCAGTTGAGCGATAGCTTGTGCAGACTCAATAGTTTTAGCTTGAGTAGCGTTCATATTTAAAGTGTTTTGAAACATGGTCATTCTCCTGATAGGGTGTTTACTTAATAATTTATGGTGCACTGCAATTACTGCATCGCACCATTTTATAGAGTATTTATAAAATTTGCATGCATTTTTTGAGTTTTTTCAAAAACCTGCAAATTTGACCCTTTTAAACAGGGGGTCTGATGTTAATGCCTCATTTTTAGACATTATTCCACCAAACTAGACCACCCTACTTAGAAGCTAAAAAGTAACTTAATCGCCCCTTTAAAGCTCTGGTCGCGCTGAGTATTTTTGAGTACCGCGCAATAAGACAGCACCATGATGACTGCCAGTGAAATGCCGTTGAAGTTATTGAGTAAGTCCATGTGTTTCTCCTAGATGTTGTCGTAAAGGTACTGCTATGTTTTAAGAATAGGCAATTAAAAGCTCATGAAATGAGCTAGTAAAAAATCTGTTGGAATTAATGTCTTTTTCATCTCTTTATTTCGTTCTTTAGCGCGCTACCGGCAACTCATCCCACCGTGTGGTGTAGTTGGGGGACTTATTACCTGATCTCATTTGCCATGCTTGTTTAGTGCCAGATGCTGCCAAGCGAATGACTGCATTACCAAACCGTGAATTAATCGCATCCATGGCTTGCATCAGATCGGCCGACTTCCCTTTACTTTCCATATCTTCAAATAAGGATTGCTGAACCGTCGGTTTATCTGCGATGAGATTGAGAATGACGCCAGCCTTCTTGTATCGAAAGCCGCTTTGATAAATTTGTTTAAGGCCCCTCAGTGCTGCATTTGTGAGCATCACTGTGTTATCGCTCGGGTCTGCTAGCGCAATGGTGATGCTTTGATGATGCTGCGGCTCGTTTTGCTTAAAAGGATTGGTCTGAATAAATACGGTCAGTGCGCCCGTGACAGAATGTTGGCCACGCAGCTTTTCTGCGGCGCGTGCTGTATGAGTGGCAACGGACTGTGCAAGCTCTTCGTGCTTAGTGACCAACTTACCAAAACTGCGTGAGGCAATAATTTGCTGCTTAGCTGGCGATACTTCCTCTAACTTTAAGCAAGATGTACCACGCAATTCATAGCAGAGCCTTTCCATAACGACGCCAAATTGCTGACGCATTGCTTGCGGTGAAGCTTGTAAGAGATCAAAAACAGTATGGATCCCTAAAACCTTGAGTTTCTTGGCTAGTTGGCGCCCGATGCCCCAGACTTCGGCGGCTGCAGTCTCGCTCATCCATTGATATAGCTCAGCTTTAGGCATTGCCTCCACATCACACACACCAGCAAACTGCTGGTGCTTTTTAGCCAAGTGATTGGCGAACTTCGCCAAGGTTTTGCTAGCACCAATACCAACGCAAACTGGCAAACCCGTTGTATCTTTTACCTGCTGCTTAATCGTTTTTCCAAATGCAATCGTGTCAGGATGCTGCTTTAAGACAGTTTCAATTTGCAGAAAACTTTCGTCGATGCTGTACACCTCTAAATTTGGCGTAAATTTTCTGAGTACTTGTACTACGCGATTACTCATATCGCCATAAAGCGTGTAATTAGATGAATACGCTTGAATACCATGCTTCTTGGCAAGATCTTGCATCTGAAACCAAGGCGTTCCCATCTTCACGCCCAATGCTTTCACTTCAGCGCTACGCGCTACAGCACAACCATCGTTATTCGAGAGCACGACCATCGGCACCTCTTCTAGCTTGGGTGCAAAGACACGCTCGCAGGAAACATAGAAGTTGTTTACATCGACCAGTGCAAACAGGGGATTGGCCAAGTGGGCTGGAGTCTTCATCTCAGTACTCATCTTATTTACTACCTCTGCCGCTGTAATGGCTGTACTTGCGTACTACTCCCACTACAACACCCCAAATTTGTAACTCACTGCCTTCGTTAAAGGTGATCGGTTGATAGCCTGGGTTTTCTGGTTGAAGTTCAATACGGCCGCGTAATTGATACAGGCGCTTGATGGTGTATTCGCTATCAACTACTGCGACCACGATATCTTTATGTTTTGGCTTTAAGGCTTTATCAACCACTACCTTATCGCCATCACAAATGCCCGCACCCATCATCGAATCACCTTTGACGGTAAACATGAAAGTGGCTGGCTTGTTCTGCACTAGGTAATGATTAAGATCTAGGCCCTCTTCAGCGTAATCTGCCGCTGGACTGGGGAATCCAGCTGAAATCCGATGGCTTAAGAGTCTTGTCTCATAGGCGGCCAAATGGGCCATCAAGGCTTGTGGGGCCTGGCTAAGGGTTACTTTTGTGGGGTTCATTTGCTGCGTCATAGTGACTAATATACTGTATGTTTATACAGTATACGTAAAAACCGCAAAAATGAGGTGATTTTTGTTGCTTTTGAGCTCTCTGCTCAATTTTTAGGCAAGAAAAAACCACCCGAAGGTGGCCTAAAAGGACTGCAATGAACTCTAACAAAAAGCAAAAGCCAGAATGGCCGGATCGTCTACAAAGGCATTGGACAAATACATGCTGGCTCGATAAAGCCAAGGGGTTGCTGTCTCAAATATCTCAGTAAGGTAATTCATAGTGCTAGTGTAACCGCCTTAGTTGGCTACCTTATTTAGCCACCCAAGTAATCCGTCTTGCCAATCTGCAAACCATTGTGACGCAGGATGTTGTAAGCAGTGGTGACATGGAAATAGAAGTTAGGCACGATCCAGGTAAAGAGATACTGTTCACCGACGAACTCAAAACTCCACTCTTTAATCGAGAATTTGATTTCTTTAGCTTCAGTCCCGTCTACCTGCTCTGGCTTAATACTATCGATAAAGGCAATGGTCTGAGCAATGCGCTCTTGTAACTGGGCAAAGGTAGTTTCAGTATCAGCATGCTTAGGCGCCTCTACTCCAGATAATCTAGACATGCCCATCTTGACTTGGTCACAAGCGATTTGCACTTGCTTGGCCAAAGGGAACATATCCGGGGCTAGGCGAGATTCCACCAACACCTTTTCATCAATCTTCTTATCCGCAGCAAACTCTGCACCCTTTTTCAGAATGCTAGAGAGATTGTTCAACATCTTTTTAAATTGCGGAACAGATGCTTGATGCATTGAAATTGCCATAAATACTTTCTTAAAGAGCGCTACTTAAAAACAATGAGAACAATGTTTTACACATCATCCATAAAATCACCGCCGCCGCTATCATCCCAGCTGCTTGCGCTACCGCCATCATCCCAAGAGCTGGCATCACGCACGCCAAAATTAGGATCATCCATTGCGGGACCGCCCACTTGATTCATATTGGGGTTGTTACCAAAGTTACCAGGATTATTAGGATTGCCTTCATGACCACCCATGAGGTGACTAGCTAAGGCTTGACCGGCATACATACCAGCACCTAAAGCAGCGCCCGTTGCCAGGCTGCCCATCAAACCACTGCCAGCACCACCAGGCGCGCCTGGATAACCAGGGCCGCCAGGACCACCGGGAGCACCAGGATAAGGAGCGGGTCCACCAGGAGTGCCAGGATAACCAGCAGCTGGTGCGTTGTAGACCTGAACCGCATCGCGCTTGCGACGCTTTAAAACAATGATGGTGCCAATGACCAAAATGGCAATCAAACCCCAAAACAAGGGATTACTAAAAATAGAGGATGCGCCTGCTACAGGAGCGCCTGCAGAACTCGCTAATTGCGTTTGTAATTTCTGCACGGATTCTGCTTGTGCAAAAGGTAAGCCTGGCGCTAAGTTTTCTGCTTGCAGAAAATGGCTACGCGCTGCTTCTACCTTTCCTTCTTTCAGGTAAAGCTCAGCTGCAACATAGTGTGCTTTAGCGCTATTCGGATGGAGTTGCAGAACCTCCTTCATCATGGCATCTGCTTTAGCCAACTGCCCAGCTTGGACTGCCTGATACACCTCAGGCAAAGTCGGCTCAGCAAAAACAGCATTACTTGTCAGCAATGTCATTGCTGCAAATAGACTGAGGAAGAAATTCAATACATTACGCATTTTCATAAGGACTCCTTGATGGCTTCTTCATTTACGGATAAACGATCAAATGCATTATCCCTACTTTAGGGATTTTTGTTACCTAGACAATATATGCGGTCTAAGTAGGGGAATTCAAGGGGGCTTGCCTAAACTACCTCGTGGAGCTCACCTAGGGCAGAAATTAAGAAGATTTTGATCTTTTTATCCTTCCGAATGGACTCTAAGCCAGCTTGATAGCCTTGCAATTGCTTACGGTATTTTTCATACTTTTCGCTACCTACGCTTGGAATAGTGAGCTTGTAATCAATCACGGCAAAGTGGTCATCTAACTCCACCAAACGATCCATGCGAGAGCTCTTACCTCCTTCGCTCACGAGATCTAATTCATTCCATGCGGCAAGCCACTCTCCAGAAGTCAGGTAGCGTTTCAGCTCTGGTTTTACTAATACAGCTTTGACTTGATCCAGCAACTTCTTGGCGCTCTCTTGATTGATGCCAAGCCAATTCATGAGCTCTTGCTCGCTTGGCATTGGGGGTTTATTTTGATTGCCAGAATCTGGCGTTAAGAACTCGAGCAGCTTATGAAAGTTCGTGCCCTCTTGCAAGAGTTCAGGATCGGGCTCGGTAATCGTTTCATCTTCCCCAGCAAATACCTCCACTGTGATGCCAGTCTTAATATCACTGACTAACTGCGTGTGATGATTGATCGCATGCGGCCATTGGAGTACAAAGTCATCAATAGATTTGCTCTTGCTCTCAGCTTGAGGCGCTCTCGGAGTGTTTTGCATTTTTACCAAGGTGATGTCTGGCACCGGATAAACCGACAAACCTGCTGCGCTCGCCTTACCGTACCAAGATTCTTCATTCAAACCCGTAGGATTATTAGTAGTAGGCTTTTGAGCGTCGCCACTAATCCACAAACCTTGTCTGGCGCGAGTCATTGCAACATAAAACAGATTCCAGTTTTCATTGATACCAATCGCTTTTTCAGCCTCATTGATTTCAGTGCGTGGACTCGTCAAGGTTTTAGTATTAAACGCGGATAAATGCAATGGTCCCATCTCCTGAGGCGGCCAATCCATCAGAACACCAATCTTATCGGGATTGGCCTTCGTATTATTAGCGTCTAATACGATCACAAAGGGAGACTCTAAGCCTTTAGCACCATGAATGGTCATTAAACGCACCCGAAGATGTAGATCTTCATCAGACATATCACTCTCTGGGTCTAACTCGTCTAAATTGTCATCGCTCGCAGCATCAACGTCACCCTCATCTGGCGTTTCATCATCGTCACCGCGACGCTTGGCATTAATCTCTTGAATAAAACGACTCAAGCTGGGATATTGACCGCCATCCTGATCTAAGGAAAGCATTAAAAATGCATCCAAATTTGCTAGGACTTGTGCGCGATCTCTATCTTGGCAAACCGCGGCATAACGCATGCGTATATTGCCCTCTTGATACATTCGATCAAGCAAATCATGTACCGGTAGGCGCTCACTCAATACATGCCAGTGCTTTAAATATCGAGCCGCCCTTTGTAGATTGGTATCTGCGCTATCTTGCAAAGCATCCCACCAAGACCGGTATGCATCTGGTGTTTTGGCGATAGCCAGTTTTTGCATCTGTGCTTCAGTAAAGCCAAAAATCGGGCTTCTGAGCACTTGCGCCAATAGCAAATCATGGCGTGGTGTCACCAGCACACTTAATAGCGCAATAAGGTCATCCACCTCTAAGGTATTTAAGAGTCCGCCCAAGCGGGAGCTGTCATAAACCAGACCCATATCTCGTAACGCTCTCTCATACTGCGGTAAATATTGACGGCGCTTTACTAACAGTAAAAAATCGCTTGCTCTAGCATCGCGCCAGATGTCTTGATCGCCATCCTTATCAGCTACTTTGCGGGTAGCAATTAAATGGGTAATCAACTTACCTACCTCTAAACCCTCGGCGTGACGCTGCGCCACATTGACCGTTTCATAGGGATCAATAATGGCACTATCAAATGCACTACCCGAACGCAACTCATTACTCTTAGCCTCATAAGGCACTAATGCCAACAGATGCGCCTCACCTTGCTGTGCATATTCTTGAGTAGGCCTATTTACATCGGAGGCTTTCCAGCAGGTATCTTGCTCTGAATAGGGATAGTCAGCAGGAATCTGGGGGCTCATAAAAATTTTATTGACGGTGTCATTAATTTGGGGTGCATTGCGGCGTGTGACACCTTGCTCCATGTAGATCGCTTTCCACATTGAATGCAAAAACTGTTTAGCACTCACAAATAAACGGGGGTCGGCACGGCGAAAACGATAAATAGATTGCTTAGGATCGCCAACAATAAAAACCTTGGGCCTCTCAAGACTATTTCCATAGCCGTCTAACCAGGAACGCAATATCTGCCATTGCAAAGGATTGGTATCTTGAAATTCATCTACCAAAATTTGTGTGTACCGTGCATCTAGGCGCGACTGTAGATAAGCAGCATGGGTAGAGTCAGTCATCAAAAGACTGACACCAATTTCTAAATCATCAAAATCGCGGACCCGCATACTGTCTTTTCGATCTTCAGCATGCGCCATCATGGACTCATTTAATGTAAACCAGGCTTGATTAATGGCATAGATATCTTGCTCTGCTTGCCAGGCAATATATTGTTCATATGCCTGACCCCACTCTTTTTTGATATTGAGGTATTCATCACAACGTGCAGCCAGGCCCTCTTGCTTTAAAAAGGTTTTTAAGGCGCCAACCAACCGATCATTCCACGTGCGATAGGTGGGCGGAGAATCTTTTGTTAAAAAGGTACTCTGAAATATTTGTACTACATCCATGACATCGCCACCACGCTTTTTACAAGCAATAGCAGGCAATAAATACTCTAGTAGTCCCTGATCTTGAGTACCACTATGCTCAAAGCAATATGCCACAAACTCCAAGTTCTTTAGCGCCTCTGGCGCATTCCATAAAGCGAGCAGTGGGTTGGGATCTTTGAATTTAGGAAGTGCATTCTGAAGAAGATGTACAGGGCTAATATTCTTTTCCCTGCATGCTTTGGCAAAAAACGTCCAAGCTCCTCTTTGCTTTAGAAGACTGCCTTTGCCCATCAGCAAGTGCAGAGCATTGTAGGAGCCTAAATGTTTTAATAAAACATCATATTGAGCCTTAAGATCGGCACTCATTCCGCCCCACCAATCTTGTAGGCACTCTTCTTGTAAGCGCTTGGCGTCCTCTCGCAAGGTAAATCCTGGCTGGATTCCCAAAGATACTGGCGCTGCCCCTAATAACTTTCCAAACCACCCATGAAATGTGTCAATCACGATGGGCTGTGGATTTGCTAACACTTGTATGTAGAGCGCTTTCGCTTTAGGTAAATAAACACCCATTTGAGATGCGTCTAAACCTCTCTCAATTAAGGCATTCGTCACTACCGCATCATCAGCAGTAGAAAATTCTTGCAACAAAGCATATAAGCGATCGCGCATCTCTTGAGCAGCTTTGCGGGTAAATGTTAAGGCGAGGATTTGCTGAGGCTTTACATCATCAAGTAATAAACGCACCATGCGCGCCACCAATAACCAAGTCTTCCCACTGCCCGCACAAGCAGAAACCACAACCGAGTGCTGTGGATCGCAAGCCAGTTTTTTTGAAAACTCAGCGACTGGGACGCCATCGGACATTTTTACAGGGTTGAGATCTGTAGTCTTACTCACCATACCCCCTTGCGACAAAGACCACGTGCCTCGCAATACCGACAAACGCCATCTGGAGCAAACGCCTCCATCGGCTTTTTGGACCATAAACCTTCCAGATCTTGCGTAATCTGCTCAGTAAATTTCAGCATTAACTCAGGAAATGGACTGACCTCTTGAGCACGCGGCGCATTTTGCGCATCTTTACCAACATCCGCTTTGAGAGAAACCCATTCCGCTTCTTGCACTTGATGCCCTACTATTTTGTGATTTTCTGGTCCTTCATTCGCGGCTCGCGCATAAATGAGTAATTGCGGATCATCCAAAATATGTTCTGCTCGGTCTTGCACCTTTTTATAGTTTTGATGTTTGTAATCAATAACAGAGGCCAATTGAGGATTTGCAGTGTGCACATCAAAGCGATCTGCATAACCTTCAATACGAATTTGGCGAAGCTCGCCATCAGGGCTCATGATGGGCAAATCAAATCCAACTTTCGCTTCACCATCAAAATATTCCCATCCCTGCTGCTCACGTTGTAATTGCCAACTGATAAAACTAGGAATTTGCTTTTGCCAATCCCGTAAGGTGCCCATCACTCTAGCGTCACCTTCTATTAAATCTTTAAACTCTTGCTCCGAGATCATTGATAGACGCTTTTCCATCCAATCGCGTCGTAACTGCTGATTCATATTGAGTTCGGGATGGTTATGCGCTTCTGTTTTTAATGCGTGATAAAAGATTTTGAGAATGGCGTGTAGCGTTTGGCCCGCTAAAGACGCATCAAAACCTTCATCAAATCCTTTGATTTTTCGCAAACCCAATAAACTGCGAACGTAATAGCGATATGGGCAATCTCTCAATGCCTTATAAGCACTCGGGCTCATCGATAAGGGCATTGGCAGATCATCTTCAAGATGAGCAACTGATCTTGATATGGGATGGGTTTGAATTTCTTGCTGGGAAGGCTTCACTTGAAGTGGTTTCCACTTGAGTACGGTTTGTAAACGCTGAATCCAGGCTGATGGCCGCAAAGGCTCACCGCTTTTGCTATTGCTTTGCCAGAGAAAATCTACGGTATCAGTTGAAGCAAGCAATTGTGATAAATCACGCGCCTGCTGTTGAAATTGCAATGCAATCGTCGACGTTTTTAAAAGCTGATTCAGAGCATCTGAGAAAAATAAAGGGGGCTCAGCATAAGCAGGCAATTGCTGCTCATCACAACCGACCATGACCACCGCATCAAATTTTCTCAGGCGAGTTGAGCTTAATGGCAGAATGCTTAATGTCGCCAGCGCCTCTTTACCCTCTTCCTGATAGCTTGCGCCCTCAATCACCGTCTTGAGAAGACTGAGCCACTCACTCAAACGCATCCTCACCTGTTGATGCGGAGAAGCATGTAGATCGAACGATTTAATGACCTCTAATAACTGCTTACCAGCCGAGTCTTGAGCGAGCATCTTCGCCATTCCTGTAGCCTCAAGATTCTTCTGCAATAAGGTATAGGCTTGGTGGCAATCTACTTTTAAGTTTTGCCATTCATAGTGCCGCTCTCTTAAAAATTGTAAGAGCTTAAATAAACTTGGGCTTGGTAGTGCTGATGATCTTTTCTGAGCGTTTGCAGTAGCCCCTTCAATAGCCAAATGAAAGGTTTTCCAACCAGACTCTGCTTTACTCGCAATCAAAATATCTTCAAGCTCAGCAATCAGGCCCGCGCATAACTCAGGATCACAATTAAGCCACTGGGGATTGTTGATGACAATAAATGGATTTTGCAAAAACTCTAAAAGCGTTTTTGCACTAGGCCCATCCTTCGGAGATCGAATCAGCTCTAGCCAACTATGAAATGCAGCCGCTGCACGCGTGGTCGAGAGCTTCCAACCAGTATCGTCTTGAATCTTTAAAGATGGTCCTAAGCGAGTTAGCAATGCTCGCACCCTTCTCGCTACTAAACGATCTTGCGCCACTAACGCAATTTGCTTTTTATCGGCCATCAAATATTGCTCAATGGTTTTTGCAGTTAACCATGCCAGCTCTTCAAATCGCTTAACGCCGATCAATTGCCAGTTTTCAGGATGGCTATTGTGAATATTTTCTAATGCTTGATTCTCTGCCTCATCGCCGCCTACCGCTTCAGCCCAAAGACCGACCTGTCGCCAATCCATACTGATCTCAATGACTGAGGTATGACGGGCGCACTGACTAAGGAAAGTATTGATGATTTCTTTATCAATAGGCTTAGGATCTGCAGTTTCAACCCAGATCAGTGGTCGCTCTTGATGATACTTTTTAGCTTGCTCAATAGCCTCTAGATGCGATGCCATCGCCAGTTGTTCACGAAATACTGGGTCACTTGCGCTAGTAATGAACCGCCAAAATGTCAGCAGTACACTCGCTTCTTGGTCAACTACCTTTCGAGATAGTGGTGCATAGACTTCGTTAATGAGCTTATCTAAAAAGATGGTGACTTGATCAATCCATGTTTGACCAATCTGAATTGGTTTGTCATTTACTGCCTCAAGCTGCGCATAAATTTGCTTTTGCAATTGAGGTAGCACGGCTTTAGATAAAGTGTCACACGCCTCGATGATGGCTTGAGCTAAACCCCAGGCACCTGCCTCATTTTCTGCTTTAAAACGCGCTTGCAATTCAGGATGTTCACGCAAGGTTGCATACACACCCAACCAACGCTCTAAGTCTGATTGCTTTTTTGGAAACTTCCAAGCGTTTGGTGCTGCCTCTAGCCAATCTGTAAAACTAATGACTTGCGGTAAGAAAGCTATTGGATTGGTTAGGTCATTTGGACGCGCTTTTTCGAGTGCCGCTCTCAGACCAATTAGTGGGCCTGCCGTACTCAGCACCACTAAGGGGCGTTGATTTGTTTGCAACGCACAATTCCAAATTCCCTCTGCCAACACTTTCAGCGCGTCGGCATTAGGCGCAACAGCCCATGTATAGAGCTGCTCTTGCTTAGAAATAGTGGGAAATGCTTCTGACATTACTAACTTTGATCGACTCTCGTTTTAGGGCTTATTTTGAATTTTCGGCACAATCTTTGGCTTATTGCTAATATAAGCGTTGTAAGACCATAATTAAATAACTCGCTAAATAAGTCTAAATAAGGAATTTTCATGAGTGCCGGCATTAAATATGTAACTGACGCCTCTTTCGAACAAGACGTCCTCAAATCCGATAAACCTGTTTTGCTCGACTTCTGGGCTGAATGGTGCGGCCCTTGCAAAATGATTGGCCCAATCCTGGAAGAGCTTTCCGGTGAATATGGCGACAAAATACAGATTGCCAAAATGAATGTGGATGAGAACCAAGGTGTTCCTGCCCAGTTCAATATTCGTGGCATTCCTACGCTAATCCTCTTTAAGAACGGCACTGTTGCCGCTCAAAAAGTAGGCGCTTTGGCTAAATCTCAGTTGACTGCTTTTATTGATAGTCATCTGTAAATAGTCGTTCACCACGGGTTCACTAGGTGAGCCTGTGGTTTTTCCCGCTTCAAATGCTTGTCACACCCCATTTTTAGTGTAGTATTACCCAAACGCACTAATCAGTGCTCCGATTTCTAGCAATTTACCTCCCCTTTCTTTTAGCAAAACTCCACAATTCTGTTTGTCCAAATCTGTCTGATTTTCATCAGGACAGTCATACCTCAAAACACATAAATCTTTTCCCCCTTTATTAACACCCGAGAACCACATGCAATTAACTGAACTCAAAGTCCTCCACGTTTCCGCTCTGCTTGAAATGGCAGCTAGCCTGGAGATTGAAAATACCCAACGGATGCGCAAACAAGAATTAATGTTTGCCATTTTGAAGAAACGCGCTAAAGCCGGTGAAATGGTTTTTGGTGATGGCACCTTAGAGGTATTGCCTGATGGCTTTGGCTTCTTACGCTCTCCTGAAGCCTCTTACATGGCTTCTCCAGATGATATCTATATCTCCCCTGCACAGATCCGCCGCTTTAACCTCCATACTGGTGATAGCGTTGAAGGTGAAGTGCGCACACCGAAAGATGGTGAGCGTTATTTTGCTTTAGTCAAAGTTGACAAGATCAATGGTCTGCCTCCCGAGGCGCTCAAGAACCGCATCATGTTCGAGAACCTAACGCCATTACACCCGAACCGCGTGATCTCGCTTGAGCGTGATATCAAGGCTGAAGAGAACCTCACCGGTCGTATTATCGACATGATCTCCCCAATCGGCTTTGGCCAACGGGGCTTGATTGTGTCCTCACCAAAATCTGGTAAGACGGTAATGATGCAGCACATTGCGCATGCAATCTCCGCCAATAACCCTGATGCAATCTTGATTGTTCTTTTAGTAGATGAACGTCCTGAAGAAGTTACTGAAATGCAGCGCTCCGTTCGCGGTGAAGTCGTTGCCTCTACTTTTGATGAGCCTGCAGTGCGCCACGTTCAAGTTGCCGAGATGGTGATTGAAAAAGCAAAACGCTTAGTAGAGATGGGTAAAGATGTGATCATCTTGCTTGACTCCATTACCCGTCTTGCACGTGCCTACAACACTGTGATTCCTTCATCAGGAAAAGTACTTTCTGGCGGTGTGGATGCAAATGCCTTACAGCGTCCAAAACGCTTTTTCGGTGCAGCACGTAATATTGAAGAAGGTGGTTCTTTAACCATCATCGCTACTGCCCTGATTGAAACGGGTAGCCGCATGGACGATCTCATTTATGAGGAGTTCAAAGGTACTGGCAATATGGAAGTACACCTTGAGCGTCGCTTGGCTGAGCGTCGTGTTTACCCATCTATCAACCTCAATAAGTCTGGCACCCGCCGCGAGGAGTTGCTGGTGAAAGCTGAAAACCTCCAAAAGATCTGGGTCTTGCGCAAATTGCTGGCCGATATGGACGATATCGAGGCGATGAACTTCATTGTGGATAAGCTCAAATCGACCAAAAACAACGGTGAATTCTTCGACCTAATGCGTCGCGGAGGCTAATGAAGGCGCCCTTGCGGGTGCTTTAAAGTAAGAATTGGGGCAAAGACGGCTGTTTTAGGCCCTTTTTGCTTAGCAAAACAGCGCTTTGTTGTTGATTTCATGGCATAATTTCGCCTTTACTGCTTTTAACTTGGGAAAGTATTTAGGTTAAGAATTTAGATTTAACCCAAACGGCTACCCGCTAATAGGACTCAAAATGAAACCTGGCATTCACCCCGAATATCGTGAAATCGTCTTTGTAGACGTTTCTAATAACTTCAGCTTCAAGACTCGCTCCACGATGTCCACTAAAGAGAAAATCAAGTGGGAAGATGGCAATGAATATCCATTGGCCAAGATCGAGACTTCATCTGAATCACACCCTTTCTACACCGGCACCCAGAAAATCATGGATACAGCTGGTCGTGTTGAGAAATTCCGTCAGAAATTCGGTAGCAAAGCAGTTGCTAAAGCTACTGGTGATGGCGCTGCTAAAACAGCTGAGAAAAAAGCTGCTGCTGCAGAAGCTAAAGCTGCTGAAAAGCCTGCTAAGAAGAAGGCTTAAATTCCTTTCTCTTTTGCAGGGTTCTCTGCGAGATAATCAAGGCAGCGTTTGCTGCCTTTTTTATTGATTTTGCAAATAGTTACGCATGGTTAAACTTACCGCCGCCGCCACCAAATCCATTCCACGCATCATTATTTTTGCGTTGACATTGGTGTATGGTTTTTCAGGTCTCTTCTTTCGTGATCCCTGGAAAAATGAAGACGCGATTGGCTTTGGTGGAATGTGGACCCTCTTTCGTGGTGACTCATTAGATTGGGTTGTTCCCCATTTAGCGGGCCGCGATATCTCCTTAGGAGCACCACTACCCTATTGGATGGGTGCTAGCCTGATTGAAGTCTTCGGTCCTTGGATTGGCGCTGCTAATGCTGCGCGCTTGTATTCAGCAATTTGTTTTTTTACTGCTGCCATTGCGATTTGGTATGCCACCTATCTTTTAGGTCGTCGTCGTGAAGTGCAACCCATTGCTCTAGCTGTCGGTGGCCAACCTGATCTCAAGAGCTATGGTATGACTTTGGCTGATGGTGCGCTCTTAATCTTCTTAGCTTGTGTTGGTCTTGCGCAGCGCGCCCATGAAACAACACCGATGATGGCCCAATTGATGGGGATCAGTATTGTGCTGTACGGTACGGTGCGTGGTCTAGATAAACCATGGCAAGGGGGCCTTTGGACTGGCTTAGGGGTAACAATTGTTTCTCTCTCAAGCAATCTCACCTTAAGTTTGCTGGTGATTGCTTCTACCATCATTGCTGTAATCGCTAGCAATGCTAGGTTGCGTTATCGCTGGACCATTACCAGCACCTTCTTTGGCATCGTAGGTGTTCTCAGTTGGCCAGCACTTTGGTATCTCGCCGACATTAGCCCAGAGTGGCGTCATGTTGCTCAAGAAGGTTGGCGTAATACACCTGAGATGCGTTTATTTCCTTCTCTTGAATCCCTCGAATTTTTAAGTGTGAACTTTTGGGCATACGCTTGGCCAGTATGGCCATTAGCAATGATCGCCTTAATCCACTGGGGGCGCATTAAAGAATCTGGAGCCTGGCGCGCACCGCATCTTTGTATTCCACTAAGCTTATTTATTGGCTGCTTTATTTACGTCTTGTTCCGCAGTCAAGCAAATGAGCATGACTTAATGATTTTGATTCCGAGCTTATCTATTATTGCGGCCTTTAGCTTGCCGATTTTAAAGCGTAGTGTCATTAGCTTTATTGACTGGTTTGCGATGTTTAGCTTTACCGTGATTGCCTTAGCAATCTGGGTTATCTGGTTAGCTAAAGTCAGTGGCTATCCAGAACAAATTGCAGATAACGTAGCGCGGTATTTACCAGGCTTTGAAGGTCAATTTGACCCGCTCGGATTTATCGTCGCCGTGGTTATTACTGGTCTGTGGTTAGCCATTGTTCGCTGGAGAACCTCACGTGCTCCAAAAGAAATTTGGCGCTGTCTCATCATTTCCGCATCAGGCACCACCTTGATGTGGGTATTGTTAATGACACTCTGGCTACCATCGATCAATTACGCTAAAACCTATCGCTATGTATCAGCACGTTTAGCACAAGTGATTCCAAGTGAGGGCTGTATCGATACCAGTAACCTAGGTTATGCACAGCTTGCTTCTTTTAGCTATTTCACGAAACTGAATTTGCGAGATGATCCTACCTGCCCTTGGTTGCTCACACACAGCCAATCTGAAGCATCAGCCTATGCACGCCTAAACAACAAAAAGCTCACGCTCCTATGGGAAGATCGTCGCCCATCTGATCGAGATGAAAGGCTCCGTCTATACGAAGTTATTCCGGAATAAGGCGTGCTGCACTTTAAGTTATCGCGCCTGCGCGAGGATATTCCTGCCCTGCTCAAATTAGCTGGACCATTACTGATTGGTCAATTAGCAGTGATTGCCTTTGGTGTTCTCGATACAGCCATGACAGCCCGCTACTCGGAAGAAGATCTTGCAGCACTAGCGATGGCCTCTGCGATCTTCATCAGTATTTATGTTGGTTTAACCGGTGTCGTCTCGGCGCTAGCCCCGATTGCTGGCCAACTCTTTGGTGCGAAGCGTCTTGATGAGATTGGTGAGGAAGTTCGTCAAGCTACTTGGCTTGCTTTAGGCCTGACAGTATTGGGTTGTCTTGTACTCTTAAACGCTGACTATCTACTAGCTATCTCACGCGTCACTACCGACATTGAAGGTAAAGCGCGTTTATATCTGAATATTTTGGCCATTGGCTTACCTGCGAGTATGGGCATGCGGGTCCTGATGGCACTGCATAACGCCGTCTCGCGCCCGGCAGTGATCACGGTCGTGCAATTGATTGGATTGGGATTAAAGTTTCCGCTCAACTTACTATTCATTTATGGCGGCTTTGGTATCGAAGGCATGGGTGGGCCAGGATGTGCAGTAGCTACCGTCATCATCAGCTGGTTTTGGTTAATCATTACACTTGGTTTCGTATTAATCGATCGCTTCTATCGCCCTTTTAAAATCTTTACTCGTTTTAGTGCGCCGGACTGGCATCGCATTTGGACTTTACTTAAACTTGGTACTCCAATCGGTTTTAGCTACCTGATTGAAGTCACTTCTTTTACCTTCATGTCTTTATTTATCGCACGTCTTGGCACTACCGCATTGGCTGGTCATCAAATTGTTGCCAATATGGGTACTGTGATTTATATGGTCCCACTCTCACTCTCCATTGCCACGATGACTTTGGTATCGCAATCTATTGGTGCTAATAAACCAGAGCGCGCTGAAGAAATTGGCTGGTCATCGGTATTTTTTACTACCGTTCTTTGTATTGGGATTGGTATTGGCGTTTGGGTATTACGTCTACACCTATTAGACCTCTACGATCCACCAGAGGCCGTGAAGGTCTTCTCTATTCCGCTATTTTTATTTATTGCTTTGTACCAAATCTTTGATGCCCTACAAGTAACGGCAGCATTTATTTTGCGAGCATACCGCGTTGCCTTTTGGCCCATGGTTATTTATGCAGGCTCTTTGTGGGGCGTTGGTTTAGGTGGTGGTTATTTACTAGGATTTAATGTGCTGGGTAATACGCCCACATTCTTACAAGGTGCCAATGGATTTTGGGCTGGCAATAGCATCAGCCTAGGTTTAGCTGCTTGCTTGCTACTCTATCTCTTTAGAAAAACGGCGGCGCGCTTTGAAAAAACGCATCCGCCCATTGAGGTGTAGTTAAGCTAAATAGATTAGCTGATCGCTTAACGAATACTCGGTACTTGGTTCCCTTTGGAATACATACACTGCTGATAAGCGATATTGTATTGAGCCTGCGCTTGATTTTGCTTGCCAGAAGAATTCATAGCCCCCATTGCAGCGCCGCCTAATAAACCGACTCCAGCGCCAGTACCCACGTTAGCATGATTGCCGCCTTGAATAACAGCGCCAGCAACAGCGCCTAAAGCAGCGCCTATCGCAGCACTAGTCGCACCCTCTTTTAATGCAGCATCACTAGTGTCTTTTGTAGAATTTGCGGCAAAGTTACGGCAATACAAATCTTCTTGTTGAAATAAATCAAACGGTTTGCCTTCACGCGGCATCACCGCAACTGTTGGCCCTGTTGGAGCAGATACACACGCAGTTAATGAGGCCACTGCTGAAAAACCCATTACGACTAATACAGTCAATCGTTTCATTTCAAACCTTTAAAAAATTCTTTTTACTCTCAAAGTCCAAGAAGGCATTTTAAATGCCTTCAATACTGAGGCCTCTTTGGCGCTACACCGCTGGTTGGAGGGGTAGCAGCCTGGGTTTGCCATCCGCTTGGGCACTCTTGAACATAAGGAAAATAATTATTCGTCGCTTCGCAGAAGTACCAAACTGCTGGTTGAGGCTGAGCAGCTAAGACCAAGGGTTGAGGAGGTGCAATATAGGCAACTACTGGCGGGGCATAAGCTACTGGAGGAGCATAGTAAGCAGCAGGATAGCCACCATAGTAGCCGGCGCCGGCCCAATTACCGCGCCAAGCACCACCACCATAGCCATAGCCATTACCCCAACCTGGGCCATAGGCTGCTGGACGCCATCCACCACCGTATCGGTATCCGCCACCATAGCCGCCGCCGTATCCACCACCGCCTACACTGACATTCCAACCCACATTACCGGCATTGGCTGCTACCGGACTCAAGCTGAGTAAGCCTGCTAGAGCAATCCATAAAGCGATCTGTTTTGTATTTTGTTTCATGATCGACCCCTCTAATTGGTCTATTTGTCCCAAGTGAATACTTTTATTACCTTCTACTTCCTATAACGCCCCAGGCAGCTTCAAGCTGACATAAAAATGAGGTATTTCTTACTCTAATTTTGCACCCGATTTCACAATTACTCTACCCCATTTATTTGCTTCTGCAGCAATCAATCGGGAAAGGTTTTGTGGGCTTCCAGGAGCTGGTTCTAGGCCGCTTGCCATCAAGTGGGCTTTGACCTCTGGATTATTTAAGGCCTGTTTGCACAGACGATTGAGACGCATCTGAATACTGGGCGGCAAATTGGCTGGGGCCATCAATGAAAACCAAGAAGTTGCCTCAAATCCTTTCAATCCCTGTTCGGCTAAGGTCGGAATCTCTGGCGCTGCAGGTGAGCGCTTTAGCGTAGTGACTCCAAGAGCCTGCACCTCTCCTGCCTTGATCAGGGGTAGTGATGAGGAGAGATTGTCAAAGAGCATCGAAATGCGTCCGCTTAATAAATCAGGCAGAGATTGTGCGCGCCCTTTGTAAGGAATATGCCTTATCTGCACACCCGCCATGTCCTTAAAGAGTTCGCCAGACATATGTAATGAGGTCCCGATCCCAGAGGAACCAAAAGTTAATTCATTTGGATTAGCTTTAGCCAGTTCTATCAGGTCGTGCAAATTGGTGACGCCCAATTGCTTATTCACCACCAATACATTTGGGGTGCTTGCCAAAAAACTAATGGGTGTGAAATCCCTCACTGGATCAAAAGACATCTTGTCATACAAAGCACCATTGATAGTGTGTATGCCAACGGTACCAATCAGTAGCGTATAACCATCAGGTTCGCTCTTAGCAACAATATCGGCGCCAATATTACCGCCACTACCCGGGCGATTTTCAACCAGCACAGGAACCCCTAAGTTTTGTTGCCAATGTTCTGCAAGAACGCGAGCCAAAATATCGGGAGCGCCACCAGGAGTAAAGCTAACGACAATGCGAATGGGATGATTAGGCCATGGATCATTCGCTTGCGCTTGGAGACTCAATGCACCTAACAAGGCAAGACTAATGATGAGGCCTTTAGCCACTCTACAAACATGCATCATGTATTAATGAGATCTAAGTCAGTAGGAGTACTAAAAACCAATATAGTTACGCAACCAAATCCAACCTGTATAGGCAACAGGATCATCTGGACATGGGCCAAGACCGCACTCCAGCAAAGTGGAAACCAAATTGGCAAAGACTAATAATATAAAAAGTATGACGATCACATTTGCAAACCCAGAACGTGAACGAACATCTCGGTTAGGCAGCATTAATAAAATGGCCTGTCCCGCTAATAAAGCAAGGAAAGCTACAAAGGCCCAAGTATAAAAATGCAACTCTAAAAAGGTAGTGCCATATCCCGTATCACCGGGTGCAATATGCAAAAAGACTTGACGCAAAGAAACCATCATTCCTACTAGGCCGCCAATAATGCCCCAACCATAATGTGAAGAGTGTGCGCCACAGCGAATATTCAGTACAAGCGCACAGCCAATAATGACAAAGCCAATTCTTTGCATTAAACACAATGGACAGGGGAGCTCGCCTAAATAGATTTGATCAACAAAAGCATAAGAAAGCATGCCAACAATCGCCAATAAGGCTAACTGGTTGCCAAGGGCGGCTAGAGAGGGAAATGAATACTTGCTCACAGGCTAATATTCAAATGACTATTAGCGTGGAAATGGAACCACGCCATCAAAATAGCTAGGGTAATAGCTAACATTGCGAGGCCCGCAAGACGTTTCTCAAACCAGACTAGGATGAGTCCGATAAAGGCTGTCAGAAATGCGAGGAACATGTACATAGAAGAATTCTAGCGCAGGCAGCAATTCTCATAAGTAAACTCGGTAATTACAGGGTTTATGGAGGGTCTTTGTTTAGAATGTTCACATGAGTACTCTATCTACACCCCCCTGCTTAGATCTATCAATCGATGACTACATCGCACGGATCACTTTTAATAATCCTGCAGCGCGTAACGCCATGACATGGCCGATGTATGAGGAACTCAAAACGATTTGTGATAGTTTGGCAAAAAATCCGGATATTCGAGTAGTGATTTTTCGAGGCGCAGGTGATAAAGCATTTGTCTCTGGTAGTGATATTGAGCAATTTGTAGGCCTGCAAAAAGATGAGGCGTATGAGGTGGATGTAGATCGCATCTTTGCTTCTTTGCAAGAACTGCCCATGCCAACGATTGCGCTTATTGAAGGCTTAGCAGTTGGCAGCGGTTTACTGATGGCTACTGCTTGTGATTTTCGTATCTCTACACCGGATGCACGCTTTGGTATTCCGGTTGCAAGGACTTTGGGCAATTGTCTTTCACCAAGCAACCTTGCATGGATCAGCGCTCATCTGGGTATTCCGATGGTTAAGAAAATGTTACTCACTGCAGAGCTCATCAAGGCACCCACTTTGCTAGAGTCTGGCTTTCTCTATCAAATCGTGAATGCCTCAGAGATTACTGAAGCTGCTGATGCTCTAGCGAAGAAAATGGCAGTGCTAGCACCCATTACACAAAAGGCCAGCAAATTGAGTATTGCTCGCCTACTGCGCAATAATCTTCCTAATTGCACTGATCTCATGCGCGAGACTTATAACAGTCACGATTTTCGGGAAGGCGTAAATGCCTTCCTCGAGGGTCGCCCGCCTAAATGGACAGGCAAGTAGTTAGCTTTTAGCGTTTAAAAACTCAACAACGGTTTTCACAAAGAGATCTGGCACTTCCAAATGAGGAACATGTCCCACATTGTCGATTGGCACTAACTTAGCATTCGGAATAGCAGCCTGTGCTTTACGACCTAACTCCGGAAAGTTCCCTAGAGACTTCACAGCCTCTGGTGGTGCAAAACGGCGACCAAATACCGTACGGTCTTGTTGACCAATCACCAATAAGACAGGCATCTTTAATTGCGGCAAGTCATTGACCACTGGCTTTTCAGCAATCATTTGATAAGTGAGAACAGAGGTTCTAGCATAGGCAGGATAGTCTGGCCCTTTTTGGATGCGCACATAGATCTCGACAAACTGCTCGTATGCTGGCTGCCAATTAGGAAAATAGCTCTTCAGAAAATTACGATAACTCGTTTCTGTTTGTGCCATCTCGAGCTTTAATAAGGTCTCATTTTGCTGGGGAGGCACATCCTTACTGTAGTCCTCAAGACCTAATGGATTTTCAAGAACAAGCTTTTGTACTGTCTTTGGATAAAGGCGCGCGAATCGAACGCCAACCATACCGCCCATAGAGTTCGCAATGACCGAGACTTGATTCACTTTCAGCGACTTGAGTAATGCCTGCGTATTGGCAGCTAAGTCATCAAAGTGATAAGCCACATCGGGTTTGGATGACTTACCAAAACCGATCTGGTCTGGCGCAATCACACGATAACCTGCTTGCGTTAAGCCAGCAATGGTCGGCGCCCAGTAATCACTCGAAAAGTTCTTGCCATGAAAGAGCAAAACTGCCCCCTTCTGCTTGCCTACTGCAGGCACATCCATGTACATCATGCTTGCAGGCTGACCTTGCAAGCTGGTTTTAAATTCTTTCAGGGGGTATGGATAAGGCCAAGTACTCAAGCGCAAATCAAGGGGCGAGGCATTGCTATATAAGCTCACAACTGGAGCTGGCGTAATGGGTTTTTCTGAGCTGGTTTTTTCAGGACTAGCGCAGGCAACCACAAGGACGGGCAATGCAATTATTAATACCGCTTTTAGTAAAGGTCTCATCTTCATTAAACGATCTTTGTCTTTAAATTAATCAAACCCTGCACGCTACCTTCAAGAACATCGCCCTGCTTTACGGGACCTACTCCAGCAGGCGTTCCTGAGTAAATAAGATCACCAGGTTCCAAAGTAAATAAAGTAGATAGATAAGCAATCGTATCTGGCACATTCCAAATCAACTGATTGAGATCGCCCTCTTGGCGCACTTCACCATTGACTAATAACTTCACTGCACCAGCGCTAGGATGGCCACATTTCGCAACTGGGGTAATTTCACCGCAAGGGGCAGATTGATCAAATGCCTTACCAGTATCCCAGGGGCGCCCCATCTTTTTAGCCTCACCTTGAAGATCGCGTCGCGTCATATCCAATCCGACACCATAACCATAGACGTGATCGAGTGCTTTATCTGCAGCAATATTGGCGCCACCCTTACCAATGGCAACTACCATTTCAATTTCATGATGGACATCGTTTGATAAATGCGGATAGGCCATATCTTTACCATCGGTCACAATAGAATTGGCTGGCTTCATGAAAAAGAATGGCGGCTCACGATCTGGATCATGACCCATCTCGCGCGCATGATCAGCATAGTTACGACCTACACAATAAATACGATTGACAGCAAAGCGACGGGTATCGCCAGTGACTGGCAAGGATGTCACTACTGGTGGTTCGATAACGTAATTGGAACTCATGACTAAGCTTTCTTTGACAGGCAATGCTTGGGTAATTTATTTTGGATCTTTGGAAGTATGACGCAATTTCAATAATAGGATGCCAAGAGCTAAGGCAAAGGTAATGGCGTTAGCCAATATCAAAGGCCACTTTTCGATGATCAGGCCATAGATAAGCCATAGACCTACCCCAGCAGTAAATAATGAGTACATCCCCAATGAGACCCCCGAGAGGTTGCGCGTTCGCCAAGAGTGAATCGCCTGGGGTAAAAAAGCGAAGGTGGTCAAGAATGCTGCGCAGTAACCAATGGTCTCAATTTCATGGGCTTGAAAGTTCATGGCTTCATTGTAATTAGCTTCATAGCAAATAGATCGATCTACGGCAGGAATTGGATATCTGTAGATAATAGGCAAAAGGCATCACCATTCATATAAAACGGAATTTGAGACAAGTTATGAAAAAAATACTCTTTTTAGCCCTTTGCCTATCGACTCTATTGGGCAATACCTATGCCCAAAGCAATGCAGCCATCAAGAATTACCCGGACAAGCAGGTTCGCATGGTCATTCCCTTCCCACCCGGAGGAGCAACTGATGTGATTGGCCGCATCACGGCTCAAGAGCTATCTAAATCACTTAATCAGCAAGTAGTTCCTGATAATCGCTCAGGCGATAGCGGCAACATTGGTGCTGATATGGTGGCCAAGTCTCCAGCAGATGGCTATACCCTCCTCTTGGCTGCTCTAACTTCTCATGCAATTAATACGGGCTTAAACAAAGATGGTATTAAATACAACTTAGAAAAAGACTTCACCCCAGTCGGTGTTGTGGGCGTAGTGCCACTCGTCTTTGTTGTGAACCCTTCAGTGCCTGTGAACAATATGAAGGAGTTCATTACGTATGCCAAAGCCAATCCTGGTAAGCTGACCTTTGCTTCATCAGGTGCAGGCGCACCACAACGCCTGGCGATGGAAATGTTCCGCGCTCAATTAGGCCTTGATCTACTCCACGTCCCTTATAAAGGTAGCGGCCCAGCAATGACGGATTTGGTTGGCGGACAAGTGCTGAGTATGTCAGAGACTGTTCCAGCAGCCTTGCAATTCATTCAAGCGGGTAAGTTACGGGCATTGGCAGTCACCACTTCAAAACGGATTAGCCAACTACCAGACGTTCCCACAGTGACTGAAGCTACTGGTATGCCTAACTTTGATGTTGTCAGCATGTTTGGAATTCTGGCGCCAGCTGGCACTCCAAAACCCATCATTGATAAACTCAATGCCGATCTCAAAGTGATCTTGCAGCGCCCAGATGTTCAAGAGCGTATGCTTGCTGCTGGCGTCTATGTGAACTACTTAACTCCAGCAGATTCTGCCAAGCGTATCCATCGAGAATTAACGATGTGGGAGAAAGTTATTAAAGACGCCAACATCAAAGCAGATTAAAACTATTGCTTTTTGTTTAAGCCGGCTTTGCGTGTTTCAATTTCTTTATTAATAGCCGCAACCGTCTTGGCATCGGGTGAGGTCCATTTACCGCCGGAGTTATTCACCATATAAACCAAGGCATCTGAGAAGGCCTCAACTGTCAAATTAGGATTGCCACCTTTGGGTGGCATTGACCTCACCCCAACATAAGCATGTGCCGTCAGGGTCACTTGTCCTTCTGCAATCAAAGGGGCCCACTTGGCTTTATCACCAAACTTAGGGGCATTAAGCACACCGGCGCCATGACAGCTCACGCATGCCTGCTTATAAGTATTTTCACCAGACTGAGCATTGGCCGCAGCTGAGATTGATAAGGAAAATATTGCAAGCAGTAATGTCTTGGTATTCAATGTCATGTCTAACTCCTAAAATATGAGGACTAATTTAGCACCTTTAACAACTTACTGCTTACATGGATAGCTCTGCGCAAAAAACCGCACGAGTGTTTTAGCTGCTTTCTCAGAATTGTATTGAGGATTGGCTCGATTCCACTTTAAAAATTCTTGCAAGATGGCCTCACGAGAGCCGCCTTGTTGCGGAAAGCAAATACTTGGCTTGGCATTGCTAGGTCGACTGACTAAGTAGGCTTGAAACACACCTTCACCAAAGCCAAAACAAAAATTTTGAGCATCTTGATCATTTTGGTTTTTACATAGCTCCACCAACGCAGCAGTCGAGGCGTCATTCGCAGGCATATTAGCCTGTGCTAGCACTAACTGTTGGCAACAACAAAAACAAGCTGCAAACAGTAAAGCCTTCTTCAATATATTCATAGGAATGCTTTCAATAAATTAACGTCTAAACCCGCCCATGTGGCCGCCGCCAAATCCGCCTCCACCACCCATGCGGCCCGTATTCAATCGATCTTGACCGCCATCAAAACGGGCCTGCTCTCGGAATGCATTTTCTTGAGCAGCTTCGCGATAAGCATTTGGATTTGCCCGATCTTGCTGATAAGCATTGCGTGCTTCTTGATTCATACGATCGGCCTGCGCACGTTCTTGTGGAGTAGCATCCCGTTGAAAAGTACTATCCGCACGCTGTGCGGCATTGCGAACATCTTGCCGATCTTGAGGAGTGGCGTTACTCCTCCAATCATTGAGCAATCTTTGTTGATTTTGTACATTGCTTGGACCAATCAATCCGCGTGATGGATTGGTATTCACATTAGTAGAGTTGATTGTTCCATTAGACCAAGCTGGTGTCGCCCAGAATGCATCTCCTACAGCTAAACCTAAACCAAAAGCCATCGGCCCCCAAGCAGGGTTATATGCTGGATATGGTGGGTAGTCAGGATAAGGCCAAGCGCCATAAACTGTATTAGGACTATAGGTAGGAACATAAACTATCTGGGGGCTACTTGGTCCAATCAGAATATTATTACTGGCATCCGTAGTTACCGTCATCTGTGGAGAACTTTTTAAAGTGCCTGCCTGTATGGCACGCTTTCTGAGTGACTGAATTGCCTTCATCGTGTCAGTTGCTTGTAGCTTGTAGGCATTGCCTAAATTTTGCGTCCACTGCAACTGACTACCCATCATATTAAAAGCCTGCGGAAAGGACATCAATGATTTCACACTATCGTTCCATGACTGAGTCCTTAAGGCATTTTGTAAAGCAACTCCTGAAAGACTGGCATTGCTGTTTTTCCAGTTATAGGCTTCAGCCACTTCTAAGGGATAAGTTGAAGCGAGCAACATCAGCGAGAGCAGTGAATCAGGATAGAGTGCAATGGGAGATACTAAGGATTCGATTTGTGCATTCGATAGGATGAGCGGCGTCCCTGTATAGGAATCGATTTGCATGTAAGACTGTGGATACGCGTACTGCTGATATGGGTTGTAGTGATTAGCGCAGCCACTGATGCCAAGCAGTATTACTAGGCTCCATCCCAAGGATTGCCGCAAACTCAATTTTGATTGTGCTACCAAATTCATACTAACTCCCCTATCAAGCAAGAATAACTCTCAGCCTTCAATCAAACCTTAACCTGCTCTAAACAAGTAACCAGACCTAGCCTTATCGCGACGTTTGCGCTGCATAGTATTGACTAAAGCAATTACTGCCCAGATCGCTAACAATGGATCTAAAACATAATCCCATAGATTAGTGGATTCGTGCCAATGCCCTGCCCATGCAAGAACTGCAAGGGCGATGATCCACACTCCTTTGGTCCAGCCTGCAAGTCCGCAGATTAAGGCTAACACTAAAACTCCTATCAATAATCTAAGAGAACTATAACCCCATGCATAGGGGTCAATCATACCGAGGCCCAAGGCTAGCGGATAGAACATGAATGAGATAAATACGATTGCCAATTTAAAACTTATCGGTGCTGGGCGACTCGGCAATAATACTGAGCTCCAGAGTAATAAAGTCAGCACAATACTCAAGTCACCTGTGACAGCACGCACATAGGCTGCGAGTGGTAATTGCATTCCTAAGCCCAATGGCCAGAAAAAGATATTCGCTACTAGCGCAACCATGAACCATTTAACTAAAAATGAAAATGTTTTATCGGAGTAAGACTGCACAAGCCAAGTCACGATGACTCCACAAGTGATGGCCATTTCAATCAGAGCAAGGTTTTGCATCCAATCAATCATGGTTTCCCCTGTTTAGGTTGAGCATCCGATGATGTCTGTAACAGCTGCTCGTAGGCTTGCATTAGCCATGCGGAAGAAAAGTAGAGATGCCGGATTTTTTTGCGGTCCCAGGTGTAGGCTAAATGAGCGTCATTACCATTAGCACTAATTAAATAGGGGTAAGAAAATTCTTTACGCTGTTCATTTGGTAAAGCCTCCTCATCTTCTAGCACTCGCACTACTTGCCATTGATCTGATTGTGCGTACTTCATCAATAAAACCAAGCGATAACGCCCAGCCTCAATATTATTCAGTGCTAATAAACGTATTCCATTATTCAATGTCAGACCAGCCACTGCAGAGTTTGGATTTGCAATCAATAAATCGTCAGAGCCCTGCCATGTTTGTCCAGCATCCAATGTTTGACTCACCGGTATTTGCTTAGCTAACTCAGAACTTCGGGTTTGACGAAACAGTGCGGTAGCCGTTTGTGGATCCTTCACAAATACCACCGGCTGAATTGCACCGCGCCCAGAACTCATGCGGCGTTTATCAATGACTTGCGTGGCTTCTATTCTTAAAAACTCACCAAAGCGTCCAATCCATTCATGGTATGCAGGTAAACCCAGACGTCCATCGGCGAACGGCAATGCTGGAGACTTCACTAAAGTACTCAAATTGAAAAGGGGAGAACTAATCAAGCGGTGGGGACGACCCCAAGTAAGTCCCTCGTCATCAGAAATCATGGTGGAGATTGAGCTACCAGCCCATCCTCCGATCGATACCGTCACAAAGAATAATTGCATCCGGCCATCTGCCATTCTGCTGGGAACTGGATTACCCAGCTTAGCGATATAGCGTGAGAGACCACTTTGCGCACCAAGCCGATCAATCACAATCGTGGGTGCACTCCAATTTGCCGCTTGCGGATCGTAGACGGCACTATTAATGACAACATCGGAAGCGCCCTCACGACTACCAGCAAACCAAAATGCCCTGATCGCTCCATCCTTCATGGCAATAAGAGATGCTGCGTGCACAGAAGCAGCACCAGTGTCCGGTAACCACGTCGCCATTGGCGCAGCAATGTTAGGTTTGCTGGGCTGTTGAGTTTTAGAAGATTTTTCTTGCTCTATCGACTCTTCAATCACAATCGGCGCTAACTCTGCAAATGGCGCCCAAGCAGGACGACCATCCAGATGCAGAAATCCAATGATTCCAGCTAGCAATAAAAAGCATAGCGAAAGGACGCGACTCATCTACAAGCATCCTTACTATTGACTAGGGCAGCAGAGTTGACTACCGGTGTTGCCATCAGATACTCATTAACAAATAAGTGTTCAGCAATATTTCCTTTGAGCATGTCGATAATTTCTTCATCGGAATGCCGTGCTCTCATTTCCATTCTTTGCCCCAAGATTTGGCAAGCATCACAAATGCCTGGCTTAACGCCCAAAGGCGCTTGCACTAATACTAAGGGATAGTTTGCACTTAATTGAGCCACTTCACTTGCTTCTGATGCCAAGTATCCGTGTAAACGACTGCCTGGTAAGAGCAGTCGGTATTCCTCATCCTTGGCTCGATAATCGCACGGAACCCACAGATCTTTATCTTGTACTTGTGCAATCACTGCAGGTGAATATCGTCCCAACTGTCCCTCTAATGGAGATAAGCTACTGTTCAAAGCGCAGTAGCATAAAAAGCAAGTCGCTAAGGCTGCTGTTTTACAGAAATCTTTTTTCATGAGCCCTGCTAGAGCTAATAAGATAGCGCCTCCCATGAGCAACCAATGGCCAAAGAAATAGGTCCATGAATCGATACCGCTCATCAAGATAGAAACCTGTAGCTGACTACCAACCCATAACAAAGCCACCAAAATAGTAATCTGTAGTATCAGAGCAATGCGAAAGCCCCATAAAGGTAGTCGATCCCAATGTAAGGCGATCAATGCTGCCAAGGCCGGCATCACCGGCAACAAATAACGCCCTGAACGTTGGCTTGGCAAACTAAACACAATCAAGAATGCAATTGCTAGTAAAAGTAATAGACTTTCTTCGACAGTCAGGAATCGACGTTCTCGCCAACACTGCCACAAGGTAGAAATGAATACGAAGGAAAATAAACCCGCATTAGCCAATGTGGTCAGTAGGAGCATCCAAATACTATCGCCCCCACTCAATAAATCGAGAAGATAATTAGAACTACGCGCATCGAATTTACCGGCGTTCTCACCTAAGACAAATTCATTCCAGATCGCTTCTGGATATGGGTCTAACGCAAACCAAAGCGCAAAGACTGCTAGGGCGAGAGCGCCGACGATAAATAACTTATAGAAATCCCGTATGAGCGTGTCGGGAATACTCCATTGCCGCCAGCGCCAATAATACAAAGCCAAAGCCAAGGATGCGGGCACGATATAAGCAAACGATTTTGCAAGTAAAGCGAAGCCTAAACATATCCCCGCAAATAATGGAAATAAGAATTTCGAATCAAAAGCCACTTTGCCCCAATATAAGAGCGCCATAAAAGGTAAGCTAATCCAAAATACTTCTGGGGGGTCAGTTAAAAACGGACGCCCATACCGATAGGTCGCAAAAAAGGAGAGCCATACTAAGCTCGCCAATAGTCCTGTTTTTGCATTTCCACTAAAGCGCCGCACTGCCAGAAATAAGAAAAAAGCAGTCAGGCCTGTATAGAGGACTCCAGGCCAGCGCAAATTAAACAAGGACCAATCTTTTGCCCAATGAGTACTTACTATGGCTTGCCAAAAAATCAATGGGGGCTTCGTGTTCTTCAAACCCTCCATCTCTGACTGCAAAGGGAGCCAATTGCCTGCATCTGCCGTCATGCGGACAATATGCATATAGGGATATTCATCCCCATTCTTGGGGGCAAAGCGGCTATCTAGGCCATAAAGATAGGTAAATACACCTAAAAGGAGTATTAATATCGCCGAACGGTAAGAAAATGAGCCACGCATAGCGCTAGTTTATAGGGCTTGTAATGATTCTGGAGAAAAGCCAATTCATGCACTTTTTCTCATGAGCTTATAAGAAATGAATCTGAGCTATGTGTAATGTGTTTCCACTTCTTGTTTAAGATATACATAAGTGAAATTCACCTCGTTCTTAACACTGAGAAAAAATCTAAATGGAGATTGTTCCCATGCGTTCAAAGCACCTTAAAACCGCGTTACTGGCATCGGCCATGATTGGCCTTGGTCAATGGAGTGGCACAAGCCTAGCGCAAAATGCTGCTGCAGCTGATCTATATAAACGGGGATTAGCAGCCACTTGCGCGAATTGCCATGGTACTGATGGCAAAGGAGTTGTTGATGGTGGAATGCCCCTCATCAACGGCCTTAGCAGCGAACAAATGCTAACTCAACTCAAAGCATTTAAATCTGGTGCCCGCGAAGGGACCATCATGCCGCAGTTAGCCAAAGGCTACTCTGATGAGCAACTCGAAACTATCGCCAATCAACTTGGCAAGAAATAATAAGGAAGCCATCATGGATCGTCGTCATTTTATTGGTCAAAGCGCTGCGGCACTCGGCTTAGTAGCCGGCTTCTCTGGACAGGCACATGCCAACCTACAAAAAGCAGAGATACTCGTAATTGGTGGTGGATACGGTGGTGCCACAGCAGCCAAATACCTGCGCCTGTTTTCTAATAACACCGCTAAGGTCACCTTGATTGAGCCAAATGCCTCTTTCATTTCCTGCCCAATGTCTAACTTAGTAGTTGGGGGATCACGCACTATTTCAGAAATTACTACTTCCTATGACAATCTGAGCAAACGTCATGGTATCAAGATGATTCAAGATAGTGTTGTGAGCATGGATGCAGACAAGAAGACAGTGAAGCTTGCCTCTGGCAAAACCTTGCGTTACGATAAAGCAGTTGTTTCGCCAGGCGTTACCCTGATGATGAATAGCATTGAGGGTTTAGAACAGGCTAACAAAGCCGGCGTTACATTGCAGGCCTGGAAAGCTGGAGCAGAGACTGTAGCACTTCATAAACAGTTAGCTGCTATGCGTGATGGCGGAACATTTATTCTCAGCGTACCTGAGGCACCCTATCGCTGCCCTCCTGGACCATACGAGCGCGCTTGCCAGGTTGCTAATTACCTAAAGCAAAATAAACCAAAATCTAAAGTGATCGTTTTGGATGCCAATCAAGATGTCACCTCGAAGGGTGCACTGTTTAAGAAAGTGTGGGCGGAGCAATACGCTGGGATTATTGAATACCTACCAAAACACAATGTCACTGCTGTAGATGCTAAAACCAAGACTGTTAAATTAGAAGTTCAAGATGACATCAAGGGTGATGTATTAAATCTTCTGCCTGCAATGAGCGCTGGTGAGATCGCTGTGAAAACTGGATTAGCCAACTCTAGTGGACGCTGGGTTAATGTGAACTTTCTGAACTTTGAGTCTACTGCGCAAAAAGACATTCATGTACTTGGCGACTCCATTCAGATTGCGCCAGCGATGCCAAAGTCAGGTCACATGGCTAATCAACATGCCAAAGTAGCTGCCGCAGCAATCGTTGCCGAGCTTAGTGGCTGGGAAGTAAATCCAGCCCCAGTGCTGACCAATACCTGCTATAGCTTTGTCAATACCAAGGAAGTGGTTCATGTGGCGAGCGTTCATCAATACAACGCGGCAGAGAAAACCTTCAAGACAGTTTCTGGTTCAGGTGGGCTTTCTCCTGCCCCTTCCACCCTTGAAGGTGTATATGCCTGGGGATGGGCTCACAATATCTGGGCTGATAGTTTGGCTTAATGGATAGCGACACAATCCCAAAAGGGGCCTTTTGGCCCTTTTTCTTACAACCCACTATTTCAGAAATATACTGATGCGTAACTATCTGAAATGAAGGAGATGTGATGACTATGACCCCTACCACACCCAAGGACGCGTCTAAGCTTGAAAAGGCTCTTGAAAATTGGACCGTTCCGATTGGAAATCTATTTGTTTCCTTGTTTCATCGCATCGCATTGTTCGCCATTGGTGGCGCAACTGTTTGGTCTGCTGCAGTTGCTTTCATGGGAATGATGAGTAAAGGCTCAGCCTCTATCGAAGATTTACTCTTACTGTTTATCTATTTAGAGATTGGTGCCATGGTCGGTATTTACTTTAAGACCAACCATATGCCTGTGCGCTTTCTGATCTATGTTGCTATCACAGCAGTAACGCGCCTCATTATTGATTTAGTTAACACTAAGCATGAAGCTGATATGGCCATCTTATTAATGGGCCTCACTATTCTCATTTTGGCTTTAGCAAATGCAGTCGTTCGTTATGCCTCTTATAAATATCCCAGTAAATCAGGTCAGAGTGAGTAAATCGATCACCGATTCTCATTCATAAATTATGCAAATACTGAGAAAATCCCAAGATAGAGGCTATGCCGACCACGGTTGGCTTAAAAGCTTTCACTCATTCTCCTTTGCTGGCTATCAAGACCCTCGGTTTATGGGCTGGGGGAATCTCAGAGTCATCAACGAGGATCGCGTTGCTGCAGGCATGGGCTTTGGTAAGCATGGCCATCGAAATATGGAAATTATTAGTTATGTGCTTTCTGGTGAGTTAGCACATGAAGACAGCATAGGCAATATCAAAGGAATACCACCAGGTGATGTACAACGCATGAGTGCAGGTGCTGGTGTGATGCATAGTGAGTTCAACCATGCCAAAGATCAAACAACCCATTTCTTACAAATCTGGATAGAGCCTAATACTTTAGAAGTAGCGCCAAGCTATGAACAAAAAACGATTGCGGTAACTGATAAACAAGGCAAACTCTGTCTCATTGCCTCTCCTGCCGAACAAGAGAACACAGTGAAGATTTATGCAGATGCAAAACTCTATTCTGGATTATTTGATGGTGATCAAAAAGCTGAATTAGCTCTTGATCCAAAGCGCAAAGCCTATGTTCATCTTATTCGGGGTTCACTAGATGTGAATGGACAAACATTGAATGATGGTGATGCGCTATTCATTCAGGATGAAACGCAATTAACCATTGCTAATGGTAAAAACGCTGAGGTCTTAGTATTTGACCTCAGCGCTTAATGAGTTACTAGAAAATTTGCCGAATTAGTCTAGTTTAATTTTGGCTTTTTCAATAACCACTTTCCAGCGGGCAATATCAGAGTTATATAAATCAGTAAATTGCTGAGTATTCATTGGGGCAATTTGTACGCCCGCTTTCACAAAGCGATCTTTCATTTCAGGCGTCTCAAGAATTTTGAGAACGGTATTGTTCAGTGTTTGTACGATGGCTGTTGGCGTACCTGCTGGGACAAAGACACCCTGCCACAAAGCCATTTCATAACCCTTAACACCTGCCTCTTGAACTGTCGGCAATTCAGGCGCTCCACTAAAGCGAGTCTTGCTGGTGACTGCCAATGCATGGGCCTTATCCCCTTTATACAAAGGAAGGCCTACTGGCATACCAGCAAAGTAAAAATCAATTTGACCGCCAACTAAGTCAGTGGCAGCGGGAGCACCACCCTTATATGGAATGTGAATGGCTTGCATGCCAGTGGTGGCTAAAAATAATTCGCCAGCCATGTGGTCTGAATTGCCAATTCCAGAGGAACCAAAGCTCAGCTTGCCAGGATCTGCTTTGAGCATAGCAATCAAATCGGCAACATTCTTCGCTTTGGAATTATTGCCCACTATCAATATATGTGGGGTTGCAGCTACTCCAACAACAGGGAGTAAATCCTTCTGTCCATTGAAGGGCAGTTTCGGATTTGCTGCTACGTTAATCGCAAGTCCATTTTGCGCAAACAGAATGGTGTAACCATCAGGGGCACTTTTAGCCACTGCATCAGCAGCCAAACTACCGGCAGCTCCACCACGATTTTCAACAATCACGGGTTGCTTTAAAGCAAGACTGAGATCATTCGCAATCATTCTGCCAACAATATCTGTCGAGCTTCCAGGGGCGTATCCAATCATCATCTTGATGGGTTTATCTGGATAGGCAGCTACAGCAGATCCAATCACTACAGGCAGCACTACTGCGCTTAATACGATGTTTTTTATTATTTTCTTTAACATACTGTCTCCTCCACAAAATTTAGATATTCAAAGAAGCTATCCCACACTCCTTGGCACAATTATTTAAAGATTCCAATAACTCAGGAGTAATTGGAATCCCTTGTTGCATTCTTGCAGCCATCATCTTTGCAGCACCCTCACCTGGTACACGGATTTCTTTTATACCAGGTAATGTTGATGAGCTTTTTAAGTCTTCTACTAAAGTAATTACCCTGTTAATAAATTCTTGTTTATCCCCGAATGCACTTGGATCAACTGCAATAATGGTTTGCCCAGTATTTGTAATCAAATCATGATGCGCATTAAAGTCAATAGTACCTTTACCTACTGCTGCATTATTTAATGCGCCCGCTAGCAAGCCAATCATCACTGCTAGTCCATAACCCTTGTAACCACCGATAGGTAATAAAGAGCCCTCGGCTGATCTCTTGGGATCGGTAATGGGCTGCCCCTGTCGATCAATCATCCAATCGCTTGGAATTGATTCGCCCTTCTGAGCGGCTAGCTTCACTTTGCCATAGGCTGCCACCGTGGTGGCAATATCCAACAAGACCATCGGATGATCTCCGGCTGGAACTGCAATGGCAATTGGATTGGTCGATAAAAGCAAATCAATCCCACCCCAGGGCGCCATATGATTTGCATTACCTACTGCCATGTAAATTCCAATAAAACCTTGTTCTGCTAATTTACGAACATAAACAGATGCAGCGCCCGAGTGATTACCGTAATGACTACCTACCCAGCAAACACTATGCTCTTTTACTTTCTCAATTGCTACTGCCACTGCTTTATTCATCACGAGATGACCTAAAGCGTTATCTCCATTAATTAATGCTGTAGCACCCTGCTCACGCTCAATCCGAATATGAGGCTTGAGATTGATGCCCCCCGCACGAATTCTTTTGAGATAAGCAGGCAAACGAAATAATCCATGTCCATCGGCGCCCACCAAATCGGATTTAATCATCAGTTGCGCAACGATCAAGGCATCAGCTAAGGGAACATCATGCGCTATAAGCGCCTTAGCAATAAATTGCTCAGCCTGCGTAATAGATAGGTATTTCGTAGCTGTCATGGACTCTTAAATCTCCGTACTCGCCCTGAATT
The DNA here is from genome assembly GCF_018882125.1 of Polynucleobacter sp. AP-Melu-500A-A1. Classification (GTDB taxonomy): domain Bacteria; phylum Pseudomonadota; class Gammaproteobacteria; order Burkholderiales; family Burkholderiaceae; genus Polynucleobacter. The sequence continues at coordinate 463,878 of NZ_JACVOZ010000002.1, forward strand.
CCATGCTGTAGACATATTTTTTTTCAGGGTGATAGGTAACTGTTACTTCAAAAAGTTTATCTTGATTATCGAAATACCGTCGAATAATCACCAAACAGGGATCCGAAGTCTTCAATTTTAAATGTTCCGCAATATCAGGTGGCGCTGCCAAGGCATACACATCTAGCTCTGCTCGCTCAATTCTGGCGCCATACCGCTTTTCAATTTGCTCAAATACCATCACTTGAGAGTGTTCTGGGTCGGTAGTCAATGAGGCAAATTGCGGCAAGATATAAATATCAGACCATGAAATAATTTCTTCAGTCTCTTGGCGTTTACGGATGCCCCCAATGTGATACCAGGAGGAGCCCGCTGGGCACCCAATCATTTCTGCCCGCGCCTTATCAATCTCAATGAACTCCTCTGCCAAGTTGACGCGATATGTATCGCGCGGATAACTCAAGATATCTACTGGTGAATTAAAGCTTTGCGTAAAACGTCTGAGCTTCTGTCTGGAAATAATTTGAGTTGGAGCGCCTTGACGTCGAAATATAAGTCCACTCGTTTCAAGAATTTGCAGAGCATGGCGCAGAGTATGTCGACTTGCCTGAAAATTTTTGCAAAGGTCTGCCTCGGTAGGCAAGGCAGACCCAACGGGCCAATCACCGTTATAAATACGACCCTCGAGTGTATTCGCTAAAGACTTATATAACGGTAGGCGCTCAGTCAACTTAGCTTAATCCGAACATCTTCTTGCCAGCAACCGGGAGACGTGCTTTTAAGATATCTCCTGACAAGGATTCAGTGATGTACAGATCTTTACCATCTGGGCCACCAAAACACATATTGGCCAAATGATGATGATGTGGATTATCTGAATAGATCAAATGGGTTGGCAACATATTGTTATCAAAGCGCCAAATACCAATACCCAAGTGGCAAACTAACAAGCCATTCTCTGAATCCATCTCAATACCATCAGGACCTGCTACACCGCCGGTTAACTGAATTGCAACACCTGTTTTAGAAACAGAACCATCAGCCATCAATGGCAATCTCCAGATTTGCTGTGAGCGAGTCGCAGCAACAAAGACATGTTTTTCTTGAGTATTTAAAGTAATGCCGTTAGGACTAGGCACATTTAATGCCAAGCGATCTAACTGTCCATTGGCGCGTAATCTAAATACGCGGCCTGATGGATCAGCGATACCAGTCTGACCTTGATCGGTGAAATACAAATCGCCATTGGAAGCAAAATGTAAATCATTGAGACCTTTAAAGTTCTCGCTATACATTGACCCTAAAACAGTTTCAATTTTTCCCGTCTTTGGATCCAGTGCAATCAAACCCATTTTGTAATCGCAAATAAATGCGCGACCGTCTTTATGAAATTTCAGGCCATTAGGCCAGCCATCATATTGAGTGACCAGCTCCCAGTCACCCTTGGGAGTAATTCTAAAAATTCGACCGAAAGGGATATCCACAAACCACAAATTACCTTCGCGGTCAAAAGAGGGTCCTTCTAGGAAGCACTCTACTTCCTGACCTTGGCGGTTGGGATCAGACCAACCAGTGCGTGATTTTTTCCTGAATTTCTCAGGCATGGACATAAAGACTTCAGCTTTAATTTTTTCAACAGGCTGGAAAGGGTTAGTCATCGTCATAGATTAATGCTCCTATATAAAGTTATACGTATAAGTTATTAATATTGTTTAAGTATTAAACCACGATTAATGATAATCTTCAGGAAATAGCAAAGGCTTATGATTTATTTGCCTTTTGAAAATAAATAACTTAACCATATAAGTTCAAATATGACCAAAAATATAGCCGTTATTGGCACCGGAATTATGGCCGCAGGAATTGCAGCGGGGTTTATTGCCCAAAGCATTCCTGTAGTGATCTTGGGAAGATCTAAAGACAAGGCTGATGCTTGCTTAGATAAGGCTATTGCGCTGGCTAACAAAATTGGTATGGTGGGCAAGAATGCGCAAAAAGATTCTGCCGCTATTCAAGCGGAACAATCCACTAGTGTTTTAGAGGATTGGTCTAACTGGGATCAATGCCAATGGGTGATTGAAACCATTGCTGAAAACTTAGAGCTTAAGCAAAACGTTTTTCAGTATCTCGATCAAGTGGTGCCAGACAATATTCCGATCGGTAGTAACAGCTCAGGCTTTCCTATTAGCAAAATTGCTGAAGGCCTCAAGACTGCAAATCGCATGATGGGCGCGCACTATTTCATGCCGGCAGAAGTAGTGCCCTTAGTTGAAATCGTCATGGGGCAAAAATCGGATTTAGCATATGCACAGCAAGCTTGTGAGCTATACCGAAGCATTGACAAAAAACCAGTGTTAGTTAAAAAAGATATCCCTGGCTTCTTGGCTAATCGTATACAGCATGCCCTGATGAGAGAGGCGCTATCTTTGGTGCAAGAAGGCATCGCCACTCCGGCTGATATTGACGATGCGGTGAGATACAGTTTTGGCTTTCGCTATGCCGCAGTTGGGCCCATGACGCAAAAAGAAATTTCTGGATGGGATGGCATGGCCAATGCTGCTCGTGAAATCTACCCCTCCCTTTCCAACATCACGACCTTGTCAGCCAAAGTAGAGCAACTCATGAGTGAAGGAAAGACGGGGATGAAGGCAGGCGAAGGTTTCAGAAAATGGACACCTGAAGAAATCGCTCAGGTTTCAGACTCTTATTCTAGAAGATTAAAAGCAGCATTTGATGTTCTCAACATTGAATAACAGTGTGGCCTTTAGCAATGGCGCTTTTAACCCTATCTGTATTGGGTATGACGCCAATTCCGTTAGCGGACAGTTGAGAGGCGTCCAAATGGCCTTGCTTGGCTACTAAAGGCTGATCACAAATATCAAACTGCAGATACTGATTTGACATGCTAAATCCCCAAGGTACATTCCCTATCGCAAAACCAATGGACGCAGTAGCTGCGCCAGAGAGGGAGGTCTCTGCAACTTTGCACGCTAAATTCATTTGGAGATGTTTATCCAATAATATTTGGGCAGCTTTAAAAGCCGGTAGAACACCACCAGTTTTAATGAGCTTCAGACTTGCCCCATCCAAGGCCTTCGCCTTGATGAACTCTTCAATTTCAGGCTCACCATGGATCGACTCGTCCAGGCCAATTGGAATGGGCGATCTTTTCTTGAGCAGTACAAAATCTTCAATAGACAGATCGGCAGCAATCAATTGCTCGGCAAAGGCTAATTTACTTGCCTCCTTCGACTCGCAAAATTGGATCGCATCTGACAAACTCATGGCGCCATTCGCATCAACAGAGACAACATCGCCTTCCAGCAAATTAGAAAGAATCTCTACCCGTTGCAAATCCTCCTTCAATGAGAGGGAGCCGATTTTGATCTTCCAATGTCGAAATCCAAGGCTACGAAATGACTTAGCATCGGCTAACTCTTTATCGAATGAGCCCCCCAGCATTCGCAGCAGTGGAATGGGAGTTGAATTCTCGATATCGGGCAAATTATTTGTCTGGCGAAGGTATCGCCATAAAGGCAGAGATTGTTTTTGGGTAAACAAATCCAGTAAAGCCATTTCAAAGCAAGATTTTGCCGAAGCATTGCCATATAAAATTTTTGCAAAATCGCGTGCAAATTCTTTTGGCTCAACCCAATCCCAAGACTTTGCCTGTTCCACTAAATACTGGATGCTCCCTACTAGGCTAGCCAAGGTTTCTCCGGTCATCAGTGGCGCAACTGAGGCTTCGCCCCAGCCTGTCCTACCCTCTTCATCGCTTAAACATAAAAGTACTGTTTTGGCATCAACAACCATCTCCCGCGACATCTTCATGGGCTCAATCAGTGGGATAGATAGGGGATAAATGGTGGCGCTGGTAATTTTCATTTGTATGGATCAATGCTTTAATGAATAAACTTAAAATTAACGTACAAAACAATTATGGAGAACCTTACATGAGAATGCTTATTTTGGCATGATCTCCCGTCCGCACAATATGAAGACTACATCAAATCCTATCCAAGCAATAGCAGCTATTGTTTAATAATTTATAACATCTGAAAAAATTACCTTACTGAAAGAATGACATGATTGAAACTTCTGGAAAAAAATTGGCAGGCTCCATCATTCGCCTTCACCCCAATGACAATATTGTGGTGGCACGTGTTGATATCGCTATTGGCACTGAGGTCCCCAGTGAAAGTTTCACGAGCCGCAGTCAAGTTCCGGCAGGTTACAAAATTGCTGCTAAGAAAATCCTAAAGGGCGACCCGATTCTCAAGTACAACGTCACTGTTGGGTTTGCCAATGTCGATATCGAACCAGGCACGATGGTTCATAGCCATAACACGGAGTTTCGTGAATTTGATCGCGACTATGCCTATGCCAGTGAATACAAACCTACTCAAATGCTTCCTGAATCAGAGCGGGCTACTTTTCGGGGTTATGTACGCGCAAACGGTAAAGTCGGTACACGCAATTTCATTGGGATCTTATCGACAGTCAATTGTTCAGCAACGGTTGTAAACAAGATTGCTGACTGGTTTACCCCCGAGCGCCTCAAAGACTTTCCCAATGTAGATGGGGTTGTAGCATTTAGTCACGATATCGGTTGCGGCATGGAAATGAGTGGTGAACCCATGCAGCTATTACGCCGCACCATGGCGGGCTATGCACGTCACCCTAACCTAGCGGCGGCATTAATTGTGGGTTTGGGTTGTGAACGCAATCAACTCAAAGGTTTAATGGATCAAGAAGATCTGAAAGAAGGTCATAACTTGCATACCTTCATCATGCAAGAAACTGGCGGTACGCGTAAAACCATTGAAGCGGGTATTGAAGCAGTGAAGGCTCTATTACCAGAAGCCAATAAAGCAAAACGAGAAACGGTGTCCGCTAGTCATTTAACTGTAGGCTTGCAATGTGGCGGCTCGGATGGCTTTTCATCTATCACCGCTAACCCAGCATTAGGTGCAGCAGTTGATATTTTGTCTCGACATGGCGGCACTGGAATTCTTTCTGAAACCCCAGAGATCTATGGTGTTGAGCACACCTTGACCCGCAGAGCGGCCAGCCAAGCAATTGGTGAAAAGTTAATTAAGCGAATTCGCTGGTGGAAAGATGAATACTCTGTTGGTAGAGACGTTCAAATCAATGGGCAAGTGAGCCCTGGAAATCAAATTGGTGGTTTAGCCAATATTTTTGAGAAATCTTTAGGCTCCTCCATGAAAGGTGGAACTGGTCCGCTCATGGAAGTCTATAAGTATGCAGAGCCAGTCACCACCAAGGGATTTGTTTTCATGGATACCCCTGGATTTGATCCAGTTTCAGCAACTGGCCAAATTGCTGGTGGTGCTAACCTTGTTGCCTTTACGACTGGTCGTGGCTCTATGTTTGGATCTAAGCCGGCACCCTGTATCAAACTGGCTACCAATACCCCAATGTATCAGCGCTTAACCGAAGATATGGACATCAATTGCGGGGAAATCCTAGATGGCACTGTTTCGGTACAGGAGATGGGACAGCGTATTTTTGAGTTATTCCTGCGGACTGCCTCAGGAGAGGCCTCTAAAAGTGAACTATTGGGCCTTGGTGACTATGAATTTGTTCCATGGCAAATCGGGGTAATGAGCTAATTGAACGTTAGAATTGATATTTGAGGTTCTATCAAGACCGAACAAGACTTCATCGAAATTTATAAGGCTTATGAAATTTAAGGATTACTACGAAACATTGGGGGTGGCTCGATCTGCTACCGAGGCTGAGATCAAATCAGCGTACCGTAAGTTGGCACGCAAGTTTCACCCCGATGTGAACAAAGAGGCTGGAGCTGAAGAACAGTTCAAGGCGATTGGAGAGGCTTACGCTGTTCTGAAAGACACTGAGAAACGTGCCGCTTACGATCGCTTTGGATCAAACTGGAAAAATGGTCAGGACTTCACCCCTCCTCCTAATTGGAACGAAGGTTTTGAATACGCGGATGATGGTTATGGCGGAGCTAGTGCTGGTTATGGCGGCGGCTTCGAAGGTGATCAAAGTGAATTCTTTGAATCGCTTTTTGGCAGAGGCAGGCAGCGTCAAGGTGCTCGTTCAGGTAATGCACGCCAGGGAATGAACTTTAAAGGTCAAGATCATCATGCCAAAATATTGATTGATCTTGCTGATGCTTACAACGGCGCAAAACGCACTATTGCTTTACACATGCCCAGCAGGGATGCGCAAGGTCATGTCAGTACTCAAGAGCGTAAATTGGATGTCAGTATTCCAAAAGGAATTAAAGCTGGTCAAAACTTACGCCTGTCTGGACAAGGCGGCCCTGGCATGGGTGAAGGTGGTGCGGGTGATCTCTATTTAGAAATTGATTTCCATCCAAACCCTATCTATCGAATCGATGGCAAAGATATCTATATCGATATTCCGCTTGCGCCATGGGAAGCGGCTTTAGGCACTACAGTCAATGTCCCTACCCCTGCCGGCTCAACACTAGAACTCAAGATCCCTGCAGCGACAGTTGCAGGTCGCAAGATGCGTCTTAAAGGTAAAGGTATTCCCAGTGCCGAACCGGGTGATCTCTATGTGGTACCTACGATTGCTTTACCGCCAGCAGATACAGATGCCCATAAAGAGGCTTATCAAAATTTTTCAAAGGCTTTTGATTTCAACCCCAGAACTCACTTGAAGGGATGATGAAAATGACTCAAACCAATATCACCTGGATTGAAGGTAGCGTCGTAGAAAATGAAGTGCACATGACTATTGTGGAGCTCTCACATGCTTCCCGCACCCCACAAGATCTCATCATGTCTTGGGTATCTGAAGGTGTCTTAAGTCCAACAGGATCCTCTCCGCAAGATTGGCGCTTTAGCGGAGAGTCACTGCGCAGAGCCAAGACTGCCGCTCACCTCACACATGATTTGGAATTAAATACACCAGGAGTAGCGCTCGCTTTAGATCTCCTGGATGAAATCGCACAACTGCGCGCACGCATCCAAATCAGAAGCTAAGAATTCTTTAAGCCTCGGAGCGGCTCAATAGTTGCTCCCAGCGCTGTAGCATTTGATCAAGCTGACCAGTAATTTCTGTCAAGCGAGCTTGCATGCTGGCAGCCAGTTCGGGTTCATTTTTATATAAGTCTGGATTACTCATCGCAATCCCAATATCAGCCTGCTCAGTCTCTAGCACTTCGATTTGGCCTGGCAAGACTTCGAGCTCTTGGCGCTCCTTACCGTTGAGCTTTTGCACCCCACTCTTTGCTATTGGCTTAGCTTCTACTTTGGTCTCAGCTTTGATCTCCGCCTTTGGAGGGGTAGCACTTTGTAATTTTGCGTTTGAGTTTGCTGCCCGAATTTTGTCTGAGCGGGCTTTTTGGATTTTCCAATCCTCATAGCCACCCTCGTATTCACGCCAGAGTCCTTCACCCTCATGAGCAATGATGCTGGTGACGACGTTATCTAGGAAGTATCGATCGTGACTTACTAGAAATACAGTTCCTTTGTAATCCTGCAATAGTTGCTCCAACAAATCCAAAGTATCAATATCTAAGTCATTGGTTGGCTCATCCAAAACCAGCACATTTGCAGGTCTGGCAAACAAACGTGCCAACAATAAGCGATTGCGCTCACCTCCAGACAAAGTACTTACAGGAGAATTGGTACGCTCAGGTGCAAATAAAAAATCACTCAAATAACTCTTCACGTGTTTTTTATTACCGTTAATTTCAATCCACTCACTGCCCGGGCTAATGTAATCCTCTAGCGAGGCATTGAGATCTAGGCCTTCACGCATTTGATCAAAGTAAGCGACTTCAATGCGCGTCCCCATGGTTGCGGTACCAGAATCCGGTGCAATAGTTCCCAGAATAAGTTTTAGTAAAGTTGTTTTACCAGCGCCGTTTGGTCCCAATAAACCAACCTTATCGCCACGCAAAATGGTAGCCGTGAAATCCTTCACAATCGGTCGATCGTAAGACTTGGATACTTCTTGCAAGTCAGCAACAATCTTGCCGCTACGATCCCCCGCCGATACTGCCAACTTCACTTGACCTATAGCATCTCTGCGCTGAGCGCGACTGGTACGCAAGTTTTCCAAGCGAGCTATACGGGCAACGCTGCGGGTACGGCGCGCTTCAACCCCTTTGCGTATCCAAACCTCTTCCTGTGCCAATAATTTATCTGCTCTCGCATTTGCTAAAGACTCAGAATTGAGCTCTTGGTCCTTGAGCACTTCATAAGCTGAGAAGTTTCCTGGGTATGAGCGCAAGATACCGCGATCCAATTCAACAATCTGTGTGCAAACGTTATCTAAGAAAGCGCGATCATGAGTAACCAAAATGACAGAGCCTTGATACTCTTTTAAAAGATCTTCTAACCAAGCAATAGAATCTAAATCCAGATGGTTGGTGGGCTCATCCAATAAAAGAACATCAGGCATCTCTACTAGCGCCCGCGCTAAGGCAACTCGTTTCTTTGTTCCACCGGAGAGCGTACTGATTTTGACATCCGACTCTAAATGTAGTCGATCGAGTGTTTCATATACCCGTTGCTCCCAGTTCCAGCCACTTAGGGCTTCAAGCTGAGACTGCACTTCATCTAAGCGATGATGGGAAGCATCATCCCACTCGCCAACGCTTAAGGCTTCATACTCTTCACGTAAGGCCTTCGCTTGCGCAACACCTTTGGAGACGGCTTCAAAGACAGTTTCTTCTGCATCAAAAATGGGTTCCTGTGGAACATAGGCAATACGTAAGCCTTGCTGGTATTGCAAAAGCCCATCATCCATTTTTTCTATGCCGGCCAAGATCTTCAACAAAGAAGATTTACCTGTGCCATTACGGCCAATTAAGCCAACACGTTCGCCTGCTTCCAGGGAAAAAGCGGTGTTTGCGAGGAGGTCAACGTGGCCAAAAGCCAGTTTTGCATCAGTAAGTACGATTAAAGCCATGCCGACATTATCATCACTTCGGAAAAACCTGGGATATTTCCCTTGATTTCCGCAAGACTAGGGGATGAAGATCTACAAATCAGCCCCTTATCACTCCATCTCATCATTTCTGAAGGCCACACGGGTGGTAGCAAATCTACTTTGGCAAAAAGAGTTAGGACTGATCAATGATTACTTTGAGCAGCAATCAAGCGCAAGCGCTTCTGCGACCTTAATCCCATCGACGCCTGCCGACAAGATTCCTCCCGCATAACCAGCGCCCTCTCCTGCTGGATACAGACCTTTGATATTGAGGCTCTGAAAGTTTAGACCACGAGTAATCCGCAATGGCGAAGATGTTCGAGTCTCAATTCCCGTTAAGACAGCGTCTTTCATGGAAAAGCCTTTGATCTGTTTCTCAAAAGCAGGAATAGCTTCTCGTATCGCTTCAATCGCATAGTCCGGCAAACTAAGGGCCAAATCAGTGAGATGCACACCTGGCTTATAAGAGGGTATGACACTACCAAATTGAGTAGATGGTTTGCCTTCTAAAAAATCTCCCACTAATTGACCAGGTGCTTCATACGTTCTCCCACCTAATTCATAAGCTTTGGATTCCAAAGCGCGTTGGAACTCGATACCTGCCAGCGGGCCACCAGGATAGTCCTCTGGGGTTATGCCCACCACGATGCCCGCATTTGCATTGCGCTCATTACGAGAATACTGGCTCATGCCATTGGTAACTACACGATTGGGTTCTGATGTAGCAGCAACTACAGTACCTCCAGGGCACATACAAAAGCTATACACCGAGCGACCATTCTTGGCGTGATGCACTAACTTGTAATCTGCGGCTCCAATCAATTCATTTCCAGCGTGGGGGCCTAAACGCGCCCTATCAATTAATGACTGAGGATGCTCAATCCGAAATCCTACCGAGAACGGTTTAGCTTCCATGAAGACACCAGCCTCATGCAAGGCCTTAAAGGTATCGCGTGCACTGTGCCCAAGCGCTAGAATCACCTGATTTGCCGCTAGATCTGCTTGATTCTCGATCATAACTCCTGTGATTTGCTCATTATCGATATCAAAGCCAATTACTTTTTGAGAAAAACGAATCTCTCCACCTAATTCAATAATTTGTTGGCGAATCTTTTCTACTACCCCGACTAAACGAAAGGTGCCAATGTGGGGTTTGGCAACATAACGAATTTCTTCTGGCGCACCAGCCTTGATAAATTCTGCAATGACTTTGCGCCCATAAAACTTAGGATCTTTAATTTGGCTATAGAGCTTGCCATCTGAGAATGTACCTGCCCCACCCTCACCAAACTGCACATTCGATTCTGGGTTGAGGATATTTTTGCGCCATAAACCCCAAGTATCTTGCGTGCGCTCACGCACTGGCTTGCCACGCTCCAAAACAATTGGCTTAAAGCCCATTTGCGCCAGGACCAAGGCCGCAAAGATTCCACATGGGCCAAATCCAATCACCACTGGACGCAATATCTTGCCATTGAGCAATGATTCCGGCGCTTTTGCTACAAAGTGGTAACTCGTATCTGGGGAAAGCTTGATATGCACATCATTAGCAAACTTTTTCAGTGTGACATCTTCGTCTTTCACTGAACAATCTATGGTGTAGATAAAAGAAAGAGTGACATTTTTTCTAGCATCATAGCTACGCTTAAAGATATCAAACGTAATCAGATCTTTTGCAGATATATCTAAACGTTTAAGAATCGCCTCCTCAATTGCTTCAGGTGAATGGCTAATGGGTAAACGTAGTTCAGTAATGCGAATCATGTGGAAGGGTTAATCAGCCTTAGCGCCCGAGCTCTTGACGACATTTGCCATGCGATCAAAATCTTTAGCTAACAACTGATTAAATTCCGTTGGGCTTAAATTACCAATTTCGATTCCTTGGCGACGCATGCGCTCAATAATGTCAGGCTGCTTTAAAAGCTTAGTCATTTCTGCTGAAACTTTATTAATGACTTCTTTGGGTGTGCCAACTGGCGCTAGCAATCCAAACCAGCTATCAAATGCATAACCCTTCAGCGTATTACCAATCGGTGGAACGCCAGGAACAAATGGCGAAGGCTTCTCAGAAGAAACCCCTAAGAAGCGAATACGAGAATCATTAGCAAACGGTAATGCAGCCACATTGGCAGCAATCACTGCTTGCGCACGACCAGCTAAGAGTTCGGTTATCGCATCACCAGTTCCCTTGGTAGGTATATGGACTAAATCTATTCCAGCCATGCTATCAAAGTAAGCCATCGCTAAATGGGAGGCACTACCATTTCCAGCGCTAGCATAGTTATATTGACCCGGTTTCGCTTTTGCTAGAACAATGAACTCAGCAACGTTCTTTGCTGGAAACTCAGCATTGGTCATCATGATGTAACTACTAGTTCCAATATAGGCTGCTGCTGTGAAATCCTTTTGTGGGTCAAAGCTTAACTTTGGAAACAAAGTGCCATTGATATTGTGGCTAGCTGCCGCCATTACAAAGGTATAGCCATCAGCAGGTGACTTAGCCACAATGCCAGTACCCACCGTGCCACCTGCCCCCGCTTTATTTTCGACCAATACTGTCTCTCCAAGAGCGACTCCCAATTCATTTGAAAATGAGCGCGCTAAGGCATCTTGAACACTTCCCGGAGAAAACGGCACGATGATCTTGATCGGTTTCGTTGGCCATGGAGCTGCGGCAGCTGCAAATTGGAAAAAGCAAACTAACAAAAGACCACCAAAAAGGCTGGTAGTAAACCGTATTTTCTTCATCAAAAAGGGCTTCATTGATTACTCCAGAACGTTGATCAGATTCCTAAAATGATACTGGGTATATGGCAAATCCCTCTGTATTTTCGGTAAAAGGCGATAATGCGCCATGGCTCTACGCGCAACTATCCACAAGGCTGACCTTCACCTCGCCGACTCAGACCGTCACTACTATGGCAGTCACTCCCTCACAATCGCCAAGCACCCCTCAGAAACCGAGGAGCGGATGATGGTCAGAATCATCGCTTTTGCCCTGCAAGCCCATGAAGATCTGGTCTTTACCAAGGGATTAAGTGATACCGATGAGCCCGATTTATGGATCAAGGATCTGACTGATTCCATCAAATTGTGGGTAGAGATAGGTCAGCCTGATGAGCGTCGCATTTTGAAGGCTTGCGGTAGATCAGATCAGGTCATTGTTTATTGCTACGGTGGTCACACTAGCAAAATCTGGTGGGATGGCATTGCTAATAAGCTGACCAGAGCAAAAAATCTGCAAGTCATCTCCATACCAGCCGAACAAGCACATGAGCTTTATAAGTTAGTTGAGCGCAGCATGGTATTGCATGTGAATATTCAAGATGGTGAGGCCTATGTTTCTTCTGATCAAGGCCAAGTCACAATTACCCCAGAGATCTGGCGCAATCATCAAACACAATGAAGACGGTCATCTTTGATACCAATGTCTTGCTAGATCTATTTGTCTTCAATGATTTTAGAGTACTTCATATCAAGCAGGCTTTAATAGAGCGGCAATTAGATGCTCTTGCCAGCCAGCAAACGCTAGCGGAATTTACAGAGGTCATCTCACGCCCACTATTTTCCTTGGATCAAAGTGCTCAAGAAAAAATAGTGCAAGAGTGGCAAACACTAGCGCATATGATCGATGAGAATAAAATCATTGCCGCACCTTGGCACTGTCGCGACAATGATGATCAAATCTTCTTGGATCTCGCCTATACATGTAAGCCATGCATCTTACTGAGCAAGGATAATGAAGTCCTTAAATTGGCAAATCTTGCAGCAAATGAAGGCGTACTAATTACCTCCGACTACACTAGCCTATAGGCCTTGAGCAGCTTGTGCAGCGATTTCAAAAGATTTGAGGCGAGCTTGATGATCAAAGATCTGTCCGGTCATCACCAATTCACTTGCACCAGTCAAATCCAACCAATGACGCATCGTCTTTCTCACGGTTTCTAGAGACCCTACAGCCGAGACCTGCAAAGTATGTGCAGCAGCAGCTTGTTCATGAGGTGCACAAAAATCATTCAGGTCTGTAATTGGAGGTGGAAGTTGTCCCCGAGTATTCCGCCGCATGCGAACGACATTTTGTTGCAAGGTCGTAAATAGATATTGCGCTTCTTCATCTGTATCGGCAGCAACCACATTCATTAAAAATGCAGAATACGGCTTATCTAACTTATCCGAAGGCTTAAAGAGTTCACGATAGATTTTCATTGCCTCTAATAATTGCTCCGGAGCAAAGTGGGATGCAAATGCATAAGGCAAACCAAAATGTGCCGCTAGTTGAGCTCCATACAAGCTAGAACCGAGAATCCAAATTGGCACCTCAGTATTGGCGCCAGGAATAGCCTTAACTGCCTGCCCCTCTTGAATGGGCCCAAAATAATGTTGCAACTCTCGAACGTCTTGCGGAAAGCGATCATCACTTCCCAATAAATCTCGGCGCAAGGCTCGAGCAGTCGTTTGATCAGTCCCAGGCGCACGTCCCAAACCTAATTCAATTCTTCCAGGATAGATGGAAGCCAGAGTGCCAAACTGCTCGGCTATGACGAGTGGCGCATGGTTGGGCAACATAACGCCACCAGAGCCCACACGGATCGTTTTAGTGCCGCCAGCCAGATACCCTATTAAGACCGCTGTAGCTGAGCTGGCATTGCCCGTCATATTGTGGTGCTCAGCCACCCAGTAGCGCGTATAACCCCACTTCTCGGCATGCTGAGCCACATCCAAGGAATTACGAAGGGCATCACCCGCAGTAAATCCTTGTGGAATCGGAGATATATCTAGAATGGAGTACGGGATGGGATTGACCATCTCTCGATCATACTGAGAAAGTCATTTTTTATCATGAGTAAACCCAAAATGGCAGACCCTGATGCAGGGCTGTTTAAACCCGGCACCAAACTAAAGCACATCAAGACTGGTGGATTCTATAAAGTGGTCATGCTAGCCAATATTGAAGCTACTCTAGAGCCCGCTTATGTCTATGAGTCCTTGCAATCACATGACTTTTGGATACGCCCACAGGCTGAAATGGAAGATGGGCGTTTTGAGCTCATCGAGCAATAATCCATCAATAATAGGAATATGGAATGAGCAATCCCACTGAAGACCGAATCACCAATTTAGAGATTAAATTGAGCTTTACTGAGGATTTGATTGAAAAACTCAATGAGACGATCTACAAACAGCAGCAACAAATTGAGTTTTTATACCGAGAGCTTAAAGCTATCAAGGAGCAAGCTGGCAGTGGTGGTGCGGGCAGTTTAAAAGATGAAATCCCCCCGCACTACTGAACGACTGATAAGATACATTTATAGAAACCGATTTTCACTTCACCTAAAGGACTAAATCATGGGCAACTTAACACCTTTTATTGTTCAGTGGGGCTTAACTTCTTTATCGCTGTGGGTTGCTAGCTATATTTTTAGTGGTCTACGATTTGCTGATGGTGGCTCGCTCATCATCGCAGCACTACTGCTTGGCTTTGCAAATGCCATTGTCAAGCCATTGCTTATTCTCTTTACCTTGCCGCTTACCGTAGTCACCATGGGGCTATTCCTCTTGGTCATTAATGCTTTGGTATTGATGCTAGTCTCCGCCCTGGTGAGTGGCTTTACGATTTCCAGCTTCTGGACTGCGCTCTTTGCCAGTATCTTTATTTCTTTATTTAGCCTCTTCATCATTAACTTGATTTCCTAAGACAAATCAGTAAGGCTAGCTCTTACAGAATATTTAACTCCCTAGGTGCTAGCCTTTTTTAAAACAGCATAGATTTGATCTTTCAAGAGAAGCTTTTCTTTCTTGAGAGTCTCTATTTGCTCGGGAGTGCTAGCCTCAGCATGCGCCTCCATTCGTAAAATCTTTTGATCTAGATTATTGTGCTTATCGAATAAATGAGAAAAATGACGATCTGAAGTTTTCAGTTGGGTAATAAGTTCGCGATATTCAGGAAACATGGTTACTCTTTTCGTTCAAGTGAATCGAAACAGCACGTTTTTAGTTTAGCAAGGCAAGTTCCAGAGAACAATGGCTTTTAGAAGATATTTAATTTGCCATGCCCCTTGCATTAAGCAGGACAAACCCCATATGAAAATGAGGATTTCTTTATAGAAATTGCAGTAATATCGATAGGTGCATTAAGCACTACTAAATGAAAAAGAAGGGTAATAAACCATGGCTACAAAGAAGTCTCCAGCAAAAAAGAAAGTAGCTACTAAGGTGGTAAAAAAAGCCCCTGCAAAAAAAGCTGTCAAGAAAGTTGCGCCTAAGAAAGTAGCAGCTAAAAAGACAGTTAAAAAAGTAGTGAAGAAACTAGCAGCTAAAAAAGTAGCGCCCAAGAAAGTTGCTTCAAAAAAGCCAGTAGCTAAAAAAGTGAGTAAGAAGGTAGTCAAAAAATCTTCTGCTAAAACACCAAAGGTAGATCAATACGGACTCGAACAAGATGATGAGTTCTATGGTCTGTACTTCGCAAAATCAACTAAAAAAGGTTTGGTAGAAGTAAAACCATGCACTTTCACTCTCATGTATTGGTGGAAAGGCTTACTCGGCTATCCTGACATGATTGAAATCTCTAAAGGTAGTAACACTGCGATGTTGCAGTTTGAATCTACTTTTGGTGGCGGCGATTCAGGTGAAACTGAACTTACCGAAAAAGATGTATTGGATATTGATCACATCATTGAAGTAGATGAGGATGAGATGATGGTATCCCTTTACTCTTACGTACCTATTCCAGTTCCAGAAAACTTGATCGGTGCCTTAGGCCTAGCAATTCTCAATATCAACCCTGAAACACGTTATGGCAGCTTAGAGCTATGTACTACTGAGAATGAAGAAGGCAATACTGAGCATTTCTTACGCTATCGTGTTGCAAGCTATTTGCGTGGTATTAAGTCTGGCAAGGTTGAGGCAATCGAAAGCATGGTCACAAACGGTTCCGAGTTCTTTGGCCTAGCTTTAGATGCAATGTGTGTCAATAAATCTATCAAGAAGTGGTTACTGAGTTAACTGACTCAGTAACTCAGTAACATTGTCTTACCTACAGCTGTAGGTATAAGACAAAGGAAAGCGGTCATTGAAAGTCTTGCGGTTCTCAATCAATGTAGCAGTCCGCTTTCCTAACTTCTTGCATTCAGCCTCGGCTAATTCCTGCGCTTCTGAGTCCATAGCCGATTTAGGGGCATGCACCCCGATAGAGCCATCGGACTGTTTATACACCCTAAAATCGCTCTCCGGGGTTGCACAGGCAAATAACAAGCCTACTGCACAGCCTAAAATACCGTAATGTATTTTTCTCATATTACGTCTGCATATACCCATATCTAAGGTTGGTTCTACCATCACCAAACTCGTCATAATTCAATTTAGCTAATGCCACTTTATCCCCCACCAATGCATTTCGTTGTGCTTGGGTGAAGTTATAGAGACGCGCTGAATTATCACCAAAGATAGCGCGCTTGACTGGTCCATCAGCTGGTCCCAGAGCTGCAAAGCCATATTTCTTTTGCATATCCTCGGGGATTTCCAGGCGGCGTAAAGCTTCAATTTGCCATTGCGGAGAGCCCGTCCAAATCGCATCTGTTCCCCAAACGACATGATCAGTTCCCAGTCCCTGAATCAACTGGCCCATCATTGCAGCACAGAGTCTTGGTTCAGCAATGGTGCTCTGTGCAAAGATCTGCCCCAAGTCACCATAGACATTTTTTACGCCTGCTTTTTGAGGAATCTGCGCTAAGTCAGTTACCCAATCAATCCGACCCGTACGCATAAATTGCTGCCAGCCCTCATCCCAAGTACCGCCGGTGTAACGAAAGGCCGAGTGATAAATTACAAAGTTGAGTTCCGGCCAATCTTTTGCCGCTTTAGCAACATCATCTACTGTTGCATATGGCAATAGATGTGGATACTGCTGTGTTACTGATGGTGGGTACAAACCTTTGTGCACACAAACGTTAGCCAAGCTTGGTTTCGTCTTACTCCACTTAGCCAACTTTTCATAGAAGGGATAAACCAACTTCTCATCGTCCAAGCGCCAAGGATGTTTAGAGAGTTGCTTATTCGTGTTGTCACCAATGGTGTAGCCCTTAAAGGAATCTGGCTTGAGGTTTTCATAATCGGCTTCTGCTTTTTCTAACCAACCTGGCATTCCAGGCATGAATATGGCATGCGCGAACATACGCTGCGTACCCGCTTCTTGATTAACCGTTTTGCGTGCTTGCGCCTTCATTTCATTGGTTAAAAACCAATCTCTTGGATCTTCTGATCCCGATCCAGAAATTAAGGCAATCTTGGTATCGCTATCTAAATAGATTTCTTTGAAGTAGTTTGCAAATTTCAGGTCGTCTAAAGTCTGAGGCTTGCCAGCAAGGGCTGGATTCCAAGCAGCTTTTCCTACCGCCTCCCGTGACCTGACAAACCCCTCTAAACGAGTATCGTCTCGCAGATAATGCGTATGCATATCCATGATGAATTGGCTCTTGAGGGCTGCTGCACGTTCATTTGCCATCTCAGGTGTCGCTGCTTCAGCATGACTGACCCCATACAGCGGTCCAAAGGTTTCATTCATCGCAAGAAAGGCTGCAGCCATTCCTGCAGCACCCTGAAAGAAATGACGGCGTGAAACGCCTTGATGTTTTGCTAGTCTTGAGCCAATTTCTTTGACACGCTTCTCAAACTCTTTTTGCTTTGGTGTTTGTACACCGGGCATAAACTCATCACTAGAAATTGCCTGTGTAGGAATGGGCGAACGAAATTTAGCAGTTTCTGCGGGGATTAATTTTTCAATCTCATCGGGCGTCATCATGATATGAGTCTCCTATGTCTTAAAAGATATTAACGTTTTTGATACTCTTTGACAGTATCGTAAGCTACTTGCTGCAAATACAATGCCACCTCAGGACTTAAGCCAGCGTTATATTTAAGGCCAACCGGAGATTGGTTAAATAAAGTGGCATAAGTTGTTGCTGCCGATAGATAAGTGCCCGCCACACTGGGATGGCGCTTATCAGGGGCATATAACTCCAAGTCAGGCTTTAAAGCGATCGATTTAGCAAACGCTAAACCAACCGGAATTACCAAAACACCATTCTCATTACCTGCTGCAGTATAGGCATCTGCCAGTGGAATGGTCATGTCAGGTTTATCTTTGTAAGCCCATGACATAAAGAAGACTGGTACAGAGCCGTTGCGCTTTACAGTATCGCTATGCTTCTTTGCGTACTCTGTAAAGACAGACTTCATTTGGGGATGGATGGGGCATTGGCTACAGTCCATCAAAATAGCGGCATCGAATAATGGTTGACGCGTAGGATTCATCACCACATTGTTCTGAGCATCAAACGAGTATTTTCCAATGGCATTTGGACGGAAATAAGAGTCGACATCATGCCAATCAAAACCCGATCCACTAATCGTAATCATACTTTGGCGAAGTGGAGCACCCTTCATTCCCTCAGCAACCATTGGCCCAAGGTTGCTAATAATGCCGTTATTGAAATAGAAAAAGCTATTCCCAATAAAAGCAACTGATTTTGGCGCATCCTTAGGATAACTTTGAACAGTTGGCTTTTGCTGTGCAAAGGAAATACTCTGCGCCAGTACCAGATACAGCGCAAGACCAAGTAATTTAGAAATTTTCATAGGGTTCCAGATAATCGTATTGTTCTTGTAGATTATTTAAAGAGTTTTACCAAAAATGCATCAATCTCACGAGTTGATTTTTGGGTAGCGTCATCATCTCGCCCAACATGCGGATCTAACTGGACACACGCATCAGAATACTGAAACTCTTGATTTGTTTGAGTATTAATCAAGATCCCTTCTGTCTTTTCAGTAATAGTGCAAGCCCTCACTGTTTGCGCATTCTTAGAAATAACTGGCGGCACTGTTCCTAAAGGTGAATCAAAGGCATGAGGACCAAAGTCATATTCGAATAACTCGACATTTTGCTTGGCTGCTTTTAACTTATTAACATAGGTCTTGCATGCGCCAATAGGGTTGTAATCATCTGCCCTGCCGTGATGCAATTGAATCGGCTTACCTGTAGTCTTATCGTCACCGATATAGCTCGTAACACAATCAGCGTAAAAGGGAATATGGGCTGCAAACACTGTGCCGCTCTTATTCCACTGCTTATTAAAGCGCTCAACACTCGCAAATAAGCTTGCTTGGCCTCCCCTTGAGAATCCCATCATGACAAACTTGCTGGAATCTAAACGAGGATGCTTAGCCAAAATCTCCATTGCTCTATAGCTATCTAGGATGAGATTTAATCTACCTAATAAAGCCTGATTAGGGCCAACCACTGTTAAACCTCGACCTGTAAAGCCATCCAAACTAAAGGTGGCATAGCCCTGTGCTAAAAAATGATTGGACCAATATTCCACATTGGGCCCGATACCACTAGAACCATGAACTAAAAAAATTACTGGAATTTTTTGACTGACTGGCTTTTGAGGAAAGCGCAAAATACCATTAACAGTCACTTCTTTACCGTTCTTATCACCTTGTAAAAACTGCTTATCCGAAATAGTTAAGGTGGGGATGGAATAAATTTCTGCGCGGGTAGGATAAACAATCTCAGTGCCGGCTTGTGCGGACAAGCATAGCGTTGCCAGGGTGGCAATCAGTAAATACTTCATCAGTTTTAGTCTCCAAAAAACGATTAATAACGACTTATTTTTATGTATCTATATCGTTAAAACATCTTACCTGAAGCTAGGGCAAAAATCCTAAATCAGGCTTACTTCGCCATCCACTGGCTAAGCTTCTCTTTCCACCACTTAGCCTGGCCTGTTGTGGAATGGCCTAAAGTCTGCTCATTCGCAGGGATCAGATAGAGCTCTGACGCTTTCACGCGTTTTAATTCTTTTTGCATGATGCCTAGCTCAGGGGGGTTTCTTTCGTCATCAGCCGAATTAATTACCAATACCTTTGCTTTAATCTTTTCAAGATCTGGGCCTGGATTAAAGTCCCGTGAAGACTCCCATTGGTATAGAAAGTCGTTGGCATCCATCGTTAAAGGATTATTGAGCTTTTCATTAACGAGCGCATCGGCTTTTTCGCTATTGGGCGCTAAGAATTGCAGATGCTGATTACCGCCAGTAGTAGCAAAAGGATAGAAGACGCTTGCAAAATGAGCGCTCTTGGGTTGCACTTCATAATTTCCGCCATTCCAGGCGGGATCACGGCGAATCGATTCAGAGATAAAGCGTCGCATTATCCAATTACGGCCCGACATCGCACTCGGTGTCGATGCCATCGGCGCTAAATAGTCTGTAAATCCTGGATAGTTCGTCCCCCATAACCAGGTCTGCATGCCCCCCATGGAATTACCTAAGACTAGTTTGAGATGTTTGATACCCAAACCTTCTGTTACTAGGCGATATTGGCCTTGGACCATGTCACTGTAGTTATATCTTGGAAATTGCGCCTTCATCCCATCCGAGGGTTTGCTAGATTTGCCTACGCCAATCGCATCGGGAATGATGATGAAATACTTATTCGCATCTAATGGCTGACCAGCCATAAACAACTCACCACCAAAATCTTTTCCCAGCATACCTTTTGCTGAACCTGCAGTCCCATGGAGAATCAGTACAGCAGGATTATTGGGATTACCCAAGGTGACATAGCCAATCTTGGCTTCCTTTAAAGTCTCACCCGTATGAAACTGAAAATCTTTTGCAATCCATACGCCCTCTTTTTGATTTGGGTAATCATTCGCAAAACAAAATGGGCTAATAATAGTCAGAAGTGTTAGAAGTATTTTTTTCATATTAGGTTCATCACTTTTGTCTCACATGCCTTCCAAAGACACTAAAGAATTATTGCAAAGCCTCTAATACTGCCTTGGCCATTGAAGCAGTATTGCCTTTGCCATTAATATCTCCCGTCCTAGCATTAGGATTGGCTAATGCGACTGTGGTTGCCTTTGACATCGATCTTGCCATCGCTACAGCCTCTGGGATATTCTTACTATGGCCAAGCCAATCAAACATCATCCGAGTCGATTCAATCATGGAGTATGGGTTGGCAATGCCTTGACCTGCAATATCTGGAGCCGATCCGTGGGTAGCTTGCGCCATCACTACATCACCATCGCCGATGCATAAACCCGGCGCCATTCCTAAACCGCCAACCAGGCCCGCAGCTTCATCTGACAAGATATCGCCAAACATATTCGTTGTCACTATCACATCAAAGTTTTGAGGATCACGTACTAGGCGCATTGCCATAGTGTCAACAATCACGTCGTCAACGAGTACATCTGGATATTGAGGGGCCAGTTTTTTACACTCCTCTACAAACATCCCGCAGCCCAGCTTAAAGACAGTGTCTTTATGAACATAAGTCAAATGCTTCTTTCGTTGGCGCGCTAATTCATAGGCAGCTTGGGCTACACGGCGACTTCCTGTTCTCGTAATAACGCGCATAGAAAGCGTGATTTCATCGCTTGGACGAAATTCGGCATTTCCAAGCAGCATGTTTCGATCTGGCTGAAAGCCTTCATTGTTTTCGCGAACAATCACTAAATCAATATCATCACGCAGACATCCAATATCGGGATAAGAACGTGTTGGCCTTACGTTTGCAAATAAATTAAATTGCTTACGTAAAATAGGATGGGGGTTGATGGCATTGGCTTGCTTCGGATATGCGCGATGACCAATGGGCCCTAATATCCATCCATCTAGAGTACGCAATGTTTCTAGCGTCTCCGGTGGCAGAGTATGCCCGTGAGTATCGAGTGCACGTCGCCCGATTGGCAAAGGCACCCACTCAATATCAACTTGATGAAGTTTGGCGGCGGCTTTAGCAACTTCGACTGCAACCGGCACAATCTCATGACCAATATCATCACCCTCTAAGATTCCAATTCGTAATTTCTTTGACATGACCTACTCTTCCAATTGAATATTGCGAGCTTTTGCCAGGACAGACCATCGCCTAGTTTCATCTTTAATAAATTGACCGAATTGCTCAGGAGACATCGGCATGGGCTCGACTGCTTCGATCAATAACTTCTCCCGCATCTCCGGGAGTTTCAGCGTAGCAATTTGGGTTTCATTCAATCGCTTCACAATATCAGACGGAATACCAGCTGGACCAACCGTGCCATACCATTGCATTGCATCAAAACCTTTAAAGCCCAACTCTTCCATAGTAGGTACATCTTTTAATACGGAACTG
Source organism: Polynucleobacter sp. AP-Melu-500A-A1 (assembly GCF_018882125.1). GTDB lineage: Bacteria > Pseudomonadota > Gammaproteobacteria > Burkholderiales > Burkholderiaceae > Polynucleobacter. The sequence goes on from NZ_JACVOZ010000002.1 coordinate 486,000, forward strand.
CGTTTTGACCCTGTGACCGCTAATGCACGCACCCTGCCCGACTGAATGTATTGCAAGGCCGCAGCTAAACCCGGGAACATGGCTTGCGTTTGACCTCCTAATAAATCATTGATTGCTGGAGCAATCCCACGATAGGGAATATGCAGAATATAAAGACCCGTCTCTTGCTTAAATAATTCCATCGTCATATGAGTAAGAGATCCTTGGCCAGCAGTGCCGTAGCTCAGCTTTCCTGGATTCTTGCGCACATAGTCAATAAATTCCTTCATATTTTTTACAGGAATCTGACTATTCACAATCAAAACATTCGGTGTAGCACCAATCATGCCAATGGGGGTGAAATCTTTAATAGGGTCATAAGGGACCTTGCGTGTCGCAGGATTTGTGCCATGGGTAGCAACATAACCCTGCATCAAAGTGTAGCCATCAGGTGCTGCCCTCATCGTAGTCTGCGAGGCAATCACTCCGCCACCGCCACTTTGGTTTTCGACTACAAAAGTTTGACCTAGTATTCGGCCCCAACGTTCAGTAACTACACGCGCAATCATGTCGTTGCCACCACCAGCAGCAACAGGAACAATATAGCGGATGGGTTTTGAGGGATAAGCCTGGGCCCTCACTGAAAGCGGTAAAGATAGCGCAAGAGACAAGCCTAGAAAATGGCGACGTTTCATATATAGTTGAAAATTAAGGGGCCAAAAACATAGCATAGCCTAATTACATTGTTCTATATAAAGAAAAAAGGGCTACTGAGGTAATATGGACTGCCCTGTGGACAAAATAGTGCACGACCCATTATTGTTAGGCCTAAATAAAGCGATAGCTAACCAGGTTATTCAACATGTTAAAAGATTCGGTACAGATCAAAACCTACCAGATGTCAGAAAGGTCTGAGAACCTTGACTTCGAAATTAGAGATTGGCGCATTAGAAATCCCCTTGTTACGCCCCATAGGCATGAGTTTTTTCAAATTCATGTCAATGTGAATGGCGGCTCAAAACACGGTATTCGAAATGTTGAATCCACTTATCCAGATAATTCAATCATTTTTATTCTTCCATACCGGGTCCATTACAGCATCCCAGCAGAAAATCCCGATTACCACATCATCAATTTCAATAGAAGCTTCCTCGGCCCGAATCTGACCGCAAACTTATTTGAGACCGAAGAGCTCATTGCACTTGAACACCCAGAAATTATTCCATTTCTTTATCAAGGTGCAATCAACTTCAACTTCAGTGATGAGCAGTTTTCATACATACTGAAGCTAGTTCAACAAATGCACCAAATTAATAGCATGCGCAATATGGGCTGGAGAGAGAGAATCCGAGGCTGCCTCTTAGACCTCATTGGATACGCTATGGAGAGCTATTCAACAGAAATTACTCGCCTATTAAATACCCAAACAAACCAGAGTAGCCAAACTGAGTCATTTAAACGGGTGATTCAGTTTATTGACAAAAATATGAGTTCAAATTTAACCCTTGAATCGGTTGCCCATTCTACTTTTTTATCGCCTAATTACATTTCACAATTATTAAAGCAAAAGACTGGATTAGCTTTTGTAGGATGGCTCACCATGAAGAGAATGGAAAAGGCCCAAGAGTTACTGCTGATGACAGATAACCGAATTTCAGATATTGCAAACGAGGTTGGATTTGCCGATGAGGGCTACTTTACGAGACGGTTCAAACAAAAATTTAATTTTTCACCAAGCGAGTTCCGTGCCCAGAGGCGGCATTAACGCTGGATCAAATTGGAATTTCAGGAAACTCGCTGATATACGATTTCAGCAGTCCATTTTCTCGAACATGACTTTCGATGATCACTTTAGCAATATCATAAAAAGAGATCACCCCTACTAGCCGCCGATCCTCTACTACCGGCATATATCTCTGATGGTTGCTCACCATGAGATCGTGAATCTTGGTCACTTCATCATCTAATGAAGCTGTAATAGGATTTCTAATCATGACAGTATCGACAGTTAATTCAGCAACTGGTGGGGTTGGACCCTGCCGCAATTCTTTTTGTCTTTTAGCAAGAATATTAATCACCTCTCTAAAGGTGAGAAGCCCTACAACCTGTCCCCCATCAATCACCACCAAAGAGCCTAAATTTTGATCGCTCATCATAATGACGCATTCAGACAACTTCATACTTTTAGGGGCTGTTGATACTGCGCCACCCTTTTCTCTTAATAAATCAACGATCTTCATGAAGCACTCCTGGGTCGGTAATACGTGCCAATAAAATGGAACATCTATGCTCTTAAGCTTTATACCAATCTGGTTTTGATAAATTTTGGCTCGAGATAGTCTTGAATACCAAAGGCACCACCCTCCCTGCCAATTCCGCTTTGTTTAACGCCACCAAAAGGCATTTCAGCGCTTGCAATGGCCAATTCATTGATGCCAACCATACCCGCTTCAATACGCTCACTAGCCAATGCAGCAGTCTTTAAAGATGTTGTGAAGAGATAAGAGGCCAAGCCGTAAGGAGTTGAATTAGCACGCTCAATCACCTCATCGAAATCAACAAAACTTGCGATTGGCGCGATTGGGCCGAAAGGCTCATCGATCATAATCCGTGCATTATCGGGAACATCAGACAATACCGTTGGAGCAATAAAGTTTCCTTTACTAAAGCCTGCTGGGGCAGATCCACCCGCAAGCAATTTCGCACCTTTATCTATTGCATCGGCAATTAAATTATGAACATGATTTAGACCACGAGCATTAATCATCGGCCCCATACCCACATCAGGATTTAAGCCATCACCAATCACCATGGCCTTAGCGAAGGCTGCAAAAACATCACAGAACCTCTGATAATGTGATGCATGGACATAAAAGCGTGATGGAGAGGCGCAGACTTGACCACAATTTCTAAACTTAAAGCGGGCGCACATCTCTGCTGCCGCTTCAATGTCTGCATCTTCAAAAACGATTACAGGAGCATGACCACCCAATTCCATGGATACTTTTTTGATGCCATTAGCGGCCAATTGCAATATTTCTCTTCCGACTGCAGTTGAGCCCGTTAGAGTGACTTTTTTGACGATTGGTGATTCCACCAAATACTGAGATATCTTTCTAGAATCACCGGTCACTAAATTGACAACATCTACTGGCAGCCCTGCATCCATTAAGGTTTGAATAATAGCCATCCCAGAACCAGGGGCCTCACCAGCTGGCTTTAAGATCACAGAGCACCCGGCAGCTAAACCAGCAGCTAGCTTTCTGGCTGGCAACAAGGCAGGGAAATTCCAGGCAGAAAAAGCAGCAACTACACCAACGGGCTCCATTCGAACACCCATCCGGATTTCAGGAAGCCTGGCTTCAATTGTCTGCCCGTAGATTCTTTTGGTTTCTTCTGCATACCATTCAAATTGATCAGCTGCATCACGCCACTCGCCTTCTGCCTGAGCAATGGGCTTCCCTGTTTCTGTAGACATCATGATCGCGTACTGACTATTACGCTCTCTGAGCAAATCCGCAGTTTTGCGTAGGATTGCACTGCGATCCCATGGAGAGATTGCTCGCCAAATATTAAATCCTTTTTGGGCGCTATCTAAAGCCGCTTGTAGATCTGATTCTGTAGCCGCAGGAATAAGGCCTATTAATTCGCCAGTTACAGGACTGCTAACCTCTTTAACCTGTAGATCCGATGCAACAACCCATTTTCCATTAATAAAACAACCATAGTCCTTGTATAGACCAAAATTTGCTTTTTCCATTGCTCTCTTAATTAAATATTACTAGAAAGGTAGATGTCCTGTACAGACTCACACCAATTACCTACGTTCCAACTACCGTATGCACCAAGTCCGCCGCGCTCATCCGTTCCAGCATAGACAGGCACATGCAAAACAGATAGTCCGTCATATGAATAGGCGCTCTTTAAAGCATCTTGCAAAGATTCTAGAGAGCCCTCGACAGCAAATGCTTTTACTCCAGATACAGAGGCTGCCAACTGAACATAGTCAACAGCTACGGAGTCATTTGTCCGAAAGTCTTTTCCATATTGAGCATGCTGAAGACTAGAGATCGCAGCCATTCTGCGGTTATCAAATATGACAATCATGCCCTTTGCATGATGCTGAACAGCACTAATTAAGGCTTGTGGATTCATCATGAATGAACCATCACCTGTAAATGCAATTCCATACTTTGGCTTATCTGCCATTCCATTAGAAATCACGGCACATGTTGCAAAACCCATATAGGACGCCCCAGTTTCGGTATACGTCTCTCCAGGAAGATCATCCTCAACTGTCTGAAATCCATTGGCCTGAACATCACCAGCATCAAAAAATTTAATAGCATGATGCTGTTTTGCAAAATCACAAACCGCTTTAATTGCAGCCGGCTGCGTTAAGACTGGACTTCCCCACACTTCATCAGTGATTGTCTTGACACCTTGAGTCCGACTTAAAAAACTTTTCCATTCATTTTTTTTCTGGGCGCAATCGCTTAGCCACACTTGTTTCGCACTCAAGTAGTCGTCTGACTTTGGGAACGCAGCAATGAGTTGCTCTAAGATGCTGCCAATGTCTCCATACAATCCAATGGTGTTGTTGTAATGATTTAAATCGGCAAAGTCGCCATTAATATTGATTACTTTGCTTACTTGCGGGTAGCCCACTCCAGAGCAGTCAGACTGACATACGGCGCGTGAGCCAATCACAATCAATAAATCAGCATTTTGCATAGCGTAGTTCCCGCTAATCGATCCCTTGCTGCCACCTACATGCATATTTAACGGGTCATCATTTGCCAAGACGCCAGTAGAGCCTGGTGATAGCACTACTGCTGCGCCCGCTAATTTGGCAAACTTTCTTAATTCATTAAAAAATGGTCGGCTCCCACCACCAGCCTTGATAACTACTTTCTTAGATTTACAAATGGCTTTTACAGACTCGTCAATCAATTCCTGATCTCCGACTATCTGTTTGGATGCACAGGGTTTGAGCGGCATCGCCTGTAAATTAAAGTGATTGATAACCTGGGGTTGAGTATTAATGGGCATCAACAAATAAAATGGTCCAGCCTTTACAGGATTGAAGACAGTCTGAACGCCTAGACGCAAAGCGTTGCGAATTCCTTCAGGGGTATGCAGTACATAGGACTTACCCATTACCGCGGTTAACTGACCATATAAATGCTGTTCTTGCTTGGGGATTTGCTGCATGTTGTAACCTTCACCATAGGTCGTTTCATCGCCATAGATGTGGTAAATACCAACCCCATTGGATGCTGCTGCTAAGGAACCAGCCATCGCCTGTAATGCACCTGGACCAATAGAGGTGACTACTGCGCAAACTTCTTGATAGACCCAACTTAGCGCAGTGCCTGCATGCGCCATCTCAACCTCATTACGAAAGTTATATACCTTAGTAACGCCAGCCTCAGTGTAAATACGCAATATTTCACCGAGATGAGTGGAGCCATGACCGAAAATTGCAAGGTACTTTGTAACACCCTGTCTTAAAAGACCTAAGACAAGCGCTTCGGAAAGGCAAACCTGGAAATTTTGGACATCATGCGTAGCGATAAATTGCTCAATCCCACCCGCCTTTGCAATTGCTTTTGCGCGGATCTCAATACCCTCAATACCTGGCTTATTCAACAATTACATTTCCTTGCTTATTAACTTTTTAATTATTCTTAAGTGTTTGCTTCATAAAGCTCGCTACTAAATAATTTTCTGATGCAATATCTTTTAAGAATTGCATTGAATCAGCATACGAAGCTACACATCCATTTTTTTCACACTGCTTTTTAAATTCAGGCGAGGCTAAGGTTTTTTGCATGGCTGCTTGGATGCGTGCAGAAATTTCTTTTGGAGTTCCCTTAGGCGCAGAAACCCCTCGCCACATATCAGCCTGAAATTGAATCCCCTGCTCTGCAGCGGTAGGCACATTTGGAAATGCTGGTTCACGACGTGACCCCAGTACTCCGAGCACACGAAGGCCACCACTATTCACGAAAGGCATTAGCGCTCCAGGGGCCTGAACGACAGCTTCAATATTGCCCCCCATCAAACTAGTTACCACCTGAGAGGAAGAATAAGGTACATGGGTTACTTTGACACCTTGAGCATCAAAGAATGATGCGCCTGCATAGTGAGTAAAACTTCCAACACCAGAATTACCAACCCGCACTTCTTCGGGGTGCGCCCTAACGTAATCAAGCATATCCTTCAGATTTTTCCAAGGCGAATCAGCCTTCACGGCAACCACTGGGAGTTCAATAGTAGCCCGAGCAATATGGTCAAAACCTTGATAGTCAACGTTCAATGCGCCTGAATAATAGGTCGATAAAATCGAGTTTGAGCTCCAAACTAATGAGTATCCATCGGGGTTTTTGCCAGCTACATATTTGTAACCAATGGCACCACCAGCGCCAGGTTTATTGTTCACAACAATCTGAGTACCAAGTTCTTTGGAGAGATTATCAGCAAATATTCTAGCCACAATGTCAGCTGAACTCCCTACTGGAAACAAAACTACTAGCTCAATGGGTTTGTCTGGATATTTATTTTTTACATTTTGTGCAAAGGCACAAAAAGAAACGAAGAAAAACAAAGTGCAAACAATAATCTTTAGATTTTTATACATAAAATCACCTCCAACTCGATTTGTTTAGAATGAATTCTTATTCAGTAGTTACAAACTCTTCCTGCTCAACTCTGCGTTTGATTACTTTTTTCTGCTTCAAGATTCCAGCTAATACCTTTTCAGGGGTTGCTGGTAAAGATGTAATCCTGACGCCCACCGCATCGTAGATAGCGTTAATAATTGCTGGGGCAGTTGGCGTGATACATGGCTCACCAATTCCTTTTACTCCAAGCGGCGTTTTTGGATCTGGCTCAGTAAGTAAAACTGAATGAATATTCGGGATATCTAAGGTCGTTGGCAAAATATATTTTGCAAAGCCTGGAGTTGTAACCTGCCCTTGATGTTGCGTGTACTCTTCCATTAAGGCGTGCCCCACGCCCATGACAATACCGCCCTCAATTTGTCCCTCCACCTGCTGAGGATTAACTACTTTGCCTACATCATGCGCGGCCCATACTCCAAGCACTTGCACTTCGCCAGTGTCCAGATCCACTTCTACTTCAGCAATTTGCGCCCCAAAAACATAGCTTTGCCATGGAGTCGCCTCTCCGTTATCGGGATTTAATGGAGTGTGAGCTGAGGTAAACAATCCACTACCGACAATGACGATACCTTTATCCTTTTTGAGATGATGGGTTGCTTCAGCCATAGACATCTTCATTGTTGGGGAGTTCTCTACCCAAACTTGACGGTTTTGGGCATGAATCGAATTAGGATCAACACCCCAATAATCACCCATGGCCTTTTTGAATTTAGACATAGCTTCTCGACAGCCTACTGCAACAGCATTGCCGATCATATAAGTCATACGTGTCGCACCAGCATGAGCCGCCTCTGGAACCCGAGCAGTATCGTTATCAGCTAAAACTATATCGTCAGGTCTAACGCCCATTTCATGAGCGGCAATTTGGCATAAACCCGTCAATATTCCTTCGCCAATTTCAGTAACGCCAGTTGCAATCTTGACGGTTCCACCATCATCGAGCTCTACCCAAACGGCGGCACGATCCATTGCCGCTGTTCGCGCAATGCCATACCAACCACAGGCTACTCCACGTCCGCGCTTTTTCATACTTCTTCCCCCTGCTTTAGGTGAGTGCCTAAGGTGCATGATTGACGTATCCCGCTTTGGCCAATGTCCTTACGCGATTCTTTTCCACTACCGTGACGATTGGGTGCACCTTGATCCCAACCAGCTAAATCAACTACCGCATTTAAACAATCGACTGCCAACACCCGATCAATTTTTTGCCTAGTGTGGGTAGTTGCCCCATCACGCATTAGATTCATCATCCGCAACTGAATCGGGTCCATTTTGAGTTTCTCGGCACACAGATCTAAGTGCGCCTCAGTAGCAAATTCAGATTGGAATGCACCAAAGGCACGCATTGCTCCGCTTGGAGTGTTGTTGGTATATACGCCAATGGCATCCACCCAAACATTTTCAAGTTGATAAGGTCCTGGCCCCAATATGGCAGACTTATTCATGACGCCAGGTGTAGACATTGCATAAGCACCACCATCAGAAATCATGACCATCTTGGTCGCCACAATTTTGCCGTTCTTCTTAAGGCCCATCTTGTATTGAATGGAAAATGGATGTCGTTTGGCGCTAGCAATAAAACTCTCTTCACGCGTAAAGACATAGCGCACAGGACGACGAGATTTAATGGCAGCAAGTGCCAACATGCCTTGATAAATCATATCCTCTTTACCACCAAATCCACCGCCAACAGTACTCATAATCATGCGCACTTTATTGATCGGTCTGCCTAAGATTTTTGCCAAGGCATGGCGATGGTGTGTAATATTTTGGCTTGGTGAATGCACTGTGACACATCCATCGGACTCTACATAGGCCAAGCCAGCCTCTGGCTCTAAATAGGCATGCTCGATTTTGGCAGTTTGATATGTCTCCTCCACAATCAAATCAGCCTGCTTGAAACCCTCTTCAACATCACCTTTGCGAATTTTTGTATGTTTAGTGATATTGTTTTTTGCAAAATCATGCAGTTGTGGTGCACCATCTTTTATTGCAAGATGCGGATCAAATACGCCATCTAAAACTTCGTACTCAACCTTGATGAGCTTCGTTGCTGCCATGGCAAGATCAAGCGTCTGGGCAGCAACTGCAGCGACCGCCTCACCCGTATATCGAACGTAATCTCTAGCCATGATTGGCTGATCTTCGATAAAGACCCCAAAATTATCAATTCCGGGGACATCTGCCGATGTCAACACAACTTCAACACCAGGTATTGCCAATGCCTCAGAAGCGTCAATCGAAATAATTTTGGCGTAAGCATAAGGACTTCTTAATACTGACATATGCAGCATATTAGGCATCACCATATCTGCCGCATACTTTACCGAACCTGTTACCTTGCCGGGAGCATCTAAGCGAGGAGTCCGAGCACCCATCACCGGCTCAAGTAGATCTTCCTCAAGACTTGAATCTAGAATTTTTTTATTAATAACATCGCGCGCCAATTCAACAGCATCAATAATTTTTTGATAGCCAGTGCATCGACAGATATTGCCGCCTAAACCTTCTTTAATCTGCTCACGATCAGGATTAGGCATCTTTCTTAACAAGGATGTCGCAGCCATGACCATGCCAGGAATGCAATAACCGCATTGACTTGAGCCACACTTATGGAAGGCTTGCTGAAGCACTGTTCTGCCAGCATCGCGATCTAAGTCATCCACCGTTTCAACCGTGGCGTTCATAATTTTTTGAACTGGCATCAAGCAGCTTTTTACTAAAACACCATCCACAAACATTGAGCAGGTTCCACACTCACCCGCACCACAGCCTTCTTTGTTGCCAGTTAAATGCAATTCTTCTCTTACAAAATCAATCAATCGATAATGATTTGGCACGCTACGGGAAACCATACGGCCATTAACTGTAGCGGTGATCTCCACAAGAGGATGCTCACCAATTTTTTTGTCTGACATTGATGAATGTAATTTAGGCACAGATCTGCTCCTCACCGAATCGGGCTACGGTAATACCACTTTGATTAATTGCAGAAATAATGCCTCTTTCAACGAAGTTGACTAAGACTTCTCTGCGGTATTCATGACGACTGCGCGAATTGACAAACTCACTAGCCTGCTCTGCAATTTGATGCACAAGTTCACCAGTAATTTCTCTACCGATTAAGGCTTTCTCTAAATCTACTAACCTCTTGGGTACTGGACCTACTGCGCCAATGCCGATGCGAATATCGGCCAATGAACTCTTATTAGATGCAGCCTTAGCAATCACTGCCAGGCATACAGTTGAGATGACGAGAGAGCGACGATGGCCTACTTTTTCATAAGCGCTTCCACAAGCCCGCATTGAGTCACACTCGAACCCTAAAACCAGCTCTTTATGCAGCATGGCGGTTTTGCCAGGCCCATGAATAAACTCCTCCAAAGGAATACTGCGCTCCAAAAGGCTGCCATTTTCACGTCTGATCAATTTGACAGAGGCATTCAAGGCCAATAAAGCTGGCTGAGAGTCTCCTGCCGGAGAGGCATTAACAACATTGCCCCCTACAGTGGCTTGCTCACGAATTTGATCATCCGCAAACCAAACAGCGCACTGAGCCAATACAGGAGCATGCTCTCTTAAGATGGAATTATTCTGAAAATCAGCAATCGTCGTCATGGCACCAAATGACAAGTCATTACCAGACTGCCGGATATATTTAAATTCAGGGACCTTGCTAATGTCAATAACAGAAGCAAGATGAACATCGCCTGCTCTACCATAGCGAGCCCACGGCAAAATATCGGTTGCTCCAGCCAATATTCTTGATGCGGGGTGCGCATCAAGAATATCGAACACTTCAGCAAGCGAACTGGCAACTACGTACCGGTCATAGGTCAACATGTAATGACTGCCTAGTCTTTGCGCATCTTCACAACTACCTTAATTGCATCCTCAATACGCTCACGCGCATATCTCAATGCAGTAGGCACATCTTCCAATGGGAAGGTATGTGTGTGAACTAACTTAGCAGGGAACCTCTTTTGAGCCATTAATGATGCCGCTCTGTGGGTAGCACTTCTACCTTCACCACGAATACCGTAGAGATAGATATTGTTTCGCACTAATGCAGCGATATCTACTGGAACTGGTTCACCTGGAAAGGCTGCTAAACAAATTCGGCCACCACGACGCAGCATGTTTGCGGCATCATTTACAGCATTTGGGGCGCCAGAACATTCCAATACATAATGCGCACCACCATTTGTGTACTCTTTAACCTTGGCAACGGCATCTTCTTTGGTAACGTTGATGGTGTAATCAGCGCCGAGCTTTTTACCGATCTCTAGACGATTGTCACGAGTTCCAGTCAGAATAACCTCGCTAGCACCTAAGGCTTTGGCAACGCCAACTCCCATTAAGCCAATTGGGCCGGGACCCATTACCACGACTGACTGACCTGCAATTAAACCTGCGGTAACGTCTAGACCATACATGGCTGTACCTGCAGTCACAATCAGAGTTGCCTCTTCGTCCGACATATCATCAGGAACATGAACTAAGGTGTTCACGTTATTGACAGCATATTCCAAGAATCCGCCATCAGTTGTGAATCCATTGGCCCGGTGACCTTTATCAACGTCACCGTAATTTTTTCCATAATTCAAACAAGAGGTATACATACCTTCGCGACAACGCTCGCAGCGACCGCAACCCGCATGAATCTCAACCGCTACTCGATCGCCAATTTCAAATTCATCGACACCTTTGCCGAGTTTAACAACAGTGCCCATATATTCATGGCCAGGGGTAAAGTTTTTATTAAATGGCAAACCACCTTGAATCATGGCTGGTGGGCCGCGGTGAATAATTTCAAGATCGGTCGCGCAAACCGCAATCGCATCAATCCTGACTAGGACTTCTGCTGGTCCTGGCTCTGGAACGGGTTTTTCTACTAAAGTTAAAGTATCTGGATCACCCAATACCCATGCCTTCATGGTCTTTGGAATATCCATCAATTTATTTTTTACATCCATTGCATTCTCCTATCCACATTGAGCTTATTGAACTGCTACGGGACTACTCTAAGCAATTGAAAATTGATAAGCAATGCTTTATTAGGGCTTCCATCACTATGTGACACAAGTTCGTGGATTTATCCAAGAAAACCCTAGTTGGGGTTGAGTTCAGGCTGCAGGAGCTGGGGTCATTAACGAAATTAGTGCGCTGCAATAGAATTCAGGGGCGGTCTTTATCCACTTATCTTCTGCAGAAAAAGGGGGGCTTGAGGAATCACTTCGAACCAAACATTTTTTATTCGCTAAGTACAAAAGTAAGCTGTGCTCTAGCACCCCAACCCCGTGGAGTTCCCGGATACTGTAAGGTGGCAGGATACCCGCTAGCGATATATCTTGCCCCAACAGAAAATTCAACAGGTACTTCTCCGATGCGAACTACTTTGCCAATGCCAGCATTAATGGGATTAAAGGTTCTTCGAGCATCGTAGTTATAACTTGATTCACTATCAAGTGAATATACCCAAGCATTTTCAGTGACAAAAGCCATAAAAGGCCATGCTGAAAATACATTAGTAGTTCCAGTGCTAGGGCTTCTCAAAGTGCCTGCGCCAGCTGAACCACCCATATTCCATGACTGGTAAGTTAATATTCCAAAAGTCCATGGCTTAGGCTTCGTAACAAAAACTGCTCGTATACCACCGCCCCATTGTCTACTTCCAAAATCTCCACTTTCTCCAGCTGGAGCTTGAATAAAGGGACCTGCGCCCCAGACTCCTGTTTTATCGGATTTTTGTGTAAAGAAGGTTTCAATTTGGGTTGGACCCATTCCTGCATTATTAATACCATTTACATTCTGGACTTTCACTCCATTCACCTTGACACGTGTAATTGCATTCCAATTTTCAGATACGTCTACCTTAAATCGAGGCCCAAATTGAAGAGTTTGATCAGTGCCCGCTTGATTTGTTCCTAAACCCCTATTGTGATTCCACTGCAATGAAACAAGCTGTAAGTCAGATAAAGGATTAGTCATTTCATAAGCAATATCACTATTACTTTTTTTGACTGAAGCCGAGCTATTGGTGACCTGTGAAAAGGAATAGGTGGGAATCAAGAGAAAGAAAATAATAAGGATTCTAAATATCATGTTCAAGAACTATCTGTATTGGAATATTTATTCTAAGGCACACGAAGATGAAGGTGCTGAGTGGACCTTTTATCTATTGACAATTTGGCGGAGAGGGAGGGATTCGAACCCTCGGTACCTTTGACAGTACGCCTGATTTCGAGTCAGGTACATTCGACCACTCTGCCACCTCTCCGAACCGAAGGGCAATTATAGCGGGCATGCCTAAAATATCCGTGCAACTACAAGGGACTTAAATCTCTTGAATTTAGGTAGTGAGAATCTAATAATCACACTATGAGTAAAAACCTAAACCAGAATAAATTAACCAAGCCTCCATTTGATAGAAAAAAGTTTGCTCAAGAACTTAGAAGGCATAGAGCCTCTATGAAGATGGGCACCTCAGTTATGAATGAGGTCCGATCTGAGCCCCGCTACGAACTAGCCATTAAATCGACTTAAGCACTTCCAAACCACCCAAATAAGGCTGCAGCGCTTTAGGTATCGCAATGCTGCCGTCCACTTGCTGTTTATTTTCTAGTAGCGCAACTAATGCTCTGCCTACAGCAAGTCCTGAACCATTTAAGGTGTGAAGTAATTCTGGTTTGCCTTGCCCTACTTTAAATCTAGCTTGCATACGTCTTGCTTGAAAGTCACCCATGTTTGAGCAGGAGCTAATTTCACGATAAGCATTTTGTGAGGGCACCCACACTTCTAAGTCATAAGTCTTAGTACTTCCAAATCCCATATCTCCTGTACAGAGTAATACTTTTCTGTATGGCAATTCGAGGAGCTCTAAGATTCTTTCAGCATGTCCAGTAAGATCTTCTAGGGCTTGCATCGAATCTTCTGGTTTGGTGATTTGCACCAACTCGACTTTGTCAAACTGATGTTGACGAATCATGCCGCGCACATCGCGCCCGTAACTTCCAGCTTCTGAGCGAAAACATGGGGTATGCGCTACAAATTTCATGGGGAGATCATCGGCATTCACAATCTCATCTCTGACTAAATTTGTCACGGGTACTTCTGCTGTTGGAATGAGGTAGAAGTTTTCAGTTTTAGCCTCTCCATTTCCATCCTCACCACCCATTTGACGAGGGACTTTAAATAGATCTTCTTCAAACTTTGGTAACTGACCAGTACCGCGCATTGAGGCGGCATTCACCATATAGGGTGTATACACCTCTTGGTAATCATGATGAGTTGTGTGGGTATCGAGCATGAATTGCGCTAAGGCGCGATGCAATCTCGCAATCGGCCCCTTGAGCACCACAAAACGTGAGCCACTAATTTTGGCCGCAACTTCAAAATCTAAACCGAGGGGGCCACCAAGATCCACATGATCTTTTATCTCGAAATCAAAAATAGGCTGCTCGCCCCAACGTTTTAACTCTTGATTCTCAGTCTCATCCTTACCGGTTGGCACAGATGCGTCAGGCAGATTTGGAATGCCCATCAAGAAATCAGCAATCTCTGTCTGCAAAATACTGAGACGGCTTGATCCAGATTCCATATCCACATTGATCTGATTTGCTTCTGCCATTTCAGCAGACGCATCCTCGCCCTTACCTTTTTTCATACCAATGGCTTTGGCTAATTGATTGCGCTTAGCTTGCAGTTCTTCGGTACGTGTTTGCAAAGATTTTCGCTCAGATTCCAGGGCGTTGAATTTCTCAACATCTAATTGGAATTTGCGAGTCGCTAAGCGCGCCTGAACAGCGGCGATATCTTTGCGGAGTAATTGCGGATCAATCATCTAATGCTCTATTGGTTTAGGGTAGTTCGTTCTAGGTCTTTAGCGCTAATTAGGCTCTAGTTTAAGCGTAAGACCTCTGCGCCCGCAGGTGGGGCAAAAGTAAAGCGATTTACTGGCAAATTCACATTCAGTTGGATTTTGTCCAAAGTCACCAGAACTACGCTACCTAAGCCATCAAGCAATTCAAGCGCTCTTGGCAAACCATTGACCATACCCACGGAGATTTTGGTATAGGGCTGATCATTCTTCGCATTGGGATTCTTTTTAGGTACTAAAGCAACCCACTTCATTCCTAAGCGCTCTTCTCCCTCAACTAAATCAAAATTCTGATCCAAAGAAGTCTCACCAAACAAGATGGCTGCAGGCGTTGCTGAAAGGGCTTGTCCTGCAGGCCTAAAGGTCGCTTGATTTAAATCCTTATCCCATAAGATAAGTTGCTTACCATCGGTAATCAGTTTCTGTTCGTAGGGCTTTTGCGTATCCCAAACGAATCGACCTGGCCGCTGAAATACAAAATGTCCACGGGTCTCGCGCACTACTTTCAATCCCTTATCTTGCGGCTCATTCGCTTTGGGTGCGCGCAACTGCTGTTGTACAAAATCACCTTCAGCAGTTTTAGAGTTACGCACAAATTGACGTAATTGATCTACGCCACTTTCTACTTGTGCGAAAGCACTATTAGTCGCTAAGATAGTTAAGAGTGAGATTGCTATAGAGCATGCAATCTTCAAGAAAGATGAGTACAAGATTGCTGCCTTATTCAGAGGGGCGATGCAGAATCTCGCGATTGCCGCCATTGCCCATCTTCGATACCAGGCCTGCTTTTTCCATATCCTCGAGTAAGCGTGCAGCTCGGTTGTAACCGATCCGTAAGTGACGCTGTACTAAGGAGATCGATGGGCGCTTATTTTCCAGAACGATGGCAACAGCTTGATCGTAGAGTGGATCAGATTCACCGCCACCTTCCCCAGTCAGTGCATCCATACTGGATTCATCAGCACCTTCGAGGACACCGTCAATATAGTTAGCATCGCCTTTTTCTTTAAGCCACTCGACTACCCGATGCACTTCATCATCCGACACAAAGGCGCCATGAACGCGAACCGGTAAACCTGTACCCGGTGCCATATAAAGCATGTCGCCCATACCAAGTAGCGCCTCTGCACCCTGTTGATCCAAAATGGTTCGGCTATCAATCTTGCTACTGACTTGAAATGAGATACGGGTTGGCACGTTAGCCTTAATCAAGCCAGTAATCACATCTACGCTTGGACGCTGTGTTGCCAATACCAGGTGAATTCCTGCTGCACGAGCCTTTTGTGCGATACGCGCGATGAGCTCTTCAATCTTCTTGCCCGATACCATCATCAAGTCTGCCAACTCGTCAATCACGATTACGATGACAGGCGCTTTGTAGATCGGCTCTGGATCTTCAGGAGTCAAGCTAAATGGATTGGTAAGCTTCTCACCCTTTTCTTCAGCCTCAAGAATCTTCTTATTAAAACCAGCCAAGTTACGCACACCAAACTTACTCATCAGTTTGTAGCGACGTTCCATTTCATTCACGGCCCAATTGAGCGCGTTGTAGGCTTGCTTCATATCAGTTACCACTGGGCAAAGCAAATGTGGGATCTTGTCATACATGGCCATCTCTAGCATCTTAGGATCAATCATGATGAGTCTTACCTCATCAGGCTTAGCCTTAAAGAGCAGCGAGAGAATCATGGCATTTATACCGACCGACTTACCAGCGCCTGTGGTACCTGCTACTAAGCAATGCGGCATCTTTGCTAAGTCAGCAACCATTGGACTGCCAGAAATATCTTTACCTAAGGCCAGTGTTAATAATGAATGGTTATCGTTGTACACCTGAGATGTCAAAATCTCCGATAGATAGACAGACTGACGCGTTGGATTTGGTAATTCCAATGCCATACAGGTCTTGCCAGGAATTGTTTCTACAACCCGCATACTGACCACGCCAAGTGCACGCGCTAAGTCACGAGAGAGATTGACAATTTGACTGCCCTTGACACCAACGGCGGGATCAATCTCATAACGAGTGACAACAGGACCAGGATAAGCAGCGATTACGGTGACTTGCACACCAAATTCAGCCAACTTACGCTCGATTAAGCGGGAAGTAAATTCCAATACTTCTGCAGAGATGGTTTCTTTTACTTCGGGAACGGGATCTAACAATGCCAATGGTGGCAATTCAGAATCGGGAATATCCACAAACAGAGGTTGTTGTTTTTCACGTTCAACGCGCGCGCTCTTCGGAATTTCTATTGGCGCACGCACAATCTGTACTGGTGCAGCAACTTCAACGCGACTTCTAAACACTTCTACAAACTCTTCACGCTCTTCAGCAGCTACTTCGCCCATCTTGCGATCGGCTTCGCTATCGCGACGTTCACGAATGCGGTGAAAAGAAACCTCCAAAAAGCGCCCTACTTTTTCAGCAACATCTAACCAAGAAAAATGCAGGAATAAGGAAAGGCCTGCACACAGACCAAACAGCAAAACAATGGTTGCCCCAGTAAATCCTAGGGACATCTGCAATGGATCACCGATCAATTCACCCAAAATGCCACCAGGCGGCCTGGGGAGCTCCCAGCTAAGAGAATGGAGCCGAATAGACTCAAGACCCATGCTGCAGATTAAAGTCAGCCCAAAGCCCAGCCAACGCACTATTAGTGAATCAGGCTTGGCATCTGGATCCGGGGGCAAAGGGATGCTCCAAAGCTCACGCCAACCATTGAGAACACGGCGCCCAAACAGGGCTACCCACCAAAATGCAGAAATACCGAAGATATAAAGCAATAAATCGGCTAAATAAGCCCCAAAACGGCCGCCCAAGTTCTTGGGAGCCTCAAAGCTAGCATGTGACCAAGCAGGGTCAGCCTTGGAATAAGTCAGCAAAATAGCAAATAAACCGAGGCACAGACCCAAAGAGATAAACCAGCGGGCCTCCAGCAGGAGGCGGGGCATCCTACCCTGCCCCGTGTTATCAGGGGGTACTGGAATTTTGGACTTCGGGTATGCGGTTCTTGCCATGTTCTACCGATTGTAAACAAGCAAACCTATAATTTACATATGACTACAAATACACCCAAACACTCTAAAGTACTTATCCTCGGATCTGGCCCTGCTGGCTATACAGCGGCGGTTTACGCTGCGAGGGCTAATTTGAAGCCCACCCTGATTACAGGCCTAGCTCAAGGCGGTCAATTAATGACCACTACCGACGTAGAAAACTGGCCAGCTGACCCTGACGGCGTCCAGGGCCCAGAATTGATGGAGCGCTTTTTAAAGCATGCTGAGCGCTTTAATACTGAGATCATTTTTGACCACATTCATACGGCAGCCCTCACAGAAAAACCCATTCGCTTAGTTGGTGATTCGGGCACCTATACCTGCGATGCTCTGATTATTTCTACTGGCGCCTCTGCTCAATATATTGGCTTACCAAGTGAAGAAGCATTTATGGGTCGCGGTGTTTCTGGCTGCGCAACTTGCGATGGCTTCTTCTATCGCAATCAAGATGTTTGCGTAGTAGGTGGCGGCAATACAGCTGTTGAAGAAGCCCTCTACCTCACTGGCATTGCAAAGAAAGTGACCGTGATTCATCGTCGCGATAAATTCCGTGCCGAACCCATTTTGAATGATCGTCTCATGGCAAAGGTTGCTGAAGGTAAAGTGGAACTCAAACTGAACTCAACACTAGATGAAGTTCTTGGCGATGAAAAAGGAGTTACTGGTGTGCGTATCAAGCAGCAAGATGGCAGCACTGAAGACATTGCAGTGACTGGCGCCTTTATCGCCATTGGCCATAAACCCAACACTGAACTCTTTATTGGCCAGTTAGATATGCATAACGGCTATATCAAAACCCACTCAGGTTTAGAAGGCAATGCAACCGCTACCAATATCCCTGGTGTGTTTGCTTCAGGCGATGTACAAGACCATATTTACCGTCAAGCGATTACGAGCGCAGGCACAGGTTGTATGGCTGCACTAGATGCACAGCGATATCTGGAAACATTGTCCTAAGTTTTAATTAACTCAGGAATAAAAAAACGCCTAGCATTGCTAGGCGTTTTGTTTAATGCGTTTATTGCTTAACGGCTAATCACTGGCAAGAGTGGCACGATCAAGAGCGCCACAATGTTAATGATCTTAATCAGTGGGTTCACTGCAGGACCAGCGGTGTCTTTGTAAGGGTCACCTACAGTGTCACCGGTCACTGCTGCTTTATGCGCTTCAGAGCCTTTACCGCCGAAGTTACCTTCTTCGATATATTTCTTCGCATTATCCCAAGCGCCACCACCTGTACACATCGAGATTGCAACAAACAATCCAGTCACGATCGTACCCATTAACAAACCACCTAATGCAGCAGGTCCCAATAAGAGTCCAACCACAATCGGAGCTACTACAGGCAAGAGTGAAGGAATGATCATTTCTTTAATCGCAGCTGATGTCAGCATGTCGACTGCCTTACCGTACTCTGGCTTAGCGGTACCTTCCATGATTCCTGGAATATCGCGGAACTGGCGGCGCACTTCTTCAACCACAGCACCAGCACAACGACCCACCGCTTCCATCGCCATCGCACCAAACAAATAAGGAATCATGCCGCCAATAAAGAGGCCAATGATCACCATATGATTGGACAGATCAAAAGAAACTTGTTGACCAATACCTTCTAATGCATGGGTGTAGTCAGCAAACAGTACTAATGATGCAAGGCCAGCAGATCCAATCGCGTAACCTTTTGTCACTGCTTTAGTAGTGTTACCTACTGCATCTAATGGATCAGTAATGTCACGCACTGCTTGTGGCAAACCTGCCATCTCTGCAATACCACCAGCATTGTCGGTAATCGGACCATAGGCGTCCAATGCCACCACAATACCTGCCATTGATAACATGGCAGTAGCTGCAATTGCAATGCCATATAAACCAGCTAGCCAATATGCTGCGTAAATAGCTGCACATACAAAGAGCACTGGATATGCTGTTGACTTCATGGAAATACCTAAACCCGCAATGATGTTGGTACCGTGCCCTTTAGTAGAAGCTTCAGCAATATGCTGAACAGGCTTGAACTGCGTACCGGTGTAGTACTCAGTAATCCAAACCAATCCTGCAGTCAATAAGAGACCTACTACAGTTGCAGCAAATAAACGCCACTGGCTTCCAGGAATGCCCAATGCATCATCAGGCATGATGAAGTTGGTCACAAAGTAGAAAGCGATTAATGACAGTCCACCAGCGATGATCAAGCCTTTATATAAAGCTGGCATCACGTTTCTCATGCCAGGAGTTGCCTTAACAAAGGAGCAACCAATAATCGAAGCAATGATGGATACACCACCTAGAACTAATGGATAAACAATTGCTGCAACTGGTGCGCCAGTGACTACTAAGGATCCAAGCACCATCGTAGCAATCAATGTCACCGCATATGTCTCAAATAAGTCTGCTGCCATACCAGCACAATCGCCTACGTTGTCACCAACGTTATCGGCAATCACAGCTGGGTTACGGGGATCATCTTCTGGAATGCCGGCTTCAA
This sequence comes from Polynucleobacter sp. AP-Melu-500A-A1, assembly GCF_018882125.1. GTDB lineage: Bacteria > Pseudomonadota > Gammaproteobacteria > Burkholderiales > Burkholderiaceae > Polynucleobacter. The sequence goes on from NZ_JACVOZ010000002.1 coordinate 506,092, forward strand.
CCTTGCCAACCAAGTCAGCGCCAACGTCTGCACCTTTAGTAAAGATACCGCCACCAAGACGAGCAAAAATAGAAATCAAGGAAGATCCAAATGCCAAACCAATCAGTGGATGCAATACTGAAGAAAGGTCTTGGCCAGTACCAATCGATACGAGGAACATAAAGAAGAGACCAACACCTAACAGACCTAAGCCTACAACCAGCATGCCGGTAATAGCGCCGCCTTTGAAGGCTACATTTAAGGCCTCATTCATTCCTTTAGTAGCAGCTTCTGCAGTGCGTACATTGGCACGAACTGACACATTCATTCCAATAAAGCCGCAAGCACCAGATAGCACTGCACCGACCACAAAACCAATCGCGGTAGCAAAGTCCAAAAAGAGTGCCATCAAAATCGTGAGAACCACGCCGACGATGGCGATCGTTTTATATTGGCGAGAAAGGTAGGCTGCTGCTCCCTGCTGAATAGCCTCGGCAATCTCTTGCATTTTGGCATTGCCCGTACTTTGCTTCAAAATCCAGCGGCGCATCACAAAACCGTAAATCACGGCCAGGACACCGCACGCCAAGGCAAAATACAAGCCTAAAGTGACATTACTCATGCTTGAACTCCCTAAAATTGATCTTTTTTGTTTTGTATCTCTAGCGCTTAGGACTGCTGGTTTTCGAAAGCTTTAAACTAGGGTCCTAAAGCTTCATCAGTATGTAGCAGAATTACCCCTGTGCTCCTTAGCAAGGATCAGGGTATTTACTAATCCTTATTCGGAGTATTTATGAGTCTCGACAACGTCAAGCCCGGCAAAAAGATCCCAGAGAGCTTCAACGTCATTATTGAAATCCCAATGAATGCTGATCCAATTAAGTATGAAGTAGATAAGGAAAGTGGCGCTATTTTCGTTGACCGATTTATGGGTACCGCAATGCACTATCCATGTAACTATGGCTATATTAATAAAACCATTGCAGGTGATGGAGATCCAGTAGATGTTCTCGTCATTACTCCCTTTCCACTCATTCCTGGTGTGGTAGTAAGTTGCCGTGCACTCGGCCTACTCAAAATGGAAGATGAAGCTGGTCAAGATGCAAAATTATTAGCCGTACCAGAAGATAAGATTTTGCCGATCTACACCCACTGGCAAAAACCAGAAGATATCAACCCATTACGTTTGAACCAAATCCAACACTTCTTCGAGCATTACAAAGATCTCGAGCCAGGTAAGTGGGTAAAAGTCAGCGGTTGGGGTGGCGTTGCCGATGCCCATCAAGAAATTCTGGAAGGTATCGACCGTTACAACAAAGAAGCTAAATAATTTCATTTTTTGGAAAAGGCTTTGTGAATTGAAGTGAGCTCGCAAAAAATTGCCCTAGCCCAAATCAACCCACTCTTGGGTGATTTGGCTGGTAACGCGCAGCTCATTTACACAGCCGCTCTTGAGGCCTTCTCCCTAGGCGCCAAGCTTGTAGTAACACCAGAGCTCTCGCTCACTGGCTATCCTCCTGAAGATTTATTGCTCCGCCCTGCTTTTATTGAAGCGGCTCAGCAGGAGCTTGATCTATTAATGCAAAAGCTTGAACAACATCGCGCTCTGACTGTCATCGTTGGCCATCCTAAACAAACTGCTACTGGACTACTGAACTTTGCTTCTGTCTTACAAAATGGCAAAGTGATTGCTGGCTATGCCAAACAAGAATTACCCAATCATGAAGTCTTTGATGAGGTGCGCTACTTTGTGCCTGGTAATCAAGCATGTGTTTTTGAATGCGAAGGTATTCGCTACGGACTGATTTTGTGTGAGGACGCGTGGCATACAGGCCCTGCAAAACAAGCACACGCGGCAGGCGCGCAAGTATTGCTTGTTCCTAATGCATCGCCCTATCACCTCAAAAAAGAGGCCTTACGCATTGAAGTACTGCGCCAGCATATTCAGCTCACTGAGATGCCCCTGGTATATGTCAATGCTGTTGGTGGGCAAGATGAATTGGTCTTTGATGGCGGCTCATTTGCCTTAAATGGCAAAGGTGAAGTGGTGATGTCTATGCCTCAGTTTGAAATGGGCCTAGGAATAGTAGAGATGAATTCTGCTGCGCAACTTGAAAAAGGCTTGATTACCCTACCTCAAAGTGTTGAAGCCCAAGCGTATCAAGCGCTTGTATTGGGTGTACGTGACTATGTCAATAAAAATCGTTTTCCAGGTGTCATTATTGGCTTATCTGGTGGCGTAGATTCTGCATTGGTATTAGCGATTGCCGTGGATGCCTTAGGTGCAGATAAAGTACGCGCCGTAATGATGCCCTCACGTTATACAGCTGACATCTCTTGGATTGATGCCCGTGAAATGGCAAAAAATCTTGGGGTGCAATACGATGAGATTCCTATTAGTGGACCAGTCGATGCGCTTGAGCAATCTTTATCGGAGCAATTTAAAGGCTTGAAGATTGACGCTACTGAAGAAAATATTCAAGCACGCGTGCGCGGCACATTACTCATGGCGCTCTCCAATAAAACTGGTCGTCTTGTGTTAACCACTGGTAATAAGAGTGAAATGGCTGTGGGTTATTGCACACTTTATGGCGATATGGCTGGTGGCTTTGCTGTGATTAAAGATATTGCCAAGACTTTGGTTTATCGTCTGTGTGCTTACCGCAATCAAATGACCCCTATCATTCCGGAGCGCATTTTGACGCGCGCCCCTTCAGCAGAATTGCGCCCAGATCAAACTGACCAAGATAGCTTGCCTTCCTATGAAATCTTAGATGGGATTGTCGAGCGATATATGGAGCAGAACCAATCGATTGCCCAAATCATTGCCGCTGGGTTTGACCCAGAAAGTGTTGAAAAAGTGACCCGCCTCATTAAACTGAATGAATACAAGCGACGTCAGGCTCCTCCTGGGGTCCGCGTGACAACTCGGGCCTTTGGGCGTGATTGGCGCTATCCCATTACTTCACAATTTAGAGCCTAAGAAGAGTCTTGGCAGGAAAATTTACCCAATTTGCTAGCTAGCTCCAGTTCTAGGTATGATTACTGTATTAGGGGGAATAAATGAAATTAATTACATCAATCATTAAACCGTTCAAACTCGACGAGGTTCGCGAGGCATTAGCTGAAGTAGGCGTAACTGGATTGACCGTCACTGAAGTTAAAGGCTTTGGTCGTCAAAAAGGTCACACCGAACTCTACCGTGGCGCTGAATACGTTGTCGACTTTTTGCCCAAGGTCAAAGTAGAGGCTGTCGTTCCGACCGATCGTGTAGAAGTTGCAATCGAAGCCATTACCAAGGCTGCTCGCACTGGAAAAATTGGTGATGGAAAAATTTTCGTTACTGCAGTAGAGCAAGTTATTCGTATTCGCACTGGCGAAACGAACGAGTCAGCGGTTTAATTAACGCAATTGAGAATCTGTTGGAGCTAAAGGCTGAGGAAATTCAGCCGACTCCAATACAATCGTTTTTCCAGTAGGATTTGATGGTCTTACTTTAGACCCTTGGTAATATAAGTCGACCTGATCCAAGCCAGCAGTCAACACCTTGAATGGTGCTTTGCCATAAACACTGACCCCCACACCGGGCTCCAACTGTTTACTCTGCACCTTACCCAATACATCAATCACACATACCATTTGCGCTGTCTTAGACAGTACATAGACCAAATCACCCGGTTTCTTAGGAGCGTCAGATTTGTAAGTAGTGGGTGCGGACTCTGCGGGCGGGCAATCCGTCGTGACAGCTGGGCTAGCAGCTGCTACTACTGGCATTGGACTAATCGCTTTCTCTTCCGCCACAGGAGGATCACTCACTGGGGGTGGCTCTACAGGTGCCACCTCTTGAACTACCACCAACTCTTCTTTAGGCTGCTCAGGAAAAAACAGTGGGCGCAAATTAATAACTGAAAAGACAACTGCTGCAGCCAAGCTCAGCAGCAGTATTAATTTCTTTTGAGAGGAATTGGTTGAAGGCGTTTTATTGCTACCTTTTTCAACCACGAAATCTTGTAGTTCTACTGCTAACTGCGGTTTAGCAACTGGTGTAGCAGTCTCAATGGGTATTGCTTTTACTGGGGCCTCAGTGATTTTTTTAGTTGGTGCAGCCGTAGCCACTTCCTTCATAAGTGGATCTACTTGAGCAAAATCAAATGCCTGATCTTCATTAAGTTGCAAAATACTGGCGACCTTTTTGGCAGCAGTGTATTTAATTTGAGCACTATAAAAAGAGCCCATTTCACCATTTTCAATTTGCTCAATCTGGGGTTTTGATAGACAGGCTTTAGCGGCCAATTCTTTCGTGCTTAAACCAAGACTTTCCCTGGCTTGTATAAACGCCTCTTTGCGAATCTCGGGAAGTTTGAATGATTTATTCACTATGTAGGCACTGTATCAGTTAACAATGTTAAATTCGATAATAATTCTAAATGGGCGCATGTGACATTAGCCTTTCAGCCAAGTATTCAGAGGGTGATTACTTAAGTCAGATTCCAAAAACTTCTTTACCAGCATTTGAACTGAATCTGCGTTCATTTTACTCATCACCCGCGCTTTATGGACCTTGATAGTGGCATCGGTCGTACCTAACTTCACCGCAATATCTTTATTCAAAAGTCCCTCTACTAACCATCCGCAAACCTCACGCTCTCTAGGGGTAAGGCTTTCATATTCGCGTCTAGTCTCAACATTTAAGGAAGCCCGCTTTAATTGACGCCCATCAAACTCAATTGCATCAGCAACAGCTTTCAATAGCTCTTCCAAGTTGAAGGGCTTAAATAAGAAGTCCATTGCGCCCTTTTTAAGGCTTTGCACAATCTGATGTGGATGGCTTTGACCGCTTACAAACACAATCGGCGTCTTTCGCTTAAGCTTGATTAGCTTTTCCTGCAACTCCAAGCCCGTCATATCAGGCATCTGCATATCCAACAGAATGACCGCCGGGGACACAGGAACCGATTTTTCAAAGAAATCGACGGCTGATCCGTAATCCTCTACCAAATAACCCAATTCCCGTAACATTCGGGTAAGTGACTTGCGCATTGATTCATCATCATCAATTAAGTAGATATGGCCGACTTTAGTCATTGAATTCAAAGGGAAAAGTGAACGATTGGCTAATGTACTCCAGTAATTTTCTCAAGGATTTTAGCCTAGTAGCCAACAATTAGTATTTAAATCAATAAAAACTTTAATTTTGGTATTGCATCGCAACATTTAATGGGCTATTTTTCAGCCTAAGTAGAGATCTGCCTCTTCATAGCATCTCACGGCACAATAGAGCCTTTCGAAACAAACCTTTTCTGGAGTAATAAGCATGAAACGCCTAAATGAACGCTCGCGCATGGTCACCGAAGGGGTAGCTCGCGCACCTAATCGTTCAATGTATTACGCAATGGGTTACCAGGAGGCAGATTTTTCGAAGCCAATGGTTGGAGTTGCTAACGGTCACTCCACCATCACGCCCTGTAATAGTGGTTTACAAAAATTAGCAGACGCCGCTGTTACTGCATTGGAAGAGGCTGGCGCAAAAGCGCAAATATTTGGAACACCGACTGTTTCCGATGGAATTGGTATGGGTACCGAGGGCATGAAATATTCTCTCGTCTCTCGTGAGGTTATTGCCGATAGCATTGAGGTTTGTGTAAATGGACTTTGGCAGGATGGCGTAGTAGTCATTGGTGGTTGCGATAAAAATATGCCAGGCGGAATGATGGCCTTAGCTCGTACGAATGTACCTGGTATCTATGTTTATGGCGGCACTATTAAGCCTGGTCATTTCAAGGGCAAAGAACTCAATATTGTTTCGGCATTTGAAGCAGTGGGTGAGTTTACTTCTGGACGCTTAAGTGAAGCAGATCTCAAAGGTGTTGAGCAGAATGCCTGTCCTGGAAGTGGTTCTTGCGGCGGTATGTATACAGCCAACACGATGAGCTCATCTTTTGAAGCCCTAGGTATGAGCCTGCCCTACTCGTCAACGATGGCGAACGAAGATGCTGAAAAAGTGGCTAGTGCTCATGAATCTGCCATTGTCTTGGTTGAAGCGATTAAGAAAAACTTGCGCCCCCGTGACATCATCACTAAAAAGTCGATTGAAAATGCAGTAAGTGTGATCATGGCAGTTGGTGGCTCTACCAATGCTGTATTACATTTCTTGGCGATCACAAGTGCTGCAGAGATTGATTGGACGATTGACGACTTTGAGCGCATTCGTAAACGCGTTCCTGTCATTGTGGATATGAAGCCATCTGGCACTTATTTAGCAACGGATTTGCATCAAGCAGGTGGCATTCCTCAAGTAATGAAAATTTTATTGGATGGCGGTCTTCTGCACGGTGATTGCATCACGATTACTGGCAAAACGATTGCTGAAGTATTAAAGGATGTACCTTCTGTCCCACGCGCTGATCAAAAAGTCATCCGCACCTTGGATAACCCACTCTATAAGCAAGGTCACTTAGCGATTCTGAAAGGAAATATCTCTCCCGAGGGATGCGTTGCCAAAATTACTGGCCTCAAAAACCCATCGATCACTGGACCTGCACGCGTCTTTGATTCTGAGGATGATGCCATGGCAGCCATCATGGCGCAAAAGATCAAGGATGGCGATATTGTCGTGATTCGTTATGAAGGCCCTAAAGGTGGTCCTGGTATGCGCGAAATGCTTGCGCCTACCTCTGCCCTGGTTGGACAAGGCTTGGGTGAGTCTGTAGGCCTTATCACCGATGGCCGCTTCTCTGGTGGTACCTGGGGTATGGTCGTGGGTCACGTAGCTCCAGAAGCCTATGTAGGCGGCGTCATTGCACTCATCAATGAAGGTGACTCTGTCACGATTGATGCGCACAAGTTACTCATTCAACTCAATGTGGACGAGGCAGAAATTGCTAAACGTCGTGCAGCTTGGAAGCAACCTAAACCACATTACACCCGTGGCCTACTAGCCAAGTACGCAAGCCTTGCAAGTAGCGCTAGCAAAGGTGCGGTGACGGATTTGGATTTAAAAATCTAAGTTCAATCGTATAAGAAAAAGCCCCTAAGTAAAACTAGGGGCTTTTTTATTAATTTAGTATTACTGCTGAATCTGAATCCAAATCTTAGTGCTTCATGGCTCCACCATGACCGGCACCTTGAGCACCCATCGCATTTACGGGCATCTTCACTTCAACCTCGCCTGCTTTGGCAAACTTGAGTTTCACTGGCACAGTTTGACCTGCAGCTAAAGGTGCTTTGATATTCATAAACATGAGATGCAATCCACCTGGCTTTAATTCCACCGCACCCCCTGCAGGAACCGCAATATCTTTTAACTGGCGCATTTTCATGACATTACCCTCCATAGCCATCTCATGAAGCTGTACTTCGCCTGCTGCTGGTGAACTTGCAGATACCAGCTGGTCAGTAGCCCCTTTATTTTCAATCTTCATAAACCCACCAGCCACCTGCTGTCCAGGCATGGTGGCACGAGTGTAGGCATTTTCAATTTTGATTGCTCCAGCAGCTGCCGTTTGAGCCAAGGCAGCGCCACTAATAGTGATACTCATGGCTGTACAGATAGAGATAAGTAGATTCGATTTCATCTCGTAACTCCTTTGGTTTATTTTGGATCAGTTTAAAGTTTGTTTGCTAATTCTTGAAAATTGATCAGGCCTGTTTTTCGACGAGATTTACCATTTTTATCGATGAAGATTGTTGTAGGCGTCTCCCCGTACCACTGAGGATCTATCTCATGCCGTAAGCGCTCATCAAAAGAAGAGGCAAGATAGTAGTTATTCGCCTTCTCAAGGCCGGCTTTATTCAACATCTTTTGCATCATCTCAGGCGATACATCATCAACCTGAATAAAGATAATCTTTGCATTGGGATTGCGCTTTACAAAAGCCCCCCATTGGGGCATCTCCTTAACGCAAGCTGGGCAAGTGACGCCCCAAAAATGAATTGCCATCGGCGCTCCATTCCTGGTCTTGATTAAGCTAGACCAATCACCAGATTGATAAGGCTTTAAAGGTGCAGTGGCCGCTCCAGCAATACCCGTAAGAAACATCAGTACGAAAACTAGCCAATATTTTTTGAATGCGTTCATTACTTATGCCCTACTTTAATAAATTGATAGCCATCTGCACGCGTAAGCCAGGATAAATAGACGGTTTGATCATGTCGTAGCAATAAAGGATGATCACTGTAAGCGGTTGTCTTTGCAAGCACCTTAGGCTCAGACCAACTCACGCCATCATCCTGAGAATGCTTAAGATAAACCGAGGAAGCGCTACCATCAAATTCTTTCCACACCAACCAAACCTGACGATCGATTGCCAAGAGATAGGGTCTTGCAACATTAACCCCCTCTGCACCAACTCTGACTGGATTCGAATAACTTATACCCTGATTGCTTGAGTTTGCGTAAAACACTCCGGCTCTCTTAGTGCCCTGAGTAAACCATGCCACATGGAATTTGCCTGATCCCGAAACAGCAATAGAGGGACCATGATGAGGACAAGCATCAGTCTTCCAATCATCATCAGCAACACGACGAATCGGTTCAGTACCTTTGGATGTGATCAACTGAGTCGCCTGATCCCGAATACCACCAGGAAATATCGCGCGATAGGCAATGACTGCTTGATTTTTTGGATCCAGGCTAGCGCCAATTCGGCAACATTCACAACTACTCTCATTAGCGAATTTTTCAGTCTGAAAGGTTTTACCCTCATCATAAGATGTGGAATACGCAATTGACCCTCCAAGACGAGGTACACCCTTCTGTTTTGCGGCGGCGACTAGGCGCTTATCAATCCATGAAATAAAAATAGAATCATCTGCCTTCATCAATACTGATGGAAAGCGTTGACTTGATCCATCCTGCACCAATGATTGAGGTGCACTAAAAGTATTGCCTCCATCACTAGAGCGCGCAGTGTTAATTTGCGCATTCCATTGTGAATCCTTAAAAAATGCATAGGCCAAAAAGACATTACCTTTTGAATCAGAGACAATTTGTGGGCGTGCATCACTTCCCGTATCCAGCGCTTTGCCATGCTCAGCAATAGTGGTAGCCGGAGCAAAGGATTTGCCCAGATCGGCAGATTTCGCAACAGAAACAACGCCATTAGCCGTCCAAGCCAATAGCAATTTGCCATCAGCAGCAAAAAATGGGGTGGCCGCATTAGCGCACTCCAGTCCAGCTCCTTGGCATGTAGCGCTTGGTTTGGTGGGAGCGCTTTTCTCTGAATGATTCGAGTGACTCATTTGCGCATAAGAATTGAGGCAAACGCCTAAAACCCCTAGTAGGAGGGTTTTAGGCACTAAAGATAACAAAGGAAATGGGTTAAGTGTCTGCATCATTAGAAGATGATACGTGCTCCCACGCTGATGGCCTGTGGAGAGCCAACAACATAGTTGGTATTGCTACCACCCGTACCGAAGGTGTTGTACTGGCGATTCAATAAGTTCACTGCTGATGCATAGATCGTTGTGTTCTTATCAAATTCGTAGTTAGCACGCAATCCCACTACCGCATAGGATGCAACCGGCAAAGTGTTGGCTGTATTGAGCCAAGAACTACCCACATAACGCACTGTCGCACTCAAACTCGCTTTAGGTATCGGGTAATAAGTTAAACCTCCACCAAGAATATTTTGCGGTACACCGCCAACTTGCCTACCAGTTGGGTCGCTTGTAGCGCTCATGGTCAGCTTAGTGCTGGTGAATGCATAGTTCGCATCGGTAGCCCATTGAGAATTAATATCGTGATGAAACTGAAACTCAAGACCTTGACTTAATAAGTTTTGATTATTGGTGTAATAACTAATATTGGCGGAATTACAGATACCCACATTACCACTACCGGTTAGCGGATTACCGGAGGCGCCACATAAACTCTTAGCTAAAGCAACATCAGAGGAACTCTTAGAAGAGAGGCTGTATGTAGCTACGGCATTTTGAATGTAATTATTAAATGCAGTCAGTTGAGCAAAGCCGCCCTTCCAACGATAGTCAGTGCCGACCTCATAACCCGTCATCGTCTCTGGAGTTAAATTGGGATTTGCAAAGCTGTAGCCGCTAGAGGAGCCATAAGAGCGCAAGGTGTTATTTAAACCTGGTGCATGAAATGCTTGATACGCAGCCGTTCTCAAATCCCAATTATCGGTAGCCTTATACAAAACCCCAAGTGTTGGGCTTATTTGCGTCTTACTTTGATTGGGGACATTTTGATATTTCGGATTTACGCCATTAATACCAGCGTTATAGCTTGTAGGAGTTTGGCTTCCCCATTGATCAACACGAGCCGCTAAGGTTGTCTCAACAGGTAAAGAGGTCGCCTTAGACTTTAACTGCCCCATCAGACCTAAAAAGGTTTGTGAGCCCTGCCCATAATTGACGGCCGCAACGGTTCCATTATTATTTAGATTGTTGGTCAGGTTTGACCCAGCAATATTGCGGGCATCAACCCCAACAAGGTATTGATCAATGACACCAGTCAGCTCTTTAGTGTACTGAGCTGAAGCGCCGACAGTACTGTATGGGTCTTTATAGGTAGCGTTGACATATGGTGTATTGGCGGCAATATTATTCGACTTTGTAGTAGTCGTTGAACCATTTTGCTTATTGAAGTTGGTGTTCTCATAGAAAAAGTTCACATCTACTTTTGCACGATCAGCCAACTTCGTAGTGGTTCCTACCGCCACATCAGTTTCTTGCATTAAATTCGTTGCAAATGAATACCCCGAAGATAAATCAGACATGGTGTGATAACCCACACGGAAAAATCCATTGGTATCTGGGGTTGCCTTAAAGTAACCCTGCAATCTGACGTTGGAGTTATGCGAAGCTGCATCGCCCTGGCCATTTTTAATGCTATTGGCAGCTGCAGGCGCCAAAGTAGAAATATTTTGGTAGCCATTGGTATTGAAATAATCCGCAGAGAACCTCATCTGTAGAGCATCAGATGCAATGATGTCTTTTGATGCAGCTACGTTATAGGTTCCAAAAGCGCCGATGCTTGCTGATGCATCTTGCTGGCTATTAACTGGCGTTTTAGTTTTGATGTTAATCACACCACCCATGCCATAGTTACCCCATAGACTCGATACACCACCGCGAATAAATTCCACGGAATCAATCGCAGACATCGGTACCAAGTTCCACTGCACTGTTCCATAAAACGCATCATTAGCAGGCAAACCATCGATCAATACTAGCGTTCTGGCATTACCCAAACCGCGCACATTAATGCTTTGCCCTGTTGGGTCTTTTTGGTAATAAGGGGTGTCATTCAGAATTACACCTGGAACATTCTTGAGCACTTGGTCAATCGTCTGATCTGGCGATACTTCTAAGGCCTCTTTATTCAGAATGGTGGTATTTAAGGGAATCTCATCTAAGGGTGTGCCTGAACGTGTAGCGCTCACCACAACATCACCCAACTTTTGGTTGTAGTCTGGTGGCGGTGCAATTTGCGCTTGTACGTTTAGGCATATAGATCCAAACAACATCCCGACGCAAGCACTGAGTTTCTTTTGCTTCAACAACATCAAATTCTCCGAACAACTTGATGGCAACTGAGTTGCCAAAACATAGCTAAGCTATGACCTAAATAGATTTAGGCTTGTACTGGAGGTGCTGCTGAAGGAGGTGTTACCCAGGCAGCGAGTGGCTTGGGTGATTGATAGAAAAGCTGAGGCAAAAACGCAAAGGATTGCGGCGCCCCAAATGTCAGATTGGTATTAAAAGCTGGAGTAATGGTGCTATGGGCTAGACAATAAGGACAAGGCTGTGATTGTTCCGCCTGATCTAACTGCCCTTCAGTCTGAATATTAATTTGCATCTTGCTACCATCGACTGTGCAAATCTCCATGGCAAATCCATGGCCGCCCTTTACAAGCGATACCGCTTGTGACATTGCTGGAGCAAGTGCACTCATGGCAATTGCAAAAGCAGCAATCCAGTGAATGAGGCGGTTTTTGTGGAATTTCATGTTGATGGAATTTTATCGGATTTCTGATGTAGGAATACAAAAAAGGGGCTTACGCCCCTTTTTGCTATCCCAAACTGGCTTATGACCAGACCACATTAATTATGCTGCAGCCTTTTTCTTCTTGCCAATCACTTTACCAATGACAGGCCAGAAGAGTAATAACAAAGCTATTGAAGTAATGCCAGCTACTAAATAGTTAGAGAAGAATACATCTAAGCTTCCTTGAGAAATCAGCATGGACTGACGGAAGGAGTCTTCTGCACGATCGCCCAACACCAATGCCAAGACCATCGGCGCCATCGGGTAATCCAGCTTCTTAAAGACATAGCCGAGTACACCAAAACCGAGCATCAACCAAACATCAAAGGTTGCGTTATGAACGGTATAAGCACCAACCGCACAAATCACAATAATGACTGGTGCAATGATGGAAAACGGAATTCTCAAAATGGAAGCAAACAGTGGCACGCAAGTTAAGACTACGAACAAGCCAGCCAAGTTACCCAAGTACATACTCGCAATCAAGCCCCAAACAAAGTCAGGCTTCTCAACGAAGAGCAATGGTCCTGGTTGTAAACCCCAAATTAATAATCCGCCGAGTAGAACTGCAGCAGTTGGTGATCCTGGAATACCTAAAGAGAGCATTGGCAACAATGCAGCAGTACCTGCGGCATGAGCTGCTGTTTCTGGAGCAACAATACCCTCCATCGCACCTTTACCGAAGTTCTCACTATTCTTAGACATACGCTTAGCAACGCCATAAGACATGAACGAAGCTGGCGTGGCGCCGCCTGGAGTAATACCCATCCAGCAACCAATCAAGCAGCTGCGTAATGATGTAGCCCAGTACTTAGGTAACTTCGCCCAAGTCTCCAAAACCACTTGGCGACGAATCTTAGCGGCAGCACCATGGAACGCAAGACCCTCTTCCATCGACAGCAGAATCTCACCGATACCAAACAAACCGATCACAGCGATCAAGAAGTCAAAACCGCGCATCAACTCGGGATTACCAAAAGTTAAACGCAATTGACCTGTCACAGTGTCCATACCCACAGTAGCCAAAGCAAAGCCGAGCATCATGGCAGAGATAGTTTTAAATGGTGAGCCCTTATTCATACCCACAAAACTACAGAAGGTCAGCAGATAGACCGAGAAGAATTCCGGGGGGCCAAACTGTAAGGCAAACTTAGCCACTAAAGGGGCCAAGAATGTAATCATGACGATTGCAAAAAATGCACCTACAAAAGAAGATGTAAATGCAGCAGTCAATGCCTCGCCTGCTTTACCATTACGAGCCATTGGGTAGCCGTCAAAGGTAGTAGCTACAGACCAAGGCTCGCCAGGAATATTAAAGAGGACTGATGTAATCGCCCCACCAAATAGCGCACCCCAGTAAATACAAGAGAGCATGATGATGGCAGAGGTTGGTGGCATGGTGAAGGTCAATGGCAACAGAATCGCAATTCCGTTAGCGCCACCCAAACCAGGGAGAACACCGATGATCACACCAAGCGTTACACCAACTAACATCAGCAACAGGTTAAAGGGTGTCATTGCAACGGCAAAGCCGCTGAATAGAGCGCTAATTTCTTCCAACTTGAACTCCTTCTTTTCTAATCTTTTTTAATCGTTATATTTTTAGTTCACGCCAACAAACTCGAGTGGATTAAACCAAGAGCCATGTGGTAATGGAACTTGAAACCAGAACTCAAACATGAGATAGAGAGCGACGCTTACTCCAAGAGATACAACAATTGCCTTCCAGATTGGGTATTTACCAAGCCAGACCATGAAGATGGCGATATACAACACTGATGAGACATAGATACCAATGAATTGAACGCCAAGCACAAATACAATCGCCGGTAACAATACGGCCATGACTTGCTTGAAGGATTCTTTGTCTACAAAAGAAACCGGTTTCTGATTCTTATCCACAATCGCCGCTTGATACAAAGTCACAGTACTGGAAAGCATGAAGATTAAGCTAATGTAGAAAGGGAAATAGCCAGCCTCTGGACCATCGCTGCCCCAGCTAGCACCCAACTTCAAACTACCAACCATCACCACGACTCCTAGGACCAAAAAGAGAATCGAGGTGATGATATCCATCGCCCTCACACTGATGACGGAATCTTGATTTGAATTGTTTTTATGTTCAGACATTTGCTTTATTCATTAAGAAAAGGATTAGTACATTTACTTAAAAATTAGGACTCCCAATGGAAGCCCTAATTCATGAATACCTCATTACTTAGCCAAGAATCCAGCCTCAGCCATTAACTGCTTGTGAAGTGCTTCATTTAAAGTCAACCAGTTATTAAATTCTTTACCGGTCATAAAGGTTTGATTGAATGCGCCATCCGCCATGAACTTTTTCCATTCAGGTGTAGCACGTACTTTCTTGAACAAGTCAATATAAAAGTCTACTTGTTCTTGGGAAACGCCTGGCGCCATAAAGATGCCACGCAACATCACGTAATCAGTCGAAACGCCAGCTTCTTTACAGGTTGGAACGTCATACCAAGACTGAGTATCAGTAATCTTTTCTTTGTAAGGCATGCGAGTGTCGTCAAATACGCAAAGTGCACGCAACTTGTTAGCACGCCATTGGGCAACCGCTTCAATTGGATTATTTACAGAAGAATCAATATGATTACCAACCAGCTGTACAGCCACATCACCACCCCCTTTGAATGGGATGTAAGTGAACTTAGCACCAGTCGCTTTTTCTAAAGCAACGGTAATAATTTGATCTTCTTGCTTAGAGCCGGTCCCGCCCATCTTGAATTTGCCTGGGCCCGCGGCTTTAGCGGCCTCGATATATTCTTTGGCTGTCTTGTATGGCTTATCTGCGTTGTCCCATAGAACAAATTGATCTAAGGCCAACATTGCAACTGGCGTAATCTCTTTCCAGTTAAAAGGTACACCAGTAGCTAATGGAGTAGTAAATAAATTAGATAGCGTAATGATGATCTTATTTGGATCGCCCTTAGCTTCTTTAATTGCCAAGAAGCCTTCAGCTCCAGCACCAGCACCTTTATTCACTGGAATAACCGCTTGCTTCATTAAATTATTTTTAGTGATGATCCCCTGAATCATGCGCGCCATTTGGTCAGCACCGCCACCAGGACCGGCAGGAATAATGAACTCAACTGGTTTATTAGGTTCCCATGCTGCAAACGCAGGCGATGCACCAACAACACCGAGGGCTAATGCGGTGGAAATCAATGCCCCTTTAAACTTTTTGTTCATAAAAATGTGCCTCCAAAAATGTTTTGCCAATTTACTTTGGCTTATTTAATGTGATAGTGATTTTTAAACAAGATGTTCAAGTTGAACTTGACTGCCATCAATAATTTGAAAATCGATTCGCATGAGCTTCGTCAATCCAGTAGAAACCCCGATAAATCAAGCCAAAGACTGAGGATAGTGTACTTTCATCTAAACAGAAAACGTACAAATTCAAAATCCCGATTGATACAAGGCTACTGAAAAAAATGGTTTTAGGAATTAAGGGTATTCCCTAGATTTGAGGGCTGGTGCCGCTTGCCGGAATCGAACTGGCGACCTTTTCATTACGAATGAACTGCTCTACCAACTGAGCTAAAGCGGCGGTTTAAAAATGATTCTAACGGAATCGATCTAATAGCTTTTTGCTGACCTTATCTAGGCTGGTGGAGTCTTTGATCAAAAACTGCAGACCATTTGAATCGGCTATCAATAAGGTATTGCCCGCAATTCGACGAATATCCTCTTCCCCTTTCAGGCGAATACGGGTTGGACCACGATCTGTTTCGATATCCCAAATGCTAGGAGTGGCGTACGTAGATACTCGCGTAATCTTCTCAATAACGGGCATAAATTCCCGCGTAGCCAACTCTTCTTCTATCAACCCTAGTTCTAACTCAGGTATAGCAGATACATCTGGATACCAACATAACTCCTTGCCCGAGGTATCCATGATCCCAATTCCGGCCCCAGGGGCTGTAATTGGAAAAGCTCGGACTGGATGAACCCCGATATGGCGGGTACCATTTGCATCAATCAATATCAAGCGGCCTAATGTATCGCGTTCGAGTTGATGGGTTTTGCGCTGATAGCTCATACGCCTCCCCCTGTATCTTTGGCAAGCTCTTGCAGTTGCTCTTCTTCCTGTTCATCGAGGCTTTCTCCGATAGCGCCGCCCTCCACTAACTCCGCAGCGTGACGAAGTTGCGCTTGATATAAGGTGTAGTACGCACCCTCAGCCTCCATCAATTTCTCATGTGAGCCAATCTCTACAATCTCACCTTTATCCAAAACAACTAATCGATCTGCTTTACGCAATGTAGAAAGGCGATGAGCAATCGCAATAGTGGTGCGCCCTTTTACGAGATTATCTAAAGCACGCTGAATTTCTTTTTCAGTAGTGGTATCCACAGAAGATGTGGCCTCATCCAAAATCAGAATACTTGGATTAATTAAGAGCGCCCTTGCGATTGAAATACGTTGACGCTCACCACCAGACAAAGATTGACCGCGCTCACCTACTAATGAGTCATAGCCTAGTGGTAATCGGAGAATAAATTCATGGGCATGAGCAGCGCGTGCTGCTTCAATAATTTCTTCGCGAGATGCATCTGGTTTGCCATACGCAATATTTTCAGCAATCGTGCCAAAGAATAAAAACGGCTCCTGTAGCACCAAGCCTATACACTTACGATAGTCGGCGATGCCAATACTCCGAATATCACGCCCATCTAAAGTAATAGCTCCTGAGCTGACATCATAAAAACGGCAAATCAAATTCACTAAGGTGCTCTTGCCCGATCCACTATGGCCCACTAAGCCAATCATTTCACCAGGGGCAATATCTAAATTAATCCCTTTAGTCACGGCTCTGTTTCCATAGCGGAAGCCCACATCACGCATAGTAATACGCCCTTTCACATCTGCTAAAGGCGGAGGATTAATGGGCTCTGGAACACTCGAGACGTGATCCAAAATATCAAAAATTCTCTTTGCGCCTGCAGCTGCCTTTTGGGTGTGCGACACAATACGACTCATCGAATCTAGTCGAAAATAAAAACGACCGATATAGGCTAAGAACGCTATCAATACCCCAACCGTCACCTTTTGATGAGCAACTTGCCAAATACCAAATCCCCAAACAACTAATAATCCTGTTTCAGTCAGGAGAGTTACTGTTGGCGAAAACATACCCCATACACGATTGACGCGATCATTAATTTGTAAGTTATGTTTATTGGATTCGACAAAACGATTTAGTTCGCGATCCTCCTGGGCAAATGCTTTAACTACACGGATACCAGGAATCGTATCTGTCAGAATATTGGTGACCTCTGACCAAATGCGGTCAATCTTCTCAAAGCCAAAACGTAATTTGTCACGAACCACATGAATCATCCAAATGATGAATGGTAGAGGAGCGAGGGTGACTAAAGCTAAGAGCGGATCAATCGAAAACAAGATCGCTGCCGTCATGGTAATCATCAAAACATCTGTCACGAAATCCAGTGCGTACAGAGAGAGAAATACACAAATACGATCGGTCTCAGCGCCAATGCGGGCAATCAAATCCCCGGTGCGCTTACCACCGAAATACTCCAAAGAGAGCTTGAGTAAATGCTCGAAAGTGGTGTTGCGTAAATCTGCGCCAATGCGCTCGCTGACCAATGCCAATAAATACGTCTTCCACCATCCCAAGCCCCAAGCAACAATGGCCGCACCAAAAAGTGCAAACAAATACAAACTCGCTAAATGGAAGTCAATGGGATTACCCTTTTCATATGGAATGAGCACATGATCCATTAAAGGCATTGTGAGGTAAGGGGGAATGAGGGTTGCTCCCGTAGAGAGCAAGGTCAATACAAAACCTAATAAGAGTTGTTTTTTATATGGCCTTGCAAAACGCCATAACTTAAATAATGTCCATGTCGATGCAGGTTTATCATCTTCAGGATCGCACGTTGGACAGACATCTGAATTCGCAGGCTTTGGGCTCAGGCATACCGGACAAACTTGCTTATCGTATTCACTTGCCTCCGCTTGCTTTTCAAGGTGACTACTAGTGAGTTGCCTAAAGCTTGATTGAAGCCGCAAGATTTGGGGATTGACTGCCAAGGTGAAATGCCAGATTCTGAGTAAATGCTCATCAGACTCCAGTTTGAGATGACCCACTCCAGCATGATCTCCATGACTTAGGCGCCCACACTGTTCTAGTGGCCACGTCTCTAAGCATGTGCCGTCAGTCCAAAACAAGCCCTGCTCTGTTAGCAAAAGAAGGCTCTTCTCAAAGCGCAGATCCGATCCCAAGTCCAGCTCTACCCATGCAAGCGCTGCCTCAAGATTGGGTACTGGAGATTTCAAAGCCCCTAATGCGGCTTGCCAGTGGCTTGGCATGATAGGGGCAAAAGGTAGGATTTCAGGCTTCATTGACACTAAAAGTATAGTGGAGCTATGGGGTTTTACATTTATTGATCCTGTCAACTTTAGCGACTAGGAAGCCGTTAAATTGTTGATATATGCCTTTTCCAGTATTTTTGCCAATTTTGTGGATTTTCAATAACAACTAAAACAGAGAGACTGTCTGACGCATCCCGCCAAATATGGCGCCTAGCCTCGCAATACCGTAAATGCCCCAATTACTAGACAAATCGATTGAGATTCTGAGTGTTAAGCATCTGCGCGGTCCAAATATGTGGACCTATTATCCCGTCCTTGAGGTTTGGCTTGACATTGGTGATCTTGAGGACTACCCCTCCGATCTCATACCTGGATTTTACGATCGCCTAGTCAAAGCACTACCCAGTCTTCAGGAACATCGCTGTAGTTATGGTGAGGTTGGGGGCTTTTTAAAGCGTGTTGAAGAAGGCACATGGCCAGCTCATATTCTTGAGCATCTCACTTTAGAACTACAAAATTTAGCCGGCATTCCGGGTGGTTTTGGTAAAGCCCGTGATGGTGATCGTCGTGGTGTCTACAAAGTAATGGTGAGCGCAAACAATGAAGAAGTAACGCTGACTGCACTCAAATATGCTCGTGATTTGTATTTAGCCCTGGTTCAAGATACAAAAGATCCCGTCGATTTAGTCCAAGACATAGTAGAAAAATTGCGCGATCTAGGCGATGATTTATTACTAGGCCCTAGCACTGCATGTATTGTGAATGCAGCTGAAGAGCGTGGAATTCCTTCGATTCGTCTTTCAAAGGGCAATTTAGTTCAGTTAGGCTACGGCGCCAAACAACGACGTATTTGGACAGCTGAAACCGATAGCACTAGCGCCATTTCAGAAACCATTTCAAGAGACAAAGACCTTACCAAAAGCTTATTAGCAAGTGCTGGAGTTCCAATTCCAGAGGGCAGAACCGTTACCAGTGCCGAAGATGCATGGGATGCTGCCCAAGATATAGGCTTACCTGTAGTTGTTAAACCTATTGATGGTAATCATGGTCGCGGTGTCTTTATCAATCTTTACACCCAACATGAAATTGAAGCGGCTTACGCAGTAGCGATTGAAGAAGGTAGCGAGGTTTTAGTAGAGCGCCATATTGTTGGCGATGAGCATCGATTATTGGTTGTTGGAAATAAGGTGGTTGCTGCTGCTAAAGGTGAGAGTGTTTGGGTTGCTGGTGATGGTAAACATTCTGTTCGTGAACTGATTGACATTCAAATTAATTCAGACCCACGTCGTGGTAAATCTGAAGAGCACCCTCTCAATCCCGCTCGTATTGATTCCGCTGTTGAACTAGAGCTTGCTCGGCAAAAGCTTACTGGAGAAAGTATTCCAGTGATTGATCAAAAAGTACTAATTCAAAGTAATGGAAACGTCGCTTTTGATGTCACTGATTTAGTTCATCCTGATGTAGCGAGTCAAGTAGCCCTAGCAGCGCGAGTTGTTGGCCTTGATATTGCTGGTATTGATTTAGTTGCGCAAGACATTAGTAAGCCCATGGCAGAACAAAATGCTGCAATTGTTGAGGTCAATGCAGGGCCCAGTTTAATATTCCATTTAAAACCAGCCAGCGGCAAACCCCAACCAGTCGGCAAAGAGATTGCGAATCACCTCTTTCCTCCCGGCGTAAACTGTCGTATTCCAGTTGTTGGCATTTGCGGTGATAAAGGTAAAACACCTGTAGCTGAAATGGTTGCCCATTTTCTGCGTTTAACCAATGTGTATGTTGGTCTGTCATGCAGTAAAGGTTTATTTTTTGGCAACAGGGCAATCCTAAATACCAATACCTCTAATTGGGAAAATGCACGTCGCACATTATTGAATCGCGCTGTCGAAGCAGCAGTTATTGAAAATAATCACCTTTCGATGTTGATCGAAGGTTTAGCTTACGATCGCTGTCAAGTTGGTGTTGTTTTAAATATTGATCCCAAAGCAAACTTTCCTCAGTACGCTATCTATGATGAAGATCAGGTCTTTAGCGTTGTGCGAACACAAATTGATGTAGTACTACCAAATGGTATTGGCGTCTTAAATGCCGATGATCCAATGATTGTTCAAATGGCCGAGCTGTGTGATGGTGAAGTCATCTTTTTTAGCGAAAATCCCGATTCTGAAGTTGTTAAAACCCATCTTCAAAATGGGGGTCGTGCAGTCTTGGTTGGTAAACAGCAAATCACACTCAAATCGGGCAAGCTCGATCAAAAAAGTATTCCCGTTCCACGCCACTCTGAATCTAGCGTCGCGTCTCCTTGGAAGGCAATGAATCTAGGGGCTGCCATTGCTGCTGCTTGGGCATTAGAAATTCCATTTAATGTTATTGAAGCTGGTGCAGAAACATTTGTCACCGAGACCAACACCGTAGCAGGGGCTTAATTGGAAATCATCCGTATTCGTATGTTACGCGGCCCTAATTTATGGAGCCGCCATACCTCTCTTGAGGCAATTGTTTCTTGTGAAGAGACAGAGCGATCCATAGATTCCATTCCGCAATTTGAAAATAAGATTCGCGAACGCTTTCCTCAATTAGGCAATATGCGTCGTGGGGGACAAAACGAAGTTTTATCTCTCGCCCATGCCTTAGAGTATGCTGCACTCGGTTTACAAGCTCAAGCTGGCTGTCCAGTCACCTTTAGTCGTACAGTGCAAACTGTTGATATTGGCGTGTATCAAGTAGTAGTGGAATATAGCGAAGAGGTTGTTGGGCGAATGGCTTTTGACTTCGGCTTTGCGCTAATACAAGCCACCCTAAACGATGCCCCATTTGAATTGACTGCTGCCCTCTCAGAATTAGAGGCTCTATACGAAGATGTGCGGCTTGGTCCAAGCACAGGCTCTATTGTGGATGCCGCAGTTCAACGAAACATCCCCTACCGCCGCATGACTGAAGGCAGTATGGTGCAATTTGGCTGGGGTAGTAAGCAAAAGCGAATTCAGGCTGCTGAAACTAGTGATACCAGCGCTATCGCAGAAGCGATTGCTCAAGATAAAGAACTCACCAAAAACTTACTCACCGCAGCGGGCGTATCTGTTCCCATTGGCGAAGTAGTGAATAATGCCGACGATGCATGGCGGGCTGCACAGAAAATTGGCGGCCCCATTGTTTTAAAACCTAAAGATGGTAACCAAGGTAAAGGTGTAGTTGCTAATATTCAAACCGAGGCGGAGGTGCGTGCCGGGTTTGAGGTGACCCAAGCCTTTGGTCGCAATACTATTGTTGAACGCTATATCCAGGGCGCTGACTATCGTCTACTGGTAGTGGGTAATCGTCTTTCTGCAGCTGCACGTCGTGAACCTGCACAAGTCGTTGGTGATGGCACTCACACGGTTGCTCAATTAGTAGATCTAGAAAATAAAAATCCATTGCGGGGTGATGGCCACGCCACAGCACTTACTAAAATTCGTTTTGATGATATTGCCCTAGCCCATCTAGCAAGCTCTGGTCTATCTCCGCAATACGTTCCTAAAATAGGTGAACGGGTTCTCTTGCGTAATAACGCTAATCTAAGTACTGGTGGTACCGCCACCGATGTCACCGACGATGTTCATCCCGATGTTGCAGCAAGCGCTATTGCTGCTGCGCAAATGATTAACCTAGATATTGCTGGTGTTGATATTCTCTGTGAAGCTATTTATCAACCACTAGAGCAGCAAGGCGGAGGCATTGTTGAAGTGAATGCAGCGCCTGGTCTACGGATGCATTTAAAGCCTTCCTATGGAAAGAGTCGCCCTGTTGGTGAAGACATCATCAATATGATGTTCCCTCCTGGAGAAGATGGTCGTATTCCTGTGGTTGCTGTTACTGGTACCAATGGCAAAACTACCACCGTACGACTGATTGCTCACTTACTTAATGAGACCGGCCTTCGCGTAGGCATGACTGGCACTGATGGTGTCTACATCAACCATCGCCTCATTGATACTGGCGATTGCAGTGGGCCTAAGAGTGCGCGCAATGTATTAATGCACCCAGATGTCGATGCCGCGGTTCTTGAGACAGCCCGTGGTGGTTTATTGCGTGAAGGTTTAGGCTTTGATCGCTGTGAAGTTGCAGTAGTAACTAATATTGGCGAAGGGGATCACCTAGGTCTGAACTACATTTCTAGTGTGGAGGATCTGGCTATTCTCAAGCGCGTTATCGTACAAAACGTTGCCCCCACTGGAGCCGCTGTCCTAAATGCAGCAGATCCTATCGTGGTCAAAATGGGTGATAAATGTGCTGGACGTGTAATCTTCTTTGCACAAAATCAGCACCATCCCGTGATTGCTGCCCACCGCGCTAAAAATAAAAAAGTGATCTACTTTGATGGTACTTATATAGTCGCCTCCAAAGGTTCACGCGTGATGTATCGCTTCCCTGTTAGCGAAATCCCATTAACCCAAAACGGTGTACTCGGATTTCAATTGGAAAATGCAATGGCTGCGATTGGTGCTGCATGGGCACTAGGACTGGATGCAGAAAAAATGGCGAAGGGTCTACACAGCTTTGAGAGTACTGCTAATGCCGTACCTGGTCGCTTTAACCAATTCCAGCACAATGGTGCAACTGTGATTGCCGACTATGGTCATAATCCTGATGCAATGCGTGCTTTAGCAAGTGCCATACAAGCAATGAAGCCCAAGAAGAGCCATGTCGTCATTAGTGGCGCAGGCGATCGTCGCGATGAAGATATTCGCGACCTTACACGTATCCTTGGAAACACGTTTGATAATGTCATCTTGTATCAAGATGCTTGTCAGCGTGGCCGTGAAGATGGCGAAGTTTTAAAGCTTTTGCAAGAGGGCTTGGTTGGCGCCACCAAAGCGAAACAAGTGAAAGAAATTCATGGGGAATTTATTGCTATCGATACCGCACTCAAAGATCTTGATTCCGGAGATATCTGCTTAATACTCATTGATCAGGTGGAAGAGTCTCTCGCCTACCTCAAACAAAAGGTCAGGCCTTAGGATTTCACTGCCAAATCATGAATTGGCTTCACCAATAAAAAACCCAATCGTTTGATTGGGTTTTTTATTGGAATCAATAGATTATTTATGCATGGTAGAGCTGTAAGCGATCAATTTCTTCCTTAGATCCCAACATAACCGAGACGCGCTCATGCAAATCCGTAGGCTCAAGATCCATAATGAGATCAGTACCATTGATGGAGGCGCCGCCAGCTTGTTCTACCAAAAAACTCATCGGGTTAGCTTCATACATTAAGCGCAACTTACCTGGCTTATTAGGTTCGCGCTGATCCCATGGATACATAAAGACTCCACCACGAGACAGCACACGATGAACATCTGCCACCATCGAGGCAATCCAACGCATATTAAAGTCTTTGCCCCGCGTGCCACTGATTCCTGCTAAACACTCCTCAACATAACGGCGCACGGGATCAGCCCAATGACGCATATTGGACATATTGATGGCAAACTCTTTAGTAGATTGTGAAATAGTGACAGGGTCTTTGATCAATAGAAATTCATCAGTCACTTTATTTAAAGTAAACATGACCACGCCGTCACCTAAAGTGAGTGCCATAGTGGTTTGGGGGCCATACACTACGTATCCTGCGGCCGCCTGATGACGTCCAGATAATAAGAAATCAGCTGTTTCTAAGGGCGCCTTAGGATCTTGTTTTTTGAGTACTGAAAAAATGGTACCAATGGAGACATTCACATCAATATTGGACGAGCCATCAAGCGGGTCAAATAAGAGCAAATAATCGCCACTACCTTGAACTGGAACTGGCAATTCCATTTCTTCAGAAGCAAGACCTGCCAAGGATTTACAAGCTTGTACACCTTCAATTAATAAATCATTAGCAATAATGTCGAGCTTTTGTTGAACCTCACCTTGAACATTACCGGTACCAGCTGAACCCAATAAACCAATTAAGGCGCCTTGAGCAACCTCATGGCTCAAGGTTGAACAAGTATCGACAACAGCCAGTAAGAGCTCTTGCAAGCCAGCAGGTACGGCAGAACCCTTTGGCTTAGCCGTTTCTAGATAGCGCCTGAAATTGATGTTGTGACTGTTCGACAAAGGTAATTCTCCGTTTTGAATGCCAAAGTGACTTATTGCACTCTATTTTGCCTTGTTCTGAGATGGGAACTATAAAAGTGGATTTCTCTACATTCATTTAGCAATAAGCCCTTTATTTAGGGTTATTGTTCATTATATGATGATAATATTGATGTTAAAATGCATCTAAATTGATGAGGATATAAGATGAGAACTACTGTAACCATAGATGATGATCTATACCAACAGGGCTTGGAGCTTGCTGACCCAGGAATGGATAAAGCAGACTTATTTCGTGAGGCAATTAATGTCTTTGTAAGAGTTCAAATAGGCAAGCGATTAGCAGCGCTCGGTGGAAAAGCACCCCAAATGAAGAGTATTCCGCGACGTAAACCAAAGAGCGGACTTTAACTATGCCAATGGTTTTGGCGGATACATCGGTCTGGGTCGCACACTTTAGAAAATCAAATCCAATCTTTGAGGGTTTGTTACTCAATGATCAAATTCTTTGTCATCCTTTAGTTTTGATGGAAATAGCTTGTGGGAGCCCTCCCTCGCCTAGATCAAAAACTCTTTACTATCTCAAGACATTGCAGCAAGCAAAAGTAGCAAGCCCCAATGAAATCTTGGAATTTATTGAAAAGTACAAACTTTTTGAATCAGGTTGTGGCGCGATTGATGTTTCACTACTGGCATCAAGCTTAATCACTGAAAATACGCTACTTTGGACTTTGGATAAAGATTTAGGGTCCCTCGCACTGCCACTGGGAATATCTTATAAGCACCAGGCTCATTGATTGAGTTGTTTAATTTCCTAGCGCCTTACCTACTACTTCCTTGACATCTGGAGACAGGGTTTGACAAGCTGCAACCTTTTCTAGAGCTGCTTTCATCTTGTTTTGATAGGGCTGGGCAAATAAACGCCAGCGATCTAAGGCTCTAGCTAAACGCGCAGCAACCTGCGGATTAATGGGGTCTAGTGCCAAAACACTATCAGCCCAAAATTCATATCCACTTCCATCCGCCTGATGAAAACTCGCAGGATTATTGGAGCAAAAAGCATGAATCACACTGCGTACCCGATTAGGGTTGTTCAACTTAAATGCTGGGTGCTCGCGCAAACGCTTTACATCTACTAAAGTTAAATCTAAGCCATCAACTGGCGGTCTACTAGACTGGAGTGCAAACCATTTATCAATCACTAATGGCTCTTTTGCAAAGCGACTAAAGAAATCGACTAAGCATTCCTGGGCGGCTTTGGCTCCATTCATCACCAATGCTGCTAGAGCTGCATAACGATCGGTCATATTGTCAGCAATACGATATTGATTGACTGCCATTGGTGCCCAAGTAGTGACATCGGCATCGAGCAACATGCTCAGCGCTAAATTCTTGAGAGCGCGTTTGCCGGCGCTTACAGCATCAGGCTGGAATGGTCCCGGCGTTTGCATTTGTTGGTATAAGGCTGCCCACTCAAGCTGTAACTGCTTAGCAATTTCCTGACGGAAGGCACGACGCGCAGTAAAAATCTGCTGAGGATCAACGCTGGAGCACTGTTCGTATAAATAGGTTTCAACGGGGAGTGTTAAAGCCAAATCCTTAAATGCAGGATCTAAATTGGGATCAAGTAATACATTGCGATAAGCTTCAATTAACTTGGCATCAGGTAAACGATGATTCAAAATCATTCGCATAGCCAATTTTTGACCAGCTTCCCAGCGATTAAATGGATCATCATCGCCATTAAAGAGCGTCAAAAGATCAGCTTCACTTTGTTCAAAATCTAAATTGACGGGCGCTGAAAAATTACGATTAATTGACAGTACTGGACGTTCTTCTATGCCATCAAATGTCCAGGTTTGACTGGCTTGAGTTAACTCCAATAATTGCTCTGCTTGATCATTGCCTGCAGTGATCAAGCGCATCTTTAAAGGAATGTGGAAAGGTTTTTTCTCAGGCTGTCCAGGACTTGGCCCGCAACTTTGGGTCAAGGTGAGATGAAATTGCTTATTTACTGCGTCATATTGCTCTTGCACCTTGACTCGCGGAGTTCCGGCTTGGCTGTACCAATTTCTAAACTGTGAAAGATCCCGGTTATTTGCATCAGCCATTGCTGCCAAAAAATCATCGCAGGTCACAGCTTGACCATCATGGCGCTTGAAATACAAATCCATACCCTTACGGAACCCATCCTTACCTAATAGGGTTTGGTACATCCGCACGACTTCCGATCCCTTTTCATAAACAGTGACGGTATAAAAATTATTAATTTCTTGATACTCATCCGGTCGGATTGGATGCGCCATGGGACCCGCATCTTCAGGAAACTGTAATTGGCGCAGCAATCGCACATCCTCAATACGCTTCACAGCCCTACCGGATTCACTTCCCATTTGATCTGCTGAGAACTCTTGATCCCTAAAAACGGTTAATCCCTCCTTAAGGGAAAGCTGAAACCAGTCTTGGCAAGTAACGCGATTACCTGTCCAGTTATGAAAATATTCGTGCGCAACAACACTTTCGATATTCGCAAAGTCTGCATCAGTAGCAGTTTCTGGTTGTGCTAATACGAACTTGGTATTGAAGATATTCAATCCCTTATTCTCCATAGCGCCCATATTGAAATCACCCACCGCAACAATCATAAAGCGCTCAAGATCCAGCTCTAAACCAAAGCGCTTTTCATCCCAATGAATAGAAGCAATTAAAGAATCCATGGCATGGCGTGTCTTAGGCAAGTCATGAGGCTCAACCCAAATCTGGAGTAACTTTTTAGCACCACTACTCGTAGTAATAGTTTCTTCAATACACTCCAACTTTCCAGCTACTAAGGCAAATAGGTAGGATGGCTTTGGAAATGGGTCTTCCCAAGTGGCGCTATGCCAACCATGAGGTAATTGTTCGGTACCCAGTAAGTTTCCATTGGATAACAAGACTGGACACTCTGATTCACGTGCCCGCAAGGTTACGCGATAGCGTGCCATCACATCGGGCCGATCTAGAAAATAAGTAATTTTTCTAAAGCCTTCTGCCTCACACTGCGTAAAGAAATTGCCATTGGAAACATACAGACCCATCAAGCTCGTATTTTTCTCTGGAGCACATACACAAATAATCTCAACAGTGAATACGTCCTTGCCATCATTTGGTAAACCCTGAATCGTGAGTGTTTCAGGTGTTAATTCAAATTGGCGATGGGCTTGGCCATTAATACGAAGGCTAATAAACTCAAGCTCCTGCCCCACCAATACCAAGGGTGCGCCAACTTCAAACCCCTGCCCAGGAAGCACTTCAAGACGACTCTTCACGATGGTTCGAACTGGATCCAAAGCGATATCCAATTCCACCTGATCAAAGGTATAAATAGGAGGACGGTATTCGAGCCGTCGAAAGCTCTGCGGGAGATCGGTTTTCATGGAATGATTTTAAGTCTTGTCTAGAAAGTGCGTGAGGTGCGGCTTAAGCCCACACGAGGGTCGCGATACCGATAGCAATAAAAGTGACTGCTGCTACAGCATGCACCCACTTAATTGGCATCCGCTTCGTAAATTTCTGACCAATCCAAACGGCTGGCGCATTTGCCAACATCATCCCCAAAGTTGTGCCGACAGTCACAGCAAATACATCTGTATAGCGAGCTCCTAAAGCAATCGTCGCAATTTGTGTCTTGTCACCCATCTCCGCCAAAAAGAAGAGGCCTACAGTCAACAAAAAAACTGGGAATGCTCTATCGGCAACCTTAGACCCACCTGCATCATCAATATGGTCTGGTACCAAAAGCCACAAACCAATACCCAAAAAGCTCAAACCTAAAATCCAGCGCATGACATCTGGCGAAAGCAAAGTAGTTAACCAGTGGCCTAGTAAGGCTGCACAGGCGTGATTTGCGATAGTGGCTATAAAAATGCCAGCAATGATCGCCAAAGCCTGTTTGGGGTATCGGGCAGCCAACATCAAAGACAAAAGCTGAGTTTTATCCCCCATTTCAGCCAAAGCAACCACACCAGTGGAGAGCAATAAAGCAGAAGAGTCCATAAATTCAGTAGCTTAGATGTTATCTATCAATATTTGAGGGGCATCCAAACACAATGCATAGGGATAGTTTAGAGCCTTGGAGTCCCTATCCCTAAATTACATTGAAATAATTAAGGCGGGCGCCCAAGTCATGAGGTCTATCTAAGCACCCCTTACCTGAAACGCCCCCTCTTCACTACCTAATTCAATCAATGCCTAAGCGACGAAGAACTCCTCTGCCAAAACAAAGTCTAATTTCTGAGCTTGTGCAACCGGCTGAGAAGTTAAAAAGCCTTTGTGTACATTAAGACCATTACGTAAATGATGATCAATCGATAAAGCTTGAATCACGCCTCGATTGGCCAAAGCTTCAACATATGGATAGGTTGCATTGGTTAATGCAAAGGTAGAAGTTCTTGCAACAGCTCCTGGCATATTAGCGACACAATAGTGCAGCACACCATCTACCAAGAATGTTGGGTCAGCATGAGTTGTTGGCTTAGAAGTTTCAAAGCAGCCGCCCTGATCGATAGCAACATCTAAGATCACTGCTCCTGTTTTCATTTTCTTCACCATTTCACGAGTAACCAATTTTGGAGCTGCTCCACCGGGAAGCAAAACAGCACCAACAACGACATCTGCCTCACGTACTTCTTGCTCTAT
The DNA here is from genome assembly GCF_018882125.1 of Polynucleobacter sp. AP-Melu-500A-A1. GTDB lineage: Bacteria > Pseudomonadota > Gammaproteobacteria > Burkholderiales > Burkholderiaceae > Polynucleobacter. The sequence goes on from NZ_JACVOZ010000002.1 coordinate 535,184, forward strand.
CAGGAGGCTATCGGAATAGAAAGTGCGCACTCGATTGCCATACAAGGCATCAATTTGACGTAAGCGATCGATATCTTTATCAAAGATGCAAATATCGGCTCCCATACCCACTGCAATTTGCAATGCATTGCGTCCTACTACTCCGCCACCCAAAATCACCACTTTTGCAGGCGATACACCAGGAACACCAGCCATAAGCACTCCTAGGCCACCATGTGACTTTTCAAGATGAGAGGCTGCTGCATGAATAGACATCCGGCCTGCAACTTCACTCATCGGCGCCAAGAGAGGCAATGCACCATTCATGGCAGTCACTGTCTCATAGGCAATACATGTCGCTCCTGAATCGATCAAGGCCTTAGTTTGTTTTGGATCGGGCGCCAAATGAAGATAAGTAAATAGAATTTGATCTTCACGCAACATGGCGCATTCTTGTGCTTGTGGCTCCTTCACCTTCACAATCATCTCCGCTTTATGAAACACTTCCGCTGCACTATTAATCAAGGTAGCGCCAGCGATACGATAAGTCTCATCACTCAAGCCTATTTGCTCACCCGCACCACGTTGAATCAGAACTGAGTGACCTTGCTTACATAAGCCACTGACATTGCCAGGAGTCAAACCCACCCGGTATTCATTATTTTTTACTTCTTGAGGTACACCAATAATCATTGCAATCTCCAATTATTTAAATTCACGACTTGTTTTAGTTTTGCGATGTAGGCCAACAACATAAAACATTGCTAGATACACGCCCAATAAACACGGACCCAATACCAGCGCAATCCGTGCATCCTCATGAAAGCCCATCAGAACGACTACTAAGGCAATAAACGCAAGAGCAAACCATGAGGAATAGGGCCACCAAGGTGCGCGATAACTAAGCTCTGCCACTTGGGCCTTAGTTAGTGAGCCACGGAATTTCATCTGGGTAAATAAGATGGCAATCCACACCATCAGGCCCACAAAAGTGACTGCAGCCATGATGTATTGAAAAGCCTTATCGGGCACAAAATAATTCAGCACTACACCAGTCATACAAACTACAACTGTAGCCATTACCGCGCGATGAGGAACGCCATAGCGAGATAATTTTGCAAATGGTGCGGGAGCATAGCCGTTCACTGAAAGTGCATATAACAATCTACCGCCACTAAAGATTCCAGCATTGCAAGATGAAAGTGCAGCGGTGATTACCACAAAATTAATTAAGCCCGCTGCCTCGCGCAATCCAATGCGTTCAAACATCACAACAAATGGACTGCCCTGTTCACCTACCTCATTCCAAGGAAAGATGGCGAGGATAACCAAGATAGCACCCATATAGAAAATCAAGATACGCCAAGCCAGGGAATCTATTGCCATTGGAATTGTTTTACGTGGGTTCTCCGCTTCGCCAGCAGATAGGCCAATCATTTCAATTCCGACATATGCAAATAAAACCATTTGCAATGAAAGCAACATGCCACTAATACCGTTTGGAAAGAAGCCGCCGTGCTGCCAAAGATTGCTTAAGCCAATAGGTTGCCAATCGTTCGTAAAACCAAAGAGAATGACTGATCCTCCCAAGGCAATCATGGCAACAATAGCCACAACCTTAATCAAGGCAAACCAAAACTCAAACTCTCCAAATACCTTTACGGCAATGAGATTGATCAGACCCATCATCACGATGGAGGACAGAGCCCAGATCCACTGAGGAGTTTCAGGAAACCAGATGCCCATGTAAATGCCAACCGCAGTAACTTCTGCAATACCGACAACTATCCAGTAGGTCCAATACCCCCAGCCCACCATATATCCGGCTAGCGGCCCAACATAAGTATTGGCATAGGCAGCAAAGGAACCGGCAACGGGTTCATGCACAGCCATTTCACCAAGCGTGCGCAGAACAATAAACGCCACAATCCCCGCTAACAAATACCCAAGCAAGATTGAAGGTCCTGCAATTTGGATAGCGCTTGCTGAGCCTAAAAATAAGCCAACACCAATTGTTGAACCTAAGGCCATCAGGCGAATGTGTCGGACTTTAAGGTGGCGTTTTAAGCCATTGTTTTCAGTCTGCAAAAGAGACCTCCTTTCGATTTGTCGTTGGCGATTTACCAACGAGGCAAAGTCTAGGGAGGAGTTTGTATAAGCACTAGGGCCTAAAAATATCGAAAGTGATTAAATAAATAAAAATGAGCGCTTAAAAATAAAACGCTCATATAAATCAAGAGTCTGCAATGAAAGTTTTTATTATTGACTGCAAAAGAATCCGTAATTTCCTACAGGGATTCCCCTTAAGGGTTTAAGGCTGAGCAGCAATCAGATTTAATATCTCAGCAGCTGCAGCTAAGCCACAAGCAGCGGTTACCACAACGGTCGAACCATAACCAGAGCAGGCTAGCCCCCCACTGGAAGCTCCGGTACGGGGCTCATGAGAGTAGATGGCACGCACTCCCATTTTTTTCTTGAGGTTTCTTGAGAAACCATGATCTTGCCTCAATCCTTGTCTTACCTTTGCCAACAATGCATCTTGTTCAGTGCGCGAGAGATCATCACACCTGACTGAGGTAGGATCGGTTTTACCTCCCGCAGCACCACACATGACGAGCGATCGATTATTTTGCGTAGCCCAAAGTACCAAAGCAATTTTGGTTTGCACTGAATCGGTTGCATCTAATACCAATGCATCTTTCGGCACTATTACATCTAGATTTTCTGGTTCTAGAAATTCATCACAGACTGTTAAGGAAATGTTAGGATTAATTTGTTTAATGCGCTCGCTCATCGCTTGCACTTTTGCTTTTCCGTACTGCCCCTCTAAGGCGTGCAATTGACGGTTAGTATTACTCTCAGCGATGTGATCAAAATCCACCAGCACCAAATGACCAATGCCAGTTCGAGCTAAAGCTTCAGCAGCCCAAGAACCCACACCGCCTAAACCGGCTACCACCACCGTAGCAAGATGAAATTGCTCGCGCAGCTCGGCTCCATAGAGCCTGGATACGCCTCCGAAACGTCGAATTTCTATGCTGTCTTCTATATTGTCTTCTGCCATAGCTTCTCTTTATACTGAACAAATGGACTCGATTGCACAACTTCGCAAAAACTATACCTTCGGTCAGCTTTCTGAAACTGAAGTTCCTCACAATCCACTGGGCCTTTTTCAGCTTTGGTTTGATCAGGCTGTAAAGGCAGAATGTCCAGAACCCAATTCCATGACTTTAGCTACAGCCGATCAAGCGGGCAATCCATCAGCTCGTATTGTCTTACTAAAAGGCGCTGATCAGAACGGCTTTACCTTCTTCACTAATTACGAAAGCCAAAAAGGCCGGGATTTAGCGATACGCCCACAGGCAGCTCTACTCTTTCATTGGCACGAGTTAGAGCGTCAAGTAAGAATTCAAGGGCTTGTAGAACAGGTTACCGCTGCTGAGAGTGATGAATACTTTCACTCACGTCCTCCTGCCTCCAGAATTGGAGCATGGGCATCACCCCAAAGTTCCACTATTCCGAATAGAGAATTTTTAGAAGAGGCTGAGAAACGATTTACAGTGCAATTTGGTGATGCGCCTCCGCGCCCAGGAAATTGGGGTGGTTATCGCCTTCAACCTACCGAAATGGAATTTTGGCAGGGGCGCCCTTCTAGACTTCATGATCGCATTCATTACAAGCTTGAAGGCACCAGCTGGAAAATTCATCGCCTAGCACCGTAGCAATCAATTGCTGATAGCTACGAATATTGAGGCGCTATCAGCGCTTTGAATTTTGCTCTAAATTTAGCCAGCTTAGGGGCAACCACTGCCATACAGTAACCTTGATTGGGATGCTGTACAAAGTAGTTCTGGTGATACTCCTCTGCAGGATAAATAATTGGTGCAACATCAATCTGCGTCACGATGGGCGAAGTATAAATCTTCGAATCCGCTAACTCTTGCACTACTTCATGGGCTATTGTGGTCTGCAAATCACTGTGCGTAAAAATCACTGAGCGATATTGAGTACCATGGTCATTACCTTGATAGTTCAAAGTTGTCGGATCATGAATCACAAAAAATATCTCGAGTAGATCTCGAAATGAAACTATTTGGGGGTCAAAGACAATATCTACAATCTCAGCATGCCCAGTTGTTCCAGTGCAAACGGCTTCATAACTGGGGTTCGGTCGAGGGCCTCCCGCATAACCTGAAACAACCGATTGAACGCCCTGAATTTGCTGATAGACAGCCTCAAGACACCAAAAACATCCGCCACCCAAGGTGGCACGCTCTAATTCAGACGGGGTTTTATTCAATTTTTCATTCATAGCTTTATCCTAATGCCTTATTCCATTGTCTGCCAAGATCTTAAATGCTATGAATCGCTTTACCCTCCAACTCGATGAAATAAGGGCAGCCTTTGCCACAGAACCCAATCCCTCGCTAGAAGTCAGATTAGAGCGAATTGGCCGCATTGAAAAAATGGTCAAGGCTAATGAAGGAAAACTGTGCACAGTTCTGATGGCTGACTTTGGGGTACGCCACCCTATCGAAACCCGTCTGGCAGAATTTCAGATGATTTACCAGGCCTGCAAATACACCCGCAAACATCTCAAAGCGTGGATAAAAGAAACTCCAGTGGAGACACCTATGACATTGGGATCTTCAAATGCCTGGATACAAAATCAAGCTCTAGGTGTTATTGGAATCTTAAGCCCTTGGAATTACCCAGTGCAATTAGCTCTCTTGCCAGCTATCTCCGCTTTTGCTGCCGGCAATCGAGTTTGGCTTAAACCTTCAGAGCGATGCCCGCGTACTTCAGGGTTCCTCGCCAATCTCATTCAGGAATACTTTCACCCTACCGAGTTTTGTGTCACTGCTGGAGATACAGAAGTAGCTCAGCAATTTAGCGCACTACCGTTTGATCATCTCTTATTCACTGGTACTGAGAGTATTGGTAAAAAAGTGATGCGCGCTGCCGCAGAACATTTAACACCGATTACCTTAGAGCTTGGCGGCAAGTCGCCAGCGATAGTAGATTCCTCAGCCAATCTAGAGGAGGCTGCGGGTAGCATCGCTTATGGAAAGTTACTCAACAGCGGTCAAACCTGTATTGCCCCAGATTACGTCCTGATTGAACAAGACAAGCGTGATAGTTTTATAACGCAATTACAAGCCGCAGCTCAGGAGCAATTTTCTAAGCCAACAGAACTCACGGGACCCATTGATGATGCTCAACTGCAATATTGGCAACATCTTGTAGCCGATGCTCTTGATCGCGGCGCTCAAGCAATTCCACTCCTTAGCAATCCGTCTGCTGGCGCGAGAAGATTCGAACCAGTTGTATTAATTAATGTCTCAGATGATGCGCGCGTACTTCATGAGGAAATCTTTGGGCCTATATTGCCAGTGGTGACTATTAGCAATACTGTTTCAGCCATTCAGTACATCAACAGCAAACCCAATCCACTTGCACTATATTGGTTTGGAAAAAATAAACAGAATCTGCAAAAAGTTTTGCAAGAAACTCGCTCAGGCGGTGTCACTATTAATGACACCTTGTTGCACGCCACCGTAGAGTCACTGCCATTTGGTGGAACAGGTACAAGTGGGATGGGCGCCTATCACGGTAAGGCTGGCTTTGATATTTTTAGTCATCGCAAATCCGTATTACAAGTACGCGGTTTCTTAGGTTTTAATCTTTGGAAAGGCAGCAAGCTCGCCCGCCCACCTTATGGAAAAGGGGTTGAGCGTTTATTGCGCTTCCTAAAGTAATTCAGTAGCAACACTTCACCACTAATTAATTCGGGAAAACCCTTGCAATTTGGGCGCTAATCTGCCATAATGAGAGGCTTTTTCAAGCAATTTGATTCATCGCCCCCCAGCTATATTTCAGCGTACCGTTTAGAAGTTATAAACACCGAAGTTCATAAAACGCGCTGCCGCTTGTCTGATGGTCGATGCCTTTGACCATCGCACCCTTTAAAAACCATGGGTGCAACATACGGAGACTTCCCTCAAAAGGGGACGTGTAATAGCATGACTTTTTCTAAAGAAACTAATCATGAGTCGCAAGACTCAAAACATGCTGGAAGTTCCTTCCAGTCTTTCGCCCTAGCGGCGCCACTTCTTAAAAACGTTGCTGAACTGGGTTTTACCCAAGCCACTCCTGTTCAAGCCCAGGTTATTCCTGCTGCTTTAGCTGGTGGTGACTTATTGGTCAGCAGCCAAACCGGTAGCGGTAAAACCGCAGCCTTTTTGTTGCCTTTGATTAATCAACTGATCGAATCCAACCCAAACAACTCACCCGTACCAGGTCGTGCACAGCCTAAAGTGTTAGTGCTCTGCCCTACTCGTGAATTAGCTCAACAGGTTACCGCTGATGCAGTGAACTTAGTTCGCGGCATGAAAGGTATTCGTATTGCAACCGTCATGGGTGGCATGCCTTACGGCAAGCAAATCCAGGCTCTGAAAGGTGCATTGTTAGTTGTTGCAACCCCAGGTCGCTTACTCGATCTGTGTGATAGCAAAGCGATTCGCCTTGATGATGTCAAACAACTCGTTATCGATGAAGCCGATCGCATGCTCGACATGGGATTTGCAGATGATCTCGAAGCAATTGATAAACGTTGCGCTGGACGTAACCAAACTTTGATGTTCTCTGCAACTTTTGCTCCAAAGATTATGTCTTTGGCTAATGCATTAACTACAGATGCAAAGCGTATTGAACTTGCTCACGCAGGTGAAAAACATGCCAATATCGAACAGAAGTTACATTGGGCCGACAGCATGTCACACAAGCATAAATTGCTCGAACACATTTTGGCAGATGCCTCTTTGGATCAAGCAGTTGTGTTTGCAAGCACTCAAGTTGAAAGCGAAAAAATCGCTGACACCTTGCGCGCTAATGGCTATGAAGCAACTGCTCTTCACGGCGCTATGCCTCAAGCTGTGCGTATGCGTCGCCTTGAGTCTTTGCGTAAAGGTCACACCAAAATATTGGTTGCGACTGACGTAGCTGCTCGCGGTATCGATGTGCCACGTATTAGTCACGTGATTAACTTTGGCTTGCCAATGAAGCCTGAGGACTATACCCATCGCATCGGTCGTACTGGTCGCGCTGGTCGTAATGGTGTTGCTATCACTTTGGTTGAACATCGTGATCGCGCTAAGATCCGCAATATCGAACGCTTTACACAGCAAGATATCGTGGCATCAGTCATCGCTGGTCTCGAGCCACAAGCTAAACCTAGCTTTGGTGGCGGCGGCGGTCGTCCTGGTGGTCGCTCTGGCGGCGGTGGCGGTGGTAATCGCTCCGGTGGCGGCGGCGGTCGTTATGGCTCTGGTGCTCGTTCCGAATCTCGCTTTGGTGGTGGCGCTACTGGTGGTGGTCGTTCATCTGACTCACGTCCTGCACGCTCAGCAGATTCACGTCCTGCGCGTTCTGATGACTCACGTCCTGCCCGCTCAGCAGATTCACGTCCGGCTGGTCCACGCTTTGCGAAACCAAAAGCTGGTGGTCAACGCAGAAACTTTAGCGGCAGCTAAAAATGACTCACCGTTATCGTCTCCGTTCTGCATGGAATCGAGTCGGTTCCGGTGAGATTCATCGGGCGCCACTCAAGTGGCAAGCCTGGCTGAGTGATACTGGATCTCTCACTCAAAAAATTGAGCAAATCATTGGTCAAAAACTGGAAGTTCAGGTTTTGCGCGATTGCCCTCAATCACTCAATAGCGACGAAAGTCGCTATTTTCATTTCCGGGTTAGACGGTGTCGAGTACGTCAAGTTCTACTCTGCTGCAATGACACACCTTTAGTCATGGCGCATAGTGTGATTCCCACCTTAAGTTCTAGCGGCAGTAACCATCGTATTTTGCGTCTAGGTAAAAAACCTTTAGGTGCAGTGTTATTTGCTAAAGAACGTCAGCATTGCAAGCCAAAGCCGCCGCGTGACATTGCCCGTTTAGATAAACAGAGTGCTTTATGGAAAAAGTGCTTTAAGAATTACACAAAATTGAGCTCACCCTTATGGGCGCGCCGGACTCTTTATCAATTAAAGGGACATCCCATCCTAGTCAATGAAATTTTCTTGCCAGAGCTACTACGCTACCCTAAAGCTTAGAGAGTTAACCAAGCTAAGCTGGCTTTGACCAAAGACTCATCGCCAGGTTCTGTTGTAAATACTTCACCAAAACCAATCTCATCAGCAGCATCCGCAATATTGTGATGCGGGCAAAGTGCGCTTGCGCTACTGAAGTTCTGGGTAAATTGATCCTGAATCACACTACCCAAATATCGTACCGCTTCGGATGACGTTAATAGCCAAAGAGATTTAGAAAAATCAAGTTTATGAATGCTATCCCATGCAGGGTTATCAATATCCAAGGGCACGCGGGTGTAGCTTGAAATCTCGTCGACCTGAGCACCTGCATTTTTTAAGGTATCGGCCATCCAATCGCGCCCTCCCTCGCCTTTAAAGATAATCACCCTCTTACCCTGCCAATTCCAGCCCAAGCTTTGTAACTCCTGCCATAAACCCTCAGAGTCCCATCGCTCCTTATCTTGGGGCATCACGATAGGTGTGGGGTTAGTTTCCATTCCGACGCCATGATGCTGCAGAGCTAATTTGCTACTTCCCCCCATCACACCGATTGGAATAATTCTTTTTGAAAAATCTTGCCAACTGCGCTCCAATAAGCGCATCACACATTCAATCGCATTAGGACTAACAAAGATGGCCAGGTCTGCATCCTGTAAGAGAATTGCAATATGAACTGACAAGGCCTCATCAGTCTTTGGCACGATAGTTAATAAAGGTAAAGATAAAATATCAGGCAAGCTACGCTTAGCAACGCCACTAAGCTCAATACTGCTGGTTAGAACTTCAATGAGTTGGCGTGCCTGGCCACTAGGCCGCGTAACTATGATTGTCTTGGCGCTCATGGTTCTAAGCTAACTGCAATCTTATTTTGCAATTTTCGGAATGAGGTCAGCTGCACCTTGCGCTAGTAAATCCTGTGCAACGGCAAGACCTAAGGCTTCAGCATCCTCAACCGACTGAACAACTGCATTGCCATTAGCCAAGCATATTGACTTGCCATCAGTGCTAGCCACAAAAGATCGAATTTGCATCTGATTCTTGTCCCACACCGCATGTGCAGCTAATGGTACTTCACAAGAACCACCTAACTGACGTGACACCATACGCTCCGCTGAAACTGCTAACAAGGTTGGTATGTCATTTAAGGGTGCGAGCCATCGCTTGATGTTGGGGTGCTTAATGAGGGTCTCAATACCTAAAGCACCCTGACCTGCTGCAGGAGTATATGGGTCATAGGGTAGAAATGCTTTGATACGACTCTCTAGACCGAGACGTTTTAATCCGGCTGCTGCCAAAATAATTGCTTGGTACTCACCACGATCCAATTTGCCCATGCGGGTATCTAAATTACCTCGCAAAGGCTGAATTTCTAAATGGGGGAACTTTGCTCTGAGAACAGATTCTCGACGTAAGCTCGAAGTACCCACGATGGCGCCTTTGGGTAGTTCTTCAAGACTTGCATAGTCATTGGAAACAAAAGCATCGCGAGCATCTTCTCTAGTCATCACACAGGCCAGATCAAATCCATCGGGCATCACCATCGGAACATCTTTGAGGGAGTGCACCGCCAAATCAGCGCGCCCATCTTCCAGCGCTGCTTCTAGCTCTTTTACAAATAAGCCCTTACCACCGACTTTTGAGAGGGCTCTATCCAAAATTTGGTCACCCCGGGTGGTCATTCCCAAAATCTGAATATCGCACTCTGGATAGAGCTTTTTCAGGCAATCCCGTAGGTGTTCTGCCTGCCACATGGCTAGGCGACTTTCACGGGAGGCAATGACTAAGCGCTCTGGGGAGCCTGGGACTGCAGCTGGAGGGGAAGAATTTAAGGTTTGGGACATAACATTTAAAATAAAAAAGACCTACACCAATATACTGTGTTTATGAGCTCATCTAAAAATTCCTTAGCCAACAAAGCCCAAGCTTGGTCGGCCCGTTTTACCGAACCGGTAGACGAACTTGTACAACGTTATACAGCCTCCATTGGCTTTGATCAACGGTTTGCCATGGTCGATATTACTGGATCCCTAGCCCATGCAGAAATGCTCGCTAGCCAAAAGATTATCAGCGCCCAGGATTTGGCTGATATTCAACAAGGAATGGCTCAAATTAAATGTGAAATTGAGTCCGGCCAATTTAACTGGCAATTAGCTTTAGAAGATGTTCACTTAAATATTGAAGCACGTCTGACTGAGTTAGTCGGCGATGCTGGCAAACGCCTGCATACCGGTCGTTCACGTAACGATCAAGTGGCGACCGACTTACGTCTATGGTTACGTGGCAGTGTTGATGATATTCAGATTACCCTGAAAAGTGTTCGCACTGCTCTTTTAGATTTAGCCGAAAAGCATGCCGCTACTATCATGCCTGGTCATACTCACTTACAAGTTGCCCAGCCGATTACCTTTGGTCATCACTTAATGGCCTATTACGAAATGTTTAGTCGTGATGCAAGTCGTCTAACGGATTTGCGCGCACGCTTTAATCGATTACCTCTTGGTGCTGCAGCCTTGGCCGGAACTACTTACCCGATTGACCGTGAACAAGTAGCCCGTATTTTAGGTTTTGATGGCATTTGCAACAATTCTGTCGACGCAGTATCTGATCGGGACTTTGCCATTGAGTTCTGCGCCTTTGCAGCCATCTTGATGATGCACGTTTCTCGTTTATCCGAAGAACTTATCCTTTGGCTTAGCCCGCGCTTTGGCTTTATAGATCTGCCTGATCGCTTTTGTACTGGCAGCTCGATCATGCCGCAGAAAAAAAATCCTGATGTACCAGAATTAGCTCGTGGCAAAACGGGTCGTGTCTACGGTGATTTAATTGCTTTGCTCACCCTTATGAAGGGTCAGCCACTTGCCTACAACAAAGATAATCAAGAGGATAAAGAGCCTTTATTTGATGCAGTAGATACCGTACAAGATACTTTGCGTATCTTTGCAGACATGATTCCCCATATTGAAGTTAAAGCAGAAGTAATGAAGGCGGCAGCTGAGGAAGGGTTTGCCACCGCTACTGACTTGGCTGATTATTTAGTGAAAAAAGGTTTAGCTTTCAGAGATGCACACGAAGCAGTTGCTCATGCAGTGAAGGCTTGCGTTGGCAGAAACTGCATGCTCACTGATCTCAGTCTTTCTGAATTGCGCTTTGCCTGTGGCTTAGACAGTCGCCCCGAACTGATTAGTGATGATGTATTTGCTTTATTGACAGTCGATGGATCAGTGCAATCGCGTCAGCATGCTGGCGGTACCGCACCATCACAAGTTCTTGCTGCTATTAAAAGAGGTCGCACAGATCTCTAAAGTGCATGGGGTTCTGGTCTAAGCTCTCGGCAGGCATCGATCGCATCAATCAGCTGCTGGCTAGCGCTGCTAGCATCATGATTTTATTGTCGTGCGTGGTTTCGGCAGCAAATGCCTTACTTCGATATGGTCTGGATATTAGTAATAATTGGCCGCTAGAGCTTCAGTGGTATCTCTTTAGTGCGGCTGTCATGTTAGGCGCCGCATACACCCTCAAGCGTAATGAACATGTCCGAGTGGATTTAATTTACTCACAGCTTTCTAATCGTGGTCGTCTTTGGGTTGATTTGTTTGGCTTGATTTTCTTCCTAATGCCCGCCTGCATTCTATTTACTTGGCTCTCATGGACCTCCCTCTTTTATCCTTCTTGGTTAGTTATGGAGCATTCACTCAATGCTGGGGGAATGGCACGTTATCCCATTAAATTTGTAGTGCCCTTTGGATTTTTTATGCTGAGCCTGCAAGGTCTCTCTGAAATCATCAAGCGTATCGGTGCCCTTAAGGGAGATATTGCATTGCCCCCTGAAGACCTCCATTACGAAAAGCCTACCCAATGATCCCCTTAGAGTGGATGCCTCCCTTGATGTTTGGTGGTTTGGTCCTCTTTATGTTGATTGGCTTTCCAGTGGCATTTTCTTTGATGGCTGCGGGCTTATTTTTCTCCGTAATCGCCATGAGCGAAGGTTTTTTTGGGATGTCTTTTTTACAAGCCATTCCTCAACGAATTTTTGGTAGCGTACTGGCTAATGATTTACTTTTAGCAATCCCCTTCTTCACCTTTATGGGGGCTATTCTCGAGCGCTGTGGCCTTGCAGAAGAAATGCTAGATTCTATGGGGCAGCTCTTTGGGCGCATTCGAGGGGGGCTAGGTTACTCAGTCATCATCGTTGGCTTTATCTTGGGTGCTATTACGGGCACAGTAGCTGCTCAGGTGATCGCCATGGCGATGATCTCATTACCAGTGATGATGCGTTACGGCTACAACATGCGCTACGCTACGGGCGTATTAGCGGCTTCTGGCACGATTACGCAATTAGTCCCCCCTTCATTGGTACTAATCGTTTTGGCTGATCAACTCAAAACCCAAAGCGGTAGTGCAGATGTTGGCAGCATGTATCTAGGTGCCTGGGGTCCCTCTCTTTTGCAGATTGCGCTTTTTGCGCTCTATACCTTCTTTTTGAGTCGCTTTCGTCCAGATTATTTGCCGGCAGTTCCTGAAAGTGAGCTCACCCTGAAAGGTTGGTCGCTCTGGAAAAAATGTCTCATGGGAATTATTCCCTCAGCTGTGCTGATCTTCTTGGTCTTGGGAACCATCATGACTGGTATTGCCACGCCTACCGAATCCGGAGCTATGGGTGCAATGGGTGCGCTGCTGTTAGCGTGGCTTCGAAGAGCAAGTATTCCCAATCTCAAGGGTTTAATTCAAGAAGCGTATCAAAACACCATGCGCATCACTACGATGGTTATCTTTATTCTGATCGGCTCTACTTGTTTTTCCGTCGTGTTCCAAGGGGTAGATGGCGGTCACTGGGTTGAAGAACTCTTTTCCAATTTACCGGGTGGATGGGTCGGATTTTTAATTGTTGTCAATCTCTTTATCTTTTTCTTAGCCTTCTTCTTAGACTTTTTTGAGATTGCTTTTATCGTGGTGCCCTTGCTTGCTCCGGTAGCAGTAAAGCTTCTTTCACCAGTATTGCTAGATTCTATGAATGGCAATCCTCAGGCGGCGGCTAGCGCAGCCTTAGTCTGGTTTGGTGTCATGCTGTGCGTCAATATGCAAACTTCGTTTATGCATCCACCCTTTGGTTTTGCCCTGTTTTACCTGCGAGGGGTAGCTCCCAAGGAAGTAAAGAGCAGCGACATCTATTGGGGTGCATTACCTTGGGTCGGACTACAGCTAATTATGGTCCTTGTGGTGATTGCCTTCCCCGCTCTAGTCACCACCTTACTCGACAAGCCAGCAGCAATCATCCAAAGCCAAGAATTTAATTTCACCAACGGGGAAGATAAAGCATCAGAAACATCCCCCAACAAAGGGGATGAAGATGCTCCAGTGCAGTTCCAGCTAGATAAACCTCTTAAGTAGAGGTTTACTTAATTTACCTTCTTAATTTCTTTAATGCGATTATCGTCATCAACCAAAATGACGTGGGGAACATGAGAGGGCACCTCACTATCCGGTACAGCTGCGTAAGTACAAATAATTAAGTGGTCCCCGAGATGAGCCTTTCTTGCAGCAGCACCATTTAAAGAAATTTTTCCAGAGCCACGGGGCTCCTTGATGATGTAAGTAGCGAATCGATTACCGTTATTGATATTGTAAAGTTCAATCTTTTCAAACTCACGCATATTGGCCGCATCTAAAAGATCTTCATCAATACCGCAAGAACCTTCGTAGTGAAGATCTGCTTCAGTAACAGTGGCACGATGAATCTTGGCCAGTAACATAATACGATTCATAAATCTCTCCTTAACCTACAATGTAATGTCTGGTTCTTGTCTGACGCAATCGACGTAGTATTGACTGCGTCCATCAATGTCTGCCTTCACAAGCCCATGAATATCGGTCTCAAAACCTGGGAATTTTTCATTAAAGTCCCGAGCAAAGTAGAGATAATCCACAATTCGCTTATTGAAGCGCTCGCCCGGAATCAACAATGGAATACCTGGTGGGTATGGCGTTACTAGCATCGCCGTGACACGACCATCCAATTGATCGAGCGGAACACGATCCACTTCTTTGTGCGCCATCTTAGCCCATGCCTCTGATGGCATCATTGCCGGCTCCATATCGGAGGTATACATCTCCGTAGTCATACGAGCTACATTACGGCTCTTATAAAACTCATGAATTTGCTGGCAAATATCCTTCAGACCAACACGCTCGTAACGTGGGTGCTTAGCTACAAACTCTGGCAAGACTTTCCATAAAGGAGCGTTCTTATCAAAGTGATCTTTAAATTGCTGCAACTCGGTCACTAAGGTATTCCAACGACCCTTGGTAATACCAATAGTGAACATAATGAAGAAGGAATACAAGCCACACTTCTCCACGATTACACCGTGCTCCGCCAAATACTTAGTCACAATGCTCGCTGGAATTCCCATTGAGCCAAAGTTACCTTCAATATCCAAGCCTGGAGTAACAACCGTAGCCTTGATTGGATCAAGCATGTTGAAATCTTTTGCCAGCTTGCCAAAGTCATGCCAGGAAGCAGAAGGCTCTAAGATCCAATCTGAGCGCTCACCAATGCCCTCTTCTGCTAAGTGATCTGGTCCCCAAACCTTAAACCACCAATCGGCACCAAACTTATCATCGACTTCACGCATCGCGCGGCGAAAGTCCATAGCCTCAGCAATGGATTCTTCTACTAAGGTTGTACCACCAGGAGATTCCATCATGGCAGCAGAGACATCGCAAGAAGCAATAATTGCGTATTGTGGGCTAGTTGAAGTGTGCATCAAGTAAGCCTCATTAAAGCAATCTCGATCTAGCTTATGCTCATCAGCATCTTGAACCAGAACCTGAGATGCTTGAGAAAGACCGGCAAGTAACTTATGTGTTGACTGAGTTGCAAACATCAAACTCTTTTTAGTGCGCTTACGGTCAGCGCCAATGGCATGCATATCCTTATAAAAAGGATGGAATGCAGCATGGGGTAACCAAGCTTCATCAAAGTGTAAAGAATCTACCCTACCGTCGAGCATTTCTTTAATCATCTCAACGTTGTAAATAATTCCGTCATAAGTACTTTGGGTCAAGGTCATTACACGCGGAATGACATCCTTATTTTTAATAAAGGGATTTGCATCAATCTTCTTTTTGATGTTTTTCCATTCAAACTCTTCTTTTGGAATGGGGCCAATAATCCCTAAGTGATTACGCGTTGGCATCAGGAAAATCGGAATCGCGCCCATCATGGTGATGGAGTGAATGACAGACTTATGGCAATTACGGTCCACCAGCACTACATCGCCTGGGGCAACGGTAGAGTGCCAAACAATTTTGTTTGAGGTTGACGTGCCGTTCGTTACAAAGAAAAGGTGGTCAGCATTAAAGATGCGGGCGGCATTACGCTCACTCTGGAGCACTGGGCCAGTGTGATCCAACAGTTGGCCAAGTTCTTCAACAGCATTACAGACGTCAGCACGGAGCATATTCTCACCAAAGAATTGATGAAACATACGACCTACAGGACTTTTCAAGAAAGCTACCCCGCCAGAGTGACCTGGGCAATGCCAAGAATAGGAGCCTTCAGAAGCGTAATTGGTAAGCGCGCGGAAAAAAGGTGGCGCTAATGAATCCAAGTACACCTTCGCTTCACGAATAATATGTCGTGCTACAAATTCTGGGGTGTCTTCATTCATATGAATGAAGCCATGCAATTCCCGCAAGATATCGTTTGGCATATGACGTGAGGTACGGGTCTCGCCATACAAAAAGATCGGGATATCTTCATTGCGCTTACGAACCTCAGTAATAAAGGCACGTAAATTATTTAAAGCAGGTAGATCCTCATCTTCTGAATCCGTCACAAACTCTTCATCGTCAATAGACACGATAAAGCTAGAAGCGCGAGATGCTTGTTGAGCAAAGGAAGTAAGGTCGCCATAACTAGTCAGGCCGATAACCTCCATGCCCTCTGTCTCAATCGCTTCGGCTAGATCGCGAATTCCGGAACCCGAAATATTTTCGGAACGAAAGTCCTCATCAATAATGATGATTGGGAAACGAAATTTCATAAATACTCCCCTGCTAACTTGTCCGATGTATTCGGAACCCACTTCTCAAAATTGGACAAATCAATGACTCGTCCACCATCTGGCAAAACAGTGACTATATCGACAAATGACGCATTTTGCTGGACATCTTGCGGCAAGTAAACATGTCTCGCATAAACCTGGTTAGCCAAGCTTTCGTGGTAGCCAGTAAATGTAATCAGAAGATGCCAATGTCCATCTAAAACGCCATCACCTAAAAATTCATTTAAAGGGCTTTGTGCATCCACGCTATGCATGGCAGTCCAGGTCAAGGAAAAGACAGGGCTCTCAGAGCGATGTAAAGGCAACTCTACTGAACGGCGATAGCGCTCACCTTCTGCAGTCATACTTTCTGCGATCATCCAGAGGCGCAGTTGTGCCTCAACAATATGTGAGCTGCGGTCATTAGCAACCCGAAACTTCAAGGTTTTAATACCATTGTGTTTGCCTACAACAGCGACCTTTGAGAAGCGCACACCAGCGGTGGGCCTCGTAAAGCGTGCAAATGCCAAACCCGTAGTTAACGCTGAATAGACGATGCCAAAGAAAGCCTCAAAGGTCACAATCGAGTTAGGCCAATGCCCTACTGGCGTCATGCGACCATAGCCAATCGTGGCCATTGTTTGAACACTAAAGAAAAAGACATCTAATAAAGATCCAGGTTCAGCATGGGTAATTGCACCGTCGCCACAAGCCAGGTAGGCAATAGCAAATAAAAGATTGGTACTTAAGTACACCAAGATCACTAGCAATAAAAAGCTGGTCCAACTGGTACCTAATAGCCAATGATAGAAATTGTTTTCTGGGCGTGCGGCAGCGGAACGTATTAGCGTAGCGCGATATTCATCCAGATTAATCCTAGCAGGATTACTACTGAAATGAAATTTACGCACTGCCGAAAATGGCTTAGGTCTTAGGCAGGGTTACGCCCCGCTGACCTTGATACTTGCCGCCGCGATCCTTGTAAGATGTTCCGCAGATTTCGTCACTCTCAAAGAAGAGCACTTGCGCACATCCTTCACCAGCATAAATTTTTGCCGGCAATGGGGTGGTATTGGAAAATTCTAGAGTGACATAGCCTTCCCATTCAGGCTCAAATGGAGTGACGTTCACAATGATCCCACAACGCGCATAGGTACTTTTACCAACGCAAACTGTTAGAACACTACGGGGAATCTTAAAGTACTCAACAGTCCTAGCCAAAGCAAAAGAATTTGGCGGAATAATACAAACATCCCCCCTAAAATCTACGAAGGATTGATCATCGAAATTTTTAGGATCAACAATCGTACTGTTGATGTTTGTAAAGATCTTGAATTCGTCTGCACAACGAATGTCATAGCCATAGCTTGAAGTGCCATAACTTACGATTTTGTTGCCTGCGGCGTCTTGGCGGATTTGCCCAGGCTCAAAAGGGCTGATCATGCCTTGCTCGCCCATGCGCCGGATCCAGTGGTCAGATTTAATAGTCATGCCCGAATTGTAAAACCTTCGCTAAGACATCCCCAATATTTATCCTGGGCTTTGGGTAAAAACCACTCGCTCAGCGCCGTTGTAAATCTCGAAGTGTTTTCCAGAGCAGCGGGATAGGATCGTCAGATTGGTTTGGCGAGCCAACTCCAAGCCCATCAGAGTTACTCCAGAGCGAGTCAGTAAGAAAGGAATGCCCATCTGAGCGCCCTTAATGACCATTTCCGAGGTTAAGCGACCCGTCGTAAAGAAGATCAAATCTTTGCCCGGTTTATTAGCCAGCCTCATCAAGCCAGAAATTGAGTCGACTGCATTATGACGTCCAACATCCTCAATAAAGTGGAGCATGCGAACCCCGTGCTCGCCCTGACGCTCAAAGACCGCGCAGGCATGAACCGAGCCTGACTTCTTATAAATCGAGTCATGAATCCGAATTGCATCCACCAAGGCAACGATTGCCTCCTGAGATAATTGGGGCCCATCTGGCAGTTGCATCTCCGACATCTCCTCCATCAGACCACCAAACATGGTTCCCTGACCACAACCAGTGGTAACCACGCGCTTGCTGGTCAAGGCGTCAATGTCTACCGTGCGACGATGAGTCTTTACAGCAGCAGAGTCTGTCTCCCAATCCACCTGAATGCTCTCTATATCATCGGGTGACTCTACTAAGCGCTGGTTAAGCAAATAACCTAGCACTAGGGCTTCAGGCGCACTTCCTAGGGTCATCAAGGTGACCACCTCGCGCTTATCCAAATAAATAGTTAAGGGGCGTTCTCCAGGAATATGGGTAAGCTTACTGCGTCCCGCCTCATCCAATATCTCTACCTCGTGCACCAGGGGCACGGAGGCGTGAGACATCTGAATCCTGGGTTTGCCTACCTCTACTGACATTGGGCGCCTTCTAAATAGGGTTGAACTCAATTTTATCGGTACTAATGGGGGGTTTACTTTAACCGCAGACTAAAATCATTGCTCAAGCCAGCACAATTATGGATTGAGCCTAATTTAACCTTCTTATTTAAGTCCGCTTTACATGAGCAAGCCCCAGCGTCGCCTTCTTGTCACTTCCGCCTTACCTTATGCCAATGGTCAGATCCATATAGGCCATCTGGTGGAATATATTCAGACAGATATCTGGGTTCGCTTTCAACGGATGCGCAATCATGAGGTGCACTACGTAGGCGCCGATGATACCCATGGCACCCCCATCATGTTGCGCGCAGAAAAAGAAGGTCTCACGCCAAAAGAACTGATCGCTAATGTTTGGAAAGAACATAAACGCGACTTTGATAACTTCCTGATTTCATTCGATAACTACTACACCACTGATAGCCCAGAGAATGAAAAGCTAGCGCAAAGTATTTACCTAAAGCTCCGTGATATGGGTTTAATTGAAAAGCGCGCTATTGAGCAGGCTTACGATCCTGTTAAAGAAATGTTTTTACCAGATCGCTTTATCAAAGGCGAGTGTCCTAAGTGTGGCGCCAAAGATCAATATGGTGATAACTGTGAAAAATGTGGTGCTACTTATTCGCCGACGGATTTAAAAAATCCTTTCTCAGTAGTGAGTGGTGCTACACCAATCAAAAAAATATCTGATCACTATTTCTTCAAATTATCTGATCCTCGTTGCGAAAACTTTTTACGCGAATGGACTCAAGTAAAAACACCACTTCAACCTGAAGCTCGTAACAAAATGAAAGAATGGGTTGGTGAGCCAGGAGATAGTAAATTAGGCGATTGGGATATTTCCCGTGACGCCCCTTACTTTGGCTTCGAAATTCCGGATGCCCCAGGTAAATACTTCTACGTATGGTTAGATGCGCCAATTGGTTACTACGCTAGCTTCCTCAATTACTGCCAGGCAAAAGGCCTCAATTTTGATGAGTGGGTACAGCCTGATACGACCACTGAACAATACCATTTCATTGGCAAAGATATTCTTTATTTCCATACTCTTTTTTGGCCAGCTACTCTACATTTTGCAGGTTACCGCACTCCCACAAATGTATTTGCTCATGGTTTTCTTACCGTAGATGGTGAGAAGATGAGCAAATCACGTGGCACCCTCATTTCTGCTAATAGCGTGATTGAATGTGGTTTTAATCCAGAATGGTTCCGCTATTACTTTGCTACAAAATTAAATGACAGCATGGAAGATTTAGATTTAAATCTTCAAGACTTTGTTGCACGGGTCAATAGTGATTTATTAGGTAAGTACATCAACATTGCTAGTCGCAGCGCGGGATTTTTAGTCAAACGATTTGGTGGAATCGTTTCTGATGAAGCCATGAATAATCCATTGCTAAAAGAAATTGCTGGTGCAAGTGAAAAAATTGCTGCGCTCTATGAAGGGCGCGAGTACGCAAAAGCATTGCGCTTGATCATGGAGCTTGCTGATAAGGTCAATGGTTTTGTAGATGAGAATAAGCCTTGGGAAATTGCTAAAGACCTAGTGCGTGAGGCTGACTTACAGCGCGTATGTAGCATTACCCTCGAAGCATTCAGAATGCTCAGCCTTTACCTCAAACCCGTCATTCCGCAAGTTGCTGTCGGTGTAGAGGAATTTTTAGCCTTAGCGCCAATGAATTGGAGCGATATTGCCACTCCGCTTTCTAGCAAGAATCCGATCAATACCTACAAACACCTTATGACTCGAGTCGAAGCCCCACAAATTGACGCTTTGCTGGCTGCAAACTTGTAAAAAAGGGCCTAAAAAGCACCTATAATGGTGCCTGTAGTCCCCAGATAACTTTTGGAATTAAATATCATAAGTTATTGAATTAATTGAGTATTTTAGGAAATGTCATGGCTAGATACCAGTCTGAATTCACCCAGTTCTTAAGCGAACTGAAAACCGAGAAGCCAAATCTCGAAGCCGACCAACAAGCTGGTCGTGCCCTGCTTTGGGATAAAGAACCATTAAGTGTTGAAGATCAGCGTCGCGCAAAAGTCGCCAAATTAAAACAACGCTCTTACGTCTACTCGAATGACTGACCCGATTAATCAGCCATTACCCCAATTACTAGATAGCACCCCAGGAGTTACCGATGGGATGTCATCGGCTTTCGCCAAGCTGTATGGCGAACCCCTCTTTAAGCTTCCTACTGATCTTTATATTCCGCCAGATGCGCTAGAAGTTTTTCTAGAGGCATTCGAAGGCCCCTTAGATCTTTTGCTGTACCTTATTCGTAAACAGAATTTCAACGTTCTTGATATTCCAATGGCGCAGGTTACTCAACAGTACCTCAGTTATATCGATCAAATTCGCCATACCAATCTTGAGCTTGCTGCCGAGTACTTATTAATGGCTGCGATGTTAATTGAAATTAAGTCTCGCATGCTGCTGCCAATGAAGAAAGCAGATAGCGAAGAAGAAGTGGAAGATCCACGCGCAGAATTGGTTCGTCGCTTACTTGAATACGAGCGTATGAAGCTTGCTGCACAAGAACTTGATCAGATACCTCAGCATGGTCGGGACTTTCAGATCGCTCATGGCTATGTAGACACTACGGTTGCTATCTCATGGCCAGAAGTTAACCTTGATGATTTACAGATGGCTTGGCGTGATGTCTTACATCGTGCCAAACTCAATCAACACCACACAATAACTCGTGAAGAATTATCTGTTCGTGACTTTATGACTCGCATATTGCGTCGTCTACAAAGCACTAAATTTGTGGAGTTTGGTGAGTTATTTGAAGAGGCTATTAATTCCGGTAAAGGCATATCTATAGTGATTGTTAACTTTATCGCGATGTTAGAACTCTCCCGCGAAGCCTTAGTCGAAATTACTCAAGCTGAGCCCTATGCACCAATCTACGTTCGCCTAGCTTACACACCTGTTGCATGAAAATTATTAGCGATATTCAAGAATTACGCGACCATCTCCGCGGTCAAAACCGCGCATCATTTGTTCCGACGATGGGTAATTTGCATGAAGGTCATTTGTCACTCATGCGCCTTGCTAGGCAGCACGGCGATCCTGTAGTTGCTAGTATTTTTGTCAATCGCTTGCAATTTGGTCCAAATGAAGACTTTGATAGTTATCCACGCACGATGCAAGATGATATTGAAAAGCTTGAGCGCGAAGGAGTCTATATTTTGTTCGCCCCTACCGAGCATATTCTCTACCCTCAACCGCAGGAATACCGTGTAGACCCCCCACATCAATTGGGCGACATTTTAGAGGGTGAGTTTCGTCCAGGATTTTTCAAAGGGGTATGTACCGTTGTCTTGAAGCTCTTTTCCTGCGTGCAACCTAAGGTGGCCATATTTGGTAAGAAAGATTACCAGCAATTAATGATCATTCGTCAAATGGCCAAACAATTTGCTCTACCGGTAGATATTATTCCGGGTGAAACCATTCGTGCAGAGGATGGCTTAGCACTCTCATCACGCAATAGTTATTTATCTACACAAGAGCGTGCTGAAGCACCTGAATTACAAAGAGTGCTAAAGGTAGCTCGTGATCAAGTTCTTGAACTTAAAGAACGCAACACCCAGTCACTCTCAGAAATTGAGAAGAAAGCAGTTGCCACACTTGTTGGAAGGGGATGGAAACCGGATTACATTGCCATTCGGCAGCAAAGTGACTTGGCACCAGCCACCGATGCAAGCTTGGAAGCTGGTGAGCCGCTTGTTATTCTGACGGCAGCCAAGCTTGGCAAAACACGATTGATTGATAACCTAGAGATTTAATCTCTACAGATCAATAGCGGTCTATCCACCATTAAATATTTTCTGCACATTTAGCAGCGGTATGGGTTGAATTGAATTAGGCCCTCTATACGGTGAGTAATGTAATGCAATCGTTGCGGCCGTTAACCAAGCCGACATCAAGAAAAGGGTGAGGCTAATGATGGCAGAAGTCTTATTTGCACGATGGATTGCCGTAGTGGTTAATGCGGCTTCAAAAGCCAAGCCTAAGCATAAATACCAGCGTATAGGGCTACTATCGAGCTGCCCTAATTGGATGCGTTTATTGTGTGCATTTGAAAGGGCCAATAAATTATCAACATAACTCTTTCCCAGTAAAGGTGACACGCAATATTTAGTATCTTGTGAATTTGGTGCGCAAATAAAATCAGGGGAATAAATAATGCCCATCATTTTTTTAATCATTTGATTAATTTTTGGGGATGCAACCTGATTAAGACTGCCAGCCCATTCTTCATTAAGAGATACATCTAGGTACTCTTTTAGCAAACCTCGAATTTCTTGCTGCTTTTCATTATTGGCATCTGGGGCATTGAGCATATTCTCAATAGAAGACACTTCAATGGCTAAAGTCTGCTTTGAATCTTCTAAGCGTGAAAATTGATGCAGAGAAATAAAGCCCACCATGAAAAAGAATGCAATGGCTGGCAGGGATACAAATGGCCCAGAAATTGGCTGGTTAGCAAGTGGCGAAAAAATTTCAAATGAAAAAATAATCTTATAAGCGAGCAACCCAATCAATATGATTAATAGCGTAACCGGCAGAATGGGTCCATAAGCGTATTGGGTAATGAGGTCTGTCATTTATCTACCTAATGTCACGAGGTTAATCACCTGATAGCTAGCACTATAACAAGTTGCTCGCTTCTAGTTGTCCTTGAATGATCTTTCTTAAGGCACCTAAAAATCATATCATGCCAGATCAGGGATCTCTTTTTAGACTAGCGAAGAGGAATATCGAGTATTAACAGAATGTATTAAATTTGTGCAGATTTTGGAAAATTGCTCAGAATTTAAGCAAATACTTAATCTAAATGACTTAATTTAGTTAGAGAATCACAAAATTGTAAATTTTGGTAAATTACTAAAAATTCAATTTAAATTACTTCACAAACTAAAACGGAGAACAGCATGGTTTACCTCATTAATCACTCGCCACCTTGGTTGCTTTTAATTCTATTTTCAGTGTTAACCATTGTTGCTATGTTGATTTTGCATAAAATCGTTCGATCATTGCTAGATAAATATGCGCCGGGATACAAAGATACTCTCGCCCTTAACATTCATACTTCTGTATCCACTTTACTGGCTCTGATTGTGGCCTTTTCCTTAGTACAGGCTGTTTCCACTTACAGACAGGCGGAACACATTG
The DNA here is from genome assembly GCF_018882125.1 of Polynucleobacter sp. AP-Melu-500A-A1. Taxonomy (GTDB): domain Bacteria; phylum Pseudomonadota; class Gammaproteobacteria; order Burkholderiales; family Burkholderiaceae; genus Polynucleobacter. Next base: position 558,876 of record NZ_JACVOZ010000002.1, read on the forward strand.
TTCGTCAAGAAGCCGTCAGAATTAATAATTTAGATCGCCTATTAACCCGCTATGGAAATCCCGAAGCAACTGATCCAATTCGCATTGCTCTAAGGGAATATGCGCAATCGATTGTCGCCGATGAGTGGCCCGAAATGGATGAGGGGCACCATAGTGCTAAAACTGAAGCGCTATTTAAGCCAGTTTCAAAAGGCGTCATTGAAATGAAGCCTTCAAGTCCACGCGAGAATTCCATCTACAACGAGATGCTCAAGCTAGCCGATTCTTTAGCTGACTCGCGTAATGATCGTATAGATGCAGCTGAGTTTGCCATTCCGAACATATTCTGGATGATTATCATCCTCATGTTATTAGCAAAAACTGTTTTATCTGCCTTTGCAGAACGTACAAGAACTGCAGATATTGTTATTGGCGCTCAAATGGCCTGTTTTGCTGCATTGCTATGCTTAACCTTTAGCTTCGATGAACCCCTTAAAGGTGAAGCCGGAATTAAACCAGTACCCATTATTGAAGTCATTGATGTTATTAGTAAAAGAACCAGTTAATTCTGAAATTCAAAACCTTAAAGGCGCTTTATGTCTCATTGGCTTTATACCCAACCCCCTATAGCTTTATTTATTATTGGCCTGATTGCATCAATTGCCTTGATGTACTTCATGGCATTCTTGCTTAAAAAAACGCCTATCCTAAATGGTATTTCCGATCATGAAAAAGAGTTTTTGATTGCTATCCAGTCTGGCTTAGTGGCATTGAGTGCGATTGTTTTGAGCTTTTCTTTGGTGCTGGTCATTACTAATTATGATCATGCAGATCAGAATGTAGCATCTGAAGCTGCACGCATTAATGATGTTGATCGTCTGCTACATCAATATGGAGATCCACGGTTAAATCCCATACGCGCCGATTTAAAGACATATGCTCAATCCATTCTAGATGATGAATGGCCTAAACTTCAGATACAACAAGAGGGTGTTGAAACTGCTAATTTATTTGCAGTTGTTGCTGACAAGATTGGCCAAATTAATCCTACTACCCCGCGTGAAACTGTCATTTATAGTGAACTACTCAAAAAATTAGATGAGTCAATTGAAATGCGTGAGATACGTCTAGAAGGCTCGCACATTGGTTTACATGGAATTTATTGGGTCGTCAATATTGCCATTCTATTTGGCGTGCTCTTCATGTCAGCGCTTGGATTAATTTTAAATAAATGGCTCACTGCAATTGGCATTAGTCTAGAGTTAGCTGCCTTGGTCGGCCTGATGACGCTAGTGTTTATATGCGATCATCCATTTGAGGGAACGGTCTCCATTAAATCAGATCCTATTGCTGGTGCCGTTAAGGCAATAGACAGTCGTAAATAGCGATCTCTTAAGGAAGCACAAAAAGAAAATACCAACCCTAGGGTTGGTATTTATTTTATCCAAATTCATTGACTACGGTGCTACTTATTTGAATATAGCGATTCTATAAAACGAAAAATTGCCCAACTTGTATATTGAGCTCTTTAGCCAATTCAGCGCCACTCACCTTACTGGTGGCACCTTTAGCTTTGAGGACTTCAATCTGTCCGCCATGACAGGCGACAAAGAAAGAATCTAGGGTAATTTGGGTTACTTCGCCTGGCTTACCTTTAACGGCGCCAAAGGTGGCGACAACATGCTTGTGGCAATCATAGATCTGCACCTTCTGTTCGCCAAACTTGGTCCAAGCACCAGGTGCTGGATTGCATGCACGAATCTGATTGTAAGTTTGGCCAATATGGCTTGCCCAATGAATTTGCGCTGCATTGATATCAAACCAACCTTCATAATTGGCATGTGACTCATTTTGAATAACTTCTTGATGCTTACCTGCCACCACCAAATCAGCAGCCTCTAATAAAGCTTTGATACCAATCGGAAATAGGTGATCAAAATAAATCTTGCCTAAGGTGTCATCAGGTCCAATAGCTACCTCTTTTTGCAAAATGACTGCGCCCTCATCAAGCCCATCAGAAGGACGGAAAATGGTAAGGCCAGTTGTTTCTTCACCCAAGGCGATGGCCCAGTTAATTGCGCTTGGACCACGATACTTTGGCAGTAAAGAGGGGTGATATTGAATGGTGCCGTGTTTTGGGATCTTGACTAATTCTTGGGGTACAAATTGCAGCACGTACGCCATGACACAAATGTCGGCATTGCAATCGATCATGGCCTGAGAAGCTTCTGGGCCCTTGAGCGAGGCAAATTGCAAGGGTTTTAGCCCCTTTGTAATTGCTGCCTCTTTCAGTACTTCAGGTTTGCTTGACTTTGGATTATCAGGAGGACAGAAAACAGCAACCACTTCATCACCGCGATCCAAGAATGCCTCTAAAGCTGCTTTACCAAAATCTGCACTTCCAATTAGCGCTACTCGCATCTTAAATAACCTTATCGTGACGAAGCGATATCAAATCATCAGTCGTATAACCTAACTCGCTGAGAATCTCATCCGTATGCTCACCAAGCAATGGAGAACGCTCAACATCTGTTGGGCTATCCGATAATTTAATGGGGTTGCCAACAGTAAGATACTTTCCACGAATTGGATGATCTACTTCAACAACGGTACCAGTCTTTCGTAGGGATGGCTCTTCAGCAATCTCTTTCATCGACAGAATTGGGCCACATGGAATATCGTACTTATTCAAGATATCCATGACCTCAAATTTATTCTTTGTCATGGTCCATTTTTCAATCTCACCAAAGATTTCCATCAAATGGGGTAAACGGGCCATCGGCGATGCAAAACGCACATCGGTAATCCAATCTTCACGGTTAATCACTTTGCATACCGCCTCCCAAACAGGAGCCTGCACAATGACATACATATAAGCGTTTGGATCAGTTTCCCAGCCCTTACACTTCACAATCCAGCCCGGCTGACCACCACCAGAGGCATTACCAGCACGGGGGACAGCCTCTCCAAATTCTCCATTTGGATACTGCGGATATTCCTGCATTACGCCAACGCGCTCTAAGCGCTGCTGATCACGCAATTTCACGCGGCATAAATTTAAGACTGCATCTTGCATGGCTGCCAATACTTTTTGACCACGTCCAGAGTGGGTTCGCTGGTAGAGCGCAGTCACAATACCCAAGGCTAAATGTAAACCAGTGCCGCTATCACCAATCTGCGCACCAGTTACCATGGGAGGGCCATCATCAAAACCAGTAGTAGATGCTGAGCCGCCGGCACATTGCGCTACGTTCTCATACACTTTGCAATCTTCATAAGGGCCAGGACCAAAGCCTTTGACTGAAGCCATGATCATCATTGGATTGAGCTCTTGAATACGTTCCCAAGAAAAGCCCATGCGATCGAGCGCACCAGGAGCAAAGTTCTCAACGAGCACATCGCACTCTTTAATGAGGCGCTCTAAAATCTCTTTACCCTTAGCGGTTTTGGTATTGACCGTAATCGAGCGCTTGTTGTGATTAAGCATCGTGAAATACAAGCTATCCGCATCTGGGATGTCACGCAGTTGACCACGTGTTGCATCGCCCTCGCCAGACTTTTCTACTTTGATCACATCTGCACCAAACCAAGCTAATAACTGCGTACAGGTTGGACCTGATTGAACGTGCGTAAAGTCGAGGACCTTGACCCCTTCTAGTGCTTTTGCCATGATTTAAATCCCAATAAAAATAAATTTTTTAATTAAGACAATTTTACCAGCGGGAATTGCGGCATTGAATCTGTGCCTAATTATTGGGCACAGACCCTTATAAGCGCTCCTAGAGGCTCGTTTTTTCAGTATTTGGTGGGTTTTCAAGCTCAGCAAGGCGCTTTTTTAAGGCTCGTTCCTCGGCAAAACGCTGCGTTTCATCACGAATTATCGCCACCACTCCATTGGCCTTGTGGTTTTGGTCAAAAAGCATCCCTACAGTAAAGGCAATGGAAAGCGTGCTGCCGTCCTTATGCCTAGCAGGAACCCTCAAGATTGATTCGCCATAGCGAGTGGTCCCTGTCTCCATTGACTTACTAAAACCATGATTATGTCTTTGACGCTGACGGTCGGGCACGATGAAATCCAAAGTATTGGCCATAGCCTCTGTCTCTGAATACCCAAAAATGCGAGTAGCTCCTGCATTCCACAGCACAATCTTTTCATTAGCATCGGCGACTACCACGGCATCGCCAATAGATTCTGCTAAGTGATTTAAATCGACATTTGTATTCATATATGCAGTCTACAGAAATTTTGATTACAAAGAAGGTAGTGCAGAAATAAAAAGGCGCCCACTAGGAGCGCCTTTCAATAGCAGTAATACTCTTCTGTTACTACACTGCTTTAGCGGTATGCAACTTCGCAATATCGTCAGCGCTATAACCCAGATCAGCCAACACTTCATCAGTATGTTCACCCAACACAGGAGATGGCTTCACTTCGATTTCTAAATCAGAGAACTTGATTGGGCTACCGATAGTCAAATACTTGCCACGAACTTTGTGGTCAACTTCAACAATCGAACCACTCTTACGCAAGTCAGGTGATGCAGCCAATTCTTTCATGGAGAGAACTGGGGCACATGGGATATCGAACTTGCGGAGGATGTCCACAGCTTCGTACTTCGTTTTATCTTTCAGCCAGTCCTCAATCACAGCAAAGATGTCAAAAATCTTATCTTGACGAGCTTCTGGAGTCATGTACGCTGGATCGGTTGCCCACTCAGGTCTACCCAAAGCTTTGGTAATTGGCTCCCAAGCATGCCCTTGAATTGTGAAGTAGATATAAGCATTTGGATCTGTTTCCCAGCCCTTACACTTTAAAACCCAGCCTGGCTGACCGCCACCACCAGCATTACCGCCACGTGGAACTACATCGGTGAATGTACCGTGTGGGTACTGTGGGTACTCTTCTAAGTAACCAATCTTGTCTAAACGCTGTTGATCGCGCAACTTCACACGGCACAAGTTCAATACAGCATCTTGCATTGAGCAAGATACTTTTTGACCTTTACCAGTTTTTTCACGTTGCATCAAAGCAGTCAAAATACCAATCGCTAAGTGCATGCCAGTATTAGAGTCGCCCAAAGCAGCTGCAGAAACAGTAGGAGGACCATCCCAGAAGCCAGTAGTAGAAGCAGCGCCACCAGCACACTGAGCAACGTTCTCATACACTTTCAAATCTTCATATGAGTGGCCATCACTAAAGCCTTTTACAGAAGCCATGATCATTTTTGGGTTCAATTCTTGAATACGCTTCCAAGAAAAGCCCATGCGATCCAATGCGCCTGGGCCAAAGTTCTCAACCATGACATCAGATGTTTTGATCATCTTTTCCAAAACTTCTTTACCTTCGGCAGTCTTGGTATCCAATGTCAAAGAACGCTTATTACCATTCAGCATGGTGAAATACAAAGCATCAGCGCCTGGGATGTCACGCAATTGGCTACGAGTAACGTCACCTGAACCTGGACGCTCTACTTTAATTACGTCAGCACCGTACCAAGCCAAAAGCTGGGTACATGCAGGACCTGCTTGCACATGGGTGAAGTCAATAATGCGAATACCGTCTAATGGTTTAGTCATGTTTGTTTCTCCTTGAATGTTTCTTATTTATTGCTCAATTGAATCAAAAAAATATTAACTTTTTATTACCGTTCTTAAATATTCAGAATCTTATTTCTTAGAAGCTGCAGTAGATGGGTTCAAATTGGTTAAACGTCCACTCTCAGTTCCTGCGGTTTCATCAATCACTGCATTGATGAGAGCTGGCTTACCAGCAGCAATCGCCTCTGTTAACGCGGCTTCTAATTCTGCTGGAGTAGTGACGTAGTAGCCCACTCCACCAAATGCTTCAATCATCTTGTCGTAACGTGCATTTTTTACAAATACCGTTGGGGCAACATCAGCGCCACCAGTAGGATTTTTGTCAGTCCCGCGATAGACACCATTGTTATTAAATACAACCGTAGTAATTGGCAAGTTGTAACGACAAATTGTTTCGAGCTCCATGCCGCTAAAGCCAAAAGCGCTATCGCCTTCTATAGCTACTGTAGGCAAGCCACTGGTAACGCTTGCGCCAATGGCATAGCCCATTCCAATGCCCATGATGCCCCAAGTACCGGAGTCAAAACGTTTACGAGGCTTATACATATCAACAATTGCACGGCAATAATCAAGCGTATTAGCACCTTCGTTGACCAAGTTCACATCTGGATTCTTCTTAATCACATCACGAATCACGCGCAATGCGCCATGGAAGTTCATTGGATTAGCTTCTTTGGCAAGTGTTTCAGCCATCTTCGCTGTGTTCTTATCTTTCTTCTCGGTAATAGCAGCAATCCACTCAGCGCTTGGCTTAGGAACAGCAGCAATGCCTTTTAAGAGTTCGCCAACACAAGAACCAATATCACCAATCAAAGGTGCATCAATTTGAACGTTGCTATCCACTTCATTCGCTTGAATATCGATTTGGATAAATTTCTTAGGATCTTTTCCCCAAGTTTTACCCTTACCGTGTGCAAGTAACCAGTTCAGACGAGCACCAACCAACATGACGGCATCCGCCTCAGCGAGTACGAATGAACGTGCTGCAGAAGCAGACTGTGGATGATTGTCAGGTAACAGACCTTTTGCCATCGACATTGGCAAATAAGGAATGCCAGATTTCTCGATCAAATCACGAATCTCTTTATCAGCTTGAGCATAAGCAGCGCCTTTACCCAAAAGAATCAATGGACGCTTGGCGCCCTTCAAGACATTTAAGGCGCGCTCTACAGCATCAGCCGCCGGGATCTGACGTGGAACTGGATCGATTACCTTGAAGATGGATTTCTTCGCTTCTTCAACAGGCATTGTTTGCGCCAACAACTGTGCTGGTAAATCTAAATACACACCACCTGGGCGGCCAGATACCGCAGCACGAATTGCACGAGCAAAGCCAATGCCAATATCTTCAATATGATTAATACGATAGGCTGCTTTGCAATAGGGTTTCGCTGCATTGAGCTGGTCCATCTCTTCGTAATCACCCTGTTGCAAATCAACGATCTCACGCTCACTAGAACCGCTAATCAAAATCATTGGGAAGCAATTGACGGTCGCATTAGCAAGGGCTGTTAAACCATTTAAGAATCCAGGTGCAGAAACTGTCATGCAAATACCTGGCTTCTGTGTCATATAACCAGCGATCGCAGCTGCATTACCCGCATGCTGCTCGTGACGGAAACCAATGAAACGCAATCCTTCAGCTTGAGCCAAACGACATAAATCGGTAATAGGAATTCCAACGAGGCCAAAAATAGTATTGAGGTCGTTTGCCTTGAGGGCATCAATGACAAGATGAAAGCCATCAGTCAATTGTGTGTTTTGATTATCTGTAGTCATAGAAATTTTTTAAAATTACAAAGAGTGTGTAAATGTCGCAAGCACTGTAATTTCGCTTTCGCTATTTGTCTCCAAGTGAGTTAATTAAGGCGCACTGAGTTTTGACCCAGCTTAGGCAGAAATGAATATTAGACTTGAGGGTGGCGATGATCATTGACTTTGGTCAATTTCCCCCAAATCACGCATCCAAATGCAGAATTGCTTAGATAAATATCTCTTTATGCTTCGTTTTGAGGCGGCTCAGGGTCTCAGGAGAGAGGTTTAGGTATGCCGCTAGCTCTTTTTTAGGGAGGAGCTCAAATAAGTCTTCATATTTGCGCAAGAAGCGCTCTACCCGCCCAGGTGCATCGAGCATATGCAAGGTAATGGTGTGGGCCATGATTTCACTCATGAGACGCATCACCTCAAACTCAAAGCTTTCCTTAAGGGGTTTGTGCTCTTCAAGGAATTCAGCCCATTTTTTCATGGGCATGCGAGCGACTCGGGACTTGGTTACACAGGCAATACTGTATGGAGCAGCCGTCTTTAAGCGCCAAGCTGCGTAACTGGTTTCAATATCTTTTTCGATGGCAAAACGCAAAATCATCTCTTTTGCATCGGGACTAGAAACGATGCGCTTAAGAATGCCGTCCAAGACAAAGTACTGTTCCATTTGATGATCGCCCTGACGGAGCAATATTTCTGATTTTTTGAGATCCGAAATTTCTAAATAGCGCTCTAATTCAGTCATTGCTGCCGCATCCAAGTTCTTTAAAACAGAGTTTTGACTCAGTTGGAGGCGAATCAGGTTTTTTTCGGGGTGCTTATCTAATACAGTCATGAATCTTTCATCCTAGACCAAGTATTGTAGGCTTTTTTAAGCCCAAAACAGGCTAAAGCCCCTAAAGATAAGCTAGAATCGCTGTGTCGTGGTGCCTTATTGCAATGCAATAAAGTTAAACGGGAAACACTAAACGTGTGCTGCCCCCGCAACGGTAAGTAAATACACCTTTTCCCCAGGATAAAGGTGTCAGGAATCTGAAAAAGCCACTGTGCACGTCAATGCATGGGAAGGCCAGCTTCTGAGATTTACTAGCCCGGATACCGGCCAAGACAGGTGGAATTTTGCGGACGGGGATCTTCGCGCGCCGATGACAGCGTGCCATCTTCTAGTTAGCCGCCCAATTGACGCTCGTCTCCTGCTTGTGAAATTCTGTTCGACCTAGCTAACGGGGAAGTTAGCCAGGCAATCGATAACAGAAAGTAGTCATGAAACAATCGCAATCAAAGCTGCGCATAATGCTGCTCAGCTCAGTCCTGAGCACGGCATTACTCAGCAATCTCACGCAAGCACAAAGCAATTCAAACGTATCGGTTTCGGTAGGACCGAACACCATGAACCCAGTCATCGTTACAGCTAATAGAGCGCCAACTGCGGCTAGTAATGTACTAGCTGACTACGACTACATCGGCCCTGAAGAAATTGCTCAAGCAGGTCAAACCAGCTTAGTAGAGTTATTACAAAGGCAACGTGGTGTTGAGATTTCAAGTTACGGTACAGGCGGATCAATCGCGAGCGTTTTTCTACGCGGTACGAGTAATGCGCAAAGCTTGGTCCTGATTGATGGAGTTCGGACAGATTCTGGATTTAATGGTGGCCCTAGTTGGCAAGCTATTCCATTAGCCCTGATTGATCACATTGAAATTATTTTTGGACCCCAAAGTAGCCTCTATGGCGCAGATGCCATTGGCGGCGTTGTACAAATTTTTACTAAGCAGGGAGACGGTCCTGCCAAGGTCAGCGTATCGAGTGGCTACGGTACTTATGGCACAACCATTACTGAAGCAAGCATTTATGGCGCAACTGAAGGCGAACAAAAGATTCGCTACTCCCTCAGTGCAAGTCAGAATCTATCAATGGGATTTAATACTGTCGCTGATAACAACCCTTGCAACCCCACTACACAATCCAAAAAATCCATTGCCAGAAATTGCTTCTATGGTGCCCTACCGACCAATAGAACTGGTTACAGTCAAGACAGCATTACGGGTAGAGCCTCTCAAGAATGGATGCAAGGTCAAGAACTAGGAGTGCAATTTCTACAAAGTCGCTTGAATAATCAGTACCCAGGTAATGCACCAGGCACTTATGCTCCTGCAACCATGAATAATATTAATGATCTAGGCACCTATTCCATATATTCCAAAAATCAAGTAACTGAAATCTGGAAGAGTCTTTTGCAAGCCGCTCAGTCCACTGATAATGGTCAGCAGTTAACCCCAACGACAAATCCAGTAAATAACACCAAGCAAAATATTTTGACTTGGCAAAACGATATTGCGGTTGGACCGGATTTACTGCAATTCCTGGCTGAGAGAAGATCGCAAAACGTTTTCACTAACCAAGTGAACTACAACACGACGTATTTGCCGGAAAACTTTAATCAAACACGTAATACCAATTCGGTAGCCGGTGCCTATCAATTAAAGCGGGGTGCGCATTTAGCGAACCTTTCACTACGCAATGACAACATCACAGGTTATGGCAGCCAAACCACAGGGGGTGCTGCCTATGGTTACTTCTTCACTAAAGCTTTCAGGGGAAATATCAACTACAGCACTGGTTTTAGACCTCCCACCTTTAATGACCTGTACTACCCCGGCTATGGCAATCCGTCACTGCAGGCTGAAAAAAGTCGCAATACTGAGGCCGGACTTCATTATGAAGAAGCTACTTATGAATTACATTTAGTCGGGTATACCAACACGATTACGAACTTGATTCAGTATTCCAGTATTGGCTGTCCTCCTGGATACTTTGGTTGCGCTTCAAACGTAGCCAATGCGAAAATCAATGGTGCCTCATTGGGTGCTAGTAAACAATTGGAGAACTTCAATCTGAAAGGTTCTTTTGATCAGCAAAATCCCATCAATCAAAATACAGGTTCAGTGCTACTCAAGCGTGCTCGTCAATTTGGCAATGCAGCGGTGGAATATCGCGCTGGTGCAGTGACAACTGGTGCCGGCGTAACCTTTTCTGGTCAACGTTATGACTACGGCAATACAGGGCTTGGTGGTTATGCCATCTTCAATCTCTATGCCAACTATGATGTAACAAAAGATTGGAGTATTTTTGGACGCTGGAATAACGTGACTAATAAAGACTATCAATTGACTTACGGATACAACACTCCAGGATCTAATATCTATATCGGCGCACGTTACGCCATGAAGTAATGCTATGAAATACACAACACTCGCTCAGTCATCATTCAAAATAGGTTTGGGTGTAGTGTTGTGTGGATTTTTAGCCCTTGCACAAGCAGCTATAGAAGTAAGTGATGATCGCGGTAAGACCCTCGTCTTTAAAAATCCTCCGCAACGTTTAATCAGTCTTTTGCCATCGCTTACCGAATCGATTTGCGCTCTTGGTAAATGCAGCAATCTGGTAGGAATTGATCGCTTCTCGAATTGGCCTATCTCACTACAAACACTGCCAAAGCTGGGTGGTATTAGCGATAGCAATTTAGAAGGCATCGTGCAACTCAAACCTGACTTAGTGCTAGTCGATAGATCCTCTCCCATCATTGCGCGTCTTGAAGGCCTGCACATCCCCGTGATGGCTTTTGATATCAAGAACATGGCAGATGAGGAGCGCGCCCTTAAAAAAATGGATCTCGCCTTGGGAAGCAATGAATCTGACAGAGTCTGGAAACAGATCCAAGCAGAGATTACCCGCGCCAATAAACAACTAGATGGCTCTCAAAAAAATATGCGCGTGTATTTCGAGGTTAACTCTGCGCCTTATGCTGCTGGTCGAACTTCTTTTATTGGCGAACTGTTAACCAGACTTGAGCTTTACAACATCATTCCCGAATCCCTTGGCGCTTTCCCAAAAATTAATCCTGAATTTGTAGTGCAAGCAAAACCTGAAATCATCATGCTTAGCGAAACCAGGCTTCCTGATATTAAAAAACGTCCTGGTTGGGGCGCAATTCCAGCAATCGCACAGAATCGCATTTGCGCCTTTAATAAAGAGCAGAGTGACATTCTAGTAAGACCAGGACCAAGAATGGGACAGGCAGCGCTCATACTTTCGGAATGTATTGCAGAAAAAGTATCATTGAATAAGTGATGCCATCCAATCAACTTCCTTTAAAGCTACTCATTCTGCTGGGCTTAAGTGCTGTGCTGATTGCGCTAGGTAGTATTTTAGGAAGTACGGGCGTAGATTGGCATTTTGCAGATGCAAACCGCATCATTCTATTTGAAATCCGCCTACCGAGATCGATTGGCGCCTATCTTGCTGGAGCATTACTGGGCTTAGCGGGTGCAATCGCCCAAAGCTTATTTCGCAATCCTTTAGCGGATCCCTATTTGTTAGGAAGCGCCTCTGGAGCACTTCTAGGAGTAGGCATTATTCTCTGCCTCTCCTACGTTGGTGAGTCTTCCATCATTAGCTTGATTGGCATCAATGGAGGTGCATTTGCCGGAGCTTTGCTCGGAGTGTTGGCTGCCCTCTTATTGGCAGGCGGATATAAAAGTTCATTGCGTTTACTCCTTTCAGGGGTAGTCATTGGCGTGATCTTTGGTGCTGCAAATTCTTTACTCACGTTTGTACGTCCGGATTTATATCAAAGCCTTCAATCATTCATGTTGGGTAACACTGCGTTACTTACTTGGAATGCGGTACTCATCATGGGAATGGCATTGTCTCTCTGTGTACTCCTCACTCTATTGCTCAGCCCTGTACTGAGCGCACTCTCTCTTGGAGAAAACACTGCGCGCACTCTGGGACTTCCCCTTGATCAACTGAGACTTTTATTAATTAGCATCTTGGCTCTGGCTACTGGATTTGCAGTGGCCCAAACCGGTTTAATTGCATTTGTAGGATTAGCTGCCCCTCATTTAGTACGTCATATTTCTGGTGGGCGTCAACGTGCCCAACTCATCCTCTCCACCATCTCTGGCGGCATTTTGCTCTTAGGTTCTGATTTGCTGGCGCGCAGTATTTTTGCCCCACTGGAAATTCCCGTGGGTATTGTTACCGCGGTACTTGGAGGCAGCTACCTTCTCTTTCTCTTACGTCGCGGCCAGATCGGAATGAAGAAATGAAACTTCAAGATCTGAGCGTATACCGCGGCCCTTGTGAAGTGCTGCGTAATCTCTCCATTGAAATACCAAAGGGGAAATGGACCAGCATTATTGGCCCTAATGGTGCAGGAAAATCTTCCCTCCTTCAGGGAATGACTAATATTCTGCCCATCAAGGGTCAGATCAGCATTGAGGGTGTCGATATACAAACACTCAGTAGTAAACAACGCGCAAGATCAATGGCCTGGCTAGCTCAAAATAATGATGCCGCAGAAGAATTTAGCGAGTTGACTGTTTACGATACCGTCATGTTGGGACGCATTCCTCATCAGGGTTGGCTGCATTTGCCAAGCCATCATGACCATCATGTTGTTCAGCAATCATTACTCAAAACCCATACTCAATCTATTGCCACACGATTCCTACATGAACTATCGGGAGGAGAAAAGCAGCGTGTTTTACTCGCTCGCTTGTTAGCAGTGGAAGCCGATATTTTGCTGATGGATGAGCCATTAACGAACCTGGATCCGCCTCATCAAGCCGACTGGCTGATTTGGCAAAGAGAACTACTATCCCAAGGCAAAACCTTGGTGACCGTCTTACATGAAATTCAATATGCCCTCAGGGCTGATCATCTGGTCATGATCAAACAAGGAATGCTCCATTTTGAGGGTGCTAGCAATGATCCAGAAACTCACCAAGCCTTAATCGCCCTTTTTGAGGGTCGCATTCGCCTAGAAAAGCTTGGGAATGAATGGGTTAGCCTTCCCGCCTGAAAAGCGCCCCATTCTGGCTTTTCCTGAGGCTACAATGCCAATATGAACGAGTTAAATACACTAGCCCCAAGTCATAACAGTGCCGCCCTGGACGCTGCAAATGCATCCGTTAAACGCTTGGCTGACAAAGTTCAATTAATTACTGAAGCCGTTAAAAATCTGCATCAAAACCGCACTCAGCTTGAGGGCAAAATCGAGGATGCTCAAAAACGTATTCAACATATTCTGAGTCGCTTACCAGAGCAAAGTGATGGGCGCCAAATGAATCTACTGAGTGAAGCTATTCCACCGAACAACATAGAGGATGATAGTGAGCCAACAACGCATTGAAGTAACTCTCGCTGGCCAAAAAATTACCCTGGCTACCAGTACAGAGCATGAACCATTACTCCGCGCAGCTTGCGTGCTCGTGGACGAGCAAATCAAATTAGCAATTGGTGGTGGTAATCGAAGCATTGAGCGGGCCAGTATGATGGCGGCCCTCACCATTGCTGGCGATCTCATCAAATTACAAAATTCACAATCGCAACAGAGTCCTTCTTCAAATGTAAGTGCAGATGAGGTTTCACGACTTCATGCGGAAATCCGCGCGCTTGAAGATCAAGTAGATACTTTGATGCAAACCCTTTCCCTGCCTGGTTCGCCAAGGCCAATAGTTCCTTGAACCGATGCGCAAGCATCCGGAACGATCTTTACCTTGCGGGCGTGAGCGCTTCGAAAGTTCACAGTGCCAGCCTCGAGCTGGTCACTCCCTGAGCCTCTTAATGCACCCAAAGCAGAGTAGCCGTTCCACCTTGAACCTTAGGGTTCAGGATGACGGCCTAGCGGCCAAGGCGGGGAATCCTTGTTACTAAGTGATATTGCCGTATTGCTGTTATGCGGCAGTATCTCAGGATTTTTAGCGGGTCTTCTAGGAATCGGTGGCGGCATGATCTTGGTGCCCTTCATGATCCTAGTCTTTAATCATCTGAACTTTGAACCTAATCTCATTGTGCATATGGCAATTGCCTCTGGTATGGCAACCACTGTGTTTACATCACTCTCTGCCATTTGGGCGCATCATAAAAATAGCTCAATTGATTGGAGTTTAGTAAAGTCACTCAGCCCAGGTTTAGTCATTGGCAGCCTCATTGGCGGGAGCGAAATTTTTGAGGCCCTGGATACTTCCTGGCTATCTCTCTTTTTTGCCGTCTTTATCGTCTACACATCGATTCAAATGATTATTAATAAAAAGCCCAAACCTGGTAGAGATTTACCTGGCTCGCTTGGCTTATTTTCATTTGGCGCTTTTGCGGGCACCCTCTCTAGCCTCTTGGGTGCAGGTGGCGCATTTGTGAATGTACCCTTCATGCTTTGGTGTAACGTCAAACCCCATATAGCGATGGCAAGTTCCTCTGGTTTAGGATTTCCGATTGCAGTGGCAGCAACCATTGGCTATATGTATGGTAGTTGGAGCCACCCCAATCTTCCGCCAGGATCATTAGGCTTTGTATACGTGCCGGCAGTGGCTTGTATCGTCGTGGTGAGTATTTTTACTGCTCCATTGGGTGCTAAGATGGCCGGCAAATTGAATGTCGCTCAGTTAAAGAGAGTCTTTGGGGTGATGTTATTTGTCATTGCGGCTTTCATGTTTAACGAAAGCCGCAAAGCATTTGGTTTCTAGCTACGACTTACTTCGTATATTGCTCTCGCAAAATATTCTTTTGAACTTTACCCATCGCATTGCGAGGTAAGTCAGCAACAATTTCTAAGCGCTTAGGAATTTTGAAATTGGCAATTTGTGATTTCAGAGTGGCGATCATGGCATCAGCATTGAGCTGAGCACCAGCCTTAGGTACGACTACCGCCATCACTGCTTCACCAAAATCTGGATGCGGGATACCAATAACAGCACTCTCGTCTACGCCATCCATATCATCAATAAAGCCTTCGATTTCTTTAGGATAGACGTTATATCCACCAGAAATAATCAGATCCTTACTACGACCAACAATGCATAAGTACTCTTGAGGTGCTTTGCCGCCATTGGCATCTCCACCCCAGCGGCCAACGTCGCCAGTCTTAAACCAACCATCTTTGGTGAACTCTTCAGCAGTCTTCTCTGGCATACGCCAGTAACCTTTAAATACGTTCGGTCCTTTAACTTGAATGCTACCGATTTCATTGACCTTGCATGGCTTGTTATCTTCACCTACTACGCGCACCTTAACTCCTGGCAGCGGCAAACCCACTGAGCCACCGACACGGCTCCCCTTGTAGGGATTAGAAACGAGCATCACGGTTTCGCTCATGCCATAACGCTCCAGAATGGGCTGACCAATCACCTCTTTAAATGTATTAAAGGTTTCTGTTAGTAGTGGCGCAGAACCTGAAATGAATAAACGCATATTCCGAGTCACTTGCTTCGTAAAACCTTTATCTGCCAATAATCGAACATAGAATGTTGGCACCCCCATCATGACCGTTGACTTAGGCATATGCTTAATTAACTGAGCAGTATCTAAGCGAGGCAACCAAATCATCTTACTGCCATTAATGAGTGCGCCATGCGCTGCCACAAACAAACCATGCACGTGGAAGATAGGCAATGCATGCAAGAGCACATCACCTTTTATCCAACCCCAGAACTTTTGCAAAACCTGAGCATTGCTACCCAGATTTTTATGTGTCAACATGGCGCCCTTACTGCGGCCAGTTGTTCCAGAGGTATACAGAATGGCCGCGAGGTCATCATCCTTAGCAGGCACCGTTTTAAATGTGTCACTAAGACTACCAGCGCGCTCTAACAAGTTGCCTGTGCGATCATCATCTAAAGTAAATACATGCTTAGTACCTGCTTTAAAAGCAACCTTAGAGACCCATGAGAAATTCTTGCTACTACACACCACAACTGCCGGTTCCGCATTCTCAAGAAAGTATTGAATTTCTGCAGCTTGGTAAGCGGTATTGAGAGGTAAATAGACATAGCCCGCGCGAATCGTTGCCAGGTATAAAAAAAGTGCCTCCGGTGATTTTTCAACCTGAACCGCTACCCTAGAGCCAGCTGGAAGCTTAAGACCCTTAAGCAGGTTCGCCATTTTTGCAGTGGCTCGCTCAAGATCACTCCATGAGTAATACAAACCATCGTGCGTTTCAAGAGCGCATGCTTTTTTATCTTTTGGAAAACCTTTTTCCAATAGGGAATATAAATTCATTAGAGTCTCAAACCAAACTTAATCATGTTAAAAAATATTTACTCTTAGTCCAACTTAGCGCCTGAGGCTTTTGCTACTGCAGCCCAACGTTTAATATCACCGTTAATAAACTTCGCAAATGCTTCACCTGTGAGATTTGGAGTGTCGGAACCGTTATTAGTCCAGATCGTTTTGAGTTCAGGAGTATTAATTGCCTTTTGGACTTCAGCAGTCATCTTATCTACGATGGGCTGTGGAGTACCCTTCGGAGCAAATAAGCCATACCAAGTAGAAACTTCATAACCCACTAAGCCTGCCTCAGCCGCAGTGGGGACATTTGGGAAGCCAGGAGCACGCTTTTGTGAAGCAACTGCCAAAGCAACAATCGAGCCATTCTTAATCTGAGCAGCCGAAGAACCCAAACCATCAAACTCAATATCTACTTGGCCAGCAATCAGATCTTGCATCGCAGGGCCGGCACCACGATAGGGGATATGGGTAATAAAGGTTTTAGTCAACATCTTAAATTGCTCACCAGCTAAATGGTGAGATGAACCATTGCCAGCGGAAGCGTAATTAAACTTACCTGGATTCTTTTTCAGCAAGGCAATGAATTCTTTTAAATCCTTCACCTGAACATTTTTTGGATTGACTACGATTACTTGTGGTGGTGTTGCAACCATGGCTACTGGAATGAAACTCTTCTCAATGTCGTAATCCAAATTTGGATACATTGCAGGCGCAATAGCATGGTGGGCCGCGCCCATGAAAAAGGTATAACCATCTGGAGCAGCCTTGGCTGCAATGGAGGCGCCTAGAGTGCCGCCTGCCCCGCCACGATTATCAATAATGATTTGCTTACCTAGCTGCTTTGTTAGCTGTGCTGCTAAAGGTCTAGCGAAAGCATCAGTACCACCACCGGCTGGGAATGGCACAACAAAAGTAATAGGCTTGCTAGGCCATTCTTGGGCTATAACAGCCAAAGGTGCAGCGCATATCAAAAATAATACTTTTTTTAACACTCTATTCAAAGTGGATTGCTTAGTCATCACTGTCTCCTCCATTTGCCATTTTTCTTGGCTTGTTTATTTAGTACCTATTAGCTAGTTTGACGCCTACGGTGCTTATTTTACGACCCCTCAAGCCAATTACACTACTTTGATTACCCATTTATAGCGTCATTAAGCGCCCTACCGCACGGGAATAATCAATTTGGCCCTGCGTAAAACGCTCATGATTCTCTTCAACCGAAGAAAGATCATATAAATAGTTCACCATTATTGAGGCAGACTGGCGCAATCCTTTACGAGAAAGATCCCCCGCCCAATTGATTTGGTGCAATCTTGCGCCATTGCCCAGATGGAACTTCGCTACAGGATTACCATTTCTGTTTGCTGAGCCCAATCCTAAATAAATACTTGCTAGGCATAGCAATGCTGATTTTTCTCTCTCAGTCGCATTATCTGGATGCCAACCAGCGCCTAAGCGCTCAGTCCAAGAGCGGTTGGCTAAGCCCAAAATTTCGAGTGCCTGCTCTCGAGCGGTCCGAATTGCAGGCTTTAATTGCACACTCGACTTCTCATTGGCAATATCTGCACCCGCAGCAATCCAATCAACAAATCCTGGAATTGGAGATAAGGTTACAAATGTTTTCAGGCTAGGGAACTCAGCTTGTAACTGTTCAGCAACTCTTTTGATTAAGAAATTGCCCATCGATACACCGCGAAGACCAGGCTCACAGTTGCTAATGGAATAAAACGCAGCCACTTTGTAATGAGATGTTTGATGCATTGTTTCTGCTTTTTTATCCACCAGCGGAGTAATCACTGCGGGAATTTCAGGTAATAGTGCTACTTCAACAAAAATCAGTGGCTCATTAGGGAGCTGCGGATGAAAGAATGCAAAGCACCGACGATCAGGCTGCAGGCGGCGGCGCAGGTCATCCCAACCGTCAATAGCATGTACGGCCTCATGTTTAATGAGTTTTTCGAGTACTTCAGCGGGTGATTTCCAATCAACGCGATGCATTTTTAAGAAGCCGGGGTTAAACCATGAGGACAGTAAGTGACGCAAATCAAAATCAACCGCCGTTAATTCTGGTAGCTTATCTAATAATTGCAAAAGATCGCGCCGCATCTCGACGAGTGCGGCAGTACCATTACTAGCCCGATTTAATCTACGAAATAATTCTTGTCTTGGTGGTTCAGTAACACGCTGTAATTTAATGTAATTACGTGCGTTCGCTTCTGCTGAAAAATGCTGGGCCGCAGTCATTACTGAAACAGGATCAGGATTGAGTTTTTCAAATAAGAAAGTAAAAAATTTGGCGTGTTGATCTTTTGATAACTTGCGATAGTTATGAATGACTTCATCAGCCATACTGACGGCATTGGACTCGCCGCGCTCAGAAATAAGGCGGTTTACCGCACCAGTGAGGCGCGAAAGGTAGCGGGCTTTGGCAAGCTTTTCAAGCATGTATTTCTTTCAAAGAGAGGCACTCAATAGCGTGATGACTGCATGTATTCCTTAACCAAGGAATGATAGCGATAGTTTAAAAAGCTTGCTGAACCAGCTTATATATGGACAAGAGCATCATTTATAAAAGCAAATGGCTTCTATTGCCTAAAATTAAGCTGATTTGGATTTAAATGCCGTCATGAGATAGATGCCAAAAATGATCATTGGCACACATAACCATTGCCCCATCGAAAGACCAAGACCTAGCAAGCCCAAAAAGGCATCGGGCTCGCGAGCATATTCCGCCAAGAAGCGACAGACTCCATAACCAAGTAAGAACAATCCAGAAACCTGGCCTACACGACGAGGTTTGCTTGAGTAGATCCAGAGTGCAATACCGAGCAGAATACCTTCACCAAGTAATTGATAAATTTGCGAAGGGTGGCGCGGAATGGAATCCACCAGTGGAAAGACCATCGCCCAAGGTAGATCCGTTGGCCTCCCCCAGAGCTCACCATTAATAAAATTTCCAAGGCGACCAAATGCCAACCCGAACGGCACCAATGGAGCAACTAAATCACTCACCACAAAGAAAGTAGTTTTGCGTTTGCGAGCAAACCAATACAGAGCAAGGAGAACTCCTAAGAGGCCGCCATGAAAAGACATCCCACCTTCCCAAATCTTCAAAATATCAAAGGGGTGAGATAGATAATAGGCTGGCATATAAAACAGGCAATAACCCATTCGTCCACCGAACACTACTCCCAAAACACCTGCAAATAAAAGATCTTCAAGATCCTTATAAGTCCACCCCAGCGCTTGATAACGTGGCGCCCGAATTCGTAAACGACCTAATAATAAAAATTGTGCAAAGGCCATGAGATACATCAAGCCATACCAATGAATTGCAAAGGAACCTAGACGAATAGCCGCCGGATCAATCTGAGGATGAATTAGCATGATTAGCGCTTGGACTGATCGAAGTTATGCAGCTCATGACCTAGGTCTCGATAGGCCTTATATCGCTCTCGCCCTGCCAGGCGCTCTGCCTCATTCACTGTTACCACCTCCACAATTCTGGGAAAGCGCATAAGTAAAGCAGCAACATCTTGAGGCATAGTCATCCCAATATGAATCATGATATCGGCGTGGGGAATCTGATTTAGGGCGATAGCAGAAAAATCATCCGTGAGAACGATGGGGGTTTCAGCTGCAGCTTCGTCATCGATAAAGCAATGCGGCAAAAAATCAGTACTACTAAAAGCCCAAAGTAATTCATCAAGCTTTAGTAGGTCAGCCTTCTCACCTACCATCACAATATTGCGAACAGCTTGACCGCTCGGAGTCTCACTCCAAATCTTGCGAATTAGACGACAGGCATATTGCAACTTATCAGCAACATTGCTGTGAAAATCAATGCGAGCCATGATTAATGTACTAAGCGCCCTATTGGAAACTTAGCTTTGCTCAAGCAAGTAATTGAGGAGTAAGGGGACTGGTCGGCCGGTTGAGCCCTTAGCAGCACCACTCTTCCAGGCAGTCCCAGCGATATCTAAGTGAGCCCACTTGTATTTTTCTGTAAAGCGAGAAAGAAAACAAGCCGCAGTCACACTGCCAGCAGGCCTCCCCCCAATATTGGCTACATCAGCAAAATTCGATTTCAGTTGCTCATGGTAAGCCGCATCTAAAGGCAAGCGCCATACCGTGTCCAAAGAAACTTGACCAGCCTTAGTCAAGGCGCTCACTAAGTCCTCATCATCCGAGAACAAACCACTATGAACATGGCCTAAAGCAATAATGCAAGCACCCGTTAGGGTAGCCACATCAATGACCGCTTTTGGTTTAAAGCGCTCGACATACGTAAGCGCATCACAAAGAATCAGACGGCCCTCAGCATCGGTATTCAATATCTCAATCGTCTGACCAGACATACTTTTCACAATATCGCCAGGACGTGTTGCACTACCAGAAGGCATATTTTCACAGCTTGGCACTACGCCGATAATATTTTTCTTGAGCTTCATGAGGGCAGCAGCATACATCGTACCGATCACAGATGCGGCGCCACACATGTCGTATTTCATCTCATCCATTGCTTCGCCAGGCTTTAATGAAATACCGCCAGTATCAAAAGTAATCCCTTTACCAACGAGTACTGTGGGAGCTTCACCAGCCTTACCACCTTGATGACGCATCACGATAAATTGTGGAGGAGTATCTGAGCCCTGAGTTACCGATAAAAAGGAACCCATACCCAATGCTTCAATTTGCTTACGACCCAAAACCTCAACCTTCAGGCTGGTCTTCTTACTCAAGCTCTGCGCTGTTTTACCCAAATAGGTTGGGGTACAGATATTGGGTGGAAGATTACCTAAATCTTTTGCTAGGTTCATACCCTCGACCATCGCAATACCTTGGATAACCGCATCCTTTAATTGTTTACTACAAGCATTATTACCAGCGAATATCAGATGCTTGAGAGTATCTGCATGGTCTTTTACTTTAAATTTCATAGCGGGTTGACGCACACCAAAGCGATAAGCCTGATCGCCAGCATACTGAATCGTCAAACGTACTTCATCAGCAATAAAGCTTGCGTGATGTGCAAGAGAAAAACTTGGGATAAACCAAAGTGCATTTTCAATTGAGCTACCACTAAGGGCCTTTAATGCTGCGCGGGCAATCTTGGAGTAAGCGGTCAAACTACGATCGTTCGAGAGATGCAAATCACCTAAGCTAACCAATAAAACCCGTTTTGCTTTTACCCCATTTGCGCTCCAAGATTTTTCAGCGCGTAATACGCAAACTGAAGCCTGCTTTGCATCAAGATCACCCACTATATTTGCATTACTAATCGAACCACCCAATAGTTGATCTAGCTCTGCTAAAAGTCCGAGTTTTGCCTTGGCAGCTTTACCGCTTCCAAAGTCTTTCAGGTCTGCCTTGGAATAAGCCAATACCAAGCAATCGGTGGCTTGAGCCAAAAGGGTGTTGAGGCTAGATTTAAGGGATTTTTGATTCCCCAGCTCAGCTTGGGGGAAAATCTTGGTACTAAAGTGAATTGTCATAATTTAATGCGTTATTAATAAGTAAATTCAAAGGGGTTAAAGGATATTTATCCATTATCCTCCGACATGAAGATCAACATCCGTATAGTCACCAATATAAGCTATTTGCCACCTCCAAATCCTGCCCAATACCGATCCAATATCCGCCCATGATTTTTAAACAAGCCCTTCGCCGAGAACTCAGTTTTACGACTGGCGGGGTCTTTTTGGTTTTAGTCACCATCATGATCACCTCTCTGGTGATTCGTATTTTGGGTTTTGCGGCAAATGGTGCAGTTAACCCTGAAGATGCATTGGTCCTGATTGCTTTGGCAACTTTGGGCTATTTGGCAGTGCTATTAACAGTCTCTCTATTTGTGGCAACCCTGATTGTCTTGGTACGTTGGTATAAAGACTCTGAAATGATTGTGTGGTTTGCAAGCGGCTTGAGTGTTACCAGTTTCATCCGCCCTATTCTGCAATTCGCTATCCCCCTCATCATCATCATTGCTTTATTAGCCCTATTTGTTTGGCCTTGGGCAAACCGTGAATCCACATTAATCAGTCAGCGCTTCCAACAACGTGATGATGTGTCGATGGTGACTGCTGGGCAATTTAAAGAGTCGGCTAAAGCAGAACGTGTCTTTTTCATTGAAGAATTAGATGTCGATAAAAGTGAAGTGAAGAATATTTTTGTAGCCGACAATAAAAATGGGCGCTTAAGTATTGCCGTGGCCTCCACTGGATACATCCAAAATGCCGAGGGCGGCGAGAAGTCCATCGTTCTTCATACTGGCCGTCGATATGAAGGTAACCCAACCGAGCCCAATTTTAGAATTCTGGAATTTGACGAATACACCACTAAGATCCGCAGTGAAGATGCTATGGCACCTGCGCCACGTGACCGAGAAAAGACCATCACTGAGCTGCTAAATGATCCTAGTCCCCTTGCGATCAACCCCAATCGTGCCGAGCTCTTATGGCGTATTGGACTGCCGCTGATGGCCTTAGGCTTAGTCTTAATTGCCATACCCCTTGCATACGTCAACCCAAGGTTGGGTAGCTATACCGCGATGTTCTATGCAGTATTGATCTATCTGATTTACAGCAATCTACTCAACCTAACGCAAAACTTTGTTGCTCAAGGGAAGATCGATGTATTTATAGGGGTTTGGCCTATTCATCTATTTGCACTGCTCATTGCTGTTGCGCTGATACGCAATCGAATTAACCCTTCGATTAAGTGGTGGCGACGCCAGCTTCCTACCTCATATGGAAATCAAAAAGTTCAAAAATGAAGCTAATTTTTCCCTATATTTTTGAGCGCTATTTAGCTAAGCAGATTTATGCGGCTTTTGGATTTATCCTATTTGCTCTGGTTGCCCTATTTCTATTCTTTGATATTTTGAGTGAACTCGGCTCAGTTCAAGGTCAATACACTTTGCCGCTAGCCCTATTACATGTATTACTTAAAGCACCAAGCCGTATCTCTGAGATCATTCCTATAGCCAGCCTAATTGGCAGTATTTATGTCTTTGCAATGCTGGCAAGTCAATCCGAATTTACGATTTTACGTATTGCTGGCTTAGATGTTAAGAGGGGCTTACTTACACTTGCCAAAATTGCCATCCCGTTGATCATTCTGACTCTAATCATGAGTGAATGGCTAGGCCCCTACTCGGAAGCCAAGTCTGATCAAATTCGGATGAAGGCCTTAGGCTCTTCTTTCTCCTCGCAATTTAGAACAGGTGTTTGGGTCAAAGATCGCCTACGTGATGAAGATGGCAGTGGTCCTGTTCGCCCAGGCGTGCGCTATGTCAACGTTGGAAAAATTGATAAAGACAATGAAATCCGTAATATCCGAATGTATGAGTTTGATGATGTCTTTCACCTCCTCTCTATCAGAACTGCAGTATCAGGACTCTTTGACCAATCAGGAACCTGGGTTCTCAATGATGTTACCGAAACCCGCTTTAAAGAAACAAAGCAGTCCGATCCTTTAAATCCTGTTTTCGCCTCGCAAACCTTAAAACATCCAACCGTCACCTTAATGTCCGAAGTTACTCCTCAAATTCTGAATGTGCTGCTCATTAGCCCGGAAAAAATGTCCATTGTTAGCCTAGGACGCTTCATTGCACACTTACGCGAAAACAAACAAGATGCACAGCGTCACTCGATCGCCTTTTGGAAAAAAGTGGTGTACCCCTTTATTATTTTTGTCATGTTGACCTTGGCTTTGCCATTTGCCTACCTCAAGGTTCGCGCTGGTAGCGTTGGCATTAAAGTATTTGGCGGGATCATGCTGGGGATGAGTTTTCAACTCTTTAACTCGCTTTTCTCAAACGTGGGCTTACTGGGGTCCTGGCCAGCATTGCTCACCGCACTCCTACCGCCACTGCTCTACTTCTTGTTGGCCTTAGCAGGCTTGCGCTGGGTTTCTAAGGCTTAATACCCAAAAATCATTTAGAATTTCATTTCTATATCTTTGTAGATATATGGATAGGAATCCTCATGAATCTGCACCAATTTCGTTTTGTCCGGGAAGCCGTTCGTCAAAACTTCAACCTCACTACTGCTGCCAAGGCACTATTTACTTCTCAACCAGGGGTTTCAAAAGCCATCATTGAACTTGAAGATGAATTAGGCGTTGAAATCTTTCGCCGCCACGGGAAACGAATCCGATCCCTGACTGAGCCTGGGAAACGGATTTTGAGTTCGATTGAGCGCATTCTGGATGAGGTTGAAACACTCAGGCGTGTTGGCAAAGACTTTGCTAGTCAAGACCAAGGCAACTTTGTCATTGCTACAACCCACACCCAAGCGCGTTATGCTTTACCGAAAGTGCTTACTGAATTTACAAAGCGCTTCCCAAAGGTACGGGTGAGTATTCAACAGGGAAGTCCAGGACAAATTGCCGAGTTACTTATTCATGATCGTGCAGATATCGCTATTGCCACTGAAGGTATTGCCAATACCCCTGGAGTGTTGGCATTACCAGGATTTCAATGGCAGCATGTACTCATGGTGCCATTGAGTCACCCCCTATTAAATCAAGCAACGGTAACGCTTGAAGAGATTGCTAAATACCCCATCATTACTTACGACCGGGCTTTTGCAGGACGCAGCAAGATTGATGCTGCTTTTGCACAACGTAGCTTGAGTCCTGACATCATCTTAGAAGCAATTGATGCTGACGTGATTAAAACCTATGTGGAAGTTGGCATGGGTGTAGGTATCGTCGCGGGCATGGCCTACGATGCAGATAAAGACCGCAATCTCAAAGTGATTCCTGTGGGCCACTTGTTCGGCAATAACGTGACTCACCTTGGTGTAAAGCAAGGCGCTTATCTACGCTCTTTTGTTTACACCTTTATTGAGCTCTTCTCTCCAACGCTGACCAAGAAAATTGTCGAGCAGGCAATGACTAGCGGATCAGAGACTTACGAAATTTAGGACTTGGACATTCATCCATAGCCCTAGCTGTCATCGTATTGGGATCTTGGCAGAAGAATTATTAGTCTCAGAAAAGCAAACTTCCGGGATAATATTAAATATGAAGAAGAAATTAATTAGGCCCACTGCAAAAGAAGATGCAACAATTACCAAGGCCGCAAACTCTGATCCGGATTCTCGTCCATTTACTGATAAGCAATGGGCTAAAGTAAAGCCAAATTTAATTCGTGGTCGCGATAAACTGTTAGGTAGTGGCACCAAAGAACAGGTCACCCAAAAATTGATAGTGACACGCTAATATTTTATAAATCCAGAGTCGCTGTCTATAAGACCTAGTATTACCAAGCTTAGCTTGAATTAAAAAGAATATGCCCTGCACGGGCAGTATTAAATATTGGTGCCTCGGGGCGGACTCGAACCGCCACGCCTTGCGGCACCGGATTTTGAGTCCGGCACGTCTACCAATTCCATCACCGAGGCAGGTGTTTGCAGTGGAAATTCTGCTAACTTGATTGCTTTGTTACTGTTAAGACTTGAGAGTGTAACAAAAATTGGGTAATGATCCCCTACCTTGGTGCCAGAACCCCTTAAAATGAGGTCTTGTAGCCAAATTACTAAAAGGACTTACCCGCATGGCCGGCCATTCAAAATGGGCCAATATTCAACACCGCAAAGGTCGTCAAGACGAAAAACGCGGCAAGATTTGGACCAAGCTCATCAAGGAAATTACCGTTGCTGCCAAACTAGGTGGTGGTGATATTGGAACTAATCCGCGTTTACGCCTGGCAATTGATAAAGCCAAAGATTCCAACATGCCCAACGATAATGTGCAAAGAGCGATTCAGCGTGGTACGGGTTCCCTTGAAGGTGTGAGCTACGAAGAAATTCGCTACGAAGGCTATGGCATTAATGGTGCAGCAGTGATTGTGGATTGCTTAACTGATAACCGTACTCGAACTGTTGCTGAAGTGCGCCATGCTTTTAATAAAAATGGGGGCAACATGGGCACTGAGGGTTCGGTGGCGTTCTTATTTAAACACTGTGGCCAAATGCTATTTGCTCCAGGCGCTAATGAAGAACAAATCATGGAATTAGCCTTAGATGCTGGCGCAGATGATGTCATTACGCATGATGATGGCTCGCTTGAAGTTTTGACTCCTGTTCCTGACTTTTCTAAAGTGCAAGATGCGATTACTAAAGCAGGTCTCAAGCCTGAGCTTGCCACTGTTGCCATGCGCCCTGAAACTGAAATTGCTCTTACAGGTGACCAAGCAGAAAGTATGCAGAAGTTACTAGATGCGCTTGAAAATTTAGACGATGTTCAAGATGTCTATACGAATGCTGAGCTTTAAGTCTCTTACATCTCTCATCAATAATAATTAATATTGACAGCTTGCTATGAAAATTCTATTAATCGGATCTGGCGGACGCGAACATGCTTTAGCATGGAAACTCGCCCAATCACCTCAGGTGCAAACCGTATTTGTAGCACCTGGTAATGGTGGTATTGCTACAGCCAAACAAGCTACAGCAAATATTCAAAATCTGCCCATTACTGGATTGCAAGAGTTAGCGGATTTTGCCAAACGAGAGAACATTCACTTGACCGTTGTGGGTCCTGAAGCGCCATTGGCCGCTGGGATTGTGGATGTTTTCCGCAATAATGGCCTACGTATCTTTGGGCCAACACAACTAGCAGCACAACTGGAATCTTCTAAAGACTTTTCTAAAGCTTTTATGAAGCGTCACGGCATTCCAACTGCGGACTATCAAACCTTCTCTAGCGTATTAGAGGCTCATGCCTATATTGACGCCAAAGGCGCGCCAATTGTCATTAAGGCTGACGGTTTAGCAGCTGGTAAAGGTGTGGTTGTGGCAATGAGCTTAGCAGAGGCTCATGCAGCGGTAGATATGATGCTAGCGGACAACAAATTAGGCAATGCTGGCGCCCGCGTGGTGATTGAAGAATTTTTAACAGGTGAAGAGGCTAGCTTCATTGTCTTAGTAGATGGAAAAAATGTCTTAGCGCTTGCTACTAGTCAAGATCACAAGCGTTTACTCGATGCAGACCAAGGTCCAAATACTGGTGGTATGGGTGCTTACTCCCCTGCGCCAGTTGTGACACCTGAGATTCATGCTCGCGCCTTACGTGAAGTCATCATGCCTACCGTTAAAGGTATGGAATCTGATGGCATTCCATATACTGGCTTCTTGTATGCTGGCCTCATGATTACTCCAGATGGAAAAATCAAAACTTTAGAATTTAACTGCCGAATGGGTGATCCAGAGACACAGCCAATTATGGCGCGCCTGCGTAGCGATCTTGTCAATGCCCTCGATCATGCAGTCGATGGCACGCTCAATGAAGTTGAGCTTGAATGGGATCGCCGTACCGCCTTAGGTGTGGTGCTCGCAGCTCACAACTATCCAGACACCCCACGTAATGGCGATGTGATCACTGGTATACCAGCAGATACTGAAGATCAAATCACTTTTCATGCAGGAACTACATTACAGGATGGAAAATTGCTTACTTCAGGTGGTCGCGTTATGTGCGTAGTAGGCTTAGCCGACACCGTACGCGGTGCACAGCAAAAGGCCTATGACGTCATTGAAGTAATTAAATTTGATGGGATGCAATATCGTCAAGATATTGGCTATCGCGCTATTAAATAATCCTAAATCTTACTTAAAAGTTCAATCACTTGACAGCTCAACATACCCAAATCGATATCGCGGTCCTGAAGGATTATTTTCTAGGGCTACAAGATCGCATTACTAGTGCTATGAGCGCATTAGATGGAAAAGCCTTTGTAGCAGATGAATGGCATAAACCTGAAGACAGCAAACTCAAAGGTTATGGCCGTACTTGCATCTTGGATCATGGGAATATTTTAGAAAAAGGTGGCGTTGGTTTCTCGCATGTGCGCGGTGATCAAATGCCCCCTTCCGCCTCGCATCATCGACCAGAAGTTGCTGGACGAAGCTTTGAAGCCATGGGAGTGTCATTAGTATTTCACCCAAATAATCCCAAAGCTCCAACCACTCATATGAACGTGCGCTGCTTTCTCGCACAAGCTCCCGATAAAGAGCCAGTATGGTGGTTTGGTGGCGGCTTTGACCTAACACCCTACTATGGGTTTGACGAAGATTGCAGGCACTTTCATCAAACTGCTAAAGATGCATTAGATCCCTTTGGCGATGAACTCTATCCGCGCTTTAAAAAATGGTGTGATGAGTATTTTTATTTAAAGCATCGGGAAGAGCCTCGTGGCATTGGTGGGGTTTTCTTTGATGACTTTAATGAATTTGGTTTTGAAAAAAGTTTTGCAATGACACGCGCCCTTGGGGACTCATTCATCAATGCTTATTTGCCCATTATTCAGCGTCGCTACCAGGATCCATTTACAGCCGAAGAAAAAGCCTTCCAAGAATATCGTCGTGGTCGTTATGTCGAGTACAACCTCATCTTTGATAGAGGGACGATCTTTGGATTGCACTCTGGTGGACGCACTGAGTCTATCCTGATGTCAATGCCTCCAGTAGTTCAGTGGTGGTACAACTGGCAACCAGAACCCGGTACACCTGAGGCTAGGCTGTATGACTACTATCTCAAACCCCGCGATTGGCTAGCTTGAGTGCTGTGAAAAAAATTGGGATTTTAGGGGGGACATTTGATCCCCCGCATATTGGCCATCTGAAGCTCGCTATTCATTTTGCTAAATTACTAAATTTAGATGAGTTATTACTCATTCCAAGCGGTGAGCCCTGGCAAAAGGGTTCTGATATCACTGCTGCTGAAATCCGTTTTCAACTGACTGAAGCAGCGGGCATTGATTTAGCAAGAGCACTGCTCTACCTCAAGATACCCACACAAATTGGTATTGATCGTCTCGAGATTGAACGTGCCGGACCCAGTTACAGCATCGATACCGCTAAATCTCTTCGTGAGCGCTATGGTCCAAAAGCCAATTTGATTTGGTTAACTGGGGTAGATTCGCTGATCCATCTACCCACATGGAATGCTTGGCAAGACTTATTCCATTACATGAACTTTGCAGTAGCAAGCAGACCAAATTACGAGCTTGCAACTGAAATGAGCCCTGAAATCCGCAAGATCTTGCAAGAACGTCAAACCCAAGACCTCAGCGCCCTTGAAACTACACCTTATGGCCTCATCTACATTGATGAGAGCCTATCTGTCGACCTATCCTCAACAGACCTTCGAAATCGCCTAAAAACATCTGACCGAAATTTGATTGAACCTGATCAGATCCCATCTCATACCCTACAAATCATTACAAATCTGGGCTTGTACCAATAATCAAGCTAAGATCACCCTTAATAGAAAAATTACTACTGAGAAACCATGGACTTAAAAAAATTACAACGCGTCATCATTGACGCTCTAGAGGATGTCAAAGCGCAAGATATTCGCGTATATGACACCACTAAATTAAGTGAATTATTTGATCGCGTCATTATTGCCACCGGCTCCAGTAATCGCCAAACACGCTCCTTGGCGATGTCTGTTAAAGAAGATGTCAATGCTAAAGGCGGCGAAGTGATCTCTGTAGAGGGTCTTGAAACTGGTGAATGGGTCCTAGTAGATTGCGGCGATATTGTTGTCCACATCTTGCAACCGATGTTACGTTCCTACTATCAATTAGAAGGCATGTGGGGTGCGAAACCCGTACGCGTAAAGTTGGCTGGCGATAAAGGACTTGTCAAAGCTAGCGGACCAGACGACGAGTAAGTCGTCTTGTATTCCATACAAAGCATTTATCAATGCGCTTAACGATTGTTTCAGTTGGTCATAAGATGCCAGATTGGGTTGCTACTGCAACCCAGGATTACATCAAGCGTATGCCTGCAGATTGCAGTATTGATATCAAAGAGATTAAGCCTGATCTCACTCCTGCCAAAGAAGCCATCAAAATTACTAGCGCGATTCCAAAAGGCTCACGAGTCATTGCCCTAGATGAACGGGGCAAGGATCAAAGTACTCAAAATCTAGCGACCCAATTAGCCACCTGGCGCCAAGAGGGTATTGATATTACCTTTCTGATTGGTGGCGCAGATGGATTAGATGCCAGCCTGAAAGAAAATGCCGGGGCTATGTGGCGACTTTCAAGCTTAACATTACCCCACGCCATGGCAAGAGTCTTACTAGTGGAGCAACTTTATCGCGCCTGGACTATTTTGCAAGGTCACCCCTACCATCGTGAGTAATACCTTCATCTACCTGGCATCACAAAGTCCACGCCGCCAAGAGTTATTAAAGCAGATTGGGGTACGCTTTGAAATGCTCACCCCCAATCCGAAAGAAGATAGTGAGAGTATCGAAGAAGCTCTACCGCATGAAAAAGCCCGCGCCTATGTTGAGCGTGTCACGATTGCCAAAAGTATCGCCGCCTTAGCGCGTTGGCAAAACAAACAGCTCCCATGGGCACCTATTTTATGCGCCGATACCACCGTGAGTCTGCCCAATAGCATCGATGGAGAAATTTTGGGTAAGCCTAGCAATGCCGCAGATGCTGCGCGTATTCTGAAAATACTCAGCGGCAAGACTCATGAAGTACTCACTGCTGTCGCCATCACCCTAGCGCCGGCAGAACAGCCGATTTGTCTAGTGCAAGTTTCTGAAGTGCAATTTGCCAATCTGAGCTCTGCCCAAATCGATACCTATATAGCGAGTGGCGAGCCCTTTGGTAAGGCAGGTGCTTATGGTATCCAGGGATTGGGCGGCACTTTTATCCCCTCGATTCGGGGGAGCTATAGCGGTATCATGGGATTACCTTTATTTGAAACCACCCAACTACTCGATCGTGCCCAAGTGACCCGCATATGAACGAAGAGATTCTCATTAACATTACTCCGCAAGAGACACGTGTCGCTTTAATTCAGCAAGGTGCCGTTCAAGAATTACAAATTGAGCGTACTCGTCAACGCGGAATAGTTGGCAATATCTATTTAGCAAAAGTAGTACGTGTTTTACCAGGGATGCAATCGGCCTTTATTGAAATTGGTCTTGAGCGCACAGCTTTTATGCACGTCGCCGATATCACTCAAAACAATCCAAGCGCCCAAATTGAAAAATTGCTTTTTGAAGGACAGACTCTTCTAGTGCAAGTATTAAAAGATCCTTTAGGAACCAAAGGCGCTCGCCTCACTACCCAACTTAGTATTGCCGGTCGCAATCTAGTGTATTTACCGCCTGCTGGAAGCGATACTAGTACTGAAAAATATATTGGAGTATCTCAGCGCATTGAGCAACCAGAAGAGCGTGAAGCTATCAAGACGCGTCTTGCTGGTTTAATGGCGGCTGATGAAAAAGGGGGCATTATTGTGCGCACGAGTGCGCAAGATGCCTCGGATACTGAACTGCAACACGATATGCATTACCTTCGCACCACCTGGGAAAACATCCGTGAGGCAATGAATCACCATGCAGCTCCTAGTTTGCTATATCAAGATTTAAGCTTAGCTGAGCGAGTACTACGCGATGTCGCGGGTGAGCAAACTATCCAAATTCGAGTGGACTCCGCTGAGAATTTTGAAAAGCTCAAGGCTTTTGCTAATCTCTATATGCCTAATTTATTAGGCAAGCTTACATTGCACCGTGGTGAGCGTGCCCTCTTTGATTTGTTTGATATCGATGCGGAAATCAATAAGGCCTTAGGTCGTAGAGTAGACCTCAAGTCGGGTGGTTATCTCATGATTGACCAAACAGAGTCAATGACGACGATTGACGTCAATACTGGTAGTTATGTTGGTGCCCGTAATTTAGATGACACCGTCTTCAAAACCAATCTAGAGGCTGCCCAAGCCATTGCACGCCAATTGAGGTTACGCAATTTAGGTGGAATTATCATCATTGACTTCATTGATATGGTCACTAAAGACCATCAAGAATCTGTTTTACATGAACTGAACCGTAACTTAGAGCGTGATCATGCCCGCACATCGGTGAGTGATTTTTCTGCTTTAGGTTTAGTCGAGATGACGCGTAAACGTACTCGAGAATCTTTAGCCCATATCACCTGTGAGCCCTGCGCTACCTGCCTGGGCAAAGGCGAAATCAAAACTGCTCAAACGATTTGCTATGAAATTTTGCGAGAGATTGTGCGCGAGCATCGTCAATTTAATCCTCGCGAGTTCCGCATTGTTGCTGCACCAGATGTGATTGATCTCTTTTTAGAGGAGGAGAATCAATTCTTAGCTCAGCTAGGTGACTTTATCGGTAAACCGATTACGCTCCAAGCAGAAGGTAGCTTCCGCCAAGAGCAATACAATATTGTACTTAGTTAGCTATTTGAAAACTGAATACGGTGCAAGCTGGCATAGAGGCCATCTTTTCCAATGAGCTCCTCATGTGAGCCATTTTCAATAATCTGGCCATGTTCCAATACAACGATCCGACTTGCATGCTCGATTGTCGATAAGCGGTGAGCAATGACTAGAGTTGTTCTACCAGCCATCAAGCGCTCTAAGGCATCCTGAACTTGACGCTCAGATTCTGAATCTAGTGCCGAGGTAGCCTCATCCAAAATCAGAATCGGTGCATCTTTATAAATAGCTCTAGCAATAGCGAGACGTTGACGCTGGCCACCTGAGAGGCGATTACCGTTATCCCCCACCATAGAATCAATACCTTCAGGTAACTCACTAATAAGAGCGCTGAGATTGGCAGCTTCTAATGCCTTCATCACACGATTACGATCAATACCATTCTCATCAAAAGCACCATAGGCGACGTTTGCTGCAATGCTGTCATTAAATAGCACAACGTCTTGGCTCACAAAAGCAATTTGTCTTCTGACATCTGCCAGGATAATATCCTCTAACGGTATGTCATCTAAAAAAATATGGCCGGAGGTGGGCTGAAAGAAACGCGGTAATAAATTCACCAGGGTGGATTTACCGCCACCAGACGGTCCAACAAAGGCGACCACTTCACCTGGCGCAATATTTAAGTTAATTCCCCGCAAAGCATCTTGGCGACCAGCCTCTTGCTGATAAGAAAAACCAACATCCTCAAAACGAATACCGCCCTTCGCTTTATCCAAAGATTTCATATTGAGCTTGCGGTCTTCATCCTCTTCAAAAGGCTGATCCATGAGCGAGAAAATCATCTCCGCAGCAGTCAGGCCACGTTGTAAGGGTTGATTAATGTCAGCTAAATGTTTCAATGGGGAGATCACCAACATCATGGCAGTAATAAATGCGGCAAAGCCACCGACAGTGGTGCCCTGGGTGGCGGACTGCATCAAGGCAATCACCAGGACAACCGATAAGGCAATTGATGCAATTAATTGGGTAATGGGTTGATTGAGGCCACCAGCGACAGCCGACTTAATTGCAAATTGACGCAAGCGATGCGCTTTTTCCATAAAGCGCTGCATCTCATAAGACTCGGCACCATGTACCTTCACAATCTTATGACCCGCTACTGATTCTTCTACGATATACGCCAACTCACTTGTCAAACTTTGCTGCTCACGATTGAGCGCCCGCAAGCGGCGATTTATCTTGCTCATGATGAAAGCAATGATTGGGAAAATGATTAACACCAATAAAGTGAGTTGCCAGTTCAGATAAATCAGATACCCAATCAAACCAATAACGGTTAATGAGTCTCGTACTAAGCTAATTAACATCCCACCCATGATGGTGAGAATATTATTTACTTCAAAGACCACGGCGTTAATTAAATGGGATGCAGAATTTTGCTGAAAGAAAATGGTTCTAGCCCGTAATAGGGTGTGAAACATTTGCTCCCGTAATTTGAGGAGCACTGAATTAATCACCTGAGTCAGTAAATAGTTTGAGAAAAATTGAGCCAAACTACGGATAACTGCCAAACCAACCAAAAAAACCGGGACCTGCCAAAGCTTGTCATTGAGCTCCCCCGTAAAGCCCCGATCTAATAATGGCTTCATCAGGGCTGGAATAGCTGTTTCTGAGCCAGCCACCAGAACCATAGACAATAATGAGCCAACAATCAGCCCAATATGGGGTTTGAGATACTGAATTAAGCGATTTAGGGTAGTTCGGTCTTGAGCATTCATATAATGAATTATGCCCACCTTATCAGTCATACTCATCACTCGCAATGAAGAGTCCAATTTGGACGATTGCCTAGCCTCCCTGGAGGGGATTGCCCAGCAGATCGTGGTGGTCGACTCCAATAGTACTGACCGAACCCTAGAGATCGCCAATAAGCATGGCGCGCTAATGGCCTACCCAATAGATTGGCCTGGTTTTGGCCCCCAAAAGAACCGTGCTTTAGACCTTGCCACCTGCGACTGGGTCTTATCTCTAGATGCTGATGAAAGACTGACCCCAGCACTCAAATCCGAAATCTTGACCGCTATTCACCATTCTGCCCATGTGGACTGCTTTGCCATTCCACGCCTATCTTGGTATTGCGGCCGCTTCATTCGGCACTCCGGTTGGAGTCCTGATTATGTAGACCGACTTTTTAAGCGGGGTACTGCCCGCTTTTCTGATGATGTGGTGCATGAGCGACTTATTCCCCAGGGCACAGTAGCCAAACTCAAAAATCCCATGTTGCATTACAGCTTTATGAATTACGCGCAAGTGCTCGAAAAACTCAATCGCTATTCCACTGCTTCGGCTGAGCAAGCATTTGCTCAAGGTAAAACGAGCAATCCCCTAAAGGCAGTCCTACATGGAATATGGGCTTTTGTGCGTACTTATATTCTGCGAGCAGGTTTTCTAGATGGCCCTCAAGGATTTGCTTTAGCTATTTCTAATGGTCAAGGCACCTACTATCGCTATATGAAATTATGGCAACTCCATCAGGATGCCGGTAAATGATTTCGATTTTGTTGGCCACGTATAACTGGCCACAAGCGCTCAAACTCTGTCTAGAGTCCCTTGCCACACAAACCGATACCCATTTTGAAATCATCATTGCTGATGATGGATCTACTCAAGAGACCAAGCAACTCATCGAGACTATTAAACACGGGCATCCAATTACGATCAATCACCTTTGGCAAGAAGATCAAGGTTTTCGTAAAACGCTGATTTTGAATCAAGCAATTGATGCAGCACATGGTGACTACCTGATATTTTTAGATGGTGACTGTATTGTTCAGCCTGACTTTGTGGCACGCCACCGTGCTCTAGCCCAAAAAGGTTATCTTGTCACAGGCAGTCGGGTTATCTTAGATCAAAGCCTCACTACTCAATTACTCTCCTGGCCAAGTTGGGACTTCAAACGCTTTACAGAAAAATTACTGACTTATCGATTAAGTGGCGGCATCAATAAATACTGGCCATTAAAAATCAAACTGGGAGATGGGTCATGGCGTGACTATCAAAAATTTGTCTGGCGCCGTATTAAAGGTTGCAACATGGCTTGCTGGAAAGCGGATGCGAAAGCCATCAATGGTTTTGATGAGACTATGACTGGCTGGGGTCATGAAGATGCCGATTTCGTATTTCGTCTGCAACGCCATCACATTAAACGTAAATCAGGCTCATGGTCTACTGAAGTCTTACACCTCTTTCACGAAATTCATGATCAGACAAATGCCGCTGAAAATGCACGCCGAGTCCGTGCCATGATTCAAGCAAAGGCAATGTAAACGTCATGACGATTCTCTCTTCCCTAAAGCCAAAAAAAGTATTATTCATTGCCACCCGGCAAATTGGGGATGTTCTTGTCACTACCCCATTGATTAGTAAAGCTCGCGAACTCTGGCCCGATGCGCAATTTCACTTTTTAGGCTATCGCGGTAAATTAGATATGCTCAAAGGCAATCCTGATATTAGTGAGATCATTGAAACCTCCGATCGACCAGACTTTGCACAATACCTCTCCCTCTTTAATCGCCTTTTTCAGCGATATGACTTAGCCATCGTCACACAGCCCAGTGATCGTGCATACCTTTATGGTTTAGTATCCGCATTCAGACGTGTGGGTGTCTTAGGCGGACATCCACAAGGCAAGGATAGCGGCAATACCAAAATTGAAAAGCAAAACGCCTGGAAGAAGTTCATTTCAATGCACAACGTGACAGTAGACTATTTTTCACAGCATGTGATTGCAGAAAAACTGCGCCTGCTCGAAGTGTTCTATCAAAATCCTAGTGACTTATTTAAAGAGGCTATCTCTGTCACGCCCCCTGAAGGCGAACCCCTTACACCCCTCATTGCTGGCCACCTTAATCAGCCATATGCCGTCCTGCACCCAGGGCCTTTAACTGCCTACAAGCGCTGGCCTCTGGCTTATTGGCAGCAACTGATTGAGTGGCTTGTTCAACAAGGTCTTCAGGTTATCTTGAGCGCATCACCTGCCAAACAAGATCTACAACTCAATCGCGATATTCTGTCGCTATTACATGAGCAGACTCGCAATAGTGTGATTGATACCGCTGGTCAGTTATCGATTCCCCAGGCAGGGACTCTATTACGCGGTGCAAAAATCTATATTGGGATTGATACCTCAATCACCCACTTAGCCGCTGCTTGTAATATTCCCACCATCGCCTTATTTGGAGCAACTCCTCCAAGCAATTTTGGCCCTTGGCCTAATGGCTTTATTGGAGAGCAGCCTTATCAATTGCGTGCCCGCTCTCAAACTGTTGGCAATGTCACTATCCTTCAAGGTCCTGGAGAATGCGTTCCCTGCCGCAAAGCAGGCTGCGAAGATCGCGCTGATAGCAATAGTGAGTGCTTAGACTTGCTAGAGCCTAGCCAGGTAATTACTGCAGTTGAGTTGGCCCTAAAAAAACAATAGTACTTTCGCTTTACAGGTATTGAACCTGTACTGGGTTGCTTTGCTTAGACGCCAAGAGCTGATTCAGACTATGCAAACACGCATCATCTGGGTAGATCCGCAATTCTTCTGGGAACTGCATTAAACACGCGCCTCCGCTTGTAGTGACTGCGGCAGTGAGCATTAAACCTTTAACAGAATCATTCGATCCTGGAATGGCGGCAGCTGCAGGGCCTAACTTAGGATCCCGTACACGATTAGCCATTAGGTAAGGTCCGATTTGAGATCTGAGTATTTTCAAATCTATTGCCGTATCAATACAAACGTGGAGATTGCGTGCAAAACGCATCCTAGCCCCAGTGATATCCATTACCCCCTCAGACACAATACGCATTCCACCTGAGAATTTATCCGGAGTGACATTGACCTTGGCAACCAATAACTCATCCTCTTTCAACCAAGAGCGATTAGGTTCATATACTTCGCTATAGAGCGTAACTTCCAGCGCTGCTGTACCATCATCGATCGTCGCAATCATCATGCGGCCGCGTTGACCTGTAAGCATTCGCGCTGAAGTAATAATGCCAGCAATCAATTGATCCTTGCCCTCAGTAATCTTAGATAAGGGCTGACGAATAAAGTGCGCAGTTTCATCGCGATAAGCGTCAAACATATGTCCTGTTAGACAAAGACCGAGAGCTGTTTTTTCTTCTTGCAGGCGTTTTTTCTCAGACCAGATTGGCTCACGAACCAACTCAGGAAGATGGCGATTGTCTTCACCAGCAACATCAAAGAGACTCACTTGATGAATCGATGCTTCTGCCTGCTCAGCTGCTTCAATGGCCCTTGCTAAGGAAGCTAAGAGCGTAGAGCGAATGTCATAGAGATTGCCACCAGCAGGAATACTATCGCGATAGAGACTATCAAATGCCCCCGCACGCATCAAGGCTTCAATCGCACGACGATTGACTTGGCGGCGATCTACCCGCGCACAAAAATCAAATAAATCCTTAAAGGGTCCACCCGCCTCACGCGCCTTAACAATGGACTCAATCGCTGCCTCACCAGTCCCCCTTACCGCACCCAATCCATAACGGATATGACTAATCGGTGAATCAGGTGCAGCATCGGGAGCGCGCAAAGGCGTGAACGCATAAACCCCCGTATTAATATCTGGTGAAAAAACCCGAATCTGGTTCGCCAAGCAATCGTCATACAGAATCTTCACCTTATCGGTGTCATCCATCGCGAGTGATAAGTTGGCTGCCATAAATTCAGCAGGGTAATAGGCTTTGAGCCAAGCGGTTTGATAAGCTAATAATGCGTAAGCTGCTGCATGGGATTTATTAAATCCATACCCAGCAAAACGTTCCATTAAGTCATAGATCTCGTTTGCCTTGAATTCTGAAATTCCACCTACTTTTGCACCATCGCTAAAAATCTTGCGATGCTGTGCCATTTCTTCTGGTTTCTTTTTACCCATCGCCCGGCGCAACATATCCGCGCCACCCAGTGAGTAGCCGCCGATCATCTGCGCCATCTGCATCACCTGCTCTTGATACACCATGATGCCGTAGGTTTCTCGCAAAACAGGCTCAATACGGGGATCTGGATATTCCACCTTTTGACGACCATGCTTACGTTCAATAAAGTCCGGAATCAAATCCATTGGACCCGGACGGTACAGGGCTACCAACGCAATAATGTCTTCAAAGCGGTCAGGCTTTGCTTCTCGGAGCATGCTTTGCATGCCGCGACTTTCTAACTGGAAAACTGCAACCGTATTTGCTCTCTTTAAAAGATCAAAGGCTTTTTCATCATCGAGCAAGAGGTCGCTAATACTCCAATCTTTTCGCTCGGCATGTAAGGATTTAATCCAGCGCTCAGCAGCAGCCAAAATAGTGAGTGTCGTTAAGCCTAAGAAGTCAAACTTCACTAAACCAATCGCCTCTACATCATCCTTGTCAAACTGACTGATGACTGAACTACTGTCCTGCTCTTTTGTTTCTTGCGTATAAAGCGGACAAAAATCGGTCAGACGTCCTGGCGCAATTAAAACGCCACCAGCATGCATGCCGACATTTCGGGTCATCCCCTCCAACTGTTGTGCCAGAGAGAGTAATTGACGAACCTCATCTTCATTTTTTTCGCGTTCTGCTAATTGCTTCTCTTCCTTCTTGGCCATATCAATAGTCATATATTGACCTGGCTTATTAGGGATAAGTTTGGCGATACCATCAACAAAGTTATAACCCTGCTCTAAAACACGCCCCACGTCACGAATTGCCGCCCTAGCTGCCATAGTTCCAAAGGTAGCGATCTGACTAACGGCATCTTTACCGTATTTATCTTTTACATACTGAATGACGCGGTCACGACCATGCTGGCAAAAGTCGATATCGAAGTCGGGCATCGATACCCGCTCAGGGTTTAAGAAACGCTCAAAGAGTAAGTTGTAGCGTAATGGATCAAGGTCTGTAATACCCAAGGAGTAAGCCACCAGAGAACCTGCGCCAGATCCACGGCCTGGCCCAACAGGTACACCATTATTTTTGGCCCAATTAATAAAGTCAGCAACAATCAGGAAGTAGCCAGGAAAGCCCATTTGAGAAATAGTCTTTACTTCAAATACTAAGCGATCGTGATAACGTTTCTGCTCTTGAGCACGCTCCTGCGCATCAGGAAAGTTACGCTCCATATGTCGCTCAAGTCCCGACTCAGAGAGTGCCATCAAGTACTCATCTAAGGTGACACCTTGTGGTGTCGGAAAATCAGGTAAGCGGGGTTGACCGAGCACTAAAGATAGATTACAGCGTTTAGCAATTTCAACTGAATTGGCTAAAGCAACGGGCAAATCAGCAAACCGTTTTTCCATCTCTGCTTGAGATAAAAAATATTGCTCATCATTAAATTTTTTCTGACGACGTGGGTTGCCGAGTAACTCACCTTCAGCAATGCACACACGAGCCTCGTGCGCAGTAAAGTCACTCTTTTGCATAAATTGCACAGGATGGGTTGCGACTACCGGCAAATCCAACTCGTTAGCTAAATGGCATGCCTTCTGCAAATGCTTTTCATCCTGAGGATGTCCACCGCGTTGCACCTCAATATAGAAGGATTTGGGAAAGAGTTTTTCAAGTCGTATTGCAGCTTGCTTGGCTTGGTCTTCTTGGCCACCCAACAATGCAAGACCGACTTCTCCATTGCGCCCTGCCGAGAGTGCAATCAAACCAAATGCGAGAGTGCGTTTAGCAGCCTTATCTTCTGCTTTGGCAGCGGGCTCACTAAACCAATCCATATTGACTTCTGCACGGCCACGAGTTTGATTATCTAAAGAGGCTCTACTCAGTAACTGACAAAGATTGAGATATCCAGAATGGTTTTGCACCAACAACAATAGACGATAGGGCTGATCAGGATCCTGAGGATTGCTCACCCAGACATCTGCGCCAGCAATAGGCTTGATGCCACCAGCACGGGCGGCAGTATAAAAGCGAATGAGGCCAAATAAGTTACTTAAATCGGTTAGGGCAAGCGCGCCCATGTCATCTTTGACCGCTGCAGCTACAGCATCGTCAATGCGAACGACTCCATCCGTAATTGAAAACTCGGAATGGAGGCGAAGATGTACAAAACGGGGTAAAGCCATGAGATGATTTTAGCTGTGTCCAAGTTGAAAAACCCTTCCTCCCAACCAGTCGGCTATCGCGGGCGGTTTGCCCCTTCCCCGACTGGCCCACTCCATGCTGGATCCCTAGTTGCCGCCCTAGGAAGCTGGTTGGATGCCCAAAAAAATGGCGGTAAATGGCTACTTAGAATCGAGGATTTAGACGTCCCGCGCACTATTCCAGGGGCTGCTCAGCAAATACAGTCACAGCTAGTAGCTTGTGGATTGTCATGGGATGAGGAGCTCACTTGGCAATCTAAACGGCAGGAAGGCTATCAAGCTGCTTTAGAGCGCTTAAATACACTCCAATTAATCTACCCCTGCACCTGCTCTCGCCAAATGATTGCGAACACCTTGGCGGAACGAGGTATTCAAACTCCTCGAAATCAAGAAATGGTCTATCCAGGCACCTGTCGACCAGAACAATTAAAAACCTATAGCAAAGAAGAACTCAACAGCACTAAAGCTGCCTGGAGAATCGCCCTTCCCAAAAATTGTGAAATCGTCTTTGAGGATCTGGCTCTAGGTAAGCAATCTGAAAACCTCAATCCAGAAGTTGGAGATTTTGTTCTCAAGCGTAACGATGGATTATTTACCTATCAACTAGCAGTGGTAGTGGATGATGCCCTTCAAGGTATTACCCATATCGTGAGAGGGGAAGATTTACTCAGTAATACTGGTAGACAAATATATCTACAACATGTTTTGGGAATGAATACCCCTCAATACCGACATCTTCCATTGGTACTAGATGAACATGGCGAGAAATTAAGTAAGCAAACTTTAGCGACCCCAATTCAGACGGAGACGTCTAAAGATGCCCTTACAGAATTACGCAAAGCGGCAAAACATTTGGGATTAAGAGATCTGCCAAATAGCGAGAACATCACGATTGCCCAGTGGCTGCATGCGGCCACTCTAGCCTGGGGAAAGTAATTACTTTTTCTTAAAGCCGCCGAGTAAGGCACCTACAGTAGGCTTAGCAGGAACGATCCCTACTTTTTTAACCTCAGTGGCAGATGAAGTGCTGGAGTTCGCATCTAGGTCTTTTGCAGTACCCGGCTCATAAGGCATATAGAAAAATGGATCTGACATTTTTGCTGGAGCAGATGAAGTCGATGGGTTTCTAGCTGATGAAGCACTACCAGAGCTTCCAGAGCTTACGCCGCTTCCTTCAGGCAAAGGCTTCACATCTAACTTACGCTTCATGAGCCTTTCAATATCATCGAGCAAACGCTTTTCACTAGCATCTACTAAGGCAATCGCATCACCCTTACTGCCAGCGCGACCAGTTCTACCGATGCGGTGAATAAAGTCTTCGGCGTTGTAAGGTAACTCATGATTAATCACGCAAGGCATATCAGGGATATCCAGACCGCGGGCCGCCACATCAGTTGCTACTAAGACCTCAATTGCGCCTGATTTAAAGGCATCTAAAGTAAGGGTACGTTCACCTTGACTCTTATCGCCATGAATAGCTCCAGCCTTAATGCCATCACGCTCTAAGGCGCGGGCTAACTTGGCACAACCCAAACGGCTATTGGTGAAGATGATGCATTGACGCGATAAACCCTGACGGGTACGAGCCTCAAGCACTTTCACAATAGCGCGCTGCTTATCACTGGATGACACCATGTGAATCACTTGTGAAACTGTATCTGCTGCCGCATTTTGGCGTGCTACTTCTACCGTTACGGGCGTACGTAAATAACTTTGCGCAAGCTTTTTAATCTCTGGC
Organism: Polynucleobacter sp. AP-Melu-500A-A1; assembly: GCF_018882125.1. GTDB lineage: Bacteria > Pseudomonadota > Gammaproteobacteria > Burkholderiales > Burkholderiaceae > Polynucleobacter. Next base: position 601,368 of record NZ_JACVOZ010000002.1, read on the forward strand.
GAGAAGGTCGCAGAAAACAAGAGTGTTTGTCTTTGCGCTGGAATCAAATTAATAATACGTTGTAAATCCGGCAAGAAACCCATATCGAGCATGCGATCAGCTTCATCTAGCACGAGTAACTCTACTTGCGATAAATTCGCGACTTTAGAGCCAATGTGATCTAACAAGCGGCCAGGGGTCGCAATCAAAATCTCGACACCATTGCGTAGCAAGGCAACTTGCTCTTTCATATCCACACCGCCATAGACAACGGCTGTACGCAAGTCTGTGTGCTTGGAATAACTAGCAGCATTCTCAGCTACCTGGACAGCCAGCTCTCGCGTTGGCGTTAAAACCAAGGCACGAATTGGATGACGCGCAGGTGAAGCGCTATTACTAGCGTGACGCAAAATCTTTTGAATGATGGGCAATACAAAGGCTGCCGTCTTACCAGTACCTGTTTGAGCTGCGCCCATCAAGTCGCTACCAAGCAATACATGCGGAATTGCTTGCGCCTGAATCGGCGTAGGAATGGTGTAACCCTGTTCAGAGACTGCTTTTTGAATCTTAGGATCTAAACCAAAGTCAGCAAAGGTAATGGTTGCCGCAGAAGTTTCTGTAGGACTAGCGGATTCGCTAAGCCCTGTAGAGGGGGTTATTTCAGTATCAGTATTTATCAAGGTAACTTACAGAATGGCTGCAATGCCGGCCTTAGCAGTGGCAGCATCCTCAGCCGATTTAACGCCGGAAACGCCGACTGCGCCGATGGTATGACCATCTACCACGATATTGACGCCACCTTCTAACATGCCTGAAACGTGAGGGGCAGATAAAAAAGCATGGCGACCGTTATTAATAATTTCTTCATAAACACGAGTCTCGCGTGTACCCATCGCAGCAGTACGTGCTTTTTCTTGAGCGATATAAGCAGATAAGGGAGCGCAACCATCGCGACGAATCATACCGAGCATATGACCGCCTTCATCACAAACAGCAATCGTTACTGCCCAGTTATTTGCAGCAGCATGTTTATCAGCTGCATCCAAAATCTTTTGTGTATCAGCTTGAGTCAAATAATGTTTAGTAGCTAACATGGGTAATCTTTCTGTCTCGAATATAGTTTGGTAAAAGCAATAAAAGTGCCTGAATTATAAGGGGTATAGCGGTGCTAGCCTTACCAGCGCTTACTTTAAGAAGTCCTGAGCGGCTACAACACCACTTTCCTTGGGTTTATAGCCCATCGCGCCTAAGCTCATTTCCGCCCCGCTAAGTGCCGCCATCAGACTGAGCTCATTACAGTCACCTAAATGACCGATACGGAAAATCCTACCTTTCAACTTGCCCAGTCCAGTTCCTAATGAAAGGTTGAACTTTTCTAAAGCATGTTTGCGCACGAGATCAGCATCCATTCCCTCGGGCACTACGGCAGCAGTTAATACCGGTGAATACGCACTGGAATCTTCACATTGGTTTTCAAGACCCCAGGCTGCCACCGCACGACGACATGCCTGCGCCAAACGTTGATGACGCGCAAAAATCGTATCCAAACCTTCGGCCATCATCATATCCATCGCCTCATGCAAACCGTACATTAAATTGGTACTCGGTGTGGTTGGCCAATAGCCATTTTTGTTGGACTCTAAGATTTCATCCCAGGCTAAATACGCTTTCGGAAACTTGCTGTGCTTACTTACTTCAATCGCTTTCGGTGAGAGTGCGTTAAAGCCAATTCCTGGTGGCAACATCAAACCTTTTTGCGATCCAGCAACAGTGACATCAACACCCCACTCATCATGGCGATAGTCTGCTGAACCCAAGCCAGACACGCTATCAACAATCAGCAATGCGGGATGTTTAGCAGCATCAATGGCTTTGCGAACTGCCAAGATATCAGATGTCATGCCAGTTGAAGTCTCGTTATGAACAACACAAACCGCTTTGATTTCGTGTTGAGTATCTTTGCGCAAACGCTCTTCAATCACGGAAGCATCAACACCCCAACGCCAGGTATCTTTACCAGGCTTCCCAATCACCTCAGCCTGCAAACCAATTTTGGCTGCAAGCGCTTTCCATAAGTAAGCGAACTGACCAGTCTCGTAAAAAAGGACCTTATCGCCAGGATTTACAACGTTCACTAAAGCACCTTCCCATGAACCAGTTCCCGAAGCGGAATAAATGATGACGGGATGTTCGGTCTTAAAAATCTTTTTGATACCTTCAAGTACCTTCAAACCAAATGCACCAAACTCAGGACCGCGGTGGTCGATAGTCTGATAGCTAATGGCACGCAAAACGCGTGGGGGCACCGGGCTTGGCCCTGGAATATGTAAAAAGTGACGGCCTGACGCGTGGTTATCTAGTTTCAGCATGCTTTGTCTCACTGAGTTTTAGGGTTAATAGTGGCATTAGTGTACGGTAATTTTTCCCAATTTACCATTTTGTATGCAAAAAATATGTCTAATAAACCTAAAATAAGCTTAAATAAGGGTTTATTTATCATTTGTGATGGCTTATTATTATTTTGTATACAAATTAAGGCAAGATATGGCGTTGATAGAACAAACGGGTTCACAAAATTTGCATGAGGCCACTTTTCAAGCCTTGCGCTCATTATTGGTCGAAGGCAAGATTGCACCCGGTAGCAAACTCAATGAGCGGGAGTTGGCCGAGAGACTCAATGTTTCTCGTACTCCTATTCGGGAAGCGATTCGCAGATTAGCAGCTGATGGTTTAGTAGAGCTCATTGCTAATCGTGGTGCGATTGCGATTCAACTCAGCCTTGCAGATGTCATACATACCTTTGATGTGATTGCCGAGTTAGAGGGCTACTCTGGAGAGTTAGCCGCTAAAAATATTAACGAGAGTACCCTCTCGGAATTAGAAGCCCTTCAGTATGAAATGATGGCCTCTTATGCCAGAAGAGATTTATCGAGCTACTACAAACTCAATCTCGGAATTCATCATCTCATTAATCAGGCTGCTAATAATCCAGTACTGACTAAAGTCTTTTCACAAGTTAATGCGCGAATCGAAGCCTTACGCTTTCGCTCTAATCAAGATGGCGTCAAGTGGGAAAAGGCTGTTGAAGAACATCAAGAAATGCTAGATGCCCTTAAGGCAAGAGATAGCGCTCGGATGCGCAAGGTCATGATCTCGCATGTCACCAATAAACGGGATGTTGTAATACAGCTCCTGAAATCCGAAGAGATGGCACAGGTCTGCAAATCATGAATAAGCCCATGGATATCAAAGAAGTCATGATGGATCAAAGCTTGCTGGCTAAGCGTCTCAAACAAGAGACCTCTGGTGAAGTCATGACAGATATTGCCAGTCGCGGTAGATATGCAACCGATGCTTCCATTTATCAAGCGATGCCCGTTGCCGTATTGGTGCCAAAGACCGCAGAAGATATTGCTACAGCAATTGAGATTGCAGCTGATCTCAAAGTACCCGTATTACCTAGAGGAGGCGGCACTAGTCAATGTGGTCAGACTACTGGCACTGCACTAGTCATTGATAACAGCAAATACTTCAGAAATGTTCTCGATCTCAATATTGATCAAGGCTATGTTGAAGTAGAGCCTGGCATGGTTCTCGATCATCTCAACGCTCAATTAAAACAATATGGCCTTTGGTATCCAGTAGATGTTTCTACTGGAGGGCAAGCCACAATTGGTGGCATGGCAGGCAACAACTCATGCGGAAGTCGCTCTATTGCTTACGGCAATATGGTGCATAACGTCTTAGGTATTGATGCTTGGCTAGCCAATGGGCAAATTGGACAATTTTCAGACTACGCCAATAGTTCTGGTGTTGCTAAACAACTGGGTGACTTTGTCAAAGGCTTGGCAAACACGCTTCAACCCGAGATTGAAGCTCGCTTTCCGAAAGTACTCAGACGGGTGGCGGGATATAACCTGGACATCTTTCATCCTCAAAGTGAATTGCCCTACACCCAAGATGGCAGTGTCAATCTTTCGCATCTATTGGTTGGCAGTGAAGGTACGCTCGCCTACTTTAAGTCTCTCAAGCTCAAACTCTCTCCGCTAGCAGGACATAAAGTGCTTGGCATTGTGAACTTTGCCAGCTTTTATAAAGCGATGGATAGTGCTCAACATATTGTCAAGCTCGGCCCTACCGCTGTGGAATTGGTCGATCGCACCATGATTGATTTGGCACGTAGTAATCCCAGTTTTCAGAAAACCATTGAAACAGCTTTGATTGATCCGCGAGCAAAAACTCCCGAAGCCATTCTGTTAGTGGAGTTCTCAGGTGAGTCACACGCTCCGCTCCTAGAAAAGCTCAAAGCACTTGAAGAGCTTATGGGTGATTTAGGTTTAGCAGGCACTCTAGTACCTATGCCAGATGCCAGCTTGCAAAAGAATTTATGGGAAGTACGTAAGGCTGGCCTCAATATCATGATGAGCCTCAAAGGTGACGGCAAACCAGTGAGCTTTATTGAAGACTGTGCAGTTCCACTAGAGAGTTTGGCTGACTATACCCAAGCATTGACAGATGTCTTCTCTAAATACGGATCGCGTGGAACTTGGTATGCCCATGCTTCTGTTGGCACTCTGCACGTTCGCCCTATTTTGGATATGCGTAGAGACGGCGCGCAAAAGATGCGAGCAGTAGCGCAAGAGGCTTCTGAGTTGGTACGTAAATACAAAGGGGCATACAGTGGCGAGCATGGAGATGGTCTATGTCGCGGCGAATGGATCTCCTGGCAATTTGGGCCCAAGATTACCGAAGCCCTTGCAGAAATCAAAAACGCCTTTGATCCAAAAGGATTATTTAATCCAGGCAAGATCATCAATCCACCCAAGATGGATGATGTCAGCAACTTTAGATATCCACCAAGCTATAAAGTGATCCCGCTACAACCAGCACTGGATTGGTCGGCCTGGAATGTTCAAAATGATCCAATAACAGAGCAAACGACTGCCCCAGGTACAGGCGGTGATCCTGCCATGGGTTTAGCTAAAGCTGTGGAGATGTGCAATAACAATGGCCACTGTCGTAAGTTTGATGCAGAAGTGATGTGTCCCAGCTATCGTGTTACTCGAGATGAAAAACATCTCACCCGCGGTAGAGCCAATACATTGCGACTCGCAATTTCGAATCAATTAAATATTAAAGATGGAAGCTCGCCTCTAGCGAGTGATGCCATTAAAGAAGTAATGGAGCTTTGCGTCAGTTGTAAAGCCTGTCGCCGAGAGTGTCCAACTGGCGTAGATATGGCCAAGATGAAAATTGAGTTTTTATCCGCTTATAAAAAGCGGATGGGGCATACATTACGCGATTTAGCAGTAGCTTATCTGCCTAAATATGCAGGCATGATTAGTAATACCCCATTGCTGCCAACCATTCTGAATCTACGCAATCACATCGCGCCCATTGCCAAGCTACAAGAGTGGGTCATGGGAATATCTGCCCAAAGAAGTTTACCGATCTGGAAGAGTAAGACTTTTTGGAATAGAGGAAAGTCCATTAATGCTCATCAATTTACGCCAGAGCAACTGAGCACTGACTCAAAAAAGGGCGTGGTCTTACTGGCTGATACCTTTAATGCCTACTTTGAAGATGAGAACCTGCAAGCAGCATTACAAGTACTCAAAGCCGCTGGGTATCAAGTACATATTCCACACAAGAGTCAGAGTAAAGAAAAAAATCAGACTAATCAAACCAAGCAATCTAAAAATACTTGCTCTAAAGAGTTTTGCTGCGGTAGAACCTATTTAGCCGCAGGCATGGTGGATAAAGCGAAAGAAACTTTAGGCGAGCTCCTGGATCATCTCGTACCCTATGCAGATAAACAGATTCCCATCATTGGACTGGAGCCCTCATGTCTATTTACTTTGAAAGATGAGGCACTAGTCATGGGCTTTGGCGAGCGTGCTATCAGCGTGAGCAAGCAAGCCCAACTCTTAGAAGAATTCTTGGCTAAAGAAGTAAGAGAAGGAAAACTTACCCTCAATCTCAAATCAGCAGACAAAGCCGTCTTGTTTCATGGGCACTGCCATCAAAAAGCATTTGCAGCAGTGACCCCCGCCATGGAATTACTCAAACTTATTCCGAATGCGCAAGCAAAACTGATTGAATCTTCATGCTGCGGAATGGCTGGTAGCTTTGGCTATGAAGCGGAACACATTGGAGTATCGAAACAAATGGCAGAGGCCAATCTATTGCCAGCGATTCGTAAAGCGCCTGATAGTTGGGTAGTAGCCGATGGTACGAGCTGTCGTCATCAAATTGCAGATGGCACTCAAAGAGAGGCAGTCCATATCGCCAGAATCTTAGCCGCACATCTCTAGATAAAGCAGGGCTACTAAGATCACTGAGGCCACTGAGATTGCTTATTGGATAAAGCCGACAGCCATCATTAATAGCGTTCCCGTCAATAGTGCTGGGATCAAACGCTTGGTAGGTTTAGACACCATCACCCCGATACTAAGTACGCAAATCAAAATCCGGGCCCATGTGGGAACGTTATTCATCAAACCAATTGGAAATAAGATGAGGCGAACTGTCAAAGTCGCTACCATTGCATAAGTAATTGCCGTTAACCAACGAAAGATTTCACTATCTTGGTTAATGCGTCCTGAGAGCATGACACCAATCGCGCGACACACATAAGTCCCAACACACGCACCAGCAAGGGCCACCCACAAACCCCAGCCTTGAAGAGAAGTATTCATCATCTACGCATCATCCGATGAGCCCTGCTCTCTTGCGAAGCCACTTACGATCAATGTAATACGCAACAGTCCCAGCTATAAGGCCTGTAGTTAATAGACTGGTATCACGATCAAGAATGGTAAATATTGGCGCTAGAAGGCATCCTAAACAAATAGCAATACGATTAATCCATGGCTTCACTTCGGTAAAGGTAAGTAAGAAAAAAAGTGGGTTAATGAAGACGAGGCCAAGAGTGATTGGCGTTGGTACTAAACCTGCTAAAAAATATCCCAAGATGGTGCCGGGAACTGAGAGTAGCCAACACAATAAACCCAAGCCTACAAAATAACTTAAGCGATGTTTAGCTTCAATGGATGAAAACTCTTTCATTGAAACAGCCCAGGCTGTCATGGCTAGTAAATGCACTGAGGCATAAAGATGACGATTACGATCTTTATCATGGAGCTGTGGAAAGAGTGTCACTGTCATAGTGACAAAGCGAGTAGAGGTCAAGGTCACAGCCAGTGCAATTGCTAACACAGAAGAGCCAGTGACTACCATCTCCAGCAGCACCACCTGACCTGGCAACGCAAACATGAAAATACTACTGAAAGTAGTAAACCAGCCATCAAGGCCTGCACTGCGGCCCATTGCTCCAAACCCCACCATGCCTGCAAAGAGCACCATTGCAGGAGCGCCAGCAGCATCTCGCATACCAGACCAAAAGGCATCACTACGACTTTTAAAACGTTCGGCTGCCGAACCCTCTAGAGGGATTTCACTTGGGTCGATATAAGGTTGATCGGCTGATGACATTCAAGGATTGTAAAAGCATAGGCCAAAGCCTGCTTAAGAAAGTGCCCACTCGATATGCTCTGCAACCAAAGGCTCGACAGATGGCAAAGCATCGCTTAATGCTTTACGAATTAATTCTTTCTCAGAAAATGAAAGATCCGGGCTAGCCAGTGCATTGCCCATAGCCACAGCTAAGTTACGGCGCCATCGCAGATACCCAATGCGGCGAATGGCACTGCCCTCATGGCGCTTATTGAACTCTGCCTCTGTCCATGACCACAAATGCAGCAAGCTAGCTTGGCCTAAACCATGGCGCTCAGCAAAATCCGATAACTCAGTACGTTTAGCAAATTTATTCCAGGGACAAATTAACTGGCAATCATCACATCCATAAATGCGATTACCCATCGCCCGCCTAAACTCCAGAGGAATTTCTCCAGGATTTTCGATTGTGAGATAAGAAATGCAGCGGCGTGCATCTAATTGATACGGTGCAGTGATCGCTTGTGTAGGACACACTGTCATACAGGCATTGCAAGTTCCGCAGTGATCTTCTTGTTCTTCATCTAAGGGTAATGGCATATCTACCAAGATCTCACCTAAGAAAAACATCGAGCCGTAATTTCGGTTCAGCAAGAGTGTATGTTTACCACGCCAACCTAAACCTGCTTTGCGTGCCAACTCTACTTCCATCAAGGGTGCAGAATCAGTAAAGACACGATAACCAAAGGCGCCTATTTTGGCTTCAACCATCTGGGTTAATTCTTGTAAGCGATTGCGTAAGACCTTGTGATAGTCACGACCACGCGCATAAATAGAAACTACTGCCTGAGTAGGATCTTGTAAACGCTGCCATTCTCGATCAAAGTCGCCTTCTGGAAGAAGGTAGCTCATGGATACGCAGATGACTCGAACAGTGCCCGGCACTAATAGCTGGGGATCTGAACGTAACTCAGCATGACGCTCCATATATTCCATAGCACCATGACGGCCATCTGCCAGCCATTGCTTCAAACGTTCACTTGCAGAGCCTAAGTAAGTGTCGGTAACGCGTAATTGATCAAAGCCCAGTTTTGCAGCCTCTTCCCCCAACCAATTACGCAGATTGGATTCGTCTAATGTGGAGGAAGAATTACTAAAAGTCATGATGAATACAGAATGTAGCTCAATAATTGAATAAACTAGCGTAATGGGCAAAACACAGGCATCTATTGAGCACTATTGTAGGCAGGAAGCGCAAACAGCATCCTTAGCCAAGAACTTTGCCGCTAGCATTACTCAGCTTCTGAGTAAAGATCCACAGACTCACCTCAATATCAGCCTAGAGGGTGATCTGGGCGCTGGTAAGACTACTTTTGCTAGATACCTTATTCAAGGCTTGGGTCATGAGGGCAAAGTCAAAAGTCCTACCTATACCTTATGTGAGCTCTACCCACTCCAGATCGGTAAAGCAGCATTGACTGCGTATCACTTTGATCTCTTTCGGATGAATGATCCATTAGAGTGGCAAGAAGCAGGCTTTGGGGAATATTTCGATGAGCCTGGATTTTGTTTAATTGAGTGGCCTGAAAAAGCAGAAGGTACGCTCCCCACATTTGATATCCGAATTTCTCTCATAGCCGGTACCGAAGAAAATGATCGCAAGATTCATATTCAAGCGGCATCAGAGCTAGGGCTTAGCGTTCTCAATGCAATGAACACTATTGCTAAATAGCCAGCAAGTCATGAGTAAACAAAAAACCAATCTCTCCAGAAGAAGCTATTTACAAAGTTCGGCGAAGTTATTAGGTTTTGTTTTATTACTTGGTGAGATGGATATTGCCTGGGGCGCCAAGATTTTAGGAGTGCGAGTTTGGCCTTCTGAGGATTACACCCGAATTACCCTTGAGTCTGATACACCACTCCCTATTACTCAACAGATCCTGACCAATCCAGATCGTCTGGTGGTAGATGTGCAAGGGTTAGAACTTAATCCCACACTCAAAGATCTGGTAGCTAAGGTAAAGCCGAATGATCCTTATGTTTCCCAGATTCGGGTAGGGCAATTTCAGCCGGGGATTGTGCGCTTGGTATTTGATTTAAAAGAACCCATCAAGCCTCAGCTATTTACTTTAGAGCCTGTTGGGGAATACAAGTACCGCATGGTATTTGACCTTTACCCGACTACTCCGCCAGATCCGTTAATGGAATTAGTCAAAAGTAGCGCCCGCAAGGAATCGGCTTTAGCAAAGTCTAATGAAGAAATTGATCTGATTGCACAATTTGCAGCTAAGAAAGACATTCCGAAGGCTCCAGTAGCTCAAGCGATTCCAGAAACCAAAGAAGCACCAGCAAAATACAAAAGGCTGATTACCATTGCCATTGATCCAGGACATGGCGGCGAAGACCCTGGGGCGATTGGCTCTATGGGCTCCAAAGAAAAAAATGTAGTGCTCTCAATTGCCAAGCGACTGCGTGACAAGATTGAAGGTGAAGCGTACATGCGGCCATTCTTAACGCGTGATGGTGATTACTTTGTGCCTTTAAACACAAGAGTACAAAAAGCCAGACGCGTTGAGGCAGACCTATTCGTTTCCATTCATGCTGATGCCTTTATTCAGCCCCATGCCAAAGGGGCATCCGTGTTTGCACTTTCACAACTTGGTGCTAGTAGTTCAATGGCGCGTTGGATGGCTAATAAAGAAAATGCTTCTGACCTCATTGGTGGCATCAATATCAAGACCAAAGATCAGCAAGTGGCTAACTTGCTATTGGATATGTCGACAACTGCTCAAATCAAGGACTCCCTACAAGTAGGCAATTCGATTCTGAAACAAATTGGTGGATTTGCACCCCTACACAAAGGAAAAGTAGAACAAGCCAGTTTTGCCGTTTTGAAGGCTCCAGATATCCCGTCCATTCTGGTAGAAACAGCGTTTATTAGCAACCCTCAAGAAGAAGCTCGATTAAATGATGATGGCTATCAAGACCGCATCGCAGAAGCAATTTTGAAGGGAATTAAGGAGTATTTTTCTAAAAATCCGCCAGTCGCCAGACGCACTAATTCATAAGGGACTTGTAAGCACAAGGGTTCAAAGGGATGCCTTGATAGGCCAAGTAAAGCCCCTAAACTTCTTGCTATAATCTTTGTTTTACTGGGTCGGTAGCTCAGTCGGTAGAGCAGCGGACTTTTAATCCGTTGGTCGCGAGTTCGAATCTCGCCCGACCCACCAAAAATAAAGCCCTTGAATGTATATTCAGGGGCTTTTCCATTACAGAAACAGAAGAATTCAGAGCAACGGACTTTAGCACCGTTGCTCTAAAAACCAGTCTTAAGGCCTATAAAAGCACTACCTAATATGGGTGCTTTGAAGTGATGACTTTAAAACATCAAAATGCTAATATCTAATCATGATTAATTGGTCAAACTGCCCAGCTGTAGAAAGCGCTCCCGAGCGCGTTAGCGGAGCTTTGGTATTTTCCGGATCCCGCGTACCTATTGCTGCCCTCTTTGAAAATTTAGAAGATGGAATTTCGATCAAAGAATTTATTGAAATCTTTCCAGGCATTAAATTAGAGCAAGCCCGTGCTGTTTTGGATTTTGCAGCCAAGAATTCACTTACTGCTGCGTGAAAATATTATTTGATCAGGGAACACCTGCGCCCTTAAGAGATCTTTTACCTAATCATGATGTATCGACTGCTTATGAATTAGGTTGGTCAACTTTGAAAAATGGGGAACTCTTAAGCGCAGCGGAATCAAATGGTTTTGAGGTTTTTATTACAACTGATACTAATCTTCGCTATCAACAGAATCTTATCCAAAGAAAAATTGCCATAGTGGTGCTTAGCACAACCAGTTGGCCAAGAATAAAACCTAATACATCTGAAATTATTGCGGCAGTTAATCAGTCTTCAAGCAATAGCTTTATCGAAGTAAATATCCCATTTGATGACTAAGTAGCAATATATTTAAATCAGTGCAACGGACTGTTTATCCGTTGGTCATGAGTTCGAAAACGAAGTTTTGGCGTAGCCAATCATGCCCACTGCCCAGTTATGCAAAAACCTTAAAGAAATCTTGGAGATTTTTCTTTTTAGGCCTCTCTAAAGGTCTGCGCTAAGCCTGGCCTGTAGTGAATGAAGATCACAGATGTTGGGCTAAAAATTTTCTCATTTAATTTACATACCTTTGTAATAAAAAGAGTTAGTGGCCAAGTAGCCTATAGAGATAAAAGATCAACAGTATGTAGCTATTCGCTTCTATTGTGGAACTACCGTAACCCGCTGAATCATCCCTAGATCTGAATGTATAAGCATCTGGCAATGCATCAGATACGGCCCTGTGAAGTCATCAAAACGCATTCTGAAAGTGATCGATTTAGGATCTGAAGTTGTTCCGCCAGCAGGCAAAGCAACCGTGTCACACCAATAGGGCTTTATTGGTACACCATTGATCTTGGTAATCAACATCGGATTGACGTGAATATGAAAAACATGGGATAAGTTATTACAGTTGTAGATAGTCCACTCTTCTACGTCCCCGAGAATGACATTTTGAATCATCGTGTTCGAAGCTTGTAACTCGTAATCGTATTTTGGTACGGGATTAGGTGCAATGTAAACCGAACCCTCTATAGGTCTACCAGTAATCTTTGCCACCTCCTGTTTTGCCTTAGCAGTATTTTTCTTAATAGATTCCAAGGTATCGGAACCCATTTCAGCAAGACTATTCAATGCTTTATTCCATGCTACAAAATTACTATCCGTTTTTTGTTCTATTTGATTGCCAACCATATTAAAGATAATGCTGCGCTTCTTACCACCAGCAGAGGCAAACTCTTCGTCACTAATGGGTTTTAAATAATCGGAAACGGGTAGCGGTACTGATGGCATAGCACTTGCTGAATTTTTTTCAGCTACCGGTGCAATAGCTCTCTTCGCCTCCATCACAATCACCTTAGCCAAAACATCTCCTGGTAATACGATAGGATTATTGCTTTGGCTAATTTTGACTGGCAATGACCTCAATAAATAGGTTCCAGGCTTACCTGCTTTCACAATCACTGAAGAGCGATTACCTGCTGCCAATACCACTCCCCTGCCATCTTTTTGGCGGCTATCCGGAAATTCTTGATACAGACTGCTGCCCCATCCATCTGTTGTGTATTGATAGAGAATATGCTCATCTAAATTGAGATTGAGGTAATTAAATACTTGGGTATTAATAAAACGCCAACGCTGTACTTCTCCGCTTTCCATCACAATAGTAGGCTGACGCACACCATTGATTAATACTGGCTGAGTATTGATATAGCCAGGTCTATGTAAACCATGCCCAGTTGGATCATTGGCAATCTGCGCAAACCTTTCTAAAGAGCCTTCCCCTACTCCATAATTCTTTTCAATACTGTCTTTTGAAAAATACGGGGCTTGGAATAAGAAAATAAGTTCTTTAGCTTGTTCCATCTCTGGCAAATCATCCACTGGACCCCGAACCATGATGACACCCTGCATCAAGCTTGCAACTTGCATGGCACTAGAGCCGTGGTACTGAGGATGATAGTAAAAAGGTCCGGCAGGATGATTCTTGGGTAAGTTGTACACATACTGGCGTGTATCACCCCTTGGAATAACACCACCATCATTTGGATCAACTACATAATCACCATACTCAGTATCTTTTTTGTCTGGGTAGATTCCTGGAAATACATGCAAGCCATGGGTATGTAAATTAGTAGTATTGGGCTTGATGTAGTTCGTTGGATCCCGAAATGCTACGAAGGGTGGATTAACAGGTAGGTTATTGACTAACTTAATTCGCAATTGCTCACCACCTCGAACAACTAATGTTGGGCCAGAGTAACTAGATCCATGACCATCGTAGCCATAGGCCCTCAAGGAAACTGGATATTGTTGCCCTGAATCAACCCTAGAAAGTTTGCCATCCCAATACGATGCAGTCAGTGTGACATCAAGCACGCCATTTTTGGCTTCCAACATCATGGGCTGTACAAAAGTTTGCAGTGGATTTACATTCTTTGCTTCATCTTCTTTACTACACGCTGTGAAGCCTAAAGGTATTGCAGTTCCTGATACCAGCGTCACTCCCATGCGCAAGAAATCGCGCCGATGATTTTTAAGATTGCGATTCATTGACATAATCGTCTAGGCAATTTCAAAAAAGATATTGGGGGTTTTCTGCCTTGTTGCAGCTTTACCAAGCTGACCGGATTCATTACAACCCCAGCCCAAGAATTGGTTCTTGGTGATTGCTAAGGAATGGATTTCACCGGCAGCTATGGATTGGACTCCTGTTAAGGATGTAATTAGCGTGGGAATATTCCGAGATTGAAGATCGCCCAATCCAAGTTGACCGAAACCATTCCAGCCCCACGCGTAGACTTTTCCTGAAGACGCCAAGGCGAGTGAGTAATGCATACCAGCAGCAACTGCTGTGATCTTTTCTGGGAAGGCTATTGGTGTTGGGCGATCAAAATAAGGACGCTTCACATTTCCGAGCTGCCCCATATGATTACTACCCCATCCATATACGGTGCCAGCGGGTGTAACTGCTAAAACATGGGTTGAGCCAACAGCAATCGAAGCAATTGATGCTGATAGAACTACAGGCTCTGGATGCGGAATTGACTGGAGATGACCTAAACCCAATTGCCCAGCTGAATTACTACCCCAGGCATACACTCGTTGATCTTTACTTAATGCAAGCATGAAGTTATCGCCAATCACCACCTCTTGCATTGGTGGGATGTCGTTAATTTTTTCAGGTAAAGCATTAAATTGTGTGGTGCTTCGCCCCAATACGCTATCGCTATTGAGTCCCCAGGTATGAACATTACCCGCCTGATCTAAGGCTGCATAAATAAATTGCCCTGCTGCAACTTTAGATGCCGAAGGAATGCCGTCAATTACAGTTGGCGCCTCAGTGAATCGCTCCTCGCCACCAATTCCAATTTGGCAAAATCCCCAAATATAAGTCTGATTATTAGAAATGCCCAAGGTGGCACCATATCCGGCACAAACGCTTGAATACTGAGAAGGTTTTGCAATAAATACAGGCTCTGTCGAGGGGCCTCTGGTGCTACAGATATCAACATATCCTTCGGTAATGCGGCCGCTGCCTGCAGCACCCCAACCCAGAACTTCACCAGACTTTAATACCGCCAGGGTTTGAGTCTTACCCCCAGAAATTGCAGTAATTTCGTAAAGATCCTTTTTGGAAGTTCCCATGCATTCTTGAGATCAAGCGTTCTAGTTGAGGAAAGGATTAATATTGGGAAGAATAGAAGGACCATAAGGCACGCCCTCTTTCATTCCTAGATTAGGGCCTGGGGGGCCTAGGGCTGTATCGTAATCTACTATACCCCTGAAGCATCCAACTGAATAAGGGTACTCACGATTCAGGTGATAGTGGTAAATATTAGTAAGTGCACCATTCCACTGCACAGGTGCAGTATGGCCATGACATTGATCTAATTGTGCATTAGTAACCATCTGACCATCTTCACCACGAGGACCATAGATACCAAAACCATCTAAAGCATAACCAAATAATGGTGAGGGGCCTGATGTTCCCTGATTTGGGAAGCATTTCCATGAGTAGCCATGGAGGTGATATTGCTGGTTATAAGGATGACCCCAACATTGATCCAATGGCAATGCATTCGTTGGGTTATACCAATTCCCAGTTGCATCATTAGCAACTTCAGCATGCCATACGGCACCAGTCAAAGTAATGCCAACAATGAGTGAGTTAATTGGATAGAAACCACTTACCATTGGATTTAATGGCAACTTACTGTTGAGGTTGTATGGTGAAATACCAATCGCAGCCGCATTTGAGTATGTTTGCCCGGTTGCTTGGTTTGTGCCACCTGGCAAAGCTGCGTAATAGGGGTAGGCTGCTGTTCCAGATTGGACTGGGAAAGTACCCATTTTCGTACTTGGCAAACCGTTACCCTGAAAATAGCGATAAATTGCATCAGTTGTTGTCGTAAATACACTTCCAGCAGGATCGTAAGCAGTTGCACTATTTGCGCCACTCACATAAGGAATTTGTGAAATAGTCATCAGGTTTGTACTAGTATCCGTCCACGGTGTTGCTAACTGAGATAGCGTTTTTGCAATTCCAACCAGATTTCCAAAGCTGATCGGCGTAGTAAAGTCCATGCAAAGATTATTTTGAGCACAATTAGCAGTGCTTGCACCATTGGTAGAGGTCACTAATGTAGTTGGCGTGCCAGGATCAGAAGAGGAGGCGGAAGAGGAAGAATCTGAACTACCCCCGCAGGCATATAGGCCTATAGTAGCTAAAATAACAAGCCCGATACATGCCAAATTTCTTTTAGCGATTTTTCTCATAGTCATCATTTCCAGGATTCAATAGGTGATTAAAAAACCGCAGTGGCGCTATCTAACACAATATTTATTACGATCCGCTTTAGAGCTACTTTATACAAAGTATACAATTTGTCAATATGAGAATATGAGTATTTGCACTCTTCATTTTGAATGCTTAGACCCCATAGAAGGTTAATATTTAGATATGAATAAAGTAAAAGACCATCGCGTTCGGGTAGCAGCGATTCGTCGCGAGGAAATGCAGGGACGCCTTCTACTCAGCGCCCTAGCTCTCGCCTCAGAAAAATCTATTCATGAGATCAGCGTTGAAGAAATTATTGAGCATGCTGAGGTTTCTAGAGGGACCTTTTATAAATATTTCAACACAGTACCGCAAGTATTTTTAGTATTGGCTAAAAAAATATCTAACGAGATGATTATTGCTTTTGACAGCTTTATTCCAACCATTCCTGATGCTGCTGTTCGTATTTCAATTTCGACTAGGATTGGAATGCGATTATTAGCAAATATCCCACTACTTGGTAAGTTAATGATGCAAATTCAATGGCCCAACCCGGATCCAGAAATTAATGGCTTTAAAAGTATTGAACGCGATATCAAGCTTGGCATTACTCAAGAGCATTTCAGCAAAATGCCTCCTGAAATGGGAGTAAGTCTCGTCGTTGGCAGCATGATGGGTGGGGTAAGCTCTATGCTAATGAAACCACCCTCAAAAGGCTATGAAGATCAAGTGACCCATCATATTTTGCTGGGGCTTGGAATACCCACTGAATCTGCTGCGGAACTTTCGTCTATTCCCCTACCTGAACTTCCTCCATTACCTATGAATGGAATCTTAGGGAAAATTTTCGCTCTGACGGAAGCTAATAAGGCTACTACAGTTAAACGCAGTAAATAAGTTTAGCTAGCTGGTACGCCCTCACGAAAAATTTCGTAGTGTAAATGGGGGCCTGTTGAACGCCCAGTAGATCCTGATTTGCCAATCACTTGAGATTTTTTGATTGCCTGGCCTACTTGCACTGATAGCTCTTGTGCATGGGCGTAACGCGTAATGTATCCATTGGGGTGTTTTACTTCCACCATATTTCCATAGTCACCACCCCACCCAGCTTTAATCACAATGCCATTAGCAGTTGCCAGGATAGGTGTACCATTAGGCGCTGGAAAATCCGTGCCATCATGCCAAGCAAGTTGATTGGTAAACGGATCAATGCGATAACCTAAACCGCTTGAGGGCGCCACTTCAAATGGCAGAGGCAATCCCGAAGGAGAGCTCTTCATGGCAACTTGTGTTTGCGCAAAGGCTTTTCGCAGCTCTAGTACCTGAGTACTCAATCCGATCGACTGTTCAATAGTACGGTCCAATCTCACTCCATAAGACTCCTGTCCAGAATCTAATTGTCGAGTCAGTCTTAAGGGGCCACCTTGAGCAGCGGATAGATTAAGACTTCCAGAATCATTAGTCGAGCTTGAAAATTGTTTGAGCTTTTCCTTTAAAGCAGCCAGTTGATCTAAATTGATCTGGGCCTCATCTAAACGGGCCTGTAATTCATGTAACTTGCGCTCGTAGTCCGCGTCTTTTAGTGGACCTTCTTTGCCACTGAGGTAGTTGGATTGGTTCACTGTTAGAAGTGCGTCTCTCGTTTGGTTTACCAGGGATGAAAGAAACCAATTCACCCCTACTAAGACTAATACCATTGCTATCAGTACGCTGATGATCTGCTGCCTTGAAAGATGAAACTCTCTTACTGGAGCAGTAGGACTAGTCATTAATAATATTTGCATCATTACCTCGCTGACCGATCAATGGATCGCTGAATTCATTTCTAAAATAGGTTGCATTACTGCCATCACAATTCCCAATACCAATAGACCCATAAGCAAAATCAGAATTGGCTCTAAAAGACTCGTAAATATTTTGGTTTTTTGCTCTGCTTCAAGTTCTGCGTTCTCAGCGCTGTACTTGAGCATTTCCCCTAGCTGGCCAGATGCCTCGCCAGAACGAATTAAGTGAATGAGGATCGGAGAAAATACGCCTTGACTGCCCAAGGCACGAGATAAAGCAGCACCTTCTCTTAAGCGCAACTCAGTAGAGTCAATCGCTTGACGTAAAACATAATTACTTAAGGTATTTCGGGCACTTTTCAAAGCATCTAAGATTGGGACATTGGCACTCACCAGCATGGACATCGTATTGGCAAAGCGCGCTGTTTCAAAACCCAAGAGCAATGGCCCTAGCACTGGCAATTTGAGAATAATGCGATCAAAACGCAAACGAATATCTGCACGATGAAGCGCTTTTCTAGAGAAATAAATACTAGCCACGATGGCGATTAGCAGTAGCCATCCCCAATCCACTAAAAAGTTTGAAAATCCTAGAACAAAACGAGTAGTCAATGGCAGAGTCTGTTTGGTGCTCTGAAATACGCGCGCAATTTGTGGCACAACATAGGTCATCAAAAATAATATGACCATAAATGAAACCCCCGTGAGCATAGCGGGATAGGCCAAAGCGCTTAGTGCTTTTTGTTTTAAAGCCTGACGTTTTTCTAAAAACTGAGCTAAATGAGTCAGCACTTGCCCCATTTGTCCAGATTGCTCAGCTGCAGCAACCACGCCTTGGTACAAGGGATCAAAACTTGCTTCTTGACTCGCAATTGCTTGTGATAATGGTAAACCAGCGCGTAATTCAGCAACCATGGATTGCAAAATATTTTTAATATGCTTTTTAGAGCTCTCATCCGAGAGGATCAAAAGCGCTTCATCAATTTGCACTCCCGAACGCACTAAAAGAGCAAACTGCTTAGTCAAGATAGCTAATTCACTTTTGGTCAGTGGTTTATTCGCAGAAAATAGGCGCTGCCAAAAGACCATTTTTACCCATTGCGTTTCAGGCTCAATTTTGACCGGTACCAATTGTTTTAATAGCAACTGTTGGCGAATGGCTCGCACACTCTCGCCCTCTACAAACCCTCGTTCACTTTTACCAGCGTAAGTGAGTGCTTCAAAGCGGTAGCGTGGCATATGGGAGTTAATCTTAATAATTTAAATTTAGTCGACTTCTACTGCGCCGGTCACGCGCAGCATTTCGGCAACAGTAGATTGCCCAGAGTCGATCCATCTCTGACAATCTTGGGCTAGATTTCTCATGCCATTAGCAATAGCTTGTTTACGAATCTCACTTTCAGATGCACGGTTATGAATGAGCTCTTTAATGGTTTCATTAGTTGTCATTAGTTCATAGATACCTGCTCGGCCGCTATAACCAGACTCCATGCAGCTTGGACAACCTTTGCCTTGACAAGCTTGACACTTCAAACGAATCAAGCGTTGCCCCAAAACACCAAGGAGCGTAGAAGAGAGTAAGAAGGGTTCAATACCCATATCAATTAATCGCGTTACAGCGGAAGGGGCATCATTCGTATGTAAGGTTGCCAACACTAAATGGCCAGTCAAGGAAGCCTGCACCGCAATTTGGGCAGTTTCCAAATCCCGAATCTCACCGATCATCACAATGTCAGGATCTTGACGCAAGATCGCTCGTAACGCTCTTGCAAAACTCATGTCAATACGAGAATTGACCTGAGTTTGCCCAATGCCGTCTAGGTTATATTCAACGGGGTCTTCCACCGTAATGATGTTATTAGTGTTATTGCGTAGTCGTAATAAAGCACCATATAAAGTAGTTGTTTTGCCACTACCAGTGGGACCAGTAACCAAAACAATACCGTGCGGCCGATGAATGAGTTGATCAAAACTGGTAAATGTATCCTCAGCCATACCCAGGGTTTTCAAATCTAAACGTTCATAGTTCTTTTCTAGCAAACGCATCACGACTCGTTCGCCATGAGAAGTTGGCAAAGTAGATACCCGAATATCAATCGCTTTGCCGCCTATACGCAATGAGATACGGCCATCTTGGGGCATACGTTTTTCCGCAATATCCAAAGAAGCCATAATTTTGATACGGGATACCAAGGCTGCATGTAAATCTCTACGCATATCGACAATATCGCGGAGATTACCATCAACCCTAAAGCGAACAACTGACTTACGCTCAAACGCTTCTAGATGTACGTCAGATGCTTCAGCGTGAATCGCTTGTTTCAAGATACTGTTAATCATGCGGATGACGGGTGCATCATCATTAACTTCAAGTAAATCCATGGAAACTGGCATCTCTTGTAATAAACGCGATAAATCTACCGTATCTTCTACTTCATCGAGCACTTGGGATGCATCGGAGTCCCCTTGCGCGTAGGAGACATTGATTAATTCCAGCACTTCATCACTCGGTTTTTCAATTCGCATCACAGGTCCTAGCGTGCGACAAATTTCATGAACAATAGAGAGATTGGTTGCCGGGCTATGTATTAAGGCAAAGCTCTCCACCTCGCCATTAATCGCTTCATTCGCAATCATCCTCTTCAGAAAGACTTGATTGTCCCTAGCGTAAGCAAACGGAATGCGTAGCATGATTACTGAGCCGAAGTACTTGTTGGCCCAGATGCTGGAGGATTATTTACTCCTCCAGAAGCAGGTGGACGTGAAACAGCCGGGTTTGGATTCAGAGTACTGGCTGGTAATCTTGGCGGAATCAAGGGGGCCTCAGAATTACCAATATTAGGCATGTCAGTCTCTTTAGGCAAGAGCATTGGCAATTGCTTAAATTGATCTTCCTTGCCTTGCATAACGCTCATACGATTATTAGTAATTTCATCTGTTTGATTTCGGTCTCGCAGTACATAAGGGCGCATAAAGACCAAAAGATTACGCTTTACCCGATTTTTATTGTCATAACGAAATAATTGACCAATAAAGGGAATGCTACTTAAGAATGGAATTCCACTAGATCCATCAGAATACTCATCTGAAATGAGCCCTCCTAGAACGACCATCTGCCCATCGTCGACTAAGACGTTAGACTCAATATTGCGCTTATTCAACACTACGCCAGAAGTGGTTTGCGCAGCAACCGAAGAAACCTCTTGGTAGATCTGCATTTTGACAATGCCGTTATCCGAAATTTGTGGCCTTACCCTTAAAAGAATTCCAACGTCTTGACGAACATAAGTCTGGAATGGTGTCACGGTGGACGTAGAGCCAGTAGTTGAATATGAGCCCGTCAGAATCGGAACGTTTTGCCCAACAATAATGCGCGCTTCTTCATTATCTAAAGTAATTAAATTAGGAGTAGACAGAATATTTGTACCAGCAGCAGTTTGTAAGGCTCTCACCAAAGCTGACATTGCATAAACACCATTGAAGCGACTAATTAAACCGAGATTTAAACCAGGCGCTGGGGCAACAGGCACTGCCCCCGTATTTGCCGCACCGTTTGCGATGGCATTCACGTTTTGATTGAGGCCAAAAATATTGCCTCCAGGTCCTTGATTTTGACCAGGAGTACCAAAATTGGTACTTCCAAATCCGACGTTTTGATTGCCCGATCCTACCAAGAAATTCCATTGAATTCCCAGCTCAGCTGCAGTTTCATTACTGACTTCGACGATCAGAGATTCGATATAGACCTGATTGCGACGAAGATCTAACTGCTCAATTACTTGACGCAGGCTGCGATATAAAGGCTCGCTACCAGTAATCAAAATAGAATTGGTTGCTGGCTCAGCCTGAATAAAGCCCCCAATATTGGGATTGCTAGAACTGGTTAAAGCGGATGTCGCCAAACTTGCACCGGCTCCTGGCTGCGCATTTATTGGTTGTGACGCTGGGTTCTGCTGAGGATTACTTGCTAAGGCAGGAGGAGCATTGCTGGAGCTTGCTACTTGAGCAGATAAAGCAGCATCCGCAGCCACCAGCGCTCGCAAGGTAACAGCCAATTTGCTAGCCTCAGCATTTTTTAATGGAACTACCCAAATATTTCCATTCTTGTTTCCGGGCGCATCTAATCTAGCCACAAGAATACGAACTTGCCTGACACGCTCCGCACTGGAACTGCGAATCAAAATAGAATTCGTACGCGGCTCAGACAAAATCATTGTCTTAAGTCCCGGATCGGCAGCGCCAGCAGCGCCTGTATCTAATACCTTATTCAAAATTGCTGCTACGTCACTTGAAAATGCGTATTGCAATTTAATCGTTTGCACATCCGTAGAAGTTGGCGCATCAATCGATTCTATTAAGGCAGCAATTCTTTGAATATTACTTGCATAGTCTGTAACAACAATAGTGTTATTGCCGGGATATGCATTAATTGTGTTATTAGGCGATACCAATGGACGCAAGACCGGTAATAAATTATTTGCCGACTCATAATTCAACTTAAATACGCGGGTAATAATCTGGTCGCCCTCTTGCTTACCTTTACTGGTTGTTACAGAGGTGCTTACTAGTTTGGCGTCGGCTTGAGTAACTACCCGATACATGCCATTGGTTTCCACCAATGCAAAACCTGCGGTACGCAATGCGGTTGAAAACGAATCCAGAGCTTTTGACTTCGTAACCGGTTTGTTCGTAATGAGGGTAATGGTGCCCTTCACTTGTGGGTCAACCAAGATGGTTTGCCCGGTTGCCTTTGCAACTACGCTAGCTACTGAATCAATATCAGCATTGTTAAAAGATAATGAAACGGTAGCTTGCTCAGTAGAAGCCGAATTTAAATTAGTGAGACTCTGCGCCATGACACCTGGCAAGAGGATCAATTGATTGCATAAGCAGCACAGCAGGAACTGTAAAAAATAATGGGGCTTCGTTTTCATATGGATCTGTTTTTGCATACCAAGTAATCTTGTCTTCTAATATTGCATGCGATAAATATCGCCATCTTTTCTGCCTAATAAAGACAGTAATCCAATCAGCGAGTCTTCTGCCTCTGGCGCAGCTGAAGCGCCGCCTGCAAAACGAAATCCTGTGCCAAGTTGAGAATTTGCCTCGCCCTTACCACTTAATAAAAGAGGTCCTGATACGGTATCAATCACAAAGCTCGTGCCCGATTGACTTAAGCTAGTCTTAATCTCATAACTTCCCAGCGGTTTAACAGCGCTGATGGGGCTAGTTAGATTGCTGACATTAATTCGAATATTTCCTGCGGTTTCTGAGCCACTTTTGAGATCGCTCCAATTTGCTACTAACTGACCACGGGGTCGCAGTGTATTCCATGGAGAACCAAAAGCTTCCAGAATAGATGCTGGCATAGTAATTTCTCCGCTAGCGACCTGAATCTGACCTAGGCCAAGAGAAATTGCCAAGGGTTTATCAAGCCCAACAAAATGAAAATGACTTAAGCACTGCCCCAGCATTACACTGCATTGAGTCTGCCAAGAAAATCGCTCGCTAATCGCAGATGGGTCACGACAGCCTTCACCATTCAAGTTAGGCTCTGCAAAACCCAATGCAGCACTGCCATTCCAAATCGTACCGGTAGCTTCATACAATGTCACTCGACAAGCAGACTGCTTAGCCGCCATGCCAGCCAACGCAGAAGCAGGTAATTGCTTTATCACCACCAGTAGCATGATTGCGCATAAGAGAACCCAAAATATCATAGGAAATTTGGGTCGAGAAGAATCTAAGTAGATTTTCATTGGCCAGTTTCCCCGCCTGAAGGTAGGAGACTTAATGCGGAATTCGGGTTGCCAAATTGTTTTAAGCTTGCGCTGACATTGACTAGTGAAATGGCGGGGGTTGAGCTGACCTCTACTCGCTCAGGATAAATATTCCAAGTGAGACGCAATGCCTCAAGAGCATCGACCACACTAGAAAATGGCACATTGCTTGCTTGCAATTCAATACGGGGTGGATTGTCTACAGTTAATCGTAATACTGTTGGCTTAATATTTTTTGACTGCAAGACAGTACGGATCTTTTGTAACTCGACCTCATCTAATGCCTCAAGCGTAGTGCTTTGTTGTTGGCTCGTCTTAGATAATTTGATCAAATTCTCAAGTTGCGCCCATTGCGCTGGGCGCAAAGATACCCGACCCTGCAAATCTTGCGCATAAGGTAAGACTAAAAAATCCACCAAAAGCCAAATGAAGGCAAGAGCACAAAACACCGCAATCAAAGGATGGGGTCTATGTGTGAGATGTGGCTTCTTAATATTTCCTAGAAATGCACCCAGCCAATTGCGTAAGGCGGGCAAAGTGACGTCACCCCAGTGGACAGCAACTTTCACCAAATTTTGAGGGGGTAATTTCACAAAAATCTCGTCCTGAGGCCAATTCAATCATCGTTGCTGTTTTCATAATGACATTCTGTATAGTACTATATAAGGCCATTGCCTATCCTGAAGAAAAAGCAAAAAGTAAGGTTTACGTGGTGGAAATGGCTATTTTGGAAATTAGCCTCACGCTACCCTGAGAAAGCGGACATTTTGAAACGATTTCAGACGCTTATTCTGAGTAAGTTAAGCGATACCAAAACGCAACTTCATTGGCATTTACGCCAATCGAAAAGCGCATTGGTCAGAAATCCGTTCATCCTCTTAGCTGTGACCCCAATCCGAGTAAGTAAAACTGTGACTTACATTCTCATGGCCCTTACCCTTGCCTCTACTACCTACTGGCTCATGCATATCTCACAAATACCAAGTCCTGCAAATAGCCTGGCAAACAACTTTAAAGGGACTACCCTTTATACCAATCAAGATATCAATTCTAGTTATCCCCTCTTTGGCATGAAACCGCTAGCATCAGACAGTATTATTTTGCGCGGTGTCGTGATTACCGAAAAAACTAAGGATGGTATTTCTCAAGGTTATGCATTATTTGATATTGATGGTAAACCTTCTGGCGCGATTGCTCTGGGTGAAAGCATGAATCGGGGGATGACATTAAAAACGATCGATTCTGAATCTGCTACGGTCATGTATCAAGGAAAAGAAATTGCTTTTTCCCTACAAAAAACTAAAAAAGAAAATACGTCTTCCAAAAAATCTTCCTTAGAAATCAAAAAAACACAAAATTAGTCTTTATAAGGCCACACAAAAATGACTCGTCGGTATCTCAACTTCAAAGATATGATTCATAGCAAACTTAAGAGCGCTAAAAATAGAGATGATGCGGGCTTCACCTTAATCGAAATCATGGTGGTGATTGCCATCATTGGTATCTTGGCTACTTTAATCGTCCCTCGCATTATGGGTCGTCCCGATGAAGCTCGTGCCACTGCAGCGAAACATGATATCGGCACCATCTCACAAGCACTTAAGCTCTACCGATTAGATATTGGTCGTTATCCCACTTCAGAGCAAGGTTTGAATGCGCTAGTAGCAAAACCCAGCGCAGATCCGGTGCCTCAAAACTGGAAGGCTGGTGGCTACTTAGATTCTTTACCGAAAGATCCTTGGGGATATCCCTATCAATATGCCAATCCTGGCACAAAAGGGGAAATTGATATCTACAGTTATGGAGCAGACAATAAACCAGGTGGGACTGGTGTAGATGCAGATATTGGAATCTAACAAAGTAAGTGGGGCTACTCCTGCTTCTATCTTTATAGATGGTGGCTTTACTCTCATTGAGATGTTAATTGCTTTAATGATTGTGGCAATTTTATTGAGCCTTGCAGTGCTAGCTATTCCAAATCATGATGAGCGTAACTGGCAAAATAATTTAGATCAATTAACAGCAACTCTCAATGCTGCTCAAGATGAAAGTCAATCATCAGGCATTCCGATGCGCGTAGAAATTGATAGATCTGGTTGGCGCTTTTATAAGCGAGACCCAGTCGACCAAACACAAAGTCTTGGCTCACAATCCACATTTACTCCAGATGCTTATAAGGCGCAATCTTGGTCTAAGCCCGTTATCATCCTGCAGGTTCAGTTCAGTTTGGGTTCAGAGTATGTCACTGAAGAATCGCGTATCAGCATTGAACAAGAAAAACGTACCGCAACCCTACTACGCTCTAGAGATGGCCACTTTAGCTGGACTAGCCCATGAGAATATCATCCACACAAAAAAATGGTTTCATTTTGGTAGAGGTTTTAGTTGGCTTAATAGTATTAAGTATTACCTTAATAGCTGCTCTTCGAGCTTTGGCATTAGGCGCTGACACTCAGTTAGCTGTTGCGCAGAGAAGCATGGCTCTATGGAGCGCTGATAACGCTCTGAACGAAATTCGAATGAAGCGCATTTGGCCTGAATCTGGCACTAGTACATTTAGTTGTCCCCAAGGGACTTTTGTATTTGTTTGTGAGCGCAAAGTAAGTGATATGCCCAATCCATCCTTTCGGCGAGTAGAAGTAACGGTGTATCTAGCCAGTCAAGCCAATAGCGTGCAAGTTAATGGCCCACGCCTTGCTTGGCTTGTTACCGTTGTTCCCAACTTCAGTGCTGGAGCGCTATGAGACCAACCAAGAAACCTCATCAGGATGCAGGCTTTACCCTCGTCGAAGTCATGGTTGCACTACTCATCATGGCGATTGTTGGACTCATGGCTTGGCGCGGCATGGATAGTCTGATTCGGGGACGAGAAAACATAGAGGGCCGCGCCAAAAAAGATGCGGTGTATTTACAGCTCGTACATCAATTTGAACGCGATTGCCAAGAAATGCTGCCCAGTACCGTGCTAGAAGTTCCTCAATACGCTGCTGGCAATAAAAATATCTGGTGGTTACGACGCTATTCCGAAACGAATCCAGTAAGTTGGATTATTGTGGGTTATGGCGCATCACCGATTGGACTTCAGCGCTGGATGAGTCGGTCCCTTTTGAATAAATCAGAAGCCTTAGCAGCATGGCAGTCAATTCTACGAGACCCTGATTTTATCTCTAGTGAAATGAAAGTAAGCCTAGAAGTTTCAGAAATCATTTCTCAACAGGCTAGCGTCATTACTAACGACCCCTTACCTGGAAAAGGTAATGGCGCCCCCTTGTTGGCTGGACTCAATATCCGCTGGGGACTAAAGAACATTCCCTTTCCAATTACCCGCTCTTGTTTAGCAGGTACGAGTTTATAAAATGCCTCATCACCGCTACCCACTAAGACGCCAATCAGATCATGGCTCAGCAACTGTAACAGCGCTCATAGTAGTTGGCGTAGCAGCTATCATCATTGCAAGCTTAATGTGGCGCCAACAATTACAAATTCGAAATATTGAAACTGCTCGTGGTCGAATGCAAGTTCAGTGGTTACAACATGGCATGATTGATTTCGCTAGGCTAGTGTTAACACAAGATCAACGTACTAGTACATCCGATCATTTAGGAGAAGCATGGGCACTCCCCTTGAGTGATAGTAAGGTGGCGGATTTTTTAAAGAATGTAGACATCCCCGATGAGCTGCAGTCCGTTTCAGTCAATGGCGGCATTACAGATGCTCAAGGCTTATTTAATCTTACTAATTTATGGAATACCAATCTACAAATCAACCCTAATGGTGTCCTTGAGTACTCACGACTACTCAATGTCTTAGGATTCAATCCAAATTTAGCGCAACTGACAGCTCAGGCGGTTCAAGAAAAGCAAATGGTCATTCAAGAAATTCATGATTTGATCGGAATTCCTGGTTATGATGCTTCTACCATTAGGGTCTTACGTTCTTTTGTCACCGTACTTCCAAACAACACTACTATTAATGTGAATACCGCTCCAGCTGAGGTATTGATGGCTGCATTTACTGGCTTATCTCGCTCATCAGCTAATGCTATTGTGCAAAATCGTTCAAATAGCCCAGCTAAAACCTTGGAAGATATTAATAGTCTGTTAACTCGCTCAGGTGCAGGTACAAATGTCACCATAGATGCCAGTCTAGTCAATGTAAACTCCCAATTCTGGCTCGCCTCAACCGAAGTAAAGCTAGGAAGTGGTATTTTTAAGAGCACTAGCTTAATACAGCGGTCCCCAAGTCCAATGGCCCTGGGCAACTATACTCAGGTTGTTTGGAATAGAACAAATCGGATATTGTCAGAATGAGCCTATTGATTATTCATTGCCCCATCAAGCCATTTAATCAAGTGGCTTTATCTGAAGGCGGCTTTAACTCTCAAAAAGAGCTATTCGAATGGTGTCTGGCTGAATCCAATGCGTTGAACGCGCAATTTCAATCCTCAGGTACTGGTTCTATCGAATCTATGCCTTATGCTGATGAAGTGATCGTTCTAATGCCCACATTAGATATTCGCTTACTTGAGAAAAAAGTACCTCTTGTTAGCGCAAAAAAATTAGAGCAAGTGCTACCAAGTCTCATTGAAGATGATGTGTTAGGCGGATTAGAAAATTCACTGGCATATACGCTACCACCATTGCCTGGACAAGCTGGATCTCAACGAACCATAGCCATCATGAATCGCTCATGGTTTGATTGGCTTACAACAGAATTTGAACGTATCCTAACATCGCGAATCCGCATGATTCCAGATTGCTTCATTCTTCCTCTTGAAAATGAGAGTATTGCAACAAGAGATGCAGAGCAATCTTGTCTTGCTTTAAAGCAAACTGACTTGCTAGCAATTTATACCTGGCATCAAAGTGAACATCTAGGGATCGCCTGGGTTGAATATATGCAAGATGCTTCTTTGCCCAGCCGCTTACAGCATCTCAAAGCACTTTCATGGTCATGGGAATGGATGCTTGGCAATACTTATGCCTATAGTCGCCGAACAGATATGGCGGCAAGCAGCCTGAATTTATTACTAGCCTCTCCTCATGCACGTAAGTCACACAAGAAGCGATCTCTTGCTTGGCTTAAGGATTCTGCAAGCCCCCTAGCCCACTCATCAGGTGCCATTGCCTCATGGCTAGACTATCGCCTCTGGATTAAACCTACTCGTTGGGCAGTTTATGCATCATGTAGCATGTTTTTAGGATTGGGTATTTATACTTCTTGGCTAGCGATCGATGATTGGCGCTGGGGCCGCAATATGGATATATCTGCTGCTCAATTTCTAGCTCCTGAAACGGCGAAACTACTCGCCCAAAGCAAAACAAATACTTCAATAGCGCAGGCCCTTACTATTCAAGTGAGTCAAGAGGCTCGCAATAAAGGTCTTGCCACGGATGCTGATTTCATAGCAATGACTGGAAAGCTAGCTCAGCTCAAGACTGCCCTTGGAAAAGGATCGATTGACAAAATGGAGTACGACGGATACCGCATTGATTTTGAATTTAAACCAGGTGGCGAACCACTGACTGCTGCCGATGTCATTAGTAAGGCGCAATCATTAGGATTGATGGTTGCAGACCTTGGCAACAGCCGTTATCGCCTTCAACCTTTTGCTGGATTAGGAACAAATTAGCCTGAGTATTTCCGTGTTAATCTGAGTCCGTCAGCGTCTAACTAGGCCTTTTAATCCGTTGGTCGCGAGTTCGAATCTCGCCCGACCCACCAAGATGTGGAAGGTCCGTACCGGACACATGGTTTACATCCGGTACCGACCACATGGTTTACACCTTTACCAATCACATCCCCAATACTTTGGGACCAAATGGATTCTCTAGGGCGCTAACCTTATGAGACTCCATATC
>NZ_JACVOZ010000003.1 GCF_018882125.1 Polynucleobacter sp. AP-Melu-500A-A1
GTATTAGTTGCGTCATAGACTTTGTTGGCAACCGTAGTACCAGTCACCGTTAAGGCCTTCGGTGTAATGTTCGCTGTCAGACCGGTTGGCTGAGTTAAGGTGTAGTTACCTGCGGCAGAGCCTCCAATAGTATTGGCAATAGTAACTACTAGGTTATTGCCAACATTAATTTGACTAAAGGTGGCAACCTGAGTGAGGGTCAAGTTTGCGCTATCAGAACTCACTACGCCATTTAATGTTCCAGCACTAAAGCTTGCCACATTAGTACCGTCATATGCCTTATTAGCAATAGATGCTCCACTAATGGTGAGAGGAGCTTTAGTAATCACCCCATTAGTACCCGTCACGTTGCCAGCAAAGGCATAGTTAGCGCCAGCTGTGCCACTGATGGCGATACTGCTAATCGTATAAGACAGGCCTGTGCCTGCATTGCTATTGGCATATGTACCTGTTCCACTAATAATGACCTGATCCCCTGCTTTTGCATTACTTGCAGTTAATGCATTACCAACAATCGCATTTGTCGCGTCATATACCTTGCTTGGGCTTGGCGCATTAATCGTTAGGGTTAATGGCGTAATGGTGATAGTGCCGGCAACTGTTAATACTGGATAGCCAGTAGCATAGTTAGTGGCAAAGCCAGCATTGGTGGTTACGGTAGATGATGGCGTAAAGGCGTAGTTACCCACATTAAGATAACCACCAGTGCTGCTGTTAGCTGCTGTTAATGTAGGTGGAGTAATTGTTAAGGTGTATTTGCCTTGTGCTGCACCAACGTTACTATCGCTAGCAATCCAAGTATTGGCACTTAATCCAGCAACGACATTGAGAGCCACAATGGAGGTCGGTAAGGCACAGTTACTGCCAATCGAGCAATACGACGCAGATACTGCAGCTGAAGCAGCTACGTTAGCACTGGTCAATGTGCCGTAGCTAGTCGAAGCATTACCCACAGTAATGAGTAACTGCCCTTGAGCAATGATGTTCAAGCTCGCAGTCACTGGCGTAATGTTGTAGTTTGCTGCAGTCGCGCTTGGCGTTAAGGTGTAAGAAGCGCCTGCTATCTCACCAGCTGGACGAGTCACAGCTGCGCCAACTAATACGCTAGAGGTATCCGCTCCTTTGAGGCCAGTTAAGGTATAGGTAAAGCTAGGGTCGGCCTGGCCTACAAACTTAGCAGCTGCATCAGCAGTCATGGTTAACGGAGCCGCTGTAATGGAACCAGTGCCGCTAATAGACAACGGTAAAGCGTAGTTCGAGAGATTAGTTGTGCCTAAAGCCACATAATTGCCTGTGCTTAAGGTGGTTGAAACGGTGGCGGCATCAGCAACGTTAGCGCTGTTATAAGTGGCGTTCGTTTGATTGATATAGGCACCCTGTCCTGCCACAAAGCCAGACAAGGTATAGCTACCAGCGTTACTTGAAGTACCAGCAGCTAAGGAAGCAGTATTGGTGCTGTCATACACCTTGGTCTGGGTAGCAATAGAGACGGTAATCGTTGCTGGTGTAATGTTCGCTGTAAAGCCTGTTGGCTGAGTTAAGGTGTAGTTACCCAGGCTGTTATTGGTCAAGCTATCGGCAATCGTGACTGCTAAGCCAGTGCCCACGTTAGATTGGCTAAAGGTGCCTGCTTGGGTCAGTGCGACAGTATCGCCAGCCACAACACCAACTAAAGTACCACCGCTTACAGTAGCCGTATTAGTTGCGTCATAGACTTTGTTGGCAACCGTAGTACCAGTCACCGTTAAGGCCTTCGGTGTAATGTTCGCTGTAAAGCCTGTTGGCTGAGTTAAGGTGTAGTTACCTGCGGCAGAGCCTCCAAGTACATCGTTAATATTGATCGCAATGCCATTACCTGAATTGGTAGAGCTAAATGTAGCAGTTGCGGTTAAGGTAACGTTTGCTGAATCAGCAGCAACAACACCGACCAAGCTGCCAGAAGTTACAGTTGCAGTGTTAGTGCCGTCATAGACTTTATTGGCAATCGCTGTGCCAGTAACGGTTAAATTTTTAGGGGTGATGTTGGCACTTAATCCACTCAATTGAACTACTGTGTAATTCCCTGCGGCCACCCCACTAATTGTGTCATAGACAGTGACGGGAATGCTGTTACCAACATTGCCGCTAGAGAAGGTCGCACTTTGTGTGAGTGTGATATTTGCACTATCTGCACTGATTAAACCTACTAAGCTACCAAGGGTTGAGCTGGCAATAGTTGTGCCGTCATAAACCTTATTGGCAACACTAACTCCGCTAACAGTCAAGACCTTAGGAGTAATGTTCGCTGTCAGTCCAGTAGGCTGAATTAGGCTATAGTTTCCTGCGGCAGCGCCACTAATAGTATCTGCTGCAGTTACAGCTATTGAATTACCCACCGCACTCTGAGAGAAATTACCTGCCTGAGTTAAATTCACCACATCGGATCCAATAACGCCTATCAATGACCCACCAGTAATAGTTGCAGTAGAAGTACCATCGTAGACTTTATTGGCGGCAACAGAACTACTGCCTACTGTTAAAGCTTTAGCGGTGATAGTTGCCACATTTTTTGTATTTCCAGAGCTCGCGTTATATCCGGTATTTATGCTGTAGTTACTAAGCGATGCAGTACCACCACTACTTACCATAGATGTAACGTAATTACTGCCATTGCCAGAGACATTGGCATTGCTTACGGACACACTAGAAATTCCAGTGATAGTTTGGCCAGCCACTAATCCCGTAATTGTGTATGAGGCTGGAGCAAGCGTAGTTGTGCCGTTATATTCTCCAGATACGGTAATACCCAATGGTGCTGGGGTAATAATGGCCGTGATTCCAGAAGGCTGAACCAGAATGTAATTAGCAGCGGATGCGCCAGTAATCGAATCGCTGACGATCACTGAAGCACTTGAGCTTACATTAGGACTTAGTAAAGTAGCCGACTGAACTAAATTGACGGTATCACCAGAACTCACCCCTACTAAGGTGCCGCCGGTAATAGTAATAGCCGTTGTACCGTCATATACCTTAGAGACTGCAACAGTGCCAGTTACGGTCAATATCTTTTGATTCGCCGCAACCAAGGTTGCAATATTTTGGCCAATGCCAGATGTAGCGCTATAGGCCGGAGCAAAGGCGTAATTCGTAGCCAAAGCTGTTCCACCAGAAATAACAATACCGGTTACAAAATTACTGCCATTACTGCTGATGCTGGAGCTATTAACGGTAACGCTACTTAAACCTGTAATCGTCTGGCCATTGATTAAGCCATTAATGGTGTAGGAAATCGGGGTGATGTTATTGGTGCCATTTGCAACGCCCACGACAGATATACCCAACATGGCTGGAGTGATATTGGCTGTAATGCCTGTTGGCTGAACTAGTCGATAGTTTGTTGATGCCACCCCTGTGATGGAGTCATTGACAATAATGATGATGCCGTTACTGACGTTGGGAGATGAGAAACTTCCGGCCTGCACTAAAGTAACCTTACCGGCATCTCCAGCAACCAAACCAATTAATGAACCGCCAGTTAGGGTTGCGTTCGTTGTGCCATCATAAGTCTTGTGTGCTACGGTACCATCGCTGACAGTTAAAGTCTTAACGGTAATGGCTGCTGTTACACCGGTTGGTTGAATTAAGGTGTAATTGCTGCTAGATGCCCCAGAAATACTGTCATTGATGACTACGACAACTGCTGAGCCCACATTGGCACTATTAAATGATCCCGCTTGTTTAAGCGATACCACATCGCCACCCACTACCCCAACCAATGATCCACCCCAAACGTTGACGCTGGTTGTGCCGTCATAGACTTTCGCATCAGCAAGCGTACCAGTTACGGTTAATGTTTTGGTAGACAGTGTGACGGTATTTAAGCTCGTACCCGCAGCAGTACAGGTAATAGTATTAAATGCGTAGTTGCTTGCTAGCGCTGTACCACTTCCAACAACGATAGAGCGAACAAAGTTACTGCTGTTAGCAGCGACATTGATATTAGCTACGTTAGCACTTGAGATAGCGCTAATAGTTTCACCATTGACCAAGCCAGTCAGCGTGAATGATGTTGGAGTAACAGTGGTTGAGCCACTATAGACACCGGCTAGCGTGATGCCTAATGGTGCTGGAGTGATATTGGCAATTACACCAGTGGGCTGAGTTAATGAGTAGTTTGCGCTTGCGCTACCGCTAATGCTATCTGAAATCGTGACGGCAATACCAATGCCCGCATTGGCCGTAGTAAAGCTACCGGCCTTGATTAAAGTCACGTTCGCTGCATCAACACCCAGAACACCTACTAAGGTGCCGCCTGTAACGGTAGCTGCAGTTGAGCCGTCATAAACCTTATTTGCAACTGTTGTACCAGCAACTGTTAGAGCCTTTGGTGTGATATTAGCAGTCACATTAGCCGGTTGAGTCAGAATGTAATTCGCTGATGCAGGGCCACTGAGGCTATCGTTAATTGTGACGCTAATGGCATTAGCTACATTGCTTTGAGCAAAGCTGCCCGACTGAATTAAGTTCACGTTTGCAAGGTCGGCAGTGACGACACCAACCAAAGTTCCGCCCGTAATAGTTGCTGCAGTAGTGCCGTCATAGACTTTATTAGCAGCAACTGTAGTACCACCTACCGTGAGTACCTTCTGCGAGATATTGGCAGTAATACCTGTGGGCTGAGTTAAGGTGTAATTACCGCTAGCAGAACCTGAAATACTACCCACCATTACTAAGGCTACGTTATTAGCCACATTAGGTGAAACAAAAGTAGCGCTTTGCGCAAGAGTTACATTAGCTAGATCTACTGCTGAGACACCAACCAAGGAGCCACCGCTTACCGTAGCACTCTTCGTACCATCATAGGTCTTAGCGGCGATGGTGATGCCGGTTACTGTCAATGCTTTTGGAGTAAGCGTGACAGTGTTTTGAGTATTACTGCTGACCGTGTTGTATACAGGATTGATGAAATAGTTCCCGATCGATGCGGTACCTCCACCAAGAGTAATAGCCGTTACGTAGTTGCTAGTATTAGCAGATACATTAATTGCATTAATCGTTGCAGCACTAATACCAGTAATTGTTTGGCTATTAACTAAGCCAGTAATAGTAAAGGATGTTGGGGTAACTGACGTAGTGCCACTATAAACAGCATTAATAGTCACACCTAATGGCGCTGGAGTAATAGTGACCCTATTAGTTGCAGAGCTTTGTGATGTTTTAACAGGTAAACCATTAGTCAAGGCGCTATTGAATGCGCCATTAATTAAGTAATTGAGGGATGAGAATGTATTGACACCAGTTGCAGTTCCAGCGACGGCAGTCACATAAGCATTTGCAGTATAAGCATTTGCAGAACTCACTGTGACATTAGTAATCGTGTCCCATGCTGCCAAACCTGTTGTAACGATGGTAGCGTTTTGGTTTGAATAAGAGGTTGTGCCGTTATAAACGCCACTAACGCTAATACCTAATACAGCCGGTGCAATTGAGTAAGTCCGTCCTGCTGGAACTAAAGTGACTGCTGAACCGTCTGTTGCTGATACGCTGGCAGCAGTCAGGGCAGTATTAGTCTGTACGGCATTAGCATTAGTGCCATTAGAACTTGTAGTGCCTCCCACTGTTGGACTGAACATCAGCACTGATTTAACGTAAGCCATTGTAGTCGTAGTCACACCAAAGCTTGCAGTAATAGAACCTGTATAACTCACTGTCGAGTTAGCCTGCAACCAAGTATTAGCCGAGGCTGAGTTGTAGCCTGTACCGTACTCCGCAGAATAGTTGGAATTGAGGGTGACAGAAATAGCCAGAGTATTAGTTAGTCTCTGACGATAGTTGATGAAGTTGCCACCTGTATAAGCGGATGCATTTACAAGAGCCCCTCCCAATATGCCGTAGGAGATATTTTTAGTCGCATCCGCATTAGCAGTGGTAATGCCGATAGCATTGGCAATCGTACAACCTGTAGTGCAAGCTGCATTCTCAGGCGCTGCCATAGAGATGCCTACAACTCCTCCAGTATTGGTAATGGTACCTACGGCTGTGACATTACCGCCTGTAATTGTGCCAGCCGCAATACCATCACCAGCAGTAATCCGAATGCCATTTACACCAGAATTAGTTACGCCTGTAAGGCTGACATTACCAACAGCATCAACGATGACACCACCAGTAGCTCCCGAATTCTGAATGAGCGCGCCAGTAGTGATATTGCCACTAGAGCCCAGACCAGTTAAGTAAACGCCGGTAGCGCCAGTAATTGTTGCAGATGCTGAGGTATAAATAGCGTGACTTGAAGTTG
Organism: Polynucleobacter sp. AP-Melu-500A-A1; assembly: GCF_018882125.1. Taxonomy (GTDB): domain Bacteria; phylum Pseudomonadota; class Gammaproteobacteria; order Burkholderiales; family Burkholderiaceae; genus Polynucleobacter. The sequence goes on from NZ_JACVOZ010000003.1 coordinate 6,278, forward strand.
CGCTTGAGTAGCCATTAAATGTAATCGCACCGTTCATAGTGCTAGTTGCAGTCGCAATGCCTGCAGCACTACTGGCGTATATACCGTAATTTGCAGTTGAACTGCCTGTGATAGTAATTCCACCACCAGTAGTTTTAATTGCTGCAGAATAATTGACGCCGGAAGAGTTGCTTGATACACCGCTAATTACGATATTGCCAGTAGCATAAATAGCATCATTTATGCCAATTCCAACGTTGGAAGCTGTAGCCAGTGTGGACAAGTTATTAGTCGTTGTATTAATAAAGCCAGTAGCTGGTGTGCAGCCCGTACCAGAACAACCGAAGGTGTTATCAATCAATACATAACCAGGCAAGAATATTGTTGATGTACCAATGGCACCAGGATCAATAGAAGATCCTGCTGACTTGGCAATATAGTTAATTACAGAACCTACTCCTGTAGTGAAAGTTAGTACTCCACTGGTAATATTGGAAGTCCTAGCGCCTCTAGTGGTGTCATAAATCACATTGGCTATTGGCGTACCCGTATTCGCCACCAAACTGATCGCACCAGTTTGGTTGATGATGTTATTCGAAGTGAAGGTGATGTTGCTACCGACTGCGTTGTCAGTGATAGCACCAGTTTGGGTAATACCAGTATTGCCCCCTCCTGCGACATTATTAGCTGTCACTGTGAGGTTGCTACCGCCTGCATTAATCGTTACCGCACCGAGTGAGACGATAGTCGATGCTGCGCCACCATTACCAGTGATCGTGACATTGTTAGCTGTGATAAGGCCAGTTACTGTTACGACCGTTGCCGTTGCGGTTGCAGTAGTTTGTGATCCGGTAATGGTCACTATCCCACCAGTGATGGCGCCAGTGTCATTAATAGCCGAACCTGTAGTGATAGTTGCGTTGATCGTGACCGCTTGGCCAGTGGCGGTAATGGCGCCTGAGCTGGTATACCCAGTGCCGGTTTGACCATTCGCAGTAATGGTAACGCCACCAGCACTAGAGGCGATGGCATTGGCGCCTTGCACAAAGCCTACGCCTGTGCCATTCGCTACCGCATTAATCATGATACCAGTAGTGCCTGCTAAAGTTCCAGCAGATAATGCGCCACCTAAAGTAATCGCATTACCGTTCACTGCAGCATTAGCCGGTGTTGTCGCTGTTGCACAGCCTAGGCAAGTGTTATCCAAAAGGATGTAGCCAGGAACACTAATGGCTGGTGGCGAGATCGTGCCACCATTAGTCTTGATGATGTAGTTAATGGCTGAAGTCGATCCAGTAGCAATCGTTAAGGCAGCACTACTAATGGTCGAAGTCTTATTACCGGTGGTAGTGTCGTAGGTAATATTCGAGGCAGTGCCGCTAGTGTTTGCTGCTAAGCTGATTGCACCGTTCTGGCTAATATTGTTATTCGAGATAAAGCTAATGTTGGTACCGCTGACCCCAGTAATCGCGCCAGACTGATAGATACCACCTGCAGTACCTGGGGTAGCAATCACATTACCGGCAATCGTGATGCTGCCACCGGTTGCGCCAGCATTAATGGTCAGAGCATTTAAGTAGGCATCATAAGAAGGTGCACCGGAGGAGGTACCAGTAATCGTGATGTTATTGGCGGTGATTAAAGCAGTACCATAGACGCCATAACTAGTTGTCGTGCCTCCAGTCAAGATGACATTACTACCCGTTGAAGTCATTGCTGCTGTGTAACCAATACCTTGATTGGCGCTAGCAACACCATTAGCAGTAATAGCGCCAGCGGCATAAATCGCGTTATTAATCGTTAAACCAACAGAAGTAGTTGCTAATGAGGCTAGATTATTAGTTGTCGTATTAATAAAGCCAGTAGCTGGTGTACAGCCTGTGCCAGTACAGCCAAAGGTGTTATCGATCAATACATAACCAGGCAATGTCAGGGTTGAACTACCGATCGTGCCTGGATTAATAGCTGAACCAGCAGACTTCACAATGTAGTTAATACCTGAGGTATTGGTGCCAGCAGCAATCGTCAAGGCGCCAGTCGTGATATTGGAAGCTTTAGTACCAGAGGTCGTATCGTAGATGATGTTTGCTGCAGTACCGCCCGTATTCGCCACCAAACTGATCGCACCAGTTTGGTTGATGATGTTATTCGAAGTGAAGGTGATGTTGCTACCGACTGCGTTGTCAGTGATAGCACCAGTTTGGGTAATACCAGTATTGCCCCCTCCTGCGACATTATTAGCTGTCACTGTGAGGTTGCTACCGCCTGCATTAATCGTTACCGCACCGAGTGAGACGATAGTCGATGCTGCGCCACCATTACCAGTGATCGTGACATTGTTAGCTGTGATAAGGCCAGTTACTGTTACGACCGTTGCCGTTGCGGTTGCAGTAGTTTGTGATCCGGTAATGGTCACTATCCCACCAGTGATGGCGCCAGTGTCATTAATAGCCGAACCTGTAGTGATAGTTGCGTTGATCGTGACCGCTTGGCCAGTGGCGGTAATGGCGCCTGAGCTGGTATACCCAGTGCCGGTTTGACCATTCGCAGTAATGGTAACGCCACCAGCACTAGAGGCGATGGCATTGGCGCCTTGCACAAAGCCTACGCCTGTGCCATTCGCTACCGCATTAATCATGATACCAGTAGTGCCTGCTAAAGTTCCAGCAGATAATGCGCCACCTAAAGTAATCGCATTACCGTTCACTGCAGCATTAGCCGGTGTTGTCGCTGTTGCACAGCCTAGGCAAGTGTTATCCAAAAGGATGTAGCCAGGAACACTAATGGCTGGTGGCGAGATCGTGCCACCATTAGTCTTGATGATGTAGTTAATGGCTGAAGTCGATCCAGTAGCAATCGTTAAGGCAGCACTACTAAGGGTCGAAGTCTTATTACCGGTGGTAGTGTCGTAGGTAATATTCGAGGCAGTGCCGCTAGTGTTTGCTGCTAAGCTGATTGCACCGTTCTGGCTAATATTGTTATTCGAGATAAAGCTAATGTTGGTACCGCTGACCCCAGTAATCGCGCCAGACTGATAGATACCACCTGCAGTACCTGGGGTAGCAATCACATTACCGGCAATCGTGATGCTGCCACCGGTTGCGCCAGCATTAATGGTCAGAGCATTTAAGTAGGCATCATAAGAAGGTGCACCGGAGGAGGTACCAGTAATCGTGATGTTATTGGCGGTGATTAAAGCAGTACCATAGACGCCATAACTAGTTGTCGTGCCTCCAGTCAAGATGACATTACTACCCGTTGAAGTCATTGCTGCTGTGTAACCAATACCTTGATTGGCGCTAGCAACACCATTAGCAGTAATAGCGCCAGCGGCATAAATCGCGTTATTAATCGTTAAACCAACAGAAGTAGTTGCTAATGAGGCTAGATTATTAGTTGTCGTATTAATAAAGCCAGTAGCTGGTGTACAGCCTGTGCCAGTACAGCCAAAGGTGTTATCGATCAATACATAACCAGGCAATGTCAGGGTTGAACTACCGATCGTGCCTGGATTAATAGCTGAACCAGCAGACTTCACAATGTAGTTAATACCTGAGGTATTGGTGCCAGCAGCAATCGTCAAGGCGCCAGTCGTGATATTGGAAGCTTTAGTACCAGAGGTCGTATCGTAGATGATGTTTGCTGCAGTACCGCCCGTATTCGCCACCAAACTGATCGCACCAGTTTGGTTGATGATGCCGTTACTAATAAATCTGATATTGCCACCAACTGCATTATCGTTAATGGCGCCAGCCTGATAGATACCAGTATCGGTATTGAGATTGACAGTGCCGGTGACGTTTAGATTCGTACCACCAGCCACGATCGTCATCGTGTTCAGATAAACGGCATAAGTACCACCGACTTCTGAACCAATAATCGTGATTGATTTGGCGCTGATGGAGTTATTGGGTCCTAGCTCTACACCGTTACCTGTAGCGGTGGATGTACCAGTGATATTAACTGCCCCATTATTGGCAACAATAGGGCTTAAACCCCAAGAGCCATTGAGGTTAGCAACCCCAATACCAGTCGTACTGGTACCGGTGATATTAATATTGCCAGTAGTGGCTGTTAAGCCCGCCATCACCATGACACCGCCTCCACCTCCTGTAGTTCCACTGGCATTGATACCGTTAATAGTAATGGAGTTTGTTGCATAGATTGCAGTTGAAACCACAATACCGTTACTGGTTGTTACCAATGTAGCCCAGTTCGCAAGAGAACTATTTAGATATCCGCTCACGGGGGTACATCCAGTACCAGCACATCCATAGGTGTTATCAAATAAAACATAGCCTGGCAAAGGAATGGTGCTGCTACCAATTGCTGAGGTAGTTAGAGCGGCACCAGATGCAATTTCAATATAGTTAATTGCAGAGGTTGATCCAGATGCAATGCTTAATATGCCGGTAGCCGAGATGGTTGATGTCTTATTACCTGTCGTCACATCATAGGTAATGTTTGCCGGAGTGCCGCTGGCATTCGCTGGCAAATTAATAGCGCCGTTCTGACTAATATTGTTATTAGAAATGAAGCTGATACTTGAGCCGTTTGCGCCAGTGATTGCACCAGATTGATAAATACCGCCGTTAGCACCTGGAGTATTGATCACGTTACCGATAACGGTAATGCTACCTCCAATTGCCGTGCTATTAATTGTTAAGGCAGAAAGTTGTACATCCCAGGTGGCAGCTGCGGAAGATGTGCCGGTAACCGTGATGCTATTAGCGGTGATCAAGGATGACGGGTTGTAGACGCCATAACTATTTGTGGTTGAACCGGTCAGACTAACCGCTCCGCCGGTCGATGTGATCGCTGCAGAAATTCCGATCCCTTGATTGGCGTTTGCAGAGCCATTCATAGCAATTGTATTAGTGGCGTAAATTGCGTTATTCAATGTGATGCCAACTGAACCCGTAGCCAACGAAGCGATATTGTTGATAGTTGGATTAATAAAGCCCGTTACTGGAGTGCAGTTTGTCCCAGTGCATCCATAAGTGTTATCGATTAACACATAACCAGGCAAAGCAACTGTGCTAGAACCAATTGCACCCGGATTAATTGCCGACCCAGATGATTTTGCAATGTAGTTAATCGCTGAGGTATTGGCGCCTGCGGCAACTGTTAAAGCACCAGTAGTAATGTTTGCACTCTTATTGCCGCTAGTAGTGTTGTAGGTAACACTTACTGCAGTAGATGCAGCATTAGCCACTAACGTAATCGCACCAGTTTGGTTGATGATGCCATTAGAAATAAAGCTAATGTTTGAACCCGTCGCATTATCGTTAATGGCGCCAGCCTGATAGATACCATTATCGGTATTGAGATTGACAGTGCCGGTGACGTTTAGATTCGTACCGCCAGCGACGATCGTCATCGTATTGAGATAAACGGCATAAGTACCACCGACTTCTGAACCAATAATCGTGATTGATTTGGCGCTTATGGAATTATTGGGGCCTAGTTCTACGCCATTACCAGTAGCGGTGGATGTACCGGTGATATTAACTGCCCCATTATTGGCAACAATAGGGCTTAAACCCCAAGATCCATTGAGGTTAGCAACGGCATTGCCGGTAGTACTTGTACCCGTAATATTAATGTTGCCAGTAGTAGCTGTTAAACCCGCCATAACCATGACACCGCCTCCACCTCCTGTAGTTCCACTGGCATTGATGCCGTTAATCGTAATTGCCGTGCCGCTCAGAGTGTTATTGATAACGATGCCGTTACTGGTAGTGGCTAAAGTAGCCCAACTAGCGAGATTCTTATTCAAGTAGCCCGATACAGGGGCGCATCCTGATCCTGAACAGCCAAAGGTGTTGTCTAAAGTAATTGATCCAGGGACGGCAACTGCACCACCGATGGTGATTGCACTACCTGCAGCCAATACAGAATAATTTATGCCTGAAGTAGACCCAGCAGAAATTGTTAAGGCGGCTGTATTAATAGTAGAAGTTTTATTACCTGCGGTTGTATCGTAAGTAATATTGGCTGCTGTACCGCTAGTATTCGCTACCAGACTGATAGCGCCATTCTGACTAATGTTGTTGTTCGAGATGAAGGTGATATTTGAGCCATTGGTACCAGTAATCGCACCTGCTTGATAAATACCGCCATTGGCGCCCGGAGTATTAATGATATTGCCAGTTACAGTAATACTGCCACCAGTAGCAGCGCTGTTAATAGTGAGAGTAGATAGCTGAACATCCCAAGCAGCGATTGCTGTAGATGTTCCAGTGATGGTGATGCTGTTGCCAGCAATTAAGGATGATGGGTTATAGACACCATAGCTATTTGTAGTACCACCATTCAGCGTAACCGCCCCACCAGTAGATGTAATGATTGCCGAGATACCAATACCTTGGTTAGCGCTGGCTACACCATTAATCGTAATGGCGCCAGTAGCATAAATGACACCATTGATTGTGACGCCTATAGATCCTGTTGCTAAAGTGCCCAAATTATTAGCGGTGGTATTAATAAAGCCAGAGGTTGACGCGCATCCAGTGCCGGTACAACCATAGGTATTGTCAATTAATACGTAACCTGGAAGAGCAACCGAAGTGCTTCCAATAACACCTGGGTTAATCGCCCCGCCATCAGACTTCATTATGTAATTAATAGCTGATGTAGATCCTGAGGCAATGGTTAATGCACCAGAGAGAATAGTTGAACTTTTATTACCAGTAGTGGTGTCGTAAGTAATATTGGCTGCTGTACCGCTAGTATTCGCTACCAGACTGATAGCGCCATTCTGACTAATGTTGTTGTTCGAGATGAAGGTGATGTTTGAGCCATTGGTACCAGTAATCGCACCTGCTTGATAAATACCGCCATTGGCGCCCGGAGTATTAATGATATTGCCAGTTACAGTAATACTGCCACCAGTAGCAGCGCTGTTAATAGTGAGAGTAGATAGCTGAACATCCCAAGCAGCGATTGCTGTAGATGTTCCAGTGATGGTGATGCTGTTGCCAGCAATTAAGGATGATGGGTTATAGACACCATAGCTATTTGTAGTACCACCATTCAGCGTAACCGCCCCACCAGTAGATGTAATGATTGCCGAGATACCAATACCTTGGTTAGCGCTGGCTACACCATTAATCGTAATGGCGCCAGTAGCATAAATGACACCATTGATTGTGACGCCTATAGATCCTGTTGCTAAAGTGCCCAAATTATTAGCGGTGGTATTAATAAAGCCAGAGGTTGACGCGCATCCAGTGCCGGTACAACCATAGGTATTGTCAATTAATACGTAACCTGGAAGAGCAACCGAAGTGCTTCCAATAACACCTGGGTTAATCGCCCCGCCATCAGACTTCATTATGTAATTAATAGCTGATGTAGATCCTGAGGCAATGGTTAATGCACCAGAGAGAATAGTTGAACTTTTATTACCAGTAGTGGTGTCGTAAGTAATATTGGCTGCTGTACCGCTAGTATTCGCTACCAGACTGATAGCGCCATTCTGACTAATGTTGTTGTTCGAGATGAAGGTGATGTTTGAGCCACTGACATTATTAGTAATGGCGCCAGATTGGGTGATACCAGTATTACTACCAGCAGCAGTATTATTTGCCGTAACGGTGATATTTCCAGAGGGGTTATTACGAACGTATCCGACCCCACTTAAAACTAGATTAGCAGCGCCATAACCACCAGTGGTTGACGATGTTGCAAGAGTCATCGCTGTTGCAGTTCCAAGACCCCCTGCAGCAGAACCATTCCAAAGCGATAAAATATTAGTAGAGCCACCCAATAGATTAGATGCTCCACCTGTGGAAAGAAGAGTTGTGTTGTACTTGGCAGAACTCTCTGTTGCGTAAACAGAACCACTACTAGACGTTAAAACGACTTGAACCATCTTGGAATAAGTTGCATCAGCATATCCAATAATATAAGTAGCGGTATTAGAGGTTGAGCTGAGTAAAGCAACTGCAGTAACTGGATTACCATAAGCAACACTCGTTCCAGCCACCAAAATACTTATTGCTGCAGAGCTAACAGTTGGCATTGTTGCGCCGCTTACTAAACCAATTAAGCTACCTGAGGTACCTGCTGCGTTAGAAATAACTGTTGGACTTGATGAAGTTCCGGCTGCATATCCTATACCAAGCGTCATTGCACCTGCAGTCACAATGGTAGTTGCGGTAGTGCCTGTGCCATTGATTGTGATGCCGGTTTGGGTTGTAATGGCACCCGCTAATTGAACTGCCTGACCCGTAGTAGAAGTGCCGTTAATTGTTAATGAGCCTGTTGATGCAGTTAATGTTCCTGCGGCGGAACTATAAACGGAATAGTTAATACCTGAGCCTGTAACTGCGATTGAACCCATAGAAGTGGTGATTGCAGCAGTCATGGCAACAGAGTAATACCCTGTCTGAGAGGCGCCAATTAATGTAATGTTCTTAGTTGCAGTAATGGCTGAGTTAACATTCACACCAATAATTGCGCCGGTTAATGTACCTGAGTTTGCATTCGTAATATAGCCAGACACAGGCGCTCCACTCGCAGCGCCGTATGTGTTATCTAACAGCACATAGCCAGGTAAAGAAGCCGTGGAAGAGCCAATACTGCCCGGATTAATTCCGGAGCCAGCTGATTTGGCAATGTAATTAACATCACTAGTAGATCCTGCCGCAATCGTTAATACTCCACCAGTAATATTGGCAGCTTTATTGCCACTCGTAGTGTCATAGGTAATAGCACTTGCTGTCCCAGAAGTATTAGCAGCTAAAGTGATTGCGCCAGTTTGATTAATGATGTTGTTAGAAATGAAACTAATATTGCCACCAGAAGCATTATTGGTAATGGCACCAGTTTGAGTAATTCCAGTGTTAGCTCCTGCAGCTGTATTGTTGGCTATTACAGACAAATCAGTACCGCCTGTGGCAATTGTGATTGCACCAAGTGAGACGATTGTTGAAGCAGTCGTTGCAGTACCGGTAATTGCAATACTTTTTGCGGAAATAGCTCCCGCAAGAACTACAGGGGAACTTACATAAGTATTACTATTAATGGTTATTGCGCCAGAATTAGCGGTAATTGTTCCTGTTGATAAGGAACTGACTCCAGGATTGGTGGCAATAGTTGTATTTGTTGAGCTTGCAGTTAAGTTGATATTGCCTGTAGTGGAAGTTAAAGCTGATGTTAGATAAATTAATCCGACTGAGTTTGCATTTACGCCGTTACTACTGATATCAATATTTCCATATACAGTCAATGGCGCTGTTGTTGCATAGTTATTGACTACAAAACCATAACTTGCGGTTGCAGTATTTTTTAACTGAATATTTGCATTTCCACCAATATTAAGACCAACTGAGTACTCAAACGACCCTACGACATTAGCAATAGAATCTGCACCAGCTACAGATAAATTTCCTCCTGCACTACTTGTTGTTAAGCCAGATGTAGTTGTATTAATTGCTGCAGCCAAATATATAGGCGCATTTGCAATCGTCCCCGGGGTAATGATTGTTCCTGAAATTGATCCGCCTGTTGCGTCAAGTACCACGTATCCACCCTTGGTGGTAATGCTTCCAGAGGCTCCGTTATAAATATTGGCACATACACCCGCTGAACAAGTGGCTATTGCATTGGCAGCATAAAAAGATTGGGCAAGTACATTTACCTTTCCAGTGCTAGTTGAGTTAATCGCACCATTTATCGCAATTTGACCACTAGACAAGTAATTGAGCGTAAGATTTCCAGCCCCAGTATTGGTAGTTGTACCAGTAAGAGTAATAGATTGCGCTGTGCCGGTTCTATTGTCAAAGGTCAAGCCAACATTCACACTAGCTGCTGGAGCAAATGTTAAGTTAGCAGTTTGAGTGATGGTTCCATCAGCAATGATTTGAACGCTTGTTCCAGCATTAATTGCCGTTTGAATTTGAGTGGCACTAACATTTGTTTGATTTGTAAATAAGAGTGGATTGCTTCCAGATGAAGTGCCACTAGTAGTGCTGATAGTGACGTTCGTTGGATCCAATAACCACATCCCCCCTCTACCAGCATTAATACTCGATAGTAAGTTGATGGTTTGTCCAGAGGTTTCGATAAAACCACCGCCGGTAGTGTTCAGTAGATCGGTTTGATTTACGTTGATGATGCTATTGGCATCAAGATTAGTAAAGATGGAGAATGGGAGTGCGCTGTTGTTACCTGCGTTCTTCGCATCATTACCAATGAGGATGTGTCCACCTTGGATATATCCAGTTGCTTCTACTGTGGAAGACTCTAATGCAGTGTAATTCGTAGCGGCAATCCCAATTTGTCCACCACGGCCATTAGCGCCATTGGTTTGGATGATTGCACTTTGTAAATTGATATCACCAGATGTGGTGATAAGTTGGATGTTGCCGCCATTACCTGAGCCATTGGCTTGGAGTTGGGCGTTATTAATAACTTGGTTATTAATGGTTTGAAGGGTAATGGCGCCGCCGGGGCCGTTATTACCATTTGCCTGGATTAAAGATCCAGATTGAAGATTGCTACTGTTTGTTACTGCTGTGATCGTACCGCCGGTGTTGCCGTTGGCTTGTACTGATCCTGCAATAGAAAGTTGTGTAGCTTGCAGATTGAAGTTGCCGCCAGGGCCATTATTGCCGTTAGCCTGCATGACAGAGCCCGATTGGGTAATTACTTGTGGGGCGGCAATATTAATGGTGCCCCCTGCTGAACTAATGGCAGGTTGATCGGCTGTTGCTGGAGCGGCATTAGCGGTAATACTTGCTGTTGAGGTAGCTGTTACGCTATTGCTTGCAGTCATCGTAATCGTGCCGCCAGCAGTATTGGGGCTTGCTGTTGCTGCACTTGCTGCTTGTGTAACCTGGCTTGGCGTTTGCGCGGTAAAGGTCAAGCTCGCTAATGGAGCACTTGGTGCTGATGGAGTTGTTCCACTTGATGCGCTTGCCACATTAATAATGGTGGTCGTTCCCTGCCCTGCTGCTTGAGCAGCATTGGCGATATTGGTATTGAGGACTGCTGCTGTAGGCGCGGTCAGATTGACAACATTAACCGCTGGAGTAATGACTGCTGAACCAGCATTAGCATTATTGGCTAGGTTGTTCACCACTGCTGGGATTGATACCTTTGCAGCATTGGCACTCACATTATTACTTGCTACTGTAGCTGCTACTGCAGTACTTGCTGCGGCTGCTTGTGCTTTAGCTGCTATTTGGGTAGTAGTTGTGTTGGCATTGGCTGTTGGTGCAGAAGGCGCCTGAGCAGCTAACTCCTCTTCTCTGGTTCTGGTGGTTGCCGTATTGCTTGTAGTAGCGCTACCGGTGGTAGATGAGCCATTGGAGCTCACCCTTCCTGCCACGATAATCGCTCCGCCGGTGACATTAATCGATCCACTTGATCCACCAGTTGATGAGAGTGAGCCATTAACAGTGACTGCCTGGGCAGTTGCAGTGATCTGATTTGCACTAGTTGTACTTCCAGCTGATAGGGATAGAGCAGCAGAGTTAGTAACCAAGCTACCAGTATTACTAGTGCTAATGGTGCCATTGTTCGTAATAGTGCCTGTAGCGTTGAGCGTTAAGGTGGTTGCCGCTCCGTTACTTGGGGCAATGGCTGCGCCTGCAGCTACCGTTAAATCACCCTTGACTTCAATAGTGACGTTAGAAGTTGCCAAGGCAGTGGAGATGGCTGATGCGGTTGACGCACTAATGGTCATAGATTCTGGGTCAAGCAGCCATGATCCGGCTTTGCCAAGTTTTGCGGTGACATCGACTACCGTGGATTTAAGGATCTCTAAAACACCGGACGAACTGGTTTCTACAAAGCCGCCGTTACCGCCATTTATTCCGCCTTGGGCCTTGAAGGTGCCTGCAACGATGGTTTTGACTGCAGACCAAATGTTGATATCGCCTCCATTACCCTTACTGGTAGATGAGGCATCCACTGTGGCGCCGGCTTGTACTGTTGTGGTTTTAGCTAGATTCTCAGCTTGAACATTTGATCGGGTACCGTCTTGGTTCTGAGTAAAAGTGACTTTAGTAGTACCGACGTTAATCAGACCCCCATTAGCTGTGCCTCTGGCATTGGTATTAGATCCGTCAGCCAAAGTGATGTCTTCACCTTGCAAAGTAATCTTGCCACCATCGCTATTAGATCCCTTGCCATTGGCACTGATTTGTCCAGCTTGGGTGATGTTTGATGCAATGAACTCGATTACGCCACCATTGTTCACCGCAGAAGAAGCAGAGATGCGACCAGTGTTTTTGATCACGGAGTTCATCAGATTACTTGCTGCGCCTGCAGCAATGATGACTAGGCCACCTTCGACCTTAACAAGGCGCTTATTCTCGATCAGGGCGTTAACGGTCGATTCGTCTACTTTGACCGAAATGAGGTTATCCCCCCTAAAGTCCAGAGTGATTTGTTTGCCTGCTGCTAGAGCCACTGTTCCAGCTCCCATTTTGGCAACAAGGTAACCGTCATTACGAACTTCAGGAGCTAGTAATGCAATGTACCCATCTTTGGAATTGGTAGTGATTTTTCCTTCATTCAAAATCTTGCCAGTACCGTCACCTTTATAGGTGGATTTTCCATCCATAAAATCTTTGTCTGAGATGTTCATCGTTGATGCCACAACTCCTGCTGCATCCACCTGTGCACCACGTCCAAAAGTGATGCCATTTGGGTTAACCAAAACAACTTGTCCATTGGCTTTTATTGCACCATCAATAACGCTTGGAGATGAACCTGTAACTCGGTTCAAAGTTACCGCTGAACTATTGGGTTGATTAAAGTTAACGGTCGCATCTTTTCCGACGTTAAAACTGTCCCAATTGACAACTGCTCTTTGACTACTCTGATTAACGTTTGTTTGAAGACCAGACTGAGTAATGACTGCTGTTCCAGCGACGACTTTTCCGCCACCTGGGTTCATATTCACATTCACTGTTTGTGCGTGCGAAAAATTGACGTGCAACAAGACCGCCAATGCGAGCAATAAAAAAATTGCTACACGTTTAGCGATTGGATTCTGCAAATGCGAATCTAGAGAAGAATTTTTTACAGGGAGCGACCCTGTAAGCAAATCAAGGTACAAATCGTAGGTCTTTACTAGTAAAACGACAGATGAAATTTTCGCGTTTTAGAGGGTTTTTAAGAATTCACCCTAGGGGTAACAAATTGACCAAAATAGGGAAAAATTGGATGTTTTTTCCGCTTTATGAAATTTCCTAAGGAATAAATGGAGGGATGTTATGCCACCCCCGTCTGTTTCATCTGAAACTCCAGACCCCAGAAATGAGCCAAATTTTGAGTGCAGTTGAGACTGTTCATGAGTGATTTCGGATGTAATTCAGACGTGATATTCAATCAACGCATACACCATGGTTGCTTGTTGATGCAGCCATTCATCATCATCAATCATGTAATAAATTGATGATTATTTAGGGATATATTTTTAAAAAAATATGCTAGAAATAGATTGTAGTTCTAGCGTAGATTTGACAAATCTACTCATCAAAATGACGACTCATTTTTACATGTTTATATTGCAAAAATGAACCTGTAATTTGGCTCTTATTCAATGCTAAATATTGAACTAAAAAATGTTTGTTTTTTTGATTATGGGATGACGATATTTTTTAAAAATAGGTGAGTCTTTTTTGTACTTTTATTGCATAAGATTTACAGCTTTTTTGAGTCAATTTTTTACGTAAAAATGTTGCTCATTTTTCGATATTTATTAGTCAATTTTTGATTGAAAAATTAGTCTGTTTTTTCATTATTTACTCGAGTATTTTGTCCTAAATAATAGAGTCATAAACCTAAATCGCTATGCGATCCAAGCCTAACTAACCTGAGTATTTCAAAGTCCGGTTTTTCGTAAATGAGGATTAAATCTGGCTTGATATGACAATCCCTAAAATCCTTCCATTGGCCAATTAGTGGATGATCAAAACAACGCGCTGGGAGGTCGTCATCAAACACCAATAAATCAATAATTTCGACTAGGACACCTTCCAACTCATCTTTATATCTACCCTTCTTTTGCCGCTTGTAATCTCGTTTAAATTGAGTTGTTCGCTCAATTCTTCGCATTCAGATCCTTCATCAGGGCTTTAGTTGATCCAAATGACTTTAGCTGTCTATCCCGAGCTTCGCGCATAGTTGAAATTGTTTTAGCGTTAGGTACCAGGAGCTCAAATGGAAGTGACTTTTCTTTAGCAATGCGCACCATCATCATTCTTAATGCATCGGATACGGTAAGGCCCATTGCCTCTAGCACTAGTGTTGCTTCATTCTTAATATCTTCGTCAATGCGCGCTCTCACTACAGCATTTGCAGCCATTTTTATTTCTCCTTCCTCAGTTGATGCACTTCTTTGAGGTGCTTTATTATGTAGCTACATTGTAGCTACAAATGAATTATTAAGCAAGCCTTCTTCCTTCATTCGCAACAAGGATAAAATTGCTCATGAACTCAACTGTTAGCACACCGATTTCCTTTGATTACCCGCAGCAAAATGCTGCTGGCGCAACATGTACTGCCCAGGCTTGGGCCAAGACTCCACCCTACTTATCTGGCACTGATAAAGCATCTGTGATTGCTCGAATTAAGCAGCTATTAGTAGAGAAAGATGCGGCTTTGGTTGCCCACTACTATGTCGATGGCGATATTCAAGACCTAGCATTGGAGACTGGTGGTTTTGTGGCCGATTCATTGGAAATGGCCCGCTTTGGTAAGAATCATCCTGCCAAGAATTTGATCGTAGCGGGGGTCCGGTTTATGGGTGAGACTGCCAAGATTCTGAGTCCAGAGAAGCGGATATTCATGCCCGATCTCGAGGCTACCTGCTCTCTGGATCTGGGTTGTGATGCTGCTGAGTTTGCTGCTTTTCGGGCCGCTCATCCAGATCGTGAAGTTGTGGTCTATGCCAATACCAGTGCTGCCGTTAAAGCTCAAGCCGACTGGATGGTCACTAGTTCTTGTGCCCTAGCCATTGTTCATCAACTCAAAGTTGAGGGTAAAAAGATCCTTTGGGCACCCGATCGCCATCTTGGCAGATATATACAGGAACAGACTGGTGCAGACATGTTGCTCTGGAATGGTGCCTGCATTGTTCATGATGAATTTAAGGCTGTAGAGCTTGAAATACTAAAAGCAGCCCATCCCAATGCCATGGTTTTGGTTCATCCTGAATCGCCACAAGCAGTAGTGGACTTGGCAGATGTTGTGGGCTCCACCTCGGCCATGATTAAAGCTGTAGTTGAAGGCACTGCTACTGAATATATCGTAGCAACAGATAAAGGCATTCTGCATCGGATGCGTCAACTAGCACCTAACAAGATTCTCATCGAAGCCCCCACCGCTGGTAATAGCGCCACTTGCAAAAGCTGTGCTCACTGCCCTTGGATGGCCATGAATGGTTTGCAAGGAATCTTGGATTGTCTCGAGAATGCTTCTGGTGAGATCTTTGTTCCCGAGTCCACGCGTTCTGATGCTTTAGTGTGCATCGAGCGTATGCTGGACTTCACGAAGAATCATCCCGACCTGCTCGCTAAAGCTCAACATGGCTTTGTGAAAAATATCGGCGCTGCTTGATTCCATTTTATTTTCTTTTCTTTGTATTATTTTTTGATTGATTTTTATGTTTGAATACAACGAGACCTTAGAGCAAGCGCGGCAACGCAATATTGCTGATGCGCTCCTGGAAGATATTGGAACTGGTGACTGGACAGCTAAATTAGTTCCCAGTAAAACGGTTAAGGCACAGTTGATTGTGCGTCAGTCTGCCGTTCTTTGCGGTGTTGATTGGTTTGAAGGCACTCTTAAGAAATTAGATCCTTCTGCCAAAGTTATCTGGCATTACATTGAAGGTGATTTAATGAAACCAGATACGAAGGTTTGCGACATTGAGGCAGACTCTCGCGCATTACTTTCTGCTGAGCGTCCTTGCATTAACTTCTTGCAAACACTTTCATGGACAGCCTCTATTGCTCGTGATCATGTCGATGCCGTTGCAGGGGTTAGCCCAAATCCGAAGGGTTGCGCAGTGCTAGATACTCGTAAAACAATACCTGGATTACGCCAAGCACAGAAGTACGCTGTTCGTGTAGGTGGAGGACAAAATCAACGCCTAGCGCTTTGGCATGGAATTCTGATTAAGGAAAATCATATTGCCGCAGCAGGTGGCGTTGCTGCTGCAGTCAAAGCAGCTCAAGCCCTCAATTCTGGTGTTGATATACAGGTAGAAGTAGAGAATATGACAGAACTTAAACAGGCTATTGAAGCTGGGGCTAAAAGCATCTTGATTGATAACTTCACTACCGACCAAATGCGTGAAGCTGTTGCCTTTACCGCAGGTCGTGCCCTTTTAGAAGCATCTGGCGGTATTGATTTAGATCAGATGCGCTCTATTGCTGCCACTGGAGTAGACCGCATTTCTCTGGGCAAGCTCACTAAGGATATTCATGCGGTGGACTTTTCAATGCGGATTTTATAAACACGTCTTAGCCCCACAACATCATCGGTTTTAAGGCTTTTATTTGACTTAGTGTATCCTTATGGATACAGTGGTGAATGATTGAAATTAGGAAAACTGAAGAATTTATAGTGTGGCTTGATAACCTTTTTGATTTAATCGCTAGGGCAAAGATACAGGCAAGAATTCAAAGATTACTGGAGGGAAATCCAGGCAAGGTGAAATCGGTTGGAGAAAAAGTATTTGAAATGAAAATTGACTTCGGCCCAGGTTACCGTATTTATTACTCTAAGCATGGTCAGCAAATTGTGATTCTCTTAATTGGGGGTGACAAAAGTACACAAAGTAGAGATATCAAGTTAGCCCAGCGTTTGGCCAGAAATCTAT
This sequence comes from Polynucleobacter sp. AP-Melu-500A-A1, assembly GCF_018882125.1. Taxonomy (GTDB): domain Bacteria; phylum Pseudomonadota; class Gammaproteobacteria; order Burkholderiales; family Burkholderiaceae; genus Polynucleobacter. The sequence goes on from NZ_JACVOZ010000003.1 coordinate 23,103, forward strand.
AGAAAACCATCATGAAAAAAACAATTACAACCCGCTATGACGTAGCTGAACATCTGCGTACACCTAAAGAAATGGCTGCTTACTTGGATGCTTGTATTGAAGAATCAGATGGTGATGCTTCATTCATCGCCAAGGCGCTGGGCGACATTGCCAGAGCAAAAGGAATGAGTCAAGTTGCAAAAGACTCGGGGCTTTCGAGAGAAAGTTTATATAAATCACTCTCTGGCGATCGAAGTCCAGGATTTGATACCATTCTCAAGGTTATTGCAGCTCTAGGCTTAAGCCTTCATGCTCAGCCTGCTAGCAAAAAATAAGGTCTGAAAGTTCTTCAGGATTACGTTTTAGAGCTTTCTGAATTGCCCTCTGCTTGTGGCGTCAGAATAGTTGGGTAAGAAACAGCCCATGTGCCTGGGTAATCACGACTGTAATGCAAGCCTCTGCTTTCTCTACGCATGAGTGCAGATCTCACAATCAACTCGGCACACTCAAGCAAGTTGCGCAACTCGATCAAATCTCTTGTGACTTTAAAATTAGCGTAGTACTCCTGTACTTCGTATCTTAATAACTTTATTCGGTGCAATGCACGCTCTAATCTTCGGTTAGTTCTCACGATGCCAACATAATTCCACATAAGAGAACGTAATTCATCCCAGTTATGGGCAATCACCACTTGTTCGTCTGCATCTTCTACTTGGCTCTCGTCCCATAAGGGAAGAGTTGGTAAGCTTGGGGTTTTGAGTTCTGAAATATCGTGTGCTGCTGCTTTACCAATAACCACGCACTCCAAAAGGGAGTTGCTTGCTAAACGGTTAGCGCCATGTAAGCCTGTATAGGTGGCCTCACCCACTGCATATAGTCCCGGCAAGTCTGTGCGGCCCTTAAGATCGGTCACGACCCCACCACAGGTATAGTGGGCAGCAGGCACTACCGGAATCGGTTCTTTAGTAATGTCGAGTCCAAGAGTTAAGCAGCGCGCATAAATCATCGGGAAGTGCTCTTTGACAAAAGTTTCGCCTAAGTGGGTTGCATCCAGATGCACATAATCCAGACCGTGCTTTTTCATTTCAAAGTCGATAGCTCTTGCAACAATATCTCGTGGAGCTAGCTCTTTACGGTCATCATGCTCGGACATAAAGTGAGTGCCATCAGGCAATTTTAAGATTCCACCCTCACCTCGCATGGCTTCAGTGATCAAGAAAGTGCGGTCACTCGGGTGATACAAACAAGTTGGATGAAATTGGATAAACTCCATATTACCCACGCGGCAACCTGCACGCCAGGCCATCGCAATACCATCACCAGTGGCAGTATCAGGATTACTGGTGTATCGGTAGACCTTGCCAACACCACCAGTAGCTAATACAACTGACTTAGCCGCAATCGTTTCTACATGATTATTTTTAATATCGAGCGCATAGACCCCATAACAGCGATTGGGTTTTTTACGAGTCGTCTTAGCATCTAAATGTCGATTGGTAATTAAATCTAGAGCAATCCAATGCTCTAATAATTGAATATTTTTGTGAGCCCGTGCCTTATCTAAGAGCACTTCATGAATGGCCTTACCCGTGGCATCGGCAGCGTGAGCAATACGGCGATGACTATGTCCGCCTTCACGAGTGAGATGCAATCCCATTGGCCCAGTTTCATCAGCGGTAAAGGGAACGCCTTGATCTACCAACCAACGAAGTGCTTCTGCGCTCTCTTCTGCAATATATCGTGCGGTTGATTCAACCACGAGCCCTGCACCTGCATCTAAAGTATCTGCCACATGAGAGTCAATGCTGTCATGCTCCTTATCGACCACTCCAACAATGCCGCCTTGGGCCCAGGCAGTTGCTGCTTCCCCCAGCCCCCTTTTGGCCATCACAATGACTGGCTGGGTCTCGGCCATATGCAGGGCAACCGTTAAGCCAGCAAGTCCAGCTCCAATAATCAGGACTGGTAGGTCTGCTTTAGCCTCTAGTGTGCTTGGTGAGGGTTTTGAACTAGCCATAAGAGCTTCATTCTAAAGGGCAATTGATTTTGACGATTCAAAGATAAAAGACCCTTATTAGGGTCTTTTAGTTTTTACTATGTGGTGTATTGAGTTAGGAGGCTTCGATAACTCTCTGCCTCTGAGGATCATTCGTTCCATAACCTATTGCTAGCGCAGCTTTTCCACCTTTAGTCAGCTTGACCGCGCAATACTTAAATTCAGGAATCTTGCCAAATGGGTCTAAGGCAGAATTAGTGATGAGGTTTGCTGCTGCCTCGTAGTAAGCAAAAGGAATGAAAATAACGCCTCTTGGTGTGCCATCATCTCTACGCACGTGAATAGGCACCTCACCACGACGAGATTGCACGGTGATTACATCACCAGCAACAACACCCATTTGCGTCATATCTTCACCATGCATCGATACGGTTGCCATGGGTTCAATGGCATCCAGTATGGTTGATCTTCTCGTCATACTGCCGGTATGCCAATGCTCTAACTGACGTCCAGTGATTAATACGAATGGATACTCAGCATCTGGCCTTTCATTTGCAGGAATGATATCTGCTGGTACCAATTTCACTTTGCCATCAATAGTGGCGAAGTGATCATCAAATACGATTGGGCGGCCTGGGTCCTCTTCAGTTAAGCATGGGTAGGTAACACTGGATTCTCTTTCAAGACGGTCCCAAGTAATACCCTTGATAGCGGCATGCATTGCAAGTCGCATTTCATCATAGACTTCTGCCACACCATCATCAGGTCCTTGGTAGTTCCAATCTAAGCCCATCCGTTTTGCAATTTGCTGAATGATCCATAGGTCTGGCTTGGCATCCCCTGGAGGATTAATGCCCTTCTTGCCCATCTGTACCATACGGTCAGTATTGCTGACGGTGCCAACCTTTTCAGGCCAAGCGCTGGCTGGCAATACCACATCAGCCAAGAGGGCTGTTTCTGTCATGAAGATATCTTGAACAACTAAGTGCTCTAAGGATGCGAGCGCATGACGAGCATGGTTTAAATCGGGATCACTCATTGCTGGGTTCTCACCTTCGATATACATGCCACGAATCTTGTCGGGGTCGCTATCAGGTGCTGTGATCTTGTGCATGATCTCAACTACGGTAAAGCCAGGCTTCTTATCGAGCTTGGTATCCCAGAAGTTTTCAAACCAGGCATGTGCAGCATCATGGTCTACCCGTTGGTAATTAGGGAACATCATGGGTATCAATCCTGCATCACTAGCACCCTGAACATTATTCTGTCCACGCAGAGGGTGCAAACCGGATCCTGGTTTACCAATTTGACCGGTGATACTCGCTAAGGCTATTAAGCATCGAGCGTTATCAGTTCCATGCACGTGCTGACTCACCCCCATGCCCCACAAGATCATCGCAGACTTGGTAGTAGCAAACGCTCTTGCCACCTCACGTAAATTCTCTGGCGGAATGCCACAAATGGGCGCCATCGCCTCGGGACTATAGCCTTTGATATTTTCTTTTAAGGCTTCGTAGTTATTTGCACGATCTTGAATAAAGTCTTTATTTACCAGACCCTCTTCAATGATCGTATAAATCATGGCATTGAGCATTGCTACGTCAGTATCGGGCTTAAACTGCAAGACACGCCAAGCATGAGTACTAATTTCTGTGAGCCTTGGGTCGCAATGGACAATCTTGGTGCCACGCTTAGCAGCATTCTTAAACCATGTTGCTGCTACTGGATGATTGGCAGTTGGATTAGAGCCAATCAAGAAAATCATCGTGGAATGCATAACGTCATTGACCTGATTACTCACTGCGCCAGAGCCCACTCCTTCGAGTAAGGCGGCAACAGAAGAGGCGTGACAAAGTCGGGTGCAGTGGTCAACGTTGTTGTTACCAAAACCTACGCGTACTAATTTTTGAAATAAATAAGCCTCTTCATTACTTCCCTTAGCAGAACCAAATCCAGCCAGCACTTTTAAGCCATGCTGATCTTTCAGTTCTTTGAACTTTCCACCAGCTAGATCTAAAGCCTCTTCCCAAGTTGCTTCACGGAAGATATTGCTCCAATCTTGAGGATTTTGCGCAGCAGTTTCATCTTTAGGTACGCCTACTTTACGAATCAATGGCTTAGTCAAGCGCTGCGGGCTATGAATATAGTCCATGCCAAAACGACCCTTAACGCAAAGACGGTTGTGATTTGCAGGGCCGTCGCGGCCATCAACACTCACAATCTTTTCATCTTTTACGTTGTAAGTAATTTGACAACCTACTCCGCAAAATGGGCAAACAGAATCGACTTTACGATCGACAGTTTGCGAGCCAATTAAGCCCTTAGGCATTAAAGCACCGGTTGGGCAAGCTTGAACACACTCACCACAGCCCACACAAGTAGAGCTACCCATAGGATCGTTCAAGTCGAAAACAATTTCGCTATGAGAGCCGCGCATGGCGTAACCAATCACATCATTGACCTGCTCTTCACGACAGGCGCGGACGCAACGATTACATTGAATACAAGCATCTAAATTTACTGCCATCGCTGGATGAGAATAATCAGAGGGAACTGTATGACGACGTATGGCTTTCAGTGCCGGGCGGACCGTGACGTCCATTCGGGTGGCCCAAGTACTTAATTCACCATGCTGTTGTTCTTGCTCTTGGGCGGGGGTATCTCCAACCCATTTAAAGCCCTCATCGGGCATGTCTGATAACAGCATTTCTAAAACAAGTTTCTGGCTTTTTACGGCGCGTTCACTATTGGCTTTTACTTCCATGCCAGGTGTAGCGCTACGGCAGCAGCTAGGTGCCAAAGTCCTCTCACCATTAATTTCTACAACGCAAGCACGGCAATTGCCATCGGGACGATAGCCATCTTTAAAACATAGATGAGGAATATCGATACCATGACGTTTAGCTGCTTTAAGTATCGTCTCGCCTTCATAGGAAACGATGGTTTGACCATCTAATTTAAACTCGACAGTTTGTAGTTCAAGCTCTTGGGGATTGGTTGGTGCGTTCATGTTCTTTTTATCTTCCCTAGTTTAGGCAACTTCTTGCGGGAAATATTTGGCAATACAACGAATTGGGTTTGGTGCAGCCTGCCCTAAGCCACAAATAGAAGCATCTATCATCACAGTGGCCAGATCTTCTAAAGTAGCTTGATCCCAAGATTTGGCTTGCATCAATTGCGCTGATTTACTAGTGCCTACTCGACAAGGAGTGCACTGCCCACAACTCTCATGCTCAAAGAAGCGCATGACATTTAAAGCAACATCACGTGCTCTATCTTTATCACTAAATACGACTACTGCAGCTGAGCCAATAAAACAGCCATAGGGTTGCAAAGTATCAAAATCTAGAGGAATGTCGTTCATTGTGGCGGGCAATATGCCACCAGAGGCCCCGCCTGGTAAATAGCCATAGAACTGATGACCTTCTTGCATACCGCCACAATAATCATCAATTAACTGTTGAATCGTAATCCCAGCAGGAGCCAGCTTCACGCCTGGTTGATTTACGCGACCGCTGACACTGAAACTGCGCAGCCCTTTGCGCCCATTTAATCCATAAGAACTAAACCACTCTGGCCCACGTTGCACGATATCGCGCACCCAATATAAGGTTTCCATATTGTGCTCAAGGGTTGGCCTGCCGAATAAACCAACTTGTGCGATATAGGGAGGACGCATGCGCGGCTCGCCCCGCTTGCCCTCGATACTTTCAATCATGGCAGACTCTTCGCCACAAATATAGGCACCTGCACCACGGCGTAACTCAATGAGGGGTAATTTGACTGGTGGATTTGCTTTTAATTTATCCAGCTCTACTTGCAGTAATTCACGGCAACCATGATATTCATCCCGCAAATAAATGTAACAGGCATCAATCCCAACTACTTGAGCAGCAATCAACATACCTTCTAAGAAGCGATGAGGGTCACGCTCTAAATAAGTGCGATCTTTAAAGGTTCCAGGTTCACCCTCATCAATGTTGACAGCCATCAGTTTGGGTGCGGGCTGATCTTTGACAATGCGCCACTTGCGACCAGCAGGGAAACCTGCACCACCTAGTCCACGTAAGCCAGAGTTCTCCATCGCCAAAATAACACTCTCGATACTATGCTTGCCATCAGCAATCTCTTTAGCCAGGGCATATCCACCCTGAGATTTATAGGCATCAAATCCAACGTAATCAGGCGAAATGAATTGATTGGGCCCCACGGGAGAAATACTCTTTTCTGCCATAGCCGCTGGGTCAAAATGCGCATCATCTCGTGCTAAGGCCTGAGTCGTCATGTCATTTTTGACTGCAGCAGCCACATTATCAGTCGTAGCAAATATCACTGGATGCTGTTGTACTACTACTATAGGAGCTTGTTCGCAACGTCCCACACAGGGAGCTGGAATGACTTTTACCTTTGGGTTGTCTAAGATAGAGGGCAACTTTTCTAAAAGACTTTTTGCCCCAGCAAGTTCACAAGAAACACCATCACAAATACGCACTGTAATATCAGCTACTGGATCAGCCCCTCGCACCACTTCAAAGTGATGATAGAAAGTAGCCACTTCATAAACCTCAGCCATGGGCAAATTCATTTCTTTAGCTAAAGCTACTAAATGACGATCATGAAGTGCGCGGTACTCATCATTGATCTTATGAAGATTTTCAATTAATAGATCGCGACGTGAAGCATCAAAGCCAATTAAGCGATGTACTTCAGCCAAAGATGAATCGTCAGGCTGACGACCCTTAAGCTTACTTTTACGGCGAATGGTCTCCCGCAGATCATCAGCTGTAGCTACAGCAACAGCTTTGACTTCTCCAGAAGGCTTGGGGTGATTCATAACTTGTAGCCTCTAATGATTTACTTGCCGCATCAGGCGACTAGCTTTTTATTCAGTGTTCTTATTCGAAAATCGACCTTAACAAACCATCCTGTTGACTAAAGCAGAAGTTCAATAACACCCAATTTTGGGTTATTTCATCCCCCAAGTCCTTGACGGCGCTCAAGGGATTCAAATAAGGGTAAACCCTAGACTAAATCAATGAGGGTCTAGGTCTATCGCCGGGTGGCAAAGAGTAATCTAATTGACGCTCATAGAGACGTGCCCGGTAGCAATCGTTGTATCCAGGCGTACCGATCTGCCACCCAATAGAGGTGCAATCTTCTTGAGCCGCAGACTCCATCGACCCACAGGCCGAGAGCAGCAAAAGAGTTAGGGAAGAAACCAATAGAATGCGCATTTTTGATGAATTCATTCCTCAAGTCTACTGGATTCTGCGTGTGAGGTTAAGGGAAAGCGTTTACTTGTCTTATTTGCACAAACTCAGCAACAATAGAGGCGAGCAGCAAATACATAATAAAAATACTTTGTCTGGAGAATCCTATGAAATCAATCCATCGTCGCATTATGGCAATGATCTTTTCAATTGTCACCGCCCTCTTATCTGCAGGCAGTGTGAACGCCCAATCTCAAGATGGCTATACCCCAATGATCGATGGTCTAAGCCTAAATGGCTGGAACATTATTGGCAATGCCAGTTGGGTCATTGGCAATGGGATCGTCGAAGGAAATAAACCCTCCGGATTTTTAGTTAGCACAAAGAGCTATAAAAACTTCATTATTCGTGCTGAATTTTGGGCTGAATCGGACACCAATAGTGGCATTTTTATTCGCTGCCAAGACCCAGCAAAGGTCGGCGCTGCTAATTCATATGAAGTCAATATTTGGGATACCCGTCCCGGCCAAGAATATTCAACTGGGGCAATTGTGGATTTTGCTAAAGTCAATCCTATTCACAAAGCTGGTGGGCGTTGGAACACAATGGAAATTGTGGCAAACGGCTCACAGTTAAAAGTATCCATGAATGGGGTCGTTACTGCTGAAGCAAATGACAGTAAGTTTCCTGAGGGTCCTATCGCCCTCCAATCTGCTGGTGGCACTATCAAATTTAGAAAGTTAGAGATCAAGCCGATCTAATAATGATTCTGTAGAAAATCAAAAGCCACTTAAACAGTGGCTTTTTTAATGAAGATTGAGGAAAGCTGCAAGATCTTATGCCGGCGGGAATCCCATCATTTGAGCCCACATATTATTAAAAGGATGGATCACTGGTTTTTCATAAAGTCCCGCTAAGGTGTAAGGCTCATTCTGTAGCCAAGTTTCTACATCTGCCCTGCTGTCAAAATCAATCGCTAATAAACTACCAATCGGCGTCTTACCATCATCTGACATTAGGGGTCCAGCAAAGGCCATGCGATCTGATAATTGCGCAAGATAAGCGCGATGCTCCGGCCTGACTTGAACACGTAAATCCAAGGTTCCTGGACGATCCATTAGCAAAATAGCAAATATCATTTTGTCTCCAATTATTAGTTAAGTCCTAACAGAATATTACGGGATTTAAATAATAAAAAACCACCCGAAGGTGGTTTTGATAACTGCTGGCGGAAGGGGCGGGATTCGAACCCGCGGTAGGCTATTAACCTACGCACGCTTTCCAGGCGTGTGACTTAAACCGCTCATCCACCCTTCCGGTAACCCATGATTATACGATTGCCGAAAGGGTTTTGCCTTAAAAGCCAATAAAGACGTCTTACAGTGACTCTTTAAGCTGATCCAAGATATGTGGATTTTCTAAAGTAGAAGTGTCTTGAGTAACCTCTTCACCTTTAGCGATCACGCGAAGTAAGCGACGCATGATCTTGCCAGAACGAGTCTTAGGTAAATTATCACCAAAGCGCACATCTTTTGGTTTGGCAATTGGGCCGATTTCCTTACCAACCCAGTTACGCAATTCAGTTGCAAGCCTCTTGGCCTCATCACCTGTTGGGCGACCGCCTTTGAGAACCACGAATACGCATATAGCTTCACCAGTTATATCATCAGGACGACCAACTACGGCAGCTTCAGCAACCAATGGATTAGCCACTAAGCAAGATTCGATTTCCATCGTGCCCATCCGGTGACCAGAAACGTTTAAGACGTCATCGATACGCCCAGTAATAGTGAAGTAACCAGTATCTTTATTTCGGATTGCACCATCACCCGCCAGATATAAAGTGCCACCCAACTCTTCTGGGAAGTAAGACTTCACAAAACGATCGGCATCATTCCAAATCGTACGAATCATTGAAGGCCAAGGACGCTTGACGACCAAAATACCGCCATGGCCATTTGGCACATCGACACCTGCTTCGTCAACAATTGCCGCTTGAATACCAGGTAATGGCAAAGTGCATGAACCTGGAATCATTGGTGTTGCACCAGGCAATGGTGAAATCATGTGACCGCCAGTTTCGGTTTGCCAGAAAGTATCGGCAATCGGGCAACGTGTGCCGCCAACGTTTTCGTAGTACCACATCCAAGCCTCGGGATTGATTGGCTCGCCTACAGAACCCAAGAGTCGTAATGAAGATAAATCATAGCTCTTTGGATGCACTGCCTCATCATTACTAGATGCTTTAATCAAAGAACGAATAGCCGTTGGTGCTGTATAGAAAATACTGGCCTTATGTTTTTGAATCATGTGCCAAAAACGGCCGGCATTTGGATAGGTAGGTACGCCTTCAAACACAATCTCAGTAGCGCCAACTGCAAGTGGGCCATAAGTAATGTAGGAGTGACCTGTTACCCAGCCAATATCTGCAGTACACCAGAACACATCCTGGGGCTTAATATCAAAAGTCCACTTCATGGTGAGAATAGCCCACAAGAGATATCCACCAGTTGAGTGCTGCACGCCCTTAGGCTTACCAGTTGAACCAGAGGTATACAGAATAAATAAAGGATGTTCCGCGCTTACCCATTCCGGCTCGCAAGTAGCAGCTTCATTAGCCACAATCTCTTGCATCCAAACATCACGACCAGGTGTCATGGTTACATCGATACCTGTACGTTTACTAACGATGACATGCTTGACATTGGCGCATTCACCAGTTGAAAGGGCTTCATCACAAATTGCTTTTAATGGCAATGATTTGCCGCCACGAAATTGTCCGTCAGCAGTAATGACTGCAACTGCACCAACGTCAACGATTCGATCACGCAAGGCTTGAGCAGAAAATCCACCAAACACCACAGAGTGAATTGCACCGATACGAGCACAAGCTTGCATTGCCACAATACCTTCAATGGTCATTGCCATGTAAATAATGACGCGATCACCAGACTTGATACCCATCCTGCGCAATGCATTTGACATTTTGCAAACGCGCTCAAGCAGCTCTTTGTATGTGACATTGGTTACTGTGCCATCATCAGCTTCAAAAATAATGGCGGTCTTGTCACCTAAACCATTTTGAACTTGGAGATCTAAACAGTTATATGAAGCATTAGTTGTGCCATCTTCAAACCACTTATAAAAAGGTGCCTTGGACTCATCTAAAATTTTTGTAAAGGGCTTCTTCCAATAAATATTCTCTTTAGCAAGACGACCCCAGAAAGCGTCATAATCCTTATTAGCTTCATCACAGAGCTTGTTATAGGCGTCCATACCCGGAATAGCGGCACTTTTCACAAAGTCTGCTGGTGGGTGAAAGACGCGGTTTTCTTGTTTTAATGGTTCCATGCTTCACAGCCCTCAATCAAATAATCAGTAATTTTTTTGCCAAAATGTCGCAAAATGATGGGATTAGACCCTCAGAACCTTAGAAGATAAGTGAAAACACTCGGGATTTGCTCTATGGCAAACCCTTAAAATAGGGCAAACCTTACAAATTAACCAAAATCTATGACAAATATCAAACAAAACGACCTTATTCAAAGTGTTGCAGACGCCTTTCAGTTCATTTCTTACTACCACCCTAAGGACTTTGTTCAGGCCATGGGAAAAGCATATTCCTTAGAAAAAGGTGAAGCGGCTAAAGATGCTATTGCCCAAATTCTGACTAACAGCCGAATGTGTGCCGAAGGCCATCGTCCAATCTGTCAGGACACTGGGATTTCAGTTGTTTTTCTCAAGATTGGTATGGATGTTCATTGGTCAGATGCCACCATGAGTGTTAGTGATATGGTAAATGAAGGGGTACGTCGTGCTTATTTGAATCCCGATAACATGTTGCGCGCCTCTGTCTTATCGGACCCAGCAGGAAAACGTAAAAATACTGGCGATAACACCCCTGCTGTGATTCATTATGAAATCGTTCCTGGTGATGATGTTGAAGTGATTTGTGCTGCTAAAGGTGGCGGCTCAGAAAATAAAGCCAAGATGGTGATGCTCAACCCATCTGACTCTGTTGTGGATTGGGTTCTCAAAACTGTTCCTACGATGGGCGCAGGTTGGTGCCCTCCTGGCATTTTGGGTATTGGCATTGGTGGAACCCCAGAAAAAGCCATGTTGATGGCTAAAGAATCTTTAATGGGGCCCGTGGACATTCAAGATCTAATTGCTCGCGGCCCAAAGACACGTGCTGAAGAATTACGCTTGGAGATCTATGACAAAGTAAATAGATTGGGTATTGGCGCACAAGGTTTAGGTGGCCTCACAACCGTGTTGGACGTCAAGATCATGGAATATCCAACTCACGCTGCCTCCCTACCCGTTGCCATGATTCCAAATTGCGCAGCGACCCGTCATATTCACTTTCACTTGCATGGTGATGGCCCAGCTAAATTAGAGGCACCTTCCTTATCTGATTGGCCAGACGTTACTTGGACTGCGGATGTCAATAAGTCCAAACGCGTCAACTTAGATGCCCTTACGCCAGAGGAAGTAGCGAGCTGGAAACCTGGTGAGACACTGCTACTCAATGGAAAAATCTTGACTGGTCGTGATGCTGCTCATAAGCGTATTGCCGATATGCTCGCCAAAGGTGAAGCGTTACCAGTGAGCTTTAAAAATCGTGTCATCTATTACGTTGGACCAGTCGATCCAGTTCGTGATGAGGTTGTAGGTCCTGCAGGTCCTACGACATCGACACGCATGGATAAGTTCACAGAAATGATGCTATCAAAGACCGGCTTGATAGCAATGATTGGCAAAGCAGAGCGTGGCCCAGAAGCAATCGAAGCAATCAAAAAACATAAGTCAGCTTACCTCATGGCAGTCGGTGGTGCAGCTTACCTCGTATCTAAGGCAATTCAGTCATCCAAAGTAGTTGGCTTTGCAGACTTAGGAATGGAAGCCATTTATGAGTTTGATGTGAAAGATATGCCCGTGACAGTCGCAGTCAACTCTCAAGGTATCTCGATGCATCATGAAGGGCCTCGTGATTGGCAAGCCAAGATTGCTGGCATTCCCGTTGTGATTGCCTAACTCATCTATAAACAAAGTTTACATTGGCACTTATTGGCGTATTTGATTCTGGTGTTGGGGGCTTATCCATTCTGGATGAAGCTCTGCGCCAGCTTCCCCAAAACGACTTCATCTACCTCGCTGATTCAGCAAATGCGCCCTATGGCGAAAAATCTAGCGAGTGGATCGCCGCTCGCAGTCTTGCCTTATGTACCCAGTTGTTAAATCAGGGTTGTGATGCCATCGTGGTGGCTTGCAATACTGCAACGGCAGAAGCAATCCAAAAGATACGAGAATCTTTAGCCATAAGCGTGATTGGGGTAGAACCCGGGATTAAACCTGCAGCAATGCAAACGAAAAATGGTATCGTAGGCGTCTTAGCAACAGAGGCAACTTTAAAGAGTGACAAGTTCAATGCACTTTTAGCAACGCTTCCGAGCCACTGCCAATTCATCAAGCAAGCTGGGGCTGGATTAGTGCCATTAATTGAGGCAGGTAAAGCCGATAGTCCAGAAGCTCTGGAATTGCTCGCTCAACACCTTGAGCTTATTCAAGATGCAGGGGCTGATACCCTAGTTTTGGGTTGCACGCACTATCCTTTTTTACGCAATGCGATTCGCAAACTCCTTGGTGAGTCTATTAACCTGATCGATACCAGTGAAGCAGTTGTTCGACAACTCAAGAGTCAGCTAGAGTCACAGGAGAAATCTTCACAGGGCAGATCGTCTTTTACCCTCACCTTTATTAGCAGCAAAGATGAGCTCAGCCTCCTGTGTATGGCCACTGAATTAATGGCTAGTGATATGTCCTCGCATCAAGTCCAAACAAAACGCTTGAGCAGCATTCGATGAGCACTTTCTTGCAAAAGCTAGACGCCCATCTTCCGTTTAATAAAACAGAGCGGATTATTATTGTCATTGTCGTACTCTTACATGCATTACCTGCACTCGAATTTTTACACTGGGATTCTAGACCAGCAAAAACAGATGATGACGCGCGCGTCATGGCAAATCTTGTCAGTCCTGATACTGCTAACAAAAGCCAGCAGCCCCCTGCTCCACCCCCACCTAAACCCAAGCCAGAGCAAAAACAGAAAACAGTCGATGAAAAAACTGCTGAGAAGCCAGCTCCCGTCCAACCGCAGCAACAAACCCAATCCCCACAATCCAGTCCACAAAATAAGAGTGAATCCACCCTTCCTAATGCTAGTGTCGCCCCTGCCACTACTGGCGGCGCAAGCGGCACCCCTATTCAGACCGACATTGGTAAACTAATTGTTGTCTATCAGCCTGATGCAGATGCCTATTACCCCTCGTTTTCAAAACGGTCAGGAGAGCAAGGTGAAGTGGTTGTGAAATTGATTATTGATGAAACTGGTGTCGTTGAAGAGGTGGCTATGCTCAGATCGAGTGCTTACCCTAGATTAGATCGCGCCGCCACTGAGATTGGCAAACGTTATCGCTTTAAACCGTTCTTGGTAAATGGGTCTCCCGCCAGAATTTCTACTAACCTTGCAATTCGATTTAATTTAAAGAGTTAATTATTATGAATACACCATTTGGCTTAGCAAATCTTTGGCTTGAAGGCGATGCCATTACCCGTTTTGTTGCGCTTGCTCTAGTCGCTAGTTCGATAGTGACCTGGGTGATCTTGCTCACCCGTTTTTGGGACTTACGTCATTTGCGCAAACTAAGCCCAGAACTCGAAAAATTTTGGCATGCCACTTCTTTTGAGCAAGGCATTCAAAGTTTTAGCGATATCTCCAATAATCCTTACTATCAAATAGCCAAGGCCTCTATGGAGTCATCACATCATCACCAGAGCCAAGCCACTAACCATCGTGAACTACTGCAAACACTCAATTATTCCGAGTGGATGGCCAGAAGCATTAAAAATAGCATCGATGGTGTCGCTGCTAAGCTTCAAAAGGGGCTTACCTTTTTAGGCTCAACCGGTGCTACTGCTCCCTTTATTGGATTGTTTGGAACTGTATGGGGTATTTACCATGCGCTCATTGCCATCAGCACCTCTGGCAGCGCCCAAATTGATCAAGTGGCTGGCCCCATTGGTGAAGCCCTCATCATGACTGCCTTGGGTCTCGCAGTAGCGATTCCTGCAGTGCTTGGTTTTAATGCTATTAATCGCGCTAATAAATTACTCGTTACTGATCTCAATCGTTTTGGCAATGATCTATTGGCCTATTTTGTCACTGGTGCACGTGTTCATTCTGGAGAATAAGTATGTCTTTTAATCTACCGAATGATCAGAACGAAGATAGCATCATGGCTGAAATTAACATGACGCCAATGGTGGATGTCATGTTGGTGCTCTTGATTATTTTCATCATTACCTTGCCCGTGATTCAGCAAGCAGTCAAAGTGGAACTCCCTAAGGCTAATAGTGTTCGTAACGAAGTAAAGCCTGAGTCAGTTCAACTATCAATTGATGCCACGGGTCAAATTTTCTGGAATAGCGCAGCAATTGATCTCAAGACGTTTGATGGTTATGCAGAAAAAGCGGCTCAAAAAGAACCGCAACCTGAAATCAATTTACGAGCAGACAAATCCGTTAAATATGAATATGTTGCCCAAGTACTTGCTGCTTCTCGTCGTGCGGGCTTAACAAAGCTCGGGTTTGTTACTGAACCCAATTAATCTATAGTTATTTGCTATCTTTAAGGGGAGCGCACTGCTCCTCATAAGATTTCGTTCCCTCGCCTAAGCTTGCGGCAAGAATCCCACCCACTATCGTATCCACCCTTCGTAGCCTGCCGCTTGCTCTATCAATGGTAACTATTGAAGTAACAGATCCTGGCAGATAAGATACGCCCTCTAATAATTCTGCTTCAAATCGGGTATCGCTTAAATACGAAATCCGCTCTTTGGTAATTAGGATGTTCTTAATGGTCTGATTACCATCGGCGCCTACTCGATCTAAGTCACGTCCATCCAAGTACACCTTTCCTTTTTGGCTTGGAAGGCTGCCGGTAGCGGATTTAATCTGCAACTCATAAGTCTCCGTAAGATCACCTTCCACCCTGGTGCACTGAAATGCAAGGCTTTGGGCAAACACTGAGGTAGCAAAGAGTAACTGCATTAAAAGCAGGCCGCTCAGACCAAACATACGGGCATGGAGTTTCATATCTACCAATCTACTACATGGCTAAAAATGTCATTATCTCAATCTATTGCCGCGCCGGCTATGAATTTGGACTTCACTCACAAAGCACAATTTACCTATAAACTCTCACAGTAGCTTCCTATAAAACTAAAAGATTTTGAGACAATTCACATGATTCTATTTGCGCGGCAAGGTGCCCGCCTGCTTGCACTGGGACTTCTAATAAGCATCAGCCCTTTTTGTGCTGCCCAAGATGCTGCAGCAACTTATCCGAATAGACCGATCAAGATCATTAGCCCATTTGCTCCTGGGGGTGCAACTGACATCCTAGCCCGTCTCCTTGCTCAAAAACTGGGTGAAGCCTGGAAGCAAACCATTGTGGTTGATAACAAGTCTGGCGGCGGTGGCGTGATTGCAGCTAGCGAGGTTGCAAGAGCTGATAAAGATGGCTATACCCTACTGCTGGGATCCGTTGGTCCGGTAGAAGTCTTGCCAAGTGTCATGAAAAAGGTAGGCTACGATTCAGAAAAAGATTTTGCTGGGGTTGATATCTTAGTCAACGTTGAAAATGTAGTCGTAGTTAATAACCAGCTCCCCGTCAAGAATATCCAGGAGCTCATTGCCTATGCCAAAGCCAATCCCGGAAAACTGCACTCGGGATCATCAGGCATTGCAACAACTGGCCACCTCTCCTTAGAGGTCTTTAACCAATTAACGGGGGTTGATATTACGCATATCCCCTATCGTGGAGGCGCACCTGTTACAACTGCGCTGCTAGCGGGCGATATTCAGATGAGTTTTTCAACGGTTCCTGCAGCGATTCAATACATTAAATCGGGAAAACTCCGCGCAATTGCGGTAACGGGCGATAAACCTCTCGAAACACTACCCGGAATAAAGCCAATTAAAGATCAGGGTGTTCCAGGCTTTAAAGTCAGTTCTTGGTATGGAATTCTTGCGCCTAGTGGTACTCCCCCTGCAGTAATCAATAAGATTAATCTAGAACTGGGGAAAATTATTGCCATGCCTGATGTCAAGGCTAAACTCCTTGAACAAGGCTGGACCACCGTACATACCACTCCAGCACTCATGAATAAACAAATTCAATCAGAGATTGCTGATTGGAAAGTAGTGATTAGTAAATCTGGCATTACTCTAGACTAGAAAAGATAAGCCCAAAATACCTATGCATATAGATTTAAATTCTATCGATAAAAAAGAGCGCTACAAGCTGTTACTGAGTAGTATTCTCCCCCGTCCAATCGCTTTAGTGACTACCCAAGATGAGGAAGGCAGAATCAACGCAGCGCCATTTAGCTTTTTCAATATTATGGCGAGCACTCCAGCCATTGTTGTTTTAGGGATAGATTCAAAAAGTCCAGGTATTCCAAAAGATACTGTGCGTAATATGCAACTCACCAAAGAATTTGTAGTCAATATGGTCTCTGAAGATATTGTCGAAAAAATGAGTCTCTGTGCAAGCGCGCTCCCGGCTGGCGAAGATGAGTTGCAATATTCTGGCCTCACTGCTGCGCCATCGATACAAGTAAAGCCCCCAAGAATTGCAGAGTCCCCCATCAATATGGAATGCCGGATCGTTGAAATTATGGATATAGGGCACGATAGGAATATCGTGATTGGTAATGTGATTCATTACCATATTGATGATCAATTTTATGATGCAGAAAATGGCTACGTCTTAGTGGAAAAGCTAGGGCTTGTCGCAAGAATGCACGGCAAATCGTTTTACTTGCGTAGCAGCGATATTTTTGAAGTAGAAAGGCCGGTCGGCTCTTCATCTATTCGTTAAAAATGTCCTCTGTTGTCGATTGGTGCCCGAGGCCGGAATCGAACCGGCACGACTTTTTTGAGTCGGCAGATTTTAAATCTGCTGTGTCTACCGATTTCACCACTCGGGCTCGCACTAACAGTAACTGCCGTGCTATATAAATCAAGACAATCGAAATTTTAGCATGCAAGACCCTAGTGACTCGGGAAGTCCTAAGCCCCTTGGGCAAAGGCTTAGTTTAAGCAAAACCACTAAACTATTCCCATGAAAACCCATGGCAAGACTGCACTCCGTAGGCGCTTAAGGCTAGTCATCTGGTTAATCGTTGCACTGCTGATTGCCCTCGTGACTGCCATCTTCACCTATCTTTTCTCAGCTCAGACCGCTATCTCTGGAAAACGCAATATTAAAAACTTGGGCGACTCCGTTGTGATCTCATTTGATACCAGCGACATCCCTCACATCAAAGCTAGCTCTTCAGCCGATGCCCTCTTTGCACTCGGCTACTTACATGCCACTGAACGTTCATGGCAAATGGAAATGAATCGTCGCATTGGGAGTGGGCGCCTTTCTGAAATTCTAGGCAAAGATACTGTTTCTATTGATCGCTTTATTCGTACCTTAGGAATCAAGCGTGCCGCAGAGCATCAGTATGATCGCTACCCCGCCGCCTCTAAACACTTGCTTCAGTCTTATGCTGACGGTGTTAATGCTGGCAATGCAAGTCTAGGTTGGGCTCTGCCAATTGAATATTTTTTAACTGGCTCCAAACCTGGACATTGGTCACCGACAGATAGCGTTGCATGGATGCTAATGATGGCCTATGACCTGGGAGGTAATTGGCAAAAAGAATTGCAACGTCTTGAATTGGCGCAATTTTTAACTACTAAGCAAGTTTGGGAGGTAGTGCCACCACATAATCAAGATGACATTCTCAGCAATCTTGATTTTTCAAAGATGTACCGGGACTTAAATATTTTCAATCCCACCTCTGGTCCGGCCGAAGAAAAATCCAAGAAACTTCCAGCCACTGAACTGGCTTTATTTGACTTGCCTGGTGGTAAAGATGGCATTGGCTCGAATAACTGGGCACTCGCTGGAAAACTCACCTCTAGTGGAAAGCCTTTACTGGCTAATGATCCTCATCTTGGCTTATCAGCACCCGCTATTTGGTACTTCGCTCACTTTGATGTCCCCGGCATGAATGTGATTGGCGCAACCCTCCCTGGAATTCCTGGGGTTGTCTTGGGAAGAACCGATAAATTTGCGTGGAGTTTCACCAATACTGGGCCTGATGTTCAAGACTTATACATCGAACAAATTGACCCCAAGAATCCGGGAATGTATCGCGGTCCGGAAGGACCTTTACCTTTTAAAGTTCGCCAAGAAATCATCGACATCAAAGGTTCGTCACCCTTAAGTTTCATAGTAAAAGAGACAAGGCATGGACCCGTAATCTCTGATGCCTATGCACGGGCTAAGCGCACCATCAATACTGAACAATATGCCTTAGCTTTGCGCTGGACTGCTTTAGATATTGAAAATCAATCAGTTGCTGGTTTGCTAGAGCTCAATCATGCAAGCAATATGGAATCTTTTAAACAGTCCTTACGGAAAAATTATGCCCCCATGCAAAACGTTGTGATGGCCGATGTTGATGGAAACATTGCGTATCAAGCGGCTGGGGTTGCTCCCAAAAGAACTTTGCATCAAGGCCTTTATGGCGTTGCCCCAGCGCTTGGTTGGGATAAGCAATATGACTGGACTGGCTATGTGCCGTTTGACCAATTACCAGCCAGTAATAATCCCGAGCAAGGCTGGCTAGCAACCGCTAACCAAAAGATCGTCGCTGCAAACGATCCAAACCCTCTCACCGGTGACTGGGACCTACCTACGCGCTATGACCGTATTGTTGACCTCATTCAATCTAAAAATAGTCATAACTTTGATTCGATGAAAGTAATGCAAGCGGATACGCTCTCATTAGGTGCTACCCCGCTATTGTCTTTATTTAAATCGAGTACACCTACTCATCCTCTCGGGGCTCAAGCTCGTGAGATTAGTAAAAGCTTTAATGGAGATATGAAAGCAGATAGCGCTGCTGCACTCATATTTAATGCTTGGGCTGACCAACTTACCCGTAATCTCTTTTCAAGATTGGGCTACCTCTTCACCGAAAACTATGGAGCACGTCACTTTCGACTATCCTTGATAGTGCAATTGCAAAACCCGAATAGCCCTTGGTGTGATGATCCGAAAACACCAGCGGTGGAAACCTGTATGGAGTCATCGAATCATGCCTTTGATAAGGCCCTGGCGTATCTCAGCAAAGAGTATGGCAATGATCCAAAAACATGGTCCTGGGGTAAGGCCCATACAGCGATATCTGAGCATCGCCCACTCACCAAGGTGCCTTTTTTGGGTTCATTATTTAATATTCAAACACCCTTTGCAGGGGATAGCTTCTCAGTGAATGTGGGTCGTTTACAACTTTTGAGATCAAGTAATCCCTATGAAACCTTCCAAGCACCGAGCTTAAGAACCATATATGACCTGGCAGATCTTGAGCAATCTGTTTTCATCTTTCAAACAGGTCAGTCTGGCTGGATACAAAGCAAGCTTTATCGAAATATGAGCCCTCTTTGGGCTAAAAATGAATATTTACCATTGCAAATGAAGCCTGCTAATATCACCCGTGAATTAGAGCTAAAAGCTAAATAAACTATGTCCAAGGGTGCTGGGCGTTTAGAATACTAGGGTAACAGCCATTACAGGAAATTTGTTTCATGAAAAGATATTTCAAAAAACTTTCAACCGCAGCAATCGCCCTCTTTTTTACAAGCAGTGCATTCGCAGCATGGCAAGAAATTGGTCAAAATGAACAGGCCATTGTTTTAGTAGATACCGCTACTTTGAAGCTTGAAGGTGATAAGGCGCAAATAATGTCGATGCTCAGCTTTAAGAAAACAGGTAAAGATCCGAAAACTGGTGAATTTGTAAACTCCATTGTTGGCTTGAATGAATACGATTGCAGTACAGTAATGTATCGCCCTTTAGAAGTAAAAATGTTTCCCAGTAGGGATGGAAAAGATATCAAAGTGCCGCCTACAGTTGTTCAAAAACCCTATGTTTTTGAAGCTCTCCTAACTCCTGACAGCACTTTTGAACCCATCGAAAATGGCTCTTGGCCTGCAGGCGTGTTCAACGTTGCTTGTCGTAGCAAGTAACTTCCAGCGTACTGGCGTTCGAGCGTTTGGGCTCGCTAGCTTTCTGATTAGCGCTTCACTCTTGATTGGGTGTGCTGCACCCTTAGCAGCCCTTGGTAGTGCAAGCACTGCATCTGCCAGTACTGCGGGAACAGCGGCGACTACTGCTGCAGTTGCTAATCCTGCCACTGCAACTAGCGTTGTATCAACAATTACTACCGGAAAATCTCCCCTTGAGCATGCTACTTCAGCTGCCACTAAAAAGGATTGCAGCTTATTTAATCTCGTTGGTGGAAAAGCAATCTGCATTGACGTTGCCATGCCTGGCATCACTGATAAAAGCGAGGCCTACCTGGGGCCCGCTGATCTACCCCCATCTAGCTCGAAGTAAGCTACTAGGTCTCATTTAGCTAGTCTTAACCGAACGGACTAAAATCACCCTTTATTAGAAATTATTTGAATATAGAAGTCATGGCCATAGAAAACTACTACCTCACACTGACTTGCCCGAATAAGCCTGGCATCGTAGCAGCAGTGTCTACCTACATTTTTAATGCGGGGGGCGATATTGAGGAGGCTCAACAATTTGATGACAAAGCCTCAAAGCGCTTTTTTATGCGCGTTAGCTTTAGCTGCCCTACAGATGGGACAACTCTGAAAAAAGGGTTTATTGAGATAGCCAAACAATTTGAATTGACCTGGGATTTGCGGGCAGTTAAAGACCTTAAGCGCGTCCTCATCATGGCATCAAAGCTTGATCATTGCTTGGTGGATCTTTTATATCGCTGGCGCATTGGTGAATTACCGATGATTATTTGCGGAATTGTATCGAATCATCCTCGTGATGTTTACTCTAGCATTGATTTTGCTGATATTCCGTTTTATCACCTACCGGTTACTGCAGAAACAAAGCCCATGCAAGAAGCCAAGCTTCTCGAGATCATTTCTGAAAATAAAGTAGATATGGTGATCTTAGCGCGTTACATGCAAATTTTGTCTGATAACTTATCTGCCGAGCTTTCTGGTCGATGCATTAATGTGCACCACTCATTCTTACCAAGCTTTAAAGGTGCAAAGCCCTATCATCAAGCGCATGCGCGCGGAATTAAGCTCATTGGCGCAACTGCCCACTTCGTTACCAGCGACTTAGATGAAGGTCCGATCATAGAACAAGATGTCACCCGCGTTACTCATGGTGATACTCCAGATGATTTGGTGCGTAAAGGGCGAGACTTAGAGCGGACGGTACTATCACGTGCCTTACGTTATTACTTACATGATCGAGTCTTGATCAATGGAGCCACTTCGGTAGTCTTCTCTGACTAATGAAGCGTGATTAGGGCCTGACCCCTGGAGACTCCATGGGCATACCTCGGGCGCGCCACATCAGATACAGCTCAATCTGAGCCATTTCTGAAGACCCGTATTCAAACTGCTGAGCCCTGACTCCGCTCATACAATTGCGAAGTCTACGCTGCACCGATCCAAGGGTTTGCCATTCCAAACGATAGATTGGATAAGCATTGGGATGACCTTGCGGAATAAGACTTCCACCCAACCTTAAACCTGCTCGCTCCTCATGACATTGAGCGCAAGATAGATTGAGCTGCCCCATTCTTTGATTAAAAAATTCTTGCCCTTGTTTTAGATCAATTCTATTAGCAGGAGTCTCTTTTACAGAAATCGGCATACCTTTTGATTGAATAGCGATGAGCGCTGTCAGCGCCAAAAGATCTTTACTTTCGTAAGCCAGCTTAGGAGCTCCTTGCCTTGCTTCTTTACACTGATTAATCTGCCCCTCAAGAGTCTGTAACTTCCCCTTAATCACTTTAGGAAATTGGGTTGCTACACCTCGCATTGATTTTTTGACATCGCCATGGCAACTGGCACAGCTCTTAGTATTAGAACTGCCCTTTGCTTGCCATAGACTCTCGCCATCACCCACCCAAAACATCGCAGGATTTAGGCTTGCATCATCTTGCATTGCCTTATTTTCAGCAGACATTAATTCATAGCTTGACTGCTGTTGATGAGATGTCATTGGATTGGCAGCAATGCACGGTGCCGTCAGCAAAGCACACAGAAAAAATAATGGAGAAAGAGCTGCCTTCTTTTTCACGTAACTGTAATACGGGCCTGATTGCTTGCCTCATATCCATCATCACCCGCCCACTTAAACTCAAGCGTTCCGCTCTCTGTTGCAATGGTAGTAAAAATGATCAATGGATTTGCGCCAATGCCTGGATAAAAATCCGCCTTAAATATCTCAGTATTGTTATAGGAACAGGTAAAGATGCGAATAATATCGCGCGGGATACTCTTTCCACCCTCCGTATATCGAAATCCAGATTCCATATCATGCTGAGCAATTGCCCGAATTTCAATGATGGTGCCTTTTTTTGCTTGAGCTGGCATCGTAATGGAGGTTCGAGAAGTTTTACTCATACCATCTCCGTACAGGCCGAAAGCGTTACCAAAGTCTCGGCATAACCCTGCCAAAAACTACCATCACTCATTTGTGCTATGGCCCATACACGTTGACTATCCGCTAAACGAACACGAGTAGTA
Organism: Polynucleobacter sp. AP-Melu-500A-A1; assembly: GCF_018882125.1. GTDB lineage: Bacteria > Pseudomonadota > Gammaproteobacteria > Burkholderiales > Burkholderiaceae > Polynucleobacter. The sequence continues at coordinate 45,987 of NZ_JACVOZ010000003.1, forward strand.
ATGTTTGCAGTGCCAGAACGCGGGCTGAGATAGGCTGCAAATATATGAGGTAAAGGGTTACCTTCTGCAATCACATGAATCACTTTGACATAATTGTTTGCCGTCATTGGACTGTCGACACTGACATTTAAAACTACCAAATTACCGTTCTCAACTAGGGGTGGTATGACCAATGTGACACGACCATCGCCAATTGGTGCTCCTCCAGTAATTTCTTTAATGGCGCTATCGGCCTCTTCTTTTTTGGCAAATACTGTCAGAGGACTCAAACATACTCCAACAGCAATGATGCCAATCTGCTGTATGCGTAAAAGCCATTGACGGCGATTAATTTTTTTGGATAGATTCATATATTGCTATATTTTATTGCTGTTTCGTATTGTTTAAACTAACCAAAAACGCCACCACATCTTCAATCTCTTGTTCGTTTAAGATGGGCTGACCTACAAATTTAGGTGCAACCCGCACTAAGTGATCTGCCTTGTAATACGTTGGCATGATAGTGCCAGGATTAAAACGGCTTGCATTCACAATGCGTGCTCTTAGCTGAGGAGCACTTAAGAGGCCCGCGCTCACAGTAAGCTCTGGTGCCAAGTTTCCTTGAAAGCGCTCTTCAGGAAAAGGCCCGCTATGACATAGAAGGCAGAGTCCTGTTTGACGACTGGCAACAATAACCCTTCCTCTTAACGCATCACCCGGTGATCCAGAAAGAGACTCCGAAATAGAATCCCCTTGAAAGGTTTGAGCTACTGCAAAGCCATGAGAGAGGATGCCTAGTAAGAGCAGTGCTAGTGCAAACCACTTTCTCATTGCAGTAGTTTCACAGTACTAATGACTAAACAAGCTAAAAGCCACTGTTATTCAAAGGCACAGTAATGACCCACATCAAAGGGATAGTTGGATCTACGTCTATCTTGTACTTCTTGCCATTGACATTTAACTCAGCCATGAGTGGACTCCCATTTATTTTGTAATTGAGGTTCATTTAATATACCCCCTGCTTTTTTGTTAGTTATCTTAACCAAGAATTAAATTATTGCTTTGCAATATAAATAGACGGCTGTAAGATCAAAGCATGATTTTCGGCCTCGTTCAAATACTGCTATTTCAATGTCTCGGTGAGCTAGTATCCAAATTTTTGTTACCCACCCTGCCAGGACCAGTCATCGGCTTAATACTATTAGTACTTTGGCTGGCGCTACGTAAGGGGGTAAATGCTGAACTAGCGATGGTGGCAGATGGCTTTAGCCAATATCTAGGCCTACTCTTTGTTCCCGCTGCAGTGGGGGTTGTTCTTTTTTTACCGCAATTAAAGGCCAATGCTTTGGCTATTATTAGCGCCTTAATTGGTAGCGTTGTTTTGACCATTGCTTCTAGCGCTCTTGTAGCGCGTTTTCTGAGTAAGAAAGAAGCACATGAGTGAAAAACACTCGATTGTGGAGATTTGGGTCTATCTCTCTGGCAGCCCCCTCTTTGCTTTATTTATTACATTAGCCGCCTATCAAATTGGCCTATCAATCTATAAGGCTAGCAGGCAGAATCCTTTAGCAAATCCTGTGGCGATTGCAATTTTGATTGTTGCCACCACGATTCAACTGATTGAAATGCCTTATTCAAACTACTTTGAGGGTGCTCAGTTTATCCATTTCTTATTGGGATCAGCTACCGTATCTTTGGCAATCCCCATCTACCGTGGTCTCAATAGTTTGAAGGGTCGCTCTATTCCACTAATTTTTTCTTTAAGCACTGGCGGACTCATTTCTATTTTTAGTGCAGTAGGTATTGCGACTCTTTTGGGTGCTGACTCTAGCATTACTGGTGCAATGTATCCTAAATCAGTCACTGCGCCAATAGCCATGGGTATCGCTGAGCGTATTGGCGTCTCACCCACATTAACCGCCATTTTTGCGGTTTGCACTGGAATCATGGGCGCTGTTTTGGCCCCCTTTGTTCTCAATGCCTTGGGAATGAAAGCTTGGTGGCAACGGGGCTTTGCCATTGGCATTGGAGCCCATGGGATTGGCACCTCCAGGGCCTTTAGTATTCATCCTGAAGCGGGGACCTATGCTAGCCTCGCGATGGGAATGAACGGCGTGATTAGCGCTATTGCGATTCCCATCATCTACCACTTATTTAACAAGTAAAAATTGCTTTGCTTTACTCAGATTTAATTTGCATACCCTTAACAATCGGCGAAAATCGTAATAAGTCAGACTTGATTTGCTCGCCAAATTTTTCAGGAGTGCCTGGTGTTGGTGTGATTCCCATTCCCAGAAGTTTTGCCTTACCTTCGGGTGAATTTAAAATCTCATTTAAGGCTTGATTTAATTTCATCACAATCGGTTTAGGTGTTTTTGCTGGAGCCAATAAGCCAACCCAATCATCTATCTCAAAATCCTTGACACCACTTTCGATGAAGGTTGGAACATCCGGTAAGCCTGGACTTCTCTTGGCACTAGACACAGCAATAGCCTTAATGCGCCCAGACTTCACATATTGATTTGCTCCAGCTACAGCGGTATAGACCAAAGGGATATTACCGCCCAATAAATCAATGAGAGCTTGACCTCCGCCCTTATAAGGAACGTGAACTAAATTAGCACCCGTTTTTTGCTTTAAAAGTTCCCCTGCAATATGCGGCGTTCCACCAGAGCCTGAAGTTCCGTAAGAAAGGCCATTGGGATCCTTCTTAGAAATAGCAAGCACCTCAGCCCATGTTTTGCCAGGAAAATCATTATTCGCCACCAATATCAAAATGGCATCACCAATTTTTCCTATGGGGGCAAAGTCTTTCATGCTATCAAAGGGAACCTTATCAAATAGCGATGGGTTAATCGATAAAGTACCTGCATAACCCAGCAATAAGATATATCCATCTGGCTCTGCAGAAGCAACCATTTGAGCACCAATATTGCCAGAAGCTCCAGGGCGGTTATCGGCAATGACTTGCTGCCCTAGTTTTAATGTCAGTTGTTCAGCAATATAACGACCTGAAGTATCAGTAACACCTCCGGGTGTAAACGGAATAATTAAACGAATGGGTCGATTAGGATAGGTCGACTGTGCGCTAACATTGAAAGAAAAAATACTGGCCAATAGAAATGCTAGAGACAACCCAATATGATGCAATCTCATCTCAATCCTTTTATTTAGTTTCTACAAACTTCTTCTCAAACTCCCAAACATCCTCAAAGCCCATTAACTTGGATAACTCTGCAAAGTCATACAAATCTACCGCTTGATCAACTGAAGAACCCGTACTCTTAAATTGCTCGTATACCTTCGTCATCGCCTGTACCGAAGCAAGTAAGGCTGTCACTGGGAAGATTACAATTTTGTAACCTAGTTTTTCAAGCTCCTCTTTTGATAAAACGGGAGTACGCCCTTTTTCCACCATATTGGCGACCAAAGGTATCCCACGAAATGTCTGACAGATTCTTTGCATTTCATCTACCGATTCTGGGGACTCAATAAATAAAATATCTGCCCCAGCTTTTGCATAGGCTTCACCGCGCCTTAAGGCCTCATCTAATCCCAAAGTAGTTCGTGCATCAGTTCTAGCAATAATTTGAAAGTTGGGGTCTGTGCGAGAGTTGACTGCCACTTCAATTTTTTTCACCATATCTTCCATTGGAATCACTCGTCTTCCTGGAGTATGGCCACATTTTTTAGGAAACTCTTGATCTTCCAGTTGTATAGCTACGGCTCCCGCTGCCTCATACCCTCTAATGGTATGCCTCACATTTAATAAGCCGCCATATCCGGTATCACCATCAGCAATTAATGGGGTTTTAGCCATACCAGCCATAGAAGTCACCCTGCCAACCATATCCGTGTAGGTTGCTACTCCAGCATCCGGAAGCCCTAATAAAGAAGCAACTGTTCCATACCCCGTCATATAAAGCGCTTCAAAATTCATGCGATCAGCAAGTCGCAAAGAAACCATCTCAAATACCCCTGGTGCAACTACCAGCCCAGGTTGCGCTAAGCGCTTTTTAAACTCTGCTCTAAATGAAGTCATATCAATCCTAATTTTTCATGGCCACATCAATGACCTCAGTTGGTACATTGTTAAGATAAAAGCGTTTGATTTCCAGATCACAACTGACATCTTTAGGTTCAATGGGTCTTTGCAGTGATATGCCCTCGATCGTTTTGCAACGACTCAGTGCCACATAGACCTGCCCTGATGCAAAGGTACCAGATGAGAGGTCAACTTTGACTTTATCTAGCGTCTTTCCTTGGCTCTTATGAATCGTCACAGCCCAAGCAAGCATGAGGGGTATCTGCACGTAAGTTCCAATGATTTGCGGTGAAATCTTTCCGGACATCATGTCATGATCGTAGCGATAGGATTCCCATTGATGACCAATCACCTCGACGGTGTTGGAGTATGGTCCATTTTTTACCATTACCTTGACCTTATCTGGCAATAGTTCACGTACCACCCCTATAGTGCCATTTACCCAGCGCTTAGGAAAACCGCTATCGGTAGCTGTAAACATCACTTTGGCGCCAACCTTAAGCGCTAGAGTATTCGGTGATGGCAAATTACGCTCATCCACATTGAACTTACCTGTAGTTTTACCTGCATACACTTTGACATCATTTTCAATAGCGCGCAGACCTGCGCCATTAATTTGGTCAGCCCTGGCGTTGGTAGTGGTTAAGGTAATGGTTTCTTCGTCTAGCACTTGATCTTGGCGGTAGCACTGAGCATTAAGTGTATCGATTGCATCATCAACATCTTGATTAATGCGAATACGATTTAAGAGGCTCGCAAAGTGCTCATCTTTTTGACGGAAAATTTTAGATAGTTCTACCATCGTCACTTCTTTGCGGTGCAAAGCCATAGCGCAGAAGAAGTAAGGGCCTTCATAGCCACGCTCAGAGAGTACTTGCATATCAGCACTTGACACTACCGGTGGTAATTGAAACAAATCCCCCACAAACATGACCTGAATCCCGCCAAAGGGTTTGCCCTTCTGAGGACCATTCTCGCGCAAGAACAAATCCATCGCATCAACCACATCAGCACGCACCATCGATATCTCGTCAATGATGAGCAGGCGAATGTCTTTATATAAGCGCTTATCGCGCAGCGGCTTAATATCTTCTTCGGGGAAGATTAAACGCGGGGGTAATCTAAAGAAGGAATGAATCGTCACTCCTTTCACCTGAAGTGCGGCGACTCCCGTTGGTGCCACGACAACCACGTTACCAGGAATAGTCTCTCGAAGATAACCAATCAGCGTGGTTTTACCGGTGCCAGCTTTACCACTGACAAAGATATAAGGATCGCGGCGTTCAATGGCATCAATGACGGCCTGGTAATCAGGGGTTACTTCAATTTCAGAAGATTCAATAGTGGGGTTTGACATCACTTATTGTTTCACGGCATCAGCGACGCATCGAAAACCAATGTAAACCACGGCGATATCCCCTGGTTTGGATTCCACATCCGATTCTTGCTGCCTATCTGGTCCATACCACCAAGAAGCGCCACGAGTAATATACCCACCATTTTGTTCCGTAGCCGTCCATTCCCAAACATTACCGCCCATATCGAATAATCCATTGACGCCAGGCTTAGTTGAACCTGTTACAACATGACCTGTACCTCGATTGAGAGCCCCTGCAGGCGCTAAACCTTTGTAATCACCACACCCACTTAAACAATGAGATACCAATGGGGTACTACCTCCGGGATAAGGGTAACGCTGATCTTTAACGTACCCAGTTGCTGGGGTGGCACGCTGCTCTAAGAATGCAGCTGATATCCACTCATCATTACTTGGCAAGCGTTTTCCATAATAGCGGCACACAGACTCTGCCTCTTTTTGATTGAGATGCACTGCTGGCTCTAAGTCTTTAGCGGCAACACCATAAGGAGTCTTCCAAGTCCAGCCTGGTTTTTTAACGAATCCTGATTCATAAGAAAGGCCGCCGCCATTTTTTTCGGCGTTACTCATAAAACCAGTGGCTGATGCAAAACCTTTGACATCCCCGATAGTCATCTCGGTTTGATCCCAGATCAGTTTGCCAATCTGTACTGTGGGAATTGAAGCGCTTGGAGCTGCTTGACCACTAGAGGGCCTCAGCATGAAATATAGCGCTATCACTGAAAGGACTAGTCCAAAAAGGACTTGGTAGATATCAAACTTTTTCATAGTTAATTACTCTAATAGAAAAAGCCCCAAAAAGGAGCTTTTATCGAAGTTTGGTGGGGCGAACGACGGGGCTCGAACCCGCGACAACCAGAATCACAATCTGGGACTCTACCAACTGAGCTACGTCCGCCGTTGTAGAGGAGACATTATAGCTTTTTGCTCAAAAACCTGTCAAAAACGCTGGCTTTTGCCGTTTAGTTAAGCACTTTCAAATTCAAAAGCAGCCCAATCGCCAAGGGTTAAGCTGGCATCTATGAAAAAGTCGGCAATCGCTGCTTTACTCTGAACCTTGGCCAAAGCATGATGGTCTGAAAGTCTTTGACGCCAATAGCGTGCTCCTGCCCTACCATGCGCTAGACCCAAAATATGCCTTGTGAAAGCGCCGATATAAAACGGCTTACCTTTTGCTTTGCACTCATCAAACCAGGATTGCACTTGTTTGACTAATGCAATCTGAATACGATGCCATTCAGTTTCGCTAAAGAGATAACCTGCAGCATCGCCATCAGTATTGATTAAATCATCCCAACCGAGAAGCATGGCTGGAAAATGATATGCCGCTCTACCAACCATAAAACCATCGAAGTCATTCCAATGACCAGCAATTTGTTCATTCGATTCTAGGCCACCATTGAGAAGAACCTTTAAATTGGGGAATTGTTCTTGCGCGTCTACCCTAAGTCTAGCGGCCACCTCATAACGCAAAGGCGGCTTACTACGATTTTCTTTGGGAGATAAACCCTTGAGAACTGCATTTCGCGCATGAATAGTCACTTGACTTGCGCCAGCATGTGCCACTGCCAAGATAAAGTTGAGAGCAAATTGATAATCATGCTCCGAACTAGCAGCATCCATTGAATCTAGGCCAAGCCGATGCTTTACTGAAATAGGAATATCGACTGCAGCCTTCATTGCTTTTACACAATCAGCAACTAAATTGGGCTCTGCCATCAGACATGCGCCAAAAGCGCCTCGCTGAACCCGCTCCGATGGGCAGCCACAATTTAAATCTATCTCATCGTAACCCCACTGCTGGGCGAGTTCTGCAGCTTTAGCTAAATCACTAGGTTCAGAACCACCTAATTGCAATACGACTGGATGTTGGTCTTGTGAGTAATCTAAATGACGAGATACATCACCATGAATCAATGCACCCGTAGTCACCATCTCGCTATAAAGGACCGCCTCTTTCGTTAGCGTGCGATGAAAAGATCGACAGTGTCTATCCGTCCACTCCATCATGGGAGCAACCGCTAATCTTTTCTTTTTTATATTCTCCATGCCCTCATTCACCCTGGCGCTTTAAGTCACGATAGAAATTCTCATGAGGCCCAAAGGTCAATAGCTTGATGCTCTCTTCATCCAAAATACGATAGGCTAGCAAGCATAGTTGCTGCGATAGTTTAAATTTATAAACCCGAACTCCAAGCAAATCTCCGGCCTTAGACTCTCCAATAGATGGGCTTGAACTGATCATCCTTACTGCAGCATCTAGTTCTGTTTTATGTGAAGGGTGAAGTTTTTTTGTAGCCTTAACAAACGAGTTGGTAACAAGTAAACGCATCAGTTAAATACGTATTCGCCGATGACACTCTCTTGGTCTGCAATCAAGATCTCACGAATCATGGAAAAAGGTAAGTCCGGATTTTCTTGGGCAATCTTACCGATCTGTGACCAGTACTCAATCTGCTTAGGCACTGAGCGATGCTCAATATGGCCATAGACCTTGGCTTGCTCTACTAAAGCTTCAGACAGCTTGACGTTGATAGACATATTGCCTCCTATTGATGAACTTAGGTCCATTATAGCATAATAGGTTCCATAAAGGAACCTATTATGAGGAAAAAATAGAGCAGGCAAAAAAGAGGCAAGTAAGGATGCCTCTCTCTGAAATACTAGCTGATGCCCATAATTAGCCAACTACTAGCGTAATTTAGTAAGCTTTGCCTCCAACTCAACTGCAAGATCCAGAGCCCCCATGTAGCCTGATTTGAGATGCGCTGGCAGATCTGGGTCCCCTACCATCGATCCGAGAGTTTCTACCAAACTATAAACAATCCCTTTTGCAGCACTTGCTGGAATCGTACTAGCTGAGACTGCTTGATCAATGTGATTTACAGCATCTAAGAAATAATCGTGGCCAGGTAGGCCGTCAGAATCTAAGGGCTCCATACTCATAGCATTTGATCCGCTTTATAAAAAAACTTACGTGCATAGGCAAGTATTTCTTTATCACTTGGATGATCCACAGTTTCAACACCAACAATATTTGCTGCAATCTTAGGGTCATGGTGATGCGCATGCTTAATTAATTCTAGCTTGGCTGATCCGGGTCCAATCACCAAAATCTCCTTAGTTTCATTGACAGCATTAATCACGGAATGTAGATATTTCTCATCCAACTGGAGTCTACCGCTCCCTACTTCACCACCCTTGTGATGTAAGTGAGTATGTGTAGATTTGGAGCGAATAACTTCAGCTTCGCTAGCTGCTTCACTCAAAAACATCACATGTGCTTCTTGATGGTCAATCCAAATAACTGCGTGATTTAATGACATTACTATCCTTATGATGGTTATATACTGGGATCACAATACACCCAGAATACAGTTTGGTCACCTAAAGAATTGGGGCAGGTCAAAGTCCTCTTTACGGATAGCTTATAAATGGCCAAATTGGACTAAAAGACCCCAGTCATCTGAAATATAGGGTAAATATTAAATGCTTATACTAAGGTGGCACATTTAATTTGAACACCATGTCTAAACCACCCTTCCGCCTTCTCCCCATTCGTTTATTTACTTTTGCGATTTGCATCGTTGCTACTATTGCTAGCGCTATTGCATTGGCTATGGGAATTCATATTTGGTACCTCTTTGAGATTTTCGGCTTCCTCACCATCGTTGGTATACACGACTGCATACAAAAGAAGCATGCTGTTTTGCGCAACTATCCTGTTTTAGGTCATATGCGCTTTATGCTTGAATTTATCCGCCCTGAAATCAGGCAATACTTTATTGAGGGAGATAACGATAAGACCCCTTTTTCTAGAAGTCAGCGGACTTTAGTCTACTCTCGCTCGAAAGCAGTTTCTGATAAACGCCCGTTCGGCACACAACTCGATGTCATGGCGCCAGGCTACCAATGGATCAATCAATCACTTGCACCCACTCAAATAGCAAGTCATGACTTCAGAATTGAAATCGGAGGAAAAGACTGCACCCAAAAATACTCTTCCAGTATTTTTAATATTTCAGCAATGAGTTTTGGCTCTTTAAGCGCTAATGCAGTCAAGGCGCTTAATTTGGGAGCCAAAAAAGGGAATTTTGCGCACGATACCGGTGAAGGATCTATCTCACGCCACCATCTACATCATGGTGGTGACATTATCTGGGAGATTGGCTCTGGCTATTTTGGTTGTCGTAATGAAGATGGAAGCTTTAATCCAAAAAAATATGCTGAGAGTGCTTTAGATCCGCAAGTAAAAATGATTGAGATCAAGCTTAGTCAAGGCGCTAAGCCTGGCCATGGGGGAATATTACCTGGCCCCAAAGTTACTGCAGAAATTGCAGAAGCGCGTGGGGTCAAAGTTGGAGAGTCCTGCATCTCACCCTCTTCCCATAGCGCCTTTAGTACGCCCATCGAGATGATGTATTTCGTTAAGCAATTACGCGACCTTTCTGGTGGTAAACCAGTAGGCTTTAAATTATGTATTGGCCATCCTTGGGAATGGTTCGCCATTGTTAAGGCAATGCTTGAGACCCAAATTTATCCAGACTTCATTGTGGTCGATGGTACCGAGGGTGGAACTGGAGCATCGCCAGTAGAATTTACCAATCACGTTGGAACGCCATTACAAGAAGGTCTACGCTTAGTCCACAATACTTTAGTTGGAGTGAATCTGCGAGATCAAATCAAGATTGGATGCTCTGGAAAAATTATTAGTGCATTTGATATGGCTGTTGCCTTTGCATTAGGTACAGACTGGTGCAATAGTGCACGTGGATTTATGTTTGCAATTGGCTGTATTCAGGCCCAAATTTGCGATACCGGCTTTTGTCCCACTGGTGTGACCACTCAAGATCCAGATCGACAAAAAGCCCTAGTAGTTACTGATAAATCGGAACGAGTCTACAATTTTCATAATGAAACACTAAAGGCTCTAAAAGAAATTGTAGAGGCTGCTGGACTTACCCACCCAATACAAATAGATACCAGCCATATAGTAAGACGTCTTAATGCAAATGAAGTTCGTCTTTTATCAGAGCTTTTACCAGCCATACCAGCTGGCAGCCTTTTACGCAATGAGGAAGGTAGCAATTTACCTCGTCTTTATCAAACCTACTGGGATCTTGCTCAGGCAAATAGCTTTGCACCACTCAAAACTTGAGTACTTAAAGCTTCATTAATTGCATTTGACTGATAAATACCCTTTCTTGGGATGTCATGGGATCTAGAAAGGAAATTTCTTTTGCTAACAATTGCAAGGGCTTGGTGAGATCCAGATCGTAGCGCTGGTATGGTGTCAGTTCTGGATAAATCTGATCATTCAAAATCGGAATACCCAAGGCATTGAGATGACAGCGTAACTGGTGTTTCTTACCGCTACCAGGTCTTAATCGATATTTTGCCCAGGGCTTCATTTCTTGGATAAGCTCAATGTGGGTATCTGTATTGGGCTCGCCATCTATTTCTTGCATTTGCAAGAAATGCTCAGATTCTTGTAATCGACTTTGATATGTCAATGGAAGTTTGATACTCAGATTTTCTGAATAAGGTGCAATTGCTTCATAAATCTTATTAACCAGTCGATCTCTAAAAAGGTTTTGATAAGAAGCCCTTTCAGTAGGCTTCACTGAAAAGATCACGAGACCAGCAGTATCACGATCAATTCGATGAATTGGACTAAGAGTCTGAATCCCCGTTTTACGCTTTACGCGATTCAATAAAGTTTGATGTAAGTAAAGCCCGCCTGGAGTTACTGGCAAAAAGTGAGGCTTATCGGCAACCAGAATATGTTCATCCTGATAAAGAATATGTTCTTTAAAGGGAATCTCAGGCTCACGCTCTAAGCGACGGAAATAAATTAAGTGAGAATTTCCTTGATATACATCGCCAGCTGCAAGCACTTGACCATCCGTAGTCATAATCAGCCCCTCACTAAAGCGAGCGGACCATTCACTACTATCGATATGGGGGAAGTTACTTACGAAGAAATCCAGTAAGTTGATATAAATTTGATTTGCAGGCAAATACACGCGCGATGAAGAAACGCCCTCTGAATTCACTTTCATAACAGCTGCCAAATTTATATCGGAATTGATGACTTCATTTTACTAGAAAGACAAAAGCCACCCTGAGGTAGCTTTTGTTATATGCAAAGTATTACAAGAAATTACTCGCGTGATGCCTTCTTGCGATCATGCTCTTTCAGATGACGCTTACGGACGCGCACACTCTTCGGTGTTACTTCGACCAATTCATCGTCGCTAATAAATTCAACCGCGTACTCCAAGGTCAAATCAATTGGGGTTACCAAACGCACTGCTTCGTCAGTACCAGAAGATCGCACGTTAGTTAATTGCTTACCTTTAATGGGGTTAACAACTAAATCGTTATCACGACTATGGATACCAATCACCATACCTTCGTAAACGGGATCACCATGTTTAACGAACATGCGACCACGATCTTGTAATTTCCAAATAGCGTACGCAACTGCTTCGCCATCGTCTTGGCTAATCAAGACACCGTTGTGGCGCTCACCCAAAATACCATCTTTAGCAGGTGCATAAGAATCAAAGGTATGACTCATTAAACCGTTTCCGCGGGTCATGGTCATAAAGTCACCTTGGAAACCAATCAAGCCACGCGCAGGAATACGGTATTCAAGACGGGTACGCCCTTTTCCATCGCTCACCATGTCTTGGAGTTCACCCTTACGCTTACCTAAGTCTTCCATCACGGCGCCTTGAGTAGCATCTTCCACATCTACTGTTAAATTCTCATACGGCTCCATCTTCACGCCGTCTTCTTCATGAAACACTACGCGTGGACGAGAAACTGCCATCTCATAACCTTCGCGACGCATTGTTTCAACCAAGATGGTCAAATGCAGCTCACCACGACCAGATACTTCAAACACAGTATCGTCATCTGTTTCTTTTACACGTAAGGCCATGTTCGACTTCAGTTCACGATCAAGACGTTCACGAATTTGACGGCTAGTAACAAACTTACCTTCACGTCCAGCAAATGGACTGGTGTTCACCATAAAGTTCATGGTCAAGGTTGGTTCATCAATTTTGAGCATTGGCAACGCGTCTGGCTTATCCACTGCACAAACCGTTGTTCCAATCGCCAATTCTTCAATACCATTAATCAAGGCAATATCTCCAGCAATCGCTTCGTCAACGATTTCACGCTCAAGACCTTTGAATTTCAATACTTGGTTGATACGTCCTTTGAATGGCACGCCATCTGGACCATTTAAACAAATCACTTCCATACCGGATTTAACACGCCCACGGTTTATACGGCCAATACCAATCTTGCCAACATAACTGTTGTAATCAATGGAGGAGATTTGGAACTGCAAAGGGCCATCTGGATCGTCATCACGGACAGGAACATGTTCCAAGACAGCATCAAACAAAGGACGCATATCACCCTCACGAACATCTTCAGTCAAACCTGCATAGCCGTTTAAGCCTGATGCATAAATGATTGGGAAGTCGAGCTGCTCTTCGGTAGCGCCGAGTTTATCGAATAATTCAAAAGTAGCATTAATTACGTAATCACAACGTGCGCCGGGACGGTCCACTTTGTTAATCACAACAATCGGCTTTAAACCAAGCGCTAATGCTTTTTTAGTCACAAAGCGAGTTTGCGGCATTGGGCCTTCTACCGCATCTACCAGCAGCAATACACCGTCAACCATCGAGAGTACGCGCTCTACTTCGCCGCCGAAGTCAGCATGTCCTGGGGTGTCCACAATATTGATATGTGTACCGTCATATTCAACCGCACAATTCTTGGACAAAATAGTAATACCACGCTCTTTTTCCAAATCGTTTGAGTCCATGACGCGTTCAGTCATTTTTTCATTAGAGCGGAATGTGCCAGATTGACGCAAGAGTTGATCAACCAAGGTAGTTTTACCGTGGTCAACGTGGGCGATGATAGCGATATTACGAAGTGCGCGTTTAGTCATGTGAAGCTTCTAAAGTTAAGAATAGGGTTGGTTAAGATTAATGAATTAATAAGTCAAAATGATTTAATGGGCTGAGGAAATCAAACGCTTGGGATGTAAAACACCTGAGCGCCAGTCAGCAGTGCCAATAAAGTTATGGGGTGCAGCTGTAGCTCGATAAATACGAACTAATGCTTCAATGGAGGGCAAATTGAGTGGAACACGTTGCCCCATTTCAAGACGTTTAGCCTGATGCTCATCTACCGTCAAATGCGGCAATGTTTGGAGGAGTGCATCAATCGGCAATATATAAGTTGAACTATCTTTTAAGCTCTGTTGAATCGATTCCATCGTAAAAGACTGCTCTAAGGTCAGATGGCCTACTTCAGTGCGGCGTAACCCTGTTAAGTGAGCGCCACAAGCTAATGCCTTACCAAGATCTTCAGCCAAAACGCGAATGTAAGTACCTTTGCTACAGCTAACTTCTAATGTTGCTTCGGGCCACTGAATGTCAGTCCAACGAATCTGATGAATAGTGATCTCGCGCGGCGTACGCTCAAGCTCAACTCCGGCACGAGCATACTCATAGAGTGGTTTACCATCACGCTTTAGCGCTGAATACATCGGTGGTATCTGCAAAATGGGGCCAGTAAATTTTGGTAACAATCCATCCAGTGCCGATCTAAGAGTCGCCTCATCAGAAAATTGAGGTAAAGCAAACTCTTCAATAATTTGGCCTTCAGCATCACCAGTATCAGTACGAGCGCCAAACTTGACTCTAGCAATATAAGATTTGTTCGCCTCCAATAAATCTTGGGAGTACTTGGTTGCCTCGCCAAGACATATTGGCAGTAGGCCAGTAGCCATGGGATCTAAAGTACCTGTATGCCCTGCTTTTTCTGCATTAAAAGCTCGCTTGACAGCAGTAACCGCACCCTGCGAACTCATACCAGCAGGTTTATCTAACAGAACTACTCCATCGATGCGAATAGACATGAGAATTATTTACTCTCGTCTTTATGATCGCTCTCTACCGCTTGATCGATCAATCGAGACATTTCTATGCCATGCTCTACTGAGCTGTCATAGTGAAAATGCAAAGTGGGCACAGTGTGAATATGCAAACGCTTAAAAAGCAAAGAATGTAAATAGCCAGCTTTTTCCTGAAGTGCTTTTAATGCATGTTCAGGCTCAGCGCCTAAGACTGTAAAAAAGACTTTAGCATGCGCTAAGTCTGGCGTGAGCTCAATACTTTGTAGGGTAATTAAACCTAAACTTGGACTACGCAACTCACGAGGAATAAGTTCGGCCAGATCTCGCTGAATTTGATCGGCGAGACGCTGGTTACGATGCGGGCTAGTTTTATGCATATTGCTCGAAATTACAGTGAACGCGCAACTTCAGTTACTTCAAATACTTCAAGTTGATCGCCCTCTTTGATGTCGTTATAACCTTTTAATGAAAGGCCACACTCAACACCGGCACGAACTTCTTTCGCATCATCTTTAAAGCGCTTGAGTGAATCCAATTCACCGGTCCACACAACTACGTTTTCACGCAAGAGGCGAACGCTAGAGGTGCGCTTCACAACGCCATCCACTACTAAGCAACCTGCAATAGCGCCAACTTTGGAAACCAAGAAGACTTGGCGGATTTCAACCAGTCCAGTGATCTCTTCTTTCTTATCGGGAGTGAGCATGCCACTGAGGGCTAATTTCACTTCATCTACAGCGTCATAAATAATGTTGTGATATCGAATATCTACACCATTGTTCTCTGCCAATTTTCGTGCAGCAGCATCAGCGCGAGAGTTAAAGCCGAAGATCACCGCTTTAGAAGCAACTGCCAAATTCACGTCAGTCTCAGTAATACCGCCCACAGCTGCATGAACGATTTGTACTTTGACTTCTGGTGTAGAGAGCTTCATTAAAGATTGAGCCAATGCTTCTTGAGAGCCCTGAACGTCTGCCTTGATGATGACTGGCAGCAGTTTCGCTTCAACCGCACCCTCTTCCATATTCTCCATCATGGTTTCGAGCTTGAATGCCTGCTGTTTTGCCAACTTCACATCGCGGAATTTACCTTGACGGAATAATGCAATCTCACGAGCCTTACGTTCGTCCGGTACGACTTGAACTGACTCACCTGCAGCAGGTACTTCTGCCAAACCCTGAATCTCCACTGGAATAGATGGGCCAGCCTCATTACATGGCTTGCCATTCTCATCCATCATGGCACGAACGCGTCCAAATGTAGATCCAGCTAAGAGCATATCGCCACGTTTGAGTGTTCCAGATTGAACTAAAACCGTTGCAACTGGACCCTTACCCTTATCCAAGCGTGCTTCAATCACTAAACCTTGTGCAGGAGCATCTTTGGGTGCTTTAAGCTCCAGGATCTCCGCTTGCAAGAGTACGTTTTCTAGCAAAGTATCAATACCTTCACCTGTTTTTGCAGATACGGAAATAAAGGGCACATCACCACCGTATTCCTCAGGTACCACTTGCTCTGCCACTAACTCGGTCTTCACACGATCCGAATTGGCTTCTGGCTTATCAATCTTATTAATTGCAACCACTATTGGAACTCCACCAGCTACAGCATGGTGAATCGCTTCTTTCGTTTGCGGCATGACACCATCGTCTGCTGCAACAACCAAGATCACGATATCGGTTGCCTTAGCGCCACGTGCTCGCATTGCCGTAAAGGCTTCGTGACCAGGGGTATCTAAAAAGGTAATCATGCCACGGGGCGTTTCGACGTGATAGGCGCCGATATGTTGGGTAATACCACCCGCTTCACCTGTAGCCACTTTTGCCGCACGAATCTTATCGAGCAAAGAAGTCTTACCATGGTCCACGTGACCCATCACCGTAACTACTGGTGGACGTGGTAATAACTCTGCATCATGCCCATCAGTGCCAAGATCTAAATCCGGATCATCTAATTTAGCAGCATGCGCTTTATGGCCCATTTCTTCAACGATGATCATTGCGGTATCTTGATCAAGCACTTGGTTGATGGTAACCATCTGACCCATACCCATCAACAATTTAATAACTTCTGCACTCTTCACCGCCATTGCATGCGCTAACTCCGCAACAGTAATGGTTTCAGGAACATGTACTTCATGAATCACTGGCTCTGTTGGAACTTGGAAGTTGGTATCTACGTTGGCCTCAGCGATTTGGCGTTGCTTTTTACGACCACCACCTGAACGCCAGCCACCCACACCACCAGATGAATCACCACGAGTCTTCAGACCTCCAGGCTTCTTGGCGCCCTCTTCTTGCCAAGTGGAAGATGTTTCAGAAGACTTAATCGTTTTGCCGCCAACTTTAGCTGGGGATTTTTTCTTATCATCTGCACCTTCAGCCTTAGCAGGTTTATGCAGAGTTCCTTTTTTGGCTTCATCAGCAGCAACTTCACTAGGAGCCTTCAGAACTCGAGCTGGAGTACTCATCATGTCACGAATGGCTAAAGCTTCTGCTTCAGCAGCAGCGCGACGAACACGAATATCTGCTAATTCTTTTTCTTTTGTTACCGCTAAGTCCTTAGCAGCTTTTTCAGACTTGGCTTTTTTCTCTGCAGCTTGAGCATCATTTGAAATCTCAGATGCTTTATCAGCAACTACTGAAGCAGCCTCTTTTTGACGAATCTCTGCTTCTGCTCTCATTTCCGCTTCTTGACGCGCCAATAACTCAGCTTGTCGCGTTGCTTCTGCTGCACGCTTTTCTAACTCATCTTCTGAAAGAATGGGTTTCACTGGAGCAGCAGGAGTAGCAGTTTTTGCTGGCTTTTCTACTGGCGCATCAGCAACTGCAGCTTCCTCACCGCGTTTAACTAAAACACGCTTCTTGCGCACCTCAACCTGAACGGTACGTGTACGTCCAGCAGAATCTGCCTGGCGTATCTCGGAGTTCTCACGCTTGATTAATGTAATCTTTTTGCGAGCCCCAGTATCAGCATTGCCATGCGCTTTTTGCAAATGCTCAAGCAGGACTGTTTTGTCCTTTTCGGTAATGCTATCGTCCTCAGAACCTTTATCGATCCCAGCTGCCTTTAACTGATCTAAAAGATCAACTGAAGTTCGTTTGAGCTCTTTAGCGAGTACTTTTACTGTTGTTGCCATGCACTACTTCCTCTCATGAAGTAAACCAGTGTTCGCGCGCTTTCATGATGAGCGTTTTCGCAGTTTCTTCGTCAATTTGTGTCGCCTCAACCAGCTCATCAACAGCCAGTTCAGCAAGGTCGTCACGGGTATGAACTTGATTTTCAGCAAGCTTTGCAATCAGTTCACTTGTCATTCCTTCTAAGGAAAGCAAGTCCTGTGAAACTTCACCGATGCGCTCTTCTTTTGCTAACTCCATCGTTAACAATGAATCGCGAGCACGATTACGCAGTTCATTTACAGTGTCTTCGTCAAAAGAGTCAATCTCTAACATCTCTGAAAGCGGAACGTAAGCAACCTCTTCCAGGGTGTTAAAGCCCTCTTCGATCAAGATATCAGCTACTTCTTGGTCAACATCCAATTTGTCCATGAATAATTGACGCACTGAAGAAGCTTCTTTTTCTGTTTTCTCAGCAGACTCTTCTGGAGTCATGATATTGATTTGCCAACCAGTCAAGTCGCTAGCTAAGCGAACATTTTGTCCGCTTCGTCCAATAGCGATTGCTAAGTTTTCTTCATCAACCACCACATCCATTGCATGACGCTCTTCATCAACCACAATGGAAGAAACTTGTGCGGGAGCCAAAGCACCAATCACAAATTGTGCAGGATCTTCAGACCACAACACAATATCAACTGCTTCACCAGCAACTTCATTGCGCACTGCGGTCACACGAGTACCACGCACACCAACGCAGGTACCGATTGGGTCAATACGTTTGTCATAAGTGACTACGGCGATCTTGGCACGAATACCAGGGTCACGAGCAGCACCTTTAATCTCCAGTAAGCCCTGTTCCATCTCAGGAACTTCGTTCTCGAATAACTTAATCAAGAAGTCTGGGCAAGTACGTGAGAGTTCGATCTGTGGGCCACGTGCTTCACGATCAACTTTGAGGATATAAGCACGGACACGATCACCAGAACGTAAATTCTCTTTTGGGATCATTTGATCACGACGTAATAGCGCTTCGACACGACCAGATTCAATAATCAAACCATTTTTATCAGCACGTTTAACGGTACCAGTCATGACTTTTTCGCCACGCTCAAGGTAATCATTGAGAATCTGCTCACGTTCAGCATCACGAATACGTTGCAAGATCACTTGCTTAGCAGCTTGTGCGCCAATCCGGCCAAATGCTAATGACTCGATCTGCTCTTCGATATAGTCGCCTACTTCCATATCGGCAAGCTGCTCTTGAGCTTCAAATTGCAAAATTTCTTTATCTGGCTCTTGCAATCCTGCTTCGTTTGGCACCACCAACCAGCGACGATACGTCTCGTATTCACCAGTTTCTCTGTCAATGGATACACGAATATCAACATCTTCAGTTGGATAACGTTTTTTAGTGGCGGATGCTAACGCCATTTCGAGCGCCTCAAACACAATTGCTTGATCAACGTTCTTTTCACGCGCTAAGGCGTCTGCCAACATGAGAACTTCTCGGCTCATGACTTTCTTCCTTTGAAATCAATAACAGGGACCAACCGAGTCTTGTCGACCTCGGCCAAAGAAAACTCCAATTGAGAGGGCTGACCATCAGCACCCTCGAACACCAAACCAAATTTTGCATCGGGCGAATTCAATTCACCACTCAGCAAACCTTGTAACACACCACGAAAATTCTTACGATCACTAACTGCCACTCGCAATTTCAAATCTACTTCCATTCCAGCAAAGCGCTCGAAATCTGCTGCTGACTTCACCGGGCGATCTAAACCTGGTGAAGATATCTCAAGACGTTCATAAGGAATGTTCTCAACTGGTAATGAATAACTCAGCTGATGACTTACCTTTTCACAATCCAGAACATTAATTAAACGCTCGTAATCTGGGTTTTCAATCGTGACGCGCAGCAATCCTCCGGCTTCACGCTCGATATCGACTAGCGTGTAGCCCAAGTTTTCCAGCTCTGCAGAAATAACCTGCTGATCCTTCACAACTTCCCTTCATACCAAAATGGCAAAAAAAAATGGGCTTCAAAGCCCATATTCTCGAAATTCAGAACAGGCCGACTTACGTTGATCGCAACATCAGTCGGTAATAACTAAAAACTAACTGCAGAATTCTGCAGTAAGAGCAAAATTATAGCTGATTTAGGGGAAAACTGTTAGTAATCAGAAGCTTTCGCTAGGGTTTCGAGGCTTTCTCGGACCCTTATTGAAGGGTTTTCTCCCTTTTGGTGCGCTTCTTTTAGGTCCATTTCCAGGACTTTGGGGATTAGCTGTCACAAAAGCGGACTGGTCATGGTGGACTTTTTTTACTTTATTGCGGTTTTGTCCTTGGCCACCCTGCCCCCCTTGACCAGTTTGTCCAGGTCTACCGCCTTGAGTACGACCCCTGAAAGGTCCGCGCCCTTCACCTGAACCACCGCCGGTTTTACCACCACGACCTTGATGGGTTAGACCATTGTGACCACTTGCCAGTGTCAGTGCATCACGTGAACCCCAATAAGAAACCGAGGTTTGCATTGGATCCGGCTGAAAGTCACCACTCTGAGAGGAGTGACGGTCACGGCCCTGTGAATTTGGATTACGGCCTTTATCTTGCGGTTGTGGCATCTTTAAACCCGCAGACTTCATCAAGTTATAAATACCGCCAGCCTCAATCTCCTCCCATTTGCCTCGCCTTAAGCGTGGGGGTAATAAGAAAATGCCATAACGAGTTCGGATTAAGCGAGATACCGTGTGACCAACTGCTTCAAACATACGACGCACTTCGCGATTACGACCCTCGCTTAATGCAACGTGGTACCAACGGTTGGCACCGTCACCACCACCCATCGATAAGCGTAAGAATTTAGCCTGACCATCATCTAGCGTAATACCGCTCTTTAATTGCGCAGTATTTTCTTGACTTAACTCACCTAGAATGCGCACAGCATATTCGCGCTCAACACCATAACGTGGATGCATCAAGCGATTCGCTAACTCACCAGAAGTGGTAAATAACAAAAGACCTTCAGTATTAAAGTCCAGGCGACCCACCGCAATCCAACGTCCTTGACGCGGCTTTGGTAAACGGTCAAATACGGTTGGACGACCTTCAGGATCAGACTGACTCACGATCTCGCCAGCAGGCTTGTGATACATGATGACGCGTGGCGGCTTAGTTTGAATCTTGCGATGAACCGGTTTGCCATTGATACGTACTTGATCTGTTGGGCCAATGCGTTGACCGATATGCGCAGGAAGACCATTGACGGATACGCGCCCTTGAATAATCAAGTCTTCCATATCCCGACGTGAGCCCATACCAACGTCAGCTAATACTTTATGGAGTTTGACCGTATCTTCATCATCAGCATCATCATCAAGACCATCTAGGTCGGACCATACTTCATCGCGCATACTCAGCGGCAATTCATCTACATTGGCAAACTGCAAATTGCTCATCTCTTCTTCAGTGGGAACATCAGAATCTTCATCATCGCTAGAGCGCGAAGCTCGCTGTGCACGACGCTCAGCACCAGTTTGATGTGAGATCTCGCTTTCATTTAAACCATCAGGATTTTTTATTTCTAATGCCTCTGGTGCGTCTAATGCCGCATCAAATTCACCTGAGACTACAGAAGCAAATAAAGCTTCTATGTCTGCAGGATTTGGAGCCAGCTTGACGGAATGATTTCCACTACCCTCTCTAGGGGCGCCCGAAGAATCCCCTTCACGGCGGGGCTTATCTTTATTGAAGGATCGCTTTTTGTTGAATGGGTGTTTGCCTGTTCCTTGGCGACGTGGACGGCGTTCGCCACCGTCCCGACCTTCAGGCTTGGCGCCACCATCTGGCGATGAGGGGCCCTCTGAATTGCTTGGGGCTGCCGATGGATTTATTACCGGAGATGAATCGTTTTCGTTTGAGCTTGTCATTAATAATTATTTTGCTTTGTCTGAGTTTTCATCAGACTCTGGGATAACTTCTTCTATTTCTACGCTTACTGTTTCAGTGATCTCCACTGTCCTTGTCTCTTCCAAAACCTCAACTTCAAGAATGACTTGATCACCCTCATTGATTACTACCGTTTCCACAGTAGCTTCTGGATCAAATTCCATTACTGCTTGACCTAGTTGCGGAGCAGCTGCCATCGGTGCAGCATCCTCTAAGATCGGCAAGCTTTGTAAATTTGTCAAACTCAGATCATCTAAAAATTGTTTGGTGGTCGCATAAAGACCCGGCCTTCCAATGGTTTCTTTATGGCCAATAACTTCAACCCAACCACGATCTTCCAATTGCTTCATCACATTACTACTCACAGCAACACCACGAATTTCTTCAATCTCGCCTCGGGTTACGGGCTGACGATAAGCAATGATGGCAAGGGTTTCCATCACGGCACGAGAATATTTAGGTGGCTTCTCTGGCGTTAAACGATCAAGGTACTCACGCATGGATAAACGACTTTGAAAACGCCAACCAGTCGCTATATGCACTAGCTCCATTCCCTTGTCATCCCATGCGCGTTGAATCTCTACCAAGACCTCATTAATTTCAGTAGGAGTGACATCCTCGACAAATAAACGAGACATATCAGTCACTGAGAGTGGTTCCTGCGCGCACAGGAGGGCTGTTTCAATTACGCGCTTGTTGTGATCGTCCATAAAAGTCGGGCTATCAGGAATACTCCTGATTGAGCTTTAAATAATGTATTTCAGTAATGGGTTTTGGGTGTTCTTTAACTACTTAGGACAATTTATCTCATGAATTCTTGTTAGAAGATATGTCCGCACTGAAACGAAGTCCTTTTCGTTCACCGTGCGCTCATTATAAGGTAGGCTCAATACAATAGCTATATGCATGAATTTTTAAACCAAGAAACTACCCCACCACCCCAATCTCAGGCAAGGCGACGGGTTTTGGGCATTGGAGCAGCATTAGGAGGTCTCCTAGGGGCTGGAAGCTTAAGTTCCTGTAGCCTATTGAGCCCTCATAAGCCCGTAGTCGGCCTAGTCCTTGGCGCGGGAGCAGCTCGGGGATTTGCCCATGTTGGCGTGATTAAAGCCCTGGAAGCCCAAGGTATTCGGCCAGATATTGTCGTGGGTAGCAGCGCTGGTAGTGTTATAGCCGCCCTATTTGCCTCTGGAGTAGCGGGTAATGAACTGAACCGCCTCGCCCTCAATCTGGATGAAGCAACGATTGCGGACTGGGGTCTCCCTTTTGCTGGCCGGTTTGGTGGCCTAATTAAAGGAGATGCATTGCAAAATATGGTGAACCGAGAGGTGCAAAACAAAACCATCGAACAAATGCGTATCCCTCTCGGAATCGTTGCCACCGAACTGCAATCCGGCAAGGGAATTTTATTTCGCACAGGCAATACTGGTTTGGCAGTAAGAGCATCCTGTAGTGTTCCGGGTGTATTTCAGCCAGCGGTAATTAGCGGCAAGGAGTATGTTGATGGTGGGCTAGTAGCGCCAGTACCTGTGAGCTATGCCAGACAGATGGGTGCGACCTTGGTTATTGCAGTCAATATCTCTTCTGAGCCCATACACCAAGATGCTAGTGGCACTCTTGGGGTTTTACAGCAAACCATCTCCATCATGCAAAGAAGTATTAATCAATACGAACTGAAGAGTGCTGACATCGTCATTCAACCTCACCTATTGCAAATGGCTAGCGGTGATTTCAAATCCAGAAATGCAGCGATCCTTGCGGGTGAAATCGCAGCGCAGGAGCAAATGGCGCTG
The DNA here is from genome assembly GCF_018882125.1 of Polynucleobacter sp. AP-Melu-500A-A1. Taxonomy (GTDB): domain Bacteria; phylum Pseudomonadota; class Gammaproteobacteria; order Burkholderiales; family Burkholderiaceae; genus Polynucleobacter. Next base: position 69,202 of record NZ_JACVOZ010000003.1, read on the forward strand.
ATTAAAGAAAAGTTAAAGGCTGCGTGATTTACGCTTGAGATTTTTAACTTCGTTTAGAAGCTCTTGACGTTCAGCATCGTTCAAATTGTCACTTCCATCTAAACGGCGCGCACCATCAAAACGCTTATCCCAATAAAGGCTGCCAAGGTCATCGACACGAACGCTGGTTCCCTTAGAGGGTGAATGAATAAATTTGTTATCGCCCACATAAATGCCGACGTGAGAGAACGTTAAGCGCATCGTATTAAAAAATACAAGGTCACCAGGCTGTAATTCCTCACGATTAATGGGCTTACCTACACGACTCATTTGAGTTGATTTACGCGGGAGCAAAAAACCCAACTTGTCTTTAAATACATAGCCAACGAAACTGCTGCCGTCTAAGCCAGACTGTGGCAACTCGGCATCCCAGCGATAACGCACGCCAATGACTTCCATGGCACGATTAATTAATTCGTCTGACTTGCCTGTTACGGTATCAACCAAGCGATCGGAAACTCGAGAGATATAGGACTTCCCTGCCTGAAACATACTTTCTTTGGGCACTACCAATTCAGGAGCAGCTTCTACTACTGTATCTGCAGCCTGCGCAGAAATGGCGGCCGCAAAATACAAGGCGAGCAAGCTAGCAGCCAGCTTTGGGGAGAGAGTGTTTTTCAACGACATCGCAACAGTTTAACAAAGAACCTATCATTAACCAAGTTTTGACTTTAGACTTAAGTCATTGTTTCTAATGGAAAATTTGCATTAATTTAGAGCAAATGCACCAAATTAGCCCATTAGGGCGATGAATTTGCATGAATCTAAACCAAAGCAGCAGCTGCAAATAACTCCTTGGTATAGACCTGTTTGGGATGCTTTATCAGCGTTTCTGTATCTCCAAATTCAATCACCTTGCCATCTTTCAAGACCATGATTTCATGAGACATCGCCCTAATCACTGCTAAATCATGACTAATCATGAGATAGGCCAGGTTGTACTTCTTCTGTAATTCCGACAATAACGCCAACACTTGTTTCTGAATAGAAACATCTAATGCTGAAGTGGGCTCATCTAAAACCAAAATTTGTGGACGTAGAATCAATGCTCTTGCAATAGCAATTCGTTGTCTCTGGCCTCCAGAAAATTCATGAGGGTAACGCGTCAGTGCTGAGCGTTCTATGCCCACTTCGCGCAACATATCCAGTACACGGGACTCACGTTCAGCACTTGTAAGTTTTGGAAAGTGAATATCCAAGCCTTCAGAAATAATTTGCATGACATTCATGCGCGGCGAAAGCGATCCAAAAGGATCTTGAAAGATGACTTGTAAACTAGAACGCATAGCGCGTCGGGAGGCAGGTTTGAGCGTTTGCCAATCATCACCCAGCACATCAACTTCGCCAGTGACTTGAGCAGCAGAATCCCCTAGTAATCCCAGTACTGCCATTCCTAAGGTCGTTTTTCCAGAGCCTGACTCGCCAATCACGCCGATGGTTTGACCTTGCTTTAACGCAAAGCTAACCTTGCGTAATACCTTATGTGGGGGAGCCTTCTTAAACCATGAAGTAGATTCTTGACTTGGGTACGCAACAGAAAGCTCTTCTGTTTTTAAAAGCACGGGGGCCAAAGGAATAACCGGTACCAAATTACGGACTGGTTCGCTGTTCACCAGGGCACGAGTATAGGCATCGCTTGGGTGTTCAAACACTTGCTTGGTGGCACCCGACTCCATCAAGTTACCTTGATTTAGTACGGCAACCCGCTGCGCAAAGTGTTTTACTAAATTCAGATCATGCGTAATTAATAAGATTCCCATACCACCATGGTCTTTAGACTCTTCCTGTAGCTCGATGAGTAACTCCAAAATCTGCAATCGCAAACTCACATCCAGAGCAGTAGTTGGCTCATCTGCAATCAAGAGGCGTGGCTTACAGGCCAGTGCCATTGCAATCATGGCGCGCTGTCTTTGACCGCCAGAGAGTTGATGGGGGTAGGAATGAATTCGGCGCTCGGGCTCAGGGATACCTGTTTTTCTTAATAAATCAACCGCAGCGTCTACACAATCCGCTTTAGAAATTAAGGGTTGATAAATCTGTACTGCTTCAATAATTTGATTGCCAACCGTAAACAGAGGATTCAGAGCAGTCATCGGCTCTTGAAACACCATGGCAATTTCACGCCCTCGAATCTGTCGAATGTCTTGGATCGGTAACTTTAATAAATCCACCGTGCCACGCTCACCTTGTTGATTCCATAAGATACGACCTGATACCTGCGCACCTTCAGGCTCTAGTCTAAGCGGAGCAAGCGCAGTTAAGGTTTTACCAGAACCCGACTCCCCGACTAAGGCCACTCGTTCGCCTATACCTATTTCCAAATCTATATTTTTTACTGCAAACTTTTCACGACGGCCAGAACCAAAAGAAATACTGAGATCTTCGTACTTTAATAAAGGAACCTTTGAACCTTGATCATGGATATGCGCCTTGCTCATGAACGTCCTCCACTGATCAATCCCGACTTACGTGAATCAAATGCATCACGCAGGGCTTCGCCCATAAAGGTGAGTAAGAGTAAGGTGGCAACGAGGACCACGAAGGTAGAGAGTGAGATCCACCATGCGTCTAGATTGCTTTTGCCTTGAGAGAGCAACTCCCCCAAGCTTGGGGTGCCTGGGGGTACACCCAAACCTAAAAAATCTAAGCTAGTGAGTGAAAGAATGGCGGCGCTCATCCTAAAAGGTAGAAAGGTAATAACGGGTGTCAAACTATTTGGCAGAATGTGTCGCCACATAATCTGTAGATTCGTTAACCCCAAGGCACGTGCAGCACGCACATATTCCAAAGCACGATTACGGAAAAATTCTGCACGTACATAATCTGATAAGCCCATCCATCCAAAGGCTGCTAACAAAATAATCAATAGCCAAATACTGGGATTGAAAATAGAGGCAAAGATGATGAGTAGATAAAGCTCTGGCATAGCTGACCAAATCTCGATTAAGCGCTGCGAGACCAAATCAAACTTACCTCCAAAGAAACCCATTAAGGATCCCGTAATAATCCCTACACTCACTCCAACAATGGTCAGAGCTAAACCAAACAAGATAGATAAACGAAAGCCGTAAATTAAGCGCGCCAATACGTCTCGTCCTCGATCATCCGTGCCCAACCAATTTTCCCAAGAAGGTGGCGCAGGATTAGGAACTTTTGAGAAGTAGTTCAAGGTTTCATAGCTATATGGAATCGGCGGATAAATTGCCCAATTGCCATTGCTAGTGATATTGCGCCGGATATCAGGGTCTAAGAAATCTGTCGGCGTAGCAAAATCTCCACCAAATACTGTCTCAGGTTGAAACTTGATAATCGGGAAATAGAGATGGCCTTGATAGCTCACTACTAAAGGCTTGTCATTAGCAATCAGTTCAGCGCATAGAGAGATGCCAAAGAGAATCGAAAAGATCCATAAGCTGGAATATCCCATCCGACTATTTTTGAAGCGATGCCAGCGACTCATGAGCCTCCTCCGGCACCAAACTGAATGCGTGGATCAACATAGACATAACAAAGATCTGATATCAGCTTGGTAAATAATCCAATCAAGGTAAAGAGATATAGGGTGCCAAATACCACAGGGTAATCGCGACGCATCACTGACTCATAAGACAGTAAACCAAGTCCATCCAGGGAGAATAAGGTTTCTATCAGCAATGACCCTGTAAAAAAGGCTCCAATAAATGCAGCAGGAAATCCCGTTACCAAAGGTAGTAATGCATTTCTAAAAACATGCTTCCACAAGACTTGTTTTTCAGTAAGACCCTTTGCTCTAGCAGTCAAAACATATTGCTTGCGAATTTCTTCTAAAAAAGAATTTTTTGTCAGCATCGTTACCACTGCAAAGCTCCCTAGAACAGAGGCGGTGATCGGCAACACTAAATGCCATAGGTAATCCATCACCTTACCCATCAGACTTAAGTCACTCCAGTTATCTGAAGTAAGACCCCGTAAAGGAAATATTTGTAAGAAACTACCGCCGCCAAAAATCACGAGTAAGAGTACGCCAAGTACAAAGCCTGGGATCGCATAACCAACTAATATCATCGTACTCGTCACCGCATCAAAACGAGAACCGTCCCGAACGGCTTTTGCAATGCCTAATGGTATCGATACCAAGTAGGTCAGGAAAAAAGTCCATAAGCCAATGCTAATGGATACCGGAAGTTTAGAAACCACCAATTGCCAAACACTTTGATGCTGGTAATAACTTTGCCCTAAATCAAACTGAGCAAATCGTTTTAGCATCATGAAATAACGCTCTATTGGGGGCTTATCAAATCCATATAAAGCTTTTACTTCCGCTAAACGTTCAGCATCTATTCCCTGGCGGCCACGATAGTTGCTACCACCGCCAGATGACTCTGCTCCACTAACACCGGCATCGCCCTTTCCTTTGAGCTCCAACATCATTTGCTCAACTGGACCACCTGGAACAAATTGCACTACCGCAAAAGTGAGAGTGAGAACACCCAATAAGGTTGGGATCATGAGCAACACGCGCTTCAGAATGTAAGACCACATTTGCCCTTGCATTATTGACTGCCCCCTTTCCACCAGTTCATCAAAATCCATCCTTCAGCCCTGTAATATAAGGGGGGATCTGGATATTGCATTTCTTTACGATACGCAATGCGGTGTGTCGGGTTGTACCACTGAGGGATGACAAAATAACTATTCCATAAGACGCGGTCTAGAGATCTCGTCGCAGCTCGTAACTGTTCACGCGTCTCTGCTTTGGTGATTGCCTCTACCAAAGCATCAACTACTGGCGACTGAATACCAATCACATTATCAGAACCCTTTTCTTTAGCGGCCTGACTACCGAAGCGATCCCAAAGTTCATTACCTGGACTTTGGGAATCTGGAAAACGAATCGTCGTCATATCAAAATCATATTCGTCCATGCGTTTTTGGTGCAGGGCAAAATCGCTGGTCCGTATATCTACCTGAATACCTAATTTTTCCAAGTTTCGTACGTAAGCCGAGATCACTCTTAAGAAGAAAGGGCCATCTTCCACCATCTCAAACCGAAATGCTTCCCCTTTTTCATTGCGTAAGGCGCCATCACGATACTGCCATCCAGCGTGCATCAAGAGCTCTCTGGCCTTGCGCAAATTTTGACGAAGGCTTCCCGGAGGCTCGGTAGATGGTGCCGGCGGCATTGGACCAAAAACGGCATCTGGCACCCATTGGGGATATTTTTCTTTGAGCGGCTTTAGTAATTTCAACTCTGCTTCTGTCGGTTTTCGTGGGCCATCAAAATTAGCACTGAGATCACTATTGGTGAAGTAACTGTTAATACGACTGTATTGATCAAAAAAGAGTTGTCGGTTTAGCCATTCAAAATCTAAGGCATAACCGAGCGCTTGACGCACTCGTGGATCTTGAAAGAGTGGTCGACGTAAATTCACAGCAAAGCCCTGCATACCAGCGCCGTTGTGATTTAAGAATGATTTCTTAAGTAAGGTGCCGTCATTAAAACGAGGACCAACATAACTTTTTGCCCAATTCTTCGCGCGATATTCCACTAAGGCATCAAACTCACCCGCCTTAAATGCTTCTAGGCGAACAGCATCGTCGCTATAAAGTTTGTAAACAATTCGATCAAAGTTAAAAAAGCCTATACGCACATTTAATGTCTTGCCACCTTCATCCGCCCAATAATGAGGATTACGCTTAAAGATCATGGTCTTACCTGCTTTATAAGACTCAATTAAGTAAGGCCCACTAGCGATAGGTAATTCGAAGCTTAATTTATCAAATGAGGTAATTGAGCCATCTGTTTTTTTACCCCAGTTACGCGAAAATACTGGCAGGGTACCAACCATCACGGGTAACTCTGGGTTGCGATTTTTGAAGTCGTAACGAATAACGCGATCGGATACTACTACTGCCTGTTTAACATCTGCATAGACAGTGCGAAATTGTGGATTCGCTAAGGGACTCATCAAAGTGTCGAAGCTATATTTAACATCGCTAGCCAGAATAGGACTGCCATCTGAAAATTTTGCTTCAGGTCGAATGCGAAAAGTCACTGACATCTTATCGGGAGCCACCGATATATCCTCTGCAATCAGACCGTAAGCACTAGAAACTTCATCCGCACTTCCAACGGCAAGTGACTCAAACATGAGTTCAGCAATACCAGGGGCATTCACACCACGCAAAGTAAAAGGATTGAATTTGTCAAAACTGGTGCGCCTATCAGGATTGGGTAAGGTTAACGTTCCACCTCTTGGCGCATTGGGATTGACATAGTCAAAGTGACTAAAGCCATCAGCATATTTTGGTTTGCCATACTGCGCTATGCCCTGAGATGCCTGTGCCGAACTAAGCCCAAGCTCCAGCAGCAGCGCTGTCAGGCAAAAAAGGGAAATTTGGCGAATGGGGCTTAGTCTGGGCATATATGCAACAATTGTAGTTAGCAAATCATATTTGAAGCAAAGGACACATCATGGGTTTTCTCTCCGGCAAAAAAATTCTAATTACAGGCCTTCTTTCAAACCGGTCAATTGCCTATGGCATCGCTAAAGCATGCCACCGTGAAGGCGCCGATCTGGCATTTACCTACGTCGGCGAGCGTTTTAAGGACCGGATAGTTGATTTTGCTAAAGAATTTAATACTGAGCTGATTTTTGACTGCGATGTCGGTAGTGATGAGCAAATTTCCGCCCTATTTCGGGACTTGGCAAAATCCTGGCCCCAGTTTGATGGGTTTGTGCATGCCATCGGCTTTGCCCCGCGTGATGCAATTGCAGGTGATTTCTTAAAAGGCCTATCCCGTGAGGGCTTCAAAATTGCCCACGATATCTCCGCTTACAGTTTTCCAGCAATGGCTAAAGAGGCTTTGCCAATGCTGCGTGATAAATCAGCATTGCTTACCCTGACCTATCTAGGCTCAATGCGCAATGTCCCGAACTACAACACGATGGGTTTAGCTAAGGCTTCTTTAGAGGCATCTGTTCGATATCTTGCAGGTTCTGTTGGACCTAAAGGCATTCGCGTGAACGGAATCTCTGCTGGTCCAATCAAAACCTTAGCCGCTTCTGGAATTAAAGGTTTTGGCAAGATTCTAGAAGCTGTTGAGAAAACTGCGCCCCTACGTCGCAATGTAACGATTGATGACGTTGGTAATTCCGCTGCTTTCCTCATGTCTGATTTAGCGAACGGCATTACTGCTGAAATCATTTATGTCGATAACGGCTTTAGTCAAGTAGTTGGCGGAATGGAAGACGTTTGAGCGTTCCTTTTCGAGAGGCCCTTAAGTTCTGGGCTAAGCTTGGTTTCATCAGTTTTGGTGGGCCTGCAGGACAAATTGCAGTATTGCATCAAGAGTTAGTTGAAAAGCGTCGCTGGATTTCAGAGCGGCGCTTTTTACATGCGCTGAACTATTGCATGCTGCTTCCTGGACCAGAGGCACAACAGTTGGTCACCTATATAGGCTGGCTGATGCATCGCAGTTGGGGTGGAATTCTTGCAGGCACCCTCTTTGTGCTCCCCTCACTTTTTATTCTCATTGGCTTATCTTGGGTCTATCTAAGCTTTGGGCAAGTGCCCTGGATAGCAGCTATCTTTTTCGGGATCAAACCTGCGGTGACAGCAATTGTTCTGCATGCTGCTGTTCGAATTGGTAAGCGAACCATTCATAACCAAGCCCTTCAGTGGATTGCCTTAGGCTCTTTCTTGGCCATCTTCATTCTCAATCTCTCTTTTCCAATCATCGTATTGATTGCAGGGGCGATTGGATTTTGGGGAGGTAAACGCTATCCACAATACTTTACACAAGGCAATGCTCATGGGAAATCAGCTGACAAGCATTATGGTGAAGCCTTAATTGATGACAACACTCCAACACCAACTCATGCCTTGTTTAGTTATCAAAAAACGATTCGTCACAGCATCATTGCGCTGGGTTGCTGGCTTTTGCCAATACTAAGTCTGCTCTACATCTTTGGCTGGAAAACGCTATATCCACAGCTCGCTTGGTTTTTTACCAAAGCAGCACTCCTCACTTTTGGTGGCGCCTATGCAGTGCTACCCTATGTTTATCAAGGTGCTGTTGATCACTTTCACTGGCTTAGCGCAAATCAAATGATTGATGGATTGGCGCTTGGCGAAACAACGCCTGGACCACTCATCATGGTCGTTGCATTTGTCGGCTATCTTGCAGGTCATATTCAGCACCTGATTGGCACTAGTAATCCATTTTGGTTTGGCGTACTAGGAGCCTGCGTAGCTACATGGTTTACCTTTTTACCCTCTTTCTTTTTCATCTTGGTGGGTGGCCCTCTGATTGAATCCACTCACGGAAAACTGAGTTTCACTGCACCTTTAACTGCAATTACTGCAGCCGTGGTTGGTGTCATTGCTAATTTAGGACTATTTTTTGCTTATCACGTATTTTTACCTAGAGGATTTGGCGGCTCAATCTCTTGGATATCAATTGTTATCTGCATCTTGGCCGCAATTGCCCTATTTCGGTTTCAAAAAGGGGTAATGAGCGTTCTCGGTGGCAGTGCATTGGCTGGCTTATTGACTTATTTTGTCGCCACATTAATAGCATAAGACTTATCCTAAGATTGGCATAATGGATCTTATGCGCATTGAACCCCAAACCATTACTCACCTACAAGAGTGGCTCGGCAAATCTGAGTTACTAACTGATACCGTTACGGCCGCCCCCGTTCGCGCCTTATCGGCTACTTTAGACCGCGATGATCCCAGCCCAATATCTGGCAGCTTCTTGCCTGAGTTGTGGCATTGGCTCTATTTTTTGCCACATGCACGAGAATCAGAAATTGGGCCAGATGGTCATCCTAAACGGGGCGGGTTTTTACCACCAGTTCCATTGCCACGTCGCATGTGGGCTGGTAGCCGCATTCAATGGTTAGCGCCCTTATCTGTTGGCGATGATATCCAACGTGTGTCGACTATTAAATCCGTTATCCATAAAGCTGGGCGTACCGGTGATTTAATCTTTGTATTGGTGGAGCATCAAATCTCCAATCAACATGGTCTTGCCATTCTTGAAGAGCATGACATTGTGTATCGTGATGCGTCAGGTCCTGATGACAAACCCGTTGCTCCCACTGCCGCACCCGAAGATGCCGTGTGGAGTAAAACCATTACGCCAGATGATGTTCTACTGTTTCGCTACTCAGCTTTGACTTTCAATGGGCATCGCATTCATTACGATCGCAAATACGTTACTGAGGTTGAAGGCTATCCAGGATTGATTGTTCATGGCCCATTCATTGCGACCTTGCTCGTAGATCTAGTGCGTCAAAGTATTCCAGGCTGCAAGTTAAAGAGTTTTGAATTCCGCGCTATTCGCCCGACCTTTGATATCAATATATTTAAAGTATCTGCTAAGCCTGACCTAGAAAAAGATCCTTCTGGCAAAACTATTGCCATATGGGCTCAAGACCATGAAGGCTGGCTTACCATGCAAGCCACTGCAGTCATTGCCTAACTCATTCTTATTCCCTTTTATGACAACTCAACATTTATCCCAAGAGCTCGCAAGCTTTGCTTCAAACCTACAAGCCAAAGACATTCCCGCGGATGTCATGAATCGCGCTGAAGATTTATTAGTAGATTGGTTTGGCTCAGCCATTGCAGGCAAAGGGTCTCGCCCAGTTGAAATCATCACAAAGTTTGCAGAAAGCATGGGCGGCTTCAGTGCTGCTCATGCAGGACCTTCAGAGATTCTGATAACACGAAAAAAATCTAGTCCATTTTTAGCAGCAATGGCCAATGCTGCAGCATCTCATGTTGCCGAACAAGATGATGTTCATAATGGCTCGGTTTTTCATCCGGCTACCGTAGTATTTCCTTCGGCCCTTGCTTGTGCTCAAGCGATAGGTGCATCTGGTGAAGATTTATTAGTAGCAGCAGTGGCAGGCTATGAAGTGGGTATTCGTGTTGGTGAATTTTTAGGGCGCTCACATTACAAAGTCTTTCACACTACTGGTACTGCTGGCACTATTGCCGCTGCAGCTGCTGTTGGTCATTTACTCAAACTTACTCCAGTGCAAATGCTCAATGCTTTTGGATCTGCAGGCACCCAATCTGCTGGACTTTGGGAATTCTTGCGCGATGCCGCTGACTCCAAACAATTGCATACCGCTCATGCAGCCTCTACCGGCTTAATGTCTGCTTATATAGCGCAGGCTGGCTTTACTGGTGCTCAACACATTCTCGAAGGCAAGCAAGGTATGGCGGCAGGCATGTCCAGTGATGCAGATCCTAGTAAATTAGTGGATCGCCTTGGCATTCGCTGGGCGCTTGCGGAAACGAGCTTTAAGTATCATGCATCTTGTAGGCATACCCACCCTGCTGCTGATGCTTTGCTCCAAGTGATGTTGGCATATAAACTAAAGCCCAGTGATATTGCTAAGGTTGAAACCTTAGTTCACCAGGGTGCAATTGATGTATTAGGTCCAGTTACTGACCCAGCCACTGTTCATCAATCTAAGTTTTCCATGGGAACAGTTTTGGCCTTAATTGCGCACTACCAATTTGCTGGTTTACAAGAATTTGATCAACACTTTCATGATGATGCTATTTGCCTCTTTCGTGATCGTGTGACTATGACGCTTGATCCTGAAGTTGATAGCGCTTACCCACAGCGTTGGATTGGCAAAGTTAAAGTGCACCTTCATGATGGCCAAATACTAGAGGGTCGCGTTGATGAGCCTAAGGGAGATCCAGGTAATACACTCAGTCGCACAGAAGTAACGGATAAAGCTATGCGCTTAGCCGATTTCAGTGGTGGTGCGAGTCCTGCTGAAATGCATACTGCCATTGATCTCTTGTGGAATATCCGCAAACAGGCCAAGATAAGCTCATTACTACCCCATTCTTAATCATTCCATTCCATGAACTCACCTGATAAAACACTAGCCTTTAGTAGCAACTTTTTATTTGTACCAGGCAGCCGCCCTGAACGTTTTTCTAAAGCATTAGATAGTGTTGCAAACGCAGTAGTGCTAGATCTAGAGGATGCTGTTCCCGAAGAAGATAAAGAAGAGGCGCGCAATGCCATTCGTTTAGCCTGGAAGAACTTTAGTGATGAGCAAAAAAATAGGCTTGTCATTAGGACAAACTCACCAGGAACGAAGTTCTATGCAGCCGATCTCATATTGGCCCAAGAGCTCAATGTTTCTTGCATCCTCATTCCTAAAAGTGAATCCGATGATCAAATTAATGGAGCAGCCCTGATCTTGCCTAATACTGCCATCATCCCAATGATTGAAACAGCACTCGGCTTAGATAACTTACGTGAACTTGCAAATTCCAATCAAGTCATTCGCCTAGCCTTAGGTAATCTTGATCTACAGGCTGACCTTGGCATGGTGTGTGACCCGGATGAAACTGAATTACAGACTGCGCGCTATCAAATTGTTCTGGCTTCACGCCTAGCCCAAATCGCCCCTCCGATTGATGGGGTTACTCCATCCACAGATGACACTGTCCGAATTAATAATGATGCGCAGCGGGCCAAAAGAATGGGCTTTGGTGCAAAACTTTGCATACACCCCAAGCAAGTTGCCATCGTCAAGACAGCCTTTATGCCTTCTGATAAAGAGCTAGCCTGGGCTCAAAGGGTTATTGATGCAGATAAGGCCTCTCAGGGAGGCGCGATCAAATTAGATGGACGAATGATTGACCGGCCAGTGGTGTTATTAGCGCAAAGGACACTTGCGCTTGCTGGTAAACACTAGGGCCTTACAATGCTAAGAAGGCCATATAAATGGCAAAATTAGCTTAGCAAGAAACTCATGGAGGCTGTTATGAATATTAAGAAATCCCTCATCTCTGGAATCGTGGCCAGTGTTGTCACTTGCTCTTTATTGTTCAGCAATTCTGCACTCGCACAAAAAGATTGGCCCACCAAATCCATCACTTTGGTTGTTCCGTTTGCAGCAGGCGGCCCTACTGATTCAGTAGCACGTTTAATCGCAGTTCCTATGGGTCAGACTCTAGGTCAAACCATTGTGGTTGAAAACGTCAATGGTGCAGGTGGCACGATTGCCTCTACTAAAGTAGCGCGCGCTGCTCCTGATGGCTACACCATTTATTTACACCACATGGGCATGGCTACTGCCAATGCCCTCTACGATAAACTACCCTATGACCCCCTCACCAGCTTTGAATACATTGGCCAAGTAGCTGATGTACCCATGGTGCTCTTGGGTAAAAAAGATTTGCCGCCAAAGAACTTTAAAGAACTAGAAGCCTATATCAAAGCCAATGGGTCAAAAATCACTATGGCTAATGCTGGTCCTGGAGCTGTTTCCCAACTTTGTGGCTTGCTCTTTCAAAGTCGTCTAGGCGTCAAGCTCACCAATATTCCTTACAAAGGAACTGGACCTGCTTTGACAGATTTATTAGGTGGTCAGGTAGATTTACTCTGTGACCAAACCACTCAGACAATTCCTTACATCAAAGATGGCAGCGTCAAAGCTTACGGTACTACTACCCTCAAACGTTTACCAGCAATTCCAAATGTTCCAACATTGGATGAACAAGGCTTCAAAGGCTTTGAAGTTAAGGTATGGCATGGCATGTACGCTCCTAAAGGCGTTCCAAAACCAGTCTTGGACAAATTGAATGCCGCTCTTGTAAAAGCACTCAATTCTCCTGATGTGAAAAAACGTCTAGAAGATGCAAATATTGATATCGTACCAAGCAAGAAGATCACTGCTGCCGGATTGAAAGACCATCTTGAAGCAGAAATTAATAAATGGGGTCCAGTGATTCGCAAATCGAATATTCCGGATTAATTAATTCTTAGATTTCTAAGCAAATAAATAGCCACCTTCGGGTGGCTATTTATTTGGAATGTAAAAGCTTATGGTTTTTTAACGCGCTCACTCCATAGCTGCCACGGTCTGCCAATGGTTTTTTCAATCGTTTCTTGAGCTTTTGCAGTTTCACCAACGGTCAAGTACTGAACCTTTCCCATCTTCATTGCCTCAGACTGAATGCTGGCATTTTGAATGGCGTAGACCGCTCTAAATACTGCCTTCTTGATTGAGTCAGCTCCAGCTGCATAACCATGACCTCGCATTAATACAAAGTATTGAGTACCCATTGTTTTTGATAGGGCATCTCCCAATTCAGGACTACTCACAAACATATCAGTATCAGGACTTGGCTTGGCAAAGTTCCGAATTTCAAAGATGGGGGCGCCCTCACCCAAAAATGAACTCATGTGATAAACCGGCTTTAGCTTAGAGCCCGTTAGGCCATAAGGCAGAATAGGTGCGGCATGGCCATGTATTACCGAGTTAATGTCCGGACGATTACGCAACACACTACTGTGAATAAAACGCTCACCATAAGCCACGCGCGTATCGCCATTCAATGCTTTGCCATTCATGTCAAATTCCATGATGTCTTCCACCTTAACAACAGAAGGGGCAACACTTCTAGCCAAAAAGAAGGTATTCGGATTGCCAGGGTTGCGGACGCTAATATGCCCATAACCATCCACCGCATTTTGGTCGTACAAAATATGATTGGCAATGACCAGTTCTTCAACTGCTGTTTTGACGGCAGGATTTTGTTCCATCTGCTCTTGAACACTGGCCGCATTTGATGTTGTGGCCAGTGTTGCAGAAAGCAAAAAGCTTGCTGCGCTAAAAAATAGGGTTTTTTTCATCATTCAACCTTACCAATTTTCTTCACAATTTCACCCATCTGCGAAGATTCTTTATCCCAAAAGACTTTGAACTCTGGCGCATCAAGATACTGAATTGGGCTACCTGCCCCATTAATCACTGCTCGTACACGCTCATCATTAGCTGCTTGTTTAGCAGCATCACGTAATTTATTGGTAATTGCATCAGGTGTAGCACTTGGTACAAAGAGGCCAGCCCATTGGGAAAACTCAATTTTGACGCCCATCTCCTTAAAGCTTGGCACCTCAGGCATGCTAGCCAATCTCCCATCACCCCAGTGCGCGAGAGCGCGTACCTTGCCTGCCTTGATTTGCTGAACTATTGATGAAGGCCCTGTAGCGAGCGCGTCTACTTGACCACCCAATAGACCAACAATGGCAGGCCCAGCTCCGGTATAGGGAATGTGAACCATATAAAACTTCTCAGAAGACTTCAGCATCTCCATCGGCACATGCATCGTGCCGTAATTACCCGATGATCCAAAATTATATTTGCCAGGATTTGCGCGCATTGCTGCAACAAAAGATTTGTAGTCTTTCCATGGGCTATCTGCTCTCACAACCAAGACGGTTGGGTCAGCGGTAAACCGGGCTATAGGCTTTAGTTGGTTTAACTGAAAAGATTGCTCACGCCCCACAACCTTATCTGCCTCAGGAATAATGGAGATGGAAGATAAAGCCATCAAGATGGTGTATCCATCAGGCTTGGACTTGGCTACCGCCGCCATACCAATACCACCGCCGGCCCCTGCTTTATTTTCGACTATGACTGACTGACCTAAAATTCGAGATAAGGCCTCAGCTACGGGTCTCCCAACAGCATCCGCTACACCACCAGGCGGGAACGGCACCACCATCGTGATCGATTTTGTTGGCCAAGCCTCAGGTGCTTGGGCAAATACGGGGGCTACTTGGGAAACGAGTAAACCGGCGCCCAAAAAGGCTAGCAAACGAACAGCATTCATTTTTTGTCTCATAGTGGTTATTTAGTTATTATTTATATTCTTTATCCTACTACAAGATTCATCACAATAAATGGGGTCCTTCCTAGATAAGAACCCCAATGGAGATCGTTACCATGAAATATGCAGCATTTTCTTTAAAAAATGAGCCTAGTAAAACACGCGTTGGCTCCATTTCAGCTGATGGCAAATCAGTAGATGAGTTTGATCTTGGGGTAGATGTTAGCGAAGATGGGGTTGTGGCTATTTTGCGGGCTGATTTAAATGGCACATTACCCAAGCCAACAACAACACATGATTTTTCTAATATTCGTTTACTAGCACCCGTTCCTAGACCCCGTAGAAATATTTTTTGCGTAGGTAAAAATTACCATGAGCATGCAAAAGAATTTTCTAACAGCGGATTTGATTCCAGTGCTAAGCCAGGTGAAGATATTCCTAGTCATGCCATTTTCTTCACCAAGCCACCAGAGTCTGTAACAGGACCCAATACCAATGTCATCATTCCTACTGGTGTTTCAAGCGCGATTGATTACGAGGCTGAATTAACGATCGTGATTGGTAAAGGTGGCAAAGGCATTAGTGAAGCTGATGCCATGAAACATGTCTGGGGTTACACAGCAATTAATGATGTAACAGCGCGTGACTGGCAACAACGCCATAAACAATGGTTCTTAGGTAAGAGCTTTGATACCTTTTGCCCTATGGGCCCTTGGGTCGTCACTGCTGACCAAGTAGTGGCCAACGACATTTCGGTGAAGTGCTGGGTTAATGGTGAGTTACGCCAAAATTCTAATACCAAGGATTTTATTTTTGATATTCCCAACATGATTGCCACCGTCTCTGCAGGCATTACGCTCTATCCTGGCGATCTCATTGCTACTGGAACTCCAGCGGGCGTGGGTATTGGATTTAAGCCACCAAAATATTTGGTCAATGGTGATGTGGTAGTAGTTGAAATGGGCGGTATTGGCAAACTAGAAAATACTTTCATAGCCGGATAAATAATCAGCTACTAGAAATCAAAGCCACCCTCGGGTGGCTTTTCTATGCAAGGCCAAAGAAGGATGCAACTCGATAGGTGATGAAGGCTGCTAAATAAGCCAAGCCAAATAAGTAGCTGAGCATAATGATAGGAATCTTCCAGCCACCAGTTTCACGTTTGACAGCTGCAATAGTGGATAGGCACTGAGGTGCAAACACAAACCATGCAAGAAGTGATAGAGCCGTTGCCAGGCTCCAGCTAGTGGAAATTAATGGTACCAATGCATCTGCTGCATCGGCACTGGAGCTAGATAAGGCATAGACCGTCGCTAATGAGCTCACCACTACCTCACGAGCAGCCATGCCGGGAACCAAAGCAATGCTGATCTGCCAATTAAATCCTATGGGAGCAAAAACATACGCTAAGGCTTGGCCTAGTATTCCGGCAAAACTGTATTGAATAGGCGATCCAGTTGCACCCTCTGGTGGCAGTGGAAAACTGGAGAGCGCCCACAAAGCAATCGTCATGATCAAAATGATCCCGCCAACTCGACGCAAAAATATTTCAGCGCGCTGCCATAGACTAATTGCTAAGTTACCGACGCGAGGCAAATGATAACTAGGCAACTCCATCATGAGAGCATTCATTTTGAACTGCTCACTAGTAAAGCGCTTGAGCACCCACGCAACAGCCATGGCACCCAAGATACCAGTCAGATACAGTAAAAACAATACTAGCCCCTGGAGATCAACGCCTACCCATAGCTTTTGCTCTGGAATGAAGGCAGAAATTAACAAGGCGTAAACCGGTAGGCGCGCAGAACAAGTCATCATTGGCGCAATTAATATTGTGATCAGTCGATCGCGGGAATTAGAAATACTGCGCGTTGCCATAATGCCCGGAATAGCACAGGCAAAACTAGATAAGAGCGGAATAAAAGACCTGCCTGATAGGCCGACAGATCCCATCACTCGATCTAATAAATAGGCTGCACGTGGTAAATAGCCGGACTCTTCTAGTAAAAGAATAAAGAAAAAGAGAATTAAAATTTGCGGCAGGAAGATGATCACGCCACCTAAGCCTGCCAATATTCCATCAATCAGCAAGCTTCGTATCCAGGTATCTGGTAATAAGGTACTAATTTGTGAGCCTAAATATTCAATGGAGGACTTGATAAGCTCCATGGGTAATGTGGCCCAACTAAATACTGCCTGAAATATAAAAAACAGTAATACCACCAAGATGATGGGGCCAAGTACAGGGTGCAAAAGAACGGAATCAAGACGATCACTCAATTGATCTGGAATAATTTTGTCCAGGCCTAAACGCTGTAAAATTTTTTGAACTTGAATATTGTCAGATTCAGCATGCGCGATATGAGAAGCAACATTTTCCAAAGTGGCATCACTTGTACCGGTCTGCATAGCACTTAAGTTACGCCAATCTAAATTAGACAAAAATGATTTGATGGCATCTGCACCTTTTGCCTCAATGCCCACGCTGGTGAGCACTGGCAATCCCAACTCATCCGAGAGGGCTGCTGTATCAATTTGCAAACCTTGGCGCTGCGCAATGTCGAGCATATTTAAGACCACAACACAAGGAAGCCCGAGACGTTTAGCAGCTAGCACTAAGCGCAAATTTCTCCTTAAGTTCATTGCACTTAAGACACAAATGACGAGATCAGGACGCTTCTCACCTTCCGCCCTACCTAAAAGGACATTGCAAGTAACCTTCTCATCCAATGATCGTGGATACAAACTGTAAGCACCAGGCAAATCCAAAATACGAATCTTTTTCCCAGAGCTCAAAGAGAGGCGCCCTTCTTTTCTCTCAACCGTAACTCCAGAGTAGTTGGCTACTTTTTGTCGACTGCTAGTTAAAAGATTAAATAGAGCGGTCTTGCCGCAATTAGGGTTACCTAATAATGCGACAACGGGTTCATTTGAGAAAATATGAATCTTCGCTTCAGACATTGGGCAAACATTCAACAGTGATCATTCGCGCTTCAGATTGACGAAGTGCAAAAGTAGAAGCTCCCACACGAACCATATAGGGACCTTTGCCCAATAAACCCTTACGTAATACGCTGACCTGTTCGCCCGGTAAAAAGCCGATATCCTCCAGTTGCCCCTTAATTTGTGGGGCACCCTTTGGAGCGTTAATTTCGCTAACTTGATACAAACTACCCAAATCAACTTGATCTAAATTCATTCAATATGCTTTTTGATGAGCTAATACACCATTATATCCACTAATGAGAATGAATATCATTTATAAAATATCCTCATCCCTGGCGTAATAATCAGCTATTTAACCCTCCTCTGACTTGATCTATGACAAAAAATCGGGGCTTAGGGCGGATATATAAAATCAGCTTAAGGTGTCGTGTAGCCAAACTTTTGCAAAATACTTTTAGCTTGCGGGCCTTGCATAAATCGATAAAGGTCAATCGCCTCTGCTGGCGCACCTTTGATTAAAACCATACGCTGTTTAATGGGTTCATA
This sequence comes from Polynucleobacter sp. AP-Melu-500A-A1, assembly GCF_018882125.1. Classification (GTDB taxonomy): domain Bacteria; phylum Pseudomonadota; class Gammaproteobacteria; order Burkholderiales; family Burkholderiaceae; genus Polynucleobacter. The sequence continues at coordinate 87,382 of NZ_JACVOZ010000003.1, forward strand.
TTGTTTACTGTCAAGCACTGTATAAGCAGTTTCACTGGTAAGTTCGGAAGAGTTTGCAAGCGAGAGAGCAGAAAAGCCAATATCTGCAGCTCCAGAAACAACATACATCGTGGCAACACCAATATTGTCACCATAGATCAGCTTATCCTTCGCTAGATCCCATAAACCTTCCGCCTTGAGGTACTCAACAGCAGCCCTACCATAGGGCGCTAACTCTGGTTTTGCAATTGCCACTTTATTGGCTCTGCTGATCAATTTAGCAAGCTCAACCTTATTGGGACGAGACAAGGTGCTAAAAGATTTTTTGGATATTAAGGCTAACTTACCAATAGCATAGACACTGCCTTCATCAAGCGTTTTTCCGCTCTTGTATAACTCCAATGGAAAATGTTCATCCGCCGCAATAAAGAGCTTAAAAGGAGCGCCGTTCATAATTTGAGCAGCAAAGTTTCCTGAAGAGCCATAAACGACTCTCAAGTCAGATTTCTTCTTGGTCTGATATGCAGCGACGATTTCTGCAAATGCCTCTTTCATATTGCCAGCAACCGCAACCATCACTGGCTGAGCGCTAAGGCTTTGAGTACAAAGCAAGAAAAGGAAGGCAATGATGAAGCGCAAAATAGCTCCTAGTAGGGTAAATCTCGCTTTAGTTTATATCCAGCCAGTAATTTGCCGCTTTAATCCGATGGATTTATATCCAGCAATCTCTTCGGATAAGTGTCGAATGCGGCGCACCAAATTCTTCACATCCTTATTCAGCATCATCTCCTCAGACATAGCCATGAAAAATAATTCGTCCTTTAATTGAATAAAATCTAGGCCGTTCTCAATCGCGACGCTCTTTACGCCCACTCCAATATCTGCCTTTTTAGCGAGGATAGAAGTTGCAATTGCAGAATGGGTGAACTCCTCATGCCCATACCCTTTGATTTTTTTGGGGTCGATTTTATCTTTAGTCAATATAGTATCCAAGAGCAGCCTTGTTCCAGAGCTCTTTTGTCTATTGATAAATCGAATGTTTGAACGTAATAAATCTCTCACGCCAGTAATACCGTGAGGATTGCCTTTTGCAATCATGAGACCTTGCACGCGCTTCATCAGTGGAAATATCTGCATACCCTCTTTTTGTAAGCGCTTGGCAATGATTTTAGAAGCTTGGGGATCGGATACATGGTATCCAGCAATATCTACCTCGTAGTTCAATAAGCGCTCTAATGCTTCTCCAGATCCAGCAGTAGTTAATTCAAATTTATCAATACCACTCACTGCCATTTGAATAATGGGATCACTACTGCTCGCAAACTTCCATTGCTTTTCTGACTTATCCCTAAAGAGTGCAAAACCCTCCTCCAAGTGAGCAAGGCTAGTCTGTCCAAGACGCCTTGTCTTTTCGTCAAAGTCTTCTGTAAATTGAATGAGATATCTTGCGTATTCAGAAAGCTGTGAACCATGCCCTCGGACACGATCCATTAAGGTAAAACCCAGCGCTGCCTCTACTTCGTTTACCTTTTGCCAAACATTGCGATAGGATAATCCTGCCTTTTTACATGCTGACATTAAGGTTTTACCCTGGTCAATATCCTTAAGCAGGCCTGTTAGCCACACCAAATCTATGACTACAGGGTCTTTACTGGCTTTGCTACCAAAGACCAAGGTTGGCCTAATCTGAATTCGCATATGTAATTTTTTGCATATTGATATTTTGTAATATGACAAATATTAACTGATCACCCCCAAGGACAACAGATGAAAGCTTTCTCAATCCGTTTTTTGGCACTTGTAATAACAATACTCAGCTTCATAAGTCAGCCAGTAAACGCTCAAGAAAAGAGCATTGTGGTTTCATCCACCACTTCTACTGAGCAATCTGGTCTATTTGGCTTCATTTTGCCCATCTTCAAAATGAAATCAGGGATTGATGTCAAAGTGGTTGCAGTGGGAACTGGTCAAGCTCTTGATATTGGTCGCCGCGGAGATGCTGATGTAGTTTTTGTTCATGACAAACCTGCTGAGGAAAAATTTGTTAGTGAAGGTTTTGCCACGCAGCGCAATGAAGTGATGTACAACGACTTCGTTTTAATTGGACCAAAATCTGATCCAGCAAAGATTGCTGGTGGCAAAGATATACAAGCGGCCTTCAAAAAAATAGCTGGCTCACAAGCACCATTCGTATCACGCGGCGATAAGAGTGGAACCCATGCTGCAGAATTACGCTATTGGAAAGATTCAGGCATCTCCCCAGCCCCAGGTTCATCTTGGTACAAGGAAACAGGCTCTGGCATGGGACCCGCTCTGAACACTGCTTCCGCGATGAATGGCTATATCCTTTCTGACCGCGCCACATGGCTCACTTTTAAGAACCGTGGAGATCTCGCCATTTTGGTTCAAGGTGACCCTAAGCTCTTTAATCAATATGGCGTGATGTTAGTCAACCCTGCCAAGTTTCCCAATGTTAAAAAGGCAGAAGGACAGGCATTTATCGATTGGATTCTCTCAAAGAATGGTCAAGACGTGATTGCTAGCTATCAAGTTGGTGGCGAACAACTATTCTTCCCAAATGCTAAGAAATAAACCAATAAAGGAGAAGTTATGGAGCTAAAAGTTAAACTCAGCGCGCGCAATACGCTAAACGGAAAAGTCGTTGAACTCAAGATGGGTCAAACAACTTCACATGTGAAGATTGATATTGGTGGCGGGCACATTGTTACTGCATCTATTACCAATGAGGCGGTTGACGAGCTTGACCTGAAAGTTGGTGATCAAGCTTGGGCAGTCATCAAAGCATCTGATGTCATGGTTGCTAAAAGCGCCTAATTGAATTGATAGCAACTAAAAAGCCCGCTACTGCGGGCTTTTTCATACATAAACTACAGGATTCAGATTGTTTACTTCTTAGGTGTTACGAAACCAATTGCTGTATCGTCCACAAACTCAATCATTACATCATCCCCTGCCTTGAACTTTTCAAGTCCGAGAACGCTTGGATCGACCTTCACTTGTTGCTTCTCACCATTAGGCATGATGAATGTCACCTTACGGGACTTCTGATTAATACTAGCAATCTTCACTGTGGCATAAACAGTGTCAGTCGTTTCTTCAAATGGTTTTGCAGAGCCTTTGCCAGCAACAGTGATGGAGCGTACGCCAGAAACACCTGGCTTAGCATCTTTAACTGCAGCAGTCAGACCTACAGCAACCGCTTCAGCATGCTCAATCAAAAATACGTCACCCTTTTTAACTTTTTCCAAATCATTGATTTGTTTAGAAACATTCATTGTCGCCAAGTTGCCATTTGCATCTTTAAGAACAACAATGCGCTTCTTTACATCAACCGAATCAACAGTAGCATTCAACACAACGGCTTCAGCAGCTAGAGGCATCATTTTTGCTGGCGCTTGAGCAACTGCGGATACCGCATAAACAAGACCTGCAGAAGCAAATAAACTGGCAATGAGTGTTTTTTTCAAGATAACTCCTAATAAAGGGTGGGGTTTAAAGAAGCGTCCGCTAGGATGCTACTTGAAGCATTGTAACCACGCTGTATTAAATTCCTAGCCCCCAGACCTTTGCCTTTCTAGATGATTGGCGGCTATTTTGGTAAATTAGCCTAAGCAATCGTCAAAATCGCAACATCAACAGAATTGGACCTTGGTGATATTGATTCAACCCTGGCAGGAAGCTTCTAAAGCAGCTTTTGCCATACGCCATAAAGTCTTCATTGAAGAGCAAGGGGTCCCCGAAGACCTTGAGTTAGATGAATTCGATCAACTGGCAATGCACGCTCTTGCTTTTCAGGGGTCTGAGTGCGTTGGAACAGGCCGGCTTGTCAATATTGGCGGGCAAAATGGGCTAATTGGTCGGATGGCCGTTCTTCCCCGCTTTCGCAATAATGGGTTTGGGCGCGCCATTCTAAAAAAACTGATGGATCAAGCACAGGAAGAGGGTATTGTGAACCTCATGCTCCACTCGCAAGTTACCGCCATCCCTTTTTATGAAAAACAAGGTTTTCAAATACAGGGAGGCATTTACGATGAAGCGGGTATTCCACATCGTAATATGATTCATCTATTACCGAAATAAACCTACTCTCGAATGACTACTGCCCCTACTCCATATTTGCATCGCGTTTGTTACTCTGATACGGATGCGGCTGGCTTTGTGTACCACGGACGCTATCTAGAAATTTTTGAGCGCAGTCGCGCTGAATGGCTCTATCTACGCGAACTCAGTCCCACCAAGCTAATCAATGAGTTTGGAATTCTGTTACCTGTTCGCGAGCTCACCATGCACTTTTATAAGCCTGGGCGCTTGGATGATCTACTCTATATCGATCAAGTCATTGAACATCGAGGGCGTACTCGGGTTGCAGTTAAGCAAACCGCAAGTCGTATAGTTCACGAGGGCAATGGGGATGATTTACAAATTATCGCTAGCGCCCTACTGCATATTGTTTGTGTTGATACTAAAACCTTGAAACCCAAAGCGATCCCAGATTGGTTATTTGTTGATTGATCACAATATGGCTGATGGAAAATTACTACACTTTGTTAAAGAACTCACGCTTTTGCTAGAACAGCAAGCTAGCGAAGCAGAGATCTTTACCAAAGGAAAAAAGCTGTTAGAGAATTTAATTTCGGTTGATGATTGGTTGCCTGAAGAATTCACAAAACCGCACCCTCAGTATTATCAACAATACTTACTGTACGCAGATCCATTCGATCGTTTTTCAATTGTGAGCTTTGTATGGGCTCCTGGTCAAAAGACGCCAGTTCACAATCACACTTTATGGGGAATGGTGGGTCAATTACGGGGTGAAGAAAAAGGAACGCATTACCATCAACAAGCCGATGGCAGTTATAAGGCTGGCTCATCTAGCATTTGCTCACCAGGACATGTGGATACGGTTTCACCAAATACGCATGACATCCATGAGGTAGCCAATAACCATCAGGACCAGACCTCAATCAGTATTCATGTTTATGGAGGTAATATTGGCAAAGTTCAACGTGCAGTGTTTGATCCAAGCACTGGAACTGAGAAGATCTTTATCTCCGGATACGCCAATACTCTGGTCCCAAACCTTTGGAGCCAGGTGAAATAGTGAGTACAAGTAGCTAATGACTTAAAATAGTGCTTCTTACTGCAAATGCTTTAGCGTGGCAGCTCACCCCATTGGCCGGGATAGTCTTTTAATTGAATACGGGCCAATTTTTCATTGGTCCCTATGTTATTTACAGAACTCGGTTTATCCGAACCCATTCTTCGCGCCATTGCCGAAGAAGGCTATACCAGCCCCACCCCCATCCAAGCTAAATCCATCCCTGCTGTTTTAAAAGGTGGAGATCTTCTTGCTGCTGCTCAAACTGGCACAGGCAAAACAGCTGGGTTTACTTTACCCATCTTGCAGCGTCTTAGCAGTAGCAAAGCGAGTAGCGGAAAACGCTTATTGCGCGCATTAATTCTGACCCCTACCCGTGAATTAGCTGCTCAAGTTCAAGAGTCGGTTATGACCTATGGAAAATATACGGGCCTCAAGTCAGCAGTTATCTTTGGTGGTGTCGGTGCAAATCCGCAAATTAAAGCAATTGCTGCTGGCTTAGATATTTTGGTTGCCACTCCAGGCCGTCTCTTAGATTTAATGTCTCAAAAATGTGTCTCCTTAGATGCGGTTGAGATTTTAGTTTTAGACGAAGCCGATCGTATGCTCGATATGGGATTTTTACGTGATATCAAAAAGGTTTTGGCAGCCCTACCAAAGAAGCGTCAGAACCTCTTATTTTCAGCAACTTTTTCTGATGAAATTAAATCCTTAGCTGATGGATTGTTAAATGCTCCTGAGCTTATCGAGGTAGCGCGGAGTAATAGCGCTAATGAAGCCATTGCGCAATTAATTCATCCAGTTGATCGCACTAAGAAACAAGCACTGCTTGCTCATCTCATTAAAGGCAATAATTGGAAACAGGTTCTTGTCTTTACTCGTACTAAGCATGGCGCCAATAAGCTGGTCACTCAATTAGAAAAAGATGGCATCACGTGTATGGCTATCCATGGCAATAAAAGTCAAACTGCACGCACTAAAGCTTTAGCAGACTTTAAGGCAGGCAAGCTCACAGCCTTAGTTGCAACTGATATTGCTGCGCGGGGCATTGATATTGACCAGCTACCCCATGTAGTGAACTTTGACCTGCCAAATGTTTCAGAAGATTATGTTCATCGCATTGGACGCACAGGCCGTGCTGGATCTAATGGTGTGGCAGTTTCTCTGGTGTGTGTGGATGAGCACCAGATGCTCAAAGATATCGAAAGACTGATTAAGCAAAAACTTCCACAAGAAGTGATCGCAGGGTTTGAACCTGATCCCAATGCTGTGGCACAACCGATTCAGTTGCGCAGCCAGCAGCACCAGCAATCCAGGAAGCCTAGCAGTCAAAAATCTGGCAGCAGCAATACTAATTCCACCCGCGGCAAACCTCCTACAAAGCGCAGCAGCCCGCCAAAGAAGAGTTTTAGTAGATAAACCTAGGATTAAAATTATCCCTATGAGCATCAACCAAGAACCTCGTCTTACCTCCCTATCGCATGGGGGTGGTTGTGGCTGCAAAATTTCCCCCGGCGCTCTCTCGGAGATTCTAAAGAACGTTCCACAACTTCCTTTCCCAAAAGAATTACTGATTGGTATCGAAACATCCGATGATGCGGCGGTGTACCAAATCAATGACTCGCAGGCCATCGTAGCAACGACTGATTTTTTTATGCCGATTGTGGATGACCCTTTTGATTTTGGAAAAATTGCTGCCACTAATGCTATTAGCGATATTTACGCAATGGGCGGTACACCATTATTTGCTCTAGCGCTTGTGGGTATGCCCGTTAAAGTCTTATCCAATAAAACTATTGCCCGGATTTTAGAGGGCGGATCTGAAGCATGTCGCAGCGCTGGAATACCAATAGCTGGCGGACATACGATTGATTCTGTTGAACCAATCTATGGTCTAGTTGCTATCGGAATAGTTGATCCCAAGCGTATTAAAAGCAATGCCTCTGCAAAAGCAGGTGATGTTCTCATCTTGGGTAAGCCATTAGGTGTTGGTATCTTATCAGCCGCACTCAAGAAAGATGTGCTGGGACCAGATAGTTATGCAGAAATGATTATGAACACCACCAAGCTCAATTCTGCTGGCCCTGACCTTGCAAAACTTTCAGGAGTTCATGCGCTAACGGATGTTACTGGCTTTGGTTTGGCGGGGCACATGCTAGAGCTGGCAAGAGGCTCACGTTGCACAGCGCATATTGATTGGAGCCAAGTTCCCCTACTCTCTGATGTCCTTCAATTTGCAGAAGATGGAATTGTGACCGGCGCCTCAGGACGCAACTGGGAAAGCTACGGTCACGATGTTGTGATCCCTGCCAATTTCAGCGCAGCTCAGTTAGCGCTCTTAACTGACCCTCAAACTAGTGGTGGCCTATTGGTGTCATGCAGTCAAGAAGTCGTTGGAGAAGTATTGGAAATTTTTAATCAACATCACTTTTTAGGCGCACGAGTCATTGGCCAAATGAGTAAAGCCCAAGAAAAACCTTTGGTCATTTCTTAATCCGCTTTCTGAAGATTAAAGACACTCGAGAAATCGAGCTGTCCATTCCCAGCCTTGCTATGACTTTCATATAGATGCTGAGCCATTTTTCCCAAAGGAATATTGGCTTCTAGGTTTTTGGCATTCTCTACCGCCAAGCCCAAATCTTTTAACATTAAATCTACGCCAAAGCCCCCTGCATAGCCTTTAGACGAGGGCACATTTTCCATTACGCCAGGACAGGGGTTGTACAACTCCAAAGCCCAATTGCGCCCAGAACTTTTAGACATGATGTCTGACAATACTTTGGGATCCATGCCATTAGCAATCCCTAAACGCAGAGCCTCACTCGTTCCCAGCATCTGAATACCTAAGAGCATGTTGTTACAGACTTTAACTGTTTGACCGGCCCCACTGACCCCAGCATGAAATATATTCTTGCCCATTTTTTCTAGCAAAGGTCGTGCACGTTCCACATCCTCAGGATTTCCTCCCACCATAAAGGTCAAAGTACCAGCTTGCGCGCCTGCGGTTCCTCCTGAGACAGGAGCATCAATCATGGTGAAGCCCTTTTCTTTTGCAGCAGTAGCCACGGCCTGAGCAACCTTCGGCGAAATCGTAGAGCAATCGACTAGTAATGTTTCTGGATTAGCATTGACCAATAGGCCATGTTCTCCTAGATATAGACCTTCCACATGCTTTGAGGCTGGCAGCATCGTGAATACAATCTCAGCATCTTTGGCTGTGGCGTTTGCATTAGGTGCTATCGCACCACCAGCCGCAGCAAATGCATCTAGCTGGCTCTTTACCAAATCAAATCCAATGACTTCATGCCCTGCTTTTAATAAATTGAGCGCCATTGGTAAACCCATATTCCCTAAACCAATAAATCCGATTTTCATATTGACCCTAATTAAAAAGTTGATTGTTTTCTAGCAGCTAAGTAATGCACGCCTTGTGGACCATAAGTTTCGGCATGCACCTGTTCATATTCCAAATGAAAAATATCGCCCGGGCCATAGGTTTTGATTTGATGTTCAAACATAAGATCAATACTGCCACTTAAAACTAGCGCCTTAACTTCAAATGGATGCGTGTGATTATCTAAGTGTCCGTTTGGATCACGATGAACCTCTTCAGGCTCTGGATAGGCCTCCCGCCTCAATAAGTAGATAAATTCTTCACGATCCATGTCTTTACTATAGCGCGGATATACACTCCTATCATTACGACAATCTAGTGAGGGCCTATGTCAGTCAAAGTGATTGGTTTAATGGAATTGAAGGACCAAGAAGCATTTAGGCAATACCGTACTCAGGTAGGTCTAACGGTAGAGCGCTATCGAGGCAGCATCCAATCTCGGGGAGCTGTCACTGAACTCTTTTGGAATGAACTTGAATGTGCGCCCTTTAGTGCTTTTGTTGAATTGAACTTTCCTAGCTCAGAAGATGCGCATGCATGGGCGCATAGTCCAGAATATCAAGATTTAGTTGCTATACGAAATAATGCGATGCAACTCACCCTCTTTGGGATCGATATCGAAGCTTCGCCTAAAAAAGAAGCCTAGCGTTTTAAGGCTAGGCTTTCTATTTACTTAGAGCAAAAATTACTTCTTAGATTCCATTGCCTCTTTTGTAGCGGTGATTTCTTTGCGACGCTCTTTACAAGCGCCAGCAATTTCTTGCAAGGCCTTACGAGCACGTGCTGCAGATGCCTTAATTCCTTTTTCAATAAATTTTTCGTTTTCGGCTTTGTATGCTTCAAAAGCAGCTAACAATGTATCGTGTTGTGACATCGTGTCTCCCATTAATCTAAAAATTATTCATTCCTACAACGCAGTCAGTATATCCCCATAAAAACGATAGAAATTAGCCTAATTCATCAGGGATAACGCTTAGAGAGCAGGGATCGGCCAAAATGGGTAAATTACTTAAAAAATGATCCTAGAGGAAAGCAAAATGCTCAAAAAGCGCATTCTTTTTACCCTTACCATCCTACTGACCCTCACAGCAAATGCCCAGACGAGCTCCTGGCCCAACCCAGGAAAGCCAATCACCTTTATCAACCCTTTTCCCCCTGGTGGGGCCGTTGATGCCTTTGGGCGTCCGCTAGCTAAACAGCTTTCTTCTCAACTGGGAACCTCCATAGTGGTAGATAACCGCGGGGGGGCTGGTGGCACTCTTGGTGCTGCAGTTGCAGCAAAAATGGCGCCTGATGGATACACCTGGCTTCTTGGTGCAGTGCATCACTCCATTGCCCCGAGTATGTATCCAAATTTGCCATATGACATTACAAAAGATTTTGAGCCGATTGCCATTATTGGCAGTGTTCCCCATGTCATTGTTGTTAATCCAAATAAGTTCCCAAAGAACGATCTCAAATCCATCATTGAAGAAATTCGCAAGAACCCAGGAAAATATAACTATGCCTCTACTGGTAATGGCACCTCTCAACACTTGACTGGTGAATTATTTAAGATGCAAAACAAATTATTTATTACCCATATTCCTTATCGAGGTACTGGCCCTGCGTTACAAGATGTAGTTGCAGGACAAGTAGATATGATGTTTGATACCTTAGCAGGCGCTGCTCCTTTTATTAAAAATGGTCAACTCATTGCCGTTGCTATTGCTAGCAGTAAACGAAGTGATGCTTTTCCTAATGTTCCCACTGCTCAAGAGCTAGGTATTTCCAACTTCGTTGTCTATAGCTGGTATGCAATGTGGGCGATCAAGGGTACACCTAAAGACATTGTAGAAAAAATGAGTGCCGAGATACAAACAGCATTAGCCTCTCCAGAAATCAAAGAGCGCTGGGCTGGACTGGGTGCAAGCGTTCCCAAAATGACACGCGCCGAACTTTCGACCTACATCAGTCAAGAGGTAGTTCGCTGGAGTGAAGTCGTGAAAAAATCCAACGCTAAATTAGATTAACTTTAAATTCACAAAGATATGATGAGTATTAAAACCAAAGACTATGCATTTATACGCAATAAACTTCTCAATAAAGAGGAAATTGCCTTTCTGGATGTACGTGAAGAAGATCCACATGCACAAGAGCACCCTCTTTTTGCCGCTAACCTGCCTTTATCACGTATTGAAATAGATGCATTTAGCAAACTTCCACGCAAAGATATTCCTATCGTCACATTAGATGATGGTGAGGGATATGCGCAGCTAGCTGCAGAGCGTTTGATTGCACTTGGCTATAGCGATGTATCTCAATTTGCTGGTGGCGTTGCCAGTTGGAAAACTGCTGGCGGTGAAGTATTTAAGGATGTCAATGTACCCAGTAAATCCTTTGGTGAGTTTGTTGAATCAAAACGGCATACACCTTCCCTATCGGCGCAAGAAGTAAAGAAAATGCTGGATGCCAAAGAGGATGTTGTGGTGGTAGACGTACGTCGCTTTGACGAATATCACACAATGAGTATTCCTACAGGCATTAGTGTGCCGGGTGCTGAGTTAGTGCTTCGAGTCCCAGAGCTAGCGCCTAATTCTCAAACTAAGATTATTGTAAATTGTGCAGGTAGAACTCGCAGCATTATTGGAACGCAATCCTTAATCAATGCTGGCATACCCAATGAGGTGAATGCCCTACGTAATGGCACCATTGGCTGGACACTCGCTGGACAAGAATTGGATAAAGGACAAACTCGGAGGTTTACCGAGGTAAGCGAAGGTACCGCAAATACAGCTGCAGATCGAGCGCGTGATGTTGCTAATCGCGCTGGGGTTAAAAGGGCTAGCCTGGCTGATGTAGAAAACTGGAAAGGACAAAAAGATCGCACCACTTACTTCTTTGATACCCGCACTCCAGAAGAATATGAAGAAGGTCATCTCCCGGGATTTCGTTCCGTGCCAGGTGGTCAACTCGTCCAAGAGACAGAGATGGTTGCTCCAGTTCGAGGTGCACGTATTGTGCTTGCCGATCCAAGTGGTGTGAGAGCCAATATGCCAGCATCATGGTTAGCCCAAATGGCTTGGGATGTATATGTTTTAGATGGCTTGCAAAAAGAACATTTTACTGAAAGAGGTGTTTGGTGCAGCCCATTACCATCACTCCCCCATGTCAATACCGTGGATGCTAAAACGGCATCGACCTGGTTAAAAACAGATAGCAATACGATTGCCATTGATCTGAGCACCTACGCAAATTATGTCAAGGGTCATATTCCAGGGAGTTGGTATGCCCTTCGCTCGCAACTAACAGATGTGCTAAAAAATATTCCTCAGGCAGACCGTTATCTACTTACAAGCACTCCTAGTGAGCTCGCTATATTTGCTGCAGCAGAATTTGAAGCCCTCAGTAAAGCTGGGGTCTATGTACTAGAGGGAGGCACTAAAGCTTGGTTAGATGCTGGGCTCGAATCAGAAAAAGGTCCAAGTCATTTAGCTTCACCTGCCTTGGATCGATATAAGCGCCCGTATGAAGGTACTAGTGTTGATATAAAAGCAATGCAAGCTTATTTAGATTGGGAATTTGGGCTTGTAGAGCAACTTGCTAAGGATGGCACTCACCACTTTTGGGTTCTCTAGATTTGCGCCGAAAATACCAATTCCCTATCCTGCTGATTGCTTTCATGGGTCTCACCGCGTGTGAGCGTGATAACTACACCACTTGGAATTGCGCATCTTCTGCAGAGCCTAAGATTTCGATGATTCTCAAAAAGGCGCAAATGCAATTTCAGGATCTGAAGTTAGATTATTGTGGAAGCCTAGGCGAGCGTAGTTACTTTGCACAAAAATGTCCCGCTAATATCGATGAGTCAACCTTTACCTTTACCCAATCAACAGGAGCACTTCTGGGAAATGGTCAACATTTTCAGTGCAGCGCACTATAAACTTATGAACCCCATTAGCCCAAAGAAATTACTGCTCAGTAAATGGACCGCCGTTCATCCCATTGCCAAACAAAAACACTTTTTAGTCAGTAAAGTTATTCTTCCTGATAAACCTGAACAGGCTATCGAGTTTGTCGAGCTTGAGGCTGTCTATAGCAAGCAAAGTTCGCAAATTCCCTGGCGCGAACTTCTGAATTCTGATCGGTGGATACAGGGCTGGAAATAAAAAAGCTGCCACTTATTTTCATAAGGGCAGCATAGTTTAATAAAAGTAAATTCTTTTACTTTTTTCCACCAGACGATTTCTTTACAAGATCATCTATGTTCTTTTCGGCAGCTTCTGCTACCTGGTTAACAATTTTTCTACCTTCTTTAAACATATTCTGTCCAGTAGCAGACATTTCATTAACCACTTTAGATAACTTATCTGCGTGAGCTGGCATTTTATTTTCAGCATCCTGTAGCCAATTCACTAAAGAGCTGCGAACTTGCTCAAGGTGTTTTTCAGTTTCATCGGCAGCGCCTTCGCTAATATCCTTGAGTACTGATTTCACCTTCTTTTGGTAAGAAGCTGCTCGCTTAGTGGCTTCTTTCGCCGCTTCTGCTTGCAAGTCCTTTAACTTCTCCATGTCATGTTTAGCGGCAGATTTAGCGCTATCCAAGGCATTTTTCATGCTCCATTCCATCTCAGCAATATGATGCTCACTTAATTGTTTAGCGGCATATAGCAGCTTATGCGAATACTCAAAAAGCTCTTTTGCTTTTTCTCTTTGCCATTTTTGTAGATCATTTGCGTCCATTTTGACTCTCCCTTAAAGTAAGCGTTCCTGAAGTACCCTCCATATACTCTAAACCCAAAATCTGTAAGTGCCAATTCCCCCCTTTATCTAGGTATTAAAATGGGAGGATGAGTGAACCAAAATGCCTCTATGACAGCATTGGCGGAATCGATAAAGTCGAGGAATTGGTCGATCGTTTCTATGACCTCATGGTCCTAGATCCCAGCTTGACTGAGTTGCGGGCTATGCATCCTCAGGACATCTCTAGCTCAAGAGAGAAATTGAAATTTTTTCTAACCGGCTGGATGGGCGGTCCTGACATCTACTCCCCAAAATATGGCCATCCCATGCTAAGAGCGCAATCAATGGTTGACGTGCATGTATCAAGCCTTGGAAGATTGCGGTATTGATGGGAGCATCGCCAAACAGCTAGAAGAATCTTTTTTCAATACGGCTGACTGGATGCGTAATCAAGCCAACGAATAAATCGGCTTACTCCAGTAACCCGCAAAGTATTGTGGGATTTATTGTGAAATATATTCCCCTGAGGTACTTAGCTAAACTAAATATTGTGATGTCTTGTTAATGGTAAAAAAATGATTGAAAGCTTCCTGCAACTTATTAGCGACCCAAATGCCTGGATAGCCTTCTTAACGCTCTCCGCCCTTGAAATTATCTTGGGTATAGATAACATTATTTTCATTAGCGTCATCGCCAATCGCCTTCCCATTGAGATACGGGAAAAGGTTCGTCGCTTTGGCTTGATATTTGCCCTGGTAACCCGCATTCTTCTATTGCTGAGTCTATCTTGGGTCATGGGCTTAACTAAGCCGCTATTTACCCTGTTAGATCAATCGATCAGCGGTAGAGATTTAATATTATTATTGGGCGGCTTCTTTTTGATATGGAAAGCCTCAAAAGAAATCTATACTGAAGTAGAGGTCGGAGATCATACAGAGGGTGAGGGGAATAGTCATATTTCTCACACCAATAAATCAATGTCCGCTTTGTTTGTAGGTTCTGTTCTGCAAATTGGACTACTCGATATCATCTTCTCGCTAGATAGCGTCATTACTGCAGTAGGCATGGTTGATGAAATTAGCATCATGATCGCCGCAGTTATGGCCTCCGTGATGATCATGCTGGTTGCCGCAAAACCGATTGGTGATTTTGTGCATCGGCATCCTTCTATCAAAGTATTAGCGCTCTCTTTTCTGACGGTAGTCGGCGTAGTACTTATTGCTGAGGGTATGGGAATGCATATTCCCAAGGGATATGTCTACGTAGCAATGGCATTCTCCTTATCTGTAGAGCTTTTAAATATTCGCTCAAGAGAGAAAAAGAAAAAGTTGAAGTAAGGAACATGGATATTGGTTTACAGTGCTTGGGCACAAACAAAACCACTTGCCCAGGCCCACTGGAAATTGTGTCCTCCTAAGTGGCCAGTAACATCCACACACTCACCAATGAAGAATAAACCTGAATGCTTGCGTGACATCATGGTTTGACCATCTAAGTCTTTTGTATCTACGCCACCCAGCATTACTTCAGCCTTTTTCCATCCTAAGGTTCCTGCTGGTTTAACAGACCAATTCGTCAGTAATTCTTTTAGAGAATGTCGATCTTTTTTTGATACTTCAGCCCACTTTTTGCCAAGTAAGTTTTTTTGCTCGGCAAATATTTTTGCTAAACGCTGAGGTAGGACAGAAGCTAATATAGTTTCTGTGAGCTTTAGGCGATTCTCTTCATGATTAAATAGCTCATCGCAATTAAATCCACCAGGACGTTCTAAGGCCCCAAGCCAATCAATATGCAATGGCTCACCCTCCACCCAATAGCTACTGGCTTGCAAGACTGCTGGACCAGATAAACCCTTATGAGTCAGCAGTAGATCTTCATTAAATCGGCTAGCCCCATAACGATGCCCCTTAGACCCTGCAGCAATTCTGACGGGAACGCCAAGTCCCGCCAATTCATTGAGCTTCCCAAAGGTTTCAGCGGTAAAGGACAAGGGCACTAAAGCTGGCCTTGGTTCAATCACATTTAAACCAAGCTGCTTGGCAATATCCAATGAATATGGTGTAGCCCCAATTGCAGGAACAGGTAATCCACCAGTTGCCATGACTACTGCTTTTGCTCTTTCTATCCCTTGCTGCGTTTGTACAAGCCAGTCTGTACCATCGCGTCCTAGAGACTGCACAGATACTGGATGGCGAATGATCACTTTTCCTTTTACACACTCAGCCATGAGCATCTCAATTATTTGCTTGGCAGAGTCATCGCAAAAAAGTTGTCCCTGATGTTTCTCGTGATAGTCGATCCTATGTGATGCAACGAGTTTGATGAATTCTGATGAGGGGTAGCGCGCCAATGCACTTTTGACAAAATGAGGATTTAAAGAAAGAAAATTGGCGGGACTACTATGCTTATTTGTGAAATTACAACGACCTCCTCCACTAATACGAATCTTCTCTCCCAATACTTCAGCATGGTCCAGCACTAAAATCTTTTTACCTAATTGCCCCGCAATGCCTGCACAGAATAAACCAGCTGCACCACCACCAATAATGATGGCATCCCATATTTTGCTCATGAATTAATTAAAGCGATCAATGATTTCAGAGGAGAGCTTGAGTTTTTCCATGTGTAGCTTGGTATAGGCTTGACGAAAATTTTTAGTCATCGTAATCATGACGGATGCTGTCCAGGCAAAAGCAAACATACCCGAGAACGCAATAATCACTGCCAGCATCTTCCAACCACTGGGTAGGATGTCTTCCATAAAGCCCATGGCCGTATAGGTGCTTCCACTAAACAAAATACTGTCACCCAGATCCGGTAATAAACGAAATAAATATATAGCCAGCCCCCAGATCACAATCTCAATGAGATGGGCTAAAAATAAACCAAACACACTGATATAAAAACAAATAGCGACTGATGAATATCTCTTCTCAGAAAGATATAAGAAGGTTTTTACTTCGTAGCGTTTGGCAATTTGCAGTAGCGCAAAACCATGAAATATCATGACTACCACGAGCATGGAAGCGCCTAAAAGGTAGGCCGGTAAATCAAGAGAAGTTTCGAGGGCTTGTTGTGTATTCATGGTCGAAGGTTGTTGGTCATTTTACAGGGGCTACTCAGCTAGGCTATACCAATCGCGAATAATGCCCCATGCCTCTGGGGCGGTTTCGACAAAATGTACCCCTTCCAGATCTGCCTGGTCAATCACCCCAAATTCAATCATTTGCTTGAAATTGACCATCTCCGTCCAAAATGACTTGCTCACTAAAATTACTGGAAAGCGAGCAACCTTTTTCGTCTGCATTAAGGTCAGCACTTCAAATAACTCGTCAAAAGATCCAAAGCCTCCTGGAAAAGCGACAATTGCCCTTGCCCTGAGCATGAAGTGCATCTTGCGCAATGCAAAGTAATGAAACCGGAAACTTAAGCCAGGGCTAATGTAGGGATTCGGATGCTGCTCTCTTGGCAAGCTAATATTAAAACCAATCGTTTCATCACCTGCCTCAAAAGCACCGCGATTGGCAGCTTCCATAATTCCAGGGCCACCACCTGTGCAAATATATAACTTATTCATGCCCTCTGATTGTGTCGCGTTGTACTGAGCCACGATGCCACCAAATTCTCTAGCTGATTCGTAATACTTACTGTGGAGTACTGCTTTCTTAGCAATCTCTAGGGCCTCAGGACTTGAAGCTTTTGCTTCCATATCTAAGGCGTGTTCATAACTGATAAACCGGGTAGAACCAAAGACAGTGATAGTGTGATCAATACCATGTTCATTTAGCAGAATTTCTGGCTTGAGCAACTCCAGTTCAAAGCGGATACCGATGGTTTCTGGACGCGCAAGAAAAGCCTCATCGTCAAAGGCAAATTTATAAGAATCTATCGAACTTTCTTCAGACATCTGGCTTTTTTTAAGACTTAAAAAATCTGTGATCGTCTGAGAATTATTAATTGGGAGCTTCGCGCTCATACAGTAACCTTTGATGTCATCAATAATTTCATATTACTTTTAGGTGAAAAAATTCTCTATTCGCTTACTCAAAAGGAAACACTAGTATTAATACCTAGCTTGCAAAAAAGAGCAAGCCTAGGGCTTGTATGGATTTACGCTGCCCTCAAGAAGGGTTAGTATTACAAGAATTTCAACCAAATCGAAGGAAAAGCAATGAGTAACCGCTCAATCATCATCATGGTACTGGTATTAGTTGGTGCCACCGCCTATTTACTCCTTAAAGGCGACGGCAACATTGATATGGGTGGCGAGAAGCACGGCGCAGAAGCTACTCATGTTGAAGAAGCCAAAAAAGATGCTCCAGCAGCGGCTCCAACTGCCCCGACAGCAGCTCCAGCAGCAGACGCAAAGAAATAATCCTCATCCAAGGAAAATTAAACCGCGGTTCGCCGCGGTTTTTTTATATCATTACCCTATGAAAATTGCCCTAAGCCTCCTCTTTATCTTTTTTTCACAAACAAGCTTTTCCCAGCCTATGAACAAAATTGATCCAAAATTGATTCAATCCTTTGCGCCAACTGGCATCCTAAGAGTCGGTATCAATTTGGGCAACCCTGTTTTAGCTGGCCTTGATGCTGTCTCCCAAAAACCGAAAGGGATCAGCATTGACATTGCCAATGAAATTGGCAAGCGGTCTGGAATCCCAGTAGAGTTGATTCCTTTTCAATCTGCAGGAGCAACTGTAGACGCAATCAAGACAGGCAATATCGATTTGGTTTTTGTTGCTATAGATCCAGTCCGTGGAGCAGATGTCAGCTATACGCCCCCTTATATTCAGATCGAAGGCGCTTATATGGTGAAAGCAGACTCACCATTAAAGACCAATGAAGAAGTTGATCGCTCTAGCGTAGAAATCGTAGTGGGTAAAGGTAGTGCCTATGATTTATTTCTCACTCGTGAAATTAAAAATGCTGCGATCCTACATGCTGCTAGTTCCCAGGCTGTCATTGATGATTTTATGGCTGGTAAAGGTAATGTAGCAGCAGGCGTAAAGCAGCAATTAGAAAGTGATGCTAAACGCTATCAAGGCTTGCGTATGCTACCCGGTCGCTTTATGGTGATCAACCAAGCAATTGGAATCCCCAAAGCACGCTCTGAATATGAAAAGACTACCGCTTACTTAAGTAGCATCATTACAGACTTAAAGTCCTCTGGCTTCGTTGCTGAATCTATGAAGCGTCATAATATTCAGGGTGCAAAGGTAGCTGATTAACTTAAGAAGCTCGAGCGCCAGAAAGATGATTCATTCACCAACTAAGCTCAATGCTCTTTTAATAGCATCCCGCCTGAAACGTAGTCCGGCAGAACATAAGGGAGATGCTGGGAAGGTAGTGTTGATTGGGGGTGCAACTGGAATGGCGGGTGCACTCTTATTAGCGGGTAATGCTTGTATGCATCTGGGTGCAGGTTGGACTATCCTGGAAATGCTAGATCCCAGTTCTGCTCATGCTTGCATAGATCATCCAGAGCTCATGATTCGGCTAGCGAACCTAGAAGCAATGAATGGTCTGCACAACATTAAACCTGATGTCATTGCAATTGGGCCAGGTCTTGGAAATTCAGCATTGGCACTACGCAGTCTTGAGAAGGTTTTTGATATTCCTAGCATTCCCTTAATCATTGATGCAGATGCTCTGAACCTCATAGCCTCTTCAAAAGACCTACTCAAGGCTTTACAAAATCGTAATCAACAATTTCCGGGCCTTACTGTTATTACCCCTCACCCTGGTGAAGCAGCAAAATTATTAAAAATCAGTGGGGCAGATATTCAATCCAACAGACTAGCTTGTGTTGAGAAATTAGTAGAACTGACTCGTTCGATTGTGGTCTTAAAAGGTCAACATACCTTAATTGCTTCCCCTGAATACCCTACTGCGCAATGCGAAGACGGAAATCCCGGCATGGGAACGGGAGGCATGGGCGATATTCTCACCGGTAGCATTGCGGCAATTGCTGCTCAAGGGGTACGCCATCATCTTAACCTTTGGGAGTCTTCGGGAATCGCCGTTCAACTCCATGCCCTTGCAGCTGATAACTTAGTAAGCAAAGGAGTTGGTCCTATTGGTCTTACTCCATCAGAAACGATTCTGGAGATGAGAAGCTTACTCAATAAGCTTTTATAAATCTTATGCATCCAGCAAGTGCAGAGCATCAACGTCGCAGTTACATCTATGGCATTCTCATGGCCGCCATTGGCTCAATGCTATTTTCTGGAAAAGCGGTACTGATTAAGTTTGCCTATGCCGATGGCGCCAATGCTGAGACGCTCATTGCTCTTCGGATGTTGATGGCATTTCCGATGTTTTACTCCATCTATTGGTGGCACTCACGCAAAAGATCAATGAGCCCCCTTACCTGGCTTGATCGAGGGAAGTTAATTGGCTTGGGATTTTTGGGCTATTTTCTTTCAAGTTATGTCGATTTTCTTGGACTCCAATACATCTCTGTAGGTCTAGAGAGAATTGTTTTATATCTCACGCCAACGATTGTTTTACTAATTTCATACTTTGTTTTACAAAAACCAATTTCTCGCTTGCAATGGTATGCCTTAGTTGTCGGCTATCTTGGGGTAATCATTGTATTTATTCAAGATGCTAGCTCTACCGGAATCCGCGCCTGGATAGGAATGCTTCTAGTATTCTCTAGCGCTTGCTTCTATGCGGTCTATATGATTGGCGCTGGAGAAATGGTCAAGCGAATTGGTAGCGTTCGCTTGGTGTTTTATGCAAGTTCGGCATCGGCTGTATTTAGCATTACTCAATCACTAATTTATAGCCCTACTGCAATGCTTGAACAACTTCCTCAGATTTATTGGCTAAGCCTACTCAATGCAAGTTTGTGCACCGTAATTCCGATGCTGATGATTATGGTATCCATTAATCGGATTGGGTCACCCCTAGTTGCACAGGCAGGCATATTGGGCCCGGTCTCGACTGTTTTTATGGGGTATATCTTTTTATCAGAGCCCATCACCTGGATGCAAATTGGTGGAATGTTGCTAGTAATTGCCGCAATGTGGTTATTGGTCCACAATAACCCACCAAGCAAAAAGCCGTCAGACAAAAATAAATCTGATGACTTTGATGGAGCCGAACCCCTAAATTAACAAAGGGGTTAATACCTAATTACTGAGCAGCTGGTGTTGCAGCCGGCTGTGAGGCAGCTTTAGCTTTTTTCTTAGACTTCTTCTTCGCTTTTTTCTCGGCTTTTGCATCTTTCTTGGATTTCTTAGTCTTTTTAACAACGGGCTGTTCGGCTGGTGCTGGGCTTGGAGCGGTAGCGGGTGCAGCAACTGGCGCCGGAGCTGGATCTGCAGCTTTTACTGACAATGGAGATAAGCCAATGGCAGCAGAGATTAATGAAGCAAGACTTAAGCGTGTAAGACGAGAAATCATGAGATTCTCCATTGATGTTTGTTGATAATTTGATAATACTCAAAATATTGACTTAAATACTTTTTTCTAGAAGCTTGTTTATGAATGATTTTCCAAACGCTATCTTTACAGGGCTGCAAGATTACTCCAAACCTACTAGCGCGAAAATAAAAAGGCCATCTTTCGATGGCCTTTTAAATACGCTGTCAAATAAGCTTAAGCTGGTATGGCCTCAGCTTCAGTGATTTTCTCTAAAGCATTAGCAAGGCTCTCAACCGTACGATCTACATTGGCCAGTTTTTCTAAGCCAAACAAGCCAATACGAAACGTTCGGAAATCTGGCCGTTCATCACATTGCAATGGAACACCGGCTGCAGTTTGCAAGCCTAAGGCTATAAATTTCTTACCAGACTGAATATCTGGATCCTTGGTATAACTCACTACTACACCTGGGGCTTGAAAGCCTTTAGCAGAGACAGAGTCATATCCCTTGGATACTAATAATTGACGCACCTTGTTACCAAGCTCAATTTGCTTTGCTTTTAATGCAGCAAAACCTAGCGCCTGTGTTTCTTTCATGACATTACGCAAAATCTTTAAAGCATCAGTAGGCATGGTGGTGTGATACACATGTCCGCCCTTTTCGTAGGCCTCCATGATTTGGAGCCATTTTTTTAGATCCATCGAGAAGCTAGTACTTTGAGTGCTATCAATAGCCTCACGAGCTCTATCACCAAGCGCAATCAAGGCGCAACAAGGTGAACTACTCCAACCCTTTTGTGGTGCTGTAATCACAACATCCACATTGCATGCTTTCATATCAACCCAGATCGCACCAGAAGCGATGCAATCGAGAACAAATAAACCATTCACTGAGCGAACAGCTTGACCCACAGTCTTGAGATAATCATCCGGCAAAATGATTCCAGCAGAGGTTTCAACATGAGGAGCAAAAACTACTGCTGGCTTTTCTTTTTTAATGAAGGCAACCACTTCTTCAATAGGAGCAGGAGCAAAAACACCTTGTGTAGTGTCTTCTAATTGCTTGCCTTTCAGAACAGTTATGTCATTCGTAATATTGGCTAAATCAAAAATTTGTGTCCAGCGATAGCTAAACCAACCATTACGCAAAACCAAACACTTCTGCTGATTTGCGAATTGGCGAGCAACCGCTTCCATACCAAAAGTACCGCTACCAGGAACGATGACTGCCGAGTTAGCGTTATAAGCATCTTTGAGGGTGCTCGAAATATCAACCATCACACGCTTGAACTCTTCAGACATATGATTTAGTGAGCGATCGGTGTAAACAACCGAGAACTCCAACAATCCATCTGGATCAACATTTGGTAGTAAGCCTGGCATGGTAATTTCCTAAGAATTTCTGTGATAAGCCTTAAATGATACAGATTTAAGTATTTATTGCACTGCAACCTTATTTTCTTTGATCAATTTTGCCCATTTGGCTTGATCTAAGCGCAGAAAAGCCGAAAATTCCTCGGCACTACCGGAAGCAGGGTCACTCCCCCGCTCCAACATGGCTTTACGAATCTTGTCCTGACCCAATACAAACATCACTGTTTGGTTAATTTTTTGCACCACTTGCTTTGGGGTATTGGCCGGAGCAAATAAACCAAACCAACCCACCGCACTATAGCCAGTCAAACCCGCCTCAGAAACGGTTGGCATAGAAGGTAAGGCTTCAGAACGCTTTGCACCCGTTTGAGCTAAGGCAGTGAGCTTGCCAGATTCAATTTGAGGCATCACGGTTTGCGCAGGGGCAAACATTAAGTCAATATGACCAGCCAATAAATCAGTTAAGGCTTGGCCAGTTCCCTTGTAAGGAACATGCAACAAAGTGACCCCTGCCATTGCAGCAAAGAGTTCGCCCGCTAAATGGGATGCTGATCCAGGACCGGATGAACCATAGCGAACTTTTCCTGGATTTGCTTTAGCGTAAGCAATTAAAGCTTTGATGGAAGTAATATTCAGAGAGGGATTAATGGTCACCACATAAGGTGATGCAGACACTAAAGCTACCGGCACGAACTGCGCAATGTTTTTTTCTGTGACAGCAGCAGTTGATCCCATCAATAGGGTGTAGCCATCCGCAGGAGATTGAGCTACTACATCTGCACCGATGAAACCGCTTGCTCCCGGACGATTTTCAATCACCAATGATTGCTTCCATATCTCGCCGATCATGGGAGCAATGATGCGAATTAAGGTATCAGCACCACCTCCTGGAGGAAAGGGCACAATGACTTTAATCGATTTGCTTGGATAGATATCTGCTGCACTAGCGCTTTGTGGAGCAAGCAAGACAATACAGAGCAAGATCCCACGTAGAAGTAACTTACTGATTTTCATTCTATGATGGTAGTGCGTAGCACAGAAATGCCATCAATAGCACACTCCACAACGTCACCGGGCTTTAAGTAAAGCTCCTCTGCATTCTCCTTGCCAACAGCCACACCACCTGGCGCACCCGTAGAAAACATGTCACCCGCCTCAATGGGAATGAAGCGAGAAAAATGCTCCAAGATATCCGAGATTTTCCAAATTTGATCAGCCGTATTGACGCGCATCCGCTCTTGCCCGTTAACAGAGCAAGTCATCCATAAGTCATAGACATTGGGAATTTCATCAATCGTTACGATCTCAGGTCCTAAAGGGCCAAAGCCAGGAATATTTTTTGCAGTCCAAAAGCGAGAGCCCGAAGCCACCTCGCGCAATTGCAAATCGCGGCAGGTCAAATCATTGAGTATGGTAACCCCGGCAACATAGCTCAGTGCGTCTGCCTTTTTAGCCCCTAAGGCCCTTTTTCCCATAACAAATACCAATTCAGGCTCGTAATCAAGATGGGTGATCCCCTTAGGGCGCACTACTTTGGCTTCATGGCCAACCAAACAGGAGTTGAGCTTAATAAATGAAGTTGGTTCCTGTGGAATCTCTTTAATCAAATTTGTGCGCTTTAGCTCCTCTAGATGCGTACGATAATTTTTTCCAACGCAAAGAAACTTTTCAGCGTCAGTAATCGGAGGTAAAAAACTAATGCTCTTGGCGCTAATGAGTAATGCCGAATGATCTTCGACGGAAGCCACCCAAGACTTAGCCTGCTCCATCACACCATTACCAGCGCGCAAAAAAGATCGCATATCCGCTGGAAAATTGGAAATACCAAGCTTCTTAGTGACATCTGCAAAGGGTAAGACTTGATCGCCTGAGGAGTTAGGTATACGTGCGCCAATTTCATGCTGGCTTGCGCCCGAGCGTGTAAAGGTAATCAGTCTCATGGTTCTGCTACTTTCTGTTGTTGTCTGCTATTTTTTTATTAATACTCTGAAATTACTCTGTGCCAAGTTGCATATTACTTTTCTGGCGCTTTTCAATTGAATTCTTAAGCAAGGCAACCATTCTATAAAAACCATGACCAAACTTACCATAAGGCATCGTTAAAAATAAACCCATCACAAATCCTAAATGCACTGCAAGTAAAGTTGCCATACCACTAGTATCGCGATAGACAAGTAATAGCAAACCTGAGGCGCTCACTAAAAACAGCAGCACGATAAATGCTCTATCCATGGGCTTTTGTGTAGCGTCTCCATGCGCAGAATTTCTTTTTAGATTGAGGTAGAGTAATCCTGCGGGGCCAAGCAACAAACCAATTCCACCCAATGTGCCAAAAATCACTGGCAAACTCGTGAGATCGTAAGGTGCATGTAAATCTAAAAAATAGTGATAGAAGGTCGCAATACTAGTAGAGGCAAAGCACAACATGAAGCCGTAAAAAGTCATGTGGTGGAAACGTTTACGCCAAAGGGTAAAGGCGTCATCTTCATTATTACACCCCTCACCATGACCGCCACCAAGGTATTTTAAAGTCAGGGCATCATGAGTTGCTTCAGAGGCAGCGCTTGCCGAAATCGTCCCAGCAGAAATATCTTTCCAAAAATGAACTAGGCCAATGGCAATTGCAAGTAACGCAAAGCCGAAGACCAGGCCAAACATCAACGCAAGCGTATTGTGCGAAAAGACGGCATAAAAGTTAGCGTCTAGAGGGCCTGAAGCTAAGGATCCGTTCAGGAAAGAGCTCAGGATCAAGAAGAATGCAATTGAAAGTGATACCGCTAGTGAAACGGTGATGCCATTACTTTTATAGAGAGTACCAAAGGCCTGAGGCCACGCATAAGTGATGAAGGTATCTTTACGAAGCTGGGCCATCACACGCGGAATATTGACGCCAAACTCATGGGGGGGTGCGTATTGGCAAGCATGAAGACAGGCACCACAGTTATGGCAAAGATTCGCTAAGTAGTTCACTACGCTGGGCGTAAATTCAATACGACGGGTCATCGCAGGAAAGACGGCACAAAAACCTTCGCAATAGCGACAGGCGTTACAGATCTGCAGCATGCGGTCTGCTTCTGACTCCGGCGTTCCTTTGGCTAAATTGCTAGCCTCTTGAATCAAAGAATTAAGCTGCTGCATGCGCTAACTCCACTCCGTATTGCTTGGCAGCTTGAGCAGCTTGCGTGCCAGCAATGCGTCCAAATACCGTACCAATCGTCATACCAATGCCGGCGGCATATCCCTTACCTAAAACATTTCCGGCCATCATTTCTCCGGCAACAAATAAATTTTTACTTGCTTCATTATTAAAGCGAACCGCAGCAGTATCATCCGTCTTCAAACCTAAATAGGTGAATGTCACGCCAGGTCGAACAGCGTAACCATAGAAAGGTCCAGTATCAATTGGTAAAGCCCAATGGGTCTTTTCTGGTTCTATGCCTTCGGTATGACAGTCATCCAAAATAGTATGATTAAAGTTACCTACTCGACATGCAGCATTGTATGCTTTCACTGTTTCTTGCAGCGCCTTAGAATCGAGACCCAACTTGGTGGCCATCTCGTCTAGGCTATCGGCTTTTTCACCAGGAAATACTGGCGGCATAAAACGGCCCAATACTTTTGAATCAATAATGCAGTAGCCTATCTGGCCGGGCTGATGTGCAACTAGTCTGCCCCAAAATGCATAACGCTTAGGCCAAAAATCCTCACCTTCATCTGAGAAGCGTTGAGCATGTTTGTTAACCACAATACCAAACGGAACGCCATCGATACGGGTACAAATGCCACCATCATATAAAGGTGCGCGTGCATCTACTGCAACCATATGAGCCTGAGTTGCATCACTGACTGAATCAGCTCCCATTGCAATAAGTTGCTTCAGTAAAACACCTTCGTTGTATCGGGAGCCGCGAATTAAGAAGTTATCGGCTGGATATTCGCCATACTGATTCATACCCCAAGCCTCTTTGAGCCATTCACGATTAGACTCGAAGCCGCCAGCAGCCAATACGCAAGCCTTTGCTTCAATGCGTTCATCACCAACATAGGCTGCGACAAATTCTCCATTACGAATTTCAATCGATGAGGCAGGAGATTCGTAGCGAATCTCAATCCCTAACTTCTCGGCACTGCGATAGTAAGCATTAATTAAGGCTTTACCACCACCCATGAAAAATGCGTTTGTACGCGAAAGATTCAGCGTACCAGACAAGGGTGCCTGAAAGCGCACGCCATGGTGAGTCATCCAACCTCGGCAGTTAGCAGAAGAGCGAATAACGAGTCTGGCTAATTTCTCATCGGTAATACCGCTAGTGACCTTGACAACATCCTGCCAATACTCCTCTTCATGATAGGACTCTAGCATCACATCCTGAGGCTCATCATGCATTGCGCGAATATTACGGGTATGAGAAGAATTGCCACCACGCCATTCTTTGGGAGCAGCTTCAAGCACCATTACGCTGGCACCGGCCTCCCTTGCCATTAAAGCGGCACAAAGAGCTGCATTACCACCACCAATTACAAGAACATCGACCATATATTGTGAAAATCAAGAAAGCAAAAGAAGTAACTGTACTGTTTTTTTGCGATCCTTACCTAGTTCAGGATCAAGACATTAAATCTTAGCAGCTCGGCCTTTTGTTGATGAGACCCATATACCGGCAGCAATCAAGGCAAAAGCTACTCCATGAAATAAGCCGGGTGGTTCTCCCAGAATGGCTGCTGATAAAAGGGCTGTGAATAAAGGGATGAAATTACCAAAAAAGGCAGCCATTGTTGGCCCAGCGCCGTATACCCCCAAACCCCAGCAACGATAGGCAATCAATGAGGGGCCAATCGCGACAAACAAAATAAGTGCTCCAGTCCAGAGATTGAGATCAACATAGGCATGTCCTGCAGCGATTTCAAAGCTGTCAAAAAAACCTGTCCACAGCAAGCCCACTAAAACTTGGGCCATTAAAAAATCAGCCCAAGGCCATTGACGCTCTGAACTTGCCCCGGGGCGACTGAGCATCCAACTATAAAAAGCCCAAAGGATTGTGGCTAGCATGATTAGCAAATCACCCACTACCATCTGCATTGACATCAAAGCGCTTAGATCACCTCTAGTCAATACCACTGATACACCCACCATAGAGACTGCTGCGCCGATAACCTGCAGAGCGCTAGGCTTCACTTGATAAAAAACGGCACCGATAAATAACATCCATATGGGCATACTTGCACCAATTAATGTGACGTTGATGGCTGATGACGTCTGAAGTGCAAGGTAAAGAAGGACGTTATAGCTTCCCACCCCAAATAAGCCAAGCAGTAAAAAACGAACTTTATTTTTCCATAAGGGGCTGCTAGGCTTAAAGACATGCCATCCAAAAGGCAACAAAAGCAAGGCTGCCAGCCCCCAACGCAAGGCGCTTAAAGTAATAGGAGAAACACTACCTACCAGCGCGCGTCCAGAAACAGCGTTACCAGCCCATAAGGCGGTAGCTACCAATAAATAGAAAACAGTCGAGAGCTTAAGCTGGGACATTTAGGGGATTCAAGGGCAAATCGGTGTTCAAGGGGCCCAAGCAAGGGATACCATAGCATTGTAGAAACAAATGCTGCGTATTGCTAAGATAGAGCATAAACAATGTCATGTTCCATAAATAGAAGGATACATAGTGGCAATCATCACCAATATTGAAGACTTACGAGTACTTCATAAAAAACGCACTCCCAAGATGTTTTATGACTATGCTGATTCTGGCTCTTGGACTGAGTCTACCTACCGTGCCAATGAATCAGATTTTCAAAAAATAAAATTCCGCCAGCGCGTTGCTGTTGATATGAATAATCGCACAACCAAAACCACCATGGTTGGTCAAGAAGTCATCATGCCTGTTGCACTGGCGCCAACTGGGCTGACCGGTATGCAACATGCTGATGGAGAAATTCTTGCTGCTATTGCCGCAGAAAAATTTGGTGTGCCCTTTTGCTTGTCTACGATGAGTATTTGCTCAATTGAAGATGTTGCTGAACGCACCACCAAACCATTTTGGTTTCAGCTCTATGTCATGAAGGATCGCGGATTTATTGAACGCCTGATTGAGCGCGCTAAAGCTGCCAAATGTTCTGCGCTCGTCCTAACCCTGGATCTGCAAATTCTAGGGCAACGCCATAAAGATATAAAGAATGGTCTGACCGCCCCACCCAAACTGACTATCGCCAATATGATCAATATGGCCACGAAACCACGCTGGTGTATGGGAATGATGATGACGCCTCGCAGAACCTTTCGCAATATCGTGGGTCATGCATCGGGAGTTGGCGACATGTCCTCTCTATCGTCATGGACGGCCGAGCAATTTGATCCGGGCTTAAGTTGGGCAGATGTTGAGTGGATTAAAAAACTCTGGGGTGGCAAGCTCATCATCAAAGGTATTTTGGATGAAGAAGATGCCCGACTAGCAGCAAATACTGGTGCCGATGCTTTGATAGTCTCTAACCATGGTGGGCGTCAGTTAGATGGCGCCGTTTCTAGCATTGCTGCCCTCCCAGGCATCGTAAACGCAGTAGGCAAGGATATAGAAGTCTGGATGGATGGTGGCATTCGCTCAGGTCAAGATGTTCTTAAGGCTTGGGCACTTGGCGCTCGCGGCACGATGATTGGACGCCCCTTTCTTTATGGCTTGGGTGCCATGGGTGAGGCGGGTGTTACCAAGTGCCTTGATATCATCCAAAATGAATTAGATATCACGATGGCACACGTTGGTCATCGTGATATTCAAAATGTAACGACTGACATTTTGTACCCAGGAACTTTTTAAATTAAATACTTACTTAACCACCCTATCATCCTCTTTGGGGCTTCTTTTGTCGTGTTTTCGCTCGCGGTTTGGTTTGGCAATGCTTATCTGAGCCGCTATCGTACAAAAGATAGTGAGACCTCACAAGACTTGGGCGTTATTCAAACGGCAACCCTCACCCTCCTTGCTTTAATTATTGGCTTTACTTTCTCGATGGCGATTGACCGTCATGATCAACGAGAAATTTTAGAAGAAGGAGAAGCCAATGCGATCGGTACCGAGTTCCTCAGAGCTGACTTCTTACCTGCCAGCTCAGCAGCTAAAACAAAAGATTTACTGAGTCAATATTTAGATCAACGTATTTTGTTTTATACCAAACAACCATCAGAGATAGTGGTCAACATTCGGCAAAAGACAGATGAGTTACAACATGCTTTATGGAGTGAAATTCTTCCACATGCTCGCTCCACTCATACGCCTGTAATGGCTTTAGTGGTATCTGGCATGAATGATGTTTTGAATTCTCAAGGATATGTTCAAGCTGCATGGTGGAATCGCATCCCTAACACTGCCTGGGCCCTGATGGCTAGCATGGCTATATGCGCCAATATGATCGTTGGTTTTGGCGCACGCAACTTTAAAAAGAACACTGGTTTATTTCTCATTTTCCCCTTTGTCATTGCAGTCTCTTTTTTCTTAATTGCTGACATTGATAGCCCAAGAGGTGGCGTGATTCGTATTGAACCTAAGAATTTAATTACCCTCCAAGAATCTTTAAAATCTCAATTGCCCGCATCTTTAAACATCACTAAATAGGCCATACATATGAAAAGAGTAGTAGATGTTTATAAAAACCGCGGTCGTGAACTCATCTGGACTTATGTCATTGACCTTCGAAATGATGATGAATTTCATCCAGGACAGGCAGACTTTGAGGTAGAAGCGCTCCGACTCTCGCAAATTGATAAAAGAGGGGCTGCGAACGAGCTTAGCGCCAAAGTTAGACTCAATAATTAGGGCTTACCCCCGCTTTTGAGTGCCTTGGGGCTGAATTGACCCCATAGCTTGCATTTACAATAAGAATGATTATCATTTATATTTGATAATCATTCTCATTGTTAAATCATTGTTAAATATATGCAAACTAAACACTATCACCCCGCCTCCATCTTCCTGCATTGGTTTGTTTTTCTCCTGGTAATAGCTGCATTCATTGCCATTGAATTAAAAGGGCAATTCCCAAAGGGAAGCGAGCCACGCGAACTTTGTAAAACTGTTCATGGTGTATTTGGACAACTTATTTTTATAGCGATGGCTATCCGATTGATGATCCGCTTAGTTTATGGCGCTCCTAAGCCTATAAACCCAAAACCCTTATTCACATCATTAGCTAGAGCAATGCATTGGCTAATGTACGCACTACTATTGATATCACCCATATTTGGCATACTTTATTTTCAGTATGGTGGTAAAGAAATTCATTTCTTTGGATTAGTATGGCCACAGTTAGTTACGCCTAATCCAGAGATGAAAAAGACAGTAGAAGGAATTCATGAATTCTTAGGAAACTCGCTGTATTTCTTAATTGGAATACATGCTTTGGCTGGCTTATGGCAACATTACATCTTGAAAGACGATACACTTCGTCGCATGTTAAATAAGATTAAAGCGCAAGCTTAAGGATTGCTCAGAATGAAACCGCTCTCTAAAAAAGCGAAGATGGCTATTGGCTGGACCATATTAATGACCGTTGTTGGAACCGCTATGCTGCATCAATGGCAGTTCTTTGCAATGGGTTGCGTATCAATTGCCTTACTTCTCATCGCAAATCATTACGACCTTCTGAAGGATCCAGAGGATAAAAAATAAGGCCTCTACTCACTTAAGAAAGAGGCCTTAGGTTCTGCAATATGCAGAAATAGATTCTTATAGGGTTGGGTAATCTATATATCCAACTTCTTGACCACCATAAAAGCTCGCTCGGTCATACGGATTGAGCGCAGCATTTTGTTGAAACCGCTCAGCCAAATCTGGATTAGAGATATATAAACGTCCGTAAGCGACTGCATCGGCTAAGCCATCTTCTAATACCTTCTCCCCCATTGCTTGATCATAACCTCCAGCAGTCATAAATTTACCTTGATAAGCAGCGCGGAATATTTCTGAGGTTATCGGTGCATCTTCAAAGACTTGATCGCCGCCACCCGCACTAGTAGAACGCGGTTCAATCATATGCAAATACGCTAAGTTATAGCCATTCAATTTTTTAATCACAGCATTGAACAAAGCTACTGGATCACTGTCGCTAATATCATTGAAGGTGCCATATGGAGAAAGACGAAGGCCAATACGATCACTAGGAAACACTTTTGCAACAGCCTCAATCACTTCTCCCAAGATGCGCAAGCGATTCTCTATCGAGCCGCCGTATTGATCCTGACGTTGATTGGTTTTATCTTGTAAAAATTGGTCCAGTAAATAACCATTTGCTGCATGAATCTCAACCCCATCAAAGCCAGCTGCTTTAGCATTTTGAGCAGCTAATTCATACTCCTTGAGTAAGCGAGCAATATCTTCAATGCTCATCGCTTTGGGTACCTCGTAATCATAGAGCTGCCAATCGGCTCCATAGGTTTGTCCGGCAGGAGGAATTGCAGACGGAGCCTCTGGAGCACCATGCTCAGGGTGCAATGATGAATGGGAGATGCGTCCAACATGCCACAACTGCGAAACAATAGATCCACCCTTGGCATGAACAGCCTCAACAATTTCTTTCCACGCTGAGGTCTGCTCAGCCGTGTAAATACCAGGAGTGGCAGGATAGCCCATGCCAATTGGTGAAATTTGAGTTGCTTCAGTAATAATGAGTCCAGCGCTCGCACGCTGAGCATAGTAGGTTTTCGCTAAAGGATTGGGTACATGCCCAGTAACTGCTCGCATCCTAGTAAGAGGTGCCATCACTAAGCGATTTTTCAATTGAATTGCGCCAAGGTTGATGGGGGTAAACATAATTTCTTTGCCGGACATGTGGTTCTTTCTATTTACTGATAATGATTTGAATACGTGACTGTAACAAGCTTTAGGGGAAAGTATAAGGTGGGCCTAGGAAAGCTGGTGTGCATGCTTTATCGACGAGCTATCGCCTGAACATTCTTCAATGCAGCTAGAGAGTGCTAAAAATTCTTCTTGATGTGCAGTAGATGCTCTAGCAACCAAAGCTATCACCCTTTTAGGGGCAGGTGCAGCCAGCGGACGAGATACTAAATCAGAATTATTAAGTAAGCCGCCCTTAATTGCCATCTCAGGTAAGAGCGCTATGCCCAAGCCAGACTCTACCATCTGAATGAGAGTCAATAAGCTGGTAGCCTCATAACCATCAGCATTGCGAATGTCAGATTTTTTACAGGCCTGCATACTGTGTTCTCGTATGCAATGTCCTTCCTCCAGCAGCAATAAACGATCAGCCATCTTAATCGGCAATGTAATTTCTTTTGCCTTCAAAGCTGGATCATTACTTTTAGCAACCAAGTAAAACTCATCATTGAATAATTCTTTGACGAGTAAATTACCTAGCTCATAAGGTAAAGCAATTAAAGCAAAGTCTAATTGATGATCAGCAAGTCTTGATAAGAGGTTTGCGGTTAAATCCTCTCGCAAGGTAATTTTCAAATCCGGAAAACGCTTGCGAATCTTGGGCATCACTAAAGGCAATAGAAATGGTGCAATAGTTGGAATGACTCCCAAGCGAATCGTTGCCGACATCGGCTTTCCAAGGGATTCAGAACGCTGAACTAAATCTTCAGAGGCTGCCAAAATGGTCTTAGCGCGCCCCAATACCTCGAGACCCGCAGGAGTAATGGAGACATTTTGACGATCGCGTTCAAACAGTTGAACCCCAAGACTTTCTTCTAGCTCTTTTAATCCAGCGCTCAAAGTCGATTGCCCCACAAAGCAAGTTTCGGCTGCGCGAGTGAAATTAAGCTCCTTAGCGAGGGCCACCAAGTAACTTAACTGCCTTAAGGATGGTAAGTAGGCCATAGGCTCTCTTGATCGATTTATTTGATTAATAATATCATTACTATTCATTGGACTGATAAATGAATATGTCACACTCATCTCAATAATTAAGCGAGCATTAAGACTTGGCTAAAAGATCTTTTCGCTATTGATTAAAGCGGAAAAAAATTAGCTCACTTAGAAAAGATAGCAAAGGCATTTGCGGCTCAGTGAGCAGTAAAGCGCAATTAAATTTAAAATTGAGTATCTTTTAAGGAAATACCATGAAAACTTGGCAATGTATCGTATGTGGATTTATTTATGATGAATCAAAAGGCTTGCCTGAAGATGGTATCGCCCCTGGAACACTCTGGGCTGATATCCCGGAAAGTTGGGAGTGTCCAGATTGTGGAGTTGCAAAATCTGATTTTGAAATGGTTCAGGTAGGCTAAACAATTCATCTTATAAGGCCTTACTAGGGAGCCCAGCTTTGGATCAAAAAACAGCAGTATCCCAATCCATCACCATCATTGGTAGTGGCTTGGCTGGATACACCGTGATTCGTGAAATTCGAAAATTGGATAAGGCAATACCCATTACCCTCATCACCAAGGAGCCTGGTTACTTTTACTCTAAACCCATGCTTTCTACTGCCCTCGCCAACAAAAAGGATGCTGCGCAATTGATATCCACGCCGCAAGAAGGCATGGCTACTCAACTAGAAATTTCTATTCTGTCGCATACAGAAGTAAATACAATTGATACAAATGGGCAAAGTATTAGCACTAACCAAGGCTCATTTTCTTACGGCAAATTAGTTCTTGCATTGGGTGCCGACCAAATCCGCTTGCCGCTGCAAGGTGACGCGGCTAATGAAGTCATTACTGTGAATGGCCTAGAGGATTACGCCAAATTTCGCCAACTCATTGACGGCAAAAAAAGAGTGGCTATTATCGGCGCCGGATTAATTGGTTGTGAGTTTGCAAATGATCTAGTCGCGGGTGGATATGAAGTAGATGTCATAGATTTATCACCTCAAGTCCTAGGACGCTTGTTGCCCCCAGAGGCAGCAACTGTGCTTCAAGAAAAATTGAGTGCTATTGGCGTTCGCTGGCACTTTGCTACTACCCTGCAAAGCATCGACCGCAATAATGATGCCCTTGAAATTACCCTTGCTAATGGTACTCGCTTGATAAGTGATGCAGTGCTATCAGCGGTAGGTTTAAAACCAAGATTAGATTTAGCAAAATCTGCTGGCATACGAACTAACGTAGGAATTGTGGTCAATCGTGAACTCGAGACCAGTCAAAAAAATATCTTCGCAATTGGTGATTGCGCTGAAGTAGATGGCTTAGTGCTTCCCTACGTCATGCCAATCATGCAAGCTGCTAGAGCTCTAGCTCCGACCTTAATTGGCCAGACTACAGCCGTGAACTATCCGGCAATGCCTGTGATGGTCAAGACTCCCGCATTACCTACTGTGGTCTCTCCGCCGGCTAAAGGCGCTTCTGGGAACTGGAAAACGACTATGGTTAACGGCAGCGTTGAATCACGCTTTGAATCTCCTGATGGCAAATTACTGGGCTTTGCCCTCATGGGATCTGCTACCGCACTGCGTGCTGCACTTACGAAAGAGTTGCCTCCCCTACTGGGATAAATCCTCCGCTGCCGTATAACAAAAAGGCCCGCTATAAACGGGCCTTTTTACGATCAGAGAATGACTCTGCTTGGCGATTTATGAAACGATCACAAACCAAGATGTGTTGTGGGATTGAGCACTCATCAAGAACAACATTGGCACTGAAAGTAATGTGTTCAAACGAGAAGTCAACATCGCTACACGTGCAGATTTAGCTTTTACATCAGCTTCAACAGTCACAATGCCTAAGGCACGCTTTTGGTTTGGCCAAATAATGAACCAAACGTTGAAAGCCATAATGAGAGCAATCCACATACCTAAACCAATTGCGCGGAATGGCGCTTGCAATGTAAAGGCTTGGTGCAAGTAACCGCTCAATGCAGCCACAATCAAACCTGTCAACACGGTAAACAAGGCCGCATAACGAAACCAAAATAAAGCAGCAGGGGCAATTACCTTACTGATTGCTGGTTTTTGCTCGTCAGGGATTTTTGGCATCGATGGAATTTGTACAAAGTTAAAGTACCAAAGCAAACCAATCCACATCACACCGCACATCACGTGTAACCAACGGAAAATGAAAGGCAATTCAGCGGAAGCAAAGTTATTGCCAAAAGCCAAGATAATGATGAAGAGGAGCACAAAACCAGCAAATACTGTGCGCCCTAATGAAGTAAAAATTGAAGCCATGAAAGGATCTCCTTTATATAAGAATTCGGAGTAACTATAAACGATTCCGCTAACTTTGTATGATCTGAGGTAAAAATGGATTTCTTACTTAAAATAGGTACAAAGCCCAATTTGGGGCATAAATAGGCACTCAATACGAGGCATTATGACAATTGACTCAGCTTCAATAGCTCGCAAAAGACTCTACATTCAAGAGGTAGTGACACGGGATGGCTTTCAAGCAGAAAACAGCTTTATTCCAACGGAAGAAAAGATTGCTCTGATTAATCGCTTAAGCCGCGCCGGTTATGCCAAGATTGAAGTGAGCTCTTTTACTAGTCCTAAGGCAATTCCGATGCTCGCTGATGCTGAAGCGGTCATGAAAGGTATTGAGCGAGTACCGGGTGTCGAATACACCGTACTCATTCCAAACCTCAAAGGTGCTGAGCGTGCCATTAGTGTTGGCGTAGATGAATTTAATTTAGTCATGTCTGTGAGCGAAGTACACAATAAAGCTAACCTCAAAATGGCTCGTGAAGATTCTTTTATTGCCCTAAGCTCAGTGATTGATTTAGCGCACGCTAATAAAATCCCCACTAATATCTCCTTATCGACTAGCTTTGGATGCCCCATGTCAGGCATCATTTCACTTGATGATCTGATGAACTGGATTGATCGTTTTGCAGCAGTGGGCGTTAGAGGGATCACCATTTGCGATACTACTGGTATGGCGAATCCCGCTCAAGTTCAGGCTGTCTGTGAGGCTGCTCAATCGAAGTACCCACATTTACAGTGGACTCTCCATTTTCACAATACAAGAGGGATGGGTCTGGCCAATGCTCTAGCCGCAGTCAATAGTGGAATAGATCGCTTTGACTCCTCACTCGGTGGCTTAGGAGGCTGTCCATACGCCCCTGGAGCAACCGGTAATATCTGTACCGAAGAAATGGTGCATATGTTTGATCTCATGGGCTTTGATACTCAAATCGATATTGACGCCCTTTTAGCCTGCTCTAAAGACCTGCAATCCTTAATCGGCCGCCCGCTCCCAAGTCAGCTATTAATGGCTGGAAAAGTAGATAAACTACACACAGCACCTTGCCAACCATAAAATTTAAAGCTCGAGATATCCATATGCGATTAAATCATCTGTATAAAGCGTTTGTTGTATTTAGCCTGGCTATCTTAGGATGCCTTCCATATGCTCATGCTCAGGAATTTCCGCCAAAGAAAACGATTACGATCGTGGTTGGCTTTGCTCCTGGCGGCTCAGCCGATAGCGCTGCCCGCCTTATTGCAAAAAAGCTTAGCGAAGATCTTGGGCAAAACGTCATTGTTGATAACAAGCCTGGAGCGGGTGGCAATATCGCGCATGCTTATACAGCCAATGCGACTCCTGATGGATCGGTTATTTTATTTGGCTCTATTGGACCGCTTTCAATTGCGCCACATCTGATGAAACTTCCATATGATCCTCAAAAGGATTTAGCACCCATCACGATGGGCGTT
Source organism: Polynucleobacter sp. AP-Melu-500A-A1 (assembly GCF_018882125.1). Classification (GTDB taxonomy): domain Bacteria; phylum Pseudomonadota; class Gammaproteobacteria; order Burkholderiales; family Burkholderiaceae; genus Polynucleobacter. The sequence continues at coordinate 123,945 of NZ_JACVOZ010000003.1, forward strand.
ACCTTCCCTAATGTTTTGGTAGTTATCCCAGAATTAGGCGTTAAGAATTTCAAAGAATATGTTGCTATGGCCAAGAAAAATCCTGGCAAGATAACCTTTGCTTCTACAGGCAGCGGTTCTGCTTCTCACCTTCAAGGCGAACTCTTAAACGTACGCGCTGATATTGATACTATCCACGTTCCTTATAAAGGTGGTAGTCCTGCTATGGTTGATCTCCTTGGGGGACGGGTCTCGTCCTATTACTCCGCTTTGGCTACCGCTGATCCTTACATCAAGAATGGCAAGCTTATTCCGATTGCAACGACTGGCTTAAAGCGTGCACCTACACTGCCAAACGTTCCGACGATCGCAGAATCTGGTTATCCAGGATTTGATGCTGTGAATTGGTATGCCTTTGTTGCGCCTGGAAAAACACCCGATGTCATAGTTGAAAAGTGGAATAAAGCCTTAGTAGCCGTGCTAAATGACAAAGCAACGAACAAGCAATTAGCCGAGCATGGCTTAACTCCAAACCCTAGTAGCCGTGAAGATCTCGCTAAATATATTGCCAGTCAATCTGCCACCTGGGGCAAGATTATTTCTGATAGAAAAATTACAGCCGAGTAAATTGCTCGGCTGTATAGTGATGCGGAGTGCGCACTAAGAAATTATTGCGCCACCCAACCGCCATCCATATTCCAGGCTACGCCACGGACCTCAGAGGCATCTGGCCCACAGAGAAATACTGCCAAGGCCGCGAGATGTTCAGGAGTAACAAATTCACCTGAGGGCTGCTTTTCAGATAAGAGTGCTTGCTTTGCCGCATCATTGGAAATTCCTTCGCGCTCAGCACGTGCATCCACCTGCTTTTGCACCAAAGGCGTTAAGACCCAACCTGGGCAAATGGCATTACAAGTAATACCAGTGCGTGCATTTTCCAAAGCAGTCACTTTGGTTAATCCAATGATGCCGTGCTTAGCTGCAATATAAGCCACCTTTTGTGTAGAAGCCACTAGGCCATGGACAGAGGCAATATTAATAATGCGCCCCCAATTGCGCTTTTTCATACCAGGCAATGCATGGTGGATTGTATGGAAAGCGGAGCTTAAATTAATCGCAATAATGGCATCCCACTTATCAGCAGGAAAATCTTCGATATTTGCCGTATGTTGAATTCCCGCATTATTCACCAAGATGTCCAAAGTGCCGAAACGCTTTTCAGTTTGCTTAATGAGATCTTCAATTTCAGCGGGCTTAGTCATATCAGCGCCGTGATAATCGACTTCGACACCGCAGGCTTTAATTTGCGCTAATGCGTCATCTTTTTCGCCAAAGCCATTGGCCATAATATTGACACCCTGCTTTGCCAAACCAATCGCTATTCCTAAACCAATACCGCTAGTCGAACCTGTTACCAGGGCTGTTTTACCTTTTAATGTGGACATATCTTCGATACCGTATCAAGTTAACCATAGAGTCATTCAATACAGACCCTTAAGCACTTGATGTTACAGGATGCCAAGCTCCTATGAGGATGGGGTATGCACCAAGAAAAAGTTCCAAACTAAAAAACTAGATCTTTTTTAGTGCGCGCAGGATCTTTTCACAAGTAATTGGCTGATCAAAGACGTTTACATTAAATGGTGCAAGGGCATCATTAATTGCGTTTTGAACCGCACCCGGTGCACCCGCAGTACCAGCCTCACCCGCGCCCTTTGCACCCAACTTGGATGATTGAGTGGGGGTTTCTACGTGAGCCACTTCAATATCGGGCATTTCATTGGCCATGGGTACTAAATAGTCTGCCATGCTGCCATTGCGCAGTAAGCCACTATCGTCATACAAACATTCTTCAAACAAAACACCACCAATACCTTGCACAATTGCCCCACGAACTTGTTCATCAACTAACATGGGATTAAGTACTCGTCCACAATCTTCAACAGCCCAATGCTTAAGCAATTTAACAAAGCCAGTTTCAGGATCTACTTCTACATATGAAGCTTGAACGCCATTGGTAAAGATAAATGGATAGTCTTTTTGCGTGTAATGACGCGTCACCATCAGATCCGCTGAAAAACCTGGTGGCAAGGTGTCCGTTCGGAAGTAACCAATTCGCCCAATTTCGCTAAAGGGCAATAGTTGTTCTCCACTTGCCTTATCAAGTACATGACCTCTGCGCACTGACAAATCTGTTGCAGGTCGATTCAAAATTGCACCAGCTAATTTAAGAATATTTTCTTGTAATGCTTGACATGCTAGTAGTACTGCTTCACCACCAACACCAGCACCTCGAGATGCCCATGTTCCACCACCATAAGGCGTGACATCGGTATCACCAGTAACAATACGTACTTGGTTAATAGAGACGCCCACTGCATCAGCAGCAATTTGGGCATAAATACCTTCAGTACCTTGCCCCTGCTCACCTACACCAACCAAGACAGATACCACTCCGCTTGGATCTAGGCGCACTGATGCCCCATCTTGTGATGCAATACGTGCACCACCAACACCATAAAACGCTGGACTTGGATTGGTCAATTCAATCAGCGTTGCAAAGCCAATACCGCGATAGATACCCTGCTTTCGTAACTGCTCTTGCTCTTTACGTAAAGCAGAATAATCCATCATCTTTTCAATAGTACGCAAGCATTGCTCGTGCGATAGAACTTCCAATTTAATTCCAGAGATTCCAGAGCATGGATATGCATCATCTGGAATCACATTGCGCTTTCTAAACTCCAATGGGTCCATCTGCAATTTTTGAGCGGCTAAGTCAACCAAGCCTTCAGTGACAGCACACGCAATGGGATGTCCCACTCCTCGATATTGACAAGTAGGGGTTTTATTCTGGAATACAACATTGAGCTTGGCACGATAGTGTTGATGCTTATAGGGCCCACCCACTAGATTCACAACCTGATTACCTTCAATCGCGCTGGTTCTGGGAAACATGGAGTAAGGACCAATTGCTGTTAAATCATCAATCTCAAAGGCCAATATATCGCCCGCCTTATTAGCGGCAATACGGCCCTTAATGCGATGTTCACGCGCATGAATGTCACTAGTAAAGGACTCAAGTCGATCAGCTACAAACTTTACTGGACGCTCGAGCATCATCGCCAATCCTACGGTTGCAAAATCGTCTGGATAAGCGTGCACTTTAATCCCAAAGGACCCGCCAACATCCTTACAAATAACATGTACATCCGATTCTGATAATCCAAATTGACGGCAATACAAATCTTGCATCATGTGCGGTGCTTGCTGCGAGTGATATACCGTTAAGCGACGCTCACCTGGGTTGTAATCTGCAATTTGACAACGAGGCTCTAAGGTGACACCCGTATGACGACCGAAGCCAAAAGTAGCCTCAGCGACTACATCAGCACTGGCAAATACCTCATCTACATTGCCCACATCCAAACTACGGGTGAAACATAAATTATCACCAAGCTCCGGATGAATTAACGGTGTCTGTGGATCTAGAGCAGTCTCCATGGAAACCACAGCAGGCAATTCTTCCCACTCGACATCAACCAACTGCAAGGCATCCTCAGCTTGCGCTCTAGTTTCGGCTACAACTGCAACTACAGGCTCACCCTGCCAACAGGCTCGATCAATTGCTAAAGCATATTGTGGCGCAGACTTCATACCCACTAAGTGACCTAAAGTAGCTACCCAAGGCTTACAGATTTTTGCCATTTCCACGCCATCAACCACGGCAAGTACGCCAGGCATCTTGCTAGCTTCTTCCTTGTGGATCTTCCCAATCTTCATGTGGGCCACAGGAGAGCGCCAGTAGACAACATGTCCCATGCGCGGCAACTTAATATCATCGATATAGGTTCCCTGACCTTCCAAGAGGCGTCGGGCACTATGTCTTGGCTCACTATTTCCAATATAACGCTGATCATTAGTCACTGGATCCAATACCAGTCCCTTCAAATCGCTAGGCTTATTCATGTTACGGTTTCCTAAATTGATTAAGCGTGGGCAACAACGGCTTTAATTTTTTGACCCTTGGAACGCGCATCTAATACATCAACGATAGCGTCCACAATAGAGTGATAGCCAGTGCAACGACAATAATTTCCAGAGATCCATTCACGCACTTCTTCGCGTGTTGCTTTTGGTCTTTCTTCAATTAATTCAGCGGCGGCAAGTAACATTCCAGAGGAGCAAAATCCACATTGCATAGCATTGCGTCGCATGAAGGACTCCTGAAGATCTGACAAGGCACCACTCTTCGTGAGACCTTCGATCGTCTCAACCTCACAACCATCTGCCTGAATCGCTAGATACAAACATCCACGAATGATTTGACCATTTACTTTGACGGTACAAGCGCCACAAGCACCTTGTTCGCAACCCAGATGGGGGCCCTTTAAGTGCAATTCTTCACGCAAAAAATCCACCAAATGGGTGCGCGGCTCTATCTCAGCTTTGACAGATACGCCATTGACAGTCATTGCAATTTTTTTCTTAATACTCATCAAAATCTCCACATTCTTTTCTGACGTATTTCAGGAAATGAGGTGCTTAAGGCCACGCTCAAGCAAAACACCGATGAGGTGTTGTTTGGCTTCTGCACTATTAGTAATATCAGCAATCGCTTCGATCTCAGAACGCGCTGCAGCAACCGCTTTAGCAATCAAGGCTTCATCAATCTTTTGACCATCAACTATGTTTTGTGCGCTAGTAGCCATTACTGGTGTTGCGCCCACAGAGAAGAAGGTAAAAGCACACTCGCTTAAGCTATCTCCCTGCTTCTTTGCCACTGCTGCTAAACCAGCAACTGCATAGTCTCCATGCCTTCTCGCTAGCTCATGAAAATAAAAAACTTGATCGTTACTAGCCACTGGAATTTCGGTTGCTACCAGAATCTCATCTGGCTCAAGTGAAGTTGTATAAAGATCAATGAAAAAATCTTGGGCAGAAATACGGCGCTCGCCTGCAGGCCCATGAATAATCATGATGGCATTTAAAGTCAAACTGCATGCCGGCCATTCTGCTGCTGGATCACCGTATGCCAATGATCCACCCCAGGTGCCTAAATTACGAATTGCACGATGAGCAATATGAGGTGCAGCAGCCTTTAATAGCGGTGCATGTTTAGCAATTAATTCTGAATCTTCAATTGCGGTGTGAGTGACTAGCGCTCCAATTCTGAGTTGATCACCATTCAGGCTGATACCTTTGAGCTCTGCAATATCAGTGATATCAATTAATATGCTTGGCTCTGAAAGACGCATATTTAATGTGGCAAGCAAAGTCTGACCGCCCGCAATTAAGCGCGCATCCTCACCCGCCTCAGACAATAAAGATAAAGCTTCGAGCAAGGCCTTTGGCTTTACGTAATCAAATGCTGCGGCTTTCATTTTGTCTCCTCCACTACTTATTTATCTTTTTAACTACCAACTACTCACTACCAGTGCCAGACTCAAGTGCCTCTGTTTCTCCGCCTAATTCTTTTGCAAATTTCTGAAAGAAATCGTCTGCAATCTTTTTTGCCGAGGCGCTGATTAAGCGCCCGCCAATTTGACCCAACTTCCCACCAATCGAAGCTTCAGTGGTGTAAGTAACTAAGGTACCGCCCTCAGCTTGTTTTAGTTCAACACGTGACTTGCCTTTGGCAAAACCAGCGGCACCGCCAGAGCCCTCAAAGGCCATTGAACAAGAATGATCAGGAATGATGTCGCTCAGAAGTAACTTACCCGAGAAACGGGCTCGGACAGGTCCGATCTTGAACATTACCTTGGCATGAACCTCTTCAGGGGAAATTCGACTGATTTCTTCGCAACCTGGAATGGACCTAGAAAGCACATCAATATCGTTCAAACCCCTCCATACATCAGGGATAGGAGCGGCTATGAGTTGCTCGCCATTCAGTTCCATTTACTCTCCTTGGGGTTTGTACGAATAGAGTCTTATCGACCAATTGTTCAACAATGTACCATTATTTAACTTTTGGTCAATAAGTCCAAATTCGGATAAACCCTGAGAATCCATGCGTTTTACTGAAGAAAGTATTTCGATCCCACATCAAGCCGAAAATTCGGTAGATTCCGTCGCGCCAATTAGGCGAAGGATGAGTACCGGTGAGCGCAAACGTCAAATCTTGGATCGCGCCATTCAATTTTTTGCTAAGCATGGCATTGATGGCCAACTCAGAAATCTGACAAAAGAATTGGGTGTTACGCATACCCTGCTCTATCACTACTTTCCCACTAAAGATGCTCTTATTCAAGAGGTCTATAAAGAGGTATTTGAATCTCGCTGGAAGCCAGAATGGGAAGATCTACTGGATGATGAGTTGCTTACACCAGAAGAAAAGTTCAATGCTTTTTATTTAGATTATTCCAACACGGTCTTAACTTATGACTTTGTGCGAATTTTGATTTTCTCAGGCTTAAGTGATCATTCTATTAGTGATCGTTTCTTCGAACTCTTACGCTCCCGCCTATTGCCAAGGCTGATCCGAGAAACTCGAAAGTATTGCGGGAGGTCAACTACTACTAAGCCCACACAACGTGAATTAGAATTTCTGATGGGGTTGCATGGCGGCGTCTTCTATATTGGGATGCGCCGCTGGATCTATGGTCAAGCGATCTATGCTGTTGAAAGTCCAGATACAGAGCAAGAAATTATTCGCGATCGAGTTCAGTCTTATCTTCATTCCGCTAAATCTCTTTTTACTTAATTCTAAAGGTCGATATGTCAAACTTAAGTCTCAATCATTTCTCTATTCGTAGCCTTGAAATTGAAAAAACTACAGAGTTCTTTAGCAAGTTGTTAGGCTTAACAGTTGGGCCTAGACCAGAGTTTCCTTTTCCTGGTGTTTGGCTTTACAACGGTGATGAAAATAGCTGGGCTAATGCCGTACTCCATTTGATCGCAATTGATAAGAATGATCCCAATGGCCTCAAGAAATACCTTGGGGAGCGCGATCCAGCCTCTTTGTTCGGATCCGGAGCAGTTGACCATATCGCCTTCTTTGCCAAGGGTCTTGAAGAAAAAATAGTGCTCCTGAAATCTCTCAATATCCCCTATCGAGAGCGCACTGTTCCGGTCCTGAAGTTGCATCAGATCTTTTTAGATGATCCCAATGGAGTAGTGATTGAACTGAACTACCCGGCAGAAGAAAAAGCTGCCCTAGATGCCAAGGCAGCGTAAGAGAGATTTCATGGCAAAAATTCTAGTAGTCGGTGGATCACTTGGAGGCTTATTTGCGGCCAATATATTGCTGCGTCAAGGGCATGATGTCACCTTATTAGAAAAAGCGATTGGATCTCTTGATGGTAGGGGCGCCGGAATTGTGACGCACGATGCATTAGCCACAGCGCTTCGGGCTGCTGGAATTGCTGTAGATGATACGCTTGGCGTACTAGTTAATAAGCGGGTGACCCTGGGTGCTAATGGTCAAAGTCTTGGCGAAATGGAATTACCTCAGGTACTTACCTCATGGAGTCGTTTGTACTACATGCTGAAGGAAAACTTTCCAAGCGAGCGCTACCTTCAAGGTAAGACTGTTACAACTGTTAATCAAGATGTCGACATGGTACATGTCAACTGTGAAGATGGTACTCAATACAACGCAGAACTATTAATTGCATCCGACGGCATCCGCTCAAGTGTTAGAGCGCAAGTTGCCCCCGATATTCAGCCTGAGTATGCAGGTTATATTGCGTGGCGTGGAGTCTGTGACGAAGCATGCCTCTCTGCTTACACCTTAGATACTTTATTTAATCGCTTTGGTTTTTGCCTTCCCAATGGAGAACAAATGCTAGGGTATCCGGTAGCCGGTTCAGGCAACGATACCCGACCAGGCAAGCGAAGATACAACTTTGTTTGGTACCGCCCTGCCTCTGAACATGGTGAGCTTGTTAGTCTCTTAACCGATGATGAAGGTCATTACTATCCGACTGGCATTCCACCCTTTAAAGTCTCTTCAAAACATATTGCCAAGATGCGTCAAAAAGCACAAGAAATCCTAGCCCCTCAGTATGCAGAGATTTTAGAAAAAACAGCATCCCCATTCTTACAGGCAATCTATGATGTGCGCTCAGAACAAATTGTGTTCGGGAGAATTGCCTTGATGGGTGATGCAGCATTTGTTGGCAGACCCCATGTAGGTATGGGTGTTACTAAAGCTGGTGATGAGGCAATTGTGATTGCTAAATATATTTCTGAGTTAGGTGCGACTCCGCAGGCATTAAAAGCCTACGAAAATGAGCGTCTGAAGCTTGGGCAACAGGTGGTCGCTAGAGCCCAATATTTAGGCCGCTATATGCAGGCTCAAGGTAGTAAAGGCGCCTCAAATAGCGAAAATATGAAGCGAAACGCAGATACAGTGATGGCAGAAACAGCGATTGATATTAGTGAATTATTAGCCCAAGGGAAAGCGGTACCTGAATCCACCCATTAATTGGCCCATTCAGTTAAGATTTAGAGCATAAAAAAGTATTCTTATTTAAACAAAGTTTTATATGGAGGAGACAACCATGAAACAAAAAGTAACGAATCAAACAAGAAGAAAAGTTTTAATCGGTGGGGCTACTGTAGCAAGCACTCCTCTTTGGTTAAATGTTGCCAATGCCCAGGCTGACACAATCAAGATCGGCTTTCCAGTCCCACTCACAGGACCTTTCTCTGCCGAGGCGCAAGATCAAGTCAAAGCTGCAGAATTGGCTATTAAAGAATTTAATGATGCTGGTGGCTTTAATGGTCGTAAAGCAGAGCTGTTAGTGCGTGATGACAAACTAAATCCAGGCGAAGCTGCGACTCGCACCCTAGAGTTGATTGAAAAAGATAAAGTGAATTACGTTGTGGGGTCTCTGTCAGCCGCTACTCAACTCTCCATCAATGCAGTCTGCAAAGAACGTAAAATTCTTTTTAACTCTATCAGTCAATCGGACGCTATTAACGAAGCAAAAGACTGGAGTGTATATACCTTCCATGAAGCATTAAACCCAACTATGACTGCGGGCGCACTAGCTCGCTACGCTATTCCACGCTTTGGTAAAAAGATTGTGTTCTTAACTGCTGACTATGCCTATGGCCATGAAATGGTACGTGCATTTGAGCGTGCTGGAAAAGAAATGGGCGCCACTACGCTAGCCGATATTCGCCATCCATTGGGTGCTTCTGATTACTCTGCTTTCTTGCCACGCATTAAAGCATTAAACCCAGATATTTTGGTGCTTTGTAACTTCGGTCGCGATCTAGTAAATGCTGCCAAACAATGTACTGACTTTGGTCTAAAGTCGAGTATGAAAATTATGGCGCCTGTTTTGCTTTACACCGCCCGTCTTGCTGGTGGTCCAGAGGCATTTGAAGGAATCATCGGCGGAACTTCTTATTATTGGGGCCTTGAAGATCGTATTCCAACTGCTAAAGCATTTAACGATGCATTCCGTAAAATGTATAACGGCTCAGTACCCTCCGATTACGGCGCACTAGGCTATGCTGGTGTTAAGAGTGTTCTCGCATCCGTCAAGATTGCCAAGTCAACTGAGACCATGAAAGTGGTTACTGCTATGGAAAACCTGAAGTACGATTGGTACAAAGGTCCTGAGTACTATCGCAAGTGCGACCATCAAGCAGTTCAGACCGTCATTATCGTAGAGTCTAAGTCCAAGAATATGAAAGACAAGTATGACGTCTTCAATATTTTGACGATTGAGCCAACCACTGAAAAGAACATGCGTTCTTGCGCAGAATTGGGCCACAAAGCCTAAGGCTAAAACTTTAAGGTATTTATCTGAATACCTTGATCTACTCCCCCTGATCTCTTTGGATCAAGGGGAGTTTTTTTGAGTACATCTATGACTGGTCTAACATTCGAGCTTTTATGCATGCAACTACTCACAGGAATTGCCCTGGGTAGTATTTACGCACTTTTAGCTTTGGGCTTATGCCTTATTTTTGGCATGCTCAATGTTGTGAACTTTGCACATGGTGCTTTCTTTATGGTTGGCGCCTTCTTGGGAATCTACTTTTTAGGTATCACTGGAAACTTCTGGTTTAGCTTATTACTAACCCCCATCATTACAGGTTGCTTGGGGTTGTTAACGGAACGCTTCTTAGTGAGACCTCTGTATGGTCGTGGTCTTGATTACCCCCTCTTGCTTACATTTGGACTCTCCTATGTATTGATTGAAGTAATGCGCGTTACCTTTGGTATCGAAGGACTTCCATCAGTCACCCCCGAAGGTCTTGGAGGTACGGTCAATGTAGGTATTGGCTACTTCCCAAAATACCGTTTATTTTTGATTGCAGCGACAGCAGTCATTATTTTTGGAGTATGGTTCTTGATTCAAAAAACCCGTTACGGGCTCATTATCAAAGCGGGCGCTGCCGATCAAGAGATTGTAAAAGTACTTGGGGTAGATATTGCTAAGGTTTGGTTGTTGGTATTTGCTCTTGGCTGTGCCATTGCTGGCTTATCTGGCATCTTAGCCGCTCCTACCCGCTCCGTAAATCCTGAGATGGGCATACCGATTCTGGCGGAGTCTTTTGTGGTCACCGTGGTGGGTGGCATGGGCTCTCCTGTTGGAGCCGTAGTTGCTGGCTTATTAGTGGGTGTTGTCTACAGCATGACATCACTCTTTTTTCCTGCACTTTCAGAGCTCTCAATCTTTGTCCTCATGGCGGTAGTACTATTAATTCGCCCACAGGGACTTTTTGGTAAAGCTGGAGCGATGGGTTAAGGCTCAGTGATCTATATGAATTCTTTTTTTCAACTCGTCGTACGTCACCGCGTATTCGCTAGCACGCTTTTCTTGGCGATCTTTCCCTTCATCATGCCGTATGAGGCCTTGGCGATCAATATCTTGATCTTTGGTTTATTTGCGATGGGCTTTAATCTGCTTTTTGGTTATATGGGCTTACTTTCATTTGGCCACGCGGCTTTTTTAGGAGCCGGTAGCTACCTTACGGGTATCAGCATTGTTCATTACGGCTTACCTTGGGGAACAGCCATCCTGATTGGTGTTATTGGTGCAGCCATTACCGGTCTTATCATGGGTTTCCTAGCAATTCGTACCCGAGGAATTTATTTTTCAATGGTGACCTTGGCATTAGGTCAAATCATCTACTACTTATTTTATAAAGCCGAAAGTTTGACTGGTGGTGAAAATGGTTTACGCGGAGTGAGGGTCGATACCTTCAATATCCTGGGCATTCCTGTAGATTTTTTGAACCCCTTAGTGAAGTACTACATCATTCTCTTTTTTGTAGTGATTGCTATTTGGTTTATTTCTCGCATCCTAAACTCACCGCTGGGCGCAGTCATGGAGGCTATTCGTGAAAATGAAAAGCGTGCTTCGGCTTGTGGCTTTGATGTAACTCGAACGAAATTATTAGTATTCGTTTTATCTGCGGCCATTTGTGGATTAGCAGGTTCATTGCGCGCCCTACATCTCTCCATCGTACCTATCGATTCTTTACATTACCTCCAATCGGGACAGGCAGTGATGATGAGCATCTTGGGTGGCATGGGCACTTTCTTTGGACCCTTTATTGGCGCTGCAGTCATGCTTTACCTTGAAGATGTGGTCACAACCTTTACTAAACACTGGATGGCTGTCATCGGTATTATCTTTATGTTCTTTGTCTTGTTTTTCCCCAAGGGAATCTGGGGAACTATTCTGAGCAAACTACAAATTCAGCAGGATTCAAAATAATGGATCACACTACTCAGACCCCTATTCTTGAAGCCCGTAATGTCAGCAAAAGCTTTGGTAAGTTCAAGGCATTACAAAATGTTTCCACAAGCTTTATGCCCGGAACTTTGACTGCCATTATTGGTCCTAATGGTGCAGGAAAGAGTACTTTCTTTAATGTTCTGAGCGGCGCCTTCCCTCCGACTAGCGGCCAAATATTATTTAATGGCAAAGATATTACGGGTATGCAGCAGTATGAGTTTGCTCGCATTGGAATATCCAAAAGCTTTCAAATTACCAATGTCTTTAAGCAATTAAGCGTTCATGAAAATGTTCGTGTTGCGGCACAAATGGAAACGGCTCGCTACAACTTTTTACGCAATGCGCAAAGCTATCCTGGCCCGATTGAACTGGCAGATCAACTTTTACAGCGAGTGAATCTTGGACACTTGCGTAATAAGAAGACTGGGGATTTAGCTCATGGCCAACAACGCGCTCTAGAGATTGCGATGGCTTTGGCTTGCAATCCCAGTCTGCTGCTCTTGGATGAACCTACTGCCGGAATGTCCCCAGAAGAGACTCTTGTCATGATGGATCTCATCCGCATCCTAGCAAATGAGCGTACGGTGATTTTGGTTGAGCACAAGATGAAACTGATTATGGGTTTATGCAAACGTATCATTGTTCTTCACCATGGCGAGTTCTTGGCTGAAGGTACTCCAGAAGAAATTCAAAATAATGCTGAGGTACGCCGCGTGTACCTGGGTCAAGGTTAAATCGAAAGCGATCTATGTTGCGTGTTGAAAACTTAAACGCCTGGTACGACCGAAGCCATGTCTTGCAAGGCGTCTCCCTTGATGTCAATAAAGGAGAAATTGTGACTCTGATGGGGCGCAATGGGGCAGGAAAAACAACCACCTTGCGATCCCTTATGGGCCTACTCTCAAAGCGCGAAGGCTCTGCCTCTGTTGATGGCACCTCTTTCTTAGATATGCCAGCTCATGCTCGCTTTCATCTTGGGTTGGCCTATGTACCTGAGGATCGCCGCATTGTTCCCGGTCTCACTGTTAAAGAGAATCTTGAACTTGGCATCATTGCAAAGAAGAATCGTGGTGATATGAGTGCAATGGTTGATGAAATAGCACAAACCTTCCCTCGCCTTAAAGAACGCCTTGATCAAGACGGCACTTCTATGTCCGGTGGTGAACAACAAATGTTGGCAATTGCTAGAGCGATGATTGGAAAACCTAAGGTCATATTATTAGATGAGCCATCTGAAGGTATCATGCCTGTTTTGGTCGAAGAGATGTTTGAGTTATTTGCCAATCTTAAGCAAAAGGGTTTGACTATCCTTTTGGTAGAGCAAAATGTGCAGCAGGCTTTGAAGATTTCAGATCGGGCTTATATTTTGGATCAAGGAAAAATTGTGTTTCATGACACCGCTCAGAATCTTCTCAATAACGATGAGATTCAGCAAAAATATTGCGCTGTTTAAATTAAATGCAGCCAATGTCCGAGTTGATGCCAAAAACTATTGGGCACTAAAGTAAGCAACCAGGTAATCGTGAGATAGCGAAATAATTTACCAAAGAACATGTAGATTAGGCATGGTAGCCACGCAAGTCGAAGCCATCCTGCAGCAAAACAAAGAGGGTCTCCAAAACCCGGTAGCCAAGATAGCAGCAGCATTTTTGGTCCCCGCGCCGCCAACCAAGTGTGTACCCGGCCATGCGTTGGGCCCTTTAGCGATTCAAAGCTATTTCTACTGATCAAACCAAGCCACCAATCAAACATACCACCACAGGTATTACCAACTGTCGCGACCATAATGGCTATCCAATACATCTGCGGCTCAATTGAGACATAGCCAAATAGGATAGGCTCAGACCCAATCGGAATGAGCGTTGCTGAAATAAATGCACTAATGAATACCGCAGGTAAACCCACCGAAGGTAATCCAAACCATGAAAAAAAATGTCCGAACATTTGCTCCACTAAGCGAGCACCCCTGATTTTTTCAGGAGGGTAATTTGCTCGTCTGTTAGACCTGCAGCTCTAAGGACTTGATTGGTATGCTCGCCTAAAGTTGGGGCGCGGTAGCGAATCGCTCCGGGATTTTGCGATAGCTTTGGAATAATTCCGGGGACTTGAACTTTAAGACCGTCAGCTCCCTCTACCGTTTCGATGACACCGCGGGCATGATAGTGAGGATCTTCAGAAATATCTTTAGCAGTGTAAATTTTTCCGGAAGGAACTTGCGCCTCAACTAGTCCTTTCAAGACCTCGTCAATAGATAAAGTGCCGGTCCATGCATTAATTGCAGCATCTATTTCAAGCACTCGCTTGGCTCGACCGTCATTACGAGCAAGAGTGGGATCTTCACCCAAATCTGAGCGTCCAATTAATGCCATTAAGCGCTTGTAAATCGAATCTCCATTGCCAGCAATCAAAACATACTGACCATCTTTACAGCGATAAGCATTGGAGGGGGCTATTCCAGGTAAGGCACCGCCTGCAGGCTGTCGAATAGCGCCAAAAGCTGAATATTCAGGCAGCAAACTTTCCGTAAGGTTAAAGACTGCCTCATACAGTGCCACATCAATCATCTGCCCTTCACCACCCCGAGCATCACGTTCATACAAAGCTAACAAGACACCAAGAGCACCGTGTAGACCAGCAATCGTATCGCCTAAAGAAACGCCAGCGCGTACAGGTATCTCATTAGGATGCCCTGTGATGTGGCGTAAACCGGCCATTGCTTCACCAATTGCCGCAAATCCTGGCTCATCCCGTCGTGGCCCATCTTGACCATAGCCTGAGATTCGCAACATAATCAATTTGGGATTGGCTTGATGTAATTCCTCCCAGCCTAGACCCCACTTCTCAAGAGTACCTGGCCGGAAATTTTCAATGACAACATCAGCCTCAAGCGCCAATTGACGCGCAATGGCTTGCCCTTCTTTAACACGCAAATCCAAAGCAATTGACTGTTTATTCCTAGACTGAGCCTGCCACCAGACCGATGTTCCCTTGTGGAGCATCCGCCACTTACGTAATGGATCGCCCTCACCTGGTGATTCCACCTTAATGACTTCAGCTCCAAAATCAGCTAGCGTTTTAGAAGCGAATGGTCCGGCAATTAGCTGACCTAATTCCAGGACTTTGATTCCTGAGAGGATTTGCTGGTGGTTCTTTTCTATCGGCAAGGTCTTGTCCCTTTTATTCATTCCTAGAGGCTATTTTCCCCTTCTTTTGACTATTTTCACGGATTTTCAAATCTTGCTTAAACTATTGTGCAAATCACGAAATAAACCAGAAAATCTATTAACTGAGACTTTAATGAATCAACCCATCCCAAAGCAAGATCAATACCAAGATATGCGTGAAGCCCTGCGCGACCTAAGCAAGAGCTTTGACTCAGCTTATTGGCAAAAAATTGACCATGAACGTGGTTACCCAGAGGCTTTTGTAAAAGCAATGACTGACGCTGGATGGTTAGCCGCATTAATCCCCGAAGAGTATGGTGGCTCAGGATTGGGTTTAGCTGAAGCCTCAGTCATCATGGAAGAAATCAATTTTTCAGGCGGAAACTCAGGATCGTGTCATGGACAGATGTACAACATGGGTACCTTGCTACGCCACGGGTCCGATATTCAAAAGCAACTATATCTACCTAAAATTGCCTCCGGTGAATTACGCCTTCAAAGTATGGCTGTTACCGAGCCCTCTACTGGTACAGATACCACGAAGTTAAAAACGACCGCAGTGAAAAAGGGGGATAAGTACATCATCAATGGTCAAAAAGTTTGGATCTCTCGTATCCAGCACTCTGACCTCATGATCTTATTAGCACGCACTACTCCTATTAATGAAGTAAAGCGAAAATCCGAGGGTATGTCGATCTTTATCGTCAACCTAAAAGACGCAATTGGTAATGGCATGGAAGTCAGACCAATTGCCAACATGGTCAATCACGAAACCAATGAAGTCTTCTTTGATAATCTAGAAATTCCTGCAGAAAATCTCATCGGTGAAGAAGGTCAAGGCTTTAAATACATCTTAGATGGTTTAAATGCAGAACGAGTATTGATTGCCGCCGAGTGTATTGGTGATGCCTATTGGTTTATTGATCGTGCGCGTAACTATGCCAATGAGCGAGTGGTATTTGATCGCCCAATTGGAAAAAATCAAGGAATTCAGTTCCCGATTGCTGATAGTTATATAGAAACTGAAGCGGCAAATTTAATGCGCTTCAAAGCTTGTGAACTTTTTGATCATCATCAACCCTGTGGTCCAGAGGCGAATATGGCTAAATACTTAGCTGCCAAGGCTTCCTGGGAAGCGGCCAACGTATGCCTGCAAACCCATGGTGGCTTTGGCTTTGCCAATGAATACGATGTTGAAAGAAAATTTAGAGAAACGCGTCTGTATCAAGTTGCCCCTATTTCCACCAATTTAATCTACTCCTACGTGGCCGAACATATTCTTGGCCTTCCAAGATCTTTTTAATTGGAATTGATATGAGTGTTCGTCCCTTAGACGGAATTACTGTAGTCTCACTAGAGCATGCCATTGCGGCACCCTTTTGCACGAGACAACTTGCTGATTTGGGAGCACGTGTCATCAAGGTTGAGCGTCCTGGCACTGGAGACTTTGCACGTGGATATGACAAGCAAGTCAAAGGGCAAAGTTCTCACTTTGTTTGGGTCAATCGCTCTAAAGAAAGCTTAACCTTAGACCTCAAGCAACCCTCAGCTCTTGCCGCGCTCAAGGCCCTTCTAAAAACTGCAGATGTTTTAGTGCAGAACCTTGCCCCTGGTGCTACTGCACGCATGGGACTAACCCCAGAGCTATTACAAAAAGAGAATCCGCAATTAATTTTGTGTGACATTTCGGGATACGGTAATAATGGTTCCTATCGTGATAAGAAAGCCTACGACCTACTCATCCAAAGTGAAGCAGGATTCTTATCAGTAACTGGAACTCCAGAATCACCCAGTAAATCCGGTAACTCCATCGCTGATATCGCCGCAGGGATGTATGCCTATTCCAATATTTTGGCAGCGCTATTACAACGTGGCAAGACTGGTAGAGGCTCCGTCATTGATGTCTCTATGCTTGAGGCATTGGGTGAGTGGATGAGCTTTCCGATGTACTACGCCTTTGAAGGTGCCCAGCCTCCTCCTAGAAATGGCGCCTCACATGCAACCATTTATCCCTATGGCCCCTTTCAAGCTGGTGACGGCGGAACTGTGATGTTGGGTTTACAAAATGAACGGGAATGGGTGCAATTCTGCGAGGTCGTTCTTGAGAATCCTGCCCTTGCACTGGATGAACGCTTTGATAAAAACTTTAAACGTAATGAAAAGCGCACTGAGCTCTTGGCAATGATTGATCAATGCTTTAGTAAGCTAACTACTGAGCAAGTGATTGCCAAGCTTGAAAAAGCGCAGATAGCTAATGCACGCCTCAATGATATGAAAGGGCTGTGGAATCACCAGCAATTAAAAGATCGAGAGCGTTGGGTTAATGTTGATTCACCAGCAGGAAGTATTCCCGCCCTATTGCCACCTGGATTAAATAACTCTTATGACTATCGAATGGACCCCGTTCCATCAGTAGGGGAGCATACCAATGCTATCTTGAAAGAATTGGGCCTAGCTGAAGCGGATATAGACAATATGCGCTCTAGTGGCGCAATTTAAAGTAGTGGCGAAGTAAGATGGGCTGCATTTTCTAAATAATGATGCCAACGTGGCCGTTTTGCCCATACCTTAGGATTAATATAATCAGATTGCGCTAAATATGACTCGATCAAAACCTGAAGCTTTGAAGAAAAATCGATGTCATACACAATAAGACTGATTTCAAAATTGAGTCGCAGACTACGCTGATCAAAATTGACTGAACCGAAGATAGCTGCTTTTTGATCCACCAGCAAGCTCTTAGTATGCAAAAGACCGCCATGAAACTCGGCAATATGTACCCCTGAATTTAAGAGATCTTCGTAATAACTTCTACTACTCCAGGCAACTAGTTTTGAATCATTTAATTTGGGCACAATTAAGGTTACCCTGACACCACGTCTAGCGGTCGCCATGAGCGCTTGCATGAGTCCATCATCTGGACCAAAGTAAGGAGTGGTGATTGTCAACTCCACTTGTGCATCAATAATTGCCGACAACATTACTTGATACAAAATATCGTCACGATATACTGGGCCTGATGCAAGCTCCTGCGCAATGACTTCACCCACAGAAGGTGCGATTGAAGGCTGTTGATCTCTAAAATGGGTAATATTTGGATTATCAACACTCCAATCAAAAGCGAATGTCAGCTCAAACTGTGCTGCTATTGGACCTTCAACCCGAACCATGGCATCCACCCACTCACCTACTCCAGAATCTTGCTTAAATGTGCGTGGATCAACCAAATTCATGCTGCCAGTCCATACGATAGCGTTATCAATCACAAATATTTTTCGATGTAAACGCAAATCGGCACGACGAAATTGAAATCTTCCAATTTGGATAGGCAGTGCTTCCGTGACCTCTATCCCCGCATGACGAAAGCGAGCTGGCCATTTAGATTTAAACCAATCTTTACTGCCCAAGGAATCCAATAGAACACGGCAAGCAACCCCACGCTTAGAGGCAGCAATTAATGCCTCTCCCACTCGGTCAGCATCACCACCTAAGGCCCAAATATAGAACTCAAGATGAAGGCTTTTCTTTGCTTGGTTAATCTCATCAATAAAGAGCTGAAGAATCTGCAATGAATTGGTATGGAGCTCGACCTTATTTCCAGTGACTACAGGTGTGCCATTATTTGATTCTGCCAAAAGACTGAATGAGCGAGCTTCAATTGGTAATTTGAGCTTATCCCCTGCATGCATAGTCCGCATATCCTCAGTGATCTTTTCGTATTCGCGATTCATGCGGGTAATTTTTCGCGTTAACTTACGACCTACTGGACGCTCACCAATCATTACATAGAGGCTTATACCGATAACTGGAAATGTCATGACAATGAAAATCCAGGCAAAGGCCACGCCAACTGGCATTCTGACTGAAATAATAATACCAATGAAATACGTCACTAGTAAAAAGTGAATGACAAGAAGTGTATTCACACTTAAATCAAAAGAAGATTCTAAAAATATACTTATTAGGTCATTCATAACAGTTCCAATTCAGCAGTAATACCAAGGTGATCTGATAGCTTCATCCACTCATGCAATATTTGCACTGAATGAATCTTTAGGCCGCGGACATAGATGCGGTCCATCGGTAACATCGGTCTAACACTAGGAAAGGTCTTTGCGGGAGCTCCAGTTAAGACCTCAAATACTTCATCAAAGCCAGCAGCGCGCATCGGTGCACTCACTCGATTACGCCAATCATTAAAGTCACCAGCCACAATGGTAGGGCCACCTTGAGCTAAATCACCAATGTAATGAATGATTTCCTCTAACTGTCGCTCTCTTCCGCGTTCAAATAAGGCCAAGTGCACGCAAAAGCAATGAATGGGTTTATCAAATCCCTCGAGCTGCGTAATGCTATGTAGCAAACCGCGACGCTCAAATCGATACGCTGAAATATCATAGTTGCGCCCTTTGTGTAAAGGATGCTTAGAGAGAATCGCATTTCCATGATGACCCGCAGGATATTCCACATTCTTTCCGTAATGCCAATCATGCCAAAAGTCTTCGGACAAAAAGTGTGTCAACTCTGTTAGGGGCCATTGACTAAATCGACGAACTCTCCCCCGATGTTCTTGCTGTAGCTCTTGCAAAAATAATAAGTCTGGGTAATGGCTACGCATTTTTTGACGTAGCTGATAAATCGTCGAGTGTCGATGTAAAGGAGAAAGTCCTTTGTGGACATTCATACTCATCACGGTAAAGCGGGTGCTATTTTCAGAATTCATTAAGCCTGTCCCGCGGTATTCTGTCGTCGCATGCGAGCTAAGTAAATTTCACCCTCAACCAAGTCTTGGCATTGCATACATTTATTACAAATAGATGCCTGCTCCCGCAACTCTTCAATCGAGTTAATAGGATGAATATCTAAATACTCGCGGAGCTCTTCATCAAAAACCTCGTTACAGAGGCAAACTACTTGGGCCATAGGTCAAATTAGGGTTATATCTCTTATTAGGTCCATTTTGCCATCCCCTTGATAGAATCGAATGCATGTTAACTGCTTTTCGAGATGCCCTCAGCCTACTCGCCCATTTAGATGGCGGGGTAATCGGCATTGTGCTTGTATCTCTACAGGTTAGTCTTACGGCACTTTTGTTCGGCACCTTGCTAGGTCTGCCGGTTGGCGCCCTGCTAGCCACAGAGGAATTTAGGGGCAAAAAGGCCTTTATTGTGACCCTCAATACCCTAATGGGTGTGCCTACCGTAATAGTGGGAGTGCTGGTATACCTGATGCTATCTCGGTCGGGGCCTCTAGGTGCCTGGGGATGGCTCTTTACCCCCAAGGGTATGGTCCTAGCCCAAACACTCCTGACAACCCCCTTAATAGCTGCTTTAAGTAGGCAGATCCTCGAGGACTCCTGGCGGATACATCGTGATTCCTTTATGAGCCTTCGTTTGCCCTCATTATCACGCTATAAATGGCTGATTTGGGACTGCCGCTTCTCTTTAACCATTGCCATTCTTGCTGGTCTTGCTAGAGCTATATCCGAAGTTGGTGCTGTCATGATTGTTGGCGGCAATATTGATCACTCCACCAGAACAATGACTACTGCCATTGCACTAGAAACCAGTAAAGGGGATTTGCCACTTGCCTTAGCGCTCGGGATTGTCTTATTGGCCATAGTTCTCCTAGCAAACTTATTTACTTTTGCTGTACGTCAAATGGCAGAGCGTCGCTATGGATAATGTAGTGGATCAATTTGCAAAGTTCATTGAACTCAAGAATGTCACGGTTATCAGCAATGGCAAAACCATTCTAGATATTGGGCATGCCATCATTCCTGCAGACAGAATTACCGCCTGTATTGGAGCAAATGGCGCAGGTAAAACTACTCTCTTAAAACTATTGGATGGCCTCATCAAACCAGATACCGGTTCAGTATCTTATTCATTTGATACGAGTACTGCTCTAGTTTTACATCACACGCCAATGATCAAAGCTTCTGCCAGAATGAACATGGGCATGATTACTGATGTTGATCCCAATATCAGCGCAAGAGATATCAATCGAATGCTAGATAAAGTTGGCTTGAGCACCCTTGCCTCAAGCCCTGCTCATAAACTCTCTGCTGGAGAGAGGCAGAAGCTTTGTCTGGGAAGAGCTCTGCTACAAAAGCCTAATCTCGTTTTGCTAGATGAGCCCACCGCCAATCTTGATCCTAATGCTACAGAGCAGGTAGAAAAGATGATTCATGAGTTTGATCAGAATGGGACAGATGTTATTTTTTCATCACACCAACTTGCTCAAGTACAAAGATTGGCGCAATACATCATCTTTATTGATGGTGGTCAAATAAAAGAAAAGGGACCCGTAGGCCCCTTCTTCTTAAATCCCCAAACACCAGCAGCTAAACGCTACTTACATCAAGAACTACTGTCTGAATAATTATTTTGCTGGTGCTGCTGCTGGAGCTGCGGCAGCCGCTACTGGCGCTACAAATGGTGGTGGTGCTACACAAGCTGCGGGTGCAGGTGTGCCGGACATTCTATATTTATCAGCTACACGATTCTGTGATTGGCACAGTTGATAGGCGCCAACACGGTCCCCGTAGGCTGTTTTAGCCTTTGCTAGATTGGCAGCTTCTTGCGCCTCTGGCGACAAGGGTGGCAATGTTGCGAGTACTACTGAAGATGCTACAGCACAGAATGTAAAAGCAATGATTTTTTTCATGGCTTTGTCCTTATTTATTAAGTTTGTCATACCAAAGCTCATGATGCTCTTTAGCCCAAGTAGCATCGACATAACCTGTCTTCATGCCATCAATAGAGCCTTGCATACCAATAGTTCCGATGTAGATATGACCCATAGCCATCGCCGTCATCAAGATCGCTGCACTGCTGTGGATGATGTTGGCAATTTGCATCGTGCCGCGCAAATATTCAATTTGCATAAACGGTACGATCATATCCAATACGAATCCTGAGGCAGATATAACTAGGCCCAAGAAAGTCATACCAAACCAGAACCAAACCTTTTCACCACCATTGAAAAAACCAGCTGGCACATGCTTACCACTGAAAATTCCACCAAAGGATAGGAACCAAGCCATATCACCTTTACCAGGAAGATTCTTGTGCGCAAATAGCAGGAAGAAAATCACAATACAAAGGGTGAATAAGGGTCCTGTGAAATTATGAATATTTTTACAGACATCCAGGAATGCACCGTAAGCTACCCCACCCATGACAGGCATCGCAAAATACTTACCGTACAAAATCATGAGGCCAGTGAATGTCAAAGCTAAAAAGCTAGCAGCCATCGTCCAGTGAACAAAACGATCAAAGAGACTAAAGCGTTTAATTTTCATACCTGAAAGTGGCTCATGCAATTTAATTGAGCCCTTGAGGATGTACATCGCAACAATGCCGAAGAACGCAATCGCTAAAAGCCAACCACCATACACAGTAATAATACCGTTACGAATTAATCGCCATTCTTGACCTGCGCGTTGAATCAAAACACCAGCTTGCCTATCGGGAATACTGACGTAGTTTTGTGGATCAGCATTTGGTGCGGTAAAAATAGATGGGTTCGCGGGCTGAGATTGGGCTTGAGTACCATCTGCCAATTTATTTGGATTCGCTGGCACATACAAGGGATGATCTACTCCACTAGGAGATGGGAGCGGCACCATTTGGGCGCGCTCCGCATAACTCAACCCGCTTGCAAGACTGAGCGATAAGCCGGCAGCCACAACCAAAGTGCGCAGAACTTTAGAGAATGATCGTTTCATACACATGTCCTTAAACGTTTTCGTTTTATTTATTGTTATTTGGATGATCACTTAACGCGACTGTATTCGTTTTGGCCTTGAGTACGCTTATCGGTAGACTCAGTCCAACTCGCTTGGTTACCAGGCGTCCAACCCTTTGTCATGAAGCCATCATTAGCCCCCATGTATGGAGCAACGTCAGGACGTTTAGCAACCTTAGCGGCAATTTCTGGTGGCTCGGAGCATGCTACTAATAAAGTTGCAGCTGCCACACACAATCCCAGCGTTTTGAAATGTAATTTCATTATTTAGCCCCTGGAATTTTTGCAGCT
Source organism: Polynucleobacter sp. AP-Melu-500A-A1 (assembly GCF_018882125.1). GTDB lineage: Bacteria > Pseudomonadota > Gammaproteobacteria > Burkholderiales > Burkholderiaceae > Polynucleobacter. Next base: position 146,842 of record NZ_JACVOZ010000003.1, read on the forward strand.
GGAGTTGGAGTCGGCGCTGGGGTATCTGGACCTCCATAAGCGGTAGTCCATCCAAAAGCTTTTGATCCTGGGTACTTGCCATTCTTCTCACGAATAGCAACGCGCTGATTGAAGATGCCAGAAATGATATCGCTATCGCCACCAATCAAAGCCTTGGTAGAACACATCTCAGCGCACAAAGGCAATTTGCCTTCAGCTAAACGATTACGTCCATACTTCTCAAACTCAGCAACGCTGCCGTTCGCTTCTGGGCCACCGCTACAGAATGTGCACTTATCCATCTTGCTGCGAGTTCCAAAAGCACCCTGACTTAAGAACTGTGGCGCACCAAATGGGCAAGCAAATGAGCAATATCCGCATCCGATACAGATATCTTTGTCATGTAGAACGACGCCTTCATCAGTACGATAGAAACAATCCACTGGACACACGGCCATACAAGGCGCATCAGAGCAATGCATACAGGCTACTGATACCGATTTTTCTTGACCAATAATGCCGTCATTGACCGTAACAACCCGACGCCGATTTACACCCCACGGAACTTCGTTTTCGTTCTTACAGGCAGTGACACAGCCGTTGCACTCAATGCATCGTTCTGTATCACAAATAAATTTCATTCTTGCCATTGTGTTCTCCTGACTTTATTTTTTAACTTAGGCAAATTTTTCGATTTGGCACATAGTGGTTTTTGTTTCTTGCATCATCGTCACCATGTCGTAACCATAAGTAGTCGCAGTATTGACCGACTCACCCTGAACTATAGGAGCGGCACCTTCTGGATAGTACTTACGAATGTTTTCACCCTCCCACCATCCCGCAAAGTGGAATGGTACAAAAGCGGTTCCTTGATCCACACGCTCCGTAAGGAGTGCACGAACTTTGATTTTTGCCCCAGTAGGAGACTTAACCCAAACATAATCCCAATTCTTAATGCCACGATCTGCTGCAGCCTTAGGATTAATCTCCACAAAGTTTTCTTGCTGGAGTTCTGCTAACCATGGATTAGAGCGAGTCTCATCTCCACCGCCCTCGTATTCCACCAAGCGACCAGAGGTCAGAATGATTGGGAACTTCTCATACAACTTCTGATTCAAGTTTTGATCTTGCAGAGTCTTATAGAGAGTTGGGAGACGCCAGAAATTCTTTCTATCAGCCACAGTTGGATACTTACGCATCATTGGCGCATTGGTACTGTAAAGGGCCTCGCGGTGGATCGGAATTGCATCAGGGAAGTTCCAAACAATTGCACGTGCCTTCGCATTACCAAATGGATGGCAACCGTTCTTCATTACAACGCGCTGAATACCGCCAGATAAATCGGTCTTCCAGTTCTTACCTTCAGCGAGTTTTTTCTCGTCTTCAGTTAACTGATCCCACCAACCAAGTTTCTTCACAAATACGTGATCAAACTCGGGATAGCCTGTGGTAATAGCAGAACCTTTAGAGCAAGAGCCATCGCCAGCCAATAAGCTCACACCTTCGCGCTCAACACCAAAGTTCGCACGGAAATTACCACCACCCTCCATCACACTCTTACTGGTGTCATAGAGATTTGGCGAGCCTGGGTGTTTGATGGCTGCTGTACCGTAACAAGGCCAAGGCAAGCCGTAGTAATCACCAGTTGTATCGTAGCCAGTAACAGGATCTACGCCACCACGGGACTTCAATGTCTTCGGATCAAAGGTGGCCACCATTCTCATGTGAGCCTTCAGACGCTCTGGAGTTTGACCTGTGTAACCAATAGTCCAAACGGAACGATTGATCTCACGCAGGATGTCTTCAATTTGCGGCTCTCTCCATTGCTTACCAGCAAATTTAGAATTGAGTATTTTGTAATTCTTGGATAATTCTTCACCAAATCCAAGACGATCAGCAAAAGCTTGCATGAGCACATGGTCAGGTACAGACTCAAACAATGGATCAATGACTTTCTCACGCCACTGTAATGAGCGATTTGACGCAGTAGCTGTACCACAGGTTTCAAACTGTGTTGCAGCCGGCAACAAATAGACATTGCGATTCTTGTTAATCGTTTGGCCTTCTGCTGGGGGCATTGCAGCCATTGCAGCAGTAGCACTTGGATATGGATCCACAACTACAAGTAGATCTAACTTATCCATTGCACGCTTCATATCAAGACCGCGTGTTTGCGAGTTTGGTGCATGTCCCCAGAAGAACAAACCTTTCACGTTAGTTTGCTGATCAATCATGTCGTTCTTTTCCAGAACGGCATCTACCCAACGAGACACTGTAGTACCGGACTTCTCCATCATGTCTGGTGCATAGCGACCTTTAATCCATTCATAGTCAACTCCCCATACTGTGGCGAAGTGTTTCCATGAGCCGGCTGCTAATCCATAGTAACCAGGCAATGAATCTGGGTTAGGGCCTACGTCTGTTGCACCCTGCACGTTGTCATGACCTCGGAAAATGTTAGTACCACCACCCGACTTACCAACGTTACCTAATGCCAATTGCAAGATGCAAGATGCACGAACCATTGCATTACCAATCGTGTGCTGTGTTTGACCCATACACCACACAACCGTACTTGGACGATTCTTGGCCATGGTTTCAGCTACTTTATACATTTGCGCTTCAGGAACGCCACAAGCCTCTTCAACTGCAGCAGGTCCCCACTTTTCCATCACTTCTTTACGGATCTCTTCCATGCCGTAAACGCGATCATTGATGTACTTCTTATCTTCCCAACCATTTTTGAAGATGTGATACAAAACGCCAAACAAGAACGGAATATCAGTACCGGAACGAATCCGCACAAACTGGTCAGACTTCGCAGCTGTTCGTGTGTAGCGCGGATCAACCACAATCACTTTGCAGCCATTTTCTTTAGCATGTAACAAGCTCAACATCGACACGGGATGAGCCTCAGCAGCATTTGAGCCGATGTACATAGCAGCTTTGGAATTCATCATGTCGTTATAGCTATTGGTCATTGCACCATAGCCCCAGGTGTTTGCAACACCTGCAACCGTTGTGGAGTGACAGATACGAGCCTGATGGTCTGTATTGTTAGTACCAAAGAAAGAAACCCACTTACGAAGTAAGTAGGCCTGTTCGTTGTTGTGCTTAGATGATCCAATGAAGAACATCGCATCAGGAGAGTATTTCTGACGAATACTCTTCATCTCAGCTGTAATCTCAGTTAAAGCCTGATCCCAAGAAATACGTTGATACTTTCCATCAACCAATTTCATCGGGTAGCGCAAGCGGAAGTCGCCGTGGCCATGCTCACGCAGTGAAGCCCCTTTAGCGCAGTAGGCGCCCATATTGATTGGCGAATCGAATACTGGGTCTTGACGAACCCAAACACCATTCTCAACAGTTGCATCAGTAGCACATCCCACTGAGCAGTGGGTGCAAATCGTTCTCTTTACTTCGATCTTGCCTTTGCCATCAAGCATCGCCTTGCTTGGCTCTGCTGTCGCTTTTTGGACAAAGCTCAATTGGCTAGCAGCAATACCAGCGCCTACACCCACACCTGAACGTTTTAGAAATGTTCGGCGATCCATCGTTGGAACCGCTGCCTTTAAGCCGCGCGACAAACTCCCAATAAGGTGAGATGTAGAACGACTGCTTTGTGGGGTATTGGATTTACGAGTCAGACTCATATGTTGTCCCTGAGAAAGTTTTTTTATTAAATAACTATTTAAACAAGATCTAAATCAAATGAATCTAGTTAAAGCAAAGTGGTTTCGTAATACTTACGCATGTGAGCCGTAATCTGATGCCCCTCTTCTTTGACCTTGACTGTGCTACCGATTTCTTGAATGACCGCTTTGCCAACTGAGGTTTGAGTGGCAACAGCAACGGCCCCGACAGTGGCGCCTGCACCAATAAAAAACTTACGACGAGATGGCTTGTTTTGTTCGCTTAAAGCAACTGTAGATTTAGTGCTCATGGCATGCTCCTAAGTAATTTTTCTTGATCATGGTCAAGTGTAATTGGTAATTGCATTTTTGACATATTTAAGTCATAAAAAGATGCTAAGAGGACTAGACATTTATATTGCAATGCAACATCAAATCATGTCAAATCCTTGGGCTTCGATTGCCAGAAATTCGCGCGTTAACGATGCAACTGGGTGGTAGAGGTGCATCTCTGGAATATCTTCTATTGCATCGCACAAGTTGTCATACCAGGGACGTACGTAGGAATTAAAAAAAACCTTTTGATTTGTAAGGTTTGATATCTCAACGTCATCCCCAGCGATCAGGTATCTCATTACCTCGCAGAGTGCTGAAATATGATCCTCGGTTTCAGTAATCTCCTCCGCCGCTTCAAGACCAAATTCCTCTAAAGCCTTGCGGATACTGACTAAGGGCTTTTCATTTAAGTGGCCCGCCAAGTAATAGGAACCGTTAAGAACGACATTAGGCTTACCTACGCTAATGAAATTCAAGTCAAACTCCTCACGCCAGGCCTTTGCAGAATTATTTTTAGCCGCTTCCACCAAATCCATCCAAAGCTTGGCTAAGGGTGCCTCATCAGCAGAATCATGTTGATCAGCAGTCGCTGCAATTTGATCTAAAAGAACTTGATCTGGAGGCATCTGAAAAAAGCGCGCAATTAATCCGTATAAGTCAGCCCGCGCCAGATCTTCGGGTAAACCAATGTCTCCCACTTCTGTTGATGAATTTTCTTTTGCTGTTTCGCTCATGTCTCTTTTTTCACCATATCTACTACGCGGCAATCGCCACACATCTTCAACCTATCCATTGCAGACCCTGAGAATGCGCCGTGTGCGCCCAACTTTGACAACATCAAGTCAACCATCTTCAGTGTTCCAAATGGCTTGCCGCAGCTAATGCAATGAAAAGCTTGAGTTTCATTTAAGACCATCTTTTGCTTGCGCTGCTCGACCGTCAAAAGACGGGGATTAAGAACCAATGCATGCTCGGGACAGGTCTGCGCACAAATGCCGCATTGAACACACTGCTTTTCGATAAAAGAAAGTATTGGCTCATCCGGATTGTCTAATAAAGCACCTTCAGGACAACTGCTTACACAAGACATACATAAAGTACAGGCATCCTTATTGATAGTCAGGCCGCCCAGTAAGGAAGATTTAGGCAAAACAACGCCAGCCTCTGGTAATGGCGTCTTTGCGTATTTTTGTAAATATTCCAAGACCGCTTCTACAGTTTCTCTTTTTTGAAGAGATAGGCCAAAGCTTGCCGGTGGGCAAAGGGCGGCTAGTGAACCGCGTTGACGCAAAATGCCCATCGCCTTGGAGACAGTTTGCAAGTCACTCACTGAATGGGCCTCTATCAAATGAACGCGTGCATCAAAACCGTAGGCTTGCAAGATTGCATTCGCAAGATCTGCTTGAGTTTTTAGGGCCTCACGATAAGCGGGATCTTCTTCACCACTCAGTAAAAGAGTGATTTCAGAAAAGCCATAACTCAAGGCGCCTAGCCATAGATCCAAACCAGTAGAAGCGATGTGCTCTATTCCATAAGGAATGACAAAAGATGGCAAGCCCTCAAACTGCTTTGGTAGAACATGTGCTGAGCGACCCAGACCATCTATTAATTGGGTGCCAGCTTTCAATGTATGCAAAAGCAAGCTAGGAGCAAGCGCTTGATTAAGTTTTTTAGCCTCAGCCGAATAGACCGTTACCAAGGCTTTTAATTCTTTTCCTTGGTGCACTACGCTCGGATAGTTGTAACGCATTGCACCCGATGGACAAACCGTTGCACAAGCTCCACACCCCATGCATAAATTTGGATTAACTTCAACACTACCTTGACCACCTTTGAATAGCGAAGAGATGGCACCTGTTGAACAAACATCCGAACAGGCGCTACACCCTACTTTGCCGTTGCGGCCATGGGCGCATACTTTCTCGTTATACGTAAAATATTTAGGCTTTTCAAACTCGCCCACCTTCTCTAGCAATTGATTGACTAGTAAGGCTTGCTCAAGAGGATCTTTGCCTGGAGCAAAGTATCCTTGCGGCGTTTGGCTCATGCGCATTTTTGGGTCAGCACGTAAATCTAAAATCAAATCAAATTCTGAATTACGCTGGCGATCTACTCGATCAAAAGAAATGGCACCAATACTCGCGCACGCAGTGACACAAGCTCGATGTGATTTGCATTTGTTTAAATCAATCTGAAATGAAAGATCAATGGCATTTTCAGGACAGACTTCAACGCAAGCCCCGCAACGAGTACACATTTCAGGATCAATTGGATTTTGTAAATCCCAATCGACAGAAAATTTACCCAAATAGCCATCTAATTTGCTTATTGAGCCGCTATAGATAGGATAGTTTCGTACAAGCGGTAAATCGCCAGGCTCGGTACAAAGAACAGACACATCCAATGAATCACATAATTTTTCAGCCCAGGGTATAGCCTGACTTCCAGCACCAACAATTAATAGTCTGCCTTGGCTTTCATAATTGACTACCGGCACAGGTTCCGCTTGTGGCATCTCTGCCAAAGCCAAGAGAGCAGCAATCTTCGGAGTAGATTGATTTGACTCTTGCGTCCAGCCCGCTACTTCTCGAATATTGACAAAACGTAAGGGTGATACCAGTGGCTTATCTGCTTGTGCGGCTAGCTCACCAAATAAAGCGACTTCTTGAGTGCAAGCAACCACTAGCTCCTCTGAACCATCCAAAGCTTTTAAAAAAGAGCCGACTTCCTGCCTGCACAAAGACCGATGTATTGGTATGCCTAATGTCTTAGGATCCAAAGCCATAGTGCCATTACAGTTACAAACTAATTTTTGACTCATGACTTATCTTCAGTAATATTTTTCTTTTGAGCGAGATGATCAGTCGCATTATCCGTACCCTGCTTTTGCGGGGATGGTTGGGATGTTAAATCAGTTTTCGGTTGAGGATCAGAAACACCATTTGCTAACTTTTCAATTGGAGCAACTTGATCTACCGCTTTATTGGAATCCTGCGTCTCATTGTCAGCGGTTTTGAAGAGCCCCAATAAATCACTTTGAACCAGCCCTCGTAACATTTCTGGGGGTAGTAGTTCGGGATTCGTATAGTCATCAATATAGATATCTAAACCATCCATCACATTAAAGTGCGGATCGCTAAACATTTTCTTGAGGGCAGCTTGCTGAACTGCAGGATCAACATCGGCACGCATAAAGGCAGAGAAGTCAGGATCAAAACGATCTATTTTTTCGACATCTTCGAGCGTTACTGGTGGGGGCGTCTGCACCTCTGGAATTGCTGGTGCAATTGATTTGGCTGATTCCTGACCATCATCCTTGATCTCATCTTCTTTACCAGCCTTACGCTTTGACCAGCGACTTAAAAATCCATCTGTCATCATTCCTCCGCAGGGCGCTGTGCGCCCTTAAATGATGCTGGCCGATGACGCTTCTTAGGTTCTGGATGGTAATGTTCATTCACATATTCTTGTAACCAGGAAGCATGTTCAGAGCTCATTGGTACAGAGTCGACTGATTCACCACCATCCAATAAACGCGCTGCCTCGTTATAGCTAAGAACAATACGATGAGGGACAGCAAAAGTAGGTTCGGAGTTTGCAATCGCAATAGATTGCTCATCCAAATAGCGGCCATAGTCTTCTTCTAGGCGCCACATGACAAACCAACATGGCGTCGTTGCTGAGACATTGAGATAGTAGCCCTCAGCCTCATCAAGAAATAGATTTAACTCATAGCCGGTAAATAACCAAGATTCCCCATCTGCATCCCGACCTAAAAACTGACCAATAATTTTATTTGACTCAAAGTCTTGAGAATGAAATTGTCCAAAATCTGGCAATACTTCTTGAGGCACCCATCGATATGAAATCCATGGGTTATCGATATTTTGCTTACGCATCAATACTGCAAAGCGCATAAATACTCAGAGCCTCAGGTGTTTTGTACAACGATGCTAGGAAATTTACTGCTCATATCTTTTGAGAGAGTAGCAACTCGAATGGCAACTTGTCTAGCGATGTTTTTATAGATGTCGCTAATTGCTCCATCAGGGTCTGCAACCACTGTTGGGCGCCCAGCATCAGCCTGCTCTCGAATCGAAAGGTTTAAAGGTAAGGCGCCCAAAAAGTCAACGCCATACTCCTTACACATTTTTTCACCGCCACCAGATCCGAAAATATGCTCTTCATGGCCGCATTGAGTACATACATAGGTGCTCATATTTTCAATAATGCCAACAATTGGTACACCAACTTTTTCAAACATCTTGAGGCCCTTGCGAGCGTCAAGCAAAGCGATATCTTGAGGAGTTGTCACAATGACCGCTCCCGTTACAGGAACCTTTTGAGACAAGGTCAATTGAATATCGCCTGTGCCTGGGGGCATATCAACAATGAGGTAATCCAAATCACGCCAGCGCGTTTGACGAAGCAATTGCTCTAAGGCAGAAGTCACCATCGGGCCACGCCAAACCATTGGCGCATCTTCTTCTATTAAGAAGCCAATTGAGCTGGCCTGCAAGCCATGGCCTTCCATTGGCTCTATCGTATTTTCTTCAAGCGATTCTGGTCTTCCAGTAATGCCTAACATCATTGGTTGACTAGGGCCGTAGATATCTGCATCCAGAATGCCTACTTGTGCGCCTTCAGCAGCTAATGCCAAAGCCAAGTTCACGGCAGTCGTCGATTTACCCACACCACCTTTGCCACTTGCAACTGCGATGATGTTTTTAACGCCAGGCAATAATTTAACGCCGCGCTGGACTGAATGTGCGACGATCTGACTAGTGACACTAACGCTGACATTTTTAACATCAGGTAATTCACGCAAAACTTGGATGACGGATTTTCGAACAGTGTCAAACTGACTTTTGGCTGGATAGCCCAAAGCAATCTCAAGAGAAATTTCGTCATTCTCTACGCGTAAATTCTTAACGTTCTTAGCCGTTACGTAATCAATTTTAGTATTTGGGTCGACTAAGCCTTTGAGGGCTGCTTGAACCGCTTCAACTGTAACTGCCACTGCTCTCTCCTAAGAAGTTGCTCCTCATTTGAGGGGTCTTAAAGTAAATCTTGTTATTTATTGCGAATATTTACTTAGTAGGTAGGTTAACCGCACAAAGATTATTTTGCTTGTAGGGGGATTAAGTAGCCATTAAATGCTTCACCTCAAATTGGCGATACGCATCAAGCTAAAACCGGAAATCCTGCCTCAGTAATTAACTGACTGGCTTGTGCAGGCGTCAAAGTAGTTTCTAAATTCACCATCTGAGTTGCTAAATCTGCTTGCACTGTTGCCTGAGGATCCTGGGATTGCACTGCTCTAGTGACGGCATTAATACAGCCTCCACAGGTCATACCAGATACTTTGAGAGTCAACATAGGAAGCCTTTGCGCTTAAATGGTTAGATATGCAGTAGATTATCTTCTATATGGTTACTCCAAAAGACATGGATTCAGAGCTATTTACCCTAGACATCGGTGGAATGACCTGTGCTTCCTGCGTCGGGCGGGTTGAAAAGGCGCTAGATAAGATCCCAGGGGTAGAGGCAGCGACAGTCAATTTAGCTACTGAACAAGCCAGAATTCGGCTAAAAATGGGATCAGGAACTCAAATTCAAGATGTCATCGCCCAGGTAGAAAAAACCGGCTATGAAGCCAAACTAACTACCCCTCATGGCAATGGTGATTTAGCGCCTGCCAAAACCTTTTGGGGTTCTGATGGTTTAGGGCGGGTCTTACTAGCCTTTGCCCTCTCTGCACCCCTTTTCTTGCCCATGTTTCTCATGCCCTTTGGGATTCACTGGGCCCTGTCTCCCAAATGGCAACTCCTACTAGCAACTCCTGTCCAATTCTTTCTAGGTTGGCGCTTCTATAAGGCCGGATTTAAAGCGCTAATGTCTGGCGTAGGCAATATGGATTTATTGGTAGCTTTAGGGACTAGTGCAGCCTATGGTCTGAGCATTTATCAAATGTTGGATTCCCCTCATGCTAGCCATGAGCTCTACTTTGAGGGCTCCGCTGTCATTATTTGCATGGTACTACTTGGTAAATGGCTTGAAGCTCGAGCAAAACAACAAACGAGTGAGGCAATCAGAGCACTGCAAAAACTCTGGCCAGAGCATGCCAAAGTACTAGACCCCCAGATATTTATTGCCGAAGGCGCGCCCTTAGATCAATATCGCGATCTACCGCTTGAACAAGTCTTTCCAAAAGATCGCATCTTGGTTTTGCCTGGAGAGCGCATTCCGGTAGACGGCCTTGTTCTGATAGGCAAGAGTCATGTCGATGAATCGCTTCTCACTGGTGAAAGTAATCCAGTGAAAAAACAAGTGGGTACTAAGGTCATCGGTGGAGCATTAAATGGAGAAGGTGTGCTCGTCATAGAGGCACAAGCAGTGGGAGTTGAAAGCGTGCTCTCTAAAATCATTTCACTGGTTGAGGATGCGCAAACTCAAAAGGCACCAATACAGAAATTGGTTGATCAGGTCAGCGCTATTTTTGTACCTAGCGTGATCATCATCGCCATTATTGCCGGTATAGCAAATTGGCTTTATTTCGATTCTGCTTCAATCGCTATTTTGCGTGCAGTATCTGTATTAGTCATTGCTTGTCCTTGCGCACTTGGCTTAGCAACTCCCGCAGCCATCATGGCGGGTACCGGAGTGGCAGCGCGCTTTGGTATTTTAATTAAAGATCCACAGGTACTTGAGCAAGCACATCGTCTGAGTATCGTTGCGTTTGATAAGACGGGCACACTGACGATTGGTAAGCCTCGATTACTTACCCTCATTCCTTTTGTCAGCTCAATCAGTTCTGCTGATATTTTGGCTACTGCTGCAGGCTTACAACTCGGGAGTGAGCATCCTCTAGCGAAAGCCCTATTAGATGCCGCCAAAGTACAAGGTCTTGCACCCATACCTCCAATGGCCAGCAAAGCCCTTGCCGGCATCGGGATTGAAGGCAGGCCCACAGCAGGCCCTTGGGAAAATCAAACGCTATGCCTCCAAAGTGTTGCCTCACTAAAAGCAAATCCTTATATCGCAGCAATCTTAGAAAAGGCCCATTCTTGTTTTGAGTCTGGTCAAACAGTTTCGGTTCTCATGAATACTGCACAGCCCTCAACTCCAATAGCGCTGATTGGTTTTGGTGATGAGCTCAAAGCGAATGCCAAAGAAGCCATTAAGGCACTTCACCATTTACAGATTCGTACAGTCATGCTCTCAGGTGATAACCAAGCAGCTGCCGATCGCGTAGGTAAGTCTATAGGAATTGATGAAGTTTTTGCGCAAATCATGCCGAGTGATAAAGCGCAGATTATTCGTAAACTCCAGATATCAGACTCTCACCAACGTCAATGGGTCGCGATGGTAGGTGATGGCGTTAACGATGCCCCCGCACTTGCTGCTGCTGATGTAGGGATGGCAATGTCGACAGGTACTGATGTCGCCATGCAAGCTGCAGGCATCACCCTCATGCGAGGGGACCCTACTTTAGTTGCAGATGCAATTGATATCTCCAAGAAAACTTGGAACAAAATTCGTCAAAATTTATTTTGGGCATTTGCGTTCAATACCACTGGCATTCCATTGGCGGCGCTTGGCTATCTCTCACCCATGCTCGCTGGAAGCGCGATGGCTTTATCCAGTTTTTGCGTGCTAAGTAATGCACTCTTACTAAAACGTTGGCGCCCCTCTCATCGTTAAAAATCTTACTTTTGATTTTTACGAATCAACTCGATATCCCCGTAATACGCCTTAGTCTCTGACTTAGTGTTATCCGTATCCGTTAGTAAGGCAATCCCAATTACTTCCCCAGGGGTCTCTCCATAGGCAGAACGAAAATCCGCTTCTAGGTCACGCTGATGCAAATGCCATACGCCTATTTTTTCCCAGCCAGAGTCCACCACAATCATTTTGATACGTGAAGTGTGGGGATTATCGACAATGGTATTCACAGGAGATTTTCCAGACCAGATATACATCAAAGTGGCATAAGGTAATTCTTGTCCACTAATTAGATGAGCCATCTCAAAAGTCATTTTTTCTTTGAAGGATAGCTTTGATTTATTGCCATCAAATGCCACCAAAATTCTTAAGGGGGAATCATCATGAACTCGATCAGTATTGTCGGCCGTAATAATCGGTCCCGTTGCCTTCCACTCCCACTTCAGCCATAAATTTTGTGCTGACTTAGGGCGCAGCTTAACTGCCAAGCCAGAGGCAGACGTTTTTGAGTTAGCACTCAGAACGGTTCTACCTTGATAATTTTCTAAGCGATAAACCGTATTCTTTTTATTAGGGGCAATGCGATAAAAACTCCAACCGGAGGGCATTCCCTCTTGGGGTGTCTGTGTTGAGAATTTGGGTAACTCTTCTTGCGTAGCAACCTGATCAATATTGAAGGTCTGTCCAGATTCATCCTGCAGTTTGCCGCCACCAAAGCCCGAGCAACCTGCCAACACAATAAAGGTGGCAAACGCTAAGGGAAGACGTAAACACGTAAACATCCCTTGATTGTCCCAAAGATTAGAGTAAGTGCGTCTAAAATCTGAGCATGCGCCAATATTCACCATCAGCCTGGGCTGCAATTTCCATATTTATCGCCGCCATTGTGCACTTTGCCCTTGGCTTTAGTGTGGAATTTTCTGTTGATGAAGCTCATTACGCCTTATATGCGCAACATCTTGCATGGAGCTACTTTGATCACCCTCCTTTAGTTGGTTGGATTCAGTGGCCCCTAGTAGCACTCACTTCTTCGGAAGGAATTATTCGCATCATTCCAGAGCTACTCTGGATCATCGCCTGTATTTTGGTCTATCAAGTAGCGCTTGAAATCCATCACCTACTGCAAAGACGCAACACAGCTTATTTGACTACCAGTCTTCCTTCTGCAAATACTTGTGGCTTGATGGCTGTGTTAGTCATTGTTGCTGCGCCGATGCCACACATACTCGCCATCGGCTTGCTGCCAGATACTTTATTGGCACCAATCAGTCTCGGAATTTTATGGTTAGCATTACTCTGGCTTCGCCATGATGCTTTTACTCTTGGTCAATGGTTGTTATTAGGCATTTTGCTTGGCCTTGCTGGACTCAGCAAATATACGGCAGCCTTTACTGCCTTTGCATTGCTCCTGGTTTTCTTAAGCGTACCTAAAAAACCATGGATTACTAAAGCTGGTTTTTGGCTGGCAGCCATATTAGCGCTTGTTTTCATTAGCCCTGTTCTCTATTGGAATTGGATTAATGATTGGATCTCGTTTAAATATCAACTTGCGCATGGGGGCGGCGGAATTTGGCTCTGGCGTGGCGTTGGCACTTTCTTATTACTTCAAATTGCAGTCTTTGGCCCTCTCATTATTTTGGGCGGTGCAGTATTCATCAAAGATTTTGTACATGTAAATAAATTTTCTTTAATAGCCTTGCTTGGATTCTTTTTTATTCCCTTTACTATTTTTGCGAGCTTATCGGGGGGCGGAGGCTTGCCGCACTGGACAACTCCCGCATGGTTTTGTTTAGCGCCATTTGCCGGAATCGGCCTTGCAAAAATGTGGGCTACTTACCATCGTCGACTGATTCGTATTTTGTTCTGCGTTCAGATAAGCTTGTGTTTGATTGGTTTTGGATTTGTTTTATCTGGTGGCATTACCTCTGCATCTATTAAATCAAATCCTATTGCCGATCTATATGGTTGGAAGGCGGCCGGTCAAAAAGCAGCCGAGCTGGCAACTGCAACGAGCTCCAATGGCATTGCAGTACAAAACTGGACTCTGGGCAGTCGAGCTGCTTGGTATGCAAAACCTATTCCGGTATTTGTTTTAGACCAACGACAAGATCAATTTGACCTTTGGTTTGGTCAACTTCCAAAAGAGGCAAAGATCATTTTGGTGAACTGGTCGGGTATGCCATTTAGCGCCCCGATTGGCCCCAAAATGGGCTTCGAAGCCTGTCAACCCTTGGATAGCCTAGAAATTAGGCATTTTGGTCAATCTTTATCCAAATTTGACTTTAGTCTCTGTAACAACTGGCAATACGCTGGTCCGGCAGAGTAATTCACTAAATTCAAGGGCTTATATGCTCAAGGCATTATCCTTACGCCTATGAGCTTACATCCAGAATCAACCACTAAAGCCCCTTCTGGGTGGAAATCAGTCCTCAAACGCGCTTGGCCCACAATTCGGATCTTGTTATCTATTGGCCTGTTATGGAAAGCTACCAGTGGAATTGATTGGCACGCTATTTTTGAGTCTGAGATTCAGATGGAGCCATGGTGGTTTTTGGCTGCCCTCACAAGTGCAACCACTGCCTGTCTTTGCGGAGGATTCCGTTGGGCGTTTCTCATGCGCAGATCTGGCTTTCAAGGACGCTTAAGAAATTACATCTTGCTCTATTTCACGGGAGCATTAGTGAATCAAGGATTACCAAGTACATTGGGTGGAGATAGCTATCGTGCTATTACCGCAACCCACTTAGATAAATCAGGGGCCCTGACAGGCAAGAAAGACTTAGATGAAGAGTTACACCACTCTGTCGATCTTGAACATGCCACTCCAAAACTTCGTTTAAGTTTTGCCATGGTCTTAGTGGATCGCCTCCTTGGCTTAGCTGGCAATAATCTATTAGGCGGAATAGGTTTAATTATTGGTGGCGCTACATTGGCAGCCTGGGGAACAGATTTAGGCTACCTCATTACCGGCGCCATGATTACCGTAGGCCTCTTGATTGCTGCTGGCTTAGCGTTTAAACCTACCTATCGCTTGCTTGAGAAGATTCTCGAGCGTTTTCAAATGACTAATGCATTACCAGGAATTCATATAGCCTTCTCATGGCCATATAACGTGGCTCAAGCAGCCTATGCGATTACAGTTCACTGCTTACTCATCTTTACTTTCTATTGCTGTCTTCGCGCCTACGGCGGAGTGGCCCCTATTCCTAGCTTGATGATTGGACTGCCAGCATTAAGCTTATTACTCATGCTTCCAATTAGTATTTCTGGCTGGGGACTTCGCGAGGCTACCCTCTCTTCAGTTCTAGCCCTGTGGGGAGTCAATCAATCGATTACCGTCTTGGCATCTATTAGCTTTGGCGCGATCACCGTTATTTCTGTATTGCCCGGCGCATACTTTTTACTAAAACGTAAATAATTCATAAAGCAAAAACTATGGCTATTAGCGTCAACACAATGCGTGCAATTGATCACTGGGTTGGAGTGCCCTTATGCGCTCTTATTAGTCCAGTAGTGGCTTTGATCGACACCGTTAAAAATGCTTTTACACCCGGCCTACAAACGCCCAAAAAATTACTCTTCATTGAGCTCTCTGAAATGGGTAGTGCAATTCTGGTAGACCCCGCTATGCGAAATGCTCAGGCCCGTGGTGCGGAGCTCTACTTTTTGATTTTCAAAAGCAATCGTGCAAGTCTTACTTTATTAAATACCGTAAAACCTGAAAATGTTTTTACGATCGATTCTTCTAGCATTGGCGGACTTTTAAGGGATACCTTAAGCTTTCTAGTGCTTGCCCGTCGTCATCGCATCGACACCGTTATTGACTTAGAGTTGTTCTCGCGTTTTACCGCGATCCTCACTGGCCTCTGCGGTGCAAGGCGCCGTGTGGGTTACCACATCTTTCATGGCGAAGGATTGTGGCGAGGCTTTATGTTGACGCGCAAAGTGCACTACAACCCGCATATTCATATTACTAAGAACTTCCTTTCGCTCATTCATGCCGCATTTGCAAAAGAGATTGAAGTACCTTTCAGTAAAATTCAGATTCCAGATTCAGAAGTTCAACTTGAGCAAGCTGTCATTAATCCTATAGCACTAGATACAGTTCGTACTCGTATCGAAAAACTGGCTAAAGATTCCGGTATCGCCTTTACTCCAGGCAAAGAACGTCTCATTCTGATTAACCCTAACGCAAGCGATTTGCTGCCACAACGCCGTTGGGCACAACAACGCTTCTCTGAACTCATTCAAGCAATACATCAACGTTATCCGCAAGACTTAATTCTGATTACAGGTTCACCTGCTGAAATGAATTATGTTGAAAAGGTGCGCGCTGTTGCCAATGTTAAAAATGCTTTGAACTTTGCAGGCCAAGTGAGCTTTGCTGAATTGCCTCCGCTTTACACGCTCTCCGATGTAATGGTTACCAATGACTCGGGGCCAGGACACTTCTCTGCTGTCACCCCTTTGAGAACAGTAGTGCTATTTGGCCCTGAAACTCCTGCACTGTATGGCTCTATAGGCAACTCCATCGCAATTACTGCTAACCTCGCCTGCTCTCCATGCGTCAGCGCTGCTAATCATCGCAAGACACCCTGTCAGGACAACGTGTGCATGCAAGCAATTACCGTACCTCAAGTTCTTGAGAAGGTGACCTTGCAACTAGATGCAGCAGATCAAGCAAAGAGTCGTTAAGCGGGATGAGCAAAAAAGCCATTCCCACACTTGCGTGGCTGATTCCGCTATTTCCCATTGCTCTGGCAACAGCGATTTATTTTGGGGAATTTCAAAGCAGTAGCTTTCTTTTTATTAATCACTTTACCCAACAGCTTCCCGATACTATTTGGGCATGGCTGACTTTCTTCGGTAATGGCTGGGGTGTTTTTGCTATGGCGTTTCCCTTGCTTCTACTGGCCCCTCGTTTATTGACAGCCGGCATTATTGCTGGAGGCGTTGCTGCTTTATCCAGTACCCTCTTAAAGTCTTGGTTTGATTTGCCAAGACCAGCAGGCTTGCTTGATGATGGGAGTTTTTATCGTATTGGCGAACCGCTACTCAATAGAGCCTTTCCATCTGGCCATACTCTGACGGCATTTGCAATTGCTAGTGCGCTCTACTTCTCTGTAGATACAAGTAAGCGTCGCCCAATGCTCTTGATATTTGTTTTTGCTGCTTTGATTGGTTTATCTCGTAGCGCAGTTGGAGCACACTGGCTAACAGATGTCTTAGCGGGGGCTGGAGTCGGCATGTGGTGCGGCATGATTGGGGCATTCTTAGGAATATATATTTCTGATGCTCAACTAGCTCCCACAAAAATTTGGCCACGTCTCATTGCTATAGCAGGAGCACTATCGATCTATGTTCATCTGACTCAAATCATGGACCTTGAGCTGAACCTACCATTGCAATACGCCTCTATTGCCGTCATTACCCTAACTTTGGTTTTCTTTATCAAAGCTCAATTCACTAAAACAAAGTAAAGCCATGTTTAGCTATCGACATGCATTCCATGCGGGCAGTCATGCTGACATTCTCAAGCACTTAACGCTCATCCATCTGGTGGAATACCTGCAGGAAAAACCTGGCGCTCTTACGATTGTCGATACCCACGCGGGTGCCGGAATCTATAATTTAGAAGATGGTTTTGCCACTGTCAGCAAAGAAGCAAACGGCGGCATATTTCGGCTTGCTCAATATGTAGAGTCTTGTCAAAAAGCAGGAACTCCTGTTGAGTCCAGCATTCAACATTATCTTCACAGTATTCAAGCAGAAAATACCGATGGAGTACTTGCTGTATACCCCGGGTCGCCTTTTATTTTGGCCCGTCTCCTACGACCACAAGATCGTCTTAAGTTATTTGAGTTGCATCCGAAAGAAATAGATATTCTTCGTCACAATATCAAGCAACTACCTCAAGCCAAGCAGATTGATATTTATGCTGAAGATAGCTTTGCCAGATTGAAGGGGCTATTGCCGCCCCCAAGTCGACGAGGTCTAGTGTTGATTGATCCATCATACGAAGATAAGCAAGATTATCGCTATTTAGAAACTGCTATTGAGGAAGCCTTACAGCGCTTTGCCACTGGCTGTTATGCCATTTGGTATCCCGCATTATCGAGAAGAGAATCAGCCGCTCTGCCAGATCGAATGAAAAAAATGGCTGCTGCGCATCAGCGCTCCTGGCTACATGCAGAATTACGGGTAGAAAATGCTCCGGGAGAGAGGCGCCTTCAGGCAAGTGGAATGTTTATTATTAATCCGCCCTGGACTCTGCAAAAACATCTAGCAGACGCCTTACCTGCTTTAGTCAAAGCACTTGGAATAGATGCGGGCGCTAAATTTATATTAAAAAGTGTTGAAGCCTAAACTAGCCTAATTAGAAACGTCAATCATGACCTCATTACGTCGCATAAATGGCAAGGTCCATGGCGGGTTATAGCGGGCGAACTTGGGTGTCCCAGTTGCTTGCAAATTGCGGGTTTTAAGCCACTCTTCAAGTTCAAGTGTTTTGTTGGCTACTTTTTGGCTAGTGTAAAAACCAGAAAACTGAATTACTGCGCGCTTTACTGCTGGGATTTGCCTTAATTGCACTCTAGGGTTTAGCGGCTTTGGAAGACTTTCTAAGGTGTATTCAGAAGGCATCACAAAAGACACCGTCCATTGACTCCCATTAGATTCAATATTCACTGGCGTAGTCATCGCAATTTTGGCGCTTTTGACGTTCTGCTCTTCAATGGCCACTGGCGCAGTCATGGAGATTTTTTCACTGACTTGATTCTGCCCAAATATATATGCCGCTATCAAACGAAAGCCTTGACCCGAAGCTTCATCTAGATCGCCATCGACCTTGACCTCAGCAAGAATCATTGGCGCATACATCCTGAGCTCAAAAGGTTCCGTTTTTTCCAATACCGTATATTTAGGTTCTTCAATAGCCATCGCCGCTCCAGCAAATAATTGTGCTGCGATAAAAAATAAGAATGATAGACGTGTGATGTTGATCTTTCTCATGTAAACCATACTACCATTGCGCTTTAATAGCAAAATGCTCTGGGCTATATGCCAAAGAGGCTTGAGCACCGACTGGCAATGTTAATTTATCTGGCTGGTGCCCAAAAGGAAGACCGGTCAGGATTGGAATGACATTGGGAATGCGCTTGCGGATTGCTTCAATAGCACTCTCAATACGATATCCACGATCATTATCGAATAGCCGGTAAGCAGAAAAGCTGCCCAATAAGATCGCGCCTTGATTGGCCAAAATACCCGCCTCCAATAATTGCATCAATGTTCTCTCGATGCGATACGGATGTTCGTTCACATCTTCTAGAAAGAGAATTCCGCCCTGAGTTTGCTTTGCGCTTGGTAAATAGGGCGTACCGATCAAACTTGCTACTACTGTTAAATTACCACCCCACAATATTCCATCTATTGAATTACCAGTATTGCTTCCTAAGAAATTCTGGGGTGTGATGACTTCGCAATCAAGTCTACGTTGATCAATTGCTGTTTGGAAGTGCTGCCACATCCACTCATTCGGTGGAATAGCGCTACCCTTGTCATCAAATCGACCAAAGTCATAGTTCAGCATCGGGCCAGATAAGGTGATAGCCCCAGTCTTTGCCAATAGACCTAACTCAAATGCTGTGAAATCACTGTGACCACATATTTGCAAACCATCTTGTATGGCTTTCGCAATTGCATCCCATTCAATCTTGGGTAATAAGCGATGTATTCCGTAACCCCCGCGCATAGCCATCACTAAATTTTGTTTAGGCTGTTTAGCAAGTGCATTGAGCTCAAGCAAGCGCTCTTCATCTGTTCCGGCAAAACGTTCAAAGACACGTTCTACACAGGATGCGTTTTCTAGATTAATGCCGTGACTTTTGAGCCATTCAATACCAAGCAAAGGACTTTTTGAATCTAAGCTAGCCCCAGAAGGAGCAATCAGGTGAATGGATTTCAACGTCGCTCCTTAAAGAAAGTTTTTAGCAATTGGCCACATTCTTTTGCCATGATGCCACCATGAATACTGGTCTGATGATTAATCTGCTTAGAAGAGAATACATCGACTACGCTTCCAGCGGCACCGGTTTTAGGATCCGGAGCGCCATAAACAACACGCTCTACTCTCGCATGCAACATGGCCCCCGCACACATGGTGCAGGGCTCAAGGGTCACATATAAGGTTGTTCCTGGTAGACGGTAATTTTGCTCGGTAAGAGCAGCCTGTCTTAATGTCAACATTTCTGCATGGGCACTAGGATCATGATTGGTAATGGGCTTATTGAATGCTCTGGAAATCACCTGACCTTCGCGTACAAGGACTGCCCCTACCGGAACTTCACCTGCAAGAGCGGCTAATTGAGCTTGCTCTAAAGCCTGCTGCATGAATTGGCGATCAAGCTCTGCTTGCATGATGGATTAGTGACTTACATCCGCCCAGCAATTGGGGGTTTCGTAAAGGCGGATTGCTGAAAGCTCTAGACGACCACCAAAAGCTTGTTGAAAAATAGGCTGCAATATTGCAAATGCAGCATTGGCTAAATTTTCTACAGTAGGTACATGCTCCATGATGACCGTTTTATGATTGGGTAGAGTACCCAAGAAATCAACCAAACCCTGATCCTCTTTAGCTACCAGAAATGCGTGATCCCAAGGCTCAACGACATACTGATTCGTAAGGCGCTTAATATCACTAAAGTCCAGAACCATACCATCGTCTGCTTTCCCTGGATGATCAGCTACCTCACCCGTCAAAGTCACCTCAATAGCATAGCGATGCCCATGCAAGTGCCGGCATTGCCCATCATGATTTGGAATGCGATGCCCTGAATCAAATTCAAGACGACGGGTGATGGAGATAGCGGGTTGTTTTATGCTCATACTTAGTTATATAGTATTTCTGGCTAAAGCCAAATTATCGAATTCCAATCAGTTTATGGGATTGAAGACTCAACCTCCAAAGCGGACGTTTTTGGCAAAGGCCTACTGCTAGCGCAGTATTACTTTTGAGATTAGGACCATCCATTGGCTGCAGATAGCGATGACGATAATCCATCTTCTCAAAACGGGCTAAAAGTGTTTCTAAGGAGCTATGTTCTTGCTGTGGAATCACCAATTTCAACTCATCCGCTTGTAATACGATTAAATCCGAACTGGCTTTAGGGCTGACACAAACCCAATCAACCCCTTTAGGAATTTTGATGGTGCCATTGGTTTCGATGGCTACCTCAAATCCTTTGTGATGTAGTGCCAAAATGAGCGAGTCATCCAACTGCAAAAGAGGCTCACCGCCAGTAAAAACAACATAGCGCTGTTGCGGTCCCGCTAAGGTGCTATTCCAAGCCGACTCGATGGCTTCTGCTAGTAATGTAGCGTTCTCAAACTTGCCACCTCCAAAACCATCGCTTCCAACAAAATCAGTGTCACAAAACTTGCAGACTGCATCAGCGCGATCTTCCTCTCGCCCACTCCATAAATTGCAGCCAGCAAAACGGCAGAAGACCGCCGCTCTCCCAGAGTGGGTACCTTCACCTTGCAGCGTGGGGAATAGTTCTTTAACGGTATACATAGTAATGCGCATATTTTAAGCGCTTTACTGAGGCACTTCATTTACTTCCAGGAGACCAGCTCCCACTCAAGATAATCCTCCCAGTAGGCGTTGAACCAAAAAACGCCACGAGTGATGTAACGACCAAAGGATCGGCGAACTACCCAACGACCCACTTCTGGGGATAACCAGACATCTTCTTGGCGATAGTTCCCTACCCTAAAAACGTCATTGCTCTCAAAATAGGGATTTTCATGATGGTATTTAAGAACGATAAATTGACCTGCAGGTACAGAAATCCTCTCCCAATTGACCGCTTCGCTTACCAAACCCCAGTAATAATATCCATCTGGATAAGCTAGCACCTGGTAACGAGTGCGATAAAAATGAGACCAGCCTGGTATGAGTTTTTCGGGCCATAAAGGTAAAGCTTGCTGAAATTTTTGTGGTGGACTCCATTGTGGATCTTGCAATACATAACCCCATGACTCTTGAATTTCTTCGGGCAAAGGACCGGCTTTAAGACCACTACGCTGGATCCGAATTTGGGGGCTAATGGAAACAACAGTCTCTGTAACAATGTCGACAATCTCTTGATTAAAAACATTTCGCACTTGATATATCCACTGCTGACCAACCTGAGGTGGGCGCACCGTAGGCGTAACAACTGGCGCCGGTAAAGTAATAGAACTTGGGTAAGGCTGAGGTGCTATGCAAGCGCCGAGTAAGATCGGCAAAAGAAATATAAATAATCTACGCAACATGATTATTTATATGAAGTTAACTGCCACTGGTAACTATCCTCAAGAATAGGAACCCCTACTTGGCCCTGAATCATATAAGAACCAGAAGATTCACGTGCTACCCATCGCCCAATACTTGGTGCGAACCAAAGAGTTTCCTTACGAATACAGTTCGTCTTGTTGTCATCATCACTTTCGTAGTTAATTAAGTTTTGATAACGCAAGGTTAAGAATGTCCCCGCTGGTACGGTGATTTGCTCCCACCCATGAGCGCTCATATATTCCTGCCAGTTGTATAAAGAGCCTGGATAGCCCGCTAAGGCATATTTAGTAATGAATTGTTTGCTCCAACTGGGTGTTAGCTCCTGAGGCCACAGTGCAATTGATGGACTAAATGTGACTGTTCTTCCCCAATGTGGGTCGGTAATGATGGTTCCCCAGGGTCCTTGAACTTCTTTGGACAGATTTCCAAGGCCCACGTCGGTACGATCAATCACGATCGTTGAGCCAATGCTTGCTACTCGATCAGTTGTCAAGCCAAGCGTTTTTCCATCAAACACATTACGCTGAATATAGGTCCACTCCTGGCCAACTTGTGGGGTGCGAACGGACGGCGTAGGTTGTGGTTGAGTCACAGGTGTGCCACGTTGATATCCAAGTGGAACACCACAAGCTACGGGAGTTAATGCAACTGAAGTGATAAAGGTTCGACGGGATAGTTTCATAGCTCAGCTTCCAGAATAATTCTATTGAATAATGCTTAATCTACTCCCAGCAAACTTAACTCTTCGCTGGTAAATCCTGCTTGCTTGCGACCTTCTAAATTAAAAGGGCCTCTTAATATAGGGGCACGATACTTTCTAGCTAATGCTTTATAGGTTGAAATTGCGGAGAGATTATCTTGATCACATAAAAAATTAAACCATTTATTCCCTATTGATACGTGGCCAATTTCATCTCTGAGAATAATGTCCAATATCTCAACCACTTGAGTATCCTTGATTTGCTTAAATCGCTCACGAATCGCTGGAACTGCATCTAGACCTCTAGCTTCCATAGTCCTAGGAACTAAAGCCATCCTAGCAATCGCCTCTTCTGAAGTTCTCTCAACCATTTCCCAAAGGCTATTATGGGCAGGAAAGTCTCCATAGGTAAAGCCAAGAGACTGTAAATGCGTCTCAATTAAGCAAAAATGATGAGCCTCTTCCTTAGCCACACTTAGCCAATCTGCATAGTATTGCGTTGGCATATTTGGAAAACGCCATACTGCATCTAAGGCAAGATTAAGAGCATTAAATTCGATATGAGCAAGTGAATGTAATAAAGAGACTCTACCCTCATGAGTAGCCATTGACCTCTTGGGAACTTTTAAGGGAGGAATTAGTTCTGGTCTATCTGGCCTGCCAGGAAGCTCAATGTCATCAGTACTGAAAACATCCATAGCATTGAGTTCAACAATACGCTGATGGTACTGATCAAATAAGTCCTGAACCCTCGCTACCTTAGTCTTGGGGTCGGTGATCGCTAATATCTCAAGGGCAGTTTGGCGTAACTCAATCATTGATTAATTAAATGCAACTCTTTTAGGCAGCTAGCTTTGGATTTTGACATTGTCCATAGTATAAAAGACAAGGTCTGGATTATGATTTGAACTAGTCCTCATAGACTAGCAATCCAGAGTCTGGAACAAATTAAATAGTTTAGGGAGCAATCGAATGTCTAGAGATAAATTAGGATTATTTACATTTGGCCTGGTACTAATAGGCTTTGTTGTGTTTGTGAAAACAGGCTCTTATTTACTCTTTGCCTTAGGCATCGCATCTGTTGCTTTTTTAATATTCTCAAAAAGCAAATACATTAAATAAATGACTGGCGAAAAAATAGAGCTGATTTTGGAGTTTGGCGTGATATTGATATCACCGATTATTTATCATCTCTATCTCTTGAAATACAAAAACATTGCGCGAGAAATTGTTTTCAAAGACCTCAAGATTTACTTAGTCCTTTATGGGCTCATTGCAATTACTGGCTTATTTGCAATCTTAAGATAAAACCATCACCATCAGCGGTGAAGAGGATTGGGTTGCAATACTAGCGGTCGTATTCGCCTGCAAATTCATGATTGACGTCACGATGTTTGGCTTCATCTTCACGAACTGCGATCACCACATCACGCAATGTGGCATCTGCAGATAGATTCCAATAGTCAATCGCAATTTGAGGGGCAGCAATATTGGGCAATTTTCCACTATCAATTTCTCGCAAATATTCTGTATAGGAATACACCGCCTCTTCCTCGAAATATCCAACAATTCGGTGGGCTGTTCGTGGAAAAAATACGTAGATCACAAAAAATACATTCCAAAAAATTGCTTGGGCAATCAGCACCAGAAAACGTTCAAAAGCATTTGGCTTTGCAATCTCAATAAAAGTCATCAAGTGCATTCTTTCATTCTCAGCCTCTGCCAATAAAGTGCGAATCTTAGGGCCGTATCCGGGCTTCATCTGTCTTAAACTCGTCAGATGCGTCCACATTCCAGAAACCATGCCAGGAACACCTGCGACAGTTTCAAGCACTACTGCTCGGTGACCATATCTTTTTTGAAAAAAGGTATCTGCAAAAAAACGCATGCCTTTTGTAAAGGAAAATGCCACTCTGTCAGAAAAATTAACGGGTTGGTAGTGACTCATCAGTCCACTCTCAAAATCTATGGGATAGCTTAGTTTAGACCCTTAGCAAAGAGTTTGCTTGACCTAGTGAAGCTTAACGATGGAATGCGTCCTACGATGAATTAAACGGCTAACGGTATCCAGAAAAACCTTAACCCAACCATGAAGAGCTAGTTGATGCATCTTGTATAGACTAATGTACATCATCTTAGCGAACCAACCTTCAACCATGAGACTGCCGCCAATCAGGCCGCCCATCATGCTGCCCACGCTACTGTATTCACCTAAGGATACAAGAGACCCAAAATCACGATATTGATATGGCTTAAGTGGCTTGCCATCAATGATTTGATTGATTTGAGCAAATAGATGCGAGGCTTGTTGATGTGCTGCCTGAGCCCTTGGTGGAACGATGCCACCTTTGCCTTGATTGGCCTCTGGCCAAGGACATGCCGCACAATCACCCATTGCAAAAATATGCGGATCACGAGTACTTTGCAAAGTGGGTAGAACCAATAGTTGATTGACATGATTTGTTTCTAAACCACCAATGTCTTTCAAAAAATCTGGCGCTTTGACTCCAGCCGCCCAAACAATCAACTCTGCTGGAATTTCTACTCCATTAGATAAGCAAACTCGATCAGCTTGGATTTGTTTAACGGTAGCACCAGTCATTACCTTAACGCCAAGATCTGAAAGCAATTTTTCTGCTGCGTCAGAGACTCTAGCGGAAAGGGCCGGCAATATTCTGGGTGCAGCCTCAATCAAAATAACTTTTAAATCTTTCTCAGGATCAACGCGATCCATGCCAAATGAAATGATGGCGCGCGTTGTACGATGTAATTCTGCGGCAAGCTCCACTCCGGTTGCACCAGCCCCAATAATGACGACCTGTAATTGATGGGGCTCTAAGGGCTGAGTTTGAGCCTGAGCCCTTAAACAGGCATTAATCAAGCGTAAGTGAAAACGCTTTGCGTCAACAACAGAATCGAGTCTTTGAGCATACTGTGCAACACCAGGAGTTCCAAAGTCATTTGTTAAGCTACCAATAGAAAGAATTAAAGTATCGTAACGAATCGTTTGCTCTGGGGTAACTAATTCACCTGAGTCATCATAAAAAGGCGCCACATAAATTTGACTGTTGACCCTATCTATTCCTGTGAGCTCACCTAGGCGAAAGCTAAAATGGTGCCAGTGTGCTTGCGCAATGTAATCAAGCTCTTGATCAGCAAGATCCATAGAGCCTGCAGCAACTTCATGCAATTTTGGCTTCCATAGATGGGTACGGTTCTTATCCACCAAAATAACCGATACTTTTTTAGAGGCATTCTTTTGAGACCCAAAACGATCGCCGAGTTTTGTAGCTAGCTCTAGACCGCCAGCGCCGCCTCCAACGATCACAATTCGATGTTCTTTAGTCATAATTCATCTTTATATACATCGCCCATTAAGGGCAATCATTTTGAAGCATGGATAAAGAAATGCTTCGAATAATGACCTACTCTAATCCAATACAGTCTTAAGCTAAATTGACCTGGGTCAGTTTTATTAGATAGCAAAATTACTAGTCAATTTAGCCAAAGGGGCCATTTAATCGAACGGTATCCCAATTTAAAGCAATCGCAATACTGACCCATATCAAATACGGCAACATATATAAGCTGTATTTAGTAGAAACTTTTTTAATCGTTAAAAATATGGCAAGTACTGAAAGCCATAAAAAGACGGATTCATATAAGGACCAATCTGGTCTTTGAAAGCGAAAATACAAAATACTCCATAGCAAATTGAGCGCGCCATTTAGCCAAAATAATGTATTCAAACGGCTGAGAATGGAAACATCTGCTGTTAAGTGTTTGACACACACCCAAGCGATGCCAGAAAGAATAAAAATCGTAGACCAGATTGGACCAAATGCCCAGTCAGGTGGTTTCCAAAAAGGTTCTTTTAAGGCTTGATACCATGGCCCTAAATCCGTTGCAAACCCACCCAGAATTGCCACTGATAAACCCCAAGCTAGTGGCACTATCATTTTTTTATTCAACATAGATTTAAATTAACCTTCAGCGAAAAAGAGCTTGGTTGGTAAAAGGGTTCAGAGGCAGCATGCAATGTCTTATTCTCTTAACAATACCTGCTTATAATGACTCCACTAAATGCTCTAATAATAGAGTCGATAGCTTAACTAAACTATAACACTCGGAGTTTATTTTGAAAAATAGTCGTCGGCAATTTCTCATTCTTTCTGCAGCTGGCGCTGCTTCTTTAGCCCTTCACAATACAGTTCAAGCACAAGCCCTAGTTTCTCCATCGGATCCTCAGGCACTTGCCCTAGGTTTTGTAACGGATGCTGCTAAGGCAGATAAGGCAAAGTTTCCTCAGTACACTGCGGGGCAACATTGTGGTTCTTGTGCGCTTTATCAAGGTAAGGCTGGATCTACTAATGGGCCCTGTGTCTTATTCGCTGAAAAACATGTTCCTATTAATGGCTGGTGCTCTGGATATACTAAAAAATCTTAGTTTTCAGAATATCTCCTTGCAATAAAGGCCACCTTCGTGGCCTTTATTATTTTGAGCGCACAGATAACGCAAGCAATTTTTGATCTTACGAATTAAGTGTAATAGTTGATGAGAAAAAATATCAGTATGAAAAGATTTAGGGTGCCAAATATGATGACAACTGGTTTGCCAATATATTTCCACTTTTCTTCTTTTGATAAACGTTTGGTATTTTTACTTTCTCTCTGAAACATGAAATTCATCGCTATATCTGGAAATGCTCTCGTACCTTAGTAAGGATTTTTTGTGGTGATAGTCCATAAAGATCCAAGAGTAGATTAATGTCGCCATGCTCAACATACTCGTCAGGCAAGCCAATTTGTAGAGTGGGAATCTGAATCTTATGCATCGATAAGGCTTCTAAACAGGCACTGCCTGCCCCACCCTGGATTGCACTATCCTCAATAAAGACTAATACATCATGATTTTTTGCAAGATCTAATAGTAATGTTTCATCCAAAGGTTTCACAAAGCGCATATCAGCGACAGTTGCATCAAGTTCCTCTGCAGCTTCTAGCGCACTATAAAGTAATGGGCCAAAGCAAACAAAAGCAATTCTTTTTTTAACTGTGCCAACATTTTTTGATTTACGAACAATTAATCCTTTTCCAACAGGAATAGTTTCAAGCTTCTGAGATGCCTCTGGCCCAGATCCAGCTCCACGGGGATATCGCACTACAGTTGGACCATTCAAACTAAAAGCAGTAGTCAGCATATTTCTACAATCTTCTTGATTCGATGGCGTCATCACCACCATATTCGGCAAACATCTTAGAAAAGCAATATCAAATACACCTGCATGGGTTGCGCCATCGGCACCAACCATGCCTGCACGGTCTACTGCAAAGACAATCGGCAAATTCTGCAATGTGACATCGTGGATTAGTTGATCGTAGCCTCTTTGCAAGAAAGTGGAGTAAATCGCTACCACTGGCTTTAAGCCCTCACAAGCAATGCCAGCAGCAAAAGTAACGGCATGCTGTTCTGCTATTCCTACATCAAAGTAACGATTGGGGAATTGTTCCTCAAACTTTACTAGTCCAGAACCCTCCCGCATTGCAGGCGTAATACCAATTAGAAGTTCATCTTGCTTGGCCATATCACAAAGCCACTCACCAAAGACTTCGGTATAGGTTTTTTTACCTGGCGAAGAAGGTTTAAGACCTTCGGCGGGATTAAATTTTCCGGGCCCATGATATGCAATAGGGTTTAGCTCTGCCCTCTCATATCCTTTGCCTTTTTTGGTCACGATATGAAGAAATTGTGGGCCATCCGTCTGGGCAATTTTCTTTAGATTTTCAAGGGTAATAATCAGATCCAGGAGATTATGGCCATCAATTGGGCCGTAGTAATCAAAACCAAGCTCTTCGAAAATGGTTGCTGGACCAATCATCCCTTTAGCGTGACCCTCAAATCTTTTTGCAAACTCTCTTAAAGGGGGCGTATAGGAAAGTACCTTATCTAAGCCTTTTTTAGTGGCCGCATAAATAGAGCCGCTAATGAGTTTTGCTAAGTATCGATTGAGAGCTCCAACAGCTGGAGAAATCGACATTTCGTTGTCGTTCAAAATCACGATTAATGGAATCGCTTTATCAAGCCCGGCATTATTTAAACCTTCGTAGGCCATGCCCGCGCTCATTGAGCCATCCCCAATCACAGCTACAACATTCCTTTTTTCACCCTTGACTTTGCTGGCAACTGCCATCCCAAGAGCCGCTGAAATACTAGTGGAAGAGTGTGCAGTACCAAAAGCGTCATATTCACTCTCTGAGCGCTTAGGAAATCCAGATAAGCCACCGAACTGACGTAACTTAGGCATCCCCTCTCTTCGGCCTGTGAGGATCTTGTGGGCATAACTTTGATGACCTACATCCCATACTATTCTGTCGTCAGGTGTATTGAAAACGTAGTGCAGAGCAATGGCTAGTTCAACCGTTCCTAGATTGGAGGATAGATGCCCACCCGTACTAGCAACAGACTGAAGAATAAATTCTCGCAACTCATCTGCCAATTGTGGAAGCTCAGATTGCCCAAGCTGTTTTAAGTCCTGCGAGGAATTAATCGTATGAAGTACTTTAGTTGCTTGGAGCATATTCAACAATGTAATTATTTTGGGGAGTAAATACTAGAAAGAATTCTCTTAAAGTCTTCAATCTCATTATTAGGGGAATTTTGTAATGCATTGATTGGTGCATGCATAAATTTATTGGCTAGAGCTTGAGCCATAATTGCTAAAACCTCTACTGGATCTTCGCCCTTTTTAATACGCCTTACTGCTTTTTCTAATTCAATTTCTTTGAGACGCTCTGCAGTAGTCTGTAGAGATTGAATAATCGGTACTAGGGTTCTTTTCTGTAGCGTATGAAAAAATTCACTCACGCCTTTATCGATAATGGTCTGTGCATCCACCATAGAAAGCTCGCGGATATTGCGCCCCTCATTCACTACGCTACCTAAATCATCGACTGAATAAAGGTAGGCATCCTTAAGAGATCTAATCTCTGGCTCCATATCACGTGGTACAGCTAAATCGATCAAAACAATGGGTCTGCTGTTTCTGGCCTTCAAGGCAGTTTTAATCATGCCCATCCCAATGATTGGCAATGAACTTGCAGTACACGAAACAATCACATCAAAATCATGTAAACGCGCAGGTAAAGACTGCAAGGGGAAGGAGTCAGTTTGCAAACCTTTTTCAGCAAATACTTTTGCCATCGCATCGCCACGATCAACCGTACGATTGCTAATCGCAATCTCTTTTGGCCTTCTACTAGCAAAGTGTGAGGCACACAATTGAATCATTTCGCCAGCACCAATAAACAAAATTTTAGAGTTTTTTAGATCGCCAAATATTTTTTCTGCTAAACGCACAGAGGCGCCAGCCATGGAAACTGAATGTGTACCAATATCAGTTGTTGCCCTGACTGCTTTAGCAACTGAAAAAGTTTTGTTGAATAAAGGTTTGAGGTAAGCACCTAACGTGCCCGCTTGATCGGCAAACTCAACCGCCTTTTTCATTTGACCAAGTATTTGTGTCTCCCCTATAACCATCGAGTCCATTCCACAACTTACTCTAAATACATGCTTGACAGCATCGGTCTCTTTTGCAGAATATATATAAGGTTTCAGTGCATCACTATGAATGCGCTTTTGTGCAGTCAGCCAATCAAAAGCCCGCTCTTCTAAATGATGGCTAGGATATGAAACGTCATTCGCGGCGCAATAAATCTCCATGCGGTTGCACGTAGATAGAATTGCTACCTCTGGGGTTAATTGCGAGTGGCTGCCCTTCAAATAATTACGAAGATCTAATAATGAATCCTGTAAATCATCAGGGGAAATCGCAACACTTTCTCGAATATCAATGGGGGCTGTGTGATGATTCACACCGAGATTCAGTATTTGCATGCTAGAAGGCTATTCAACAATAGCTTTGTATGGGTCTAGAAAAATCATGAAAATGATTCTTCCTCTTGATTGACGATATGTCAATCAAGATTGACACCTATTTATCCTTCCCTACCTAGGGAAAACCCACATATCTGCTTTTATTGCTGATTTTTAGCAGCAGCCTCGTAGGCCTTAAATTTTTTGTATGAATTAATAGTGGAGTACAAAGCAAAGGCAGTGATCACTACAAAAAGCAAATTGGTAAAGGAATACTCTTGATACAGAATCCAGATCTGGCCCAATAAGGCAATTGGGAATACAACAATGGCAAATTTAAGCCAAAGCATGGTTCTTTTGAATTTAGTATCAATTTGGCTTGATTCAGGCTGCTTATTCATTCACTATCCTTATTCAAGAAGGGGTTGGACCCCAGATTAATCTTTTCTCAGTATACGGAAAATGAAGGTGGTAAAGCCTTGGGCAAGAATAAACGCAAAGATTGCCCCCATTAGGCCCATAAAAACACCTGGAACATCGCCCAAATCAAGCTGTTTGGCAAACAATAGAGAAAGAGCGAAGCCTCCGGCAGCACAAACGATCTCAAAAATGATTTTGATGGCACTAAAACGATCGCTAGATTGACTCACATAACACCCTCATAAAACCTATGGGGGTATTTTAGCCCCTATATACGGCTTAGAACAGGTCAAAAAACCATATTTCATGACGCCTTTTATCGCAGCGCAACACGCTGACTTATAAGGGAAATTACTAACAAAAGTGTATAGATTTTTTTACACATTAGGACTAAATTCACCTTGTAGTAGTGAAGGTTAATTTAATACCCTCGTGTGGGTTAGCACGATGCAGTTAGATTTGAGAGGAAAAAAGCTATGACAAATAACACTCTTACAGGTCTGAGTGTTGAGGAGGCGGAAGAGCTACATCGCAACCTCATTCAAGGTACGCAATTTTTTGGGATGATTGCAGCACTTGCCCATTTACTTGCTTATATCTATTCACCTTGGTTGAAGTAATTTAAGGAGCTTGAGATGATCTACGGAAAAATGTGGACGGTAGTAAAGCCAACTGTTGGTATTCCATTGTTTTTGGGAGCAGTAGCTGTTGGTTCTTTTTCAGTTCATTTAGCATTGCTTAACAATACAACTTGGGTGAAGGCTTTTTTAGAAGGCGGTAAATCTACTAAAGCTGGCGCAGTAGCTGGAGCACCCACAGCACCTGCAGCACAAAAATAAGTTTTATTTTGTCTCATAAGGCCTAGATCTTTAGATCTGGGTCTTATTTTTTTGTTTTGCGCATCTGTCAATTAAACTAAGCTTTCATGAATCGTTTTAGTCAAAAATTAATAAGCACCTGGGCTAATTTAGGTCCCCGCTTTTTGCCTTTTGCAGATGCTGCTTCTTCTGAATTACCCCTAGGTCGATTACTTCGACTTTCTCTATTTCAAGTATCTGTTGGCATGGCCCTAGTATTACTAGTAGGCACCCTGAATCGCGTCATGATTGTTGAGCTGCATGTTCCAGCATCACTTGTTTCAATTATGGTTTCCTTGCCAATCATTTTTGCCCCGATTAGGGCCTTGATTGGATTTCGCTCTGATACTCATAAATCCGCTTTAGGCTGGCGTCGTGTTCCTTACATTTGGATGGGAACGATGGTGCAATTTGGTGGACTAGCGATCATGCCTTTTGCTTTACTCGTCTTGGCGGGCGCAGGAAATGCCAGTGATGCTCCTGCATGGATTGGACTTGCAGCTGCTGGACTGTCATTTTTATTTGTTGGTGCCGGCATTCATACTACTCAAACAGTAGGTCTTGCCTTGGCTTGCGATCTTGCCCCACCTAAAGCTCAACCTAATATTGTTGGCTTAATGTTTGTAATGCTATTAATAGGGATGATTGGTAGCGCACTCATTTTTGGTCAGCTATTAGAAGAGTACAGTCCTGGACGTTTAATACAAGTCATTCAAGGTAGTGCGGTAGTCACCATTGTGCTAAATGCGATTGCACTTTGGAAACAGGAAAGCCGCGAAGAAGCGCGCGCAAGAGCGCTCGTAGCCAGAGAGCAAAACTTTAAAGAATCTTGGGAGACCTTCAAAGAAGGTGGTCAAGCAATTCGTCGCTTAATTGCAGTGGGATTTGGCACCATGGCCTTTAGCATGAATGATGTTTTGCTAGAGCCCTATGGTGGTGAATTATTAAATATGAGCGTTAGCGCGACTACTATACTGACGGCTACCTTAGCTCTTGGCTGTTTATTTGGCTTTAGCATTGCTTCCAAAGTATTGAGCGCTGGTTACGACCCCTTTAAGATGGCTAGTAATGGCGCTAAAATAGGTATTCCGGCATTCATATTGGTAATCATTGCTGCACCCTTCAACAGCACCTTGATTTTTATTGTGGGAGTGGTGTTAATAGGATTTGGTAACGGGCTATTTAGCCATGGAACCCTAACTGCCACCATGAGATATGCTCCGGAAAATCAAAGCGGCCTGGCATTGGGCGCATGGGGAGCCGTACAAGCTACTGCTGCAGGCATTGCAGTTGGTGTTGGGGGAATTTTTAGAGATCTTTTGGCTGGCATGGCCTCAAGAAATTATTTTGGTGTAGACCTCAATAACCCAGCAACGGGTTATTGTGGCGTATATCTTTTGGAAATCATCTTGCTACTCATCACAATCGCAGCAATGACGAATTTTATATGGCCAGCTAAGCCAGTAGAATCGGTTGCCTAATTGACTACCTGGTCACAATTAGCCGAAAAGACCTTAATTGCTCTTGGCTTCTTCATTAGCTCAATTAGTTTCGTTTTGATTTCCTTGAGTCTGTGGGACTTCATTTCTGCAGATCTATTTTCTTTTGGTATTTCTTCAGGTATCCGTGTATTGGGGAGCTGCGCTATCATTGGCTGTCTTCTGAGCGCAGTTGGCTATGGGATTGGTGATTATTTTAATAATGAAGCGAAGGAGTGAATATGTTTAAAAAATCAGATTACTTCATTCTCCTGGCGGTGGTAATTTCTTTCTTTACCTCTGCCTATTTATGGTTTGTGATCCAGGATCGTGAGCAGTCTATCTTTACTGCACTTTGGGTTCCCTCAATATTTTGTTTTGGGATCTATTTCAAATTGTCTGCACTATTGAATCGTAAAAAATGAGTAACACGACATTACTCCTTGTATCGATCTTTGTATTTTGTCTGCTAATTGCAGGCTTATATTATATGGTTCGAGAATTTATGGGAGACGTGCAAGACGCCTTCCCCGATGTCAACGAATGGCTTGATTCCGATCGAAAGAAAAAGAAGTAATTATCTCTTTAGGTCACATCTAATCTAGAGCAGTGTTTTAATTGCTTCTGCCATCTTGCCTTCCCCATCTGCAGACGCCAGTCGCGTGATCGATTGGCCATCCTTACTCACTAGAAATTTAGTAAAGTTCCACTTAATTCCAGTAGTACCTAGGATGCCAGGCGCTTGATCCTTCAAGAATGTATATAAGGGATGTGTTGCCGCTCCATTGACATCCACTTTCTCAAACATCGGAAAAGTAACACCATAGTTAGTGCTGCAGAAGTTTTGAATCTCCTCAGCTGAGCCAGGCTCTTGAGCCCCGAATTGATTACAAGGGAACCCAAGAATTTCTAGTCCCTTAGCCTTGTTTTCTTCATAGAGTTTTTGTAAATCACGGTATTGAGAAGTGAAGCCACATTTACTTGCAACATTCACTATTAAGAGGGCCTTACCAGCGTAATCCTGGAGATTTTCTAGGGATCCATCAATTCTTTTTAGGGGGATGCTCGGCAACATGATTACTCTCCATATTCATAAAATCAATCTGCAAATATTTCGTATTCAGGTCATAATAAATGCATTATGTTGGCTCTGCTTTGTTGCCCTATTACCCTAAATGATGATGACCCAAGGACTGCATGAACCCTTCTAGTGCACCCTATCGGAGCCTCTGTACTGACTGCGGCATTTCTCGTACCAGTAATCCAAAACGTTGTGGCGAAGCTTGCCAGTTTATCAAGCCAAATTACCCAGAATTAGAGACTCAGGTTCATGGTAGAGCAAGAGACTTTAGTCGTCCTGATGAACTCCATTTTGGCCCCTTTACCAAAATGCTGAGAGCTGGACTTAAACATCCTAGCGCAGGAGCTCAATGGACTGGAATTACTACTAGGATAGGTGAGCGTCTTCTAGAGACAGGTGCTGTGGATGCCATTCTGACAATGACTGAAGATCCCGAGGATCGTTGGAAACCATTGCCGATCATTATTGACAAAGCATCCGATATGGCCAAGTGTCGCGGCATGAGAATGGGGTATGCGCCGCTTCTGTCCCTTTTAGAACCTGCGATTGCCAAAGGTTATAAAAAGATGGCTGTCATTGGCATTCCTTGCCAGGTATATGCCTTAAGGGCGCTAGAAAAAGAGCTTGGACTAGAAAAGCTCTACGTGATTGGTACGCCCTGCTCTGACAACACCACTACTGAGAATTTTCACCACTTTCTGTCACTGATTAGCTCAGAGCCAGAAGAGATTAACTATCTAGAATTTAGAGCTGACTACCATGTTGAGGTCCGCTTTAAAAATGGAAAAAAGAAAGAAATTCCGTTTCTACAGTTGCCGCTATCGACTTTACCAAATGACTTCTTTCCCCTAACCTGCCGAACCTGTGTTGATTACACCAATGTGCTATCCGATATTACTGTTGGCTATATGGGCGGCCAAGGAGAGCAATGGCTCATTGTGCGCAATCACCGTGGTGAAGAGTTGCTAGATCTTTTGGGTGATGAAGTTCGCACCTCTGTGCCCGGTACCGCGGGCAAACGTCACTCGGCTGTTGTGGGCTTCATGAAAAATGTCGAGCGTGCTGCTGGTGGACTCCCTTTAAGAAAAATGCCGGACTGGTTAAGACCCATTGTGGGCTGGTTAATGCCTAAAGTTGGGCCACGCGGACTTGAATTTGCTCGTACACGCGTAGAGATGAAAGCCATTGAAACAGTGCTTCATCTCAGAAGAGAGCAGCCTGCAAAAATGGCTTCCATGATTCCGAAGCATATCTGGCCACTAGTAGAGCCTTATGGCATCAAGCCTAGCGAACCAGAAATTCATAAACCCTAAAACATATCTTTCCCTTGGAGTATTCAATGGCTTTATTTTTAATTGGTCTTATTATTTTTCTTGGTAGCCACTCTTGTCGCATTTTTGCAGAGTCATGGCGCAACCAAATGATTGATCGAATCGGCGAAGTGAAGTGGAAAGGTTTGTACACCATCATCTCCCTGATTGGATTCATCATTATGGTGATTGGCTATGGTCAGGCAAGGCAAAATACAGTAGTTTTGTGGCAACCCAATGCTGCTCTCATCTACATTGCCCTAGTACTTAACCTAGTTGCCTTTATTTTCTTGGCAGGAAGTTCACCTTCCAATAACGCGATTCGCTTAAAGCTAAAGCACCCAATGATTTTGGGTGTCAAAGTATGGGCCCTTGCGCATTTGATATCCAATGGCACCCTGGTGGATCTCATCCTCTTTGGCGCCTTTTTGGTTTGGGCTGTTTTGGATTTTCGTTCAGCCAGAAAGCGGCCTATTCATATCCCTGAACAAGCTCAAGTAAGCACAAAAGCGACGGTGATTACGATCGTTTCTGGAGTGATTCTCTGGGTAGTCTTCATATTTGGATTGCACCAATACCTTATTGGAGTTTCTCCTCTAGCCCAACTCTCTTGAGCACTCTTTTAAAATCATCCTGTATGAAGGCTAAGACGGCCTTCATCAGTCTTGTATTGACAGTGGTTTTGTGCGGATGCGATGCTCAAGGACCAAAAATAGAAGCTATTGATAGCCAGAGTAAAACATTGTCATGCTATCTCAACGGCAGCCCTGCTCAGATATTAATCACCAAGGGCTCCCTTGATGCAAGCCTACTCTATGATGGTAAAGAAATGAAGGCAAACCTACTAGAGGTAAAAGATTTTTATCAAATTATCATGCGCTTTGACCCACAAATTGGACAACTCAAAATTAACAAGATGGGCAATGAGTTGACTCAACTCAAAAGCGGCAATGAACAACGTACTACCTGCATCACTGAACTGAAAAAATCCTAGCTTAATATCCCCTAATGAGATCCTTAAGGCATACATCATGAGAAAAAAATACTACATTATTGGCTTACTTGTTTTTTGTTGCTCACAAAATTGGGCTATGGCTCAAACAGAACAAAAGACATTAGCTCCCATTAAAACTATTGCTTCATTGGATGTTGCTCGTTATCAGGGTACTTGGTATGAGATAGCGAAGTTTCCGAATTGGTTTCAAAGAAAATGTATTGCTGATACCAATGCCACCTACAAGATCAAAGAAGATGGCAATGTCAGCGTCACCAATCGCTGCACATTTGAAAACAATGAAAAAGGGGAGGCCCTGGGGACAGCAAGGCAAATTGGTGACTCCACCTCACCTAAGCTAGAGGTTCGTTTTGCACCAGCTTGGCTCGGATTCCTGCCTTTGGTCTGGGGAGACTACTGGGTAATTGATATTGACCCAGAATACC
This sequence comes from Polynucleobacter sp. AP-Melu-500A-A1, assembly GCF_018882125.1. Classification (GTDB taxonomy): domain Bacteria; phylum Pseudomonadota; class Gammaproteobacteria; order Burkholderiales; family Burkholderiaceae; genus Polynucleobacter. Next base: position 184,014 of record NZ_JACVOZ010000003.1, read on the forward strand.
AACTGGCAGCTGTGAGCGATCCTAGAAGAGAATATCTCTGGATACTCTCACGCACCAAGTCAGTTGATCAAAATCGTTACCAAGCGCTTTTAGGCCGCCTAGTAAACGACAATGGCTTTAGCTTAGAAAAACTAAGCCTCACACCACAAAATTAAACTGAGAATAAGAATTTAATAAAGGTAATACCGATAATCAACCCAGAAAAGGCTACGATCCCTAATAAATACATTTTTCCAGTTTTATTTCTTAAGCTTGTTGCGCTGTTATCTCTCATGATTCCACTTCCCTTCAGTAGTTAAAGCTGATTAAAAACTGCTGACAAATTACTGCTTCTAATACTTCTACTTTTTATACCTTCGCAAAACCTAATAAATGGGCGGTATCTTTTAAGAAAATCTTAAAGTGCGCCATAGGGTCACGGCGAACGAGTTTCTTATTCATATACGATTCAAAGGTTAAGCGCTGAACATCTTTATCTTCACACATCTTGACAAAGCGCTCACGTCGTTTATCGTTGTTGTACCAAAAACGCTGCATGATTCCGAGTACCAAAAATACGGTGCCGTGTTCTTTCATAAAGCGTTTACGGGCCTTTGCCAAGACCTTGCCGTTGCCAGTCACAAGTAGCTCTTCCACCGCTTCTGCAGCTACTCTGCCACCATACATGCCGTAATAAATTCCTTCGCCGGAAGCCGGAGCTACCACTCCAGCAGCATCGCCAGCCAAAACAACGTCTCTGCCGTTATCCCACTTCTTCAATGGCTTCATTGGCAGCGGTGCGCCTTCATGCCTCAGCATTTCAGCATTCTCTAGGCCAGTTTGTTTTTTGAGAGCACTAACTGCACCTCTCAAAGAAAAGCCTTTATCAGCTGTACCTGTACCGATACTCATGGTTGTGCCATGAGGAAAAATCCAGCCATAAAAGTCTGGAGATAATGCGCCCTGATAAAAAACATCACAGCGTGAACCATCAAAGCCGGCCGGTGGGTTTTCAGGGACTTTGACGATCTCGTGATAGGCAAAGACATATTCCACATCTTTAGCACCTGGAATAGCCTGGCGCCCAACACCAGATTTAGCCCCATCGGCACCAATCACTGCCCTCGCACGAACGGACACAGTTTCGTCAGGCGCACCATGCTTGCCACGCACAACATAGTGAATAACGGAGACTCCATCTTGATCCCTAGTGAGTTTTTCAAAGATGCCAGTTCTTCTTTCAGCACCATCATTAGCGGCACGGACGCGCAAAAATTCATCAAACTTATCGCGATCAACCATCCCTACAAAGCCGCCCTCGATATGCATATCTACCGCCTTATCTGACGGCGCAATCATTCTGGCGCAATTGGCTTTGGCTACTAAGAGCTCATCAGGTATTTCAAAATCCTTGATTAGGCGTGGAGGTATGGCACCACCGCAGGGCTTAATTCGGCCCATACGATCCAACAAGAGTACTTTTCGACCTTTCTTTGCAAGATCACTTGCAGCTGTAGCTCCAGTTGGTCCACCGCCAACAACAACGACATCAAAAGTTTCTAGGGCACTCATTTTCATCTCCATCATATTCAGTTAATTGATTGATTTGCTATACACCCACTAAATGACTCGACATATTGTTTGTTTGTTTTTGCGAACGAGTCTGGTAAGACAGGTACGCAGCCACAACAAATAAAACACCTTCTAAGAAAAAGACAAAAGCATAGGCAGAAGCTGGATCACCCAAAATAATCCTCGCGATATCGCTTAAACCTGTTCCAATAATTCCACCCAAACCAAAGGCCATCGCTTGCGATGCTCCCCAAATCCCCATTCGGACTCCCTCTCGCCGTGCACTACCGACGCTGGCAAATTGCATCATCGATCCGATAGCAGCGATGGAAAATGCGCCATTAAATATGCCCAATAAGAAAACGGCTACCTTAAAGAAAATGACATTTGCAATGGGGCCAGATAAAACAAGGCCAAGCATTGCCAGGGCTGAAGCTAGACAGCCGCCTATAGTCCAATTGCTAAGTGACGTTAGGGTCTGGGATTTAGCCTTACTGGTCACAAAAGCTAAAACTAACATGCCGACTAATACACCACCGTTTTGCAAACCGGACAAAGTAGTTGTTTCAGCAGGAGTGAAACCAAATGCAACTGCAGCAAAAGGTTCTAAGATCAAATCTTGAGAGCTATAAGCCAACATGGACACAAAAACAAACCAGGTAAACGAACGTACCCTACTTTCTTTCCAGACCTCAGCAAAGGCTTCACGAAAAGTAACATTGCTTGGAGTTTCTAACTCAACTTCATCCACGTTGGGCGTCAACATCCTAGTTTTGGCAACAGGCGATTCCATTCCCCAGATTGCCAAGAATGTCACCACGACTGCAATTACAGATACCGTAGATGAAACCATTAAAAGACGTTCAAATGAAAATGGTGTGAGAAATTTTCCACTAACGCTTGCCGTAAAAGCAAACCCAAAAATCATCATCAACCAAACACAAGTCGCTGCTGCTGCCTTCTTTTTAGGCTCTACTCGTTTTGCTAGAAGCACGAGTAATGCTGTGCCGCTAGAGCTAACACCAATGCCAATCATTAAAAAGGCAACGGTTGCCAGTGCAATACCTAGGCCAAGGGAGCTACTTAAAAGAACTGTAGAAGCGGCAGCCAATACACCCCCGCTTGCTAATACCAAAATTCCCCCACGAATCCATGGGCTTGCTCTGCGAGTTTGATCGGAACCAAAACCCATTCGTGGGCGTATTAGCTGAATAAAATAATGAAGTGCCACCAATGCCCCAGGTAAGATTGCTGGCAAAGCTAACTCAACCACCATCACACGATTTAAGAGCGAGGTAGTCAGCACCACGATCGAGCCCAAAGATGCCTGGACTAAACCTAGCCGAGCGATTTGAGGCCAAGTGAGGTAAGTAGTATTGGAAGCGCTCATAGACAGATTATTTAATTTACCGAGAAACGTCCTGCTACTGCAAACGCACTAACCATCATCCCAGCGACAAACAATGGCACTCCAAAACCACTGAGAAATAATGCACGCTTGACCGGGTCAAGCAAGAAGTGACGCATCATCACGATTTGCCCTGCTATCAGCAACGCAATAACGCCAGCCTGCCAATAAGCACCCCATATTAATAAGAGACCAAAAACGCCAAACTGAGGCGCTAACATCATCAAGCACGCATTCTGGGCTGCGCCTGCGATACCGAGTTGAACTGGCAAAGAGAGTACGCCCATTTGACGATCACCTTCAATTGCTTTGAAATCATTTAAGGTCATAATGCCGTGCGCACCTATGCTATACAAAATAGCAAGCAGGATGGATGGAGTGGACGGCAGTAGGTCTCCCATCATTACGGCAGAGCCTGTAAACCAAGCCAATCCTTCATATGAAATTCCGCATGCGGCATTACCGTACCAACCATTTTGCTTAAAGCGAAGAGGCGGCATGCTGTATAGCCAAGCCAGCAATAATCCCAGTAAAGTCGCTGCGAATGCCCACGGACTTATCAACCATCCTAGTAAAAGTGATAGACCAGTCCAAATAAAAGCAACATAAAGACCCCAAGTTCCAGGCATGCGTCCAGAAGGAATCGGACGTTGCGGCTCATTAATTGCATCAACCTCGCGATCAAACCAATCGTTGACTGCTTGACTAGCAGCACATACCATCGGGCCAGCAAGAATGACACCAGCGATTAATACGTGCCAACGTCCTTCGAAGGAAACACCAGTAGCAATGACACCGCAGGCAAAAGCCCACATTGGAGGAAACCAAGTAATAGGCTTCAGTAATTCAAGAATAGCGGATGGCGCTGGGAAGCGGCGCACTGTCAGTGTATTTATGATCGCATTCCCCACTTCCAAAGGCGCTCGCTAGAGAAAGGCACCACCATCAAAATATGCTCCAAGACTGCTAATGACAAAATAGCCCCAGTCAATGACATAGAAGCAACCTGAAAGTCACTTGCACTAGGATGGGCTGCTGCTTGCCATAAAGGAATTGCGCAGAGAATGCCACCGATCACTGATAACGGTAGTAAAGGATTCATTGGCTTGCAAGTGAAATAGGTAAAGATGTACTTGAGATGATTAGGCAGAAAGCGTTCATTGAGATTTGCAACACCCAAGAAGACATTGAGCTTAGCGCTTTGACGCATTAACCAAAGGATGATGAAAGTCCAGAATCCTGTTTGATTCGAGCCACCCCAAGTCATCAAAGTGACAGCCAGCGCCAACACGATTAGTGCAATCTCATGATGTTGAACAGTTTGAAATGCGAAGTACATCTTTTTCAAGCCTCGGCAATCTGCTGGGCACGGCTCTCGACGTGGGCCGGTTACATACCCAAATAAGAAGCCAATTTCTTGCCAACCCCAAACCAGAATAGCGCAGGTAAAGCCACAATAAGCACCGGCTACAGTACTCAAGTTAGCGCTAGTTTTCAGCCCAACCAAAGCTAAAGCCAAAACCATGCCACTTACCCAAAAGGTATTTTTATAGGTTGAAGGATTGCGCTGATTTAGCAATAGGATGATCCCAGTGCTAAACCACCATATAAAAATCGCGTAGAGGATAGGCCAAACAATACTCATAAACTTACCAGGTTGGAGCCATGCGAACGTTAGCGGGCAAGGTGTTATCTTGTACTGGGATAAAGTACAGTTTTAAGAACACCAAACCAGCGCGAGCGCCTAAGATAGATGTCTTTACCTTATTGATTAAGCCGCCCTCTTTCTTGTAAAGATCCATCTTTTCAAACAGCGCTCTCATCTCCTCGAGATAGCGATAGAAGCGTGGATCATCTAAATTCACAGAAATTGGGAATACCTGCTTAATAATTTCATTTGTAATGAACAGCACCTTCTTGTCATAGTCTGTTGGAGAAATCTTCATAGCCTTATATAGCTCAATACGGGTATGGTCACGAACATACATCGTGGCATATACCGCAAGAATGAAGAAGCGAATCCATAATTTATTCACCCCCTGAAGCAACTTCGGATTAGCCCGCATGATCAGTGCGAAAGATTCGCCATGGCGGAACTCATCATTACACCAACGTTCAAACCATAAAAAGATTGGATGAAAACGGACTTCAGGGCGACTCTCGAGTTCTCTAAAGATCGTGATGTAACGGGCGTAACCAATCTTCTCTGAGAGATAAGTAGCATAAAAAATAAACTTAGGCTTAAAGTAAGTGTATTTCTTAGCTTTAGCTAAAAATCCTAAATCAATACCAATATTGAAGTCCTTGAGCCACTGGTTAATAAAGCCAGCATGGCGACTTTCATCTCTTGCCATATATCCAAACAGCATACGCATATCGGGGTTGCTAACCTTGCGCTTAATCTCAGCATATAAAATACAACCAGAAAACTCAGAGGTTATCGAGCTGATTAAGAAATCAACGAACTCGTCATATAAGGCTGGATGAAGATTGGAATAATCCTTATCCATATCTGCAGGCCGCTGGAAGTGATCAGCATTATTATCACCCTCATACTCTGCCATCAATGCATCCCACTCTGGACGCAAGGAATCAATACTGATGCGATCCATCTCTTTAAAATTGGTCGTATAAAAACGTGGACTTAATACCGCATCTTCCAATGCCATCTTCGTGGATTCATTAATAGAGCCCTTCGCAGGGATCTGACTTTGCAACATGCTTTCTGCGCTATCTAAATTCATTTGCAACTCCAATAAATATTTATGACTTACTGACTGACACTAAATTTGACGCATTAAATAATCTAAAAAAAGTTCCCGCGTTTGTTGGGCCAAAAGACTCCAAATCAACCAGACGCCCAGTTGCGGTATCTGATAATGTTAAGCGGCCATCCGCACGATAAATTAACTCAAATGGTGGTCCGCCATCTAAGCCCCGACGTTTTCTTTCTTGCGCAAGACCACGCAAAGTGCCTCTTACAAAACCAGCCTCACCCTGGACAGAATCAATTTGCTTACCAGACTTGTAATCAATTACTGCAATTGAACCATCAGGACGATCCTCAAAACGCAGTTGTAAAACTTGCGTTGGCAATGCGTCAGGCTCCCGTACCTTACTCAGGTCACGACTATTAATAAAAACTAGCAGCAAAACAATGATGATTACTGCAGCGATCATCATTTTCGCGATAGGGGAAAAGAAATCTTTTCTTTCTAGAGCGCTCATGCCGTCTGTACTCCTGCTGCTTCAACTTGAATTGCTTGAGACTCTACCTTGCTTAAGCCTGTTGATGCCTTCCATGATTCTGTAAGTAGCACTGCTACCTTCTCTGCATCTGGAATGCAACGGATCATTGGCTCTGGATTTGCCAAACGCCAAGGCCGCACATGAGGCCACAAATGAAAGAATGCAATCTTATCTTTAGTGGCAATTTGCATTGGAATGTCACCAGTGCCGTCTTTATACAACTTTAGATCAGCGCTTCTGAGGGTTGTATAAGGTAAATTAAAGGTAACAGTAAGAACAATGCCCACCCTCATCACAATGCGACGATTTGTTAAGGTATACATGGCGGTCGTTGCTGACCAGTAAGCTAATAAACCTACAAGCAATAGACCAATAAGCGCTAAGAAGATCGCAAGAGCAACACTACTCCAACCGGCAGCCAGTCCACCTTCGCTACCCGCTACTGAAAAAAACTGTAAAACCACAATCACTGCAAAATAAACTGCAAGCCATTGCATATGAAATACATGTTTAGCCATAGCAGTCCATCTAGGAGCGCCTTGCCAAAGAATCTTTTCGCCAGCAGGCAAAGGTTCGGGCAAGCCTAAGGCTGCCTCGAACTCATGCTCTGCTGATTCATATGGTTTTTGATTCACAAAATACTTTCAATTTATCGGGATTTAAATGAGGGGTTCTTGGCGCTCAGGGGTTGCATATAGAGTTCCGCCGCCGTAGTAAGCCATAATCTTCTCTTCTTCCAGCAGCGTGATTTGATCCTGACTCTTTAAGCCTGGTACCAAAGCAAATTGATTACCAAGAATGGATTCCACCTTGATAAAGTCTTTGCCAATTCTAGAAAAATTGATCGGCAGTAACACTCTTCTCCCGCCAAACTCTGGCAAGGTCTCAATTTCAAAATAACGAATCACGACCTCAGCCTGATCAATCCAAAGCTCTTTTACGGTACCGGCAATCACACCATCATCGCCAATCACTTGCATACCAACCGGAGTTTTGTCTTGCTTGGCGACACTAAATTGAACAAGTAAACGGCCTGGCAGAATGCGTTTTTGACCCTCAGCGGTCATATCAGGAATATCTGCACGTTTCGTAAATGCGCCAGGTCCAACTCCATCTAGCATTGGATTGCCAGTTGGCACTAAAGGGGCGCCATTGAGATAGCTTGAAGGTCGTGCGGCCACTGATTCAAGTGGCTCATCTTTAGGAACAGTCACATCTCCCCAAAATTCTGTATGGAAAGTCTTCGGAGCTGGCATACCAGCAATTCCCGCCGCTCGCCTGGTCTCACCACGAACGTCATACTCTAGCGGAAAGCCTTCGCGCTTACTTTCTACAGTAAGGTAATAAACGAGGGCCGCAAAAAATACCCAAAACGCATATAGAACTAATTGCGCAACATCCACGTACTCTGTAATTGCTCCGGTTGCCATCTTGCTCTCCCTTTTAACAATAATGCTTATTGAGATAAAACATACTTTGTCACTACCTAACTTGGTAACTCATCTAAACCAAACTTCTTAGAAACATTCACCACAGCTTCCTTATTCATCAGAACCAAAGGACCAATTGCAATCAATGTAGCAAACAACAAATAAAATTCAATGTGATACACAAAACTATATCCCGTAGCAGTTGAAATCAAACCATCACCCAAAAAGCCACTGGTTGCAAGACTGGAAATAACATCGCGTATCACTCCGCCAGCGGCAATTGCTATACCAGAAGCGGTGGCGTGTACTGCACCCCAAGCACCTAAGACCAAGCCATTCATTCCACCTGATTCAAAGCTCATGGCAGCAGTTAAAGTGCTAACAGAAAATAGTCCGCCTCCAAAGCCAATTAAAAATGCGCCGCAACGAAATAATGAGGGCGACATCAAGGGCTCTGAAAAAATGACGCAACTAAACGCCAAAATACCAAACAAAGCGCCAATTGAGGCAAGACGGTATGGATCAATAGATCGATTTAAGTAACGTGCTGCGAGACCAAAAGCAACTAGGGCGCCTAAAGAAGTAAGACTAGTTAATACTGTAGTAGCACTTACCGATAGTCCCAATACTTCAGCGCCATATGGCTCCAAAATAATGTCTTGCATGCTAAATGCTGCCGTACCCAAACCTAAGGCCACCAAAAAACGCACTACTTTGCCTTGCTGCGAAAAACTAGCCCAAGTATCTTTAAAGCTTGGACTTTGAATAGAGTGCGCAGTTAAATGAGGTTGGCGAGGCTCTTGCTTCCAGGCCGCAATTAAATTTAGAACTAATGTGGTTGCTGCAACACCCTGGACAACACGAATCAAGAGAATTGGTGTGATATCAATGAGCAAATAGCCAAATATCGCGCTACTCACCGCCATACCAACCAAAAGCATCATATACATTAGCGCGACTACTCTAGGTCTGGCCTGAGGTTGGGCTAGGTCGGACGCTAAAGCCAGGCCAGCAGTTTGTGTTGTCTGCATACCTGCGCCTACCAATAAAAAAGCAAGGCCTGTGGCGCCTTGTGCAAACCAAGCAGGCCAAGTGGTATCACCAGATAGCAAAATAAGCGCGAAGGGCATGATTGCGAAGCCGCCGAATTGCAACCAAGATCCAATCCATATATAGGGAACTCTGCGCCAACCAAGAAAAGACTTGTGACTATCGCTCTTAAATCCAACTAATGCTCTAAAAGGCGCAAACAGTAGAGGCAAGGCAACCATAATCGAAACTAGCGCAGCGCTGACTTGGAGCTCAATAATCATGACGCGATTGAGGGTGCCAATCAACATGACCATCGCCATTCCAACAGATACCTGAAATAACGATAGCCTTAAGAGGCGACTTAGCGGTAACTCTTTAGTGGCAATATCGGCAAATGGCAAAAACCTTGGACTAACTCTCTTCCAATTTTCAAATAAGGCTTTACCGCGCCAGGTCAGAGTAAACATTTTCATTTCTATAGAGCTTTATTTTGATCAGACCGCTTTTTGCTTAAGCGCATAGCTTGTGAAAAATAAAAAGCACGTTGTACTTTTTGAGTGCTTACTGGCGCCCAATCCGCTAGTCCATCATGCTTGCTAAAAGTTCTCGTAAGAGAGTCGATCGAAATAGGTTGAATAAATGGGGAGCGATCACTTCTTGGAAATAGACTGCCAATCGTCAACAATGTACTAAGCGCTGCATTGTTAGGGGCAAAAGTAAAGGCAATATTCGCCTTGGTACGATCAGCGAGATTGGCCATAGCATCAGCAATATCCAAATGGTGATAGTGGATCATTGAGTCCATACAAACCACATGATCAAACTCACCCAGGGCTGGATCTAACATATCACCAGAGCGAAACTCAATGGATCCAGAGCCAACATCTTGACCAATTCTCTCGCGAGCCAAATCAACTAAAGTTGGTGATAAATCAATTGCAACCACATGAGCACCGCGCCTTGCCAAATCGGCTGCCAAGACACCTGTGCCACAGCCAGCATCCAAAACACGATGGCCAGACAAATCTCTAGGCAAATAACTAAGTAATAAGTGGCGCATTTCTTCCCGCCCAGCACGAACCTTGGCACGAATACCGCTTACCTTAGCCGTGGACGTGAGCTTAGCCCAAGCATCTACTGCAGTGCGATCGAAATACTCTTGCAGCTGACTGCGCTTTTGAGTGTATGAATTTTCAAGCATCAGATCATCGCCTTAAATTATTTCAACCATGGGGAATAGATATAAGCCAGCAGATGAGCTATCACAGCGATGAACCCAAAAAATTGCGTTCCTTGTATAAGATTGCGATGCAACTCTTCTGATTCTTCACTACTTAAGCCTGATAAGCTTGCTCTAGAACTCATAAGGCTTATAGCTTGTGCGGCTTGTATTTGAATAGCCTTGCTGCCAAGCATAGACTCGCGTGTTTTCTTTTCTTGATCTAAGCGAGCCATCCGAAGTTTCCAGATAAATTGGCCAGCATTGATTACATAAGTAGCATATGCTGCCAAAGCCAATAACATCAGCTGAGTTTGCTCTAAGTACCCAGTTCCCAGCGCAATTAGGTATAAGGTATGAAGCAATAAAACCAGCATACTAAAGACATCTTCCCAGAAAAATGCCGGTGCAAACAAATAGCAGTTAAAAACCACTTTCTCCCAAATACAACCAGTAATCATGATTGTGTAGAGCGTTAATGTTTTAACTACAACTGAAATATTTGCAGCATGCTCTCCCTCGCCTGTGAATAAAAAACGCAGGACTAGGTAGAGACTAATCAGGAAAACAACAAACTGAATAGGCGCTAAAATTCCCTGAACTAGAGTCCATTTAGTTGCATCTCTTCTCACCCTTTCTTCTGGGGTGTAAAGTGGCCTATATGTTTTTTCCATGCACAGTCTGCTGAACTTTCTAAAACATCATTAAAACAATGTCTGCTGCACTTTTAAAGTCTAAAAGTGTCAATCAAAGTTTACGTTATTTAGTAAAATATACCCCTCGGGGTAACCCTAAACTAGTGGTTTCCCTATGGCAATTTATGCAAAAAGAATGCCAAATAGGTTTGTAAGCAATTAGCCCTTTTTTTAAGGGAAAAAGGTGATTTATTTTTTGCGGTGCAGCATTTTTTAGTCCGTATTAAGCACCCATAATTTGCATCGATTGCCGCACCATTAGGAGATTGGCTTTGTCGGACTCGCTGAAAAAAACATTCCAATCTAGCTTAGGAGAATTGGATAGCGCAGAAATGATGCTGTGGCTTAATAAAACCATAGAGTCAGAAATTATCCCCCGCTTATTGATGGGGCATAAGGCGGAATCAGCCAATCACCTAGCTGATAGCCAAAGTAGCAATATCGAGGTAAAACAGAAAGAAATAGTCGATTTTTGCCAGACTTTGCTAGATGGCCCCATAGCGGACTGCTTCACTTTTATAGATCAAATGCAAAAATCGGGCCACAGTCTTGTATCGCTCTATATGAATCTAATTCCCGCCTCAACTAGGCGCTTGCAGCAGCTCTGGGAAAACGATGAAAATAGTTTTACAGAGGTGACTTTGGCTCTAGGTCGAGCCCAAAACCTGATCCATCAATTAAGTCCTGCCTTTATGAGTCAAGGCAAACTCTCTGATTTCCAGGGAAATGCCCTACTGATTAATGTCCCAGGATCGCAACACACCCTTGGCATCCTCATCATGAGTGAGTTTTTTAAATTGAATGGCTGGAATACGACGGTTGAAATTGAATCAACCAGCGCCGATCTCAAGGATCGAATTAGCCTACAAAGCTTTGATTTATTGGCAATTTCTATCTCATGTGAGGATCAATGGGGTACTATGGAAACATTGCTCAATGAAGTAAAAAAGGTTTCAAAAAACAAGGGGATACTGACGATGGCAGGCGGCCCGTTATTCGATTTCAAACCAGAGCTCGTTCAAGAATGCTCTGCAGATATCTGCTCACTCACAGCAGAAGAGGCTATTAAAAAAGTATCAGACTTAATGGCTCAAAAAGCTGCCTTAAATTAAGATGCCTATCTCACATCACCCAGACAAACTCTTTGCTGAATTAAGCGGGAAAGAGCTCAGTCAGATAGCGCGAGCATCGGCTGATATCTCCTTTGTTTTAGATGACTTGGGGTCGATACAAAATATCTATTCTGATAATAAAAATTTATCTAAACAAATTTCAGACGATCTGATTGGGAAGAAATGGTCAGAAGTAGTAGAGCCCGATAGTAGAAAAAAAGTGCAGAGCTTGCTAGACGATGCTAGCCAAGATACCATCTCTAAATTTAGACAAATCAATATGGTTGGCAATGACAGAGATATAGCACTGCCAATGATGTGTGCCTCCATCAAAACATCGTCGAATAAAAAGATTATCGTTATTGGCAGAGACATCACAGAGGTCTCTCGCCTGCAGCAAAATTTAGTTTCGGCTCAAAAAGAGATTAGTCAAAATTATCTACAAATAAGCCAGTTAGAGGAACGATTTCGATCTATTTTTGAAATTGGCACGGAGTCTATTGTCATCGTCAAAGCAGATGATGCATATCCGATCATTGAGATGAATAGAAATGCTATTAAGCAACTGCTTCTTGCCAAAAATAATTGCATTGGAAAATCGCTTCTATCCCTCTTCCCTGCTAGTGAGCTCAGTAAGGCTGCAAATTTTCTGAAAAGTGTTCAAGATACAGATGAGACTAGTATCCTAAAAACATTATTGAGCAATGGTGAAGCTACTCAAATCAGCGCAACCTCCTTTATCAACAGCGGGATTTCCTACTTACTACTGAATCTGAAGCCATTGGACTTAGCGAAAGCATCTAGTCTATTAGATGCTGACTCCTTAACCGTAAAGGCTATTGAAAATAACGCCTATGGTTTTGTCGTTTGCACTCCAGAGGGTCTCATTCTGAAGGCGAATAAAGCCTTCAATAAATTAAGCGCCACCAGGGGTGAACAAGACTTGATTGGCACCAATATCAGAAATTATTTAGGGCCAGAGATAGCAGATTTTGATCAAATGATGCAATCCTTAAAAGGTAAGGCTAGCTCACAATCTTGCGTCTCTTCGATAACTAACGCAACTAGAAGTATTAAGTTAGTCGATATTTCTGCTGTATCCGTAGCACAACCACGCCCCTGTATTGGCATGATCTTCCGCCAAGTAGATTCGAGACAAAACAAAGGTGCACGCATCGATAAAAAACTTGTGCGAAGCTCTCAAGAATTGTCGATGCTCGTTGGAAAAGTACCTTTGAAAGATATCCTCGCTGAAACAACCGACTTAATTGAGCAGCTCTGCATCAAGGCTGCTTTAGACCTGACTCAAGATAATCGTGTTTCTGCCTCAGAAATTTTGGGTCTTTCCAGACAAAGTCTGTACATCAAACTTAGAAAATATGGTTTGGTAGATCTCAATAAGGATATTGATTAGAAAGTCAGTGATGAGCAGTCAAGTTGCACTGATGGTTCTTGTAGATATCCAGTCATCAGCAAAAATCAGTGGTATCTTAAGGCTCATGTTTGCAAGGCTATGGCTGTGGTCGACGCCAGGGCTTGAGTTTTATAAGCATATGGGCTCAGGAAAAAATGGGGGGTTCTCCATTCACCCAAGCGGAACCCATCAAGCCCTCTTTTGCGTTTTTCAGGATGGCCCAAGTCTTGATGCATTTTGCCAGTCCTCCAAACTCATACGATGGTACAAAGAGCATGCAAAAGATTTCTTTTCTGTAAAACTGAAAGCGTATTCGTTAAAGGGTCAGTGGTCAGGATTTGTTCCACAAATTACAACGCAAGCACCACAATCAGGCCCAATTGTTTCCATTACAAGAGCATCGATTAAGCCCTTATATTGCCTACCCTTTTGGCGCAAGCAACCGGCAGCTGAAGTGTCTCTGCAACAATCGTCGGGTTGTATTATTGCTGCCGGTGTTGGTGAGGCGCCTTTTTTTCGCCAGGCTACCTTTACGATCTGGGAATCTCAGTCAGCAATGGATCAGTATGCTAGGCAAGGAGCGCACCAGCGTGCCATTAGCGCTTCCTTAAGTGGCCATTATTTTTCTGAATCTATGTTCTCTCGCTACCTACCCTTTGATGCCCAAGGTAGCTGGAAAGGTCGCACTCTTGGCTAAATCACCTGTCATTATTATTGGTGGCGGCATTGCTGGATTAACTTGCGCACTTGATCTTGCATCCTCTGGGGTTGAAGTCATTCTGATTGAAAAAGAATCCCAAGTTGGCGGTAAGATTCGACAAATCGATTGCTCAATTGATCCGCTAAAGCCATCGCCTATTGATTCAGGTCCAACAGTCTTCACAATGCGTTGGGTTTTTGACGCCCTCTTCGAAAAAGCTGGTACCTCCTTAGAGTCAGAGTTGAGGCTAAAGAAATTACAAATTCTTGCTAGACATGCTTGGAGTAAGGATGAGAGGCTCGATTTATTCTCCGATGTCGAACAATCCGCTCAAGCCATTTCAGAATTTTCTTCTCCGAGTGAAGCAAAGCGTTTTTTACAATTTACCGATCAATGTCGCAGACTTTATAAAGCACTTGAAAAGCCTTACATGCTTTCGGCGAAGCCAAACTTTGGAGGCATGATTGCCGACTTAGGAATTGCTGGATCTAAGGTCTTATATGACATTGGCTTATTCAATACGCTCTGGAAATCATTAGGCAATTACTTCCATGACCCTAGATTGCGCCAATTGTTTGGTCGTTACGCAACCTATTGTGGCTCTTCACCCTTTCAAGCACCTGCTACCCTCATGCTTATTGCTGATGTTGAAACCCAAGGAGTATGGGCGATTGAAGGTGGTATGTTTAGCCTCGTTAGTGCCATTCGCAAGTTAGCACAAGATAAAGGTGTGCAATTGATGACTGGGAAGACTTGCGAAGAAATTCTACTTAAGCATGGCAAGGTCAGCGGTGTTCGATTAACAGATGGAAGTCTCCTCTATGGAGAGCATGTTGTTTTCAATGGCGATCTTGCTGCACTCCATAATGGCCTACTCAATGCAGAGGGAATTAAAGCATTTAATGAAAAGATGAGTCCGCCTTCACCCGCGAAGAGATCTCTTTCTGCAATGACTTGGTCAATGAATGCAACAGCAGCCGACTTTCCTTTGCTGCGACACAATGTTTTCTTTAATCAAGACTACCAAGCTGAGTTTGACGATATCTTTAATAGGGGTCGCCTCCCTCGTAAACCTACTGTCTATGTCTGCGCCCAAGATCAAGGTGACGTTCATCAATCATTCTCAGGACAACAAAGACTGCTATGTCTAGTGAATGCTCCAGCAACAGGTGATCAATCTGAATTTAATGCCCAGGAAATCGACAAATGCGAACACGAAACCTTTGGTCTTCTGCAACAATGTGGTTTGAATATCGATTTGGACAGTGCAATATGTCACCGTACGACACCCGCCATTTTCAACCAGCTCTTTCCGGCAACGGGGGGAGCCCTTTACGGCCAAGCCAATCATGGCTGGATGGAAACTTTTGGGCGAGCTTCAGCACAGAGCCCGATTCCGGGTCTACTACTGGCGGGGGGCAGCGTGCATCCGGGGCCGGGAGTTCCAATGGCAGCGCTATCGGGACGCATGGCGGCCGCAACCCTGATGGGACACCTCGGTTTGACCAAGCTGTCGGGAAGAACGCTTATCTCTGGTGGTACATCGACGCTCTAAGTGATGATGGTCAACATGGCATTGTCTTAATCGCGTTTGTTGGCAGTGTATTTTCTCCTTACTATGCATGGGCTAGAAGAGGCGGAGTTTCTGTTAACCCTGAAAATCATTGCTCGCTGAATGTTGCTATTTATAGCAAAGGTAAAAATCGCTGGGCTATGACAGAGCGTGGTGAAAAGCAAGTCTCCCGGAGCTCTACTGAACTTTCGATCGGCCCTAGCAATCTTCGATGGGATGGCAATAAGTTAATCGTCCAAATTGAAGAGCGTGCCGTCCCCTTTGGGCAAAAGGTTTCAGGTACGGTTGAGCTTTATCCAAACACTCTCTTCAACTTTAGTACGCCCTTAGATGCAGCTGGCAAACACCGCTGGGGGCCTCTTGCTCCATCAGCTCGCGTCAAGGTCAACTTAAATTCTCCCAACTTGCAGTGGGAAGGCAATGCCTATTTAGACTCCAATGAAGGTGACGAGCCTATCAGCCAATCCTTTCATGAATGGGATTGGTCTAGAGCGGAGATGAGTGGTGGCAGAACTTCAGTTATTTATGATGTGCGAGAAAAGAATGCTCAAGAAAAAATCTTAGCACTGACCTTCAATCCTAATGGCACGATTGATCATTTCGAAGCTCCTCCAAGACAAGCCCTTCCAAAAACCATCTGGGGGATTAAAGGACATATGCGCAATCAAAGCTCTGAGGGCTTAGAAGTGGTTCAGGTCTTAGAAAACACGCCTTTTTATACGCGCTCTGTTTTGAATTCTGAATTATTAGGAGAAAAGGTTCTCTCGTTTCATGAGACATTGAGCGTACCAAAGCTTACCTTAGCTTCGACTCAATTGATGCTACCTTGGAGAATGCCGCGTATTACTTGGTAGCTACTGCAATGCCCTACCGCTCTTGCGTGGATTACGACGTTTCTCTTGTCTCTCCATGAGATCAACAAACCATAGCAAACGATCATGGGCTGTTCCATCAAAGCGTTTTTCGTGAGGCACTTCAATGACCGCATCCACTAAATATTTTATTGCTTTATCGGCATCCACTTTAAGCTGTCTAGAAAATATTTTAGAGATCGCTGTAAAAGCTTCTGCCAGAAGAACAATTTTTCTTTTAGAAGGCACATAAGCTCTTGTCGAAACAGAATCCAAATTAAGCTTTTCTACTTGTCGACCAATCTCAGCATAAATCAGCCGAGCTGCCTGAATGGCGGGACGGCAATCCCATGGCAAATCAGAAATACCGTTCTCAGCACGAGAATATAAAACATCAGCATGCTTTAAGAGGCGAGCGATTACGCTAGCAATTTGATCATTGAACTCGGGCTTGCTCAGCCAGGCTTGAGGATCTAAGCCTGCTTCTCTTAACCAATTCAGTGGTAAATAAATTCGTCCGTTAGCTGCATCTTCGCCAACGTCGCGTGCAATATTGGTTAGTTGCATTGCAAGACCCAGCTCACAGGCTCTTGCCAAAGTCTCGGGCTCTCGACGATCCATAATGACGCACATCATCGCTCCAACAGTGCCGGCAACACGCGCGCAGTAATCTAGTAGATCTTCTAAGCTATCGTAAGTTCTAAACTGGGTATCCCACTCATAACCTTCAATTAAAGCTAGGGGTAGGCTAATGGGTAAATCAAATTCTTTAACTACAATCGATAAAGCACGATCAGCAGCGATATCGTCTGGGATGCCTTGGTAGATGCGATCAAGACGCTCGCGCAACTTAGGGATAGCATCGGGCTCTGCATCTACTGCATCAGCCACATCATCTGTAATTCGACAAAATGCATAGAGTGCGGTTGCTGGATCTCTCACTCTTTGCGGCAAAATTCTCGAGGCGGCAAAGAAGGATTTTGATCCATCCCGCATGGTTGCTACACACTCTTGAAGATCTTTAATGTTTTGACTCATGCTGTTACTTTTTTAGGTTCGGCTACTACAGACATTAATGCTTTTGCTGAAGATAAAACACCGGGGATACCCGCACCCGGGTGAGTGCCGGCACCAACCATGTAAAGCCCCTGAATATCTTCGCTACGGTTGTGCGGTCTAAACCAAGCGCTTTGTAGCAAGAGTGGCTCAAAACCAAAGGCGGCGCCTTTGACTGATAAGAGACGATCCTGAAAATCTTGAGGAGTCATGACAAAGGAAGTTTTAAGATGCTTTTCAAAGCCAGGTAAAACACTTTCATCCAAGTACTTAGCAATTGCTTGGCGATAGGGCTCAGCTTCTTTGGCCCAGTCGGTGCCACTGGCTAAATTCGGCACTGGTGCTAATACATAAAATGCATCACCTCCAGCAGGTGCTAACGATGGATCAGTAGCGGTAGGCCTATGTAAATACAGGCTAAAGTCATCTGCCAATACATGCTTCTTAAAAATATCTGTTAATAACTCTTTGTAGCGCTTACCCAACAAGATCATATGGTGTGGAACGTCAGGATATTGATTATCTGTGCCGAAGTACCAAACAAAAAGACTCATAGAGTATTTACCTTTATCGACCTTGGCATCGGTCCACACTTTGCGATGTTCTGGTGCGATGAGTTTTTTATAAGTCCAAGCTGCATCTGCATTAGAGACCACAATATCGGATGGAATAAATTCGCCGCTAGCAAGAGTTACGCCCTGAGTTTTACCATCAACTACTTCTATATGCTTCACTTCAGAGTTCAGGCGAATCTCCACCCCTCTACTAGCCAACAAACCTGATAAGCCTTTAATTAAAGAGCCTGTACCACCCATAGCAGAGTGCACTCCATGGCGTCGCTCTAGGGAGTTGATAAGTGCATACACCGCCGTAACTGAAAAAGGATTGCCTCCAATTAAGAGCGGATGAAAACTCATCACTTGACGAATTTTGTCGTTCTTTAAATGACGCGCAACCAATTGGTAGATACTTTCCCAAGCCCGCATCTTCATCATTGACGGAATTGCGCGCAGCAAATCACCAAGCGAGTCAAATGCAGTCGAACTTAACTCCTGAAATCCAAGTTTGTAGCATTTTTCTGCTTCAGCTAAAAATCGCTCATAACCTGGTAAATCTTCCGGTGAAAACTTAGCAACTTCAGCACGCATTCTGGCGGGGTCACCCGTGTAATCAAAGTGAGTGCCGTCATCAAAACGGATCCGATAAAAAGGATCCATTGGGCGCAGATCAACATCATCTGACATCTTCTTGCCACATAGTTCCCATAATTCCTCGAGTAGGAATGGTGCAGTAATAATGGTAGGTCCAGCATCAAAGGTATAACCATCGCGATGATGAACGTATGCCCTACCACCGGGGGCATCCAGTTTTTCGAGAACAATGACCTTGTAGCCTTTGCAAGATAAACGAATGGCAGCAGCTAAGCCGCCAAATCCACTTCCAATCACAATGGCAGTAGATGCTTCATTTTCCTTAAAGTCAGCTTTTTTTAGCATTTCCTCAAACCAACTTTTCTACAAAAAAATAGCGTCATATTGATCCTATGACGCTATGAGTTAGAACAAACTATAGATTACTTCATTGCTACGGATTTTGCCGGTGGGACAGGATCTTTAGGCTTCAACACTGGCTTAGCTGGGCCAGTTAAGAATGGATAATCTTGCAACATCGATACACCGTAAAGAGGTTTGTAAGCGCCTTGATGGCATGTGGCGCAATTGGCTTTAGCAACATCACCAGTTGGGCCTAAACGATGAGGCGGAAATAATCCTGTAATGGGTGCCATGTAATTATTATTAATATCTTGCGCCATTCGAATCGCATACCATGCTTTAGCTCTTTGAGGAGGACTTTGCTCCCAAGATGCTATGGCCCGAGTGTTATGACAATATGTGCAGTTGACTCCTAAAGACCTTGAGAAATGCATCATTAATCCATAGGTACTCTCGGTTGCATTAATACTGCTCTTATTACCCGTAGGTAATGCAGTATCACCAATGACCTCAATTTCCTTGTTATTAAGCAAATAAGCTGCATAGGTATTCTTTGGTAAGGAGGAATAGCCTGAGCCATCAACTGGCGTATTTTGACCATTCTTATTACCTAACATGCCATTGCCGACTTTTTCTACAGGATCTTTAAACCACACATTTTGCGGAATGTTATTGCCACGATGACATGTATAACAGGTCACACCAGTCTGAGCAACGTGATCTTGCCATTGAGTGTTAACCCGTTGCGTCATCAAAATCATGTTACGAGCAACTTGTTTGGTATAGAGTGAATCATCTGCAAAGTTGGCAGGATTATGGCAATAAGTACAGCCCTGCTCAGGCGCAACCCAACTTGTCATAGAAACCATGAATGAACCAAATTGAGCAACGCTCAAATTATTGAGAACCTTGACATTTTTATAGACAGCGCCTGCTTTTGGCCCTTCAGCTGGAACAGCCCCATAAGAGACGGGTACAGTATTCTTCGCAGCTTGCTCAGCCAATATGCGTGGGTTATAAATTAAGTCCATGGCAGTTCCGCGATAACCATGCTGGACAGCTTCTATTGGCGGTCTCTCGCAGCCAGACAGCACGAGCACACTTACCAGCAGCGCCGGCAATATCAGAAATTTTCTAAATTGCTTCATGGCTTAACTCCTGTGATAACAGGTGCAGCGGGGGGTGGAGGCATTACAAATCCAGATGAACTAGGATCAGCTATTGGGGTGCCAAAAACATAGGGATAAGATGGTGCAACATTATGTTTGACTGCCCATAAATACCAGTTATCCACTACGGTACCGGTGAGCAAAATACCAATGCCACCTACTAAAGGTGTGAGTACTGCAAACCACCAAGCCCAACGGTGAATTGATTCCATCGTGGCATTAAAACCCATAGTCCATCTCCAGAATAAAGCCGCTCTCTCTGAAGCCGTACCCCGATCAACAATTTGCTCAATCTCACGTTCACCACCAAAGCGACTGACTGCCAAAATCGTTGCGCCATGCATAGCAAACAAAAGCGCTGAGCCATATAGGAAAACAATCGAGAGCATGTGGAATGGGTTATAGAATAAATTTCCATATCGTAGTGAAAAAGCAGCAGTCCAATCTAGGTGCGAAAAGACACCAAATGGCACAGCTTCACTCCAGCTACCCATCATGATGGGGCGAATAAATCCCAACACAAGATATAACCAGATAGCAGCTAAAAATCCCCAGGCAATATGTGTACCCATGCCTAAGGCAATTGCACGACGATACATTCTTCCCCACCACAATAAAATCGACAAGGTAAGGAAAAAGCCTGCCATCATCCACCAGCCACCCTCATTTAGCGGCATAAACAAAGATAGTCCATGCTTTGGCAGGGGCGGATCTAGTGATAACCAAAATAATTGGCGTACAAACTGAATTGGATTCCAGTTAACTGAAGCCAACATATTCCAACCCATAATCTGAATTGCAATAATGCCGAAGAATAAAGAAGCTAGGCCTAATCGCCCTAAATAAATTGGGCCTAGTTGCGCATTACCAAGACGACCAAACAGGTGATAAAGTTTAGGCTCTCCAAAACGCTCACGCTCATCGTAAGGGTCAATAGAAGTCCCATGATGTGGTGGTGCAACTACCTGAACTTGAGTAAAAAGGTTTTGATATTCCATAATTTTTATATTCCCTTCTTATCGCCAGATCGGCAGGTTTAACCACCAGCCCCACCATTCCGGCCAACCACGAGTCCAGAATGGGCCGCTAATCACAATACAAACAGCGCTCCAGAAAACTGCTGCTAAAGCTAAAAATAATCCAAGACGATGAATACCTAGTGTTCCGATTGAATAACCAATCGAATCCCTAAAGAAGGTATCTTCATGCTCAGGCGTTTTAACAAACTGACCCTTCTGCGGATTGGTGGAAGACAAGACTAAGCCACCATGTAATACCAAAGCAAAGGTAGTGGCAAAAAATAAGGACACAGCGATCATATGCGCTGGGTTGTAGTGAAAATGTAAGTACTGATAGCCCGTATTGGAAACCCAATCTAAATGACTCAAGATGCCGTATGGAAAACCATGGCCCCATGCACCCATGAGTACAGGTCTAATGATTACCAAAGTGAAATAAGCAAATACCGCCATTAAGTAGGCAAAAGGAACGTGCAGGCCCATACCTAGTTTTCGACAAATTTCAATTTCACGTAAAGCCCATGAGAAGAATGCGCCTAGGGCACATACTGTAATCAGCTGCCACAGGCCTCCTTTTAGTAGGGGGGCAAAACCCAATCCATAACTAATATCTGGTGGGGCAATGTTAATTTGCCAAGGGTTCCAAGTAGGTCCCTGTGAGGCACCCCATAAAATGAGTGCGGTGCCCAAAAAGGCAAAGAAAAAAGTGGTGACGCCAAAAAATCCAACATAAAACGGCCCTACCCAAAAATCGAATAAGTCCCCTCCAACTAAGGTACCTCCACGAACTCGGTACTTTCTCTCAAAACTTAGCATGGCCATTTTTTATACTCTCCAATGAATGGATAAATAGGGTTGAGCTAAAAATCTGTTTAGCCTAACCCTATTCACCATTTTTTTACAAATTACTTTGCTGCTGGAACTGATGGTGGCATTGCAGAATTCTCTTTTGCTTCCATCGCCTTGAACTGGGCTTGACTTAGACCATCTAGCCAGTTGTAGCGAACACTGCTCAGCAAAATTAAATGAATCATTGCTGCAAGACCAAACAGAAAAATACCTTGAACAACCATTGATCGCAACGGATCATACAGTTTCCAAATTCTCCACATAATCTTCTCCTAATTTAAGTAAGACATAAAACCATAAACCGCCGACTTCGTTCCATCGATAAGCGACTTTTCTTCAGCCCCTGGAAGCCAAGAACTCCACTTGTTTGGCAAAATCTGGGTAAATAAAGAAATAGCAAAACACACTAAAAAACACAAAATAAAAATAAGATTGAAAGTTATTGAATCCTCCCTGATCATATTTTTTTCTTTGCTAATAACATGATCCATTTTCATATCATTCCCCTAAGATTTATTCCAGTTTCAATGGAACCAAGGACGCCAAGCCCAAACTAAAATATGAGCTACTACTGCAATAGAAACAAAACCAACTAAACCTTGGACATACAGCTGGTGAAACTCCTTGGCTTCGTCATCAGTAAGGCCGGATATTGAACCTGTTCTGTGATCGCTCATAACCAAATACCTCCTTCAAAAATAGCCTTGCGGCCGTTACCGCGCTTAACCCGCGCGACATGGGCTGTAGCGTACGGCATGCCACATTCCGTTTCCAACAAATCGATTGATTTGTTGTAATTAACTTTTTCTGAAGCAATCATGCTTCTACCTCTTCAACAATTTCTTTGCAGGAGGACTTCACTCTTGCAGCTGTAATTCTTTCTTCACTAGCCTTTTCTGCATCTTGTTCTATACGATCGCGCATCTCTTTTGCAGCAGAGATCTGGACTAGAACTGGTCTTGTTTTGATATAGTCAGCAACCAATTTCTGAGCATCTTGATCCCAAGGCAGGGAGTTAGAGCGATAAGTGCGTGTGAGTGAGGCATCAACCTTGTCCATATCGGTGCCCAATGGCAGGATATAAAAGAGCGCATCAAATAAACCATTACAAAATTCTTGAATGATGTATGTAGCACCGGCATAACCCATAAATGGCGTGCCGGTATGACGACGAATAATTGCGCCTGGGAATGATGATGGAATGTAAGAGGCCTTGCTACCAGTCTCAGCCAAATACATTCTTTCGTTATAACTACCAAACATTACTAGCGGAGGCTTCTCTTTAGTGAGCTTGCGCACATCTTGATTATTCGTTTTTTCACCTGGCTTTCTAGAAACAGCGAAGCTACAAGGCAAACCCATCTCATCCGATAAGAAGTGCCGGATGCCCCTGGTGTAAGTTTCATTAGCAACTACTGCATAACTTGCAGTGCTAAAAAAGTCTTGGGTCACTGAACGCCACAAGTCCCAAATAGGTTTAATAGTGGTATGTTTCTCACGCTCAATAAATGGCTCTGGATCCAAGCCAAGCAACTCACCTAGTTTGCGCAAGAACTGAGTAGTGCTATGTAAGCCAAGAGGCGCTTGCAAGTAAGGACGCTCCAAAGCCTCACAAAGCATGCGTCCAAACTCGCGATACATGCAAATATTGACATCGGCATTGACCAAGTTTTCGACTTCAGCTAAATGAGAGCCTAGCGGGAATACCATATTAATTTCAGCACCAATGCCTTCGACCAGACGGCGAATTTCTGCTAGATCGCTTGGCATGTTAAAGGTACCGTAGCATGGTCCAATAATATTGACGCGGGGCTTCTCACCTTCTGCTCTAGGTTTACGCTCTGGAATCTTACGAGTACCGTATTCACTCCATAACCAATACATGGCGCGGTTAGCACATTGCCACTGATCTTCATCAATGGTTCTTGGCAAGAAGCGGGCAATATTCATACCCTCTGGCGTGACGCCGCCACCAATCATTTCTGCAATAGAGCCGGTAACCACTACTGCTGGCAGATCAGGATCTAAGGTTGCATGTGCGCGCTTCATTGCGCCTTCAGTACCTTCGCGACCCAACTGTTCTTCCTCTAAACCAGTCACAACAATTGGTAACTCATGCGGAGGTAACGCGTCCGTGTAATGCAGAACAGAAGTCACGGGCAAGTTTTCACAACCAACAGGTCCATCAATCACTACTTGCAAACCTTTGATAGCAGTAAATACATATACTGCTCCCCAATATCCGCCTGCACGATCATGATCGATGACAAACATTACATCATCTCCTCAGCTTTGCGCTTCTTGATTTTTTTCTCAAGCTTACGACGTACTTCGGCTTTGAACTCAGGATGGTCTTGTGGGACACTTTCCCAGATGCCTGACTTATACCCTGATCCAACATCACCAAAGAATGCTTTCATCTCATCAAAGCGAGCTTGATTACCAATTGCAGCATTAATCACTTGCGCTAATGAGCCGGCGCCTGCAGGCCCCATCAATGGTCGTGCTGAAATCAGATTCGTAAAATAAAGAGAGGGAATAGATGCTTGCTTAGCAGCTTGCACTACTGGAGTGGTTCCAATTGCCAAGTCTGGCTTGAACTCTTTCATTGCTGCTAAGTCTTGCTCTAAAGAGGCGCGGAATTGAACATGTACACCTTTAGCTTCTAACCATTCACGATCTTCGTCACTCCAAGGAGTTCGTGGACATGCAGAACCAACGTAACGGACGTCAGCACCACTTTCAATCAGCAAACGTGCCACGATAAGCTCAGAGCCCTCATAACCACTTAAGGTAATACGTCCTTTAATCGGTGCTGCAGCAAGAACGCCCTTAATGGCTGGGAGAATCCGGTTTTGAGCAGCTGCAATTAAATCTTGTGAAGTGTTAGTTGATTTACCAATAGCCTCTAGCCAACGTGCTGTACCCTCATAACCAACCGGAGCTGATCCAACAATCGAACGCCCTGCTGCTTCAAATTCACGAATACATGAGGTATAAAAAGGGTGTAATGCAGCAACGGTTACACAATCAAGTGCTTGATACATTTCACGCCATTCACGCGTTGGCACTGAAGCTCCCACCGCTAAACCCATCGGTTCAATCATCATGCCAATACCAACAGGATCGGCTGGGAAAATTTCACCTAATAAAGTAATGGTTGGTTTGCTTGAGCGACCAGCACGTGGCGCTTGCACCGGACCCGACATCGCCTCATTACGGGCGTAATTGAGCATTGCGCCGGCTAACACATCTTTTGCTTCAGCATGAGTTGGCACACCGAACCCAGGCACATCAATACCAATAATCCGTACACCGTTAATTTCTTTTGGTAGCAACTGCAGTGGTACACCGCTAGCTGTTGGTACACATAAATTAATAATGACGATAGCGTCATATTTTTCTGGATCAGCTTCTTGATAGACCGCATCACGAATGTCTTCAAACAACTTACCAGTCACTAATGTCTCAGAATTGAATGGTACATAACCCACACTGCGACGTGCCCCATAAAAATGAGAGGTAAAAGTTAAACCATAAACGCAGCACGCAGAGCCTGAAAGAATCGTGGCAGTTCTGCGCATCCGTAAACCTACTCGTAGTGCTCCAAACGCTGGGCACATACTTTGCGGTTGATCATGCGGCCCCTTAGGATAATCTTTAGCATATTGCTGCAAAGTCTCAGATTTTCCTGCTGCCTTAGCGGCAGCAAGCATTTCTGCCTCACCAGAATGACAGCCAAGACCATCCCCTAAAGCAGGATCAGTCTTTAACTTTTCCTCAGGTGTAATCGGGATAATGGTTTTAGTCATAACAGCAGATTGCTCTCTATATATTTAGGCTTGATCGTAAATAACTTCGAGTGTTTTCTTAACGACTACATCTTTACCCATCATGTCTTTTACTGTTGCTGGCTTAAGAACAATATCGCGACCAGTCACTTCTGAAGAGAACAAGCCCAACAACTCATCTTGAGTTAATGGTTTAGGACGCACTGGTGGCGCTTCTGAAACGTTGGTAGCAAGCTCTTCAAATAGCGGGGCCCACTGCGTACCAGGCTGACCAATAATTTCATAGCTAGCACTCTTACGTCGAATATCTTCATTCGCAGGAATAGCTGCTAATACTGGAATACCGGCCTTTTCAGCAAAAGCCTGTGCTTCGCCTGTGAGGTCATCTTTATTGATCACCATACCTGCTACACCAACATTGCCACCTAATTTACGGAAGTACTCTACGGCTGAACAAACGTTGTTAGCAACATAGAGAGATTGCAAGTCGTTACTCGCCACCACAATGACCTTTTGGCACATATCTCTAGCGATTGGTAAACCAAAGCCACCACAGACCACGTCTCCTAAAAAGTCGAGAAGCACATAGTCAAAGCCCCAGTCGTGGAAGCCCAGTTTTTCTAGAGTTTCAAAACCATGAATAATGCCGCGCCCTCCGCAACCTCTTCCGACTTCTGGACCGCCAAGCTCCATCGCGAATACGCCATCACGAATAAAGCAAACATCACCAATAGATACTGACTCACCAGCTAATTTTTTCTTTGAAGAGGTTTCAATAATAGTTGGGCAGGCTTTACCACCGAACAAGAGTGAGGTGGTGTCACTTTTAGGGTCACAACCGATCAACAATACTTTCTTACCTTGTTGAGCCATCATGTAAGACAAATTGGCAAGCGTAAAACTCTTGCCAATACCACCTTTGCCATAAATTGCAATGATTTGGGTTTCTTTAGTCACTGGACCAGTAGAAACTGGATCCGGTTCGATAGCAGCCTCTTTTTTTAGATCCATAAACTGTATAGTTGCTGTTGCTGGGATGCTTGATGAACTCATTGCAGATTTCTCCAATCTAGAACCATTTTTAAACAATCAATATTGTTAAAAGCCGTGTGATAAGCGGCATTCGCATCATTCGGTGAGGAACGATGCGTAATCAAACCATCCAAACTTAATTTACCTGACTCCACTAAATCTTTAATTGCAACTAAATCTCCAGGTGCCCACTGTGCTGCGATACGAATACGCACTTCACGCATAAAAGCCTGCGGGAATGAAAAAGAAATCGTGTCATAAAATCCTGCCAAAACAATTTCGCCGCCTGGATTAAGGCAACTAATTAAGGTGTCAACCAATTTGGCATCACCACTGACATCTACTATCGTTTTATATTTTTTGAGTTGATCATCTTTTGGATCAATGACGTCATAACCGACAGCGCCCTCTCGGCGGCCTTCATTGGTCTCCCAAACTACTGGGCGCTTACCTTTGGCCACTGCAATACGGGCAATCAAGCGACCTAATACGCCATGTCCAACAATTAAATCTGGTTGTTCTTGTCCAGGTCCAGAAGTGACGTGATATCCAGTAGCAGCTAAAGCAAAGAGAATTGCCTCCTCACCTAAATGATCATCAATAGTAATCACGCGATTACTATCCACAATCACTCTCGAGGCTGCACCACCAAACAAACCTTTAATCTCGCCGTAGCATTTCGCTCCGGGAACAAATACTCTTTGACCTACTTTGAGTGTGGAGTCTGCGCCTACCTTCACTACTCTACCTACAGATTCGTAACCAGGAACTAAGGGATAGCCCATGCCAGGAAAGTTGGGCATTTTGCCTGTCCACAATAATTTTTCTGTGCCAGTGCTAATACCACTCCACTCCATATCAACCAAGATATCGATTGGGGTCATGGGCGTTAATTCCAGATCAGCAAGAATGACGCTTTCTGGCTTTTCCAGCACAATTGCCCTTGTTTGATACTTATCGGCCATATTTCTTTACGTGCTCTATTTCTTATCAAATGTGTAAAAAAATGTTTACACAATAGTTTTTAATCCTTAATTGCCCGCTTGTCATCTAGGGGTTTTCTCTACTAAATGGAGTATTTTTAGGGCCCTAAATAGAGGTTTTTTTGTGCTGAGCTTTATACACTAGGAGTGCCAGGTTTATTGCACTGCAATATTTGTGCATTTAATGGCATATAAGAATTTAATAGTTCAATTCCGGTAAAGCCTGCTTCACTTAATAAGCCTCTTATCTCTGCCTCAGTTCTTGGTCTTCCTCTGCCCATTGCAAGTAGATAAAAACCAAAATAGGCATGGCCCATCGCCTCAAAACCCTTGGTCTCAGCCATAGGTTCTGCAAGCAATAAAGTACCGCCGGGATTCAGGGCATCAAACACATTAGCAAGCAACTGCTTAACTCGAACATCATCATGATCAAAAATCACTCGAACTAGAGTTGCCAAGTCGCAACCCTTAGGCAGGGGATCTTGGAAAAAGTTACCCCCTACTGCATGCGCTCTATTTGATAAACCAATTTCATTAAAGTGGGCGTTTGAGAGCTCTGCTACCCCAGGAATATCAAACAAGGTAAACCGGAGATGAGGGTAATGACCAGCTAATCTTTTAATAAAAGCGCCCTGACCACCACCAATATCAAGAACATGTTGATGTTTGTTCATTGAATAGGCATCAATAATCTCATCCGTTACAAGGGATTGGGTATGGGCCATCAATTTGGAGTAATCAGCTACCTTTTCAGCGGACAAGTTTTCTGGCGCAGCGCCCTGTGCTTGGGTGATATAGGGCCAATACTCATTCAGTGAAGCAGAGCTCGTATCTCCCTGTAATAAAGCCATTGGATCTGAGAGATCACGATAAAAATCAGCATGATGCTTGACCATCTCCAAAATAGCGACATTTCCAACTAAGGGAGCGCTCATCATGCTGAGCGCATAACGATCATCATTACGCTTGACCAATAACTTAATAGCCACTGCAGCGTCTAATAAGCGCCTCAAGCCTGCAGGTTTTAAGGGGATTTGTTTTTGTAGGTCATTAAAGCTAAGGGCACCGTTAGCCAAAATATCAAACAGATTGACTTGAGTGCAGGCTAATAGGATTTGCGTATAAACAAAGCCCGCCATCAAATCAAAGATATCGGAAGCTTGCTTTCTAACTAACCAACGAGTGAGTGGAAAGCGTATAGCCCAACGCTGAAATCTGGGTGAGGCAATAAGACGATTTCGCCAATCGAAGAAAGTATCCATGAATGGCAATTGATAAATTAGAAAAAACAGTGTTGAAATTAAGAATTGCTAGATTGGCGGAATAAAATTTTTCTCTCTTTATCCTTAAACCAATCTGAAGGCACTAGACGCTCAGATTCCTGCCTTACTAGACTACGCAACATTTTCTCGCCTTTGCAATGAGGTATGGAGGCAATAGCTTTTTGGACTAACTCGTCAAAACGCTGTACCGCTCCACTTAAACCCAAATCTTTTGCCGAGCTAGGACGATTATGAGCAACGTCCTGACCTGATGGCTTTCCTAAAACACTTTGGTCAGCAACCACATCACGAATATCATCCGCCACTTGATATGCCTCACCCAGCCACTCACCTAGTGGTCTCCAAGTAGCCGCATCAGCACCAGCAGCTTGGGCACCAGCAGCAGTTGCCGCCTCGAACAAGGAGCCTGTTTTGGCGCGTTGATAGTCATTCAAATCTACTTTTGACTCACACTCCCAAGCTTGACCAGCAACAATGCCATGGGGCGAACCTACGCTAATTGCAATCGTATTGATCAGTGGTGCTAAGCGGAAAATGGAACGTGTTCCAGAACTTGCTATGCATTGAAAAGCTAAAACGATTAAAGCATCACCCGCAAGAACTGCTATGCGCTCTCCATAAGCCGAATGCACAGAAGGTCTACCACGTCGTAACTCTGCATCGTCAAAGCAAGGTAAATCATCATGTACTAAGGAGGCGCAATGTAGTAACTCAATTGCACTTGCGGCTGCATTTGATAAAGCAGGATCATCATCACCACAGGCAGATGCTACTGCCAAGCATAATTGAGGACGAATCCTAGCGCCACCCGGAAATACCGAGTAATGCATTGCTTCCTGCAAGATCTGCGGGCCCTGTTTAGATTGGGACAAGTGAATTGCATCTTCAAGGCTTTGGTTAATTCGTTCTAACATACTCATATTTAGTCTCTTAAGCCGCTAAAGTAACGTTGTCATAAATACCCTCAAGACGATCTTCAAGCTCATCATTTGCTTCTTGCATCTTCTTGAGCATCTCTTCATCGGGCTGCCAGTAGTTTCTTTGTGACGCCTCAGTCAAACGATTGGCTAAACGCGCTGCGGCAGTGGGATTGAGTTTTGCCAAACGTTCACGCATTTCTGGGTTAAGCATGAAAGTCTCTGTAAGTTGCTTATAAACCCAGGGCTGGACTTGCCCAGTAGTAGCTGACCAACCCATAGTATTAGTAATATGCACCTCAATTTGCCGTACACCCTCATAACCACTCTCAAGCATACCTTCGTACCATTTTGGATTGAGCATACGAGTACGAGTTTCTAAAGAAACCTGCTCGGAGAGCGTTCTTACAGCACCCTCACCCTTTGTTTGATCGCCAATAAATACTGGAACATCAGTACCACCCTTAGCACGCTTAACGGCTCTGGTAATTCCGCCTAAGGTATCAAAGTAATTATCAATCGTTGTAACACCTAACTCCATCGAGTCAAGATTTTGATACGTCATTTGCACATCGGACAGAACACTCTTTAACAAAGCATTATTTTGAATTGGTATACCAGCACGTCCAAAAGCAAAACCTTTCCTGCGGGTGTAGGTTTCAGCTAACTCATCTTCCTCTTCCCATACGCTGTTTTCGACCATATTGCTGACGTTAGAACCATAGGCGCCATCTGCATTTCCATAGACACGCAATGAGGCAGTTTCTAAATCACAACCATGCTCTTTTTGATAAGCCAATGCATGCTTACGAATGAAGTTCTGCTCTAGCGGCTCATCTTCTGCTGAGGCTGCCATAAATGCTGCTTCAGCTAATAATTTAATTTGCAATGGTAAGAGGTCGCGGAAGATACCGGATAGAGTAATGACAACATCAATTCTCGGGCGACCAAGCTCACTCAGAGGAATTAATTGCGCACCAGCTAAACGGCCATAACTATCGAAGCGTGGTTTAGCCCCCATCAATGCAAGCGCTTGGCCAATTTGGCCGCCTTCAGATTTCAGGTTATCGCTACCCCATAAAACCATCGCAATAGATTCTGGCAGTGAATCAGTATCTTCTTGGTATTTATCAAGAATACGTTGAGCCTGTTTGGCACCATCTTTTACAGCAAATACACTTGGTATACGGAATGGGTCAAAGCCATGCAAGTTACGCCCAGTTGGCAATACTTCTGGGTTACGCATCACGTCCCCACCGGCAGCTGGACGAATAAAGCGCCCATCTAATGCATCTAACATTCCAGTTACTTCAGTCTCTGCAGACATCAGCTCATTAGACCGTACCATCTTGCCAAATAAATCTTCCAATGTTTCGCGAGTGCCAAGCTCTAATAACTCTGGATGAGCATCAATCACTTTGTCAAACTTCTCACCATTCATCAGCGCCTCAACCACAGCATCTTCTACTGGATGATCCAATGCCACATCAGCCATTGCTTTCAATAAACCAAAGCGTTCGGCCAATGGTGGAACTGCGCCAACTACATGCAAGCCATGAGGAATTAGGGTGTACTCGAGCTCAAGCAATTCATTAAAGAGATTGCTGACGGTATTTTGTAAACCCTCAAGATCCGTTTTATCCCAAACAGGCTCTGCTTCACACAGGTCAATTTCTGCTGCTTGAGCCTGAATCAAATCTCCTAAATCAACGCGCTCCTGATTCGCATCAAGATCTAGTGATCTAAAGCGCTCAATCGATGCTTTAAGATCGGCTAAGCCAGCATATAAACCCGCTTGAGTTACAGGAGGGGTAAGGTAACTAATTAACGTTGCACCTGAACGGCGTTTTGCAATCGCACCTTCAGAA
The DNA here is from genome assembly GCF_018882125.1 of Polynucleobacter sp. AP-Melu-500A-A1. Classification (GTDB taxonomy): domain Bacteria; phylum Pseudomonadota; class Gammaproteobacteria; order Burkholderiales; family Burkholderiaceae; genus Polynucleobacter. Next base: position 215,708 of record NZ_JACVOZ010000003.1, read on the forward strand.
GGATTGTTCGAGGCATATAAATAAATATTAGGTAAATCATGAATTAAGCGATCAGGCCAGCACGCACCACTCATACCTGTTTGTTTACCAGGCATAAATTCAAGAGCGCCATGAGTACCAAAGTGAATCACTGCTGTAGCAGCAAAATCTTCGCGCAAATAACGATAGTAAGCAGAGAAAGCATGGGTCGGTGCGAAACCACGCTCAAATAGCAAGCGCATAGGATCGCCTTCATAGCCAAATGAGGGCTGCACTGAAATCAGTACATTGCCAAATTGCTTGCCAAGAACAAAAATAGAGCTCCCGTTAGAAAGTTGCTTTCCAGGAGCTGGGCCCCATTGAGCCTCTATCTCCTTTAACCAAGGTTCGCGACGTACATGATCATCCACGGGAATCAAAGTGTGGACATTGGCATCTGAACCATACTGCTGAGCATTGCCTTTTAAAATTGAATCGCGTAACTCATCTACAGATTCTGGAACATCGACGGTATAGCCGCGTTCTTTCATGCCAAGCAATAAATTATGAACTGATTGAAATACGCTTAAGTAAGCAGCGCTGCCAATATTTCCAGCATTGGGTGGGAAATTAAATAGTACAATGCCCACTTTTCGAGCAGCCCGCTCTGAGCGACGCATATCAACCAACTTACCGACACGTGCTGCCAACATGCCAACACGCTCAGTGCAGGTAAACATATCTTGCGGATTATGATCATCTGTAAAAGAGCAATTTTTATGACAACCATGACAAGTTGAACCAGAGGCTCCAGGGCGTCCACCATAAACCATAGGAATGGTTGAGCCATCTAACTCGGGAATGGCCACCATAATCGTGCTCTCTACTGGAAGCAAACCACGCTCTGAACCACCCCACTGCTCAAGATTTTGAAACTCAACAGGATGAGCGGCGATATAAGGAATATCTAATTTAGCTAGGACCTCTTCAGCTGCGCGGGCGTCGTTATATGCGGGTCCACCCACCAAGGAGAAGCCAGTTAAAGAGATCATGGCATCAATGGTTGGCTTGCCATCTTTAGTGAAGTAATCATCGATTGCTGGACGAGCATCAAGTCCAGCAGCAAAAGCCGGTACAACCTGCAAGCCTTGAGCCTCTAGGGCAGCAATGACAGGATCATAGTGACCGCTATTACCAGAGACTAAGTAAGAGCGCAGTACCAAAAGACCTACCCTGCCACGTGCCTTTGCATCTGGCACCACTGTGGGTAAATCACTTAACTTATTACTGAGTCGGCCCTTCATTCGTGGGTGATACACACCCGAATCAGGGTACTCAACAGGATCTACTGCTTTTGCACTTTTACGTAAAGACTCTCGAGATCCAGAAGCATAACGACTGATCAGATTAGTCATCATGTTGTACATGTTTTCTTGTGACCCGCCCAACCAATACTGCAATGATAAGAAATAAGCCCTTAAATCTTGGGCGGTGCCAGGTACAAAACGCAACATCTGGGGGATGACGCGCAACATCTTCATTTGCTTGGCCCCAGCAGTGGAGCTCTTACTATTACCGTCCTTATCTTTTGCACTAGGACGAAGCTTCTTCAACATAGCCATCAAACCACTGGCTGGCTGACTCATGTCGAGTTTGCCAATTTTTGTTAACTTAGTAACGTCTCCTGCGGACATGGCACACACCATGGCATCGCAGTGCTCTCGCCTTGCTTTAAGGTCATCTAAAATCGGTAAATAGTGATCCTCCAAAAATAGCATGGTGGCAATCACAATATCGCCAGTAGCAATGTCTTTTTTGCACCTGAGTAAATGTTCTGGATTACCTGCAAATTCGCTAGCTGAATGGATAGTAAGACTCGCCCCAGGAATAGTTTTCTTTAGATCCTCATAAGCGCGGTTTGCGGCGCTATTTAGATGGGTATCCATCGTGACAAGCACTAACTTAATAGGCTCATTCAAGTTGGAAGATTTATTTTGGGCTGACATTCAAATAATGTTTTATTAAAAAGTTTTACTTTCAACAATTTTGACTTTTTATCTTGGACTCATTCTTGAAGAATCCTACATTACTGTCAACTAAAATTGACACTTATTTCACTTGAAAACTATCGCTTAAGGGTATGTCCTAATAAAATCTCAATACCAGTATATTTAAACCATTAAGTACTTTAAAAGTAGTTTGCTGCAATGCAATAAGTTGGCTTAAATCGATTGAATTAAAAAATTTCAAGGAATCTGAATGGCGCGTAATTACCCTTTCTCCGCAATCGTTGGGCAAGAGGATATGAAATTGGCAATCTTGATTGCAGCACTCGATTCCAGTGTTGGCGGCGTGCTTGTGATGGGTGACCGAGGTACAGGCAAATCCACCGCAGTTCGTGCCCTCGCAGCATTGCTGCCTGAGATGAATACGGTTCAAGATTGTGTATATGCCTGCGATCCAAATGCGGCAACAGGGACATGTCCGGTCTGCGATGAACTTCGGGGCAAATTGAAGATTGGCGGAAAACTCAAAACCATTAAAAAACCAGTGCCGGTTGTTGATCTGCCATTAGGTGCTACTGAAGACAGGGTGATTGGCGCACTAGATATTGAAAAAGCACTGAGTTCTGGGGAGAAAGCATACGAGCCTGGCCTACTGGCTAAAGCTCATAGAGGCTTTCTCTACATAGACGAGGTCAATCTTTTAGAGGATCACTTAGTCGATTTATTAATAGACGTTGCTGCCTCTGGAGCAAACGTGGTGGAGAGAGAGGGTTTAAGTATTCGCCACCCTGCTAAATTTGTCTTAGTGGGCAGCGGTAATCCTGAGGAAGGCGAACTCCGCCCTCAACTACTCGATCGTTTTGGTCTTGCGGTAGAGGTCAAGACGCCTCAAGAATCAAAATCTCGCGTTGAGATTATTAAGCGACGCGATGAGTTTGAGCGTAATCCCACGAAATTTATGGAAGTATGGGAAAAAGAAGATGAGCTCATTCGACAACAAATTCAGGCGGGCAAAAAGAAGTTACCGTCCGTCAAAGTAGATGACGCCATGCTAGAAAAAGTGACCCAGCTTTGTAGCCATCTTGGCACCGATGGCTTGCGCGGCGAACTAACCCTCCTTAGGGCGGCGCGGGCTTATGCAGCCTTATGCGGAAAAAATCATGTCACGATTGAGCATCTGAAAAAAATTGCAGTGCCTGCTTTACAACACCGCCTTAGACGTAATCCACTAGATGACTCCAGTTCTGCAGTTAGGGTCAGGCGAGCTTTAGAAGAATTGTTTCCCGAAAAAAGTAAGTAAGCGTCTTCTTTTGGAAAATCAAGAATATACCCAAGAAATTAGTAAGAGCGCCAAACTCGAAACGTGGTTACGGGCACTCCAGGTTGCTCAGCTCTTAGTGATTAATCCGCATGGCTTGGGGGGCGTTATTTTACGAGCACGCTCTGGCCCAGTCAGAGATCGTTGGCTTGCTTATCTTTATGCTGTCGCTCAATTAGGTGGGATGCGCATGCCATTGCGCAAAATGCCCCTTGGTATTTCTGATGAAAACCTGATTGGCGGAATCGATCTCGATCAAACATTACGGAGCGGCAAAGCTGTTCTCAGGCAGGGATTGCTAGCTCAATCTGATCAGCAGTTATTACTCATGCCAATGGCAGAGAGAATTGAAGTAGGCGCAATCGCAAAAGTAGTAGGCGCTTTAGACAATGGATTTATTGCGATTGAACGCGATGGTCAAAGTCGAAAAATTGAAAGTCACTTTGGCGTTATAGCCTTAGATGAAGGCATCGAGGATGACGAACAAGCAAATGAAAAAATTCGGCAAAGGACGGCGTTTCTTTTGAATCTCGATATCCTCGGATGGAGAGATTTACCCGAAACAGACGATGATTTTCTACCCGATGCTCAATCAATTGAATATGCACGAGAAAACTTTGCAGACGTAACTGTCAATGAAGATAGTCTCAATGCATTGGTTGGTGTTGCAGAACAGTTAGGTGTGATATCGATACGCGCACTGAGCTTAGCAATCCAGACAGCTAAGTGTTTGGCTTCGTTTGATAGAGAAGATCAAGTCACCAGCATGCACTTGCAACGTGCAATTGCTTTGGTCCTATCCCCGCGTGCCACGAGAATGCCACAGAGCGCGCCCCCTGAGGAGGAGATTCCACCTGAATCAGATGAACAAGCAGAGAATGAACAAGATCCATTAGATCAAGAACCACTTCCTCCACCGCCAGAATTGTCTCCACCAGATCCTACTGATAATCAGAATAAGGAAGAAGAACAGGAAGATCGGGAACCAGAAACTGAAGAACAAAATCCGCAAGCGCTGGAAGATGAAATCTTAGAATCTGCTCAAGCAGCAATTCCGGCCGACCTCTTGGCTCGCCTTGCTGATTTGGCTCAGCTTAAAACACCCAAAGGAATGGCTGGTAAGACGGGTGCTGTCAAAGTAGGACGTATGCGAGGTCGTCCCTTGGGCAATATGCCAGGCATGCCGGAGGGTGGCAAAACACTCAGCATCATTGATACCCTGCGTGCTGCTGTTCCTTGGCAAGGTGTTCGTCGAGCAGAAATGAAGGCGGCTGGTAAATCCATTCCTCATGGAAATATGATCATTCGCAAAGAAGATTTTCGAATTAAACGCTATCAAGAACGCACTCAAACATTAACGATGTTTATCGTAGATGCCTCAGGCTCTTCTGCGATGCATCGCCTAGCTGAAGCTAAGGGTGCCGTGGAACTCCTCTTGGCAGAATGCTATGTGAGAAGAGATCAAGTAGCCGTGATGTCATTTAGAGGAAGTACTGCCGAGCTAGTCCTCGCCCCCACTCGCTCACTGGTTAGAGCAAAGCGAGCATTAAGCGGTCTTCCTGGTGGAGGTGGAACTCCTTTATCTCGCGCTATTGATGAGTCTTTTGAAATAGCTAGCGCATCGATGAGGAAGGGTCTGACGCCTGCTTTAGTCTTCTTAACGGATGGCCGCGCCAATATTGCTAAAGATGGCTCTCCAGGAAGGCCAAAAGCAATGGCAGATGCTCAGCAGTCAGCGCGTTTTGCATCTCTTCATTCCTTTAAGAGTTTGTGGATTGATACTTCACCCCAAGCTAGAGATGAGGGTAAAGCAATGGCAGCTATGCTCGGCTCGATGTACCTGCCGCTTCCAAATGCAGGAGCAAATGAGGTATCTCAAGCAATTATGCAAGGCCTTAAAAAGACTCGGCCACTAAGCTAAGGCAGTCCCTTGAGAATTAGTTGTGCCACCTTGACTGGCTCTAGCTCATGCATGATGTGACCCCCATCCCACTTCAAAACCTCTGCAGTTGGAAAGTAATCCCGAATAATTTTCTCTAATGGTTTAGCTGGTATCCAAGCATCCTCGCTACCCAGTACACAAATTAATTTACCGTGATATAGATTTGCTTCTTTTAGAACTTTTTCAATATCTGCTGCTGCCATAAAATTCATGGAGCCTCGAACGTGGTCTGAGCGCTCGAAGAGTTTTCGATAATAGACTCTACGAGCCTCCGGCAAAATGGTATTGGTTGAGTCTAGAAGTTTATCTACCATTCCTAAGCTAGGTGACAATGAAGCAAGCAAGCTAGAGAGTGTTGAGGACCGGGTGATTGGACCTAAGAGCGGTCCAAAGAAACTGGTGTACACAGGTGGTGGCGGTATAAAAGAAGGATTCAAAGCAATCACTAGCTTAGGTGGTTTTGAAGCGGCCACTGCAAAACGCAGCGCTAGTGGTGCTCCAGCAGAATGTCCCACTACGATAGATGGCGACTCAATACCTAACTGATCTATTAATACCAGTAATGAGCGTGCTATTTGATCAAGCGTTAAGTCTTCTAATTTTGCGCCCAAGGTATATGCATGACCCGGCAAATCTGGAACTAGGACTTGCGCATGGGATTCTAATAAAGGAATAATGTCCGACCAAGAATGGGTTGAACTGCCAGTGCCGTGCAGTAGCAAAACCACGGGGCCTTTACCTGTCAGCTGAACATGCCAATCTAAATCCCCAACAGAAACAATTCTGCTGTGTTCTCGATTAGGCCAATCTAAGGGAATTCGTTTCATTGCTTATAAAAACTCTTTAAGTGCGGCAAGGCCGATTATCGGCTGCTCTTCTTGCGGTAAGTGGCCAATATTAGGTAAGGATACTCTTTTGGCATTAGGCATCACCTTCAAATACTCATTTGAATTTGCAATGGGAATAAAAGCATCTTTTTCACCCCAGATTAATAAAGTAGGTACTTTGATTGTGGCTAATAATGGCACTGGATCTTGCAAAGTAGTTTGCTCCATACGAGCTAGGATTGCCCCCCTTACACCAGGGGCCAGCATCAGATCGTAATAACGCGTCACTAAACCATCATTTAACGTTGTTGGATTAGCGTAAGCTGGCTCAAGGTTCATCGCTAAAAAAGTTTTAGAAAAGAAATAGCGATAAAGCTGAGCAATTTTTGGAATATCTGGTTTTTTACCATACTCGATTCCAGGACTTGCATATCCATCAGGAGATATGAGCACTAACTTGCTGACCTGATCCGGATAACGCGCTGTAAATTTCCAAGCAAACTTTCCGCCCATAGAATTACCCACCAGCACTACCTTTGGAATCTTCAGCTCTTTCAAGAAGGCCTCTAAGACTTCCACACTTCTCTCATCGGTATAGATGCCACTAGGATCCTCTCCCGTTAATCCAAAGCCTGGCAAGTCAACAGAAATCACACGGTATTCAGAGCTTAATTCCTTAGACCAAGCGTCCCATGTGTGCAAACTGGCACCAAAGCCATGCAAAAATAAAATTGGTGTTGAATGTTTAGAGGGTCCAGTATCTTGATAATGAATGTTGACCCCCAATGCGCTGACATAAGCATTTTTAGGTGAGCCATATATCTTTTCTAAATCTGCTTTAGACTTATCGGGAGTCCATAGATAGAGAGCAGCAATCAATATAGAGATCATTAATACCAGCACAATAATCTTGAACGCTTTTAGGATCATCAGGACGCGCCTTAAAATAACAATAATGAATTTTCACCAAAACTAAGACTGTAATAGAGAAATGAATTCAAATATTAATCAAGCTCTGGCCATTATTACCGGAGCCTCCTCAGGAGTTGGTTTATATGCCGCTAAGGCTCTGCTGGCTCGAAATTGGCGACTGATTCTAGCTGTTCGAGATCCCCAAAAAATGGAGCTCGCTGCCAAGGCACATCAGTTTGATTCAAGCCAATATGAAATCTGGCAACTAGACCTTGGAAATCTCGATAGCGTCAAATCATTTGCACAACGTTTTAATGATAGCGGCCAAAAGCTCAATGCCTTGCTCTGTAATGCTGCAACGTACTTGCCACTCTTAAAAGAACCAGCGCGCTCTCCTCAGGGATTCGAGATCAGCGTAGCTACAAACTATTTTGGACACTATGTATTGAGCAGAATGCTACTAAATCATCTAGTACAAACTGCCCAAAAGCATGAGCATGCACGCTTGATTACATTGGGTACAGTAACGGCAAATTCAGAAGAATTCGGTGGCAAAGTTCCTATTCCCGCCCCTGCAGATATTGGTGCTTTAGAGGGCCTATTGGCCGGCTTTAAAGCGCCGATTGCGATGATTAACGGAAAAGCTTTTAAGCCAGGCAAGGCCTACAAAGATAGCAAGTTGTGCAATATGATCATGAATCGAGAACTACAAAAAAGATATCACTCCAGCACTGGAGTGATCTTTAATACTTTATACCCAGGATGCGTAGCACAGACAGCCCTCTTTAGAGACACCCCGCCACTCTTTCAAAAAATATTTCCCTGGTTTCAGAAAAACATTACCAAAGGCTATGTCAGCCAAGAGCTTGCTGGTGAAAGAGCCGCGCAAGTTGTTGCTGATTCACACTTTACCCAATCAGGCGTTCATTGGAGTTGGGGCAATCGCAACTCGGCCATTAGAGAACCTTTCGCCCAAGAACTTTCCATGAAAGCCAAGAGTGAAAAATTAAGCAAAGACCTTTGGGACATTACAGCCAAGCTAGTAGATATGCCGAGTGATTAAAAAAGCTTCTTAATCAAAACCTAGCAAATCAAATATATCCCTATCCTTCATTGGAACCGAAGGTAGTGGATCAGTTCCAGCCCAAAGTGCCGCTGCTAAGCGCATGTACTCTTGCTGAACTAGTTCAAGCTCAGGTGAGTACTCCATCTCAAATAAAGTTGATTTCTTAAGACGGCTACGACGAATCACATCCAAGTCTGGAAAGTGAGCCATCGTTTTTAATCCGACTTGTTCATTAAATTTATCGATTTGGTCGGTATCTTTACTACGATTAGCAATCACACCCCCTAATCGAACGTTATAGTTTTTCGCTTTTGCTCCAATTGCTTGAATAATACGATTCATCGCAAAAATAGAATCAAAGTCATTTGCAGTGACAATCAGTGCGCGATCCGCATGCTGCAGTGGCGCAGCAAAGCCACCACAAACTACGTCGCCTAAAACGTCAAAAATCACGACATCGGTATCGTCCAGCAAATGATGCTCTTTTAGGAGTTTCACAGTTTGCCCAACAACATAACCTCCACATCCAGTACCTGCTGGAGGTCCGCCTGCTTCTACGCACATGACACCGTTATATCCTTCATACACAAAGTCTTCGACGCGCAACTCTTCTGAATGAAAATCTACCTTCTCCAGCACATCAATCACTGTAGGCATGAGTTTTTTCGTCAAAGTGAAGGTTGAATCATGTTTCGGATCGCAACCAATCTGTATGACGCGTTTTCCTAGTTTAGAAAAGGCTACTGATAAGTTTGATGAGGTGGTGCTCTTACCAATACCGCCTTTGCCATAAATCGCAAAGACCTTAGCCTTACCAATTTTTAAATTAGGGTCAAGCTGTACCTGAAGACTGCCCTCGCCATCAGGCGGCGCACTGCGAAAGTCTGAAATGGGGATATTAATTTCTTTCATTTTTTCTTGCTTTCACGTTTTGACTTAATGTCTATATTTAACTTTTAAAGTGTGCTTTTGCATCATACAAAGTTTCCAAACTAATACTCAAAAGGCCTTGCTCAACTGCATATCGTTCGGTATTTCTTCTAGCCTTACCTCTTACAAAAAAAGGAATTTTATTAAGTTCTTTTTCTGCATCCGTTTCCCAAGCAGGATCTCCAATCTTGGCAGCAGTCATTGTAGGCGCTTGTTCTAAGACCTCTTTTCCAGGTCCTGAATGACCAAGATGCGATGGCATCGCACCATCATGAAATTCAAAATCGCCCTTAAACATGCCAATCAAATGCTCCTCTAAGCCCATCATCAATGGATGTACCCAAGAATCAAATAAGACGCAGGCGCCTTCAAATCCCATTTGCGGGGAATAACGTGATGGAAAATCTTGTACGTGAACTGGTGATGAAATCACTGCACAAGGAATCTTCAAACGCTTAGCAATGTGGCGCTCCATTTGCGTACCCAAGATCAATTCGGGCTGAAGCTCTGTAATTTTTTCTTCAACCTCTAAATAATCATCCGTAATCATTGCTTCAAGCCCTAATTCAGCGGCGGCCTCTCGTACTTCACGAGCTAATTCACGGCTATATGTTCCCAAACCTACTACTTTGAAGCCCATTTCATGAGCAGCTACTTTTGCAGCAGCTATTGCATGGGTAGCATCGCCAAAAATAAATACTCTTTTATTAGTGAGGTAGGTTGAGTCTACAGATAAGGCATACCAACGTGCTTTTGATGACTTACTAAATTCTTGGATATCGCAATCAATACCTGCAAGCTGGCACACTTCAGCGATAAAAGCTTGAGTACCTTTAAACCCTATGGGGATGACTTTTGTAGAAGGCTGACCAAAATTTCTGGTCATCCAAGTAATTGCTGTATTTGCTGTCTCAGGATATAAATTGACATTAAAGTCAGCTTCATGCAAACGTGCAATATCTGAGGGATCAGCACCGAGTGGTGCAACCACATTCACTTCAATTCCCAACTCACGCAATAAGCGAGAAATTTCTTCGACATCATCCCGATGACGAAATCCCAATGCTGTAGGACCTAAAATATTGCAAGTCGGCTTTGTGCCAGGCGCTCTAGCAGAACGTGTTTGACCTGGCGCTAGAACAAATTGCTGGCCAAGTAAACGTACCATCTGATAAAAGGTCTCTGCTGCGCCCCAGTTCTCTTTCTTTTGATATGCTGGTAATTCAAGCGGCAGAATGGGAACAGGTAAATCAAGAGCGGCGGCCAATCCACCCGGATCATCTTGAATGAGCTCTGCAGTACACGAAGAACCCACCATCAATAAATCCGGCTTAAAACGGGCATATGCCGTTCTGGCAGCATCCTTAAAAAGCTCGGCTGTATCACTACCTAAATCCCGTGCCTGAAAAGTAGTGTAAGTAACAGGTGGTCTTTTTTTCATCCGCTCAATCATGGTGAAAAGAAGGTCAGCATAAGTATCACCCTGGGGTGCATGTAAAACGTAATGCACCTTTTCCATGGCTGTTGCAACTCGCATTGCGCCAACATGGGGTGGGCCCTCATAAGTCCACAATGTTAACTTCATGCTGTCTCCACCATCATGAGCTTATTTTTTCTAGTTAAAGGGCGAGCAAATAGCTCTGCAAGATCTGCTGCTTGGTTAAACCCTTGGATAGGCGTGAAAACGAGTTCAATCGACCACTTGGTAGTGAAGCCCTCCGCTTCTAATGGATTAGCTAAACCTAAGCCACAGACAACCATATTCGGTTGTTGAGCGCGACAACGATCTAATTGATTCTCTACATTTTGCCCCTCAGACAACTGCGTTTTTGGATCGAGCATTGCCAACTCTTCCGCCATATGCTGACGATGTAAATATGGAACACCGACTTCCATCAAGCTCATGCCAAGCTCCCGATTTAAGAAGCGAGCTAGTGGAATTTCTAGCTGGGAATCTGGAAAAAAGAAAATGGATTTGCCTTGCAAGACATCCCGATGAGGCTCAAGTGATTTTTTGGCGCGATCTCTTTGTGGTGCAATCACTTTTTCAAAGACATCCTGTGAAATACCCAAAGCTGTGGCTGCGGCTAAGAACCATTTTTCTGTGCCTTCCACACCCAACGGAAAGGGTGCGGCAATTCTGCGGGCCCCTAAATTATCTAAAAATCTAGCGGTATCAGTCAAAAATGGCTGAGCCAACAAATACTGGGTCTTGGGCCCTACATTGATTTTCTGCGTAGATTCTCTGGGCGGGAAAAAAGCATACGACTTGAGGCCTAGATCTTTAAAGATCCGGCTAAATTGATCTTCAACAACATCAGCCAAACATCCAACCACCAATAGATCAACTTCTTCAGATGAATTCGACTTAGGTAGGTCCTGCACTAAAGCAGCTAAACAAGCATCTTCCCCTTGGGTAAAGGTTGTTTCAATACCGCTTCCTGAATAATTGAGAATACGCACATTGGGCGCAAATGTTTTACCAAGGCGTTGCGCTGCTCTCGATAAATCTAACTTTATGACTTCTGAAGGACAAGATCCTACTAAGAATAGTAGTTTGATATCAGGACGCCGCTCTAATAACTGCTTTACTACTTTATCTAACTCATCATTTGCATCAGCAAGCCCTGCTAAATCACGATCATCAATGATTGCTGTGGCAAAACGTGGCTCTGCAAAAATCATTACCCCAGCAGCAGATTGAATCAAGTGAGCACAGGTACGAGAACCCACCACCAGGAAGAATGCATCTTGAATTTTGCGGTGCAACCAAATGATGCCAGTTAGACCACAGAAAACCTCTCTTTGGCCACGCTCTTTTAAGGGCTGGAAATTGATTGGCTGGGAATCAACCATCGCTTCTTGGGATACAGAATTCAATTCTTACCTCAGACTTTGCTATAAGAAATGAATAGAAAATTGAAATGGTCAGTCTTTAAACCAATTTCAGAAATGGGGTCAAGCAAAAAAGGATTCATACAGCAAAACAGTTAATCATTAGATGCCTTAGTAAAAGCCTCTTAAGGGGTTTTAGATATAAGTGTTTACACCGATTAAAGGGGTTTAATCGGGCCTAGAGATAGCGGGAGGGCTATTTTGAGTCCAAAGAAAAAGCCCCAAATACTTCAAAATCTTGGGGCTTTTAAATAGTTTGGGATCAGCTTTTATCTCTGTGACTTGAGTAATGCCTTGAAGGTAAGGCCACTCAGAGCTAAGGCAATTCCCAATGAAACTAAAAACATTGCAATTTTAGATTGGGTCTGACCTGTAGGAAAAATCAGATAAAAGGCAAGCGTAATACTGACGACCATTCCAAAAAATCCTGCAATTTTAGAAATCCGATCTTTCATATCATGGAATTTATACATGTCCGACATCCTTTCGAGGTTTATATCTTCTGCGCATAGGAACATCAATGAATGATTACTCATTTATTAGGAAAACTTTAAACGCGGTCATTGTTAGAGTCAAGATATCTAGGGTAAACCCTTGACTAGCTCGTATTTTTCTCTATTTCAAGCATGCCAGCTTCTATGTCGAAGATTGGTGCATAAGCTAACTGATCTTGAGCCTTCTGAATAGAAACAGAAAAAGGATGCGCCATTAAATGGACCATTTCCCTGATTAATGGGGGATCCCCATGAAGCGGTAAGTATTTCCAACCATTTTCTGTAAAACGCGCTAGAGGTCTGGCAAGAGAGCGCGATATGGATAACGTAGGTACTTTGTACTGACCCGCATTCAGTCTCATCGTCATCCATTTTCTAAATTGAATGGGCGCCCCATCGCTGATAAAAAAACTTTCTTTATTGGTTTGCGATAACAGCGCTTTTTTGACCGCTTCACAAAGATTTTGAATATAGCAAGTAGAAAAGAGATAGTCCCCCTGGTCAAACCAGCCAAACTTATTCTGGTTAGAAGCCTTACCTAAGCTCTGATCTACTAAGTCACCCTTACCCCAAATGGAGGCAGGTCTAAGGCTAATAGTGTGTAACTGCTCATCTCCTGCATCAAGAACTAAATGCTCCGCTTGGAACTTGCTATGGCTATAGGGGAATTGCTTGAGAGATGGCAAAGCCCGAGATTCTGAAACATTGAGGTTCTGACTCAATGGACTTTTAGCAACTGAGGCATCACTCATGTAAATGAATTGCTTAACGCCTGCCTGCCTCGCAGCCTCTAAAATATTTTTTGTCATGAGTACATTAGTCTCAAGAAGAGATTTTTCTGAATCCCATAGTCTCATCTCGGCTGCACAATGAATCACGCTATCGATATCCTGCAGGCGATTAGATAAGCCTTGGATATTGTTTAAGTCGCCTGACCAAACTTTCAAATGATTCTGGGGGTTGATCATAAGCAAACTTGGTGAACGATAGTGGCCAACAATCTCGTGTCCTGCTGCTATTAATGACTGGATCAAATGGCTTCCCACAAAACCGCTGGCGCCAGTCAAAAAGATCTTCATTGATTACTCATTTACCGAACATCTGACCAAGAAACATAGCAGATTTTCCATAGTAATAGGCAGTAGCTAACAATACTTTTGGTGAAAGGGAAAGAATCGTGAGAAGAAGCAGAATCAGAAAGGACCAGTGCCGCGTTGACCCATAACCCGCTAGTATCAAGAGACCTAGAAAAATAAGCTTGCGTACTTGACCGCGAGGAAGCCAAGGACTTCTTTTGTATAAGGGGTCTTTATTAGTCGTAGAGCTTTGGCCTGTCATCTTTCTGATATCACTAAAAATACGAATCTCATCTAAGTGAACTATCATAGATAATTATTAGAGATTCTTCAATGACCAAGCAGAGCAACAAGACAAATCCGAGTGGGTTTCGTACCTTAGCAGCACTGATCCCTTTTTTGAAGCCATATAAAAAGCAATTTATATTGGCAAGCTTTAGCTTAGTACTCGCTGCAAGCGCTACATTAGCTGTCCCCTTCTCCTTTAGGCAAATCATTGATTTGGGCTTTAACGCCGATAGCGGCAATCAAATCAATACGACTTTTTTAATCCTATTTATGGTTGCTTGCCTAGTAGCGCTAGGAACGTCGCTTCGTTTTTATATGGTGTCTTGGTTGGGCGAAAAAATTACAACCGATATTCGTGCGGCAGTCTACAGTCACGTCATCAAACAAAGTCCAGAGTTCTTTGAATCTACCCATAGCGGTGAAATACTATCCCGCCTAAATACCGATACGGTTCTGATACAGACATTAATTGGTACTAGCGTCTCCATGGCAATCAGAAATATGCTTTTGCTAGCGGGTGGCTTAGTCATGATGTTTATTACTAGCCCAAAATTATCTGTACTCATTTTCGCCACCCTACTACTCACTATTATTCCAACTGTAATCATGGGTAGACGCGTTAGAAAGCTATCCAGAAATTCCCAAGATAAAATTGCTCATGCATCCGCCTTAGCAGGAGAAAAATTAAATGCAATCCCCACTATTCAATCATTTACAAATGAAAAAATAGAAATCAATCGGTTTAATCAATACATTAAAACCGCCCTAGATGCAGCCATTACCAGAACAAGAGCGAGGGCCTTACTCACTTTTGTTGCCATTTTATTTGGCTTTACCAGCATTATTTTAGTTCTCTGGCTTGGCGCCTATGCCGTCATGGACAAACAAATTACCGCTGGAGAATTGTCTCAATTTATTTTATATGCTGTGATTGTTGCCGGGGCCATAGCTGGCATCTCTGAAGTAATAGGAGATACTCAAAGAGCCATAGGCGCAAGCGATCGCCTTCTAGAGCTCTTGAGTGTTCAGTCTTCTATCCAAGATCTATCTATCGTGAAATCAGCTCCTAAGGTCAATGCAGCCGGTATCGGAGTAGAAATACAAAATCTTAGTTTTCACTATCCATCAAATCAAAATAATGTTCTGTCGGATGTTTCTCTCGAGATTCAACCTGGTGAAAAGGTTGCTATTGTTGGTCCATCGGGTGCTGGTAAGACTACCCTTTTTCAACTATTACTCCGCTTCTATGATCCAACGAGCGGAGAAATTCTATTTAATGACATCAATATTCGGGATCTTCAACTTGAGGCACTCAGAAAAATGATTGGTGTTGTACCACAGGATATTGTGATTTTTTCAGACAATGCCATGGAAAATATTCGCTTTGGCAGAATGGATGCTACTGATGAAGAGGTTCTATCTGCAGCCCGCCTTGCAATCGCAGATGAATTCATTTGTAAGCTGCCAGAGGGTTATCAAAGCTTCTTAGGCGATCGAGGAATTCGTTTATCTGGAGGACAAAAACAGCGGATTGCAATCGCAAGAGTCTTATTAAAAAATCCAGCCCTATTACTTCTGGATGAAGCAACGAGCGCATTGGACGCAGAGTCTGAATTACTAGTTCAGCGCGCTCTCGAAGCGGCCATGGAAAGTCGGACCACGCTTGTGATTGCTCACCGACTTTCGACAGTAAAGAAAGCCGATAAGATTTTTGTAATTGAAAATGGAAAGATTGTCGAAACTGGCACCCATGCTGATCTAATTTTACGAAGTGGTCTTTACTCCCGCTTAGCTAAATTGCAATTTACCGATCAATAATCTGGCATTACCTTCAACTTAAATCATGAGTGACTGAGATTTAACCATTTTTAGGGTTTATACCGATGAACATCAGTGTGAACAACAAGTAAAACTAAAGAACATAGTCTCAATTTTTTTGCTTTTAAAGTGTCCATCAAATAGAAATCATTTTTTGGTTTTCATTAATTAATGCCTTTATCACCCATCAATCAGCCTACACAAATTTTTTTAGCTCAGCCAAGAGGTTTTTGCGCCGGTGTTGAAAGAGCAATCACGATTGTTGAAGAGGCTTTGAAAAAATATGGGAGCCCAATCTATGTCAGGCACGAGATTATTCACAATGCCTACGTTGTAAAATTTTTCGAGGCAAAAGGGGTTGTTTTTGTGAATGACGTGTCAGAAGCCCCCGAAGAATCTATTTTGATCTTTAGCGCTCATGGTGTAGCTAGAGCAGTTAAGAATGATGCTCAATTTCGTAAACTAACCGTTTTTGATGCAACTTGTCCATTAGTTTCAAAGGTGCATGCTGAAGTGATTCGCTTAAATGCGAGTGGTTACCAAATCATTATGATCGGCCATCTTGGACATCCAGAGGTTGAAGGGACCATGGGCCAAATTGATGCTCCGGTTTACCTCATAGAAAAAGTGGCTGATGTTGAGACATTAAGATTTAAAGAAGATGAATTGCTCGCATACGTTACTCAAACCACCCTATCGGTAGATGAAACCTCTGAAATCTCCGCCGCTCTGATAAAAAAATATCCCCATATTCATTCACCTAAGAAACAGGATATTTGTTATGCCACTCAAAACCGACAGGATGCTGTTAAAGCAATGCTGCCTTTAGTTGAGATCGTGATCGTCGTTGGCAGCCCAAATAGCTCAAACTCTAAAAGACTTCAGGAATTGTCATTAAACAGACAGGTCCCAGCGTATTTAGTAGATCATCCGCTACAGATTAAATCCGAATGGTTTACTGGAGTTAAAAATATCGGTATTACTGCTGGTGCATCCGCTCCTGAAGAATTAACGGCAAAAGTTATCCAAGCAATTAAAACATTTTCAAAGGGTGTAGTGCTACCGATGACAGGTATTAATGAAAATATCAACTTTTCTTTGCCTAAGGGATTAACTTAGGCATTCAGCTAGCCTCTATTTCTAGTAAATAGAAACCTAATGAGGCATGACAACTGCTTACATTGAAAATTATCTATTGAATCTTTTGCAGATTGAGCCTGAAATAGTGGCTAAGAAATAGATTGCCATTCCTATAGCAAAGACGAAATAATCGCCAGTGTTGAAAAAATATAGTAAACCTACAATCGTTATGCCAAGAGCAAGAACGGTGATTATTGTTTTAGCAAACATGTGGATTCCTAAAATTGTTTTTTAATATTTAGCTATATTAAGACAAAAAAGAATTTACTGCATTTGAGCGCGGATTTCATTCCCACTCTATTGTTGCTGGTGGTTTGCCACTGATATCGTATACCACTCGATTAATACCACGCACTTCATTAATAATACGATTTGAAACTTTGCCAAGCAGCTCATGGGGTAAATGTGCCCAGTGTGCCGTCATGAAATCTTGAGTTTGAACTGCTCTCAGCGCCACTACATATTCATAAGTTCTGCCGTCACCCATTACGCCAACAGACTTCACCGGTAAGAAGACGGCAAAGGCTTGGCTTGTTAAGTCGTACCAAGACTTTTGACTAGCTTCATCAATCGTATTACGCAATTCTTCAATAAAAATAGCATCAGCACGTTGAAGTAAGTGTGCAAATTCTGCCTTTACTTCGCCTAAGATGCGAACACCCAAGCCAGGGCCTGGGAAAGGATGGCGATAAACCATCTCTCTTGGTAAGCCCAAAGCAACACCGAGTTCGCGTACCTCATCTTTAAAGAGCTCACGTAAAGGCTCAAGTAATTTAAGATGCATATCTTCGGGCAGGCCGCCCACGTTATGGTGGCTCTTAATAGTATGTGCACCCTTCTTACCTTTACCGGCTGATTCAATGACGTCCGGGTAAATAGTTCCTTGAGCAAGCCATTTAGCATTCTTGATCTTTCCAGACTCGGTTTGGAAAATTTCAACGAATTCTTTACCAATAATCTTTCGCTTCGCTTCGGGATCTGCCACGCCCGCTAGCTGGGACATGAATGTATCTTTTGCATCTACGCGAATCACCTTCACACCAAGGTTGCGAGCAAACATTTCCATCACCATGTCGCCTTCATTCAAACGAAGGAGTCCATGATCAACAAACACACATGTCAATTGATCGCCAATGGCACGATGAATCAAAGCCGCAGCAACACTAGAATCAACACCGCCAGATAAACCTAGAATCACTTCCTCATCACCAACTTGCTTGCGAATATTCTCAACCGCTTCGCTAATGTAGTCACCCATCACCCAATCAGGTTTACATTGACAGATATCATGGACAAAGCGCTCAATGATTGCAGTACCTTGAATAGTATGTGTTACCTCTGGATGAAATTGGAAGGCATAGAAACGGCGCTCTTCATCAGCCATGCCGGCTATCGGGCAAGATTCAGTGGAGGCCATCATCTTAAATGCTGGGGGTAAGCTTGTTACTGAATCACCATGACTCATCCACACCTTCAGGATGCCGTGACCTTCGCTGGTAGAAAAGTCTTGAATGCCTTTGAGTAGAGCAGTATGCCCATGCGCGCGGACTTCTGAATATCCAAACTCGCGAGCCTTCCCCAGTGACTCAGCAGAAGCAACCGCACCACCCAATTGTGTTGCCATTGTTTGCATGCCGTAGCAAATGCCCAATACGGGAACACCTAATTCAAAAACAATTTGGGGGGCGCGAGGACTGCCGTCATCCGTTACCGAGTTAGGGCCACCAGAAAGAATGATGCCTTTTCCGCCCTGCTCCTCTATGAACTTGCGTATGAATTCTGGATCGCAATCATAGGGATGAATCTCAGAATACACTCGCGCATCGCGCACACGCCGGGCAATTAATTGAGTTACTTGTGAACCAAAGTCGAGTATCAGTATTTTGTCGTGCACGAATAAAGCAATCTTATTTAAGTCTTAATCAATATGGTAATTTGGCGCTTCTTTAGTGATCTTCACATCATGCACATGGGACTCGCGCACGCCCGCAGAGGTGATTTCCACAAAATTGGCTTTCTCATGTAACTCATCAATCGTTTTGCATCCGAGGTAACCCATGGAAGAACGAATACCGCCAGTGAGTTGATGCAAGATAGCAAGAACGCTACCTTTGTAAGGTACTTGTCCCTCAATACCTTCAGGTACCAGTTTTTCGGCATTTGCAACAATCTCGTTTTGAAAGTAGCGATCAGCAGAACCATCCGCCATTGCGCCTAATGAACCCATGCCGCGATAACTCTTATATGAACGGCCTTGATATAAGAATACTTCGCCCGGTGCTTCTTCAGTACCAGCAAATATGCCGCCCATCATGACTGAGCTTGCACCAGCTGCTAATGCTTTAGCCACATCACCAGAGTAACGAATACCACCATCGGCAATCAATGGAATACCGGTACCCTTGAGTGCATTGGCAACATTTACAATCGCTGTTATTTGCGGAACACCTACCCCAGCAACAATGCGGGTGGTGCAAATAGAACCAGGACCAATTCCCACCTTCACGCCATCAGCGCCATGGTCAGCCAATGCTTTGGCAGCATCGCCCGTAGCAATATTTCCGCCAATCACTTGCACTTGTGGATAGGTTTTCTTAACCCACTTAACCCGGTCCAAGACACCTTGACTGTGGCCGTGGGCAGTATCAACTACGATCACATCGACACCCGCCCGAACTAAGAGCTCAATGCGCTCATCATTATCAGGACCTACGCCTACTGCAGCACCAACACGCAACTTGCCCTCACCATCCTTACACGCATTAGGATGCTCAGTTGCTTTCAAAATATCCTTTACGGTGATAAGGCCGCGCAATTCAAATTTATCATCGACTACCAACACGCGCTCTAAGCGATGTTGACTCATCAAGCGCTTCGCTTCTTCTAGGGTGCAGCCTTCTTTTACAGTAACCAAACGCTCACGCGGAGTCATCTTAGTTTTTACAGGTGCATCTAAGTCTTCTTCAAAACGCAAATCGCGGTTGGTAATAATTCCAACGACTTGTTTACCAGTCAGAACAGGAAATCCTGAAAAGCCATGTTCACGAGAAAGCTGAATGACTTGACGCAAGGTGACATCCGGACCAATCGTAATGGGATCGCGCAGAACGCCAGATTCATAGCGCTTTACTTTTGCCACTTCACGCGCTTGCTCAGCTGGCGTTAAGTTTTTATGAATGATGCCAATACCACCTTCACTTGCCATGGCGATAGCCAAACGACCTTCGGTGACGGTATCCATCGCTGCGGACACCAATGGTGTATTAAGAGAAATATCTCGAGTTAATTTACTTGCCAGACTGGCATCTCGAGGAAGTACCGATGAATAGGCCGGTACGAGGAGCACATCGTCAAAAGTGAGTGCTTTTTGAATGAGTCGCATGCAAAACCCCTAGTCACAAAAACAGATTATAGCCTCCTAGCCTTTCTTTTAGCCGCCGCTGCTTGGAATTTGGCATCCTGCTTCTGATTAGCCTTTTTGCGCCGAACCGCCTTAGGGTCTATTAGTAAGGGGGAATAGAGCTCTAAACGATCCCCCGAGTAAATTGGACTATCCCAGTCCTTGCGCTTACCAAAAACCCCAAAACATCCCTTTCTTGCAAGAAGAGGGTCATTTGGGCCCGTGGCTACCCCAGCTTTGATTAAGGCTAACCCAACTGTGGGCAACTCATCTACAAGAAAGCTTAATTGGATGGGACTTAAAACGGGATCCCCCTGCCTAGCATCGCAAAGGGTGATGGTCATCACCTGCTTAGTCATAAAGGTCTTCAGCACGCTTTACAAAACAATCCACAAAGGTGCCAGCAATGAGCCCAAAGACAGGGCCAATAATCTTATCGAGGATTGCGCTCTTAAATTCCCAATGCAGCTTAAATTCAACCTTACAGGCGTCTTCCTTAAGGGGGATGAAGTTCCACTGTCCTGAAAATTGCTTAAATGGGCCATCAACAAAGACCATATCTATGGTTTCAGGTCGATGATTAATATTGCGGGTATGGAAATATTGATTAATACCCTTGAAATGAATCGTAATTTTGGCCTCTAGTATGGTTTCTGTTTGCTCAAATATCTCTACCCCGCCGCACCAAGGCAGAAACTCCGGATAACGTGCCACATCCGTCACCAAGCCATACATTCGGTCGGCGGATTGGCCAATTAAAACGGTCTTGTTGACGTCTGCCATAATCGATCTTGAGAAGCTAAATAAATATGAGTATCGTCGATAACAAAAAAGCCTTCTTCGATTATTTCATCGAGGAACGTTTTGAGGCCGGACTGGTGCTGGAGGGCTGGGAAGTTAAAGCCATTCGCGCTGGTCGCGCGCACATTAAAGAAGCGTACGTTGTCATACGTAAGGCGGAACTGTTTCTGATTGGCTGCCATATCACCCCTCTGCTTTCAGCCTCTACCCATATTGTTCCTGACAGCACCCGGACCAGAAAGCTCTTGCTTAATGCTATTGAAATTCGCAAACTCATTGGTAAAGTTGAGCAAAAAGGCTACACCCTGGTACCTTTAAATTTGCATTTCTCCAAAGGGAATGTCAAATGTGAAATTGGCTTGGCAAGGGGTAAAAAACAGCACGATAAACGCGCTGCTACCAAAGAACGTGAATGGGAAGTCCAAAAAGGTCGAATTGCTCGGGGCGATTTGAACGCCTAATTAGGGTGTAGACTCTTCAAAGGTTCTATAACCTTGAAGAGAAATGAAATACGCACCAATACTGTGCCTAACAGCACCAAGCTGCTTCAATTCCTAAAAATCCGTCTTTTCAAAGGCATTAGTTTGTCACTATGAAATTGCCTTTTGATGAAATGCTCGATGCCGCAGGCAAAGCGCGTCCCCACTACCAAATTTTCCATCAGTGGCTAAAACAGCAAAGCGATACCCTCATGGGTCTCAAACGTGCTGAAGCTGATCTTATTTTTAGGCGTGTGGGCATTACCTTTGCCGTCTACGGCGATGACCTTGGAGCAGAAAGAACGATTCCGTTTGATCAAGTACCGCGAATTTTTACAGCAAAAGAGTGGGAACAACTAGAAGCTGGTTTACGTCAACGCGTCAAAGCGCTAAATCGCTTTATTTACGACGTTTACCACGATGAAGAAATTATCAAAGCAGGGATTGTTCCTGGCGAGCAGATCTTTAACAATGCCCAATATCGCCCCGAGATGCGCAACGTCAGTGTGCCACGTGATATCTATGCCCAAATAGCAGGGATCGATATTGTTCGTGCAGGTGAAGGTGAATTTTATGTATTAGAAGATAACTTGCGCGTTCCCTCTGGGGTGTCCTATATGGTTGAAGATCGCAAGATGATGATGCGCCTCTTTCCTGATCTCTTTCAGAAATATAGAGTTGCTCCGGTAGAACACTACCCCGATATGCTTTTGGAATGTCTCAAGTCGGTTAAGCCCAATGATGTGAAAAAACCCAATGTAGTTGTGCTCACACCAGGCATGTACAACTCAGCGTATTTTGAACATAGCTATATTGCCCAGCAAATGGGTGTTGAGCTAGTAGAAGGCAAGGACTTGTTTGTTAAGAATGAACAAGTTTTCATGAGAACTACGCAAGGGCCTGAGCGAGTCGATGTGATCTATCGCCGTGTTGATGATGACTTCTTAGATCCATTGGCATTTCGCTCTGATTCCACTTTAGGCGTTGCTGGATTACTTTCTGCATATCGTGCAGGCAATGTAACCCTAGCAAATGCCATTGGCACTGGCATTGCAGATGACAAATCTATCTATCCTTATGTTCCAGAAATGATTGAGTTTTATCTTGGCGAAAAACCCATTCTGAATAACGTCCCTACTTTTCAATGTCGCAAGCCAGACGATTTAGCCTATACCCTGGCTAATCTCGAAAAATTAGTTGTCAAACTAACGCATGGTGCTGGTGGTTATGGCATGTTGGTAGGGCCTGCATCAACCAAAGCTGAAATTGAGGAGTTTAGATCTCATCTGATTGCCCATCCAGATCAATACATTGCTCAACCAACCTTGGCACTGTCTACCTGCCCTACCTTTGTGGACTCTGGTGTTGCCCCAAGACATATTGATCTCAGGCCATTTGTGCTTTCTGGCAAAACGATCAAGATGGTGCCCGGCGGATTAACAAGGGTAGCCCTTAAAGAAGGATCCTTAGTTGTGAATTCATCGCAAGGTGGCGGCACTAAAGATACCTGGGTGCTAGAGGAATAAGGGAAGAGTAGATATGTTGAGTCGAACCGCTGATTGTCTTTATTGGATGGCTCGCTATACTGAGCGCGCAGAAAATACTGCTCGTATGCTCGATGTCAATCATCAAACCTCACTTCTACCGCAGCCCGCAGAGTTTCTGGAGCAAAGCTGGAAAAAATTACTGACCATCTCTAAATTAGAAGAAGCATTTTTAAGCAAATACGATATCGTCAATCGCGAGAACGTATTGGACTTTATGATTTATGAAACCAGTAATCCGTCTAGCATTGTTTCCTGTTTATTTGCCGCACGAGAAAATGCGCGCGTTATTCGCGGCAAAATTACCTCTGAAGTTTGGGAGACGCAAAATACGACTTGGCTTGAATTACAACGCATCATAGAGGCCAGAAATCAAGCTGACCCTAGTCGACTACTTGAATGGGTAAAGCATCGCTGCCATCTATTTAGAGGGGTTATGTATGGCACGATGCTCAAAAATGAAGCCTTCTACTTTATTTGCGTTGGCACACTTCTTGAAAGAGCTGATAACACTGCCCGCATTCTTGAAACCAAATATGAAGTTCAGGATGTGCTAAAAGTTTTGAAATCCAAAAAGAAGGCTGAAGAAGGTAGCGATGGTGAGTTCTTTGATTTCTATCACTGGGCCGCATTACTGCGCTCTGTTTCAGCTTTCGAAATTTATCGTCAAATCTATTCTGATCAAGTTACGCCCAAAAAAGTTGCTCAGCTACTCATCTTTAATAAACAAATGCCTAGATCGCTAGTGTGTTGTGTCAATGAATTGATCCCCCTAATCTCAGAAGTCAAGAATCAGCAGTCGAAAGAAATTGAGCGCCTGCTTGGTAAGCTCAAAGCCAGCTTGGATTACTCTGATATTGATGAAGTCTTTGAACAAGGTTTAGAAGACTTTATTGAATCCTTCTTAGAACGTATTAACCATATTGCAGATGAGTTTAGTAATGCTTACCTCATCCCATTGGCTGTTGCCTAAGAATTCACAAAGACACTATGCACCTTAAAATACGTCACCGCACTGAGTACCGATATGAAACGCCAGTGCGTTACTCTATCCAAGAATTACGTCTGACACCCCCTTCCACTGCAGGCCAGCATGTAGATAAATGGA
Source organism: Polynucleobacter sp. AP-Melu-500A-A1 (assembly GCF_018882125.1). Taxonomy (GTDB): domain Bacteria; phylum Pseudomonadota; class Gammaproteobacteria; order Burkholderiales; family Burkholderiaceae; genus Polynucleobacter. Next base: position 239,710 of record NZ_JACVOZ010000003.1, read on the forward strand.
AAATTAGCACACCTATTAAAGCGTCTAGCTCTATAGATAGCTTTGGAAATTACTGCAGTGTATTTGTACAAGAAAGTCCCTACACTTCAATGATGATTGAGGCAGAGGGTGAGGTACATACTCACGATGCCTTTGAGTTTGTGGATGATGCTAAGGCAGTTTCACCCTACTATCTTTTACAACAAACTAATCTTACCGAACCCACAGACGAGATGATGGATTATTTTGCATATAGTCTGCCAAAAAATAATTCAGTTGAGCAAGTGCTAAAACTGGCTGAGGCAGTTCAAGGCTTGATTGTGTACTCTCCAGGACAAACCAATTTTGCTACTACTGCTGCCCAGTCTTTTGCTATGAAATCTGGCGTTTGCCAAGACCATGCTCATATCATGCTGGCACTTTGTCGTGCCTCTAATATTCCTGCACGATATGTCAGCGGGTACTTCTTTGCAGAAGAATCTCCTAATTTAGCAAGCCATGCCTGGATCGATTTTTGTAGCGATATTAAAAAAGGCATTTGGACGAGCGTTGATATTACCCATGCTTGCCTCATTGATGCACGTCATATTAGGCTTGCAATTGGCCGTGACTACTATTCGGCTGCGCCAGTAAAAGGCGTCCGTTCTGGTGGTGGTGGCGAAGAGCTTAGCGCCAATATCTCCATTGCTCAGCTACCCTAAGTAGCTCTTAGGTATTTAGGAGATAATTCGGAATCATGATTAAAAGGGTATTGGTATGACGTATTGCGTTGGACTTTGCTTAAAAGATGGTCTCGTATTTTTATCCGACACTCGCACGAATGCTGGCGTAGATCAAATTGGTACCTTCAGAAAAATGGCCTTATTTCAGGATAAGAATCGTTTTTTTACACTGATGAGTGCTGGCAATCTAGCAATTACCCAAGCCGTGAAAGAAATCCTCCTGCAAGGCCAGTTATTGAATGGCGTAAATCTTTGGACAGCCGAAAATGCGCATGATGCCGCAGTAGTAGTTGGTGATGCGATTAAGCTAGTTTATGAGCGTGATCATCTGGCGCTTGAAAAGGCCGGCATCGACTTTAATTGCAATTTAATTTTCGGTGGTCAAATTAAAGGGGAGCGTCCTCGACTATTTAATGTTTATTCTGCTGGAAACTTTATAGAAGCAACTCCAGAAAACTGCTATTTCCAAATTGGTGAGTCCAAATACGGTAAGCCTATTTTAGATCGGGTTGTCAATTTTTCTACCCCACTAAACCTTGCTACTAAATGTGCCTTGATCTCGATGGACTCTACACTCAATAGTAATATCTCGGTCGGCCTTCCCTTAGACCTTCTGGTTTATGAAAAGAATTCCTTGAAGCCTAGCAAACTAGTTACCTTAGATGAATCAAACCCTTACTTTCAGATGATCCATCAACTCTGGGGTGAAAAGCTCCGCGCTGCGTTTAACTCCATTGCTGAACCAAGCTGGAGTGGTGCGCATAAATCAAGCGCTATCTCAGCCCCCGCCAAGCGGATGAGCCCCATACCAATTCATCATCAACCACCAAAAGTAAAGGTAGTTAAATCTCCCATTGCAGTCAAAAGTAGTAAGTCAGTTAAAAAAATTGCAGTAAAGAAAAAGGCCTAGATCTCTAGGCCTTTTTTACTAATGCTGTTTGGCAGAATTATTTCTTACCCAACATTTCCCAAGTAGCAACAACACTATCAGGATTGAGTGAGATTGAAGTAATACCCTTCTCCACCAACCATCGCGCAAAGTCTGGGTGGTCTGAAGGTCCTTGACCGCAAATACCAACGTACTTATTTTGCTTGCGGCAAGCCTCAATCGAGCGGGCGATCATGAATTCAACAGCTGGATCACGCTCATCAAAGTCAATCGCTAACAACTCCATACCTGAATCCCGATCTAATCCCAGTGTGAGCTGAGTCATATCATTAGAGCCGATGGAGAAACCATCAAAATACTCTAGGAATTGATCGGCCAAGATTGCGTTTGATGGAATCTCGCACATCATGATCAGACGTAGACCATTCACACCGCGCTTCAGTCCAAGCTTTTCCATCATTTCGATCACGCGCTTAGCTTGATTAATGGTCCGAACAAATGGCACCATGATTTCTACGTTATCAAGACCCATATCTTCGCGAACATGTTTCATTGCGGCGCACTCCATAGCAAAGGCCTCACCGAAGTCCTTTGAAACATAACGTGAAGCGCCACGGAATCCTAACATTGGATTTTCTTCATCTGGCTCATAACGAGATCCACCAATCAACTTCTTGTATTCATTGGATTTAAAGTCAGATAAACGCACAATGACAGGCTTTGGATAAAAAGCAGCTGCAATCGTCGCTACACCCTCAACCAATTTATCTTCGTAGAACTGGCGTGGGCTTGCATAACCGCGTGCAACACTTTCAACAGCCCGTTTCAAATCAGGATCAATATTTGGATATTCCAGGACGGCACGAGGATGAACACCAATGTAGTTATTAATAATGAACTCTAAACGCGCCAATCCAACCCCCGCATTTGGAATCTGGCAAAAATCAAAGGCTAACTGAGGATTGCCAATATTCATGGTGATCTTGACTGGAATCTCTGGCAAGACACCACGAGAAATTTCTGTAACCTCAGTCTCAATTAAGCCATCATAAATATGGCCCTCATCACCCTCGGCACAGGAAACGGTGACAACCATGCCATCTTGCAATTGATCGGTCGCATCACCACAACCCACCACTGCAGGTACACCCAACTCACGAGCAATAATCGCAGCATGGCATGTACGCCCACCACGATTAGTCACAATGGCTGATGCGCGCTTCATGACTGGCTCCCAATTTGGATCCGTCATATCCGCTACCAACACATCGCCTGGCTGAACACGATCCATCTCACTTGGATCGCGAATGATACGGACAGGCCCTGCACCAATTTTCTGACCAATGGCACGACCTTTAGCTAGCACCTTAGAACTGCCTTTGAGTTTGTAGCGCATCTCAACTTGACCAGCAGCTTGACTCTTTACAGTCTCAGGACGGGCTTGAAGAATATAAATACGACCATCTTGGCCATCTTTACCCCATTCAATATCCATGGGACGACCGTAGTGCTTCTCAATAATGACGGCGTATTTAGCCAACTCAGTAATATCAGCATCTTCTAAAGAGAAGCGATTACGCTTCTCCGGTGTGACGTCGACTGTTTGTACTTTTTCAGCAGAACCCTTTGGCGCAAATTGCATCTGAATTAACTTAGATCCTAATGAGCGACGAATAATCGCTTTTTTATCTTGGGCTAAGGTTGTTTTAAATACATAAAACTCGTCCGGATTCACTGCACCCTGCACCACTGTTTCACCCAAACCATAGCTAGAGGTAATAAAGACAACATCCTCAAAGCCTGACTCTGTATCTAAAGTAAACATCACACCTGCAGCGCCTAAATCTGAGCGTACCATGCGCTGAATACCTGCAGAAAGGGCAACTTCAGCGTGCGCAAAGCCTTTGTGCACACGATAAGAAATTGCGCGATCGTTATACAAGGAGGCAAACACTTCACGGATCTTCTTCAGAACATCGTCAATGCCCTCAACGTTTAAAAAGGTTTCTTGCTGCCCCGCAAAAGAGGCATCTGGTAAGTCTTCAGCAGTAGCAGATGAGCGAACAGCGAAGGAACCTTTACCTGAGTCATCTAACACTGCGAATGCTCTGCGGATTTCTGCATCTAACTTAGGCTGAAATGGCGCTGTTTCTATCCAATTTCGGATTTCAGCACCTGCCTCAGCTAACGCACGGACATCATCAATATTGAGGTTTTCTAAACGCTTTTGGATACGTTCAGTCAGATTGTTGTGCTGGAGAAAATCCCGAAATGCTAGTGCAGTGGTAGCAAAACCAGTAGGCACCCTTACACCGGTTAAGGACAACTGAGAGATCATCTCGCCCAAAGAAGCATTTTTTCCGCCTACTGACTCAACGTCAGTCATCCGGAGTTGCTCAAAAGGCAAAACATAGGCATCAGCCATACTGCTATTTTGTTGCTGTTGGTTGGACATAAAATACTCTCTGAGGATAAGGAAACTGGTGTAGCTGCCACCGCAAATGGGGCATGCTTTAATATGATTCTATTGTAGTGCTGACCCTGACTTTTAAGCCAAATCCATGTCCACCCAAACCCGTATCGTTTTTATTGTTTCTGATGGCACCGGCATCACAGCGGAGAACTTCAGCCAATCGATTCTGGCTCAATTTGAGGCCAGTTTTAAGCATATTCGCGTCCCTTTTGTAGATAGCGTTGATAAAGCCCACGACGCAGTCAGTAGCATCAACCAAGCCGCTAGTAAATATGAGGTTCAGCCGATTGTCTTCACCACTTTGGTAAATTCTGAACTCAATGCAATTGTTGCTAAAGCTAATGGCTTGATATTGGATATGTTCCAAACCTTTGTGGCCCCTTTAGAGGAGGCGCTAGGAATCAAATCCACGCATGCAATGAACCGCCTTCACCATAATGCAGATACTGAGGCTTACAAACATCGCATTGAGGCCATCAATTATTCTCTCGCACATGATGATGGCCAATCCAATCAAAACTTGGCTGATGCAGATGTCATTTTGGTTGGCATCTCACGTGTTGGGAAAACGCCGACTAGCCTTTACTTGGCAATGCAATATGGTCTTAAGGCTGCGAACTATCCCTTAATCCCAGAAGATTTTGAGCGTGGACGCCTACCAACAGATTTAGCGCCCTTTAAGGAGAAGATTTTTGGCCTCATGATTGATGCTGAAAGACTTTCTGAGATTCGCAATGAACGTCGCCCTGGTAGTAATTACGCCAAACTCGAGAATTGTCGTTATGAAATTAACGAAGCCACTATGATGATGAAGAAAGAATCCATTCCTTGGGTGGTGACTACCAGCAAGTCAATCGAAGAAATTGCGACTACCGTTCTGCAAGCAATTAAGTCCGATAAAACAATCTTGGGTTAGTTGCGCCTAATACGCATTGTTTCAAATAAACACACCGCTGCTGCAGTAGAGACATTGAGTGACTCTACACGGGGATCAATCGGGATAGATACGCATTTAGCCTGCGCCAGAATAGCCTCTGATACGCCTTGTCCTTCACTTCCCATGACCCAAGCTACTGGATGTAATAAATCACCCTTCAGGGAATATATTTCACAATCGGCATCTGCAGTTGCCGCCAATAATGGGGCTGTTACTGCACTCAATACCTGTTCATTGGACCAGCCTTCATATAGATCTAATAGATGGTGCGCCCCCATGCCCGCTCGCAACACTTTGCTTGACCACAGATGTGCGCAACCTGTAATGGCAATTACCTGAGTAAAGCCAAATGCTGCAGCACTACGTAAAATTGAACCCACATTCCCTGCATCCTGAATACGATCGAGGATCAATACATCTCCGGCTAGAGTCCCAATAGATTGGGGTGGCGTTAGATAAGATTTAGGCAAATCTAAAAGTCCCGCTACATGAGGCGCATTGACTAAATCACTGAGCAAATCCCAAAGTGCGTTATCAAGCTGAAATACTCGCGTGTCAGGACAAATATCCAAATGGGAATATACCGCTTTTGCAATCTCAGTATTTTGAAGGCCAAGCTCTGAAGTGAGGATCACACTTAATGCAGGATCACCAACCCAAGTTTGAATAAGATGAATTCCCTCTAGTAACGCTTTGCCACTTGATACTCTAGCCTTCTGCCCTTTAGAGCCAGTAGCTTGTAGTAAGCGAATCTCTTTGAATAAGGAGTTCTCTTTAGAGCTAATGAGTTCAATATTCATAATGTCTCTAGCGCCCTACGGACCGGTGCAAAACTTCTGCGATGTTCTGCGCAGACCCCAAAAGCCTTGAGCGCTGCAAAATGCGCCTCCGTTGGATACCCCATATGCTGAGCAAATCCATATTGCGGATGTAGCTCATGCAACTCTTGCATTTGGCGATCACGCGTGACTTTGGCCAAGATGGAGGCAGCAGAAATGGCTGGTTCCTTGGCATCGCCCTTCACAATGGCCTCAGCTGCAATAGGAAGCTCTGGGCAACGATTGCCGTCAATGAGTGCCTTATCGGGCCAAGCGCCTAAACGAGTCGACAAATCCTCTATCGCACGTCGCATAGCCAACATGGTGGCTTGCAAAATATTGATCTCATCAATTTCAGCTGGGGAGGCTTGGCCAATTCCCCAGGCCTTCGCCTTTTGTATGATCTGTTCATACAAATATTCACGGCGAGCGGGGCTTAACTTCTTAGAATCTTTTAATCCCGCAATAGGATTCTCTGGATCGAGTATTACTGCACCAGCTACTACCGCTCCTACCAAAGGACCGCGCCCTGCCTCATCAACGCCGCAGACCCAAATCATACTCATTGAGCTACCCGCTGTTTACCTACAGAAGCAATAGTCTGGGCAACTGCCTGCGCAACCAATAGTCCAGTTGGACGCCGAAGTGTTTCATGCATTTGTGCAAATCGTTCTTGAAGCTCGGCAACTTTTACTGGATGCTCTAACCAGTCCTGCAAGGCGCTGGCTAATTTATCAGGCGTCGCATCGTCTTGCAATAGTTCAGGCACTACAAATGCTTCACACAAAATATTAGGCAAGCCAACATAGGGCAAATAACCTTGGCGCTTCATGATTTGCGCTGTTAACCAGGGCACCTTATAAGAAATCACCATAGGCTTCTTCCATAAGGCTGCTTGCAAAGTTGCCGTACCGCTAGCAATCAGAACAACATCGGAAGCCTCCAATACTTCATCTGCCATACCATCAAGCAAATGAATCTGAATATCAGGATTCACATTCTTTGTCTTGAGTAATAACTGTTCAAGAGGCTCACGTAATTGCGGTGTTGCTACTGGAATTAAAAAGTGGAGTTTCTGCCCCTTTAATCGCTCATTTAATAACTGCATTGTTTCAAAAAAGACTGGTGCAATAAGCTCAATTTCAGAAGCACGACTACCAGGCAAGACCGCAACTACGACTCCATCGAGCGCACTGCTTTCGATATTTAAAGTGTTGGCGATTTGTTCTCTAGCAAGCTGAGTATTGGGTTCTAGTGGTATATCGCTCGCTAATGGATGCCCAACATAAGTAGAAGCTACGCCAGCACGATCATAGATTTCAGTTTCAAAAGGAAAGATACACAACATACGCTCAACAGCTTGCGCAATCTTTTTAATACGCCCAGCCCTCCAAGCCCAAATGGATGGAGATACTAAATGTAAAGTGGGAATACCTGCCTTGCGCAGCTCTAACTCAACGCCCAAATTGAAATCTGGCGCATCTATACCTAAGTAAATATCTGGGCGCCCTTCGCCAAGAAGATTGGTAATGAGTTCTTTACGTAACTTCAGAATTGCCGGCAGCTGTTTAATTGCCTCTACATAACCACGGACACTTAATGTTTCCATGGGCCAGTCTGAACGCATACCCTCAGCCTGCATGCGGGGACCACCAATACCGTAGACCTCTAAGCTAGTCATATTCGGTATTTGCTTGAGCGCACTCAATGCTGGTGCAGCAAGTAAATCACCCGAGGGTTCGCCAGCTACACAAGCTAACTTAGGCAAAGTTAACCTAGCGCTACCGTATGATGCCGCGAGTAGATGCGGCAACAAAGTCATGGAACTGTGCAAGCTTTTCTTCAGTAGCAGGGTCGCCAGAACTGGCTACTACCATCTTCTGTAGCTCTACCTTAGCATCTTCAAAACTGAGGCCATCTTTATAAAGTACTTTATAAGCCTGACGTAAAGCAGAGATCGTTTCGCTGGAGAATCCACGGCGCTTTAAGCCTTCCACATTAATACCATGAGGAGAGGCCTTATCTCCGGCAGCAATAACAAAAGGTGGAATATCTTGCACTAAGGCAGAGGCACCGCCTAGCATGGCGTGTTGCCCAATACGAACAAATTGATGAACACCAGACATACCACCCATGATGGCCCAATCATTGACATGAACGTGCCCAGCAATTTGCGCATTACTAGAAAAGATAGTGTGATCACCGATCTGACAATCATGGGCAATATGAACATAAGCCATGATCCAATTATCATTGCCAATCCGTGTAATACCTTCATCTTGGGATGTGCCAGTATGAATCGTAGTGAACTCGCGAATGGTATTGCGATCTCCAATAATTAATTGGGTTGGCTCACCTCGGTATTTCATATCCTGTGGAGGGCCTCCAATGGCAGCAAAATGGGCAAACTCATTCTCTTTGCCAATGCTGGTATAGCCCTCGATCACAGTATGGGATCCAATCTTGGTTCCAGACCCGATTTTCACATTAGGTCCAATAACTGAATAAGGGCCAACCTCAACATCGCCAGCTAACTCAGCCTTGCTATCAACTACAGCAGATGCATGAATCCGAGTCATTACGCGCCTTTCGTACGAACCGCACAGGTAATGTTTGCCTCAGCAGCCAATTCACCATCAACGGTTGCCTGTACTTGAAACTTATAGATACCTGCACGTGCACGCTCTAGCTTCGCAGTCATAATCAATTGGTCACCAGGCAATACAGGTTTTTTAAAGCGAGCTCCATCGATGCCGGCAAAGTAATACACCGCATTCTCTTGCTTTACTTCTGAGAAAGTGAGTAATGCCGCTGTTTGAGCAAGAGCTTCAATAATTAATACACCAGGCATTACTGGAAAATCAGGGAAATGTCCTTGGAAAAAAGGCTCATTCATTGTCACGTTTTTTAGTGCGGTAATACTCTCACGCGGAGTAAGTTCAAGCACCCGATCTACCAATAAAAATGGATAGCGATGTGGCAACAACTTTAGAATCTGATTGATATCGATTGCAATAGCTTTGCTCATAAATTACCCACTTAATTAATAATTCTAGTTACAGTAGTCCTAAGACTCTTTATTTTGGTTTTTATCTAATAAACGCAAGCGTTGACGTATTTTATCTAGGCCACGCAAGATAGCAGCATTTTTCTCCCAAGCACTATGGAGCATTGAGGGATAAACCCCCGTGAAATGCTGTCCAGGCTCAGTGATAGAGCGAATAATTGAAGTATTGCCCGATACCGTAGTTCTATCAGCAATCGTCAGATGCCCAGCAAAGTTTGCAGCGCCCCCGATGATGCAGAAGTTTCCGATCTTAGTACTGCCAGAGATTGCCGCACACCCTGCGATAACACAACAATTCCCAATCGACACATTGTGGGCAATTTGCACTTGATTATCAATTTTGCTACCCGAACCAATGAACGTATCACTCATAGCCCCTCGGTCAATCGTGGTAGAGGCGCCTATTTCCACATCATTTCCGATAACAACTCGTCCGGTTTGAGGAATTTTGACCCACTCACCACCGCTTGCTGAAAAGTCAGGTGCGAATCCGAAGCCATCAGCACCAATCACAGCGCCACTATGAATAATGCAACGCTCGCCAATCTGAGTGCTGTAATACATTGATACGGCGGGATGTATTACTGAGTCATCACCAATGATGCAGTCTCTTGCAATGGTGGTATTTCCCAGAACAGATACGCGCTCACCTAATTTCACACCTGCACCAATTTGTACAAAAGCCCCAATATGACATGAAGCTGGAATGCTTGCGCTAGGATCTATTGCAGCACTTGGATGGATACCTGCCTGATAAAGCGGCATCGTCGATTGTGCAAAGTGCTGCGCCATTCTTGCAAACGTAGCATAAGAATTTTTTGAAACAAAATAGGCTCGCTTTGCAGAATGAGCACTAGGATTGGCTTGCAAAAATTCGAGGTCTGATTGACTAACAATCAACGCACCTGCAGTACTATCACTAGCCTGTTGACGATACAGAGGATTAGAGAGAAAGGATATTTGATCCGGCTGCGCTCGCTCTAGAGGAGCAAGGCCATTAAATACCAGAGAGGCCTCCCCCACCAAGCTTGCTTGAAACTGTTTGGCCAGCTCGATGGCGGTAGGCATAAAGCTTACTTGAGACTGTTCAGAGCCTTGATCACATCATCAGTGATGTCGGCCTTAGGGCTAACATAGGCAGCTTCTTGAACAATCACGTCCAACTTCCTTTGTTCAGCGATTTGCTTCAGGACTTGATTGGCTTTTTCAGCAATCTTTCCGCGCTCTTCAAAGGTACGCTGGTTTAAGTCTTCTGTAAATTCACGTTGCTTACGTTGTAGTTCACGATCTTGGTCTGCCAATTCACGTTGGCGACGTATACGCTCAGCTTCATTCATTACAGCAGCATCACGATCGAGCTTTTCAGCTGCTGATTTAATTTTTTGTGCACTATCACGCAGATCATTTTGGCGCTTGTTAAATTCGTTTTGTAATCGCGTTTGCATTGCTTTAGCTAGGTTGGACTCGTTAAATACTTTTTCTGAGTTCACAACCGCTACGCGCGTTCCAGCATCTTGAGCATATACATGCGGAACAGAAAATGCAGCAATCACAGCAACCAGGCTGGTCTGAATCCATTTTGAAGAATAATGAAGCTTCATAAAACTTTCCTTAAACAATTAAAACGCTGTACCTACCTGGAACTGCAAACGCTGGACATTATCCGTTGGTAAAGACTTAATCGGGATACCGTAGCTGAATTTAAGTGGTCCGAGCGGTGATATCCATGATAAACCTAAGCCATAAGAATAGCGTAAAACTAAGTTCATATTTTGACCAAAAACGTTACCGCCGTCCACGAATCCAAACAACCTCAGGGTCTTATCAGCGCCAGAACCTGGAACGGGCACCGTATATTCGAGGTTTGACACAATTTTGGACTGTCCGCCGGTGGGCTGATTTGTGCCCGTATTGACGTTATAGAAGGTTGGACCCAGGGAGCCAGGGGCATAGCCTCGAACCGATCCAATACCACCAACATAGTAGTTTTTGACAATTGGGAAGGGATTATTGCCATAAGCTTGGCTATAACCGACCTCACCATTAAAGGACAAGATATTGCCTTTTGAGAAAGAGTGGTACTTCTGATACTGACCATATATACGGTAAAAGGTCATATTTCCTGCTGGGGTGCCAACTTCACCCGTCAGCTGCTGTAATGATCCCGTGGACGGTATTAAAGAACTATCCCGACCATCACGAGACCAGCCAACCGTGACCGGAATGTTATAGGTTGTCAAAGTCGCTGGATATCCAGGGGGAGCAATGCCATAACTCTCTGCATAAGTCAGGTAAGGTTGTGGGGTACTAGACGATGTCGTAATTCTGTAAAACTCCAATCCAGAACCAAAAAATACCCGATCTACTTCGCTGTAAGGAACGCCAAACTTAATGTTGGAGCCAACAGATTTTATTTGATAGCTTGGATCACCCGTGTAGTAAAGGGGCTTAGATGAACGGTAGTACAAATCGGTATAGCGACTAATGCCATCCTCAGTAAAGTAGGGGTCATACTGGGATAAGGCCAGGTTTTGATTAATCTTACCCAAAGAGGCATTCAAACCAATAGCAGTGCCTGTACCAAAAGCATTATCTTGATTAATACCAGCAGAAAGAATCAGTTTTTCTGTTGAAGAAAAGCCTGCACCAATTGTTATAGAGCCTGTTGGTTTTTCAGCAACCTTCACATTGACATCGACCTGGTCAGTAGACCCGGGAACATCCTCAGTAGTGATATCTGTCTCAGTGAAATATCCCAAACGACCTAAACGCTTTTTCGATAACTCAATCTTATCGCCGTCAAACCATGAGCTTTCAAACTGACGTACCTCTCGACGAATCACCATATCGCGAGTCTTGGCATTGCCCGTCACATTAACCTGACGCACGTAAATACGACGTCCCGGATCAATCACAAGCGTAATGTCCACCTCACTTAGATCGCGACGCACATCCGGCTGAGGGTTAATGGTGGCAAAAGCATAACCATAGGAACCCAATATTTCCGCAATAGCCTTGGTACTCTCGGTAAGCTTAGCTGAAGAGAATGTATCTCCAGCCTTGAGCGTCACCAACTGCATCAACTCGTCTTCTTTACCAAGCAACTCACCAGCAAGGCGCACGTTTTTAACGGTAAACTTATTGCCTTCACGAACACTAATCGTTAAATAGATACCCTTCTTATCGGGAGTAATCGAAACCTGTGTGGATTCGATAACAAATTCAAGATACCCACGATTCAAATAGTAAGAGCGAATATTTTCTAAATCAGCAGTTAATTTTTGTTTAGAGTACAAATCATCTTTGCTATACCAAGACAACCAACCACCTGTTTTTAACTGCATCTCGCTTCGGAGAGTGCTTTCGCTAAAGGCACTGTTTCCAATGAAGTTGATTTCCTGAATTTTCGCTACCGGACCTTCGTCAATATTGAAGTAAATTGCAACCTGATTACGCTCAACTGGGGTAACCGTAGCAACTACCTCAGCAGCATACATGCCCTTACCAACATATTGACGCTTCAATTCTTGTTCAGCTTTATCGATTAAAGCCTTATCGTAGAAACGCGCCTCCGCTACCCCAACCGCTCTCAAGGATTTGCGCACGATCTCTTGATCAAACTCTTTCATCCCCGTAAACTCAATCCGAGATATCGTAGGGCGCTCCTCAACAATCACAATTAATACATCGCCTTGCGCCTGAATCTGGACATCCCTAAAAAAACCAGTTCCATATAAAGCTTTAATAGATTCAGCGCCCTTTTCATCGGTAAAAGTGTCGCCTACTTGAACCGGTAAATAACTAAAGACCGTTCCAGGCTCTACCCGTTGTAAACCTTCAATGCGAATGTCTTTGATGACAAAGGAATCTGCAGCCTGTACGTTTAAGCTTAGAGCAGCGGCCACTACTAGGAGTAGTTGAGCAAAAAAACGGGCAAAAACAGGAAGGGAAGAGATCAAAAAATTCAAGGCGAAAAATAGCGTTGCAAATCATTAAACAAGGCGAGGAGCGAGAGTGAAATCAGCAAAAGAAAGCCCAATTTCTGGAACTGTTCCTGCATGGAAATCGAAATTCGCTTACCAGCAACCAACTCCCATGCATCATACAGGAGCTGACCCCCATCAAGCATGGGAAAAGGGAGTAAGTTGAGCAGCCCAATACTGATGCTGATCAGGGCTAAAAATGCAAAAAAAGCTTGCCACCCCACTTGGACAGACTTCCCAGCCATATCGGCAATACTTAAAGGACCACCAAGCTGCTTGAGGGAGGTATTTCCGGTAAAAAATCCCGCCATGAGCCTCACAGAAACCTTCGTAATAAGCCATACCCGATGAGAGGCATAAAGCACTGCGTCCAATGGACCCAACTGAAGTTCCTGCCACTTAGTTCCTGGACTCACGATTGGTCTAATCCCAAGCGCTAGCATCGGATCTGTATTTGGTGAAATTTTCGGGAGATCTTGAGCGGGGAATGCCTTAATAAAGCGACCGCCAGAGGGGCCTTGTAACTCTAGAGCAAAACCGCTTTGCGCCGTTAGCGAATCAAGCAAATTCCACCGTAAAGAATTCCAGCTACGTACCGTTTCAAAGTCACCTGAAGCGCTTACCAATTCATCATCCGACAAATCTTGCCATCCTACTACTCGATCACCTTGCATGAGGCCTAACTTAGCGGCTAAGGAAGTCTCGGGAGGCGCCTCTAACACTGCAGGCAATTGAGGAACACCGGAAACATAAATGATGGCAAACAATATGACAGACAAGAAAAAATTGGCAAATGGTCCTGCGGCAACAATGAGAGATCTTTGCCATAATTTTTTACTATCAAATGCACTTGCTCGCTCTTGTGGCGTAATGACCTGTTCACGATCCCTCCCATCCAGGAGTTTGACGTAGCCACCCAAAGGAATAGCTGCTAATACCCATTCCGTTTGATTCTTTGTTCGATAGGTGAAAAGTGGTTTGCCAAAGCCAACAGCAAAGCGCAAGACGCGTACTCCACAGCAACGAGCCGCCAGAAAGTGACCAAACTCGTGAAAACTCACCAAGACACCCAAGGTAAGTAAAAAAGCAGTTAGAGTAATTAACGCTTGCAAGTAATTTCTTTCGTTGATTTTCTAAAGCGTCTTAATAAACTACTTCTGAAGCGCGCCAATAAAGTCTTGCGCCACTCTTCTTGCATGCGCATCTGCATCTAATATGACATCCAGAGAATCAACTGAGCTATTCTGAATTTCGTTCAAGGTTTTTTCTACGATGACAGGGATTTGCAAATAAGATAGGCCCCCATCTAAGAATGAGGCAACAGCAATTTCATTTGCGGCGTTGAGAACCGTTGGCGCTAGACCGCCAGACTTAGCAGCTGAAAATGCTAATGCTAAACAAGGAAAACGCTGGAGATCAGGTTCACTGAAACTCAGTGCTGCGAGTTCAGCCAGGTTTAGAGGAGCCACTCCAGCTTCAATACGCTCTGGCCAGGCTAATCCATAAGCAATTGGAGTGCGCATATCAGGCTGCCCCAATTGGGCCATCACTGACCCGTCGGTATAGCGCACCATAGAATGAACTACGCTCTGGGGATGAATCAATACTTTGATTTTTTCTAAGGGCAGCCCAAATAACCAAAAAGCTTCAATCAACTCAAGCCCTTTGTTCATCATGGTTGCCGAATCCACCGAAATTTTTCTACCCATTACCCAATTAGGATGAGCGCATGCTTGGTCTGGCGTAATCGACGCCAAATCCTCTAGTGGAGTATTTCTAAAAGGTCCACCTGAAGCAGTTAACCAAAGCTCTTCAACCCCCAAACTTAGCTTGGAATTTTGGGAGAAGTTTGGAGGAAGACATTGAAAGATGGCGTTATGTTCACTATCAATTGGAAGAAGTTCCCCTCCCCCCGCTTTCATAGCTTGCATAAATAAATGACCGGACATCACCAGTGCTTCTTTATTGGCCAGCAATACCCTTTTTCCCGCTTTGGCAGCAGCCAGAGTCGGTACTAAGCCTGCTGCTCCAACGATTGCAGCCATGACCGTATCGCAGCCAGAATCTAGAACAGCAGAAACCAAGGCCTCGGGACCATGCAACACTTGAGTAGGAATATTTCTTTCAAGGAGTATTGCACTCAAACGAGCAGCACTCTGAGCGTCGCCAATCACAGCGATGGTTGGGATAAATTCAATACATTGCGCGGCCAATAGTTCAACCTGTTTGCTAGCCGTTAAAGCAACCAGCTTAAATCGATCAGGATGCTTACGAATGACATCTAATGTATTGACGCCAATTGAGCCCGTGGAGCCTAGAACAGCGATATGTCTCATGAATGTTATACCAAGCCCGCTAGGAGTGCTGCAATAGGCATTGTCGGAATTAATGCATCAGCACGATCAAGCACTCCGCCATGCCCTGGTAATAAATTACTGCTATCTTTCACGCCTGCCATCCGCTTTAACTGGGACTCAAACAAATCCCCAAAAATACTGAAGGCTGTTAACACTGTCACCATCAAGAAAGTTGGCACCCATCCAAAGCGAATAGCGCAAGTGCCAAATAGGGTCGACTCAAAAGGCAGATAAAAAATACAAAGTAAAGCATATCCATAGCAAAGTAATAAGCCACCTAGAGCGCCTTCGATAGATTTCCCCGGGCTGATTTGTGCAGCAAGCTTGCGCTTACCAAAGGCTTTACCAACAAAATAGGCGCCAATATCTGCAACCCAAACTAAAGCCATCGTACTCAACAGAAATACCAAGCCAAGTTCACGCAAAAAAACTAGAGCAAACCAAGTGGCAGGCAACAGAATTAATCCCAATACAACATAAAATGGGCGCAATTTTTGCAAAGAAACATTCATGCCCTTAGCTAAGATAAAAGGCGCCAAGAAAAACCAGAAAATGACAGCGATTAGCAACAAAGCAAATTGCCAGGCAACGTTTTGCATCGCCAAGAGCAACAAGATGATCGCTAAGCAAAATAAAGCGTACAGCCATGCTGCGCGGGTTGCTTGAGGACTTAGCAAACGACTCCACTCCCAAGCGGCAGCCAAGAGAGCAAACAAGAAAAAAGCGCCTATATAAACAGGCGGCAGTAAAAATAGGATGGGTAATAGTACCGCTAAAAGAGCAATGGCAGTAATGACGCGGGTTTTTAGCATGGGATTACTAAAAAAAGATCAAACTGCATCGCTCATCGCTTGAGATGCAAGCTGAGCACTAGTGCGGCCAAAGCGGCGTTCACGTTGGCTATACCAATCAAATGCTTTATGTAATTCTGCCTCATCAAAATCAGGCCATAGAACATCCGTGAAATATAACTCGGTATAAGCTAACTGCCATAACAAGAAGTTGCTAGTACGTTGCTCACCACCAGTGCGAATAAATAAATCTGGCTCTGGAGCAAAAGCCATTGAGAGATGAGGCTGCAATAACTCCTCTGTTACTTGCTCTGGCTTGAGATTAGGGTTAGCAGCGATGCAGCGCCGCATTGCCTGCAAAATATCCCAACGACCGCCATAGTTAGCAGCAATTGTAAAAGTGAGTCCTTTACAAGCTGCCGTTTTTTGCTCAGAGAAATGAACCATCTCTTGAATAGCAGGATCAAAGCGGCTTAAGTCTCCAATGACGCTGAAGGCAATATCGTTTTCAGCCATGCGTGAAACCTCGCCCTTAAGGGACTTTAAAAAGAGCTTCATCAAGAAACCCACTTCTTCGGGGGGGCGACGCCAATTCTCAGAGCTAAAAGCAAAGACTGTTAAGTATTCAACGCCAATACGTCGGCATTCTTCAACCACTTTACGGACTGCACCCAAGCCCTCGGAGTGTCCAGCAACACGCGGCATTAAACGCTTACTAGCCCAGCGCCCATTACCATCCATGATGATAGCCACATGACGTGGTATCGCGCTTGCCTCAGGAACGGCCAGGGTTGAACTAGTGTATTTGGTCATAAAGGATAAAGAGTCAATGAGGTTCTTAAACCGTCATGATCTCTTTTTCTTTGTCCACAATGATCTTGTCGATCTCAACCACTGCTTTATCAGTCATTTTCTGAATTTCATCTGTAGCACGACGCTCTTCATCCTCAGAAATTTCTTTGTCTTTCGTTAAGCGTTTGAGATGCTCATTAGCATCACGACGTAAATTACGCACTGCAATTTTAGTATCTTCGCCCTCGCTTTTAACTACTTTTGTTAATTCGCGGCGACGCTCTTCAGTTAATGCAGGCATTGGCACACGAATGACCGTACCTTGCGAAGCTGGATTCAAACCCAAATCAGAGTCACGAATCGCTTTTTCCACTGCAGCAACCATTGTTTTTTCAAATGGCTGAACGTTAATAGTTCGAGCATCAGCTAAGCCTAAGCTTGCAACTTGACTCAAAGGAGTTGGATTACCGTAATAATCCACCTGAATATGCTCCAGAATTCCTGGGTTAGCTCGGCCTGAACGAATTTTTGCTAAATTGGTTTTTAAGGCCTCAAGAGACTTTTGCATCTTTTGATCAGTATTGGTTTTAATTTCTGTTGCAGACATCAGGCCTCCTATTAAACGTGTACTAACGTACCTTCTGGCTCACCCTGTACCACGCGCATGAGAGCACCTGGTTTGAGTATTGAAAATACTTTGATTGGTAGCTTACGGTCACGACACAAGGCAAAAGCAGTAGCGTCCATGACTTGTAAATTTTTGATTAAGGCCTCATCAAAGGTAATGGTCTTATATAAAGTTGCCGTTGGGTCTTTGACGGGATCTGCACTATAGATTCCATCCACCTTAGTCGCCTTCAGCATCACTTCTACACCCATCTCTGCGCCGCGGAGGGCTGCTGCAGTATCAGTAGTGAAGAATGGATTACCTGTGCCTGCAGCGAAAATAACAACCTTGCCTTCACTCATCGCCCGAATAGCGCGCGGACGAATATAAGGTTCAACAACTTGGTCCATACGTAGTGCAGATTGAACTCGGGCTTCGACACCCTTTTGGCGGAGTGCATCTTGTAATGCCAGTGAATTCATCATGGTTGCCAACATACCCATGTAATCGGCAGTAGCACGATCCATACCAGCTGCACCGCCTGCAACACCTCGGAAAATATTACCGCCGCCAATCACAATGGCTAGCTCCACCCCACTATTGACTACCTGGGCTATTTCAGAAACCATGGCATCAATGGTGACTGGATTGATGCCAAAAGCATCATCACCCATAAGGGCTTCACCAGATAGTTTTAGTAGGACACGTTTGTAGGCTGGCATGTTTTCTATTTTCCGTAATTAGCCGAGTAATTTACTCACTTAGCTTATTGATCTTTAAGCGCTTTTTAATATCTTCGCCAAATTATAAAGGGCTTGGGATAGATCAAAGAAAAGGGCATAGAAACCTGAGTTTCTATGCCCTTTGGGGTAATACCGACCGGCCGGGGGAATCCCCTAATAACTTGTTAAGCGCTTACTTTAGAGGCAGCAGCTACTTGAGCGGCAACTTCTGCCGCAAAGTCATCTTGACGCTTCTCAATGCCTTCACCTACAACAAACATAGTAAAACCTTTGATTGTTGTATTTGCGGCTTTGAGCATTTGTTCTACTGTTTGCTTATCGTTTTTAACGAAGGATTGGTTCAATAAAGAAACCTCTTTGAGGTACTTCTGAATAGAACCTTCAACCATCTTTTCAACGATTTCTGGTGGTTTGCCAGATTCGGCAGCCTTTTGTACCGCAACGCTACGCTCAATCGCAATCGATTCAGCAGGAACATCAGCCGTAGACAAAGCAACAGGCTTCATTGCAGCAATATGCATTGCCACGTCTTTAGCTGCAGTTTCGTCACCCTCGAACTCAACCATGACACCAATACGAGTACCGTGGAGGTAAGAAACCAACTTGCTACTATCCGCAAAACGCTTAAAGCGACGTGGCATGATGTTTTCGCCGATCTTGCCGATCAATGCGCTACGCACAGTATCAACAGAGGAATCACCCATCGGCAAAGCCAACAAAGCAGCAACGTCAGCTGGGTTCTTTTCAGCAACCAACTTCACGCACTCGTTTGTGAATGCCAAGAAATCATCGTTCTTAGAAACGAAATCGGTTTCACAGTTCACTTCCAATAAAGCACCATTAGTACCATTGATAAATGAAGCAACAATGCCTTCAGCAGTCACACGAGAAGCAGCCTTACCAGCTTTACTGCCTAGCTTTACACGCAGAATTTCTTCTGCACGAGCCATATCACCATCAGCCTCTGTTAAAGCTTTTTTGCACTCCATCATCGGAGCATCAGTTTTGGCGCGTAATTCGCCAACCATTGCAGCGCTAATAGCGGCCATTATTCAGCCTTCCCTTCTTCAATAAACTCTTCTTCACCTTCTTTAACTGCAGTCAATATTTCCTGAACTGCGTTAGCTTTACCTTCGAGGATTGCATCAGCAATGCCGCGGGCATAAAGGGTTACTGCCTTGCTAGAGTCATCGTTACCAGGAATGATGTAATCAACACCCTCTGGTGAGTGGTTGGTATCTACGACAGCGATCACTGGAATACCTAATTTGTTTGCTTCTGTAATGGCAATCTTGTGATAGCCAACGTCCACAACAAAAATAGCATCAGGAACACCATTCAAATCCTGGATACCACCGAGTGCTTTTTGCAATTTGTCGAGATCACGGTCATTAGTCAAAGCTTCTTTCTTAGAAAGCTTTTCCCAGTCGCCAGCTTCTTTAGCAACTGCCATGTCCTTCAAACGCTTGAGGGAACCTTTAACAGTTTTGAAGTTGGTGAGCGTACCGCCCAACCAACGGCTGTCGATATAAGGCATACCAGCGCGGGTTGCTTCTTCAGCAATAATCTCGCGTGATTGGCGTTTAGTACCAACAAATAAAATCGTGCCACGATTAGCAGCAACTTGTTTTGCAAATTTCAGAGAATCCTGAAACATTGGCAATGTTTTTTCCAAGTTGATGATGTGGATCTTGTTGCGATGACCGAAAATATATGGGGCCATCCTTGGTGACCAGAAGCGCGTTTGGTGACCAAAATGGCAACCGGCTTCCAGCATTTGACGCATCGTTACTGACATAACTTCTCCTAAGGGTTTGGTTCTAAGATTGAGTCCTAGCTGCGCTAAAAAACGCCACCCTGGAAGGCTCAACCCGCGATTTCAGGTCCAAAATAGACCCAAGACCAAAATTATAGCTTATATATCAAGGCTCTAGCCAGCCCTACCCCCACTAGAACAGACTATCTACCACCTGAGATCGTCATTAGAAGCATGAAAAATGAACTTATTGCCCAAATTTTAGGCAATTGGAATAAGCCAAAAATCCCCAAGTCGTTGATAATCAAGGCATGAATAGTGTATTTACAGCTGAAAAAGACATCCTAGGAATGCGAGAGGCTGGTCGCTTGGCTAGCGAGGTTCTAGACCATATCACCCCTTTTATAAAAGCCGGGGTCAGCACTGGAGAGCTCGATCGTATTTGCCACGAATACATGCGCGATGTCCAAAAAACCATTCCTGCCCCATTGAACTATCAGCCCCCCGGTTATCCACCCTTTCCCGCTTCAATCTGCACCTCAGTCAACGATGTCATTTGTCATGGCATTCCTGGTGAAAAAACTTTGAAAGCCGGTGATGTTGTCAATCTCGATATCACGGTGATCACACCTGATGGATATTACGGGGACACTAGCAGGATGTTTATGGTGGGTGAAGTCTCGGTCCTAGCCAAACGACTCACTCAAATTACTTTTGAATGCATGTGGTTAGGTATCGCTCAAGTGAAACCGGGCGCATCACTTGGTGATATTGGGCACGTCATCCAAACCCATGCAGAAAAGGCAGGCTACTCGATTGTTCGGGAGTATTGCGGACACGGCATTGGTAAAGTGTTTCATCAAGACCCTCAAATTCTGCACTATGGCCGCCCGGGTACTGGTGAAAAATTAGTCGCTGGAATGACATTCACGATTGAGCCCATGATCAATGCGGGTCGTCGAGATATTCGCACCATGCCCGATCAGTGGACTGTTAAAACAAAAGATCGAAGCTTATCTGCGCAGTGGGAGCACACCCTACTAGTGACAGCTACTGGTGTTGAAGTACTTACTTGGTCTGAGGGCAGCAACCCGCCGCCTGATTGCGTCAAAGGTCTTTCCTTTAGGCCCACACTAGTAAACGCTTAAGGCCATGAGTCAGCCCCAGGCAGAAAATAAAATCACGGGTGCCGCAGGACTACGTGCAGCTCGAGAGATTGCCTACGAAGAGTTCCGAAATACACAAGCTGTTGGAAAACTCACCAAACAATTAAGTAAACTTAGCGATGAACTGCTCAGCCATTTATGGAATGGCTGTGGGCTAGACAATGAAGCTACTTTAGTAGCAGTTGGTGGTTTTGGCAGAGGTGCCTTATTCCCATACTCTGATATTGATATCTTGATATTGCTACCAGCCGAAAACAAAATAATTGAAGCATTGTCAAAAAAAGTAGAGCAGTTTATTGCAAGCTGTTGGGATACCGGTTTAGAAATTGGCTCCTCAGTAAGAACAGTTGAGGAATGCATCGCTGAAGCTGACCAAGACATTACAGTGCGTACCTCTCTTTTAGAGTCGCGGCTCATTTGCGGTAAGAAGCAGCTCTTTAAAGAGTTTGCAGAAGCTTTTGAGGCCTCACTTGACTCAAGAGCTTTTTTTCAAGCAAAACAAGCCGAGCAAATTCAGCGTCATTACAAATATCAAGACACACCCTACTCACTGGAACCTAACTGCAAAGAAAGTCCCGGTGGTTTGCGTGACCTGCAGGTGATTTCGTGGGTTAGCAAGGCCGCTTTATTAGGCAATACCTTTAAAGATTTAAACCAGGCAGGCTTAGTAACACAGCGTGAATTAACTGAACTCATTCGTAATCAACGTTTTTTAGAAACCCTGCGCGCTAATCTCCATTTACTTGCGGGGCGTAGGCAAGATGTTCTGGCATTTGACCTTCAGGCAGCTTTAGCAGCATCCATGGGTATTAGGGAAGAAAACTCCCGCCAAGCTAGCGAAGCCATTATGCGTCGCTACTATTGGGCAGCTAAAGCAGTGACCCAATTAAATGATGTGCTCCTGCAAAATATTGAAGCACTCCTCTTTCCACAAGAATCCAAGACTACCCACCCTATTCCCGGCGAAGGAAATGAAAGTTTTATTGAAAGACAGGGTGTTTTAGACATCACTGATCCGCAACTTTTTCAAAAGCATCCTGAGCAAATACTGCGCACCTTTTTAGTATTTGCCCAAACTGCGAATGTGAAAAGTCTCTCGGCAACTATTTTTAGAGCGCTGTACAACGCTCGTCAAAAAATGGACGGAAAGTGGCGCACTAATCCAATAAATCGCGCACTCTTCATTGAGATTCTCAAACAACCTGAAGGCGTCAGCCGCGCATTTCAACTAATGAACCGAAGCAGCGTGCTAGGTCGTTATCTCCCTGCCTTCCGTAAAATTGTCGGGCAAATGCAGCATGACTTATTCCACGTGTATACCGTTGATCAGCATATTTTGATGGTATTGCGGAATGTGCGTCGCTTTATGGTGATTGAACATACCCACGAATTTCCCTTCTGCAGCCGCTTAATTGCCCACTTTGAAAAGCCTTGGTTACTGGTTATTGCAGCCCTTTTTCATGACATCGCAAAAGGTCGTGGTGGTGACCATTCACAACTGGGCAAAGCAGATATGCGCAAGTTTGCCAAAGACCATGGTCTGGATAAGAAAGATACGGAATTATTGATCTGGTTGGTTGCTGATCACCTTTATATGAGTCAGGTAGCTCAAAAACAAGATATCACTGACCCTGATGTAGTTAGGGCCTTTGCCAAAAAAATGGGTGATGAGCGTCACTTAACAGCACTCTACTTATTAACCGTAGCTGACGTTCGTGGCACCAGCCCTAAAGTATGGAATGCCTGGAAAGGAAAACTCCTAGAGGATCTCTACCGTGCAACGCTGAGAGTTTTAGGTGGTGCTAAACCAGATGCCTCCTCGGAGCTAGCTCAACATCAAGAAGAGTCTCGTACTAAATTACGTCTCTACGGAATTAATGATGAGTCCTATGAAGAACTCTGGAAGCAACTCGATGTCGCCTTCTTCTTAAGACAAGATTCATCGGATATTGCTTGGCTCACACGCCATCTCTATAACAATGTAGATAGCGAGCAACCTATTGTCAGAGCAAGACTCTCACCCAGCGGAGGAGGCTTGCAGGTTGCCGTATATATAAAAGACCAAGAGGATCTCTTTGCCCGAATCTGTGCCTACTTTGAAAGACATGGCTTCTCAATTTGGGATGCGCGTATTCATACTACTCGTCATGGCTATGCATTAGATACCTTCCAAATCTCTGGCAGTAATCTTGTCGACGAAGGTGGAAGCTATCGCGACATTATTCAATTGGTTGAGTTTGAATTAACCGCTGCATTGAGTAATACCGAACCGCTCCCCAACCCAAGTATGGGGCGTTTATCTAGACAATCTCGCACTTTCCCGATACAACCACGCGTTCATATGGTCCCAGACGATCGTGGCAGATATTACACGCTGGCCTTGTCTGCCAGTGACCGTACAGGATTGCTCTACACCATCTCCAGAGTGCTAGCAAAACATCAGGTATCTATTCATACAGCCAGAATTAATACCTTAGGCGAAAGAGTAGAAGACGTTCTTTTGTTGGATGCGATGAACTTGAGTAAGAATCCAAAACTTCAGATTCAATTAGAGACCGAGTTACTAGAAGTCCTAGGGGCTTAATGATATATTCAATCAACTGAATCTGGGTTAATTATCTTGATACGCCTACTTGGATCATTTATATATTTTCTGAGAAGCGAAATCTGAAGTAAAAACATTATTTTATTAAAATAACACAACAGAAAAACTAAAGGGGATAGATCTTGACTAAATTGCGTGACTTAATAAACGGAAAAGACTTAATAGTTGCACCAGTCGCTCTGAATCCAATCATGGCTAGACTTGCTCGCGACTCTGGCTTTAAAGCAACTTATCTTAGTGGTGGCTCGTTGGGTTGGTATAAATGTGTAACTGAAGCAAATATCACCATGCCAGAAATTGCTTCCGTATGTCTCGACATCAGAGCTGCTTGCAACTTACCAATTATTGTTGATGCTGGAGGAGTTGGTGATCCAATGCATATCCACCGGGCAATTCAATTAATGGAAGCGACGGGTATTCAAGGGATTGAAATAGAAGACCAAATCATGCCAAGAAGGGTAGAACATCATTTGGCAATTGAACATTTGGTATCAACTGAAATGATGCTGGATCGAATCAGGGAAGCTATTTCTGCAAGAACCAATCCTGACCTTGTGATTATTGCCAGAACAAATTCAATACGAATTCCTGATTTAGGGATTGATGAGGTATTAAGACGCGGTGAGGCATTCAAGAAGGCGGGGGCAGATGCAATATTTATCTGGACTAATAAGCCTGAGGAATTAAGAATGATCGGTAATCGCATACCCGGGCCCTTGATGATGTTTGCCCCACCCGATGGTTTTGATGGCTTCGAAATGACTCCCGCTGAGCTGGCTGAATTGGGGTATCGCATTGCAGCCTCGCCAGGTGCAGCTTTTGCAGCCATGTATAAGGCTGCAAAACAATCTTACGAGTGCCTAGCTAAAGGTGTTATTAACCCCTATATGGAAAGAGGGGGGGTTAGAGCAAATATGCTTGAGGCGCACAAAACTTGTGATCTAGAAAAGCTGGTTGAAATTGAAAGAAGAACAATGAAAGATTAAATGGCTTATTGCCGTTCAATTTTCATTTGACTTATAAGAGCTATCCATTTATCGACCTCGCTACTGATGAGTTTTTTAAATTCATCGGGGGTTGAGCCTTTGGGGGTAATTCCGACCTCTAGAAACTTCGCTTGTATTTCAGGTGAGGCGAGAGCCACTTGTATTTCTCGATTCAGCTTGTTCACAATTACCTGAGGAGTGTCAGCGTGCACTGCTATACCATTCCACAAAAATTCTCGGTAATTTGTGACACCCTGCTCTTCTAGGGTTGGAGTGTTTGGTAATTTATAGCTACGATTTTTTGAGGTTACTGCAATAGGGATAAATTCTTGCGCTTGAATATGAGGTAATGCTGGATAAATGATGTCAAACGCTAAGTCTATATCTCCAGCCTTTAGTGCGGTGGTAATAGCTGGTGTTGATTTATATGGAATGATAGTAATAGGTAGATTTTGTGTTTTCAGAAAAAGTAGTGAAGCAAGATGAAGGCCACTTCCAATGGAGGTAGTGCCAATATTGAGTCTATTAGGGCTTGCATTTGCTAATTGCTGCAAGTTAGAGATCGATTTTATTTTAGAATCACTTCGAACAAGAATTGCTAAATCAAAATTCGCCAAGGTAGATACTGGGGTAAATGTTTTTCTAATATCGTAGGAAAGATTTTTAAAATAAGCGGCGGAGCCAGCGTCTCCATAATTTAGTAATAGTATGGTGTATCCATCGGGCTTTAATTTAGCAACAGTTTCGGCCGCTACAATTCCACCGGCACCTGGAAAATTTTCTACAACTACTTGCTGACCCAATCCTTCGCCCAGTTTTTTTGCTACCGCCCTCGCTGTAATGTCAGCTACCCCTCCAGGAGCATATCCAATGACAAAACGAATTGGTCTATTTGGATATTCTTGGGAAAAAATCGGACTACAAAATACCAATAGAAGCAGTGATGTTAAAAGTTGAGAAATTTTTTTCATCGTATGAATTAGTAGGAAATTTTCAATGCAGTTAAAAAACGAGAAACCATGTTGTAGGATGCGACTGTAGTAACGAGCTCAAGTATTTCTCTGTCGTTAAAATGCTCAGCTATTGTGAAGAATAGCTGGTCGCTAACCTCAATTTCTTTAGTCATTGCATCGGCTAATTGAATAACAATTAATTCTTGAGTTGAAAAAAGACTGGTATCTATCTCAATCAATAGGTTATCTATCTGTAGATTACTGAGCCCTGCTTGTTGAGCAGGAATTCGGTGCGCTTCAAATTCATAAAGCGATTTATTGAGTGAAGCCACTCTCAATATACAAATTTCCCTAATGGAAGCTGGGAGCGAATTCTTGAGTCTAACGGCGGAAATTAAACTTTCCCAGCCAATAGCAATGTCCTTACTATTTAAAAGCGTTCTATAAAGTGGCGATATCTTTCCCCGGGCAGCCAATATTTTTTCTTCAATATCCTTTAGTTCGGGATTGCTACCTGGCTCAATTTGATTAATTCTATTTTTCAATGTAAATATCTCTTATATATTTACTGAGAGTATTTATGAATTTATTTAAATTAGCAACTATCTGATATTTTTACAGGAAATCGACTACTTCAACAAGTCGATCATTGCCGCTTCATCAATCACTGGCACACCCAACTCTTCTGCTTTGGTAAGCTTGCTACCAGCATCGGTGCCCGCCACAACATAGTCGGTTTTCTTTGAAACAGAGCCAGCTACTTTTGCCCCTGCTTTTTCTAGAAAGTCTTTAGCCTCATCGCGCGTCATCGTTGGAAAAGTACCAGTTAGTACAAAGGTCTTGCCTGCCACGGCTGCACTAATGACTTTTTCTTCAACGGCAAGTTGCATGCCCGAAGCAAGAATCTGCTCAATCACCTCGCGGTTATGGGCCTCTTGCATAAAGCTGATGATTGAATCTGCCACTACCGGACCTACATCTTTCACTGTCAGGAGATCTTCAAGACCTGCGTCCATCAAGGCATGCATCGACTGATAATGATTGGCCAAATCTTTGGCTGTTGTTTCACCAACGTGCCTAATACCTAAGGCAAAGATAAATCTGGCTAGCGTTGTATTTCTAGATTGGTTAATAGCCTGAATCAGGTTATCTGCAGATTTATCGCCCATGCGATCAAGGTTTGCAAGGGCAGTAAATCCTAAGCGGTAAAGATCGGCTGGCGTTCTCACTAGATTTTGATCTACCAATTGATCAACAATCTTTTCACCTAAGCCCTCAATATCTAAAGCCCTTCTATGGGCAAAATGAATCAATGCTTGTTTTCGTTGTGCTCCACAAAATAATCCGCCGCTACAGCGAGCTACTGCCTCATCCGCCAAGCGCTCAATATGTGAATCACATACAGGGCAACGCGTCGGCATGACAAATTGTTTTGCATCTACAGGACGACGATCCAAGATAACGGATACCACCTCAGGAATGACATCACCCGCTCTTCTTACTGAAACCGTATCTCCAATACGCACATCCTTGCGCTTCACCTCATCTTCATTATGCAAGGTTGCATTGGTTACGGTCACCCCACCAACCTCAACTGGTGCAAGCCTTGCCACTGGGGTAATCGCGCCAGTACGCCCTACCTGAACATCAATTCCTAATACGGTAGTTAAGGCCTCTTGCGCCGGGTATTTGTGTGCTAAGGCAAATCTTGGTGCCCTGGATACAAAACCTAACTTCGCCTGCTCAGCAAATGAATTGACTTTATAAACCACGCCATCAATGTCATATGGCAATAAATCTCTTTTTGCACCGATCTCGTTATAGAAGGCTAAGATTTCTTCTACTGAGTTCAGTACCTTACGCTCAGAGCAGATAGGCAGCCCTAAATCAGCATAAGTATTCAGCAATTCTTCATGCGTTTTAGGAAGCCATGATTGCGGTTCAAGAGCACCTAAACCATAAGCAAAAAACGAAAGGGGTCTTTTTGCAGTAATTTTTGAATCTAATTGACGTAGACTTCCTGCTGCTGCATTTCTGGGGTTGGCAAATTCCTTCTCCCCAAGAGCTGCAGCATGCTCATTCATCTTTTGAAAGTCTTTTAGGTACATAAATACCTCGCCGCGTACCTCTAATACTTTTGGAATATTTTTTCCTGCCAGTTTTAATGGAATAGCACGAATAGTCTTGATATTAGCAGTGACATCTTCACCAGTTGCACCATCGCCTCGGGTTGCGGCAGTAACCAATGTGCCATTTTCATAACGCAAGGAAATGGCTAAGCCATCAAACTTCAGTTCACCTGCATAAACCACATGACTGGTATGCAAAGCCTCACGACAACGGCGATCAAAAGCAATCAGCTCCGCATCCTCAAATGCATTATTGAGAGAAAGCATGGGAACGGCATGCTGGACAGAATCAAACTCTTTTAAGGCAGCTCCGCCAACCCGTTGCGATAAAGAATCTGATGTAATCCAGTCAGGATGAGCAGCCTCGATTTCCAGCAATTCTCGATAGAGGCGGTCGTACTCAATATCAGGGAGAAGTGGACTATCTAAGACGTAGTAGGCATGCTCCAGACGAGCAAGCTCTGCCTGCAAGAATGCGTAACGCTCCGTTAAATTTGACGGACTATTAGACGACAAAGTAATTTCCTAGCTAAAGAGTCTACTTGCAGTAGAAGAGCCGGAACTGATGCCGCTCTTCTCAAGATTGGCATAGAGTACATCGAGATGTTGCCGAATACTAATCACCGCAGCTTCTGACAAATTAATGCCATTGTCATCTACTATGCGGCCATGAGCAGCCTGAGCAATTTCTACTCCTTCGCCCAGCATTCTTTCAAACGCGCGCTCATCTTGAGCGACTAAAGGAACCTCTAGCAACAAAGTTAATTGAGTCACTGATTTATTCGGGTCAAGTTCGGCACTATTAAAAATAAGCGCTCCATTGCTGAAATGCTCATATTGCCTACCATTGCGCGCTAACTTAAACCCTCGTTGACGCATGAGAGCATCAAAATTACCCCATGGGCAAGGCTCATCAAGAAGCACATTAATACTGAGTTGAATATCGCTCTCAGCGGCCATGGCATCAAGCTCTTTAGCGGTTTCTAGCATGGTACTGACGCTTGGCATATCGATTTGAGAGCCAAGCGTATCAGCGAGAGCTTGGGCACGTGAGCAAAAATCAGAAAGCTCTAAAACACCAATGGCTCCTCGGCGACTCGCCAATTGAATAGCCAACTGCAATTCTGAATAAGTAGCATCTGGCGACAAGGCTTCCCAAGATTGGGCTGCATCTACATCTGCATTCAGACCTTCGCACATCCAACGAGCATTAGCCTGAGCACCCAAGTTTGTCCAAGTATCGATTTCTTCTAAAATCTCAGCGCCGCTGATAGCCTCATCAAACCGTAATGTAATCACGCAATCAATGCGCGGATCAATTGCAAACTTTTCTGGGGTAGAGATTGTTTGAGAAAATGCTTCACCAAAATTAGGCTCTGAACGCTGCGAAGAATCCGTCTCTGCAAAGACCTGCCCAAAACTAGGTTCTCGAGAAAACCGATCGTCACTCGAGAGCTCTCCTTGCTCGCGCGCTTTTTTGCGAGCATAGGCATGTTTAATATTGAGAATAGCGACTGAAATCAATATCAGTCCGCCGATTACAGCCAAAGCAAATTGCAAATCAGACAAACCCAGCATCGTCATGATTTGTTCTACATCCACTTAAGCAGCCTCCACCATTGAAACCGCAGAGGAAATATCCACCGCCACAATCCGGGAAACACCCTGCTCTTGCATAGTGACACCGATTAACTGATGCGCGATTTCCATAGTGATCTTATTATGTGAAATAAAGACGAACTGGGTCTTATCTGACATTTTGGCAACCATCTGGGAATAGCGCAAGGTGTTTGCATCGTCTAATGGCGCATCCACCTCATCGAGTAAGCAGAAAGGTGCTGGATTTAAGAGGAAGAGTGAGAACACCAAAGCAATAGCAGTCAGGGCTTTTTCGCCACCGGAAAGCAAGTAAATACTGCTGTTTTTCTTGCCAGGGGGCTGAGCCATCACCTGAACACCCGCATCCAAAATCTCCTCTCCAGTCATCACAAGCTCTGCATGACCACCGCCAAAGAGCTCTGGGAAGAGTTTGCCAAAATGGGTATTCACTTGATCGAATGTACCTTGCAACAAATCACGTGTCTCTGCATCAATTTTGGCAATAGCATCTGTTAAGGTTTGCATAGCTTCATTCAAGTCAGCCGATTGCGCATCTAAGAATTGCTTGCGTTCACGTGAACTTGCCAACTCATCTAGGGCAGCCATATTGACCGGGCCAAGTGATTGAATCTCTGTATTTAAACGATTCACTTCCGTTTGCAAAGCGCCGACTTTCAAGTCTAGGCTGAAATTGGCTTCTAATGCTATTAAGTCTGCTTCAGCATCAGCCAATAAAGTGGCAAATTGCTCATAATTAAGGCGGGCTGCTTGCTCACGTAACTGTAAGTCGACTACCTTATCACGCATTGGTTGCAAACTACGCTCCACTTGCATGCGCGCTTCATCAGCTTCACGCAATTGATGCAATAAGGCATCTTGTTCAGTGCGGGCATTAGCCAGAGCAGCTTCACGTGCACTACGTGCTAGTAATAAGCCCTGTAACTTGTCTTGCGCCTCTTCATCGCTCAATGTCTCTAATTCTTGAGTGGCAGCATCGTGCTTATCTTGAATTTCCATGATTTGAGTACGCGCTGTACTCTGATCACGTTGCAAATCCGTAATACGTTGTTGTAATGAGCGAGTTTCAAAAGCAGCCTCTTGGGCAGCCATCTCTGCAGCACGCAATGATTCACGTAAGCGATCACGTTCTTGAGTGGCAAGCTGCAATTTCTCTTGGGCTAGGCTTAATGCCTCTTGCGATCCCTGCCTAGAACCCTCTGACTCTAATAACTCAGCAGCAGATTGCTCTTGTGTGGCGCTTAACTGCAGTATTTGCTGGCTTAGCTCACCCATCTCATTCTGAATTTGAGCAGCGCGAGTACTGTACTGCTCTTCAGCCTGAGTCAATTGCATTCTTTCAACTTCGAAACCATGCGCTTCTTGAACTGCATGCTCTGCATTGATGCGTGCTTGCTCAGCCGCCTGATGAGCAGCCTGATAATTTGCTACACATTGATCTAATTCACCTTTAAGTTCGCTTTGCATGAGTTGCTGGGCGCGCAATTGCTTTTCAAGACTTTCCATTTCTTGGGCGCGGGCCAACATACCTGCTTGCTCAGAATCGGCTGCATAAAGCTGCACACTTACTCTACTTACAAGATGGCCTTGTTGAGTAACAAAGGCGCCGCCTGCTGGCAATTTTTCACGACGATGCAATGCATCCTCGAGGCTACTAGCGATGTAGATATTATCCAACCACTCTTGCAAGACTGAAGTGAGCCTGGGTGCACCAGCACTTTGTACTCTGGTTAAGAGAGGAACAAAGTCTGTAGGTGCATTGGTATGCGCTGGTGTGATATCTTCAGTCAATAAGATGGCTAAGCGACTTGGCGGGGCATCATTAGCTAATGCTAGAGTTTCCTGCACACTCTTTGCGGTAACAGCAGCTAAACGCTCACGCAATACTGATTCCAAAGCGGCTTCCCAACCGCTCTCCACTTTAAGTTCTTGCCAAAGGCGCTTACTCTCTTTCAGTCCTTTGCTCTCAAGCCAGGGCCCAATTTTTCCTTGAGCCTGAACACTGGCCTGTAATGCCGTTAAAGCAGTTAACCTTGCCTCTGTTTGGGCTAGATCTTGATTGGCACTTTGAATGTTGTGTTGAGCAGTATTTCTGGCTTCATCCGCAGTAGGAACACGCTGCTGAGTCTCTTGAGCACGCTGCTTCGATTCTTCCACTTTGCGCTGTGCCATCACCTGGCGATCAATTGCCATCTGTAATGCCTCTGCATCAGGCCTACGCATTCCATCAAGCTCACTAGTCAAACGAGCCTCACGACCTTTCAATTCATCTGACTGAGAGCTCATAGCGCGCATCCGCTCGCCTAAGCTTGCTAAGCGCTGTTCAATGCTAGCCAAACTATCGCGCGCAGCATTTAAAGTGTTTGATGAATTTTGATACTCGTCATCGCGACCTGGCATTTGATCCATCAAGGCGCCTAGATCAGCCAATAATGTTTGCTCTTTATCAGATGCCACACTTAATTCATGCTCAGCTGTACGTTGGGCTTGGGCTGCATCAGTTTCTTGAACTGTCCAGCGCTGCAGTTGAGCCAACAAATCTTGCACTTGTTGCTGCAAACGTTGACGAGCCTCTTGCACATAATGAATCTGTGATTCAACCTGACTTACATCAGAATTGGTTTGATAAAGATCGCCTTGTGCTTGAGAGACTTTGTCTTGTAATGCGTACTGCTGGGTCCGCATCGTTTCTAGCTCAGCTTCCGCATGACGCAACTTGGCTGTTTGCTCCTCAAGACCGACTTGAGTATCGCGAATACCATTCGCATGACGCTCTTGCTCTTTGCCAGCCTCTGTTTGACGGACAAACCACAATAATTGTTGCTGCGATTTCATCTGCACGGATAACTCAGCATGACGCTCAGCGACAGTTGCTTGTTTTTCTAAGCGAGTTAATTGTTGATCCAACTCTCGCAAAATATCTTCAACACGAGTTAAGTTTTCAACAGTGTCTTCCAGGCGGGATGCCGTTTCTTTGCGACGCTCTTTATATTTAGAAACACCAGCAGCCTCTTCCAAGAAAACGCGTAACTCTTCTGGCTTGGCTTCCAAAATACGATTGATCGTACCTTGACCAATAATGGCATAGCCTCTTGGACCCATACCGGTGCCCAAGAAAATATCTTGAATATCTTTTCGGCGCACTACTTGGTTATTTACGTAATAACTAGAATTGCCGTCACGCGTTAAAACACGCTTCACACCAAGCTCGGTAAATGCGCTCCACTGACCTTGTGCTCGACCATCTGAATTATCAAAAATAAGTTCTACGCTGGCACGACCAGAAGGCTTACGCAATCCAGAGCCATTAAAAATAACGTCCTGCATGGATTCACCACGCAGCTCACTGGCACGAGATTCGCCTAATACCCAACGCACAGCGTCAATGATGTTTGATTTTCCACAGCCATTAGGACCTACGACACCAATTAATTGGCCAGGCATTTCAAGGTGGGTTGGGTCGACGAAAGACTTAAAGCCGGAAAGTTTGATGGATTTCAGTTGCACGGCGTACTTTGCTGGGAAAAAGGTTCAAATAAAGGGGATAAAAATTAAAGCTAAAGTGGGAAGATGATAGCAAGCTTGGGACTCCTGACACGCGTTTTTTCCCCACAGATATAATGATAAATCTACATTCAGGGCCAAAATCCCTTAACAATCTGATAGTTAACTAAAAAGCATGAGCCAATCACCACAAAGCATCATCGAACAAGCCTGGGAAAACCGTACAAGTCTCTCACCAGAAAGCGCACCTGCGGACGTCCGCGAGGCTGTTAACGCCGTCCTAGAGGGCTTAAATAACGGTTCCATTCGTGTAGCTGAACGCCGTAGCGTAGGGCAATGGGAAGTAAATCAATGGGTTAAGAAGGCTGTCCTGATATCTTTCCGTCTTGAAGACAACAAACCTATGGCAGCCGGTGGTTATACCCAGTTCTATGACAAAGTCCCTAGTAAGTTCGAGAACTACACGGCGGCTGACTTTGCTGCTGGTGGCTTTAGGGTTGTCCCCCCAGCCATAGCTCGACGTGGTTCATTTATTGGTAAAAATGCTGTTTTGATGCCCTCCTATGTCAATATTGGTGCTTATGTAGGCGAAGGCAGTATGGTTGACACCTGGGCTACGGTTGGGTCTTGCGCCCAAATCGGCAAAAACGTGCATCTCTCAGGTGGCGTTGGTATTGGTGGTGTTTTGGAGCCACTTCAGGCAGGCCCTGTCATTATTGAAGATAACTGCTTCATCGGTGCGCGCTCAGAAGTTGTCGAAGGCGTCATCATTGAAGAAAACGCTGTGCTTTCCATGGGTGTCTATATTGGTCAAAGTACCAAGATATATGACCGTGAAACTGGCGAGGTTCATTATGGCCGTGTACCAGCAGGTTCAGTTGTGGTTCCAGGCTCCTTGCCATCGGCTTGCGGTAAATACAGCTTATATGCTGCAGTCATCGTGAAGAAAGTAGATGCTCAGACCAGGGCTAAAACTGCAATTAATGAATTACTTCGCGACTAATCTGAATTCAGAGAACTCATGAGCGCCGCCCTCCAGCTAACTGAAGCTCTCATTGCCTGCCGTTCAGTGACGCCTGCTGATGGCGGCTGTCAAGATCTCATTGCTAAAAGACTTCAAGCAATTGGCTTTCATACCGAGAGCGTTGTTAGTGGGCCTGAGAACTTCCAGGTTACCAATTTATGGGCCATCAAAAAAGGGACAGCTGGTGATCAAGGCAAAGTATTTGTTTTTGCCGGGCATACTGATGTAGTGCCTACTGGCCCCCTAGAAAAGTGGAACAGTGATCCTTTTACCCCCACCATTCGAGATGGCATGCTCTATGGTCGTGGCGCTGCTGATATGAAGACCTCCTTGGCAGGCTTTGTGGTCGCTACAGAAGAATTCATCATCACTCATCCTAATCACGAAGGTTCGATTGCTTTTTTAATCACAAGCGATGAAGAAGGACCTGCTCACGATGGCACGGTCATTATGTGTGAGCGCCTCCAGAAACAAGGTCAACGCTTAGACTATTGCGTGGTTGGTGAACCCACTTCAGTAGAGCATCTTGGTGACATGATCAAGAATGGCCGTCGTGGCTCCCTGTCTGGCAAGCTCATTATTAATGGCATTCAGGCTCATATTGCTTACCCTCATTTAGGCAGGAATCCTATTCACCTGGCAGCCCCAGCGATTGCGATCCTATCGGAAACAGAATGGGATAAAGGAAATGAGTATTTTCAGCCAACCAGTTTTCAAATTTCGAATATTCATTCTGGAACCGGTGCAAACAATATTATTCCCGGTGAGTTGTCATTAGACTTTAACTTTCGCTTCTCTACAGAGAGTAAACCTGAAGAACTGCGTGAGCGTGTTGAGAAAATCCTCAATGATGCAGGCCTGGAATTTCAAGTAGATTGGCACCTAGGTGCCAGCCCCTTCATTACCGGTGATGGTGCTTTAGCCAGTGCCCTGAGCTCTGCCATCAAAGCAGAAACGAAGATTACTACCGAAATATCTACCACTGGCGGCACTAGTGATGGGCGCTTTATCTCTCAAGTCTGCAAAGAAGTTGTAGAGTTTGGACCACTCAATGCTACAAGTCATAAGATCAATGAGTGCGTCATTGTGGATAACGTTGAACCACTGAAAAATATTTATCGCAGAACCCTTGAGCAATTAATTGCTTAATTTGCGTTAACCTTTTATTGCCCACCAAACATCCAATATGGATCCCGAGCCTTCACAAAATATCTCTCTAAAAGAGTGCATTGCGCAAATTGCACAAAAATTAGAGCGTGCTAACTTACATTATGGCCATGGTGCTGTGGATGCGCAAAGCGAAGCTTTGTGGATCGCCAGTAAGCAACTCGATTTAAGTCCAGCAGAAGCACTAGATCATCTAGATCAAACTTTTACAACAGAGCAATTACAAAAGGGGTTAGTCATTGCTGATGAAAGAATCCTCACTCGTAAACCACTTGCTTATATTTTGGGTGAAGCCTGGTTAATGGGCGTTCCGTTTTACTGCAGCGAGCAAAGTATCGTGCCGCGTTCTTGGATTGCTGAACTTATCGTAGAGGGAATACTTGAGCCATGGTTGCCAGCGGATGGAAAGGTACTTGACCTTTGTACTGGGAATGGATCACTCGCCATTCTATTAGCCCTATCGTGCCCAGATATTCATATCAGTGCTTGTGACATCAGTATGCCCGCCCTATCACTAGCAGCCCGAAATATAGATCGACATCATCTTGGTAGCCAAATCGAGTTATTCAATGGTGACTTATGGGGGGCCCTCCCTGAGCCTAATGATGAGAATCTTTTTGATCTTATTGTTTGTAATCCGCCATACGTTAATGCTAATTCAATGAATACATTACCTGCTGAGTATCACGCGGAACCTATCCTTGCTTTAGCAGGCGGTGATGATGGCATGGATTTAATCAGGCGCATCATTTCTGCAGCACCTGATTATCTGTCTGAGCGTGGTGCTATCTTGATTGAAATTGGCAACGAGTTTAAAAACTTCAAAAAAGCGTTTCCTCAAATACCAGTGATTTGGATGGAAGTGTCTGCTGGTGAAGAGCAGGTCTTACTCATTCAGGCAGAAGATCTGCGCTAAACCTTAAGTTAGTTCCGCAGCTGCTGCTATGGCCTGATCAATTCGCTCTACAGGAATAATTCTTAATCCTGGTATTTTTGCCTTAGGCATATTCGCCTTCGGAATGATGGCAACTGTGAAGCCTAGTTTTGCAGCCTCTTTTAAGCGCTCTTGTCCGCGAGGACATGGCCGAATTTCTCCAGCTAAACCCACCTCACCAAAAACAATTAACTCTTTTGGTAAAGCGCGGTTACGAATCGAAGATTGAATTGCTAAAAGAACAGCTAAGTCTGCTGCAGGTTCTGAAATTTTGACCCCGCCAACAGCATTTAGAAATACATCCTGATCAAAACAAGCAATACCAGCATGGCGATGAAGTACTGCTAAGAGCATCGCTAGGCGTGCCTGCTCTAAGCCAACCGCTAGTCTGCGCGGATTAGGTACATGTGCGGTATCCACCAGAGCTTGAATCTCTACTAATAAAGGGCGGCTACCCTCTTGAGTAACTAATACACAAGCGCCTGGAACCATCTGCTCATGCTGGGATAAAAAGATTGCGGAAGGGTTGGTTACGCCGCGCAAACCCTTTTCAGTCATCGCAAATACGCCCAATTCGTTCACAGCACCAAAGCGATTTTTAATCGAGCGGACTAAACGAAATGAGGAATGGGTGTCACCTTCAAAATACAGTACGGTGTCAACAATATGCTCTAAAACTCGTGGGCCAGCTAAATGACCATCCTTAGTCACATGGCCCACCATCAATACACAAATGCCACTTGACTTAGCAGCTCTGGTTAATTGCGCTGCGCATTCTCTAACCTGAGCCACTGATCCAGGAGCCGAACTGAGCACTTCTGAATATAAAGTTTGAATCGAATCAACTACTAATACTTGAGGTTTAACCGTATCCATAATGGATAGCAACTTCTCAAGCTGAATTTCTGCAAGTACCTCTAACTGTGGCGCATCCAAAGCAATTCTTTTGGCCCGCAAAGCAATCTGTGCGGCAGATTCCTCACCACTGCTATAGAGCACATTCATTCCAGCAGAACTCATCTCTGCCAGAGCCTGCAATAGCAAAGTAGATTTACCTATACCCGGATCACCACCCAATAGCACAACACCACCAGGAACTAAGCCACCGCCAAGTACACGATCAAACTCTTCAACACCAGTGCTAAATCTGGGCAAGTCTTTGGCACTAATTGCAGAAAGTTTTTGCCTAGGTAAGGATTGAGCTAAGCCCTGAAAGCGCGAGTTTGAGCTTCCCTCTGGCAACCCCTCCTCCAAGGTATTCCATGCCTGGCAGGATGGGCACTGTCCTTGCCATTTAGCGCAAGTGCCACCGCATGACTGACAGATGTAAATCGTTTTAACTTTTGCCAAGTGCTTACCCAATGAAATTTTGAATGACTAAATTAGTCGAGTTGAGTGCCAGCTTTATTTTCTTGTGCGCGCTTGGGTGCATCTTTGCGGCGCTGCTCTAAATCGGCAGCCCGAGCAGCAGCATCCTTTTGCTTCTCTTCGTACTCACGTTGATTAGCAGCACGTTCAGCTGCTTTTTCAGGCGCCGCGCGATCAGCAGCACGCTTAATATCATCTTGGTTCTTCAAGCTCTCACGCAATATGCGCTGAGCCTCACGCACAGCGACTTCCTGCGCCCTAATAGGATCTAGCTCTTTACGATAGTCAGCCCTGACATCACGGAGACAATAATTAACCCAGAATTTTTGATAGCAAACAGCAGAATCTCTTTTTAAGCGATACTCAACCCACTCTCGTTGAAGCTCTAACTCTTGTTCAATTTTTGTTAACTGCTCAAGTTCAGCCTCTTCAGCTGGAGTTGCAAGAACTAATCCACTCATTGAGCAAATCATCAGCAACACACCCAGAAATACCTTTAATCCGACGGGTAAATTTCTTCTCAAATTTCCACCTTAGCACCAAGCTCTACCAAGCGATTGGCAGGAATCTTAAAGAAGTCAGATTGACGACCAGCATTTTGATACATCCAACAAAACAGACGTTCGCGCCAAATAGCCATTCCTGGAATGTCCGAAGAAGAAACAATGGTATCGCGCGATAAGAAGAAGGAGGTATCCATCAAGTCAAATTTAAGTCCGGAGGATTTTTCGATCAACTCAATGATGTGACCCATATCAGGAGTCTCATTAAATCCATAGACGGCGCGCACTACATAAATGCCGTTACCCAGATCGCGCAAAGTAATACGCTCCTCATCTTTTACATAAGGTACATCCCAAATACTGACCTTCAAGAAAAAGACGCGTTCATGTAAAACGTGGTTGTGCTTCAGATTGTGCAAGAAGGACACTGGTAAATAGTCCACATGTGCCGTAAGGAATACCGCTGTACCCTCAACCCTATGTGGTGGATGCTGCATCAACACATCAATGAAGCTTTTTAATTCAATACCATTATTCACGGCATTGTGGCGCAAGATTTTACGACCTTGATACCAAGTCATTAAAACCATGAAACAAATAGCGCCCAGTAAAAGCGGAAACCAACCACCTTCTAAAATCTTCAAAAGATTTGCTGTTAAAAAAGCCAAATCAACAATTAAGAAAGCGCTAATGACTAAAGTCACAAGCCAAGCATTCCATTGCCAGACAATACGCATCACAATGGCTGCTAAAAAGGTTGTCACAATCATGGTGGTGGTAACTGCAATACCGTATGCAGCAGCTAAATTTTCTGACTTCTTAAATGCCAAGACAACAACAATCACTAAAACCAACAATGTCCAGTTAACAAGGGGCATGTAGATCTGGCCGATTTCTCTATCCGATGTATGTCGCACTTTCATGCGCGGTACAAATCCTAACAAGATAGCTTGGCTGGTCATAGAAAACGCGCCTGAAATTACGGCTTGAGAGGCAATCACAGTAGCTAAGGTTGCCAAAATGACTAATGGCAATACAAAAGTCTCAGGCACCATCAAGAAAAATGGGTTAGAAATAGTCTCAGGATTATTTAGGAACATTGCTCCTTGCCCAAAGTAGTTCAATAGCAAACAAGGCATCACAATAAAAAACCAACCCATGCGTATAGGTTTTGCACCAAAGTGACCCATGTCCGCATAAAGTGCTTCTGCTCCAGTAAGAACAAGGAAGACAGCTCCCAGAACAATAAAGCCTTGTAATGAATGCTCTATCAGAAAGCCGACAGCATAGATTGGGTTAATTGCAGCGAAGATGGCGGGATTCTGAATAACCTGATGAATCCCCATTAATCCAATTGTAATAAACCAAATCATCATGATTGGGCCAAAAAGTTTACCCACTACATCAGTTCCAGTTTTTTGAATGAAGAATAATGCCGCCAAAATAAAAATGGTAATTGGCAAAACAAAACGAGTCAGATCACTTGATATGACCTCTAAACCCTCTACCGCCGAGAGTACTGAAATAGCAGGGGTAATAATAGCGTCACCATAAAACATACAAGCACCGAATACACCTGCCATGATGATCATGCTGGCGCGCTTAGATCCGGAAGGCGCAGTTCTCAGCGCCAAAGCCATTAGAGCTAAGATTCCACCCTCACCATGATTGTTTGCGCGCATCACAAACAAAACGTACTTCAGTGATACAACAACTGCAAATGCCCAAAACACCATGGATATCACTCCATAAACTGCATCGGGAGAAAATGGAATGCCATGCTCAGCACTAAAACATTCTTTAAGGGCATATAGCGGGCTCGTGCCAATGTCGCCAAAAACAATGCCGATTGCTGCAAACATCAGCGATATAGATGCGCCGTTTTTGTGCGGATTATTCTCGCGCGAGATATCCACCGGCCTTAACAAAGACGAATCAGAAAACTCAGGATTGCTAACTGACATTACTAAACCCTTGGGTGTTGTTGCGTGGCAATATGTTACTCCTTATAGAGGATCTTTA
The DNA here is from genome assembly GCF_018882125.1 of Polynucleobacter sp. AP-Melu-500A-A1. Taxonomy (GTDB): domain Bacteria; phylum Pseudomonadota; class Gammaproteobacteria; order Burkholderiales; family Burkholderiaceae; genus Polynucleobacter. The sequence continues at coordinate 279,602 of NZ_JACVOZ010000003.1, forward strand.
AAGATCTCGAAACCCTTAAAAAGGGCCTTAGTTATGCGTATTTTTAGGGTTTACCTCGACAAGAGGGTCCAAAAAATGGTAGAATATTAGCTTCAGACGCGGGGTGGAGCAGTCTGGCAGCTCGTCGGGCTCATAACCCGAAGGTCGTAGGTTCAAATCCTGCCCCCGCAACCAAATAAGCTAAAGGCTTCTTCGTCATCAGACAAAGAAGCCTTTTTGGTTCTCTAGGCCATTAAAGCTAGATGGGCAATAAATGCTGATCTATTTTCTCCAGCCAGTTTTGCTTTGGCATCTAACCTAGCCAGCACCCTCTTTGGCAAAGTAATGTTAATTCTCTCAATTTCATCAGATAAAAATGCTGGGTCAATTTCAACAAGTGCCCAAGTCCAACCCTTAAATTCTTTTTTCTTTTGTAAATCCTGGAGAGAGCTAGGTGCTGGAATTTCCTGATGCTCATCAATTGCAGTTTCAATCCATAACTCTATAGCCTCCTTAGCAAGCTCTATAGCCTCCTCCAAGCTATTATCAGCTGCAGAAAAGCAACCGGGAAGATCCGGAACTACTACACCCCAGGCACTCTTTTCTTTCCCAAGCTCAATTGCAATTGGATATCTCATCTTTTCTCCATCATTTAATTCCAGCTTGCTTCAAAATTTTATTTACTAAACCTATTCCTAGATCCCTTTTAGGATGAGGAACCACAATGTGACCCCTTCTCATGGGATGTGTAAACACATGGTGGGATCCTTTGACCGATCTTAAAACCCATCCATCTCCACTCAACTGCTCAATAAGCTTTCTACTCTGCATTCATCTCCCAATATGATATCTTATATATACACACCATACACACTCAATAAATAATGCCCCTATGCCATAAGCGCCCACTCTCTTCCCTTTGATGCCATTGATAACTTGCCTTCTTTCCCCGCTGAGAAAACCACCAAACTTGTGCGCCGGTATGAGGGGTTTGGGTAAATGGGATATCAAAAGCCTCGTACCGCGCCTTGACTGTTGGATGTGGATGCCCATAGCGATTGCGATACCCATTCTGGGCAAAGGCTTGGTCTGGCTTGAGTCGCCTTATCAAAGCCTCTGAGGATGATGTTTTGCTCCCATGATGCGGTGCCATAAAGATGAGCTCTCGGTCCCCAATGTTTTCTAGCATGACTTCATCTAAGCGTTCCACTATTTCTGCCTCACCTTGTTTTTCTACATCCCCGGTTAACCAGAGTGAAGATCGTTGATTGCGAACCTCCAATACACAGCTCATTTCATTGGGCTTACTCGTATATTGGTTTACAAAATTAGTATCTTGCTGCGGCTGCCAAATAAAAAATTCCACTCCATCCCAAACCCAATGCTGGCCAAAGCGGCAGGGAATGCTTGGAATCTTTTTAGATTGAAGATTTTTCAGCAATGGATTACTTGACGGTAAGGATCCCATCATGGATTGAAATTGAACATGCTCTAGCAACGTGGCTGCACCACCCACGTGATCGCTATCGCTATGACTAATGACCATACGATCTAGCTGATGTATTCCCCTCCCCCGCAAATAAGGGAGCAGTATTCTTTGGCCAGCATCATCCTTCTTGCCTTGAATGGGTCCTGTGTCATAAAGTAATTTTCTATTTTTGGTTTCTATCAACACCGCAGTGCCTTGGCCAATATCAAAAATAGTTGCTTTAAATTCTCCCGGGGAAATAGATCTGCCAGAGAAAAGATTACTCAGAGGGGTTAGTAATCCAATAGAAATGATCAAAACAAATAATCTTGAGCGCCAACTTTCAACAATCTCCCCCGGACGAATGACATAAACAATTCCAGCACTTGAAAGCAATAGCGCCCACCACTCTGGCTGACGTAAGCAAATTACTGACCATTTCCAAGTCGCCATCCAATGGAGTAATTGCGCAAGATATTCCATAGAGACGTGCGCCGGTAATAAGAGCCAGCGTCCGATAAAGTCAGGTAATAAAGCGCCCGCAATTGCTAATGGCGTCACCACATAACTCACTAATGGAATGGCAAAGGCGTTAGCTAATGGCGATACTACTGATGCTTGATAAAACCAATACAAGGTTAGTGGCAACAACGCAAGCGTAACAACCATTTGTACGCGACATGCTTGCTTAAGCGCCTGCATCACCCTCTGAGTCCAATGCACTTCCAACTCTTTACCAGTAGGTATCCCTAATAAACCAGCGGAATTCCCCATGCCATACAAAATGGCCGCAACTGCACCAAAGGATAACCAGAAGCCAGGTGTATAAGGCGCCATTGGATCAAGTAGTAATACAAAAAATAATGCCCACCACCAAATATCAAAAGATCTTGGGTTTCTGCCTGTCCATAATGCGAAAGCAACAACGCCAACCATATACATTGTTCTCTGTGCCGGTATCTGAAAGCCTGCTAACCATGCATAGATAAATGCCGTCAGAAAGCCCGATATTGCTGCAAGCTTGCTAACCGGAATCAGCAAAGGTAAGGAGTGTCTACGCCAAATCCCTGCTGCAATTGCAGCGCCTACACCAGCTAACATCGTGACATGCAAACCCGATATAGAAATCAGATGTCCAATACCAGTGGCATTAAATACCCGCCAATCATCTTGAGCAATCGCGTTTTGATCCCCCATGACTAGGGCAATAATGACCCCAGAGTACCTGGCATCTGCTGGAAGCATGCTTAATATTTTTTTGCGTAAGCCCCAGCGAGCTGACTCCATGCGCAGCTCAAACTCCCTAAGTCCAATGTCAGAGGCAAGCAATAATTGCCCGCTTTTTACTGAGCCACTAGCGCCAAAGTCTTGATGAAAAGACCAGCGCTCAAAATCAAAGGTATATGGGTTAAGAGTTCCATAGGGGCGCTTTAGTTTGACCTTAAAACGCCAGCGCTGTCCAGGAATCACTTCTGGAATTTCTTGTGGATTTCTCCAGGCAGGCTGCCAACTTAGATAAATTTTTTTAGGGAATTGTGCTAAGTCTTGCTGCCCAATTAAAGCTTTATCTACAGTAAATGCAAACTTGGCTCCATCTGGCTTACTTTGCGGTAAAGCTGCTACTCGCCCTTCAATGACTAAGTCTTTACCTTCTAAACCTTCATCAAGGATATTGCTAAGGCGATTTTCTGCATAGTGTGCATTCCAAGCAAAGCCCAAAGTAAACGTAAGAACCATTGAAGCTATTTGAAAATGCCATCCACCATTCTGCCTAGTCAATAAGAATGGGATAGAAAGAATGATGACACCCATACTGATGGGAAGCCATAGGGACGGCAATTGCGGTAAAAAGAGAAGGAGTGATCCCCCGGCAATAAATGCCGTAATAGCCAAGCGCACGTTTTTAAGGGGCTATTTGAAGTACAGGATTATTGGCACAAAGTGCTGACCAGCGCGGCAATACTTGCATTGCATTACGCCAGACCGCATTGGCAAATTCTAATTCCCCTATTCCACGAATAATGGCTAACTCTTGTGCAATACGAGGTAGCAATGCGGGCTCATTAAAAGGAATTCCCTCGGACCTTAACCATGCAGGTGGAATATCAGGCGAATCCGTTTCAGTCACAATACTCTCTATCGGCAATTCTTTTAAAAGTCTTCGAATTTGCAATGCACGCTCATAGGTAGCAGCACCACCAAAGCCCAATTTAAATCCAAGAGCAATAAATTGTTCGGCCTGCTGCAGGCTGCCATTAAAGGCATGAGCAATACCGCCAGGAATTTTTCTGCGGCGCAAGGCTTTTAAAATAGCATCTTGAGAACGACGCACGTGCAAAACAACTGGTAGTTGATATTTCTCAGCCAAATCTAATTGGGAGTTAAAAAAGAAATCTTGCTGATGAGGATCTAAGCCTTCAACAAAATAATCTAGCCCAATCTCACCAACCCCGACAAAACGCGGATCAGATAAAGATTCGATGATGTGCTGCTCAACAATATCTACATCGCTCTCTTTAGCCTGATTAATATAGATTGGATGAATACCAAGGGTATAGACCAAACCAGGCATTAGTAAACCAAATTGATTGACTAGCTCTTTTACCGGAAGACAGTCTGCTGCTCTTACAGTTGGCACCAATAGCGCTTGTACATTTTTACTAATTGCAGCATCAACGACTACAGATAATTTACTAGTAAACTCTGGAGCATCGAGATGGCAATGGGTATCAATCCAAATAGGCTGCATGAATTAATAACTCATTGAGAAAATGTTGTTAGTACTCCACGCTCTAAATGCAAAATTCGATCGCAACGTTTAGCGCGCAAAGGGTCATGTGTAACGATGACAAATGCAGTGCCCTGTTCCCGAGCAATATCAAGCATGAGATCAAAAACACCATCCGCTGTTTCAGCATCCAAATTACCAGTAGGCTCATCCGCTAAAACACATGCAGGATTACCTACTAAAGCCCGGGCAACCGCAACCCGTTGACGCTCGCCACCTGAGAGCTCCCCTGGGGTATGTAACTCACGAGCGGCCAAGCCAACTGCCTTAAGCATCTTGCTTGCACGCTCCATAGACTCGTCGTTACTTAGGCCACGAATGCGAAGTGGTAAGGCCACATTTTCAGCGGCGCTAAATTCATCTAAGAGATGATGAAATTGGTAAATAAATCCTAGACTGTGATTGCGCAACTGATCTAGTTTATTGACCGACAAATGATTTAAATTTGAACCCGCCAAGATGACTGAGCCTGAGCTTGGACTATCTAAGCCGCCCAATAAATGCAATAAGGTGCTTTTGCCAGAGCCAGAAGAACCCACAATAGCCACTTTTTCAGAGGGCATGACATCTAAATCAATCGATTTCAGAACCTCAACAGCTGTTGGCCCTTGACCATAAGTCTTCGCCAAATTCCTGCCAACTAGCACGGGCTGATTACTCATAACGAAGTGCCTCCGCTGGTTGCACCTTAGCAGCTCGACGACTTGGATATAGCGTAGCCAATACAGAAAGGCCGAAAGCCATCAATCCAACGGTAACAACATCTGAAAGCCTGACATCCGATGGAAGCTCACTAATGAAATACACCTCACGCGGTAAAAAGCGCACGCGGAAGATCGCCTCTATCGCCGGAACAATCACATCTATATTTAAAGCAATTAATAAGCCTAAGCCAACTCCTGCTAGCGAACCTAACAATCCAATTGCCAATCCCTGAATTAAAAAGATTCTTTGAATCAGTCCCGGACTCGCACCCATGGTTCGCAAGATAGCAATATCTGCTTGTTTCTCATTGACAGTCATTACTAAGGTAGAGACTAAATTGAATGCTGCCACCGCAATAATCAAAGTTAGGATGATGAACATCATTTTCTTTTCGGTTTGAACTGCGGCAAACCAGTTGCGGTTCGATCGTGACCAATCTGTTATCCACAAGGCCTGTGGCACGACCGCGGCAAGCTCAGCCGCGACTTCTGGCGCACGTTGCATATCATCAACCTTCACCCGCAACCCTGATGGATCATGGAGTCTTAATAGAGCGGCGGCATCTTGCCAGTGCATGATGGCCAGTGAACTATCGTATTCATAATGACCACTGTCCACAATCCCAAGGACTGTGAGAGTACGCATCCTGGGCATCGCACCTGCAGGCGTTAAATCGCTCTCTGGAACAATTAAATTAATTCGATCTCCTACTCGAGCACCAACAATGGATGCCAGTTGTGCTCCAAGTGCCACACCAAAACTTCCAGGTTTTAGGTCATCAATATTACCCGCGATAAATTGCTTCGGTAAATCAGAAACCTTACCTTCTTCCGTGGGAGATATGCCGCGAATCGCAACACCACGCATCATATTGTCTCGACTGATTAAGCCCTGCGAGCTCACCATCGGCGCAACACCTAATACATGGGGCTGACCAGCAACCTTCAGCGCTAATGGCTCCCAATTTGCCAATCCATCAGGAGCGGTAATTTCAACATGAGAGAGAACAGAAAGCATGCGATCTCGCACTTCCTTCTGAAAACCATTCATCACTGAGAGTACGACGATTAAGGCTGCAACCCCTAAAGCGATGCCCGCCGTTGAAATTCCGGAGATAAAGGACAGGAAGCCATCACGCCTACCGACCGTCTTACGACGCTTGGATCGGGTATAGCGCAGGCCAATTTCTAGCTCAATGGGAAGTCTCAACATAGCCACAGTTTAGACAATTGAGCGAGCAATCTGATGGAATACTCAAATGCCACCTAAAATCAGGGGAATGGCTCCCAATTTAAGCTCCTCTCAAAATCCCAGCAATCGCTTTACCCTGATGGTTTCAGGGGAAGATGTCCTGGATATTGAGGACTCAGAGGGTATAAACGTCCCCCCTCAAGGCCTACCCCATGAGAAATTTCTTTTAGGGGATCTAGTACCGATTGCCCCGGTACTCTTGTTAGGACAATTGAATCAGCCCGTAAATCCTCAAGAAATCATTGCCTGCTTACAACCAATCCATCTTCATGCGACACGAGACCATCTCATATTGATGGGACAAAATCAGATCGATCTGACGGCAGATGAATCTGCCAGTTTGCTTAAAGCTGCATTGCCTTTTATTGAAGAAGACTTTAAATCAAGCGTTCTATATCAGGGTCAGCATTATTGGTTCATTCCTGCAGGCCCATTTTCAAGTTTAGCCACCCATAGTGTTGATCAAGCATTTGGCAGAAATATTGATTGGTGGATGCCGCGCGATTCTCATGAAGAAGGGGTCGCTAAACGCTGGAGAAAGTTACAGAACGAAATTCAGATGCTATGGCATATCGACCCAGTCAATGAGGCTCGAGAGATACGTGGACTGCCGAGTATTAATTCACTTTGGATCAGCGGTATCGGAAAACTAGCAGATCTCCATTCTCCCCAGCTTATTCAAAAATCACAATGGCTTTACGGAGAACATCCCCTCCTTGCTGGATTAGCAAAACACTACAACATCGTTCATAGCACTCAAATCAATGAGCAAGCTTTAGGAAATGCCTTTGCCTGGCTAGAAAATCCCCTGGACGCTTGGCCAATGTTAAGCCAAGCACTGATTGAAAAACGATTACAAGAAATTCTGATCATTGACTTTCCCCATGGTAAAAAACGTGAGCGTATTTTTACTGCCAAAGATTTGCATCCGAAATCCTGGGCCTTCTGGAAAAAGACAAACCCCCTCACCTGGAAAGAAATTGCTCAGCAATAAGGATTGATATGAGTCTTTTCTCTCAACGGCCATTCTCTGATCGAACTGCTAGCTGGTTGCAGCAAGGCGGCTTACACCCCTTATTAGCAAGGCTCTACGCAGCACGTGGTCTTCAATCCCCTGAAGAGCTCTCATTAGATTTGAAGCAATTACTCTCCCCAATAGAGCTGAAGAACTGCTTAAGTACTGCTAGCTTAATTGCCGATGTCCTTGAAAAAAAAGAGCCTATGCTCATCGTTGCCGACTACGACTGTGATGGTGCCACTGCTTGTGCCGTTGGCCTGCGGGGCTTGCGTATGCTTGGAGGACCCCAAACACTCATTCAATTTCTAGTACCAAATCGTTTTACGATGGGTTACGGCTTAACGCCTGAAGTGGTTGAGCTTGCCTCACAACAGATACCAAAACCAAAATATCTCATCACTGTTGATAACGGCATTGCCAGTGAGGCTGGTGTAGAACGCGCCCGTGAATTAGGAATGGAAGTCATCATTACTGACCACCATCTTCCCGGAGATCATCTCCCTAAAGCTAAAGCAATCGTCAATCCGAATCAACCTGGCTGCAATTTTCCAAGCAAGGCACTTGCTGGCGTTGGCGTCATGTTTTACTTATTAATAGCTTTGCGTGCAGAACTTCGTCAGCGCGGAAAATTTACGAATGAGACCCAGCCTAAAGTAGAGAACTTATTAGATCTGGTGGCCTTAGGCACGGTAGCCGACGTTGCTCAGCTTGATCGTAATAATCGCGTATTGGTCTCCAATGGTCTTAAAAGAATTCGTGCAGGCGTATCGCAACCAGGGATCCAAGCCCTATTTCAAGTGGCGGCAAGGGATCCACGCAAGGCAAATACTTTTGATCTTGGATTTGCAATCGGCCCCAGGCTTAATGCCGCTGGACGCTTAGCAGACATGACTTTAGGGATTCGCTTATTGCTCACTGATAACGTCGATGAAGCACTTGCATTGGCCCAGGAACTCGATCGTATTAATCGTGAGCGACGTGTAATAGAAACCGGCATGCAAGAAGCCACTCTTGCCCATCTTGCCGAAGATCAATTGGCAGGAACTATGGCTGATCGCAACGGTATTTGCCTATGGAATCCAGAATGGCATCAAGGCGTGGTGGGTATTGTGGCCTCCCGCCTTAAGGAACGCTTTAACCGCCCAGCGATTGTCTTTGCTCCAGCAGATGGCGCCTCTGGTGAGGAGTTACGTGGCTCAGGACGTTCTCTTACCGGCTTTCATTTGAGAGATGCACTTGATGTCGTCTCAAAACGAGAACCAGGACTGATTCTAAAATTTGGTGGCCACGCAATGGCAGCTGGTTTAACAATACGCAAAGCAGATTTTGAAAAATTTGATCTTTGCTTCCAGCAAGTTGCAAACGAATTGCTAACGGATGAACTGCTTGAGAGACGACACATACATGATGGCGCACTCGAACTATCTGAATTTACTGCGGAAACTGCGGATTTACTGGCAGAAGAGATCTGGGGGCAAGGCTTTCCACAGCCTATTTTTTATGGCGAGTTTGAGATCACGCAACAAAGCCTGATGAAAGAAAAGCATTTGCGATTAATGCTTCGCCCCTTAGGCTCGGGAGTAGTGGCCAGCAAACCATTTACCGCTGTTTGGTTTAATCACACACAAAGCTTGCCAAGCAAGGCGAAATTGGCCTATCGCCTAGTAACCGATCGTTACCAAGGCCAAGCCCGGATTCAACTCATGATTGAGGCACACGATGAGACTTCAGGTGACTAAGAGGCCGGGTCGAATAACCCCCTTATAATTAAGGGATGGAAGCCGAACAATTAAATACTATTTCAAATACCTTGTCTGACCTGCTCACCCGTGAGCAAGCGCTTCGGGGGTATCTTTGACTTCGAAGTAAAGTCACGCCGCCTTACTGAAGTTAACTCCATTCTTGAAGATCCCACGATCTGGGATGATCAAAAGAAAGCACAAGCCTTAGGTAAAGAAAAGAAGTTGCTTGATGGTGTTGTGGCTACCCTCACAGACCTCAATACCAACATTACCAGCGCTCTTGAGCTCTTTGATATGGCCAAGGAAGAAAGCGATTTTGAAACCATCGGCGCTATTGAGCAAGATGTAGAGGGTTACAGCAAGATTATTGGTGATCTCGAGTTTCGCCGGATGTTCCACAATGAGATGGATTCTTGCAATTGCTTTATTGATATTCAGGCGGGTGCTGGCGGGACTGAGGCTTGTGACTGGGCTAGCATGCTCTATCGACAATATCTAAAGTATTGCGAGCGCAAAGGCTACAAAACAGAAATTTTGGAAGAATCTGATGGTGATGTCGCTGGTATCAAAAGCGCCACTATCAAAGTAGATGGTGAATACGCTTACGGCCATCTTCGCTCTGAAACGGGTGTTCACCGCTTAGTTCGTAAATCACCGTTTGATTCCTCAAATGGTCGCCACACTTCATTTGCATCAATTTATGTTTATCCTGAGATAGATGACTCCATTGAGATTGATGTAAATCCTGCTGATATCCGTACCGATACCTATCGCGCTTCAGGCGCTGGTGGACAGCATATCAATAAAACCGATTCTGCCGTGCGTCTTACTCACCTTCCAACCGGTATCGTGGTTCAGTGTCAGAACGATCGAAGCCAGCACCGTAACCGCGCTGAAGCCATGACAATGCTCAAGTCACGCTTGTATGAGCATGAGATGCAAAAACGTCGCGTAGAGCAAGACAAATTAGAGGCTAGTAAAACCGATGTGGGTTGGGGTCACCAAATCCGCTCTTATGTGCTAGACCAAAGTCGTATTAAAGATTTACGTACCAATGTTGAAATCTCCAACACTCAAAAAGTATTAGATGGCGATCTCGATGCATTTATTGAAGCTAGCCTTAAACAAGGTGTGTAATCAAAATTAACCGTAGTCATTAATAGCAACCCAACGATATGAACGATAAAGCCAACCTTACCCCTGCTCCGGCGACTGAAGTTGTTGATGAAAATCACATCATTGCAGAGCGCCGTGAAAAATTAGCCAAACTTCGTGAAGGTGGCATTGCCTTTCCGAATGACTTTGTCCCCACACATTTAGCTGCTGACTTACATACCCACTACGACAGTCTGACTAAAGAAGAGCTGGCAACCAAGAAAGTTCATGTCAAAGTTGCAGGCCGCATGGTATTAAAACGTGTGATGGGTAAAGCTAGCTTTGCCACTATTCAAGATCGCAGTGGTCAAATTCAGTTCTATATCAGCGATGAACTCAGTGGTGCCGAGACCCATGGCGCCTTTAAGCATTGGGATATGGGTGACTTCATTTCAGCCGAGGGCAATCTCTTTAAGACAAATAAAGGTGAGCTTTCGGTAGAGTGCAGTCATTTGCGCTTATTAAGCAAGTCCCTGCGTCCACTACCTGATAAATTTCATGGACTTTCTGATCTCGAGACTAAATATCGACAGCGTTATGTAGATTTAATTGTTAATCCAGAGAGCCGTAATACTTTTAAAGCACGTAGTAATGCGATTGCTTCACTTCGCCGCCATATGCTCGATGCCGACTTTATGGAAGTGGAGACCCCAATGCTCCACCCTATTCCCGGTGGCGCTACCGCAAAGCCCTTTATTACTCACCACAATGCCCTAGACATGCAAATGTTCTTGCGTATTGCTCCAGAGCTATATCTCAAACGTTTGGTAGTTGGCGGCTTTGAGCGGGTTTTTGAAATTAATCGTAACTTCCGAAATGAGGGTGTAAGCCCGCGCCACAACCCTGAATTTACCATGATGGAGTTTTATGCAGCCTATACTGATTACCGCTGGCTGATGGATTTCACAGAAGGATTGATTCGTGCAGCAGCAATAGATGCTCAAGGCACAGCTCTACTGACTCACCAAGGTCGGGGACTGGATTTAAGTAAACCTTTCCAACGTCTCACGATTACTGAAGCCATTCTTAAGTACTGCGGTCAATCCGGTAAGAGCTATCAAGCAAGCCAGCTCGATGATATTGAATTCATTCGCGCTGAACTCAAAAAAGGCGGCGAGAATCCTGATGCACCAACTCTAAAAAATGCTGGTATTGGCGCACTTCAACTAGCTTTATTTGAATTGGTTGCTGAAGAGCATCTTTGGGAGCCAACTTACATCATTGATTACCCAATTGAAGTGAGTCCACTAGCAAGAGAATCCGATACACGCCCAGGCATCACCGAGCGCTTTGAATTGTTCATCACCGGCCGTGAAATTGCGAATGGTTTCTCAGAGCTCAATGATGCCGAAGATCAAGCCAATCGTTTCCGCAAGCAGGTTGAGCAAAAAGAAGCGGGTGATGAGGAAGCTATGTACTTTGATCATGACTTCATCCGCGCCTTGGAATACGGCATGCCTCCAACCGGCGGCTGCGGAATCGGTATTGACCGACTAGTCATGCTACTCACGGATTCCCCAAATATCCGTGACGTCATTCTCTTTCCACACTTACGTCGTGAAGAAGAGTAAGGAGTTTGGATAAAAAGTAAAAGGCACCTTAGGATGCCTTTTTATTGCCCATTCTTTACTAAGATGGATTTTGCTTTTGTTTTTTGAAGAAAGTAAAAATCAAGGCCAGAAATAACACTGCAAACCAGAAAAAAGACCACTCGGGAACTTGTAAGCCCAAGATTGAAGGCAATTTCGCAGAGCAAAGTCCGTCAGCCTTAAATAACCAAGGCATTGCGTTAGCTAACTGAAATTGATTAATCCACAGCTCCAGGGGATCTATTCCACAAGACTCACTCGGGTGAAATAATAGCCAAACATGATGTCCTGCGACTGCTATTCCATATCCCGCTGACAAAATAGCTAAGCCATGAAACAGCTTTCTCAGTGGCGAAATACAAAATGCTAAAAAGCATGAAATAGCGATTCCAAGATAGCCAATTCTTTGCAAAATACACAAAGGACATGGCAGATAACTCACTCCTTGATATCCAGTCTGTTGCAAGATGACTGCAAAAATGACTAAGCTCAAACTAAAAATTGAGAGAAACAAGTAATAGGGTCTTTTCATACATAGATGATAGCTAAAGGCCCTGACATCGGACTTAATGCAGGGCTTTATTACTAAAATTCTGATCTATATCACTACTGAGTCCTATTTTTCATGGGATTAGCTTCAAATTAGGCCCTCAAGAATGGGATAATTAGTGCTTTGCTATCTATTAACGAATACGTATTTATGGCCGCATACAACACTGAAACCGTTTTGACCGTTCACCATTGGAACGACACCCTTTTTAGCTTCACTACCACTCGCAATAAAAGCCTGCGCTTTCGTAGTGGCCACTTCTTGATGATTGGTCTTGAGCTTGATGGCAAACCTTTGGTGCGTGCTTATAGTGTTGCCAGCCCTAACTATGAAGAGCATTTGGAGTTCCTCAGCATTAAAGTTGAAGATGGTCCACTAACATCCCGTTTACAAAAAATCAAAGTGGGTGATCCTATATTGGTTAGCCAAAAGTCTGTGGGCACCTTGGTAGTAGATGACTTAAATCCAGGCAAACACCTTTATCTCTTTAGCACTGGAACTGGCTTAGCGCCATTTATGAGCATCATTCGCGATCCAGAAACCTATGAAAAGTTTGAGAAAGTTGTCTTGATTCACGGTGTTCGCTTGGTGAGCGAATTGGCCTATGGTGATTACATTAAGAATGAACTCACCCAAGATGAATATCTTGGAGAACTCATACGTGAAAAACTGATCTACTATCCAACTGTGACACGTGAGGCATTTAAGCACACTGGACGCCTGACTACTGCTATTGAATCTGGTCAACTCTTTAAAGATATCGGCTTACCGCCATTGGATCCAGCAGTCGATCGCGCTATGATCTGCGGTAGTCCATCCATGCTCAAAGAAACTGCTGAAATGCTGGATGCGAAGGGCTTCAAGGTCTCCCCAAGTCTTGGTCAAATGGGTGACTACGTTTTTGAGCGAGCATTCGTAGAGAAGTGAATTTCAGCAATCAAAAATAATAGGATGGATCACCGCCAAGATCTAGCAATACCGTTACGGATTTCTTCCACGATCACATCAGGTACGTTAACGCCTTCCTGAAACCCAGCAGCTCGTTTTTTAAAGCGACGTTGCCCTGGTAAGCGAACGCCTGCATCTAAGGCAAGCTCCTTCAAGAAGCTAGTCATTTTTTTGGCATAAACACCAGATCCCGAGATTCCAGGATTGATGGTGAGAATTAGTTGCCCAATCCGTGGACGATTACCCTTAGGATCAAAAAAAGAATCTGCTTCATAGGAAAACTGGCTACCCGAGAGACCCACCACCAATAGCTCAACGATCATTGCTAGCAAAGCACCCTTATCTCCACCTAAGGGAACCATCAAGCCTTTTAAGCCCTCTTTAGGATCGGTTGTAGGCTCTCCCGAAGCAGTTAAGGCCCATCCTAGTGGAATGGATTGACCATTCTTATCGGCCACCATGAGTTTGCCTCGCGCCACCGCTGATAAGGACATATCAATGACAAGCGGATCTCGCCCTTTAACTGGAAAAGCGGCTGCCAAGGGGTTTGTGCCGAATAGCGCTTTGCGCCCTCCTGCCATCGGCATTGCTGCCGGTGTATTGCCAAATAGAAGTGAGATATATCCAGCACGTGCAGCTGCTTCTGTGAAATGCCCAGCAACGCCAAAATGATGGCTATTTTTAATAGCAACCAATCCGATACCTGTTTTAGATGCCAAATTTACGGAAATATCAGTGCCATAACGCAACGCAGGAAAGGCTAATCCATCCCCAGCATCGACCAGCATTGCAGACGATTTAAAAGGAGTGAGTTTGAGCTTTGCCTGCTTTTCAACGCGACCATGCACAGCATGTCCAGCATATTGAGGTACACGGGATAAACCATGTGACCCAAGCCCATCTAACTCCGCTAAGGCTAAAAATTGAGCAGTCTCTTTTGCAGCTTCTGCAGATATGCCAGATGCTCTTAAGCCCTCTGTGCTCAAATCAAGCATTTCTTGATAACTTAGTAGCATTAGTTTTTTTCCAAAAAGTGACTAACTTCATTTGCAATTAACTGACTTACTCTTTCATTACTCTCAGCTGTCACTCCAGCAATATGGGGAGTAAGAATTAAATTCTCTATGTTTGAGAAATGACTTAAATCCTTTGCCGGCTCAGCAGAAAATACATCAATCGCAGCGCCGCCTATTCGACCCGAACGCAATCTCTCTGCCAATGCATTCTCATCCAAAATGCCGCCTCGCGCAGTATTAATCAATATAGCCCCCTCTTTCATCAAATCTAGAGTTGCGGCATTAAATAGATTCTTCGTTTCAGGTAGCAGCGGTAAATGCAATGAGACATAGTCACTTTTCCCTAACAAGTCTTGCAGTGGCATCAAGGGTACTGAAAAATCTCCCATAGCAACTTCAGACCCACTGAGAAATGGGTCATAAGCAATACAGCGCAGCCCCAAACCATTTGCATTTTTGGCCAGTACTTTTCCAATACTGCCAAAACCAATGATCCCTAAATATTTACCAGCGCATTCAGCCTGGCCAGAAAATGTTGAACGGGGCCACTTGCCTTCGAGAGTCAACTGCGTAGCCTGCTCAAATCTACGTGAAAGTGCTATCACACTGCCAATGACATACTCGGCGACAGACTGGGCATTAGCACCCGTTGCTGGTATCACTTTAATATTTCTTTGTGCACAGGCAGGTAGCTGAATATTTTCTAAACCTACCCCGAGTCTGCCGACCACTTTAAGATGAGGTGCTGCTGACAATATGTCCTCATTTACCTGAGTAAGATTTCGAACAATCAATCCCTGAACATGTTGAATAGATTCCTTAATCTTTAAGGGATCCTTATATAGTTCCGGATCGTAGATGACCTCATGTTTCTCACGGAGAAATTGCAAGGCCTGAGGGGAGATAAACTCAGAAATTAAAATGGATGTACTCATGGGGACTTAAGAAATGGCTCAGATTCTAAATAGAATTTTTACTAACAAGACGTAATAAAGTAAGGCAGTAATTAGCTCATCACCTTCTATTTGGTGTTTACGTCAATGTTGGCCTTGCGAATAATAGGACCCCATTTATTAATTTCGGACTCCAATAAGCTATACAAACTTTCGGCATTCACTTTAGATGGCGGGACGATATTAATACTAGATTCATCAAACCGTTTAATAACATCAGGATCTTTTAAAGCAAACTTCAAGGCATCATTCAATTTTTTCATGCTTGCCTTATCAGTACCCTTTGGGGCATAAAGTCCATGCCACACGGATATATCAATACCTTTAACCCCCTGCTCATCTAAGGTAGGAACATCCGGCAAGCTTGATAAGCGCTTAGGAGCAGCTACACCATAAGCTTTAATAGACTTGGCTTTTATTTGGCTAACTGTTTGAGTAGTTTGATCGCACATTAAATCAACCTGACCCCCCATTAAATCCGTCAGCGCAGGCGCCGTTCCCTTGTAAGGAATTTCAGTCATACGAACACCCAAACGGCTCATCAGCATCAAGCCGCAAAGATGGGCAACACCACCTGGTCCAGCATTAGCAATATTGACTTTTGATTGATTGACCTTAATGTATTCAATTAATTCTTTCGCATTTTTAGGAGGCAAATCTTTTCTTCCCAAAAGCACCATTGGCACGTCAACAATTTGACCTACATACTCAAAATCAGTCAGAGGATCGTAGCCTAATTTGTCATAAAACGCTGGAGTAGATGCCATCGCTAAATGCTGCAAAAACAAGGTGTAGCCATCTGGTTTAGCTTGAGCTACCTTTCTCGTTGCTACGGTTCCACTAGCACCCAGTACGTTTTCAATAACTACTGCTTGCCCCAAATATTTTGACATTGGACCTGCAATTGTCCTAGCCACAGCGTCTACAGGACCACCAGCAGAATAGGGAACCACTATCGTGATGGGCTTATCAGGATAAGCAGCATTCACTGAGGACCCAAAAAAAAGCGCTCCCAAGATGCAGAACGATGAAATAAAGGATGAAGTAAAAGAGTTATGCATGTAACTTTTCTCGACACTTAGCAGCCATCACTTTAGAGAGGCCATCGTTAAACTCTGTTGCAATAGCCATGTATGCAAGCTCTGCCTCAGCATATTGGCCTGCAGCATAAAAAGTGTAAGCATCTTTGGTCAAGATGCATAACTGCTTCTCATCTTCAGTTGCCTCAACTTCTGGATCTCCATTACGAATACCCATCAACTCATAGATCAGGAATTCGTTTTGTCTGCCTTTTACTGCAATCTTATCAATTGGCCTAACCCACAGACGCTCACCAGCCTCTTTAAATAGACCATGACTTACGCATATTTGCGTTTGATAATCTTTGTTAACGCCCTCAAGTCTTGAGGCAATGTTCACGCCGTCACCCATCACTGTATAGCTCAATCGCTCCATTGAGCCAATATTTCCACAAAGGACTGCATCTGAGTGAAGACCCATTCGAACAAATAGAGGAGGAATTGATTTCTCTGCAAGTTCAGCATTGAAGATCGCCATCCTACGCTTAGACTTGATTGCCGCTACACAGGCATGGTATGCATGGAATTGGTTAAGCACTGGCGCTCCCCAAAAAGCCATGACTGAGTCGCCAATGAATTTATCGACTGTTCCATCTTCTTCTTTAATCGCATAGGTTAGCAACTTCAGATAAGAGGAGACCCGCTCTAATAGCTCTCGTGATGGGGTATTTTCAGCAAGGGTTGAAAAATCCTTCAGGTCTGAAAAGAACATGGTGAGATAACGACTTCTACCGCCAATTTCGATTTGCTTGCCCGAGGACAGCAGCTCCATCACTAAATCACGTGGGACATAAGCAGTAAAAGCTAGGATGGTTGATCTGAGTTTTTGAACGGCGCTTGATAACATCAGGATTTCAGAGATGTAACTGGCAATAGGCTTGCGCTCTTCAATCTTAAATTCAAGAATATCTTTAATTTCTTGAGAAATCATTTCAAGCGGCTTGGAAATAATCTTTGAAAAATAAGATGCTAGAAGAACTATTCCAAGAAAAATGATGCCCCCAAAAAGCATCAGATTTTTATTGCTATTTTCTAATGGGGCAAGAAAATCTGAAACGGGTGAAACGGTTATCGCGTACCACGTTTTATTCGATGTAGTAGGAAAGCTAGAAATTACTGCAAAATACTTTATGTTGTCCGCATAGAACTGAAATTGATTTGAGGCTTTCTTGGACTCTTCCCAGGTACGAAATGCGGCACTAACAGCCTGATTGGATATTTCACTAATATTTTTTAACTTATAGACCTGGTCCACAACAGTAAATGTATCTTGAAAAACAGAATTCAAAATCACTTTATTATTCTTGTCAAAGATAACGGTAACGCTATTGGGGCTAACTGCATTTTTAGCCAGAAAGTCCGATAAGGTGACAATCCGACCTTGAGCACTAATTGTCCCAGCGGGCTTATTGTTCTGAAAAAATACCCTATTAATACCGATTACGGCCTGCTTGCTGCGATAAGCAAAAAACGGGTCATCAATCGATACCGGGTTAGTGCTATCAGCTTCAGCTGCTTTGAAGGCCTCTATATAAAACGGGCGTTTTCTGGGATCGTAGGTATCTGGCTTATTGAAATGCTCTATGGAATTTAGCTTTTCATCATAAAAGGTATATACCGTATCCGCACCTTGATTAGTCTTTCTATCAATCGATACTTCCGCATATTTTGCTTGCTTGGGAGGGACTCTTCCCCCTAATGGAACAGCTTCATTCGTTCGCTGGGTCTGATAAAAAGAACCATCTTGATTGGCGTAAAAGTAGCTGACTACATCTTTATTATTTTCAAGGTTAGTTATGAAATGTGGAAAGATTTTACCTTTCGCAATAAAACTAGGATCTGATTCAATCAGATTAGTAGTGATGAAAGCAGAACTCGTTAGTTGACCTAAGAAATCAAATATCCTACGGATATCTTCTTGGTTATTCCTTTCAATCGATTCATAGGCGTTTTTCTCATAGCTCTGTTTATTGGTTTGATACGAGTAGGTAACAAAAGCAATGAAAATCGGAGCAATTAGGATAACAAACAGCGCGCTGATAGAAAGGCGCAGTTTGATATTAGGAATATCAATCGCAGGTATAGAAAAAGGGTTCTTTATACGCATTATTTCTTTCAACTAACCCTTATCTATGCTGTGCAGTCTTATGAATTTACAAACTTAACATCAGATGGATCTGAAACCAGAACCTCATCTTCAGGACCGCCCGCAAGGACAGCAATCGCGCAATTGACTGAAATATTCATGATGGGACGAATCATTTGAGATATCGGGTCAATAATTGCCAATAATGGCAAAGCCAATTCGTAAGGTAAACCAAAAGCCTTTAGAACGATAGCGAAGGTCGGCAATACTGCGACACCATTTAAGCCCAAAGAAGAAATAGATGCCAATATACAAAATAGGCAAATGGAGACGAGCTCCCAAAGATTGAAGCTGACATTGAGTAAAGATGCAAAAAAGAGTGTTGCAACAATGAAATAGACCATTAAACCAAAACGAAAGGTGGTGTATCCAAGAGGAATGAAGAGGTCAACGGTACTCTTTTTAGCTTTTAATTGAACTACCAAACCATCTACGGTTGAAGGAATGGCAATCAATGCATTTCTAGAAACTGCACCCATAGTCAAGGTTGCTGACATCGCTTGTATAGATTCCCTAAGGGACTTCTTCAGAGAATAACTAATACCAAAGATAGAAACAAAAACGACTACAACTGTAGCAATCAAGTAGGCAATCACAAATAGTGAAAGCATCACATAAATCTGGGGTGATAATTTTCCTACTTGCGGCGCAATTAGCGCAATAATGCCAATTGGCATAATGATATTGAACCATTCAAATATCACCAAGCACACCCTCTGCACGTGACGAATGGATCCAAATAAGGAGTGCTCATTTTCACGCTCAGACATCACTAAAGCAATTCCAAATATAGCAAAAAACACTAGTATCTTATTGCTATCATTTGCGGCTAAATCTTGAAATACGTTCTGCGGAATGAGGCTAAGAAGTCCAGATGGTCCTTGATTGACTACTTCTTTAAAACCGTCAATGAAGACCACAATATCAGCCTTATCCACATTAGAGACGCCCAAGAAATCGCCAATGCGGGTGAGCTCTACCTGATCTAATTTAATGAAATTAAATAGTTGAGTACCAACCACGAGAGAAATCGCTGAGCAAACCACAGTAGCAACAACAGTCCAAATAATGAGCTTGAGCACTACGTCGCGGACATTTCCAGCGGTCATCGCTGAGCGAATAGCCAGCGGAATAGTCGTAATGAGGAATGGTAAAACGAGCATTTGCAGTAAGGCTAAATATAAGTCGCCTACAGGCCTTAAATATTCAACTGCAGGAGAGCCACTAAAGCCAATCACAATGGCAAGCACCACAAAACCAAGTGTAAATAGCGGTTTATTGATGGTGGTTACAAAATCTTTTACCGTATATTTTCTTTTTGTTAAGTTCATTTTTTAACATCCGCTAACTTTAAAGAGTTCAGAATCGAAAAATCATTTTTCTCAGTGTCCAAGTAGTAATTTACAAACTGCTGTAACTTTGCACAGCTGTCACATATAGCAACGGAGATATTAGAGGTTCGGTCTTTAATCGATGCCACACCATACTTAATATTCAATTCTGGCTCACCCTTGAGTAAGCGCTTAATCTCAAACTCATCTCTATACAGCATTGAAACCTTGCCAGATTTAAGAGCAGTGACGGCAGCTTTCCAATCGTCATAAGCTACTACCTCAGCATTTTTAAAGTGGATTTTGGCTGCAGGCTCGTATGCCGTACCTTTAATAACGCCAATCTTTCCCTTAAAAACTAAAAACTCTTCAGACAATTTTTTGGAACGGTCTGCAGAAGCCTCAAGATCCAAGCGGTTATAGATCGCTGCATAAGGGATTTTGATATAAGGTCTTGAAAATCGGATATTTACCCAACGCGGATAGGTTTGCTGAATTTTGCTCACCGCAACATCAACTTTACCTTTAACAAGCATGTCAATGAGCTCCTGCTGGTTCTTGGCCTCATTATTGAAGGATGCACTAACTCCCATCTTGTTTGCGATGTTATTGACTAGATCAATCTCTGGCCCTTGAAATTCTTCACGCTGGATAGTTTTTGTAGTGCCATCTGGGTTGGTAACCGTTTCATCTTTAACTACCTTCCACATAAAACCTGGAAGATCGTTTTTAATCACACCTACTCTGAGTACACCACTTTTTTGGATGCTAGTGATGTCATTCAATTCAGCGGCATGAGTATGGGCCTGAAATAGCATCATTCCCAACACTAATATTCCTAGAAATTTTGTCTTTAAATTCATCATCTTATCGTTGTTTTTGGCTTGGTTAAAGTTAGCTGAAAATGGCTTTTTAATGATTTTGATGATTATAGGGGAAATCGACAAAATCACCTTTTTTCATTAAAACGGCTTCAATAGGACTTTTGCGGCAGCAGTTTTTCCGGCATGCAAGTCACTAAAGGCCTGAGGGCCTTCATCTAAAGATCTCTTCTCAACCCAAGCTAAGTTACCAAAAGCGCTTCGTGCCAGCAAATTGACGGTCGCTTGTAAATCTACGGTGGAATAGGTGTAGGTGCCTAATAGCGTAATTTCAGCAAGTGTTAATTTACGCATGTCAATTTCGCTAGCCCAATCTTGAAGACCTACGTGCATCATGACACCACCCGGCTTCACTGCAGCCAATGCTGTGTTTCGAGTCACTACAGCGCCCACACAGTCCATTACAAACTCATAGGAATTCTCAGCCATTTTTTCATTAATGGGGTTGATTGTTTTACAGCCAACATACTTTTCAATTGCATTTCTACGCAAGGGATTCACTTCAGCCACAGTTAAATCATCTACTCCATAATACTTTAAAAGTAGCGCAGATAACATGCCAATTGCCCCACCCCCCAGTATCAAGACACGACATTCTTGAATGGGTCTTTGAAGAGCACGCATCGATAAATTAATAGCATGTACAGCGGTAGCTGCAGGCTCAGTTAAGGCAGCTGCATCAAGACTGAGACCTTCTGGTATTGCGATCAGTGAGCTTGCAGGAATACTCATATATTGCGCAAATGCTCCAGGCCTTGTCATGCCCACCATAGTGCGATTGGCACATAAATTATTTCTACCCTGCAAACAATAATCACAATGTCCGCAAGTAATGAGGGGGTTGCCTGTAACACGCTGTCCCTTGGTAAAAAGTGAAGAGCTGGTGTCGGCTACAGTTCCAGCAAACTCATGCCCAAGAACTAAGCCTGGTTTTCTTCTAGGGTCATGACCATGAAATGCATGCATATCACTTCCGCAAATTCCCACTGATTCAATCTTCAAAACTACTTCATCGTGATCTAATGAGGGATAAGGTCGATCTTGAACTTGCATTTCATTCGGTTGTGTATAAACCAGGGCTTTCATATTTACGATCCTTATAGTGCGGTGTAACCGCCATCGAGCATGATGGTTTGCCCAGTGATGTAAGTAGACGCATCACTAGCCAAAAAGACCGCTAATCCATGTATATCGTTCATCTGACCATTACGCCCAATAGCCGTTCTTTCTGCGTGCATTTTGACAAGCGCAGGGTTACTAAACACTGGTACCGTCAGTGCGGTCGGAAAATATCCAGGACCAATCGCATTACAGGTAATGCCAAACTTGGACCATTCTTGCGCAATGGCATGGGTTAACTGCACGATCCCGCCTTTGGCTGCACCATAGGGTGCGCTATTAGCAAAGGCACGATAGCTTTGCAGTGATGCAATATTAATCACCCTGCCCCAATGGCGCTCTTTCATTTGTGGAGCCAATGCTTGCGTCATAAAAAATGGAGCAGCTAACTGCACATTCAATTGCTCTTGCCAGCTTTGTGGAGATACCTCGCCAAACGGCTCTCGTAAATTCATACCTGCAGCGTTAACTAGGATATCTACTTTGCCTAACTGGCTTAACACTCGCTTTGATAAGTTTTGAGCTTGATCTAACTCGCTCAAATCAGCCGCAAAAAAAGAAGCCTTAATCCCCTGAGAACTCAATCTTCCAACAGCTTCTTCCAAGGGGCCCTCTCTGCGAGCAGCCAGCGCCACTTCTGCCCCTGCTAAACCGAGTGCTAGTGCAATCTCCCCACCTAAGCCACTGCTGCCGCCGGTAATAAGCGCAGTCTTACCTTGCAAATTAAAGAGTTGATGAATAATTGGACTCATATTTCTACAGGACTTCCCAAATCAAATTTTTCATTGGGGAAATACTTCTCTAAGCGATCATCCGCTGTTCGAGCATGCGCTTCCATACCTTCAAGACGACTAATCCTAGCAGTTACTAAAGCCATCTCCTTACTACCTTCACGCGTCATCTTCTGCCAAGTCAGTGTTTTCATAAACTTATGAACTGATAAGCCGCCTGAATACCGGGCTGCACCTTTGGTTGGAAGAACATGATTTGGTCCACTAGTCTTATCTCCAAATGCAACAGTGGTTTCTTCACCCAAAAATAAAGATCCATAACAGGTAAGGCTACTTAACCACCAATCTAAATCTTTTGCATGAACTTCAAGATGCTCACTTGCATATTGATCAGAAACCTTCGCAACTTCCTCGCGGGTGCTACACACAATCACCTCGCCATAATCTCGCCACGCACATGCAGCGGCATCTTTTGCGATGGGAGGTAAGAGATCAATCATCTGAGGCACCAACTCCATTACTTCTTTAGCTAATTTTTCTGAAGTAGTAAATAACCATGCAGGAGACTCGTGACCATGTTCGGCTTGACCAACAAGATCGCTCGCCACAATTTTAGGATCAGCAGTTTCATCTGCGATCACGGCAATTTCGGATGGTCCAGCAAATACATCAATGCCCACTTTTCCAAACAAGGATCGCTTAGCTTCAGCCACAAACTTGTTTCCAGGACCCACCACGACATCTGCAGGCTTCCCAGTAAACAAGCCGTAAGCCATAGAAGCAATCGCCTGAACGCCACCCAAGGTCATCACAACATCTGCGCCGGCAGCCTTAAAAGCATAGAGCACGTAAGGATGAATACCGCCACCCCGAAATGGACTAGAACAAGCAATAATATTTTTAACACCTGCCGCTTTGGCAGTGGCTACCGTCATATAGGCAGAAGCGATATGAGCATAGCGTCCAGACGGCGCATAACAACCCACAACATTGACAGGTAAGACCTTTTGACCAGCAGTAACGCCTGTATGCAAAGTAGTAGAAAAATCTTGAATGCTATTTTTTTGAGCAATGGCAAAGTCATACACTTGCTTGACCGCGAAATCAATATCCCGCTTTACCTCGACTGGGACATCCGCCAAAATGGCATTCATTGATTGCTCTGTCATCACAATATCGCCAGACCATTGATCTAGCTTTAAGGCATATTCCTTAACGGCTAACTCACCATTTTTCTCAATATTGGCAAGCATCTCCGTAACTACCTCTTGAGCAGTGGATGTCTCAGTCTCTGGAGTTTTAGCAGCTTTTTTTAAATAATCGATAGCCATATTTCTAACCTTAATTTTGTAAGCACTTATAGCCTGCATCTAAAAATGAGGTTACCCCCATTTTTAGATTTATAAATTAACTACTTAGTATTATTGGCAAATTCACGAAGCTTTTTATCTGCATTGACCATCTTCATAAACTCATCGGTAATGTACTCATTTGCTGGTGGAACAGTTTGAATTGCGCCCGTAGACTGCATAAAGGCAGCAATCGCATTAAACCAACCATCAACTTGTGAAGGACCTTTAGAGTTATCCATTACCTTTAACTCTGCAGCTAAGTCATAGGTAGGACGAGTATCAAACTCTTTTTTCATAGAGGCTTCAGAAATCGATACGCCACCTTGCTCGTAGAACTTTTTCATCATCGCAATAGCCTGTGGCTTATTGGCATTCATCCACTTCCAGGCACGTAAATATACAGCTAAGAACTTAGCCACATTTTGTGGATTCTCTTTTGCATAATCACCACGTACGATTAGAGCTCCGGGAACAAATGCACCGCCATCCTTGCCGCTACAAATAACCTTAGCGCCCGCTTTTTCTTCTAAGGTATAAATATTGGGTGCCCATAAGCCGCCAAAATCTGCATTGCCTGATGACATGGCAGAAATGATCTCGCCTTGCCCCATATTCTTCATCACCACATCGGTTTTAGATAGGCCATATTTCTTGAGACAAGCCTGGACAGCATAGTCACCAGTAGAATTTCCTGTAAGGACGATAGTCTGCCCCTTCAAGGATTGCGGATTTGCAGCAAAAGCTTCGGCAGCTTTAGGAGTTGCTAATAAAGCATTGGCTGCAGACTCATCATTAGTTAAGCCGATAGTTTTGATACCAAAGCGAACATAACCCAGTACTGCTGGAACTGAGCCTGTACCACCTACATCCCAAGATTTAGATGCCGATGCTGCGATTTGTGGAACGCCAGCGGGAAAAGTACTAAATTCCGGTTTCAGGCCTAACTCACCCCACCAGTTTTTTTCTGTCGCCACAAAAAATGGTAGTGCCCAATATAAAGCTGGCTGATAGCTGACTTTAATCTCAGTTAACGCAGGTTTTGCTTGCGCATAAACATTCGTAACACTTGCTGCAACAAGTACTGTTGCACCCACAATACTGATTAATGTTTTTTTAAATTGCATTTTTATCTCCTTCATATATTACAAAGTGAATTAATGATCGACACCCAAGTTTTGTTCCCGCAACAACTTCCAAATCTGACTACGCAACTGCACAAATGAACTCAAATCCATCACATCCTCAATACGAGAATGCGTATCCCAACCTTCTTTTTCACGAGTTGGCTTAATGTCAATAACTTCCCGAATCAAGCCGGGTCTTCTAGACATTACCACTACTCGATCGGCAAGATACACTGCCTCTTCCACTGCATGGGTAATAAATAAAACGGTTTTAGGGTTTTTACGAGCAAGTCGTACCAGCTCTTCCTGCATCACTACGCGGGTTTGCGCATCTAATGCACCAAACGGTTCATCCATTAAAAGTACTTCGGGCTCCAACACATAGGCGCGCGCAATGGCTACCCGCTGTTGCATGCCCCCCGATAACTGATGGGGATAAGCCTGCTCATATCCCTCTAGACCCATGAGAGAAACTAAACGGGCCGTCTTTTCTTGCTGTTCTGCAGGGCTCATATTCATGGATTTGAGACCAAACTCAATATTTTCCTGAACGGTTTTCCATGGAAATAAGGCGAATTGCTGAAACACTACCGCACGATCTGGACCGGGCCCTTTTACTTCCTTGCCGCCAACTAACACACTGCCTTTGCTAGGCATCTCTAAACCAGCCACCATTCGTAAGCAAGTCGTCTTACCGCAACCAGATGGCCCAACCATGGCGACAAATTCTTTATCCTTAACAGTTAAGTTAATGCCACCCACGGCTAAAAATTCTTTATTGCCCTGCTTAAAGCTACGCTGCACAGAATCGAAAATAATATCGGCCATCAATCACACTTCTTTATAGTGAATAGCGAACTTTTCAGCCTGCCTTAAAAGCACATCAATCAATAGACCAACTAGACCAATGGCAATCATGCCACTCATCACAATATCAGTCTGAATACTAGCCTGACCCTTAACCATCATGTAACCAACACCACTTGAAGCAACAATGAGTTCAGCCCCTACTAAAGATTGCCAGCCCAAGCCAGCAGAAATCCTGAGTCCGGCAATGATTGATGGAATGGATGCGGGAAACAACACCTCCGTCATCAAACGTAACTTACCTGCACCAAGCATTCTGGCAGCTTCGAGATACTTTTGATCAACATGAATCGCGCCCCGATAGGTATTAATGAGGACTGGGGGAAATGCGCCCATAAAGATTACCAGTATTGGGCCACCAATGCCCGTACCGAACCAGAGCGCAGCAAATGGCACCCAAGCAATTGGCGCAACAAAGCGAATACTTTCAAAAAATGGCGTAAATAGCCGATTGGCGTATTTAGATAAAGCCATTAATAAGCCTAGAGGTACGCCAATTACTACTGCTAATAGAAAGCCATATAAAAAACGCTGGAAGCTCGAGGCGATGTGCACTAATAAGGTGTAACCAGAAAATGGCTCCTTGAGTAGCTGAATAAATTTGATTAGCACTTCATGTGGGGGTGGTAAAAATTGTTTAGGCACCACACCAAGTAGTACAAAGAGGTACCAAAAGCTAACAAAGCTGGTGATACCTAAACCGGTCCACAATATAAACTGACCCTGATTTAAGCGTTCTTGATGGACCATCAAGCTCTCCAAGGCATTGCGTGGCGCTCAGCTTTAGCCAGTATCTGTGTCATTAACCAACCTGAAATGGCAACACTGATCATGCCGACCAAAATCATTGCCGGATTAATATCCTGCGCAGCCTGATTCAGAATTGATCCCAAACCTAAGGTTGCCCCCACCAATTCAGCAGCGACTAATGTAGTCCATGAGGCTTGAAGTGAGAGGCGCAAGCCAGTAAAAATGAGTGGTAGTGCCCCTGGTATTAATACTTCACGATAGTAAGCAAAGCGGCTGATACCTAACATGGCAGCAGCTTCACGCTGAGGTACTTCAATTGATCTGACACCTGTATAAGTATTAATTACTGACGGTACAAATGCAGCAACAAAAATTACCATGATCTTTGCAGAATTTCCTAAACCCAACCAAACAATTGCTAAGGGGATCCAAGCTAAGGGTGGTATTGGTCTCAAGGTTAAAAATATCGGATTGACAAATGCTTCGATTTTCTTATTAGCACCCATCAGAATGCCAAGCAAGATTCCCAAAGAAGAAGACACTAAAAATCCTGCAGTAACGAGAATGATGCTCTGTAAAATATGCTGATACAGCTTGCCATTGCCATAACCCTGCAAGGCAATAATTTTGAAAGAATTCCAAGTTTCCGTAGGCGATGGAAATCTTGCGCTCGAGATGGTGCCCGTCCACTCCGTGAGTCCAAACCACACCAGAAGCAAAATTGAACAAAACAGAAAGAAGGATAAAAGCTTGCTTAAAATTTCTAATTCCCCATAGGGCTAATGGATTGTGGGCGTTATCATTCTAACCACAATTTGTTATAAAAATGAGGCGTATCAAGCAACGGCAAGAAGGAATCGCAAGTGCACCTATTAGGTACCCTAAAACAGGGAATTCAAGCTCTTCGAAGGCGCTGAGCTTTTAATCCTTTTGAATTGCTAAAGGCATATCTTTTGCTGTGGGGTAAAAAACGATTCATTCGGCAGGGAATGTACCTCGATTGATTCCATGGTGCCACTGACTGACCATCTCGATAATTGCCTCCCCATTTTGAAAGGTGCGTTCACCGCCGTTCTCTTTGACAACAGTGGCTTTACCCTCAATAGATAGGCTGCATTAATTGAGGGGTGCCGTCTAATAGGAAGCACTAAAAATGCGCATAGATAAATACAAATCCAATAGCAGCAATAAAAACCGTTTCGGCTACTAGCATTAATACAGGCTGCCAACCTAACTTTGCCAACTCTTGAAAGTTAGTCTTCAGTCCTGCTGCTGCAATAGCAATGACTAACATCCAGCGTGATAAGCAGCTAATTTGCTGAGTCAGGCTACTTGGCAAGATTTGCATCGAGGCCACAATCGAGAGCGCCACAAATCCTAATAAAAATGTTGGAATCAAACGTAGACTTCCCCATCCAAATTTAGCAGTCGAACTTTGAGTGCCAAAAAAAATAGAGATAAATAAAACTACAGGGAGCAAGAGTGCTACGCGAAACAACTTAACAACCGTAGCAACATCCCCTGCTTCGGAGCCAAATAACATTCCAGCAGCAACTACCTGTGCTACATCATGAATAGTCGCACCTAAAAAAATCCCAGCAGAAAGTGCCCCTATATCCATCATTTGTAATAAAAATGGATAAGTGACCATTGCAATAGTTGAGAGTACCGTAACGCCCACAACTACTAACAAGGTAAATTGTTCGTTTTCTTTGGTTTTAGGTAATACTGAGGCTACCGCAAGTGCAGCTGAGGCCCCACAAATTCCAACTGAACCCCCAGCAATGAAACCGAAATCGGGTGAAAGTTTTAATACTTTAGCCAAAATATATCCGAGGGCTACAGTAGAAGCCACTGCGAACATTACCATCAAGCCAGTATTTAAACCAATTGCCCCAATATCAGCAAAAGTAATACGAATCCCTAAAAAAGCCACCCCCAAACGCAGTAAAGTAGTCGCTGAAAAGTCGATTCCTGGCTTTACCGTTTCATTGAGATACAAAAAATGAAAAGATAGGCCAATTAGTAAGGCATAGAGAAGTTGTGGACCACCATAATTCTCTGATAAAAAACTGGTTGAAATTGCAATTAATAGACATACCAACAAGCCTGGGATAATTTTTTGAGTGGATCTCAACATATAAGATTTAATCTTTTTTAATCGCCAATGGTAGATCTTTAATTGCCCTATAAAAGACGCTTAAATTAGAGCTACGAATAACAAATTCAGTCATGACGCCAGGGTGGGCTCCTTCGGCACTAGCGGTATTGAGTGCTGATATCACGATTACAAATAGGCAGAGCTTTAACTTCATCAAGTTATAGGTCTTCTATTTTTAATGATTTTCTTTAGCGTGATTAATCGAATACTTTGGTATTTCAATCACCAAATCTTCACGTGCAACAATCGCCTGACAAGATAGGCGCGACTGAGGGTTGAGACCCCACGCACGATCGAGCATATCTTCTTCATTTTCATCGGGAGGATTTAAGCTCTGGTAGCCCTCCTTGACGATGACATGACAAGTGGTGCAGGCGCAAACCATATCGCAAGCATGCTCAATGGGAATGTCATTCTCCAGTAAAGCCTCGCAGATCGAGGTTCCAGGTGCCGCCTCGACTACAGCGCCCTCTGGGCAATATTCACTATGGGGGAGAACAACAATTTGAGTCATGATCTTTTCTGTTTCTTTATTCGTTTTATTTTTTAGATCTCAGCGACATTCTTGCCAGATAAAGCTTTTTGAATACTCGCATTCATCCGCATTTGCGCAAAATCGTCTGTTGCCTTAGCGGCATGATCTACAGCCTTGCGCACTACATCGCTATCGGTTTCTCCATTCAAAATCCTTTGTAATGTTGCCATCTCACGATCGATTGCAGATTGCTCTTCTTTTGAAAGTAGATTCCTGTCGCTATCAAGTGCTGTTTGGACGGCATCTAATAATCTTTGGGCGTTCACCTGCTCTTCACGCAAGGATCTAGCTAATAGATCTTCTTTTGCTGAGGAGAAACCATCTTGCAACATCCTAGTAATTTCTGCATCCGTCAATCCATAGGAGGGCTTGATATCGATCGACGCCTTTACACCAGAGCCTTGCTCCACTGCGCTGACAGATAACAAGCCATCAGCATCCACCTGAAAAGTAACTCGAATACGAGCTGCGCCCGCAGCCATTGCCGGAATACCGCGTAATTCAAACTTGCCTAAAGAGCGGCAGTCTTGAGCAAGCTCACGCTCCCCCTGCACTACTTGAATGGCTAAGGCAGTTTGGCCATCTTTAAAGGTTGTGAAATCTTGCGCTCTTGCTACAGGGATGGGGGTATTTCTAGGAATAATCTTCTCGACTAAGCCACCCATGGTTTCAATACCAAGAGAAAGTGGAATAACGTCTAATAACAGCCACTCATCATCTTTACTTTGATTGCCCGCCAATAAATCAGCCTGCATAGCAGCACCGAGAGCTACCACTTGGTCAGGGTTTAAATTATTTAAGGGTTTGCTACCGAACAACTCTCCGACTAAGCGCTGGACATTCGGCATACGGGTTGAGCCTCCAACCATAACCACGCCTTTAATATCTTCAGCCTTTAAACCAGCGTCGCGCAACGCTTTTTTACAAGCCAGCAAAGTTTTGGCAACTAAATTATGTGTAATTTCGAATAGCTGTGCTTGACTAATACCGATATTCACTACAGTGCCATCAGATAAAGTCTCATGTACACGCGCCAAAGGATTGTGACTGAGTAACTCTTTTGCATGTTTACAAGCTTGTAATAAAGTGCGGTGATCGTGAATAGATAGCGGCGGGAGTTTTGCCTGCTCAATAACCCAACAATATAGGCGATGATCGAAGTCATCTCCACCTAGAGCAGAATCTCCACCAGTAGAAAGCACTTCAAATACACCCTTACTCATACGGAGTATGGATATATCAAATGTTCCGCCACCAAGATCGTAGACCGCGTATACCCCTTCCGAGGCATTATCTAATCCATAAGCAATTGCGGCGGCAGTCGGCTCATTTAATAAACGCAGAACCTCAATACCAGCCAACTTAGCAGCATCTTTAGTCGCCTGACGTTGGGTGTCATCAAAATAAGCAGGTACAGTAATTACCGCTCCGACAATATCTTCGGCGACTGAATCTTCAGCTAACTGACGCAGTCGCGCCAAGATTTCAGCTGAAACTTCAATGGGGCTTTTATCACCAGCAACCGTTTTAAGTTTGAGCATGCCTGGTTGATCAACAAAATCGTAAGGCGCACTTTCTATGTGCTCAACATCAACTAAACCTCGACCCATAAAGCGCTTCACTGAAACAATGGTGTTCTTTGGATCGAGCACAATGCTTTCAAGCGCTTCAAAACCCGCTTGCGTTCGTCCATTGGGTAGATATCGAACTACCGATGGAAGCAATTCACGACCTTGAGCATCTGGCAGTACTTTAGGCAAGGCATCGCGCACGATGGCGACTAATGAATTGGTGGTTCCCAAATCAATTCCGACTGCAATACGCCGTTGATGGGGCGCTAGCGACTTACCGGGTTCAGAGATTTGTAATAAGGCCATAGGAGGAAGAGTTTAAAGCTATACCAAGGCGGCAATAGCGTCATCAAGCTCAAGGGCGAACTTGTCTATAAAAAGTAAACCCCGCAAGAGCTCAGCAGCCTGCTCAAAATTTTTGGCATGATCAATAGCTTGCGTAATCTCGAGCAGAGTAGCTTGTCTAGAAGACTCAACCTCTTCCATCATGGACTCTAAAGCAGGCAAGTCTTCTGCCCGTTCATCTAAATTTTCGCGCCACTCCATCTGCTTCATTAAAAAAGCAGCCGGCATTGCGGTATTCGTTTCCAATTTAGCATCAACGCCATGGAGCTGGCACAGATAAAGGCCACGCTGTACGGGATTTTTCAGTGTTTGATATGCGGAGTTAGCCAGGGTAGCCATCTGCATTGCTAGACGCTGCTCGGTATCACTACCACGAGCATAGCGATCAGGATGTACTTCTTTTTGAATTGCTAGATAAGCCTGATCCAAAACAGGCAAGTCGATTTTGAATTGCTGATTTAAACCAAAAAACTGGAAGTAATTGTCAGACGCGGAAGGATTCGCCACAACCACACTCATCTTTTACGTTTGGATTTTGAAACTTAAACCCTTCATTCAAACCCTCGCGCACGAAATCTAATTCCGTTCCATCCAGATAAGCCAAACTCTTAGGATCAACAAATACCTTAATGCCATGGGACTCAAACATCGTATCTTCAGAAGCTGCTTCGTCCACATACTCCAGCTGATATGCCAAGCCCGAACAGCCAGTAGTGCGAACTCCCAAACGCAAGCCACATCCCTTACCGCGCTTTTCTAAGTTACGGTTGATGTGTGCAGCTGCTTTATCGGTTAAGGTAATTGCCATAGTTTTATCTTTACTGCGTTTATTTCGCCGTATGCTTTTCTTTGTAATCTGCAACTGCAGCTTTAATAGCATCTTCAGCCAAAATTGAGCAATGAATTTTTACCGGTGGAAGCGCCAACTCTTCTGCAATCAAAGAATTCTTAATCTCTAGCGCCTGGTCTAAAGTTTTACCCTTAACCCACTCTGTTACCAATGAAGAAGAAGCAATGGCTGATCCACAGCCATAAGTCTTGAACTTGGCATCTTCAATCACGCCTTGATCGTTTACACGAATTTGCAATTTCATAACGTCGCCACAAGCTGGGGCGCCAACCATGCCGGTACCGACACTTTCATCACCCTTCTCAAATGAGCCTACGTTACGGGGATTTTCGTAGTGGTCAATGACCTTTTCGCTATATGCCATGGTATTTCCTCTTTAATACTTCAATTGTTTAGTGTGCTGCCCATTGAATCGTACTGATGTCAATTCCATCTTTATACATTTCCCATAAAGGCGATAACTCACGCAGCTTGGCAATCTTTTCCTTTACCAACTTAATCGTGAAATCAACTTCTTCTTCAGTAGTAAAGCGTCCCAACGTAAATCGGATAGAACTATGTGCTAATTCATCATTACGTCCAAGTGCACGCAATACATAAGAAGGCTCTAAAGAAGCGGAGGTACAAGCGGAGCCAGATGAGATCGCCAAATCTTTCAATGCCATCAACATGGACTCACCTTCAACATAGTTAAAGCTAATGTTGAGGTTGTGAGGCACCCGCTGATCCATGTCGCCATTGACATACACTTCTTCAATATCTTTTAAGCCATTGAGTAAGCGATCACGCAAGGCGCGAATCCGCTTATTTTCCTCAGCCATTTCGATGCGAGCAATACGGAAAGCTTCGCCCATACCGACAATTTGATGGACAGCTAGTGTTCCAGAGCGCATACCACGCTCATGACCACCACCATGAATTTGCGCCTCAATCCGAATGCGAGGTTTACGACGCACAAACAAGGCTCCAATGCCTTTAGGTCCATACGTTTTATGAGCAGAAAAACTCATCAGATCCACTTTGATTTTTTCCAGATCAATCTCGACTTTGCCAGTTGCTTGGGCGGCATCCACATGAAGAATTACGCCGCGTGAACGACATAAGTCGCCAATTTTAGGAATATCCTGAACAACACCAATTTCATTGTTGACATACATTACAGAAGTCAAGATAGTTCCAGGCTTCATCGCCGCTTCAAGCTGGGTGTAATCAATTAAGCCATTAGGTAGCACATCCAAATAGGTCACTTCAAAACCTTCGCGCTCGAGGTCACGACAAGTATCTAAAGTTGCTTTGTGCTCGGTCTTCACCGTAATAATGTGATTGCCACGATCTTTGTAGAAGTGGGCTGCCCCCTTAAGAGCCAAGTTAATACTCTCAGTAGCACCACTAGTAAAGACAATCTCTCTTGGATCAGCGTGAACCAATTGTGCAACTTCTGAACGCGCCCACTCAACCGCCTCTTCAGCAGCCCAGCCATAAGCATGGCTGCGGGAGGCGGCATTACCAAATTGCTCACGCAAGTAAGGCAACATTTTGTCAACCACGCGAGGATCAATCGGCGTTGTAGACGAATAATCCATGTACACCGGAAAGTGTTTAGGGCTAAACATAGGAACCGGTTGTTTTGGAAGGTCTTGTGGTGCGTTCATGATTATCTTTTAGATTGAAGGTGCGGCGAATTAGCTTTGCCGAGCCAGATTGAAAACAGAATTCACTAAAGGCGCCTTAGGGGCTTCCTCTTTCTTCGCTGCTAGTGCAGTAGCTGGCTTTGCAGCTTTCACACTTTCAACTTTCATTTTCTTTTGACGCATATCTTGAATGACGATACCGCGCCCTTCTTGTTGTAGCACTAGATCGTGCAAACTGACAGAACTCAGGTACTCAACCATTTTGGAATTGAGGTTGCTCCACAGATCATGTGTCATGCATCGACCATGACTATCTTCATCACTATGACAATTGCCTTTACCGCCACATTGGGTAGCGTCTAAAGGCTCATCCACGGCAACAATGATGTCTGCTACGCTGATCTGATTAGATGCACGTGCGAGGGTATATCCACCCCCTGGGCCACGAGTACTTTCCACGATATTGAAACGGCGCAATTTGCCGAACAATTGCTCGAGGTAAGAAAGGGAAATTTTTTGTCTTTGGCTTATTCCAGCCAAAGTTACAGGACCATGCGTTTGACGCAGGGCTAAATCGATCATTGCGGTTACTGCAAAACGGCCTTTAGTTGTAAGTCTCATATGTCACCTTGGTAATGGATTGTTATGGACAGCTAACAGTCGGGCGGGTAATACCCGACTATTCCACTCAAGTTTAGCATATACCCCACCAATACGCTCGGGAATTATCCCAAATTTAGAAGGGGAATCCGAGAATTTAGCCCAGGA
The DNA here is from genome assembly GCF_018882125.1 of Polynucleobacter sp. AP-Melu-500A-A1. GTDB lineage: Bacteria > Pseudomonadota > Gammaproteobacteria > Burkholderiales > Burkholderiaceae > Polynucleobacter. Next base: position 314,005 of record NZ_JACVOZ010000003.1, read on the forward strand.
AGTCTTGTGACCTAGCCCCAAATGCCATTTCTTTAACCTTAGTGAGACGATCCCGGGTGCTGGCAGCCTTTTCAAACTCCAAATTCTTGGCCTCAGCATTCATTTGCTTTTCTAAGCGCTTAATTTCGCCAGCTAAATCCTTCTCACTCATGTCCTCATAGCGAGCCCGCTCTTGCTCCACCTGCATCTCCTGACGCTTCTCCTTGACGTCATAGACACCATCGATGATGTCTTTAATCCGCTTTTGGACCCCCTTAGGCTCAATTCCATGCAATTTATTAAAAGCAACTTGCTTGGTACGCCGTCTTTCTGTCTCCCCCATCGCCCTTCGCATCGAGTCTGTGACCCTATCGGCATACAGAATGGCTTTGCCTCTTACGTTTCGTGCAGCCCGTCCGATGGTCTGAATTAAGCTGCGCTCCGAACGCAGAAAACCTTCTTTATCTGCATCCAAGATGGCGACTAGTGACACCTCAGGAATATCTAAGCCTTCACGCAGTAAGTTAATACCGACCAATACATCGAAGACACCTAAACGTAAGTCACGCAAAATCTCGACACGTTCAACGGTATCGATATCCGAATGCACATAGCGAACTTTCACGCCATTGTCAGATAAATAATCAGTTAATTGCTCAGCCATTCTCTTGGTTAATACTGTCACTAAAACACGCTCACCAACTTTGACTCTGTCATGGATCTGACCCAATAAATCATCGACTTGAGTGCTTGCTGGCAAAACTTCAATTTCTGGATCGACTAAACCAGTTGGCCTTGCTACTTGCTCAACGACTTGACCTTGATGAGTCTTTTCATAATCAGCAGGTGTAGCAGACACAAAAATAGTTTGACGCATTTTGGTTTCAAATTCAGAGAATTTCAATGGTCGATTGTCCATTGCTGATGGCAAGCGAAATCCAAACTCCACCAACGTATGTTTACGAGATTTATCACCGTTGTACATCGCGTTTAGCTGACCAATCAGGACATGACTTTCATCCAAGAACATCAAAGCATCGTTGGGTAAATAATCTACCAGGGTAGGCGGCGCCTCACCTGGGGCTGCACCCGAGAGGTGGCGTGAGTAATTCTCAATCCCCTTACAAAAACCTAACTCGTTAAGCATCTCTAAGTCAAAACGGGTACGTTGCTCAAGGCGCTGCGCCTCAACCAATTTTCCGCCTTTGACAAACTCATCTAGGCGAGTACGTAACTCTTCTTTAATCGTTTCAATGGCCTTCAAAACAGTTTCACGCGGAGTGACGTAATGCGAACTTGGGTAAACAGTAAAGCGTGGAATCTTTTGACGAATCTTCCCGGTGAGAGGATCAAAGAACTGTAAGCTCTCGACCACATCATCAAATAATTCAACACGCACTGCTAACTCATTATGTTCAGCTGGAAAAATATCAATGGTGTCGCCACGGACCCTAAATACGCCGCGCTTAAAATCCGTTTCATTACGGTCATACTGCATGGCGATAAGTCGCATCAAAATATCGCGTTGACTCATCTTGTCACCGGGTCGAAGCGTCATCACCATACTGTGATAGTCGCCAGGATTACCAATACCGTAAATAGCGGACACAGTGGCTACGATGATCACATCACGTCGCTCCAATAAACTCTTGGTTGCAGATAAACGCATCTGTTCAATATGCTCATTAATTGAAGAATCTTTTTCAATAAATAAGTCACGCTGTGGAACATAAGCCTCAGGTTGGTAATAGTCGTAATAGCTGACGAAGTACTCAACGGCATTTTTGGGGAAAAATTCCCGAAATTCGCTATAAAGCTGGGCTGCCAAGGTCTTATTTGGAGCAAAAATAATGGCTGGGCGCCCTGTTCTAGCGATGACATTGGCCATCGTGAAGGTCTTTCCAGACCCAGTAACCCCCAGGAGTGTTTGAAAGGTCAATCCATCCTCAACTCCTTCAACTAAGGCTTCAATTGCCTGCGGCTGGTCTCCAGCTGGGGAAAATGGCTGATAAAGCAGGTAAGGGGAGTCTGGAAAACTGACAAATTTAGTGGGATCTAGGTCGTGGCTAGCTTCCCCCAGGGGATTGGCTTCGGGGCTTTTTTTGATTTCTTTTACTGCAGAATTTGAATCAGTTTTGGGTAACTTAGGGGGCATCTCGGCTATCATTTCAACTATGAGTTTGCTTCACAGCGAATTTTGTACAAACAATGATTTTGCCGTTTTTATTTGAAAATAGTTGATTCTGGTCTCAAAACCAGGCAATTAAACCAATACAAGCTGAATTTAACGTCAATTACTAACTAAACAATCACATAAACTCCTTCACATGACCCTGTTCGCCTCCGTTCAATTAGCCCCAAAAGATCCTATTTTTGGCCTCACAGAAGCCTATGTTGCTGACCAGCGGCCCGATAAAGTTAACCTAGGAGTTGGCGTGTATTACACGGATGAAGGCAAGGTGCCATTGTTAAAGGCTGTAATCAAAGCTGAAGGGACGCATGTTGCTAAGCAATCTCCACGTAGCTATGTTCCCATCGAAGGTCCAAATCCTTACAACAGTGCAGTTCAATCTTTATTGTTTGGTGAAGATTCTTCTTTAATCAAAGATGGTCGGGTAGTAACCGCTGAATGTCTTGGCGGTACTGGCGCATTGCGTGTTGGAGCAGACTTCATTAAGCGCCTCAATTTAAATGCACCCTGTGCAATCAGCAATCCTACTTGGGAAAATCATCGGGGCATCTTTGAGTCTGCTGATTTTAAAGTAATTGACTATAACTACTTCGATGCCAAAACACGTGGCGTTGATTTCGATGGCATGGTGAAATCTTTGGAATCTTTTCCAAAGAACACCACGGTCTTACTACATGCTTGCTGCCATAACCCCACTGGCGCCGATATGACTGAAGCTCAATGGGAACAAATAATTTCAATCTGTAAAAATAAAGGCTTAATTCCTTTCTTAGACATCGCCTACCAAGGCTTTGCGGCTGGTATTGAGCAAGATGGAATTGCCGTTCGTCTGTTTGCAAAATCAGATTTGTCTTTCTTGGTATCTAGTTCATTTTCCAAATCATTTTCACTTTATGGTGAACGTGTAGGCGCCTTGTCAATCGTGACACAAAGTAAAGAAGAATCGACGCGTGTGATGTCTCAACTAAAACGCGTCATTCGGACGAACTATTCCAACCCACCAACGCATGGTGGAGCGATTGTTGCAGCAGTTTTAAATTCACCTGAGTTACGTAAGCTTTGGGAAGATGAATTAGCAGAGATGCGTGATCGTATTAAAGCAATGCGTCATGGCTTAGTAGAAAAACTTGCTGCTGCTGGAGTGAAACAAGATTTTTCATTTATCGAGCAGCAATGTGGAATGTTTTCTTACTCAGGCTTAACGCCTGAGCAAGTAGATCGCTTACAGAAAGAAGATGGTATTTATGCCCTTTCAACTGGACGCATTTGTGTGGCGGCTCTCAATACCAAAAATATTGATAAAGTAGCCAAAGCAATCGCCCGCGTCTTAGCGCAATAAGCGGATACACTGAATTACCGGAGGTAGCATGCTATATCAGTTACACGAGTTTCAAAAAGCCTTACTTCAACCAGTTAGCTCCTGGGCACGCGCAGCTTCAGAAGCCTTTATTGATGCCTCTAACCCTGCCTCTAAGGTTCCAGGATCTGAGCGTTTAGCTGCCAGCTATGAACTTCTCCATCGCTTAGGTAAGCACTATAAGAAACCAGAATTTGGTATTCGCTCTGTTCAAGCACATGGTCATGAAGTTGCAATCCATGAAAGAACGGTCACTGCAAAACCCTTTTGTAATCTGGTTCGTTTCAAGCGCTTTTCTGATGATGTAGAAACTATCAAAAGTCTCAAAGAAGATCCTGTTGTATTAGTCGTCGCCCCGATGTCTGGCCACCACGCCACTTTGTTGCGCGATACTGTGCGCACTCTTTTACAGGATCACAAGGTTTACATTACTGACTGGATCGATGCTCGCAATGTTCCAGTTGAAGAAGGTGAATTTGGTCTTGACGACTATGTTCACTATATTCAAGAATTTATCCGCACCATTGGCGCAAAAGATTTGCATGTCATTTCTGTTTGCCAGCCTACCGTTCCAACCTTGGGCGCTATTTCGCTGATGGCTTCAGCCGGTGAAGAAACGCCTGCCTCCATGATCATGATGGGCGGTCCGATTGATGCCCGTAAATCGCCTACCGCTGTGAATAACTTGGCCGAGCAAAAATCATTTGAGTGGTTTAAAAGTCATGTGATCTATAAGGTGCCGCCCACCTATCCAGGTGTCGGTCGCAAGGTATATCCTGGCTTTTTGCAGCATACTGGCTTTCTTGCCATGAATCCTCAAAACCATTTGCAATCACATTGGGACTTCTTCCAAAACCTCGTTCGTGGTGATGAACAAGATACTGATGCGCACATTCGCTTCTATGACGAATACAACGCAGTATTAGATTTAGACGCGAAGTTCTACCTTGATACCATCAAGACCGTTTTCCAAGACTATGCTCTACCAAATGGCACTTGGACAGTAGCTGGTGAATTGGTTAAACCTCAAGACATTAAGAAGACTGCTCTATTAACTATTGAGGGTGAGCTTGACGATATCTCTGGTAGTGGTCAAACTCGCTCAGCACATGGTTTGTGTGCTGGCATTCCTAAGGAGATTAAAGATCACTACGAAGTATCCGGCGCAGGCCACTACGGAATCTTTGCTGGACGTCGTTGGCGTAATAAGGTTTACCCAAAGATTCAATCTTTCATTCGTGATCACCAAAGTGCTCATCATAAGACCAGAGCAAGACCTCCCAAATCAGAAGTCTAACTAAGCAACTAAAGATGAGGACTGCGGTCCTCTTTTTTTACATAATCACTCAGTAATGAACATTCATCAGGCGGATAATCTCACCGATCGCTTAGAGGATGCCCTTCCTCAAACTCAATGCACTAAATGTGGATACCCAGATTGCCGCGGCTATGCAGAAGCCATGGCAAGTGGGGATGCATTACCCAATCGCTGCCCGCCAGGCGGCGTTGAGGGCATCAAACGACTTAGTAAAATTCTAGTACCGATTTACCCCCAAGATGCTTTTGCATTAAACCCCACCATCAATCCTGAGTGCGGCCTTGAACGCGCCAGGCCCGTTGCCTTCATCGACCCCCAAAAGTGCATTGGTTGCACACTGTGTATTCAGGCATGTCCTGTAGACGCTATTGTTGGCGCCTCAAAGCAAATGCATATTGTTTTAACGGAATGGTGTACAGGCTGTGATTTATGTATTCCTCCCTGTCCGGTAGATTGCATCAGCATGATTGATGTCACTGGCAGCAACACTGGCTGGGATGCCTGGACTAGCGATTTGGCCGATATCTCTCGTAAGCGCTACCATGATCGGGAACGTCGCCTTGATAGAGAAGAAAAAGATAACGATGCACGCTTAGCCAAAAAAGCAGCGGCAAAACTACTGGCTGTTAATGCTGAAGATGCAATGTCAGAGGATGCAAAAAAAGAACAAGAAAGAAAGCGAGCCATCATTACTGCTGCCATTGCAAGAGCACAAATAAAAAAATGATGAATTTAGAAAAGCGGCGGGCTTTCTTTGAGCAGCTCAAAGCCAACAATCCCCATCCAGAAACCGAGCTGGAATACAGCTCTCCTTTTGAGTTATTGATCGCTGTTTTACTCTCTGCGCAGGCAACAGATATCTCCGTTAATAAGGGTACTAAGAAACTTTTTAAGATTGCTAATACCCCACAAGCCTTTCTAGCGCTTGGCGAAGAAGGAGTACGTCCCTTTATTCAGCATATCGGCTTATTTAATGCAAAAGGCAAGCATATACAAGAAACTTGTCACCTCTTGCTTGAGAAGCACGGTGGTGAAGTTCCGCAAACCCGAGAAGAGCTAGAAGCTTTACCAGGTGTTGGCCGAAAAACAGCGAATGTGATTTTAAATACTGCCTTTGGTCAACCTACTATTGCCGTAGACACTCATATCTTTCGGGTTTCGAATCGTACCGGTTTAGCTCCTGGCAAAGATGTTATCAAAGTTGAAGAGCAGTTACTCAAAAGGGTTCCTAAAGAATATCTACAAGATGCCCATCATTGGCTTATTCTCCATGGCAGATACACTTGCAAGGCTCGTGCCCCAGATTGTGCGCAATGTGTTGTTGAACCTCTCTGTGGCTTCAAACAAAAAACTGGTAAAGGAAAAGTTCGTGGCCCTATTTAATCCAACCCGCGAAGAAGTACGCCGTTTTTTTTGTGATACCTGGAAAAAAAAGAGTGAAAATCATATTCTCGATTCCATGGAAACACTTGCGGGTGATTGGATGCACGAACACCCCGAATATCATGCTTTACTCGCAAATCCAGAGGGCGCTCTTGAGCAAGACTACTCTCCAGAGCGCGGGGAAACCAATCCCTTTCTCCATTTATCGATGCACCTCTCGATTAGCGAACAAATCTCTATCAATCAACCCCCTGGAATCAAAGAGATTGCTGAGAAACTCACCAAGAAATTAGGCTCAGAACATGAGGCCCAGCATCGCATCATGGAATGTCTTGGGCAAGTAATGTGGGAGGCGCAACGCGAAGGTAAACCACTCAATCCAGAGAATTACTTAGAAGCGCTCAATAAGTTAGTCTAACAATTTATTCAAGCGGTTCGAAGAGGTGGGTCTTTATACCATCTTGGGTTTCCTGAAACACCACTCTTACTTTTTGACCTATTTTTATCCCATCAAAATCACAATTTGTCAGATGGGTGAGTATAGAAATACCCTCATCTAATCGTACATAAGCCATTGCAAAAGGAAACTCAACTCCACGTCTCATTACGGTATAGGAGTAGATTTCACCGAGGCCTTTTGATTCCACCCATGCAGTGTCATCACTGCCGCAATGAGGACAAAGTGTACGAGGATAGTAATGTAGTTCTTTACAGCTATTGCAAAACTTTAAAGTTAATTGATTATTCTGTGCAGCATCCCAAAATGGCTTATTTTCAGAATTGATGATGGGGCTTGGTAAGCGATGAGCTTGACTCATTGCAGTCTCCCCATAATTAATGCAGCTGCACCATGACGTGATCCTAAAGCGCCACCAATTCCGGAAGCAAGAGCAAATTCCAAATTAGGAACCTGCACTGCTGGATGAGCCTCTCCTCGTAATTGTCTCACTGCCTCAATGACCTTAGTCATGCCGCCTCGGTTAGCGGGATGGTTATTACATAAACCTCCACCATCGGTATTAAAGGCCAGTTTGCCTTTGCCAGAAATCAGTTGTCCTCCCTCAACAAATCGACCTCCCTCACCCTTCTTGCAAAATCCTAGATCTTCCAACTGAATTAAAACAGTAATTGTGAAGCTATCGTAAATAGAGGCATAGCGTATTTGCTCGGGCGTTAACTTAGCTTCTGCAAAAGCTCGTGGCGCAGCCCATGCCAATCCAGAATAGGTCAAATCGACCTTACCACCCATTTGACCTTTGGTTGATTCCCCAGCACCCATCATAGTAATTACTGGTTTTTTTAGAGTCTTGGCAATATCTGGATGAACCACGATTAGCGCACCGCCACTATCTGTAACGACGCAACAATCGGCACGGTGTAATGGATCAGCAATCATTGGAGAACTCAGAACATCCTCAACCGTTAAAACATCTTTGAGTGCAGCATTCGGATTATGTTGGGCATGATGAGAGGCAGCCACTTTAACCCAAGCCAGTTGCTCACTCGTCGTTCCGAATTCATACATGTGGCGCATGGCACACATTGCGTACATATTTAATGGTGCTGGAGAATACGGTTTTTCAAAAGCAAAGTCTGGGGCGCCAGCATATTGACTCCGCACCTGCGTTCCACTAGAACCCTCAGATTTAGGACGTCCTGCCAAGGTAATCAAGGCAACCTTACATTGCCCGGTTGCAATTGCACGCGCAGCATGGTTTACATGGGCTAGATATGATGAGCCACCAGTGTCGGTAGAGTCTAAATAGCTTAACTTTTTTAAACCCAGATAATCTGCCATTGAAATTGGACCCATACCGGGTGCATCACCTGCGCAAAAATAAGCGTCAACATCATTTAGGGTCAGCCCTGCATCTAGCAATGCGCCACGCGCCACTTCTGCATGTAGTTGAGCGACTGTATGATTAGGAGCAACACGCAATGGGTGCTCATAGATTCCTGCAATACAAGCATTCGCAGCAAAGGACATATTACTTCCCTATATTAATTTCTTATTTGGCAGATTTAGTCAACCGTAATATTGGATTGCGCAATTAACTTGCGCCATTTTTCAGTTTCAGCTTTGATGAATTGAGAAAACTGCTCAGGAGTTCCGGGCATTGGATCGGCGCCCTGAGCTATTAACTTATCTTTAAATTTAGGATCTGCCAAAATGATCTGCAATTCTTTATTCAACCGATTACGAATAGGTTCAGGCAGATTAGCTGGTGCCACTAAACCATACCAAGTTGCCATGTCATAACCTGGTAAGCCAGATTCGGCGATTGTGGGCACACTCGGAGCTGCCCCTGAACGTTTGGCTGTTGTAACACCAAGCGCACGCAGATTACCCGCTTTCACTTGTGGCCAACCACTGGGAAGGTTAGGGAAACTCATATCAACCTGTCCTGAAATGACATCCGGCATGGCGCTACCAGTTCCCTTATAAGGAATATGCACCATATCTATCTTGGCCATCTTCTCAAACAGTACTGCTGAGAGGTGTACTGATGTACCGCTACCACTAGAAGCAAAAGTGAGCTTGCCAGGGTTGGCCTTACCCGCAGCAATTAACTCCCCTACTGTTTTATATGGAGAGTTCATCGGTACTACCAAAATATTTGGGGCTGAAAATACGCCTCCAATTGCCGTAAAGTCTTTTACAGCGTCATAGGGCAAGTTTTTATATAAAGAAACATTAACAGCATGCCCAATTGAAGGGAAGTAAAGAACATAACCATCAGCTGGTGCGCGAGCGACAAATTCTGCAGCAATATTGCCATTAGCTCCAGCTTTATTTTCCACTACGACAGGCTGTCCTAGGCGTGTTGATAGTCCTTCTGCCAAGGCACGACCAACCGTATCGGCTGCACCACCTGGGGAAAAGCCAACGATGATGCGAATCGGCTTGGTGGGATAGTTGCCTACGGGATCTGCAGCATAGGTGGTGTTCAAACCAAAACCAAAAGCCGTCAATATAAATAGCAATATGAATTTACTGATCATTTATCTGCCCTTCTTAGAGGCACACCACTTAACGATTGCAGCTCCTCAAAAGTCAAGCCATCAACCCAATCGATCGCTACTAAACCATTCGGCGTCACAGCAATCGTTGCTAAATCCGTGTAAATGCAATCAACTGCCTCAAGTGCAGTTAAAGGATAGGTGCATTCCTTTACCAATTTAGATTCGCCCGATTTAGTCAGGTGCTCCATCATGACAAATAACTTTTTTGCACCCAATGCCAGATCCATCGCCCCACCAACAGCAGGAATTGCTTTAGGGTCTCCCGTCCGCCAATTAGCAATATCACCCTTGACAGAAACTTGGAATGCCCCGAGTACACATATATCAATATGGCCGCCCCGAATCATGACAAAGGAGTCAGCATGATGACAAAGAGAAGCTCCAGGCAACATCGTCACAGGCTGTTTACCCGCATTAACCAGCTCCTCATCAATCTCATCACCTTGAGCAAGTGGCCCCATACCCAAAAGACCGTTTTCACTATGCAACAAAATTTCTCGATCAGATGGCAAGTAGTTTGAAATCGACATTGGCTGACCAATTCCCAAATTCACATGGGCACCATCTGGAATATCCTGCACGATTCGCTTGGCAATATCCGCTGTACTGCGTTTTTTTATTTTTGAAAGATCCATCATGACTTACTCCCAGCTAGCACGACACGCTGAACAAAGATTCCAGGTGTCACAACAACTTCGGGATCTAAAGCCCCAAGCTCGACTACTTGTTTAACCTGCGCAATAGTACAACGGGCAGCAGTAGCCATAATTGGCCCAAAATTTCTGCCTGTACCGCGATAGGTGAGATTTCCCCAGCGGTCACCCTTATCTGCCTTGATTAAAGCGTAGTCCGCCTTAATGGCTTTCTCAAAAATATGATTCACACCATCTATCACGCGAGTGTCTTTTCCATTTGCGAGCTCTGTACCAAAACCCGTTGGCGTATAAAAACCACCAATTCCCGCGCCACCTGCACGAATACGTTCAGCTAGCGTTCCTTGCGGAACGAGCTCTAATTCAATTTTTCCCGCACGGTAAAGCTCATCAAAAGCTCCGGACTCAGGCTGTCGAGGATAGGAACAGACCATCTTGCGAACCTGGCCTGCAGCAATCAACTTGGCAATACCAACGCCTTGATTACCTGCATTATTACTAACTAAAGTTAAATTCTTTGCCCCCTGCTCTACCAAGGTATCCAGTAGATAAATAGGTAAACCCGCACCACCAAATCCTGAAATCAATATGGTGGATCCATCAGCAATATCTTGTAGAGCCTCAGCTACGCTGTGACTAATTTTGTCAATCACGACAAGTCTCCGTTTCTTATACTATTTTTATATAGCCACTAATATAACCGAGAAATCTTCCCTCGAATCACATCAGGCAGCTCTAGGGAGGCTTTACGTCGTTCAGCAAGAATCGCTGGGGGTGTTTCTTGAATCCTGGCTGACCAAATAGATCCAGGAAAGAATGCATCATCTTTAAAACGAGGAATCACATGCCAATGAATATGTGGAACCATATTTCCAAGAGCAGCGAGATTTACCTTGGAAGGCTTCATCACATGACGAACAGCTTCCTCCACTACAAATACCAAATGCATTAAATGCTCTCGCTCACCATGACTAAGCTCAGTCATATCAGCTTGATGACGATTCCAAATCACACGGCAAAATCCGGGTAGATCATGGTCGTTCACTAAGATAACTCTGCAGTCATCACCGCGCCATACCAGCTCATCCTCATTAGGCTTTAAATCAGCACAAAGTACGCAATTCTCCATCTGCTGAATGTAAACGAAAACGGCATCTAAGTCACCCTTGTGAGGTTATTTAGATGCCGCGGCAGTATTGGTGCTACTGCTACTACAGACTACTTAGGGATTCTCATTAGTGAAACTGCTCTTCTTCGGTAGAGCCCGTCAATGCTGTTACTGAAGACTTGCCACCCTGAATCACGGTAGTGACATCATCGAAGTAACCAGTTCCAACTTCTTGCTGATGCGAAACGAAGGTATATCCACGATCACGTGCAGCAAATTCTGGCTCTTGTACTTTCTCGATGTATGCAGTCATACCACGTTGCATGTAGTCTTGCGCCAAGTCGAACATGTTGTACCACATCGAATGAATACCAGCCAATGTAATAAATTGATACTTGTAACCCATTGCGCCTAATTCGCGCTGGAACTTAGCAATAGTGGCATCATCCAAATTCTTCTTCCAGTTGAAAGAGGGTGAGCAGTTGTAAGCCAACATTTTTCCAGGGAACTTCGCACGAATTGCTTCAGCAAACTGACGAGCAAAATCAAGATCAGGTGTACCTGTTTCACACCAAACCATATCAGCATATGCAGCGTAAGCTAAGCCACGTGAGATTGCCTGATCCAAGCCCTTACGAGTCTTGTAAAAGCCTTCTGGTGTTCGCTCACCCGTAAGGAATGGCTTGTCGTTTTCATCATAATCAGATGTCAACAAATCAGCAGCCTCAGCATCGGTACGAGCCAAAATAATGGTTGAAACACCCATCACATCAGCCGCTAAGCGTGCAGAAATTAACTTCTGAACTGACTCGGCTGTAGGCAACAATACTTTGCCACCTAAGTGACCGCACTTTTTAACAGAAGATAATTGATCTTCAAAGTGAACGCCAGCCGCACCTTGTTTGATCAATGCTTTACTTAATTCAAATGCATTCAATACGCCACCAAACCCAGCCTCAGCATCGGCAACGATTGGCGCAAAATACTCGATATAGCCTGCATCGCCCTTGTTAATACCTTTAGCTGTTTGAATTTCATCAGCACGTTGGAATGAGTTATTGATACGCTCAACCATCTTCGGTACGGAATCAACTGGATATAAAGATTGATCTGGATACATCGCTGCATACGAGTTACCGTCTGCAGCAACTTGCCAGCCTGATAAGTAAATTGCTTGTACACCAGCTTTTACTTGTTGCATGGCTTGTCCACCAGTCAATGCACCCAAACAGTTTACGTAAGCTTCGTTATTGACCAACTCCCAGAGTCTCTCTGCGCCATGCTTAGCCAGAGTGTGTTCAATCTTCAATGAGCCACGAAGACGAACCACATCTTCCGCTGTATAGCCGCGGGTAATACCTTTCCAACGTGGGTTGGTATCCCAATCTTTTTGAATAGCTGCGATTTCTGCTTTGCGATCTGCCATGTTTTTCTCCCTAAGTTAAACAAGTACTTCAAATTTTGAGAACCTTAAGACCTATTTAAGTCTTATGTCTTATATAAGAGTTTAGAGAGTTCAAAAAACCAAGCAAGAGAAATTTACAGTCATTAAAAAAATTTTTAATTATTTAAAATCAATAACTTACATCTTAAATATCACAATATGATAATGAAGATCATTGATTGAAATGGACAGCAAGGGTAAATGTTGCGCTGCATTTTACGCAGGGAAACGACGTTTCACATTATGAGAATACTTAAGACCCATTAAGCTACTTGAGCCCTAGTCTTGGAAGTTACTTTCAAGACGGTGGGAATAATCATTAATTGGAAAAGGGCAATACCTATGAATAGTGCCTTGGGTAAGCCGGCGTCCATAAAGAATCCAAAGATAAAAGGTCCTACAGCTGCGCCCAGATCAATCCCAGAATAAACGATGCCATATACCCTTCCGGATACACCTTGTGGTGTTACCTGCTTTACCAAGAGGTCGCGTGATGGTGCTAGGACACCATAACCAAAACCAATAATGCAGAACAGTATAGGAATGAGATCCATAGGAGTGGATCCACCAGCAAGAAGTAAAGACATCAAAATTGTTAAGGAGAGACAAGAGGAAACAATCTTTTGTGGCGCTTTTAATTTTGCTGCCAAATAGCCGCCAAATAAAACGCCAGCGGCACTTCCTAAGGCTAGCAATGTGATGAAATAACTACCAACACTAATGGCAACGCCATATATTTCAAAGAGAGCAGTAGGAGCGAATGATTGCAAACTAGAAGTGGCGGCCATACTAAAGAAAAAGAACATCCAGCATAACCAAACTGCCGGTAATTTTAAAAACGCAAATGCACTATCTGGAAATCCGCTAGGGTTAGCGGCTTGTGCGCTGGCTTGACTTTCTGCACGACGCTCCTGAACGTTGTCGATCAATTTACTGCGATTTATCCAGAGTATGAATAAAACGCAGGCCTCCAATACAGCAGCGGATAAGAAAGCAATGCGCCAACCTGAAAGCTCAGCAATACCCACCATAAATGCAGGGGCTGCAGCCCATCCTAGATAGCCAGTGACGCCATGCATGGAATACGCATAAGGCAAATTTGGAGGTGAGACTTTGTGATTAATTAAGGTGAAATCCACCGGATGAAAGATGCCGTTACCGCAACCTGCAATGACTGCGCCCAGGATCAACATCGCATAACCATTACTTTGTGAATATGTGAGGGCGGCTAAGGCAAGTAAACCAACTCCTGCAAACAATACGGGTCTGGCACCAATGCGATCAACTAAAAAACCGGAGGAAGCTTGCGCTACACAAGACACCACAAAGAAAATTGACATCAGCAAGCCAAGCTCGGCATAACTTAGCGCAAATGCATCCTTTAACCATGGAAACATGGAAGGAAGAATTAAATGAAAAAAATGGGAGCTACCGTGAGCCAGGCTAATCAAAGCAATAACCCGGACATCACTGGCGCGCCTACTAAGCGTAACAGTCATGTTCCGAGTTTACTGGTGCAGGCAAATTCCTGCTTATTTGCTGCAGTGCTGCAAAATATTAGTGAACTTGACGAGTAAAACTAAAGTCACCTTTTTTATCCACATCCACAGGAACTACATCTTGCGGACCAAATTTGCCTTCAAGGATCATTTTGGATACAGGGTTCTCAATATGCTGCTGAATTGCCCGCTTGAGAGGGCGAGCACCAAACACAGGATCAAAACCCACTTCAGCGATCTTATTCAAAGCAGCATCACTCACTTCAAGTTGCATATCAACTTTTGCCAATCGATCCGATAGGTTCTTCAGCAAGATCTTGGCGATATTAGCAATGTTGCCTTTATCTAAGCCATGGAAGACGACAATCTCATCGATTCGGTTTAAGAACTCCGGACGGAAGTGACTCTTGAGTTCCTCAAACACTGCATCTTTAATCTCAGACTGTTTCTTATTAGCCATAGACTGAATTAAATGGGATCCGATATTACTGGTCATCACAATCACCGTATTTTTAAAGTCCACTGTGCGGCCCTGACCATCAGTCAAGCGTCCATCGTCTAATACTTGTAAGAGCACATTAAAAACATCTGGATGGGCTTTTTCGATCTCATCAAAAAGAATCACACTGTATGGGTGGCGACGCACTTTTTCAGTTAAATAGCCACCCTCTTCATAACCCACATAACCGGGAGGCGCACCGATCAAACGAGCAACACTGTGCTTCTCCATAAATTCACTCATATCAATTCGGATGAGGTGATCTTCGCTATCAAACAAAAATCCAGCCAAGGCTTTACAAAGCTCCGTCTTACCAACGCCTGTAGGACCAAGGAATAAGAATGAACCATATGGACGATTTTCCTCAGCCAGACCTGCACGGGAACGACGAATTGCATCAGAGACGGCACGAATAGCCTCTTCCTGACCAACAACACGTTTATGTAATAACTCTTCCATCTTGAGCAATTTATCGCGCTCACCTTGCATCATCTTAGATACCGGAATGCCGGTTGCACGAGAAACTACCTCTGCAATTTCTTCTGCACCGACTTGGGTTCGTAAGAGCTTGTTTTTAACCACGCCATCTTTATCACCTTTGGCTTCTGCTGCTGCCGCAGACTTGAGTTTTGCCTCTAGCTCAGGCAGCTTGCCATACTGCAGCTCAGCAACCTGCTCTAGTTTTCCATCACGCTGCAGTCTTGTAATATCAGCCCGAACTTTTTCAATTTCTTCTTTTAGATTGGCAGCGCCTAATACGGCACCCTTTTCTGCCTTCCAGATTTCTTCTAAGTCAGCATACTCAGCCCCAAGGCGCTTGATTTCATCTTCAATGAGCCCTAAACGTTTTTGCGAAGCTTCATCTTTCTCTTTTTTCACAGCCTCACGCTCAATCTTTAACTGAATGAGACGACGCTCTAATTTATCCATTACTTCAGGCTTAGAATCAATCTCCATCCGAATACGCGAACCAGCCTCGTCAATCAAATCAATTGCCTTATCTGGTAAGAATCGATCAGTAATGTAGCGATGTGATAGCTCAGCTGCTGCCACGATTGCTGGATCAGTGATCTCAATACCATGATGCAATTCATAGCGCTCTTGTAAGCCGCGCAAGATTGCAATGGTTGCTTCAACACTAGGCTCATCAACCATGACTTTTTGGAAGCGTCTCTCTAGGGCAGGATCTTTTTCAATGTACTTGCGGTACTCATCCAAAGTAGTGGCGCCGATGCAATGCAATTCGCCGCGTGCCAAAGCAGGCTTGAGCATGTTTCCAGCATCCATTGCGCCATCACCCTTACCAGCGCCCACCATCGTATGAATTTCATCAATAAAGATGATGGTTTGACCTTCGTCTTTAGCAACATCACTTAACACTGCCTTAAGGCGCTCTTCAAACTCACCGCGATACTTAGCGCCTGCCAATAACAAGGCCATATCAAGCACTAGAACACGTTTGTTTTTTAAAGTTTCCGGTACTTCACCATTGACAATACGTTGAGCCAAACCTTCTACGATGGCAGTTTTACCTACCCCCGGCTCCCCAATGAGCACCGGATTATTTTTGCCCCGACGCTGCAAAATCTGGATGGTGCGACGAATCTCATCATCACGTCCAATCACGGGATCCAACTTACCAGCGCGAGCGCGTTCAGTTAAATCGACGGTATATTTCTTCAAAGCTTCACGTTGACCTTCAGCATCTGCACTATTCACTGACTCTCCTCCGCGCACTAAATCAATAGCGGCTTCTAATGATTTACGATTCAATCCATTCTCTCGGGCAACTTTGCCCAGCTCACCCTTATCATCCGCAACTACCAGCAAGAACAACTCGCCAGCAATAAATTGATCATTGCGTTTATTGGCCTCTTTTTCACATAAGTTCAGCCAATTGCTTAAGTCACGCCCGACCTGAACCTCGCCACTAGTACCTTGCACCTCTGGCAAATTACTAATGATTTTTTCAATACCTTTTTCAAGGCCTGGCACATTTACGCCTGCCCTGGTGAGTAAACTCTTGGCAGCACCATCTGAATCACGCAACATCGCCAACAGCACATGTGCTGGCTCAATATATTGATTATCTTTAGCCAAGGCCAAACTTTGAGCCTCGCTCAGGGCCTCTTGAAATTTAGTTGTTAATTTATCTATTCTCATTTTTTGCTCCCCATCTACTCCATGAATATCTACCTATAGAATATAGGGGCATTCTTAACAATTTCAAGTGTTTTAGCCCCTTTTTAAGCGAATTTATCCCTCATTTTGACCTGGCTTGTTTATCTCCTGAAATGCTCAGATGGCAGCTTTTATGCTGGCATTACCAACCGGCTTGAACATCGGCTAGATGCCCATAACTCAGGTCAAGGCGCCCGTTATACAAGATCACGTAGACCAGTAATCCTTTTGGCAACACAAGAGCATCCTGATCGATCTGAAGCTTCCAAGGCTGAGGCCAAATTGAAGCAATTGCCTAGGTCTGAAAAATTAGCGTTTTTTAAGAATGCTTAAGTAAAGGCTACTTCTTTTCCCAGCGAACCATTGCAGCATCGTCAGTCACCCGGGCATCGACCCAACGAGCGCCATCGGGTGTATCTTCTTTCTTCCAGAATGGTGCTGCCGTCTTGAGGTAGTCCATGATGAACTCACAAGCCGCAAATGCCTCTCCTCTATGGGCGCTAGTTACCGCCACCAAAACAATTTGATCTTCGGGTAGTAATGGGCCAATACGATGTATTACTAAAGACTCATATATGTCCCAACGAGATTTGGCCTGATCCAAAATTTCTTGAAGGGCTTTTTCAGTCATGCCTGAGTAATGCTCTAGAGTCAGCTCTATAACTTGACTGCCTTCATTCATATCTCGCACAGTGCCCAAGAAACTGACGACGGCACCTACACGCGGATCACCTTTACGCAGCGCTGCAATTTCAGTACTGATATCAAAATCCTTCTCTTGGATACGAATATTCAATTTACCCCCCTGTTACTGGCGGAAAGAAAGCAACTTCAGCACCCTCTTGCAAAGGAGTATGGGCATCTACCATTTGATGATTTAACGCGCAGCGCAGTACCTTGCCTTCCGCTAGGACTTCTGCCCAAGCGCCTCCCCGATCAGCCAAGAACAAGCGAAGCTGTGCAATCGTTTTCACGGAGTCCGGGACGGAGAGATCCTCCTCGGATACCTTGAGAGCCTCACGTAAGGAAGCGAAAAATTTCAATTCGAGCTGCATTGGGTAATCCTAAACCGATTAGGCTAAAAGCGCATTAAACGGAATGTATTTCACCACGTCACCAGCCTTGATAGGCTGACCTGGAGGGCAATCTACTAAGCCATCACCCCAAGAGGCGCTGGTTAGAACGCCAGAGCTCTGATTCGGGAATAAATCTAGACCGCCTTGATCGTTCACCTTAACACGCAAGAACTCATTACGGCGATCGGCTTTGAGCCAATCAAAATCAGCACGCATTGGATAAGATTGCATAGGTCTTACATGTTGTCCCTGTAGCTTCAAGATAAAAGGGCGCACAAACAAAAGAAAGGTAACGAAACTGGAAACTGGATTTCCTGGAAGACCAATAAACCATGCTTCACCATCAGCAGGCTTCTCAGCTCTACGCACCGCCCCAAATGCAAGAGGCTTACCGGGCTTAATGGCAATTTGCCAAAGATCCAATCTACCTTCGGCGGTTACAGAAGGTTTGATGTGATCTTCCTCGCCAACCGAAACGCCACCTGAAGTAATGATGAGATCATGATCTTTACTCGCTAGACGCAAGGCTTGTTTAGTTGCATCTAAACTATCAGGAACAATACCAAGATCAGTAGCATCACAACCCAGAGACTTGAGGCACGCCAATAAAGTATCTCGATTGGAGTTATATATCCCGCCGGGTTTTAGGGACTCACCGGGTAAGGCTAATTCATCGCCAGTAAAGAATGCAGCAACTTTAACGCGGCGCTTTACATTTAAATGTGTGAGACCTCCAGAGGCAGCAACGCCAAGTTCTTGTGGACGTAAAAATGTTCCCGCAGTCAACGCAGTTTGACCCGCAGTTAAATCCTCGCCTCTGCGACGGATCCACTGTCCCTGCATCGGAACAATGTTGACTTGAACCAAACCGCTTGAGCCCTCAGGAATCGAGCAATCTTCTTGCATGACTACCGCATCAGCGCCAGGAGGAATGGGAGCACCCGTAAAAATTCTGGCAACCGTACCAGGCTCTAATGGCGTCCCCATAGAACCTGCAGGAATGCGTTGAGCAATTTTTAGAGTTTGTCCAGGAGTAGCGGTATCAGCGCAGCGCACTGCGTAACCATCCATTGAGGTGTTGTCTAAGGGAGGTACATCGACAAAACTATTGACGCTCTTGGCAAGCACGCGACCCAGTGCTGCTTGCATTGGAATATCTTCACTCTGCTCAACAGCTTTAGCATGCGAGAGCAGATGGTCTAAAGCCTGCTGTGCAGTCAACATCGGTGGCTTTGTCATCAGAATATAAGTCAGTACTTTTAAATGATTAAATGAGATGCGTCGTAATAAATGCTTTTACTTGATTAACATCCGCATCAATATTTTCTACGCGCTGTGGCTTAGATTTAATGTCTTTAAAGGCAGGTGGGCATTGAGCAGGACGGCCCAAAGCTTCTAAAATAGTCTCTTCAAACTTAATGGGTAGGGCAGTCTCAAGCACTAACATCGGAATACCAGCTTGTAAGTGATCACGGGCAACTTTAACGCCATCAGCAGTATGCGTATCTATCATCACGCCATATTGCTTTTCAATATTGCGAATGGTTTCCAAACGATTGGCATGGGTACTACGACCAGATTGGAAGCCATATTTACCCAGCTCTTTAAATACCGCTGCTTGTGAAATGTCAAAACCACCAGTCTCATCGACTTTCTTAAATATAGCAGCCGTCGCAATACCGTCTTGACCCATAAATTCATAAACAAAGCGCTCAAAGTTACTGGCTTTGGAGATATCCATTGATGGACTGGATGTGTGCAGTGTTTCTGCGGATTTCCGCGCACGATAAACACCAGTGCGAAAGAATTCATCTAACACATCGTTCTCATTGGTCGCCACAATCAAATGCTCGATAGGCAAACCCATCATACGAGCGATATGGCCAGCACAGACGTTTCCAAAATTACCGGATGGTACCGTGAATGAAACTTTCTCAGTGCTAGACTTGGTGGCTAATAAATAGCCTTGGAAGTAATACACCACTTGGGCAACGACACGGCCCCAATTAATGGAGTTCACTGTACCAATTTGATTTTTGGCTTTGAAGGCATGGTCATTGCTCACCGCCTTAACAATATCCTGACAATCATCAAAAACACCGGCTACTGCTAAGTTAAAAATATTCGGGTCTTGCAGGGAATACATCTGAGCAGATTGAAATGAACTCATCTTGCCTCGTGGAGACAACATAAATACTTTGACGCCCTCCTTGCCACGCATGGCATACTCCGCCGCGCTTCCTGTGTCACCTGATGTAGCGCCCAAAATATTCAGGTGTTGACCGTTTTTCTTTAGGGCATATTCAAAAAGATTGCCTAATAACTGCATAGCCATATCTTTAAATGCCAAGGTTGGGCCATTTGAAAGACTAAGAAGGCCAATACGTGTGCCCTGCTCTTCCCCCAACCAATGCAAAGGGGTAATGTCTTTAGCATCATCTTGGGGGCGTCCATTGCAATAAACCTGCTCGGTATAGGTTTTACGCAATAGGGCACGCAAATCATGCTCAGGAATATCATCACAGTACAAACTCAAGACCTCATATGCTAGATCAGCATATGACCAGCCGCGCCATGAATCTAGTTGAGCTGCAGTGACCTTTGGGTATTGTGCGGGCAAATACAATCCACCATCTGGGGCCAAACCACCCAACAGAATTTCTAAGAAAGATTGTTGCGGACTATTGCCACGTGTCGATTGATAACGCATGTATTTAAATTAAGACAAATTTTCTAAGCGGATCTTCACAACTTCGCCAGCAACCGTTTTGAGATTCTGAATCTCTTTAATCGCCGCAAGCATGCTCTTTTCTTTAGTTTCATGAGTTAAGACAACCAAATCAGTCTGGCTTTCACCCTCATCTGCCTCTTTTTGTAAGAGCGCATCGATCGAAACCCCATGAGCAGCCAAAATCTTGGTGATATCAGCTAATACGCCAGCTTGGTCGGCTACACGTAAACGCAAGTAGTAGCTGGTTGTAATTTCTCCAATCGGCAAGACTGGTGTGTCATGAACTGCATCCGGCTGGAAAGCTAAATACGGCACACGATGCTCAGCATCAGCGCTTAGAAGTCGTGTGATATCAACTAAATCCGCAATGACTGCAGATGCAGTTGGCTCAGAGCCTGCACCTTTGCCGTAATACAAGGTAGTGCCTACTGCATCGCCGAAAACCTGAACTGCATTCATGGCACCTTCAACGTTAGCGATCAAGCGCTTGGTTGGTATTAAGGTCGGATGGACACGCAGTTCAACCCCGGTAGTTGTCTTCTTAGCGATACCAAGCAACTTAATACGGTAACCCAACTGTTCCGCATAACGGATATCAATTGCAGCTAACTTAGTAATACCTTCAATGTGTGCTTTTTCAAATTGCATTGGAATACCAAAGGCAATAGCACTCATAATGGTTGCCTTGTGGGCTGCGTCAATACCCTCAATATCAAACGTTGGATCGGCTTCTGCATAACCTAAGCGTTGGGCTTCTATGAGAACAGTTTCAAAGTCCAGGCCTTTATCACGCATTTCTGACAGAATGAAATTGGTGGTGCCGTTAATAATGCCGGCGATCCATTCGATACGATTTGCAGTTAAGCCTTCACGCAAGGCTTTAATAATTGGTATACCGCCAGCAACAGCAGCCTCGAATGCAACCATCACACCCTTGGCATGGGCTGCCTTGAAAATCTCATTACCGTGAACTGCGATCAAAGCCTTATTCGCAGTAACAACATGCTTGCCTGCAGCAATCGCTTCTAATACTAAGTCCTTAGCAATGCCGTAACCCCCAATGAGTTCGACGACAATATCGATCTCAGGGTTATTAATCACAGCACGAGCATCGCCCACCACTTGTGCGCGATCTTGAACAAGCTCTTTGGCTCGCTCTACATTGAGATCGGCAACAGTATTGATGCGGATACCACGACCTGCACGACGTTGAATTTCATCTTGATTACGCTCAAGCACAGTGAACACGCCACCACCAACGGTACCAATACCTAATAGACCTACTTGAATTGGTTTCATGATGCCTTTACTGCAGTTGAGGAAACCTTGCGGCCATGTTTATTACGATAGCGCTCTAAAAAACGTGCGAGGCGATTAATTGCCTCCTTGAGAACATCTTCATGAGGTAAGAACACTATGCGGAAGTGATCGGATTTTCCCCAGTTGAAGCCAGAGCCCTGAACCAACAGCACTTTCTCTTCTTTCAAAAGATCCGCTACAAACTGTTGATCATCCACAATGGGATATATCTCTGGATCTAATTTAGGAAATAGATACAAAGCAGATTTTGGTTTTACACAAGTAACGCCAGGAATTTCTGTAATCAGTTTCCAGGCAAGATCGCGCTGCCGTGCCAAACGACCACCTTCGCTAACCAGATCATTAATGCTTTGATAACCGCCCAATGCTGTTTGAATTGCATACTGCCCCGGAACATTTGCACACAGGCGCATCGAGGCCAGCATATTCAGACCTTCAATATAGTCGCGTACCATTTCTTTATCACCTGAGACCACCATCCAGCCTGCACGGTAGCCGCATGAGCGGTAATTTTTAGACAGGCCATTGAAGGTGATGACAACAACATCAGTCGATAAGGATGCTAATGAAATGTGTTTCTCTGCGTCATACAACATCTTGTCGTAGATTTCGTCTGCAAACAAAATGAGTCCATGTTCACGAGCAATTTGCGTGAGCTCAAGCAACACTTCTTTTGAATAAATAGCACCAGTAGGATTATTGGGATTAATTACTACTATCGCTTTGGTGCGCGACGTAATTTTTTTACGCAGATCAGTTAAGTCGGGGGCCCACTCTTTAGATTCATCACAAAGATAATGAACCGGGGTGCCGCCAGATAAACTGACTGCTGCTGTCCAAAGTGGGTAGTCTGGTGCGGGCACCAATACTTCATCGCCATCATTGAGCAAAGCATTCATGGAAAGCACAATGAGTTCAGACACACCATTACCGGTATACACGTCGTCTAATGCCACGCCTTGAATATCTTTTTCTTGGCAATACTGCATGATGGCCTTACGTGCGGCAAAAATACCTTTAGAGTCCGAATAAGCAGATGCGTTGCTCAAATTTCGGATCATGTCTAATTGAATCTCTTCAGGGGGGTCAAAACCAAAAACCCCTACATTTCCAATGTTTAATTTGATGATTTTGTGACCCTCTTCCTCCATGCGCTGAGCAAGCTCAAGCACTGGCCCACGAATGTCGTAACAGACGTTATCGAGTTTTTGAGACTTTAGGATGGGTTTCACAATAAATTAAAGGGTAAGTTCTTGAAATCTGAGAAAAAACAGCTAGCTATAATCCACATAATTATGACAGAGAGTCCACTTGAAGCTTCAATCTGACCCCCATTCTGGAGCCAATACGATCACGGGCTATGGCCCTGGCTATGTAGAGATCAATCAAACTCCCTATAGCCATCCAGTGCTCCTGAGCTCTAATGGCGCCATCGCAGAATGGCCAGTTCAGTCTTTTGAAGGCCTAACTGCCACCCACTTTGCTCAAATGGTGGATCTAAAGCCTGAATTGATCCTGATTGGTACGGGTACCCGTCAACGCTTTCCCAGCCCGGAACTCTTAAAACCGCTCATTTCTGCCAAGATTGGCTTTGAAGTGATGAATTCGCAAGCTGCCTGTCGCACCTACAATATTTTGGTGGGCGAAGGACGTCAAGTCGTTTTGGCCTTGATTGTGGAGCCTGCTGAATGAACTTTGGGCAAATTCGCCAATCTTCGGCACTGCATCCCGGAAAAATTCTGCTACTGATACTCGTCTACGGCTTGATCTGGTTTGGTACTCTCAACTACCGTCACCTCATTCCATCAGATGAGGGACGCTATGCTGAAATGGCGCGGGAGATGCTAGTTACAGGTGATTGGATTACACCGCGCTATAACGGCTATAAATACTTTGAAAAACCACCGCTCCAAATTTGGGCTACCGCAGTTGCATTTCAAGCATTTGGTTTAGGCGAATGGCAAGCGCGCCTTTGGACTGGACTGACTGGCTTTATGACCATCTTAGTCATTGGCTTTACTGGAGCAAAAATTTATAGCGCAAGAGCTGGATGGCTTGGCGCCTTAGTTCTTGCGTCTAGCCCAATGTGGATTATCAGTGGTCACTTCAACTCACTTGATATGGCGCTCTCTGCATTTTTAATGAGTGCCCTATGCAGTCTCTTGTTAGCGCAAACCGCCAATACTCAATCTGCTTGTCGAAATTGGATGTGGGTTTGCTGGAGCATGATGGCTTTAGCAACGCTTTCCAAAGGTCTGATTGGTGCTGCCATTCCAGCGATGGTCTTCATTGCTTATTCCATCAGTGCTTGGGACTGGAAAATATGGTCGCGCCTATATTTAATTAGTGGCACGATTATTTTCTTGATTATTACCGCACCTTGGTTTGTATTCATTGCTCAGCGGAACCCAGAGTTTTTAGAATTCTTTTTCATACATGAACATCTTCAACGCTTTACTGACGAAGCCCATAGCAGAACAGGTCCTATTTATTACTTTGTGCCATTGCTACTGATTGGCATGCTGCCCTGGATCTTTCAAATCCCTGGTGCTATTGCACAAGCTTGGACAGAGCGTAGGCGTGAGTTTTCGAGTGGCTGGCTCTTGGTATGCTGGGCTGTAGTGATCTTTGCTTTTTTTAGTGTGTCACGCTCTAAGTTGCCTGGTTACATTATTCCCATCTTCCCTGCGCTGGCTATGTTGATCGGAGCTCGCTTAGATCGCTTGCTAGGTAACAACAATTCACTTCATCTTCCATGGAAAATTCAAACTCTGGGCTTTGCATTATTGGGCTGTGTTGGATTTTTCTTTATTTCTGAAATCAGCACACAAGCAAGACCCGATGAAATTGAGGCCTATGCGCAATACGTCTATTGGGTCATCATTGCCCTCATTATTCTCATTGGCTTTAGCGGACTGGCAGCTTGGCAAAGTAAACGCAACGGTCTTCGAAGCATTGTCAGTTTTGCTATTGGCCTTTTCCTTTGCACCATCATTGCAGGTACTGGCCATGAAACGCTTGGTCGAGCTGTATCGGGTATTGATCTCGCGCAGCGCGTCAAACCATTAATCCCTGCCAATGTGAACATCTATTCCGTTCGCATGCTAGATCACACGCTGCCCTTTTACCTTGGCCGAACGATGATCATGGTGGAATCCCCAGATGAATTGGAATTTGGGGTCAATCAAGAACCAGCGCTTTGGATGCCAACGCTAGATGCGTTTATAGAGCGCTGGAAAGAAGATCAAGCCTCTTATGCATTAATGGTTCCTGAGCAATACAGCGCATTACAGAAGATCAACTTTCCAATGCAAGAAGTGGATCGAGATTCTCGAAGAGTGATTGTGAAACATCCCGATAACGCTAGCTTCCCGCAACAATAAAGGCTCATCATGTCAGCATCACAACCTGCATTTATTCCTTTTACATGCCCCAGCTTTAATCAAGAAACGATTGATGCTGTTGCAGAGGTTCTCCGCTCGGGATGGGTTACCTCGGGCCCTAAGTTGGCTGAGTTTGAGGCAAGGCTTTCTGATTATTTTGGCGGGCGTCCTGTACGCTGCTTTGCAAATGGCACTGCGACGATGAAGATTGCATTGCAAGTTACTGGTATTGGTGAGGGTGATGAAGTCATTACCACTCCGATTTCATGGGTTGCAACCTCTAACGTCATTCTCAGTGTTGGCGCAAAACCGGTCTTTGTAGATATTGATCCCCTCACTCGAAATATTGACCTCCAAAAAGTTGCTTTAGCGATCACCCCTAAAACCCGCGCCATCATGCCAGTTTATTTGGCAGGACTACCGGTGGATATGGATAAGCTCTATGACCTAGCACAGCAACACAATCTGCGCGTGATTGAAGACGCAGCGCAAGCCTTTGGATCTCTTTGGAGCGGTAAGAAGATTGGGAGCTTTGGTGATCTCGTGAGCTTTAGTTTCCAGGCTAATAAAAATCTGACCACTGTTGAGGGTGGCTGTCTCGTACTGAACAATCTTGATGAAGCAAAGCTGGCAGAAAAATTTCGCTTGCAAGGACTTACCCGCCAAGGAATGGATAGTATGGATGTTGATGTATTGGGCGGTAAAGATAACCTTACTGACGTGAATGCAGTCATTGGTCTGGAGCAACTAAAACAATTACCCGCTTATCAATCCCGACGTGCTGAACTCGCACGCCAATACTTTGATGTCCTTCGTGGTGAACTTCAGACCGCCGGCTTGGAAGATTTAGAGCTGGAACTGCCCGTAGAAAACTTTACTGAAACGAATTGGCACATGTTTCAGGTACTACTACCACTTGAGCAATTAAGAGTGGACCGCGCCCAGGTGATGACCGAACTCAAAGCGCTAGGGATTGGCACTGGCGTGCATTACCCCATCATTACCGGTTTTACCCTTTACAAGAATCTAGGCTATCAAGCCGAAGATACCCCCATTGCAAACCGTATTGGACATTCGATTCTGACCTTACCCTTATTTCCAGCCATGGCGAATGAGGATATTGGCCGCATTGCAAAGGGTTTAGTAGGAATTCTGAAAAAACATCGCAAAAACTAAGGAACTTGGGGCTAACCCGCAAGATCAGGCAAAATTAAGGCATGACTGCAAATTTAGCCGCCCAGCCAACGCTCAGTATTGTTATTCCTGTTTATAACGAGGAAGATGGCCTCCAAGCTTTATTCGATCGCCTTTATCCCGCATTAGATATTGTTGCCGCCAAACGGAGTATTCCCTACGAAATTATCTTTATTAATGATGGCAGCAAAGATCGCTCTGCCGGCATTTTAGCCAAACAAGTAGAGCTTAGGCCTGATGTCACGCGCGCAGTTTTATTTCATAGCAACTTTGGGCAACACATGGCCATCATGGCTGGCTTTGAATATGCTAAAGGTAAATACATCATTACCTTAGATGCAGACCTTCAAAATCCACCCGAAGAAATTGATGCGCTCACTGAGCAGCTTCTGAAAGGTCATGATTATGTCGGCACCATTCGCGCCCATCGTCAAGACACCTTCTTTAGAAAGCTTGCTTCACGCGCCATGAATCGTCTACGCGAAAGTATTACCCGCATCAAGATGACTGACCAAGGTTGTATGTTGCGTGGCTATAGCCGCCGCATTATTGACTTAGTTCGCCAATGTGATGAAAGCAATACTTTTATTCCAGCGCTAGCTTATACATTCGCTTCGAACCCTACAGAAATCACCGTTAAGCATGAAGAGCGTTTTGCTGGAGAATCTAAATACACGCTTTATCAACTGATTCGCTTGAACTTTGATTTAGTGACGGGCTTCTCAGTAGTGCCCTTACAAATCTTCTCAATTTTAGGTATGTTGCTCGCCCTTGCCGCAGGTAGTTTATTTGCCTATTTACTTTTTCGCCGCTTTCTTTTGGGTGCAGAGGTTGAAGGTGTCTTTACCTTGTTTGCGCTTACCTTCTTCTTAATTGGGGTCATGCTCTTTGGCTTAGGATTACTCGGTGAATATATTGGCCGCATCTACCAACAAGTCAGACAACGCCCAAGATATGTCGTGCAAACTGTTTTAGAGAAAAAATAATTGCACGCCGTCGTCTTTGCCTATCATGATGTGGGTGTTCATTGTCTGAAGGCGCTTTTAGTAGCAGGCATCAAGATTGATTTAGTGGTGACACACCAAGATGACCCCAATGAAAATGTATGGTTTGCCAGTGTTAGCAAACTCTGTTCCGAACAACAAATCCCCTATGTGATGCCAAACGCCACGGAACTGCCTAATTTAATTCCTCAACTTCAAGCGCTAGCACCTGACTATATTTTTTCCTTCTACTATCGTAATATGATTCCTGCGCAGATTTTGGCATGCGCAAAGATTGCGGCATTAAATATGCATGGTTCACTCTTGCCGAAATACCGGGGACGTGCGCCTATTAACTGGGCAATCCTCCATGGTGAATCTAAAACTGGCGCTACTTTGCATGTGATGGAAGCCAAACCAGATGCGGGTGATATTGTTGCTCAGGCAGAAGTCAGTATTGGTCCAGATGAAACTGCCACTGATGTCTTTGCTAAAGTTAGCCAAGCAGCTGTTAGCGTAATTAACGTCGTATTGCCTGATCTTATTCTGGGGAAAGTTCCTCATCAGCTAAACGACTTATCTAAAGGCAGTTATTTTGGTGGTCGCAAGCCATCAGATGGTCTAATTCATTGGGATCAAAGTGCTCAACAGATCCATAACCTCGTCAGAGCCGTCGCACCCCCTTATCCGGGCGCATTTACCGACTGGCAGGGCCAAACCATGATTGTGGCCCGCTCAAGCCTACAAGGGCCTTTTCCGGCGGAGCTCGATCTTGGGGCTCGTGGCATCCAAGTGGTTGATAATCGGGTATTCGGCATTTGTGGTGACCACCAGGCCCTTGAAATCCTGGAATGGTTCCCAGCAAAGACACATTAGATTAAAACGAGGCAGTAAAGATGAAAAAAGTACTCATTCTTGGGGTTAATGGCTTCATTGGCCACCACCTTTCAAAACGTATTCTTGAGACCACCGACTGGGATGTCTATGGCATGGATATGCAGCATGACCGCCTAGGCGATCTCGTAAACCATCCTCGCATGCATTTCTTTGAGGGCGATATCACTATCAATAAAGAGTGGGTTGAGTATCACATCCGCAAATGCGATGTGATCTTGCCTTTAGTAGCCATTGCGACACCAGCTACTTATGTACAGCAGCCTCTCAAAGTATTCGAACTGGATTTTGAAGCCAATCTTCCGATCGTTCGCTCTGCAGTGAAATACAAAAAACATTTGGTTTTCCCCTCCACCTCTGAAGTGTATGGTATGTGTGAAGACAGTGCATTTGATCCATCGACATCAAATATGGTTTATGGCCCAATCAATAAACCGCGCTGGATTTACGCCTGCTCCAAACAGTTAATGGATCGCGTGATTTGGGGTTATGGCATGGAAGGCTTGCGCTTTACCCTGTTCCGCCCATTCAATTGGATTGGTCCTGGCCTTGACAGCATCTATACCCCAAAAGAGGGCTCGTCACGAGTTGTAACTCAGTTCTTAGGTCACATTGTTCGCGGCGAACCAATCAACTTAGTTGACGGCGGCGCTCAAAAGCGCGCATTCACTTATGTTGATGATGGTATTGATGCATTAATGCGCATCATTGACAACCAAGATGGTATTGCTGATGGCAAGATCTATAACATCGGCAACCCTAAGAATAATCATTCGGTACGCGATCTCGCTAATCAAATGCTCGAGATTGCTCGCAGTATTCCTGAATATGCCAAGACTGCAAATGAAGTTACGATTTTAGAAACTACTTCGGGTGCCTACTATGGTGAAGGCTATCAGGATGTCCAAAACCGCGTACCTGCAATTGACAACACTATGAGCGAACTGGGTTGGAAACCAAGCACTACCATGACCGATGCGCTCAAGAATATTTTTGAAGCCTATCGCCAGGATGTGGAAAAAGCCCGCCATTTGGTTGATACGGAATAACTCGGTAGTTCATGGCCAAAATTGCACTAAAGGTTGATATTGATACCTTACGCGGAACCCAAGAAGGGGCGCCAAATTTAGCGCGTACTCTTGAGCGTTTTGGTTTAAAGGCTACCTTCTTATTTAGCTTGGGGCCAGACCATACAGGGTGGGCCTTAAAGCGCGTCTTTCGTCCAGGCTTTCTACAAAAAGTAAGTCGCACCTCTGTAGTGGAACACTACGGTATCAAGACATTGCTATATGGTGTTTTACTGCCTGGGCCAGATATTGGAAAACAAGCAGCTGCAGAAATGCGGGCAATTGACCAGGCTGGTCACGAGGCTGGTATTCATGCGTGGGATCACGTCGCTTGGCATGATGAAGTCCGCAATAAAGATACTAAGTGGACTAAAGCGATGATGCAAAAAAGTTGGGATCGCTTTTTAGAAATCTTTGGTCACGCCCCTAAAACTTATGGTGCTGCAGGATGGCAAATGAATGAAGTAGCCTTTGAGCAACTAGATGAATGGGGTATTCAATACTCTTCAGACGGCAGAGCTGAAGCAAACTTGATACCTTATCGCTTAGCCTTACCCTCTGGTAAGTCTAAGCATGTTCAATACCCCACTACGCTTCCTACCTTAGATGAGCTCATCGGGGTGGATGATGCGGATGAGTTTGGGGCCGTAGACAAGCTACTGGCAATAACGCAAAGTAATCCAAATGATCAAGTGTTTACCCTCCATGCCGAACTTGAAGGTCAAAAGCTATTGCCTGCCTTTGAAAAACTCGTTATTGGTTGGCTTAACCAAGGCCATGATTTGGTGACCATGGGCGAACTTCACCAATCTTGGGAAGCCACCAAACAACTAGATAAAATAGCAGTACTTCCGCTGACTTGGGGGGAAATACCCCATCGCAGCGGTGAACTCATTATTCAGAATAATGAAACCCTAGAGATAAACTAACTAACAAAGGATCATTTATGTCAGTAGCCATCGGTAAACCCATCCCCCATTGCGCTGTCCCTGCTACATCTGGACTGACTTTCACTCCAGCTTCTGCGCAAGGTAAAAAGCTCGTCATTTATTTTTACCCCAAAGACATGACGCCTGGCTGCACAGCCGAGTCTGGTGAATTTAGGGACAATATTGATGCCTTTTCAAAAGCCAATACCCTGGTAGTAGGGGTTTCCCGTGATAGCCTCAAATCACACGATAACTTTCGTAGCAAATTACAGCTTCCCTTCGAGTTAGTTGCTGATACAGAAGAAAAGCTCTGCCAACTCTTTGGTGTGATGAAGATGAAAAATATGTACGGCAAGCAGGTCCGCGGGGTTGAGCGCAGCACCTTCCTGTTTGACTCCTCTGGCAAGCTCGTAAAAGAGTGGCGCGGTATCAAGGTTCCAGGTCATGTGACAGAGGTATTACAAGCAGCCCAAGCTATCTAATAATTTTTACAAAAAATTTGCTCTTAGGTGCTTGCAAACCCCAAAAAATGGGGTAAAGTAAATCTATATGCACCGCAAGCGACGGGAAAGTCTGACAATCCGTTTGAATCAGAAGCCTGAATATTTCAGAACAGGTATGGAGAGCAACCCCCGCCATTTTTTAGACTTCGCTGCAATTCGTTTCGTAATAAACCGCCAAAGCACTTCGCTTGGCGGTTTTTTCTTTTAGGAGAGTCTGCATGCCATTGCCACCCATCCCAACTCAAATTGCTGATCAAGTAAAACTGAATCGCAAGGACACCCCTGATTTAAAGAAACGTCCTGCCACAGCAAAAGCAGTAGTGATGGAAACCTCTGATTGGACCAATGATGTAGAAGAAGACTTTTCTGCGGCTGAAGTAGCGCTTGAAAAAATTAAGAGTGATCGCAGCCCTTTTGATGGCGACAGAAAAGAATCTGTACCTGCAAAACCAAAACGTGTAATCCGCACAGGACCACCGAGCTTATTCGTTCTAGATACAAACGTCCTGATGCATGATCCAAGCTCGCTGTTCCGTTTCTCTGAACATGACTTATATCTGCCAATGACCACTCTAGAAGAGCTGGATAACCATAAGAAAGGCATGACCGAAGTCGCACGCAATGCCCGCACGGTCAGCAGATCGCTCGATCAGTTAATTGCAGGAACAAGCGGTACTTTGGATGAGGGTATCCCACTCAATAAGCTGGGTAACCATGATGTCTCAGGACGTCTCTTCTTCCAAACCAAACTCTCCACACAGCCTTTGCCTGAGGGGCTACCTGAGGGTAAAGGTGATAACCTGATTTTGGCAGTAGTCAGTGAGCTTCAGAAAACCCGCAATGGTCAAGAAGTCGTGTTGGTATCAAAAGATATCAACATGCGCATCAAAGCACGTGCCCTCGGTTTACCAGCTGAAGATTATTTCAATGATCAAGTATTAGAAGATCGTGACCTGATGTATTCAGGAGTGATGACTTTGCCTGCAGATTTCTGGCCAAAACATGGCAAGGATATGGAAAGTTGGTCTGACTCAAAATCTGGCACCATGTTCTACCGTGTAACAGGACCTTCCGTTCTAAGCATGCTAGTAAATCAATTTGTATATCAAGAAAATCCGGATGGCTCAACCCCGTTCTACGCACAGGTACGAGAGATCAATGGTAAAACAGCCCTCCTACAAACATTAAGAGATTTTTCTCACCAAAAGAATAATGTCTGGAGCGTAACGGCCCGTAACCGTGAGCAAAACTTTGCCATGAATTTGCTCATGAATCCTGATATCGACTTTGTGACACTTTTAGGTCAGGCTGGCACTGGAAAAACCTTACTGGCCTTGGCTTCTGGCCTAGAGCAAGTGCTTGATAGCAAACGCTATAACGAAATCATTATCACCCGTGCCACAGTTCCAGTTGGCGAAGATATTGGTTTCTTACCAGGAACCGAGGAAGAAAAAATGCAACCTTGGATGGGTGCATTTGATGACAATCTTGAGGTTCTTCAACGCAATGATGATAGTGCGGGAGAATGGGGTCGCGCAGCAACTCAAGAACTGATCCGGTCACGTATAAAGGTAAAGAGTATGAACTTTATGCGAGGCAGAACTTTTGTGAGTAAGTTTGTCATTATCGACGAAGCGCAAAACTTAACACCAAAACAAATGAAGACTTTGGTAACCCGTGCAGGCCCAGGGACCAAGATTATTTGTCTAGGCAATATTGCACAGATCGATACTCCTTACTTAACTGAAGGCTCATCTGGTCTAACCTATGTAGTCGATCGCTTTAAAGGTTGGCGCCATAGTGGTCACGTGACACTTGCGCGTGGTGAGCGTTCACGTCTTGCGGATCATGCAGCTGACGCACTGTAATCAAGCCCTCTCATGCCGCACTCTCATTGGGTGCGGCATTTTTATTTGCGCGCTTTTATTCTTGAATGGCTGTAGTACGTTTAGTGGAAGATCTGCCAGTTCTAAAGTTTCTCAATTTAAGCAAGATACGAGTGTAGGTACTGAAGACATCTCGATTGCCGCAGTGGGCCTAGTAGGCGTGCCTTATCGCTATGGCGGAAACAATCCTAAAGCGGGTTTTGACTGTAGCGGACTCATTGGGTATGTATATCTTAAATCTGCAAATATCAAATTGCCCCGCACGATACAGGATATGAGCACCAAAGGAAAAGGGATTGATGATCAAGCCCCAGCCCCGGGTGATCTTGTCTTCTTTAACACCACTGGCGATAAATACTCCCATGCTGGAATTTATGTAGGTCAGGGACGCTTTGTCCATGCACCAAGCTCAGGTGGTACTGTCCGGCTTGAACAAATAGAGAGCCCCTATTGGGCATCTAGATTTACAGAAGCTAGAAGATTAGCAGCATCAAAATAAATTCTCACTAGAGACAATATCTTTGTCTTATTCTCGGAATATGATGGTCACAAAGTAGGAAATCATTTACTTTGTAGTCTGTAGTAGCAATGTTGATTCCAAACCATCAGGAGAAATCGTATGAAAAAGTTCCTCATCGCTTTAAGTATTGCATTGAGTTTTTCTGCTTCCGCATTTGCAGCAACACAAGCGGAGTGTGAAGCAAAGGCAGTAAGCAAGGATGGCAAACCCATTTATGGTGCCGCTAAAGAAGCTTCCATTAAAAAATGTATGGGTGGCGCACCTGCTGCTCCTGATTGTGAAGCAAAAGCAGTGAGCAAAGATGGTAAGCCACTATATGGCGCAGCCAAAGAAGCTTCTATTAAGAAATGTGAAGGCGGCAAGTAAATCTTTTTATCGCATCTCTTCAATTAAAAAGCCTCGCAATGCGAGGCTTTTTAATTATGGGGTACTCGATAACCTTTAGAAGGGTTCGTAACCACCAGAAGAATAGCCAATAGAGCCCACTGCCAAATTATCAAACTTGGTATAGGGTCCTTGCCAGCTCAAACGTATAGTTCCAATTGGGCCATTACGTTGCTTGCCGATAATAATCTCTGCAACCCCTTTATCAGTTGTGGTGTCAGGGTGATACACCTCATCACGATAAATAAACATAATCACATCGGCATCTTGCTCGATCGCGCCCGATTCACGTAAATCAGACATGATTGGACGTTTGTTTGGACGTTGCTCTAGACCACGATTGAGTTGTGATAATGCTACAACTGGACACTGCAATTCTTTAGCAAGTGATTTGAGTGAGCGTGAGATTTCAGAGATCTCAGTAGCACGGTTTTCTGATCCTGAACCACTCATCAACTGCAAATAATCAATCACTACCAGCCCTAAGGTACCGCCGAAGTTTCTGGCAATACGACGGGCTCTAGCACGCAATTCTAAGCTGGATAAGGCGCCTGTTTCATCTATCAAAATTTGGGTATTACTTAGACGCGCAATCGCATCCGTTACACGCGGCCATTCATCATCTTGCAATTTACCTGTACGCATACGACTTTGATCTACGCGACCAACGGAGCCTAACAAACGCGCCGCTAATTGCTCACCTGACATTTCCATTGAAAATATGACAACTGGTAAGCCTTCGGCTAAGGCCACGTTTTCGGCAATATTCAATGCCATTGCGGTTTTTCCCATCGAAGGTCTTCCCGCAATGATGACTAGGTCACCCTTTTGCAAACCACTGGTTTGTTTATCAAGGTCAATAAAGCCCGTTGCTATCCCAGTGATATCGCTGCCACCTTGGCGGTTATAGAGTTCATCAATTCTGGCGACCACTGAACGCAGTAAAGGCTCAATTTCCAGATAGTCAGATTTGCGACTCCCTTCTTCACCAATTTGCAAAATGCGCGATTCTGCTTCATCTAGCAGCGTTCTCACAGAACGCCCTTCAGGAATAAAAGCAGAACTCACAATGCTGTCAGAAACTTCGATCAAGCGACGCAAGATACTGCGATCGCGCACAATATCTGCATAACCTTTGATATTGGCAGCGCTAGGCGTGCTTTGAGCTAAAGAGTTTAAGTAATCAATACCAACGAGGTCGCCACCCTGCTCTGATTTGACTGCTTCATGCACAGTAATAACGTCAGCTGGCTGGTTGTCGCTGACTAAACGCTGAATGACCTTATAGATCAGAGCATGTTCAGGGCGATAGAAATCTTTATCAGTTAATACACCACCTAGGCGATCCCAGGCTGTGTTATCGATCAGTAGACCACCGAGCAAAGACTGCTCGGCTTCTACAGAATGCGGCGGGACTTTTAAAGCCTGCACGACTGCATCCCCAGAACCCATCATGCCGGGATTCAGCATAACGGAACGTGGACGGGATTCAGCCATGAGGCTAGTTTACAGATGTAAAACTTAAGCTTGCTCGCCAACTACACGAATAGTGATATCAGCCACTACATCGGTATGCACAGCAACCGCTACAGGGTGATCACCAACCATTTTCAACGGGCCAGTAGGCAAACGAACGGAGGCTTTCTCAATCGTAAAGCCCTTAGCTTTTAAAGCATCAGCGATGTCATGATTGGTTACAGAACCAAACAAACGACCGTCAACACCCGCTTTTTGACCGATTTCGAGTACTAAGTCTTTCAGCTTTGCGCCAATAGCTTGGGCAGCAGCCAATTTCTCGGCAGCCACTTTTTCCAACTCAGCACGACGGACTGCAAAGTCAGCGATAGCTGCGTCAGTTGCACGACGTGCTTTGCGTTGTGGGATTAAGAAATTGCGAGCGTAACCGTCTTTAACACGAACGATGTCACCAAGGTTGCCCAAGTTGATTACTTTTTCTAAAAGAATGATTTGCATTGAGGGCTCCTAATTATTTCTTATGTTGATCGGAGAATGGCAGCAAAGCCAAGAAACGGGCACGCTTGATAGCAGTGTCTAACTGACGCTGATATTTTGCTTTTGTACCTGTTAAACGAGCAGGAGTGATCTTGGCGTTTTCGCCAATAAAATCCTTCAATGTATCTACATCTTTGTAGTCAATCTGTTCTACGCCAGCAACAGTGAAACGGCAATAACGTTTACGCTTGAACA
This sequence comes from Polynucleobacter sp. AP-Melu-500A-A1, assembly GCF_018882125.1. Classification (GTDB taxonomy): domain Bacteria; phylum Pseudomonadota; class Gammaproteobacteria; order Burkholderiales; family Burkholderiaceae; genus Polynucleobacter. The sequence goes on from NZ_JACVOZ010000003.1 coordinate 349,719, forward strand.
ATGGGTTCTGAGCTGGTTTCTTTTTGAAATCGGGTTTCTTTCCAAACGCCATGATGATTTCCTCTTTAATTTTTCAATTGAATATGGGTAATATGGAAAACAAGTCTTTGATTACGCAAGGTCTTGGGTGCTAAAAATCCTTCAAACACTGCTTGGGTTCCTAAGTCCATTTGCTCAATGCCCTTTTGAATAGGGCCTATTGCAAGGGCTTCCACGCTCATCTGAATTTTCCTTGCCACTCCTACCTCGTTTGCTTGACCGCTATGTTCCAGCTGGCAATGCATCACCGGTATTCCTGCAGGTGTAAATCGAATCGCGTCTTTAGATACCAAGATTGCAGTGAGGGTGAAATGATTCAACGCCGCTCCGCCACTCTGATACGTTTTCTAGTCTCTGTATTCCTCTTCAAATTTATAACTTAGGCTGTCGCTACAGGAGCTTCAGTTTGAGCTGATTTACGCGCTTCTTCACGTTGCACTTCTTTCATCATGATGGAAGGCTCAGTTTCAGCTTTCTTAGTCTTGATAATGAGGTGACGCAAAACAGCATCATTAAATTTGAATGCATGCTCGAGCTCTTCCAGAGTTTTCTGGTCGCACTCAATGTTCATGCAAACGTAATGGGCTTTAGCAAGCTTGTCGATCATGTAAGCCATCTGACGACGACCCCAATCTTCAATACGATGAATTTTGCCGCCCGCAGCTGCTAATGTAGCTTTGTAGCGATCGATCATCGCAGGCACTTGCTCGCTTTGGTCCGGATGGACGATAAAAACGATTTCATAATGACGCATCTAACACTCCTTAAGGATAAAGTCACCTGGGCGTCTTGCTAACTTCCGATGGTTTTTAAAGTTAGCGCCAGTGTGACAAGGTAGTAACAAATTGTAGGTAAAACTTACAACACTTTTAAAGCCGCTTTTTCAGCGCTTACCCAATAACAGGCAAGACCGCTATTCTAGCAAAAAAATCCTGCCAAGTCAGGGGTTTACCCATCATCTTTGCTTGTTTTTCAGCATTAAGAGCCAACTGAAGCGCAATTCTGGCTCTGGGAGCAGTCAAACTACCGGCAGCTAAGTAGCCAATGGGATCTTTTTCAGGAATATCAGAATAGGTTATGCCTGCGCCTGTCCTAGTGGTTCTCACCAAGGCAATGCCTTTGCTCACTCCCAGCGTCAGCGGAGCCTGCCATGCATCATGAAAGCCCCCCATTCCACTACCAGCCAGCACCAAGCCTTTAACCTCACTATCCAACCAAAGGGATACCGTCTCAGGACGTGCGCCAGCATGACTAGTCAAAATTTCTACCCAAGGCCATTCACCACCCTCTGGAATCGGCAGATCTTCTGTCCAGGCAGCTTGGACAGCCTTCACACCGGATAACCAGGATGGATTAATTAAACCGGCTGAACTACTAGGAGAAGCCTGAAGTGGAGCATTGAGTGCGGTTGTATGGCGTTTTGCCAAGTCCATTGCCAGACAAGCCCTGCCGTCCATTACCGCATAAATGCCGCCCGGACAGTTATCTAAGGGGGTTGCAGCCCATTTCACAGCATCCAGTAAATTCGATGGCCCATCGGCTCCGGGAGCGTTGCTGGGGATCATAGCACCCGTCAGAATGACCCGTTTGCCGAGTCGATTTGCATGTCGACCACAAGTTAACTGCAAAAAAATCCCCGTTTCCTCAATGGTGTCAGTGCCATGGGTGACTACGATTCCTAATATGGCTGGATCCTCGAGGGATGCATAAACACGCTCTCCAAGACTGCTTAGCAAGGGTTCAGATAAGTTACGGCTATTGATGTTGGCCAACTGCTGGGAAATCAGATTTACCCCTTTAGGGATGGCGGATTTAATATGCGACACCAGTGATTCCACACCCACCTGCCCAGCAGCATATTCCAGCGGCCTTTCTGCAGCAGATGCCAGTCCCGCAATGGTGCCACCCATCCCTAATACCAAAATATAGGGTGATTTTTCAGGGTGCATTAGATTTGAGCTCATCTTTCCATTATCCCCCGCTAAAAATCCTTGAATTCTTAAATACTGCTGTATACAATCCCAGTATGGACATAAATACAGTCGATTATCTTGAGGAGCTGACTGCCCTCCCTAAGCTCACTCCCCGTCAGAGCGAGATCTTGGAACTCATTTCTAGGGCGATCGATGAAAGTGGCTTGCCACCTACACGCGCAGAAATTGCCAATCAACTTGGCTTTGCGTCTGCCAATGCCGCCGAAGAGCACTTACGTGCGCTAGCAAAAAAAGGCTACATCGAACTCACCCCCGGCACATCGCGCGGTATTCGCATTCCAAATCGTTTTAATCAAACACAACACTCTAATCAATACCGTCAGATGTCTTTGCCATCGGGTGCGCTACAACAACTCACGCTGCCATTAATTGGGCGTGTTGCTGCAGGATCTCCCATCATGGCAGTGGAGCATATTGAAAAACAAGTGCCAATCGATCCAAACTTATTTAGTAAAGGTGCGGATTACTTGTTAAAAGTAAAAGGTATGAGCATGCGCGATGCAGGCATCTTAGATGGTGATTATTTGGCTGTAAGAAAAACCACTGAAGTTCGCAATGGCGATATTGTGGTTGCTCGCCTTGACGATGAAGTCACTGTCAAGCGCTGGCTGCAAAAGAAAACTGCGAATGGCATGGTCATTGAATTGCAAGCAGAAAATCCAGACTTCAAAAATATTGTGGTCGATAGCCGCCAAACTAACTTTGCTATTGAAGGTCAGGCTGTAGGGCTCATCAGGGCTGAAGGCCTATAAAGCAGTGGGCTAAAGAAAAAGACCTCTTTAAGAGGTCTTTTTTTATTGCATCGAATATCTATTTTCTAGACTTATTTTTTGGGAGCTATGACGTTTGCATTCTTAGGGGATGCTGTTATCGTAATCAATGTTTTAGGTCCTGTAAAAGAACCATCATTTAATTCCACAGTAGAAGTCCGATCACCTTTAGTAAAAACCAAGATGCTCGTCTTTGCTTTGATTGCACTGACTGTAGTCCATCCTGCCTTAGGATATTCAGCTTGGAAGAAAGCGTAAATATCTGTTGAATTTTGTACTCCAGATAAAACTGCTCTACCAACCCAGTTATCGCCGCGTCCAATAATTAAAGAATCGGCGCTCAAAATTTTAGAGCCTGCAGGCAATGGCATATCCCCCAAGAGTTGTGCCTGGATTTCTTGAGCCTCGCTTGAGGCACTAGAAGAATCACCAGATGAAGCACATGCGAGCAACATCAATGAAAGTAATGTTGCGGAGATGCTGCCTCTAGAAAAAATGGAGAAATTCATAATCTGTTTACCTAACAATTGAATAAAACCATTTTAGGGAATGTCCTTAAATCGTCAAGGCAAATTACTGGAGGCGCGTGAGGGAATCGAACCCCCGTACGAAGCTTTGCAGGCTCCTGCCTAACCACTCGGCCAACGCGCCAAATACTTTAATCAAAAATGGGAAGCTTTTTAGGGCTTCCCATCGAACTTGGAGCGGGAAAGGAGGTTCGAACTCCCGACCTATACCTTGGCAAGGTATCGCTCTACCAGCTGAGCTATTCCCGCATAACAGGGCGACAGTTTAACAAACAATCCAAAAGAAAGCATTATTCCTCTTCCGCAGAAAGATTACTTCAATCGAGATAGGGCTTTAAAGCTTATCTGGCTAGGCTTTAAGAGAATTAATATATTTTGCCAGCCAACTGCGGTAATGCTTTTTTCATGTAGTAAAACATTGACCATAGCGTTAAAAACGAAGCCACCCAGATTAACCATGTACCTACTCTTGCACAATCTAACCAACCAAATAAAGTGTCGTTGAGTAATAGAAAAGGGATGGCGATCATCTGGGCAGTCGTTTTTAGCTTTCCAACCATATGCACTGCGACGCTCTTTCCAGCCCCAAGTAATGCCATCCATTCTCTCAGTGCAGAGATCGTAATTTCACGGCCAATAATGATGAGGGCTACCCATACCTGAACTCGATCCATATTCAGTAACACCAAGAGAGCAGCGGCAACGATGAGTTTATCGGCCACTGGATCCAAGAATTGCCCAAAGGCAGATTCTTGTTTCATTTTTCTCGCTAAAAATCCATCTAGCCAGTCAGTCACTGCCGCAGAAACAAACAGAATCGTTGCAATGAGATTTTTCTCGAATGGAGAAAGCAAGTCATTGGGAAGATAAAAGACTGCTACCAGCAAAGGAATTGCTGCAACCCGTAACCAGGTTAATGCGATTGGTAGATTGAATGGCATGGACGAAGAATAAACTAATTCAGGTTGATATTGCCTAATGAAGCTGCCGATAAATTTGCTCTGCCAGAGTCAGTGAAACCCCTTCAACACTAGCAATTTCCTCAATGCTGGCATTAGCCACTCCCTTTAAACCTCCAAAACGGGCTAATAACTTCTGTCGACGTTTAGCACCTATCCCTTCAATCTCCTCAAGACGAGAAACGGTTCTCGCCTTAGCTCGCTTGGCTCGCATTCCAGTGATTGCAAAACGATGGGCCTCATCACGAATCTGCGCGACCAACAATAGGGCGGCACTATCAATACCAAGCTCCAGTGGCGTTCTACCATCAGCAAAAATCAGAGTTTCTAATCCAACCTTGCGCCCTTCGCCTTTGGCAACGCCAACAATTAAACCAATATCAATACCGAATTCTGAAAAGACTTGACGTGCCATTTCTACTTGACCTTTTCCACCATCAATCAAGATGACCTGGGGAATTTTTTCTAAAGGCAACTCCTGGAAGTTTGCATAGCGTCTTTGTAATACCTGACGCATTGCTGCATAGTCATCGCCCGGCGTAATGTCATTAATATTAAAGCGTCGATACTCTCCGGACTGCATGGCATTTTTTGTATAGACCACACAAGATGCTTGTGTTGCTTCACCAGAAGTGTGACTAATATCAAAACATTCAATCCGTAACTGTTCTAAATTTTCTAACTCTAAGCTAAGAATATCGGCTAATGAACGTGCTCTCGCTAGCTGTCCACCCGTCTCTACTAAGCGCTTAGTCAAGGCCAGCTTTGCATTTCCCTCGGCCATCCCAAGCCAATGACGGCGCTGCCCCTGCGGTTGATGCAAGAAGGTAATTTTTCTGCCTGCTTGGGCATTTAATAAATCATGTAAATCTTCAGGTGGAGTCTCACTGAGCATTAAGCCGTCATCACTCGCTGACTGTAATGCATGATTTAAAACCAATACTGGGGGAATATGATTTGTACTAGAGGGTTCATCCCCTATCACTTCATCTAAATAATGTTGCGCAATAAATGCTTCGAGTATTTCTGCTGGAGATGGAAGCTCGCCAGAGCTAGAACGTAGACCTTTTGGAAAATATGCTCGATCGCCAAGATGTCGGCCACCACGTACCATGGCCAGATTCACGCAGACCATCCCCTCTGTTTGCGCAACTGCAATGATGTCTACATCGCCCTCACCTTCAGCAACGGTATCCATAGACTGTTGTTGTAAAACACTTGAGAGATCAGCAATTCGATCGCGCAGCACTGCGGCCATTTCAAATTCCATTGCCTCACTATGCGCATGCATTTCTTTTTCTAATTCAGATAGAACCCTGCTATGGTCGCCCTCTAAGAAGCGCGTTGCCTGGGCCACATCTTGGCCATACTGCTCAACACTTAAGCGCCCGACACAGGGAGCGCTACAGCGATGGATTTGGTGCAACAAACAGGGACGACTGCGATTTTTAAACACCGAGTCTTCACAGGTTCGTAGACGAAATACCTTTTGAAGTATTTGAATGCTATTGCGTACTGCCCAAGAATTTGGAAAAGGTCCGAAATAGTGATTTCGTTTATCGACTTTTCCGCGATAAGACGCTAGCCTAGGAAACTGATGACCTGTTAGCATCACATAGGGATAAGACTTATCATCTCTAAATAAAATATTGAATAGCGGTGCTAATTCCTTAATAAGGTTGTTTTCTAGAATAAGGGCTTCAGTTTCCGTCCGTGTTACCGTGGTTTCGTAGCGGGCGATTTTGCCCACCATAAGCTCAATGCGCGGCGAAAGCTGGGTGCGTTGAAAATAACTAGATACCCGTTTTTTGAGATTGCGCGCTTTGCCTACATATAGAATCTGTCCCGCTTCATCAAAGAATCGATACACCCCCGGCAATCCGGGTAGCCGTTTAACGTCCTGCTGAAGGTTTTCAAAAAGCGAATTACTCATGCGTTGGGATATTTTCTGCCAAATCGTAGACAACTATGGTGATGCCGGTATTTGTTGGCGCCTAGCCCGAAGCTTATCAAGTCTTCATGGCCAAGATGTCCGTATTTTTTGCGATGACTTGCCAACCCTTAATTTACTCGATTCTGGAGTAGACCATGCAATTATGAAAAGGGTGGAACTACTGCCTTGGGAAGCAAGCTATTCTAATGCGCGTCACCCAGTGCAAGCCCCCGATGTCGTCCTTGAGGCGTTTGGCTGTGAGCTACCTGAACGCTATCTAGCAGGACTCTTTATTGCCGCGATAAAACCCATCATCATTAATCTAGAGTATCTGAGTGCTGAGCCGTGGATTATGGACTTTCACGGCAAACCATCACCACAGTCTCATGGCATCCCAAAGTATTTTTTCTTTCCAGGCTTTCAAGATGAAGTAGGCGGCTTACTACTTGATCCTATACCTTTGCCAGGAGAACTCACTGCCCAGAAAATTCCTCGGGATCTCCAGGAAGTTTGGTTAAAGCTTAGGCCAAAAGCTAAGCGCATCAGCATCTTTTGCTACCCTGGAGCCCCATTGCAAAAATGGCTGGATGACCTAGACACGATGGATGAGGAATTCGATATTCTTCTCACGCATGGTCACTCAGAGATGTTGGCGCTATCAACGAGAAAACAAATATCCCTCCCCAAAAATCTTCAACTTCTCTCAATTCCATTTGTCTCACAAGATGAATATGACTGGGTGCTTTCCCAATGTGATTTCAATATCGTGAGAGGAGAGGATTCATTTGTGAGGGCTCAGTTAGCGGGCAAGCCTTTCATATGGCATATTTATCCCCAAGAAGATCGGGCACATGAAGTCAAACTAGCAGCCTTTTTGGATCTTTACCTAGAGAGTGCAAATCAGGAACTCAGACTTGCGATCATCGCCGCCATGACCTGGGCCATGCCAAGCACTTGGCTGAGCTCTATAGATAAATGGAGTGCTCATTCCCTAGCCTGGCGCTCCCAGTTACTTGAAAAACAGCAGGATGGTGGCTTATCTGCCCGTCTATTGAGGTTCGTTGCTTAATTCAAAGCAACAAAGGCTTGTGGGCGGTTACAATCTTGTTTTTGATAAAAACCGCAGAAAAATAGCTCTGCACCCAGGAATAGCAAGATGAAAACAGCACAAGAACTCCGCGTTGGTAACGTAGTCATGATTGGTACTGATGCCATGGTCGTTTTGAAGGCCGAATATAGCCGCTCCGGTCGCAACTCTTCAGTTGTGAAAATGAAATTTAAGAATTTGTTAACTGGTGCACCGAACGAAGGTGTTTATAAAGCTGATGACAAGTTTGATGTGGTTATCTTGGATAAGAAAGATTGCACCTATTCTTATTTTGCTGATCCGATGTACGTATTTATGGATACCGAATACAACCAATATGAAGTGGAATCTGAATTCATGGGTGATGCATTGAACTACCTGGAAGAAAGCATGCCATGCGAAGTAGTGTTCTACGAAGGGAAGGCACTCTCTGTAGCCATGCCAAACTCCTTGGTTCGTGAAATCATTTATACAGAGCCAGCTGTTAAAGGCGACACCAGCTCAGGTAAAGTATTGAAGAACGCTAAACTAGCTACTGGCTATGAGTTGCAAGTTCCCCTCTTCTGCAATACTGGCGATAAAATTGAAATTGATACCCGCACTGGTGAATACCGCAGTCGTGCCAACTAATTTCTGAGTCTTATAACTAAAAAGTCCGGTATGCCGGGCTTTTTTATTTGCTTTCTCAAGGTCATAATATCGCCATGAGCAATGACATCACTCCAGAAATTAGACTTCTCAAAGTCACTGATATCCCGCAACTCATTGACTGCGTCAAACGGTGCTATGGAGATAGCTACCCCTTCCATGAAATGTATGATCCAGTTGCTGTACAAAAGCTGGTGGATGACAAACTCATGCACTCCGTTGTTGCACAACACCCTGATGGGCATTTAATTGGTCATTGCGCACTCACTTTTGATGGCGCCAACAATACCGCCCCTGAAGCTGGCAAGATGATTGTTGATCCTGACTTTCGGGGTCACCACATTGCTGAAGCAATGGCCAAGAAACGCATTGAGATTGCCAAAGAATTAAATTTAGTAGGCTTTTGGACTGACTGTGTCACTAACCATCCTTATAGCCAGGATGAAATGATTGCCTTTGGCGCTCAAGAGACTGGGGTTTTATTGGGTGCCTCACCTTCACGAGAGATGGCTGGTTTGCAAAACTTTACTGATACCAGGATGTCGTTCTTATCATGCTACCTTGCCTTAAGGGAGAGTATAAATACAGTTTATCTACCTAAAAATCACTTAGATTTTGTGAGTAATTTAGCAAATCAGATTAAGGTGGATAGAAAGATTACGGAATCAAGTGCGCTCGGATCTGGTAAATCAGAATATAGCGTCATGGTTAATCCTGAGACCCAAATGGCCAATATCAAAATTCAACATATTGGGGAAGACTTTTCTTTTGCCATCAGCTCTGAACTTTCAAAGCTTGAGCCTCAGAAACTAGCCTATACGATGTTAAACCTCCCGATATCTCAAGCAGCTGCCGCCCTAGCCTTTTCTCAATTAGAAGCGATGGGATTCTTTTGGGGTGCTTGGCTTCCCAATTATTCAGCAGAGGGCGATGTTCTGCGCCTACAAAAGTTACATGAATCTGTAAATGTCGATGAGATTATTTGCGCAAGAGCACAGGGAGACGATATTAAGAAGTATGTCATCGCCGAATGGAATCGAGTAGGGAAAAATAATCCTCGTATTTGCTAAATCAAGCTGAATTGTTTTAGTAAGCCTTTTGCGTGTTGATACTGCGCCTCGTCCTGCAAATCATCCCAAGCCAGCGCTGGTGACTGAGGCATCAATCGGTTTAAACGCTCTGTAGATTCTGCTTGCTTTGTTTTAGATACTTTAAGTTTTGCCAATAATTGATCAGCTAAATCTGGGCGATTACAAATAAGAACTGCATCACAACCTGCGTCCAAGGCCATCTCGGCACCTTTCACGACAGAGCCCGCAACACTTGCACCTTCCATCGATAAATCATCGCTAAAGATGACACCCTCAAAACCCAACTCTTGACGGAGAATCGAGTGCAACCAAATCTTCGAGAACCCTGCTGGATTTTTATCTACCTTTGGATAAATGACATGGGCAGGCATCACTGCAGCTAGGCTGAGGTCTAGCCATTCATAGGGTTTAGCGTCATCGTTCAAAATTTCTTTTAGAGGACGTTCATCAACTGGGATAGCCACATGGGAATCCGCTTGCGCCCAGCCATGGCCCGGAAAGTGCTTTCCGCAGTTAGCCATATCCGCTAAACGCAGACCTTCATTCAAACTTTTTGCCAAGGCAAAGACGATTTGCGGATCTCGACTAAATGATCGATCACCAATCACACCGCTTCGACCAAAATCTAAATCCAATACTGGAGTAAAACTAAAGTCAACTCCGCAGGCACGCAGTTCAGCAGCCAATACATAACCACAAGCAGTAGCAGCGGCCATTGCTAAGGCTGCAGATTCTGCTGGATGGGTAGATTTATATTGTGTTGACCATAACTCACCTAACTTACGCATTGCCGGAAGATGGGTAAAACCATCCGTCTTGGCACGTTGGACTCGACCACCCTCATGATCGATTGAAATCAAAACATCAGGACGCAGTGTCTTAATAGCTGCAGTTAATTTAGTGAGTTGCTGACGATTAGCAAAGTTCCTACCAAACAAAATGACCCCACCTGTTAAGGGATGCAAAATTCTTTCTCGATCTTGCTCATTTAACTCAAGACCAAGGACATCAAGCGTAATAGGTCCCGGGCTGAAGGGGGATTTACTCATCTCTTCCTCTTTTTTACTGTGGCAATTTATTATTTGAGTTTTACTTCTGAACGACGATGACATGGGCAATTGCCATATCCTGCTCATCACTCACTGTGACCTGTGCTTCCCAATTTTTTTCCTGCATAAACTGGGCTAACGCTCCAAGATAAGAGGTAAAAGGCTTTCCACTGGGCTCATTCAGGGTTTGTAAAGTCCTCCAAGTCATCGGCATTCTCATACCTAGGCCAATTGCCTTTGAGAAAGCTTCTTTAGCAGCAAAGCGTGTAGCCAAAAAAGCCATCCCACGTTTGTGATTTCTGGCGAGTCGGTGTTTGAACACCAACATTTCATCAGGTCCCAAGACTTTTTCTGCAATGCGACCTTGTGTACGATCATAAGCAGCTTGTAAGCGTGCTATCTGCAAGATATCCGTTCCAATGCCGATAATCATTTGTATATTTAAATCCCTTAGGCTGTGATCTAAGTTTGCTTACGTCCCTGAACCATCAAAGACTTCATATCTAATATGGCTTTTTGCCAACCCTTGAATAATGCCTCAGCCACAATGGCATGCCCAATATTAAGCTCGGATAAATCAGTAATCGCAGCAATGGGGATAACATTACCCTCGTGCAAGCCATGCCCCGCATTTACTCTGAGTCCAATACTTACTCCATATGCGGCAGCCTTTTTAATGCGCTCTAACTCTTTAATCTGTTCATTGCCCGTTACATCGGCATAACGGCCAGTATGTAATTCAATCACAGTAGCGCCAAGTTCTTTAGCAGCAGCAATTTGCTTTTCATCGGGATCAATAAATAATGACACCCGAATACCAGCCTCTTGCAACTGGTTAATTGCAAGTTTCACCGCATCGTAGTGACCCAGTACATCTAAGCCACCTTCAGTAGTGACCTCTGCACGCTTTTCGGGAACTAAACAGACATCATGCGGCTTGACCTGGCAGGCAATCTCAATCATTTCTGGAGTGACAGCGCATTCTAGATTCATCCGGGTTTTAATTAAGGGTCGTAATGCTAATAAATCTGCATCTTTAATATGGCGACGATCTTCACGTAAATGTAGGGTAATCAAATCTGCGCCCGCCTCTTCTGCTAAACGTGCGGCTTTCAACGGGTCTGGGTAAGCGGTGCCCCGGGCGTTCCGCAAAGTGGCAACGTGATCAATATTGATACCAAGTTCAAGGGCTTTAGATGCTGTCATCTCTGTAGATTACTAGATTTTTTTAAGATCAATCAAAATTTGACGAGTAGTGAGCACCTGGTCTTGAAGATGAAGGCCCAATAAGAAACGCATGAGTTGCTTACTCTCAGAAAGCGTTTCTGTATCTGAAAAATCTCCAGCAGCAATTGCCAAGAGCGATTTTCCATTGAGGACTGGCCAGTGGCCTGGGTCATCTACCTGCGCAGGCCGGACACCTCGCTCTGGTTGATAAACATACTGCTCACCCGCCAGAGGGGCTGCGTTAGTCTCAACGCAGCGATCCAATGCGGCTGCGTACCCTGTCTGCTGTAATAAAGTGAGCTCAAAAGGACGCAGGATTTCTTCTAAACCCTTGGACTCAAATTCAAGATTAGAGAGGGCATTAATTGTTTGAGCATAAGAATCGTAGAGTTTTTCATATTCATCCTCACGTGCCAAAAACTTTACCAAGAGCTCATTAAGATAAAAGCCACAGAGCAAAGCATCCCCAACCAATGCAGGCATACCGCCAACCCATTCAGACTTGGTGAGGGTGCGTAACTCAGATTTACCACTCCAAGACACTAACAGCGGCTGAAAGCGCTGCAATACTGGACGCAAAGTGGAGTGTGGACGCTTTGCGCCCTTAGCGATCAAAGCCATCCGGCCATGCTGGCGAGTAAAGACATCCAAAATTAAGCTAGTTTCTTTGTAGGGAATGCTATGCAATACAAAAGCAGGTTCGTCAGCAACACGAATCGAGGCCATGGTTTTTATTCCAGACCTTGTGCCCGTAGCTCAGCACGATCATCAGCCCAACCACGCTTTACTTTGACCCAAGTCTCTAAAAAGACTTTGCCGTCGAATAACTTTTCCATGTCAATTCGGGCATCTGTAGAAATTTTCTTTAAACGTTCCCCTTTTTGACCAATGATCATCGCTTTATGACTATCGCGATCCACTAAAATCGTAGCAGCAATACGGCGCATCTTGCCATCCATCTTAAATTGATCAATGACAACGGTACTGGTGTAAGGCAACTCTTCACCAGTGAAGCGAAATACTTTTTCACGCAGAATTTCAGCAGCTAAGAAACGCTCACTACGATCCGTAATGGTTTCGCCATCATATACAGGAGGCGATTCAGGTAAATAACCCTCTAGGACATCAAGCAGCCTGTGAATATCGCCTGGACTTTTAGCGCTCATAGGAACGATTTCAGCAAACTCGCATTTCCCTTGATCCTCATGCCCACCTAATTCAGTCCAAGGTTGACTCATCTCTTTCATGAAATTGAGCAATGCTTGATCCCGCTCAGATGGCGTCTGAAAGCGGCTATTAAAAAGATCTAATTTATTGAGAACCAACACTACTGGCAAGTCATTGGGGAGCAGGCGAAGTACTTTCTTATCATCTTCACCATAGTAGCCAGCCTCAACTACAAAACAGGCGACATTCACATCTTGTAAGGCGGTAGTAACAGTGCGATTCAATGCTTTATTGAGGGTATTCATTAAACGCGTCTGGAAACCAGGGGTGTCTATAAAAATAAATTGGGCTTCTTCACGGTTCTGAACCCCTAAGATTCGGTGACGAGTCGTTTGAGCTTTGCGAGAAGTAATGCTGATCTTTTGTCCGACCAATGCATTGAGGAGTGTTGATTTGCCCATATTGGGACGCCCAACAATGGCGATAGTACCGCATCTAAACACGATTAGCCCTTCAGCTTGAGGTTCAACTGCTCTTCAGTCACTTCTTTTTTAGCCGCTTTTTTCTTGGCAGACCGAGTTTTCTTTGGTTTACGTGACTCTTGTGGCAAGGCTTTCAGCACTGCGATCAAAGCAATTTTTGCCGCAGCTTGTTCAGCTGCGCGGCGGGAGGCGCCCTCGCCTTTGACAGATACCTTCAAGCTTGGGATCAAACACTCTACTTCAAATTGCTGGTTATGTGCAGCACCCGTTGTACCGGTCACGTTATAAGTAGGTAAAGGTAATTGATAGCCTTGCAGGCATTCTTGTAATAGTGTTTTATCGTCTTTGCCCAAAGTCATTGGATCTACCTGAGCCAGAATGACAGAGTAGAGTTTTCGTAAGCAAGTCTTAGCAGATTCAAAACCACCATCTATAAAGATTGCGCCTGTGACTGCTTCTAGCGTGTCAGCCAATATAGAAGGTCGACGAAACCCACCACTCTTTAATTCTCCTTCACCCAAACGCAAATAGTCTGATAAAGATAAAGTTTGGGCAATCTCATATAGCGCTTGTTGCTTCACGAGATTTGCGCGCACACGAGAAAGATCGCCTTCATCTAAATCTGCATAACGTTCATAAAGCATTTCTGCGACGACGCAATTAAGAATAGAGTCTCCCAAAAATTCTAAGCGCTCATTATTCTTTTTGCTATGACTACGATGAGTCAGTGCCTGATTTAAGAGCTCAGGTTTTTTAAAGCTATATCCAAGACGCTCTTGAAGGGGTGCAGTGTCAATGACGGCGCGTGCACACATGATATTTACTCAAAGCCTCCGATACGGCCGAGGTTTCCTAGGTTAAGCCAAACGAAGAAAGCCTTACCCACCAGATTTTTATCAGGGACAAATCCCCAGTAACGAGAATCTGCACTGTTATCTCGGTTATCACCCATAGCAAAGTAATGGCCGGGCGGCACTTTACAAGTCAAGCCAGATTGTTGATATTGACAAAATTCTGCACCAGGAAAACGTTCGGTTGGGAAGACGCTTGCAGGCCGATCAGGATCATTCAAAATCTCATGACGATTGCCACCTAAATCGGTTGGAAAGGCTTCAGTAAAGCGCTTGGCATAACGCATATTCTCAGGATCGAGATAGGGTTCGCCGCCGCTATATTGCAAAGGCTGTCCATTAATGGTCAGGCGCTTATCTACGTATGCAATCACATCACCTGGGAGTCCAACCACTCGCTTAATGTAATCGACGGATTCATCACGTGGGTAACGAAACACTACAACATCACCGCGTTTTGGTGATCCCAAATCCACCACCTTCTGGTTCAATACTGGCAAGCGAATGCCATAGGTAAATTTATTCACTAGAATAAAGTCGCCAATTTGCAAGGTCGGAATCATGGAGCCAGATGGAATTTTGAATGGCTCCACCAGAAAAGAGCGCAACACAAATACCGCACAAATCACGGGGAAAAAACCAGCTGTGTACTCAAGCCAAAGCGGCATGCGATCAATGCCAGCCAATTTTCGTTGTGGCGCAAAGTAAAGTCTGTCAGCAACCCAAGCAATACCAGAAATGATCACTAAGATCAGGAGAATAAGGGCAAAATTCATTAGCCTTCTACCTGCAAAATGGCCAAGAAGGCCTCTTGTGGAATCTCGACGTTACCCACTTGCTTCATGCGCTTCTTACCCTCTTTCTGCTTTTCTAAAAGCTTACGTTTACGAGAGATGTCGCCACCATAACATTTAGCCAAAACGTTTTTACGTAAGGCTTTCACATTTTCGCGAGCCACGATATTGCTACCAATAGCTGCTTGAATCGCAACATCGAACATTTGGCGTGGAATAATGCCCCGCATCTTAGAGACTACTTCACGGCCACGGTGCTGGCTATTGCTCCTATGGACAATAACCGACAGAGCATCAACACGATCACCGTTAATTAAGATATCGACCTTCACAACATCTGCTGGGCGATATTCCTTAAATTCATAATCCATCGACGCATAGCCACGAGAGATGGATTTGAGACGGTCAAAAAAATCTAGCACTATCTCTGCCATCGGCAATTCATAAGTGAGTTGTACTTGTCGGCCAAGGTAATTCATACCCGTCTGAATACCGCGCTTACCAACACACAAAGTAATCACTGAACCCACATACTCTTGAGGCATATAGAGGTTGACAGTGACAATCGGCTCCATGATCGTATCGACCTTGCTGGTCTCTGGCATCTTAGAGGGGTTATCGACCATCAAGATCGTGCCATCAGATTGCTGTACTTGATAGACCACGGTTGGAGCAGTCGTAATCAAATTCATATCGTACTGACGCTCTAAGCGTTCTTGCACAATCTCCATATGGAGAAGGCCCAAGAATCCACAACGAAAACCAAATCCTAAGGCCTGAGAAACTTCTGGTTCATATAAGAGGGAAGCATCATTTAACTTGAGCTTCTCTAATGACTCACGCAATTGATCGTACTCACTAGCTTCAACTGGATAGAGACCAGCAAAGACCTGTGACTTCACCTCTTTAAATCCGGATAATGGTGTGGTGGCAGGTGTGCGGCCCTGCTGCCCAGTAGTATGGGTAACTGTATCACCCACCTTGGCAGCTTTTAATTCTTTAATACCGGCAATAATGAAGCCCACTTGACCGGCGCTAAGTTCAGGACGATCAACTGATTTCGGGCTAAAGACCCCAACGTGCTCAACTAAGTGGCTTGAGCCATGCGCCATCAAGGTAATTTTGTCCTTTGGTTTTAGCGTACCATTCACAACCCGCACCAACATCACAACCCCAACGTAGTTATCAAACCAAGAATCAATAATTAAGCATTGCAAAGGCGCGCTCGCATCGCCTTTCGGCGGTGGTACGCGACGGATCATTTCTTCAATGACTTCATGAACTCCCAGACCAGTCTTAGCAGAGCAAGTGATCGCATCCGTTGCATCAATTCCAATTACATCTTCAATTTCTTGAATAGCACGTTCAGGATCGGCCTGGGGTAAATCAATCTTATTAAGGACAGGAACCACTTCAACGCCCAATTCGATTGCCGTATAGCAGTTAGCAACGGTTTGCGCCTCAACGCCCTGACTAGCATCAACAACCAACAAAGCGCCTTCGCATGCAGACAAAGAGCGACTAACTTCATAAGAAAAGTCTACGTGCCCTGGTGTATCGATGAGATTAAGGTTATAAATCTTGCCGTCTTTGGCTTTGTAATTCAAAGCAGCGGTTTGGGCTTTGATCGTAATGCCGCGTTCACGCTCGATATCCATTGAATCTAGGACTTGAGCTTCCATCTCTCGATCGGAGAGGCCGCCGCAAATCTGAATAATACGATCGGCAAGCGTTGATTTGCCATGATCGATATGGGCGATGATAGAAAAATTGCGGATTAAATCCATAGCGTCTTATTTGGTAATTCAAAAAACGCCTTGTCAGAACGCACCACAATGATGCGCTGCAAAAAGTCGTCTTAGAGGGATTGTAATGGGTGGCGCCGATGAAGCGCCGAACCCCATTTTTAGACCTAAATTGGCCTTATTTTGGCCTTACTGGTATGATTAAGGTGCTGTCTGCGCGGCGAATAAAGACCGGAACAGCCTTATTAGCATCCAAACCCTTAACTAGGCTCTCAAACTGCTTCACGCCGGTAATATCGGCATCCCCGATGCGAATAATGACATCGCCAGGACGAATTCCCACTTTTGCCAAAGTACCGTCGCCAAGGGCAGTAACTTCAATACCCCCTTTGACGTTGAGCTCTTTTTTCTTGGCATCTGATAATTCATTCACTATCAGACCTAAAGTATTTGTACCGGAAACATTCGGAGTTGGGACATCAGCCTTCTTGGCAGCAGTTTGAGTCGATTCGCTATCGCCAACGTTCACCGATAAATCTCGAGTGGCACCCTTACGCCAAACTTGCACAGTTGCACTTGTGCCTGGTTTCGTCTCACCAACCAAACGCGGTAGATCAGTTGATTTGGCAATTTCACGGCCATTAAAACTCAGAATGACGTCACCAGCTTCGATTCCACCAATTGCTGCTGGACCACCTGGATCAACATTACGCACATAAGCACCACGAGGTTTACCTAAACCTAAGCTCTCTGCAACTTCTTTAGTCATCTCCCCTAACGCAACACCAATTCGACCGCGGGTCATTTTTCCGTTGGTACGCAATTGATCGGCTACACGCATTGCCTCATCAATCGGAATTGCAAAAGAGATACCCATGTAACCGCCAGAGCGGCTAAAAATTTGGGAATTAATACCAATCGCTTGTCCGGCAGTATTCAGAAGTGGGCCACCCGAGTTTCCAGGATTGACAGCAACGTCTGTTTGAATAAAAGGCAAATAGTCGCCAGTGTCACGGCTCTTGGCCGAGACAATCCCCGCAGTCACTGTATTCTCAAGGCCAAATGGGGAACCAATAGCCAGAACCCACTCACCCACTCTTACTCTTGAAGAATCACCTAAAGGTAACTTTGGTAAATCGCGTGCTTCAATTTTTAGTACTGCCACATCAGTACGTTTATCCATACCTAATAACTTGGCCTTGAATTCGCGCTTATCAGTCAAGGTGACATAAATAGTCGTTGCCCCTTCAACTACGTGTGCATTGGTCAAAATCAAACCATTGGTTTCGATAATGAATCCTGAGCCAACACCGCGATCAGATTCTTGCGGCTTGCCTGGATTAGGTTGAGCCTGTTTAGGATTATTGGGCACACCTGGAATAGGTACACCAAAGAAACGGCGAAAGAATTCTGCTTGATCTTCTGGCATGCCTGGTATGCCACCCTGGGCCTGTTGGACAACCACTTTTTCAGTCGTTCGAATATTGACCACGGCTGGACTCGCTTTTTCAACCAAGTCTGCAAAATCAGGAATAGTGACCCGCGGAGTTTGCGCAGAGGCAAGTGGAATAAAAGAAAACTGACCGAGGCTCAAAATAGCCAACAGCGCAATAAAGTACTTTTTCATAATGCTAGGCCTACTTGGTAAAAACCAAAAAAGTGGAGATAAAGAGAATATTAGGTCAACTTGCCAAAAATCAAGGTGCCGTTAGTACCACCAAAGCCAAAGTTGTTTTTAACCGCATGGTCAATCTTCACATCCCGGGCAGTATTGGCGCAGTAGTCCAAGTCGCATTCAGGGTCTTGATTGAAGATATTGATGGTAGGTGGGGATTTCTGGTTATGCAGGGCCAAAATAGTGAAAACGGATTCCAAGCCACCAGCACCCCCCAAAAGATGACCAGTCATTGACTTAGTGGAGTTAATTAAGGCCTTTTTGGCATGATCGCCCAAGGCTGCCTTAATGGCTTCAGTTTCGTTCTTATCACCCAAAGGTGTAGAGGTGCCATGGGCATTTAAGTACTGAATTTGATCTGGATTTAAGTGGGCGTCGCGCATGGCATTGACCATACAACGGCGAGGGCCATCCATATTGGGTGCCGTCATGTGATATGCATCGCCACTCATACCAAAACCCAGTAGTTCGCAATAGATTCTTGCGCCACGGGCTTTTGCATGTTCATACTCTTCGAGCACAACAACACCGGCACCTTCACCAAGAACAAAGCCATCACGGTCTTTATCCCATGGACGAGAAGCAGTTGCTGGATCATCGTTTCGAGTAGAAAGTGCTCTAGCTGATGCGAATCCGCCAACACCCAATGCAGAAATCGTAGATTCAGCGCCACCAGCAAGCATGACATCTGCATCGCCGTACTGAATTAAACGTGCAGCCAAACCAATACTATGCAAACCCGTAGTACACGCAGTCACTGCGGCCACGTTTGGACCTTTAAGCCCAAACAAAATACTGAGATGCCCAGAAATCATATTAATGATGGAACCTGGAACAAAGAATGGCGAGATGCGACGTGGACCCCGGGCCAATAACTCGGCACCAGTTTCTTCAATCATCGGTAAGCCACCAATGCCAGAGCCCACCATGACGCCGACACGCTCAGCGTTTTGCTCGGTAATCTCTAGACCGCTGTCACGAATCGCTTGTGAACCAGCAGCGATACCGTAATGGATAAAAGTATCCATATGGCGTGCTTCTTTCGCAGAAACATATTCTTCGACATTGAAATCTTTAACCTCACCAGCGAAATGGACGCTCAATGGAGTGTGGTCAAACTTAGTGATAGTTGCAATGCCTGATTTGCCCGCAAGCAAGTTAGACCAAGCCACATCAACTGAGTTACCAACAGGTGAGATGAGACCAAGGCCGGTAACTACTACCCGGCGTCGGCCATTTAATGCTGACACAGTAATGCCAAAGCTAGGGAATTAACCCTGAGCTTTTGATTTAGCGAAATCGATCGCGAGCTGAACGGTGGTGATCTTTTCAGCTTCCTCATCAGGAATTTCGATGCCGAATTCATCTTCCAAAGCCATTACTAGCTCAACAGTGTCAAGAGAGTCAGCGCCCAAGTCGTTCACAAAAGAAGATTCATTTTTGATATCTCCTTCTGCGACGCCCAATTGCTCAGCGACGATTTTCTTAACGCGTTGTTCGATGTTGTCCATTAATTTCCCCAGGGGTTGTAAAAAACGATGGAAGGATTTTATCAGTTTGGCGGATCGAAATAGTAAATTCGCCTAAAAATGACCAAATCCTTGCTTTGCCGTTAGGCTAAATATAGTCCGCCATTGACGTGTAGGGTATTACCCGTAATATAGCCCGCAGCTGGAGAGGCCAAAAATGCCACTGCCTGTGCCACATCCTCAGGGCTACCTAGGCGCGCTAAAGGAATGTTCACTTTTAGGGCATTTTGCTGCTCTTCACTCAAGGCGCGGGTCATATCGGTATCAATAAAGCCAGGTGCAACACAATTCACAGTGATATTTCGACTGCCAATCTCACGCGCCAAGGCGCGGGTCATACCCGAGACGCCTGCTTTTGCAGCAGCATAATTGGCTTGGCCAGCATTACCCATGTGACCAACAATAGAGGTGATATTAATAATGCGACCAGCACGCACTTTCATCATTGGGCGCAAAACAGCTTGTGACAGACGAAAAACTGAGCTTAAATTAGTGTCGATCACATCGGTCCACTCGTTATCCTTCATGCGCATTGCCAAGTTATCGCGGGTAATGCCGGCATTGTTCACCAGGATATTAATACCGCCAAAATCTTTGACGATGAGATCAATAATGTTTTCACAAGCATTTGGCTCGGTGACATTCAAAACCAAACCACGTCCACCTGAAGCTTTCAAACGCTCATCAATTGCTTTAGCCCCATCAGCGGAAGTTGCAGTACCAATCACCTTCGCCCCACATTTCATTAACTCATCTGCAATCGCTTGACCAATGCCACGCGATGCGCCAGTAACTAAGGCAATTTGTCCGCTTAAGTCGAGGTTCATATTTGTCTTTCGCTGTTTTCTCTATTGCTGTTTTATTTAACGCCAGCCAATGCTTCATTCAAGCTAGCTTCATCAAACATGGGTATGCCAGTCACTTGATCATTGATGCGCTTAGTAAGGCCAGCCAAGACCTTACCGGGACCGCATTCCACTACTTGCGTAATACCCTGCTGCCCCATGGCTTGAATAGTTTCTTGCCAACGCACAGGCTTAGCTGCCTGACGCACTAAAGCATCTTTGATGGCGATTGGATCATTTAAGATTTCAACATCAACATTGTTGATCACAGAGATTGTCGGTGCTTTAAATTCAATATTAGCTAGAAAGCCTTTGAGCTTTTCGGATGCGGGCTGCAGCAAAGAGGAATGAAATGGCGCAGAGACTGGCAAAGGTAATGCGCGCTTTGCACCGGCCGCTTTGAGTAACTCACAAGCTTTTGTCACAGCATCGCTTGCACCAGCAATCACTACTTGACCAGGCGCATTAAAGTTCACGGCCTCTACCACGCCACCAGATGCAGTGCTTGCCTCGGTGCAAAGCTGGATGACCGTTGCGTCATCCAAACCCAAAATCGCGGCCATACCACCCGTACCTACTGGTACTGCACTTTGCATAGCCTGTGCGCGAAAACGCACTAATGGCACTGCATCTTTAAATGAAATTACGCCTGCAGCAACCAATGCTGAGTACTCACCAAGACTGTGGCCAGCCATCACTTGAGGAGCCGAACCACCAGCAGCTAACCAGGCACGATAAAACGCCACACCAGCAGTCAACATCACAGGTTGAGTATTGGTAGTTAATGACAATGCCTCTGCAGGGCCTTCAGCCATTAACTTAGTAACATCCTCACCCAATGCCTCAGACGCCTCTTGCAAAGTGGCACGCACTTCAGGGCGCTGCGCAATGGAATTCAACATGCCAACGGATTGAGAGCCTTGACCAGGGAATACAAATGCAAATGTCATGTGAGTATTTTTTTGAAAGTTAAAAGAATTAGTATTTGAGTGCGACCGCGCCCCATGCAAATCCACCGCCAACGCCTTCTAATAAAAGATATTGTCCACGTTTAATTTGGCCAGAACGTACACCCGAATCCAAAGCAAGCGGGATCGAAGCAGCTGAAGTATTACCATGCTCATGCACCGTGACGATCACCTTATCCATGGACATACCCATCTTTTTGGCAGTACCTTCCATAATGCGGATATTGGCTTGATGCGGAACTAACCAATCAATTTGCTCTGGCTTGAGATTCGCCTTTTCTAATGCCTCATGAGCTACCTGCTCCAATACTTTGACCGCTAATTTAAAAACCGCTTGACCATCCATTGTCATGAAGGGTGAACCATGTACCTCACCGTTGCCTGCACGACCTGGAACGCACAAGATATCACGTTGGCTACCATCAGCATGAAGAGCAGTCGAGAGAATTCCTGCTTCTGAAGAAGCCTCTAAGACTATTGCGCCGGCACCATCACCAAATAATACGCAGGTACCACGATCTTGAAAATCCAGAATACGTGAGAAAGTTTCCGCGCCAACCACCAATACTTTTTTGTAAGTACCACAACGAATAAATGCATCAGCAGTTGCCATGGCATAAGTAAATCCTGCGCAGACTGCCTGAATATCAAAAGCGGCACAAGCGGTATGAGCGCCTAATTTATCTTGTAATACACAAGCTGTACTTGGAAACCCGCCCAAATGATCTGGGGTAGAGGTTGCCAAAATAATGAGATCTAAATCACTAGACGTGATTCCGGAACTACTGAGTGCAGCTTGAGCAGCTTTAAGCGCCAAGTCACTGGTGAGTTCATTTTCAGCAGCGAAATGTCGCGCGGAAATCCCGCTACGCGTTGTAATCCACTCATCGCTAGTCTCTAAGCCATTCTTCGCCAAGCGCTCAACTAAATCTTGATTCGTTAAACGCAGATCTGGAAGATAACTTCCTGTACCGGCCACTCTTGAGTAAATACTCATTCTTTTATCTCCGCTACAAAGGCTCCAGCAATGCGGTCAACCATACGATTCTTTGCAGCCTCATAGGCGCGATCCAAGGCAAAACCAAAGGCAAAACGATCTGCAGAGCCATGGCTTTTAATCACACAGCCCCGTAAACCTAACAATACAGCACCGTTGTAACGACGATGATCGACGCGCTTGCGTACTCTCAATAATGGCACCATCGCACAAATTGCCATTAATTTAGTTAACAACGAGCGATTAAATTCTTCACGAATCATGCCGCTCATCATTTTTGCTAGACCTTCGCTTGCCTTCAAAACCACATTACCTACAAATCCATCACAGACTACGATATCGGTAGTGCCCTTAAAAATATCATTACCTTCTACGTTGCCATAAAAGTTTAAATTTGTTTGACGTAATAGCTCGCTAGTTTGTTTGACGACCTCATTACCCTTGATCACCTCTTCACCAATATTCAAAAGGCCAATAGAAGGATTTTGTTTACCGTCCACTACTTGGACCATGACATTGGCCATTTGAGCAAACTGTACTAGGTGCATGGGCTCACAGTCAGCATTCGCACCCAGATCAAGCATGGTGGTGCCCCCACCCAATTCATTTGGTATCGCAGTAGCAATAGCCGGACGATCAACTCCTTCAAGAGTTTTAAGAACATAGCGTGAAATCGCCATCAGAGCGCCGGTATTGCCCGAAGAAATGATGGCGTCAGCCGCGCCATCTTTTACTTGCTCGATAGCAACGCGCATTGACGAATCTTTTTTTCGACGCAAAGCTACCTCAATGGAATCATCCATTAAAACGACTTCACTGGCGGAAATAATTTGAATGCGCTCAAGCGGCGCTTTAGGAAAATGACTCAGGGCTTGTTGGATTGCACTGGCATCACCTACCAATGTCATTTTCACATCGGCATGCTTTTCCAAAAAATCGCAGGCAGCCGGAACCGTAACGACGACTCCATGATCTCCGCCCATGGCATCAATAGCTAGAGTAACGCTCATAAACTCATTGAATGCAGCAAGTGATTTATCCAAGAAAAAAGCGGCTTGTAGTGGAGCCGCTTCGATCTTTTTAGACTAAAAAATTAGTCGTTTTTAGTTTTAACTACCTTACGACCACGATAGTAGCCGTTTGGTGAGATGTGGTGGCGCAAATGAGCCTCACCAGTTGTGGCTTCAACAGCCGTAGCAGGTGCGGTCAAAAAGTCGTGCGCACGGTGCATGCCACGTTTGGAAGGTGATTTTTTATTTTGTTGAACGGCCATATTGAACTCCTAAGCAAGGCGATATTCTAACATGGAAAAGCGTCTAAATGCTTGATTTAACTATAAACACTATGTAAAACAACATCCCCTAAAAAGCCTACTTTTTCAATTTTTCTTCATATTTTTCAATACTTTAAAGGGATTTTCAGGTTTTCCAGCAGCCTCATCGGCATCCTCCACGCCAAAGCTTGAAGCATGGGGCTCGCAAAATCCATCAGGGTGCTTTGGAATCAAAGGCAGAGACAGCAAAATCTCATCTTCAAGGGTTTCTAGAAGGTTGAAATGCTGGCTGGCCACTAATGGCTCCTGCTCCTCATCCTCCATGGGGTAGTCGTCCGCCTCAACTTCGGAGGCCACCAGAACAAAACGACGCGTTTCGGCAAGATTCACGGCACAGTCTTGCAAGCAGCGCTGACAAACCAAATGAAGTCGCCCATTCAGCCCGATATCGAGGATTTGACGAGGCTCACTACCAGGCGAATCCTCAAAATGAGTCCGCATTTGCCAATCAAATCCATCGCCCGAATGGATCACGGAAGCCTCCTCGGCAAGTCTTGGCAGATCGGAGATGCTTAAAAAGCCACCCCCTTGATAGGTCTGTGGGACACATAAATCGACCTTTTTTAAAGCGCTTAACTCTGCCGATAACTGAATTTGAGGTAAAACTTGATTACGATTCATGACATCAGTCTAAATCAAGCCCCCTTTGAAAGTACATTTAGTAATGAGTATTTCGACCAATCCCCTACTGATCCTGGCATCGACCTCGGTGTATCGCCGTGACCTTTTAAAGCGCTTACGTATCCCATTTGAAGTGATTTCCCCCAAGGTAGATGAAACACCACTGACTGGAGAAAGCACTCTCGACTTAGCAATGCGGCTGGCCAATGCCAAAGCCAAAGCTGTTGCTAATGAATATCCCCATGCGTGGGTAATTGGCTCCGATCAAGTTGCAGATCTTTGTGGGGCTGCCATTGGTAAGCCTGGTAATTTTGAGAGGGCCTTCGCGCAACTTCAACTGATGCGAGGTGCAACTGTCACTTTTCATACTGCGCTTTGTCTCATGAAAGGCAATGAGCAAACTACTTTGAGCGTGTCCACTGAAGTAACTTTTCGCAAACTGTCGGATGCGGAATTGGAATCGTATTTGCTAGCTGAGGAGCCCTATGATTGTGCTGGTAGCGCCAAGTCAGAAGGTTTGGGTATTAGTCTTTTGGAATCCATCAAAAGTGATGATCCCACAGCACTCATTGGCTTACCGCTCATAGCATTAACAGGTTTATTACGGGATGCTGGCTTTACCATTCCGCCTCGCAGCGGAAAATAATTGATGAGTAAGCTTGGCACTCTTTATTTGGTTCCCAACACATTGGGTGATGAGGCTCGCACTGCGCAATTACCATGGGTACTTCCAAATGAAACGATTACCCAAGCCGCTAAGCTAAAGCACTGGATTGTTGAAGATGCCAAAACAGCACGCGCACTACTTAAAGCAATCGATAGCGTTTCTCCTTTAATTTGCAGTATTCAAGAAATGCAAATGGGTGAATGGCGTGGTACCGCCCGCAATGCTAAGTATGGTGATGACGTCAAGCCCACCGATCTTCTCAAACCCTTACTGGCTGGCAATGATATGGGCCTCATGTCAGAAGCGGGAGTGCCCGGCGTTGCTGATCCTGGGGCAGAACTAGTATTGGCGGCCCACAAATTGGGAGCAATAGTAAAACCATTAATTGGGCCTAGTTCAATCCTATTAGGCTTAATGGCTAGCGGCCTGAATGGTCAACGCTTTGCATTTCAAGGTTATCTACCGCAAGACATACATGAGCGTAGCGCCAAACTAAAACAACTCGAAGTGGAGTCGAGAAAATTTCAACAGACGCAAATATGGATTGAGACGCCTTATCGCAATACCACAATGCTCATGGCCTGCCTAAGCACTTTGGCACCGCAAACATTACTTTGTCTAAGCGTAGATTTAAGTTTGCCTGCAGAAATGATCCTCACCCTCTCAATTGCACAATGGCGCAAACGCTATCCCAATGAAGCTGCGTGTAGCCCATTACAAAATAGGCCAACCGTATTTCTACTGCTGGCCTAGATGTGATTATTGAATCTTCTTTTGGATTTGTATTTTTTACTTCAAATCTGGAGCTTTAATTAAAGCCTTACCAGCCGCCGCACCAGCTTCAGCACCAAAGCGCTTAGCAACACGCTCGGCAAAGTTTTCTTTCATGGTGTAGTCCAAGATATCTGGGGCCTTAAAGACATCACGCGCTACCGTTTCTACTGTTCCGTAGCCATCCACTAGACCGATCTTAATAGCCTGCTCGCCATTCCAAACACGGCCAGAAAATAAGTCTGGCGTCTCTTTTAAGCGTGAACCACGGCCCTCTTTCACCACTGCAATGAATTGCTGGTGAATTTCATCGATCATGGTTTTAATCATTTCCACTTGCTTTGGATTTTCTTTACTAAACGGATCCAGCATGCCCTTGTTGGACCCTGCTGTGATCATGCGACGGGTCACGCCCAATTTATCCATGAGACCCGTAAAACCAAAGCCTTCCATAATGACACCGATGGATCCAACCAAACTCGCTTTATCTACCAAGATTTGGTCTGCAGCAACCGCTACGTAGTAGCCTCCAGAGGCACAGATATCCTCAACTACTACATAAAAAGGCTTCTTCGGGTAGAGCTTACGCAAACGATGAATTTCATCATTGATCATGCCTGCTTGAACTGGTGATCCACCAGGACTATTAATACGCAGGACAACGCCAGCACTATTCTCATTCTCAAAAGCAGAAACGAGCGAAGAATTGATATCCAACGCATTGGCCATCGAGCTAGAGGAAATTTCACCATCCAAAGTCACCATCGCAGTATGTTTTTCCACTCCCATACCTCGACCAGGAATATGAAAATCAAATACAGCGATCACTATGGCTACGATGACCAACAAAGTGAGGACGCGCAATACAGCCTTCCAACGACGTGCCTTACGTGTTTCTTTTAAGTTCTCTAGCAACAAGTGCTCGAGCGCCTGACGTTCCCAATTTGGGTTAGGGTTATTTTCCATTTTGCAAATTCCTTAGCAATACATTTTCAAATTGAAGGTCTATAAAGAGCTTAGTTTAAGTAGAAACGGTAAGATTTTCTTTGAGCCATTTCGATAACTGAGCTACATCATCCACATGGGCCAAAGAGGATGATTCTTTAAGGGTCTCCGGGGGATGTGCGCCATAAGTCACCGCGACTGCATCCACACCAGCATTAGCGGCCATATCTAAATCATGCGTAGTGTCGCCAATCATCAATATACGACGCGTTGGCACCTGAGTAACATCCGATAACTCCAGCAACATGCCTGGATGAGGTTTAGAAAAAGACTCGTCAGCAGTTCGCGTTTCATGAAACAAATGCCCTATCTGGTGATGTTTCAGAGAGCGATCTAATCCAACACGAGATTTTCCAGTAGCAACCCCTAATAAATACTTATCGGCACGCAAACTTTCTAACAACTCACGAATCCCAACAAATAAATCTAACTCATGGTCTTTGGCTAAATAGTGGAAACGAAAACGGTCTGTTAGTTTTTGAAAGTGCACTGGATCGACCCAAGGAACTGCTCTGCGTAATGAGTCATGAATACCTAGCCCAATGACTGAGCTTGCCAAAGCATCGTCTGGTACTTGAAAACCTAAGTCACGACAAGACTGCTGAATACAGTGAACAATAGTGGGCGTGGAATCCATAATAGTTCCATCCCAGTCCCACACAATCAGGTCATAGCGCCGATCTGCATTATTTGATTGAGGCATCTTGAGCTTTATTCGTTTTCATAAATAGTCTTCGGTAACTGCTCAAATGCATTCATCATCGCCGAAAATTCAGCAGGTAGTGGCGATTCAATCCGCATTTTTTCGCCAGTTCTTGGATGGGTAAATCCTGCTAAATGAGCATGCAAATAGAGTCTTTTGGATTTAATTTGTTTATCTTGATCTTCAAAACCATATTTATCATCACCCAAAATAGCATGCCCTAACTTTTGCAAGTGCACGCGAATCTGATGTGTGCGTCCTGTTTTTAACTGCGCTTCTGCCAGAGTAATGGCAACCTCCTCACGTTGAAAGGTTTTCGTCACGCGCAAAGCAGTATGACTTGGTAGACCATCTGGATCAACCCGTACACGGCGTTCACCATTAGCTAGCAAGTACTTATGCAGTGGGAACTTGAGTTGCATTACCTGAGCACCCTGAGCAATCTCTCCATGCGCCAGTAGGTAATAGCGCTTATCGGTATGCCCTTCCCGAATCTGTCGGTGCATCTCTACCAGAGCACTTCGTTTTTTAGCCAGTAGTAATACACCAGAGGTATCGCGATCTAAGCGGTGAACTAGTTCCAAAAATTTGAGTTCGGGACGCGTAATCCGCAAAGTTTCAATCACCCCCAGAGCTATTCCTGAGCCACCATGGACTGCCAGACCAGCGGGCTTATCCACAATTAAAAGCGCCTCGTCCTCAAACAGGATTGGCATTTTGTCTGAATAGCCTTGAGCCCGAGATTTGGTTTGGGCGGTACTGACTGCCGCCATCTGAGCAGGTTCAGCGATCCGTACCGGTGGAACTCGGACTACATCACCCTCAATCAATCGAGTGGTGGGTTCAGCCCGTTTCTTGTTTACTCGGACCTCTCCTGAACGAATAATTCGATAAACGTGACTTTTGGGTACGCCCTTGGCCCAGCGTAATAAATAGTTATCTAAGCGTTGTCCTGCCTCTTCTGGACCAATAGTCTGCAAATGGACTGCGGGGACTGCTTTTGGCTTGGATACTGGGTCGGATTTCATCATTCATCTCTCTGTCCACCTCCATATGGGGCGTCAAGGGACTCAACAATACCCCATTGTCATTCAACTTGTGCCGTATAATCAATGCTCTAGCCAATTTATTGGCTTGATCCCAACCTAATTCAGGTTTGTATCGTGGAGCTTGGAGTCGCCCTTTAAATGACTCCCGGGGTTGCCCCTCCCCCGTTGTAATGAGGCGCAGGGTTGGTGTGCCGTATGCCGCGACCCGCGATTAGAAGACAGTTTTCAGGCGCGCGCCTGCATTGATGACCTAAAGGAGGTCTCTGCGGCGATCGTCAAGTGTGGCACTAATCTAACCGAAGGTTATGTTGGTGAACTAGGCAAAAGTAGTCTAGATATGCATGATCCACACTCATAAACCGCCTCGGGCTTTGTCCTAAGTGGTATCTAACCTGTCCCCTAACGCAGCGCGCAGCGACGCCCTCCCCCATAGGAGAGTGTTATGAAACGCATGTTATTTAATGCAACTCAACAAGAAGAGTTGCGAGTTGCCATCGTTGATGGTCAAAAACTCATTGATATCGATATCGAAGCTGCCGGCCGTGAACAACGCAAAGGCAATATCTACAAAGGTGTCATTACCCGCATTGAACCCTCGCTTGAGGCTTGCTTTGTCAATTACGGCGAAGAACGCCACGGCTTCTTACCATTTAAAGAAGTGGCTCGAACCTACTTTAAAGAAGGTGTAGATGTTCGTAACGCCTCTATTAAAGATGCCTTGCGTGAAGGCCAAGAAATTATTGTTCAGGTAGAAAAAGAAGAGCGAGGCCAAAAAGGTGCTGCTCTGACCTCCTTTGTCTCCCTGGCAGGTCGCTATTTAGTATTAATGCCAAATAACCCGCGTGGTGGTGGCGTCTCTCGCCGTATTGAAGGCGAAGATCGCCAAGAACTCCGTGAAGCCATGTCGCAATTAGAAGTGCCAGATGGCATGAGCATCATTGCGCGTACTGCTGGAATTGGCCGCGATGCCACTGAACTCCAGTGGGACTTAAGCTATTTAATGCAGTTATGGAAAGCGATTGATGAAGCTGCTAAAGGCAACTCAGCACCCCTGCTGATTTACCTCGAGTCCAGTCTCGTTATTCGTGCAATTCGGGATTATTTCCAACCAGATATTGGTGAGATCCTCATCGACACCGATGACATCTACGAACAAGCTGCTGCCTTCATGTCAGTAGTGATGCCGGATAACCTGCCAAGAGTAAAGCGCTATCAAGATGATGTGCCTTTGTTCTCCCGTTTCCAAATTGAGCATCAGATTGAAACTGCCTATTCACGTACAGTACCGCTTCCATCTGGCGGTGCTATTGTGATTGATCATACTGAAGCGCTCGTTTCAGTAGACGTTAACTCTGCACGGGCAACACGTGGCTCTGATATTGAAGAGACTGCGACCCGTACTAACTTAGAAGCTGCAGATGAAATCGCTCGACAAGCGCGTTTACGCGACTTGGGTGGCTTGATCGTGATTGACTTCATCGATATGGAGTCCAGCAAAGCTCAGAAGGATGTCGAGAATCGTTTGCGCGATGCGTTGCGTCATGATCGTGCACGCGTGCAAATGGGCAAGATTTCCAAGTTTGGCTTAATGGAGATGTCTCGCCAACGCCTGCGCCCAGCCCTTTCCGAAGGCAGCCATGTGACTTGCCCACGTTGTAACGGCACTGGCCATATTCGTGATACCGAATCTTCTGCATTACAAGTACTACGCATTATTCAAGAAGAGGCAATGAAAGAGAATACAGCGGCAATTCATACTCAAGTACCAGTTGAAGTAGCTGCTTTCCTCTTGAATGAAAAACGTGCAGAAGTCATCAAGATTGAGACACGTTTTAAAGTCAATGTCTTAATGGTTCCAAATAAGCATCTAGAAACGCCGCATTACAAACTAGAGCGTTTGCGTCATGACGATCCTCGTCTTGATGACCAAAAGGCTAGCTATGTCATGGCTGAAGAGGCTGCTCGCGAATTAGAAACGGATACGACGGTTAGCCGTAAGGATGCTGAAGTCAAAGTGCGTCCTGAAGCAGCTGTTAAAGGCATTACGCCAACTCAACCTGCGCCTATTAGCCAACCTCGCCCTGCTCGCACTGAAACAGTGGCTGTAGAAAGTTCTGGTGGATTATTTGGCTTTATTAAACGCATCTTCTCCACAGCACCTGCGGTAGAAGAGAAGCCAGCGCCAACGAATAGTCGTGGTCGCAATCAGGGTCGTAATGGTGATCGCAATAATCGTAACCGCGGTCGTCGTGGCGATAGAGGAGATCGTGCAGAACGTCCTGCGGTAACTGCTGCTGAAGGCGCACCTGCCGAAGGTAGTAATAACAACCGTAACGGTAATCGCAACAATCGTAACGGTAATCGCAACAATCAAAATGGTCCGAAACCAGAACGTCAAGAGGGCGCTCGCAATCAAGTTACTCCTGCTGCAGTAACACCAGCAACAGAGGCTGCCCCTGGTAGTGAAGTAGCTACAAATGCTGATGGTGAAGAGCGTCGTGGTCGTGGTCGCAATCGTCGTGGTCGTGGTCGTGGTCAACGCGAACGTGGCGAAAATACTGAGACAACAGCTGATGTACCTGCCGCTGTAGCTGCAAGTACTCCAACTTTCTCAGGACCTCCCGTTGGAATGGCTGGTGCATCTGCAAGCATGCCAATCCAAAATATTACGAACAGTTTTGCTACCGCCAAGCCTGCAATGGAAAAGCAAGAAAGAGCACCTCGTGCTCCACGTGCCCCGCGTCCTACTCAAGCGGCAACACCAGCTCCAGTAGTGGCAGTAGCTACCGCGATTGAAATCATTGCCAAGCCAATGCCTGAACTTCCTAAAGTAGCCTTCCAGGCGCTTGAAGAAAAGCCACTGCATAGCGTTGTGCAATCTGCAGGAATGATCTGGGTAGCAACGGACTCTGGCAAACATGCTGAGGTTCAAGGTCAGATTCAGGCGGAGCCAACAAAAGAAAATTTGGGTAGAAGCCCAAAACCTGCAGCTAGCCTGCCAGATGGTCCAATGGTTATAGTTGAAACCGGCGGCCAAGAAAAAACGGTTTAAAGCTTTTTCTCCAGACTGCCATTTATCCCACAAGGATATTTGGTGGTTTGGCAGAAACCCCGTTTCACATCCATAATTCAGAATATGGTTGAAAAAGTAATCCCGATTCGGATCGACGAAGGCAAAGGCCTTGTGCCGTCTATTCCTGAGCAGCTAGTAGCACCTCATGCTCATACCCAAGATGCGCGTGGTCGAACCTTACGCGACCTACGAATATCAGTAACGGATCGCTGCAACTTTCGCTGCACTTATTGCATGCCCAAAGAAGTCTTTGATCAAAGCTACCCTTATCTTTCTCATCAAGAATTACTTAGCTTTGAAGAAATTACACGCCTTAGCTCAATCTTTACAAGTTTAGGTGTTGAAAAGATCCGTCTTACTGGTGGCGAGCCCTTGCTCCGCAAAAATTTAGAAGTTCTTATTGGCATGCTGGCACAACTGCATACCCCTGAAGGCAAGCCTCTAGATCTGACTTTAACTACCAATGGCAGCATCTTGCGCAAAAAAGCGGCTGCACTCAAAGCGGCTGGTTTGCAAAGGCTCACTATTAGCCTTGATGGTCTGAATGATGAGGCCTTTAAGAAAATGAATGATGTTGATTTTCCAGTAGCCGATGTATTGGATGGCATCCTAGCTGCACAAGAAGTTGGCTTTGAAAATATCAAGGTCAATATGGTGGTTAAAAAAGGATGTAATGATCACGAAATTATTGCGATGGCGAAACACTTCAAGAATACCGGCATCATCCTGCGATTCATTGAGTTCATGGATGTTGGCAGCTCTAATGGCTGGAATATGGCCCAAGTACTCCCCTCCAAAGAAGTGATTGCTCAGATCAATGAAGTTTTCCCACTAGAACCTATAGAAGCGAATTACTCTGGTGAAGTCGCTCAGCGCTGGCGCTATCTCGATGGATCGGGAGAAATCGGCGTCATCTCTAGTGTGACCCAAACTTTCTGTCACGAATGCACTCGTGCCCGCATCTCTACAGACGGTCAAATGTATCAATGCTTGTTTGCCAATCAAGGATATGATTTCAAAACCATGATGCGCTCTGGACGTAGCGATTTAGAAATTGCCAATGCCATTATGAATACTTGGGCAGCTCGCGATGATCACTACTCTGAAATTCGAGGATCTAATACTGCCAACCCATCGACCGGTAGTCGCAAAGTCGAAATGTCTTACATCGGCGGCTAATGATTGCGGCGGATCTTATTACTGGACTGATCCTTGCTGGTGGGAGAGCGCAACGAATGGGTGGGATCGATAAAGGACTGATTCCATTTTTAGGTAAACCGCTGATTGCCTCCGCAATTGCTCGTCTTCAGAATCAAGTTGGTCCTATCCTCATTAATGCCAATCGTAATATCACCAAATATGCGATTTATGGATATCCTGTAGTGATGGATGAAACCCCAGATTTTTCCGGACCACTAGCGGGATTTTCTGCTGGACTTAAAGCATGTAAAACGCCGTATATGCTCACCTCTCCATGCGACTCACCCCTACTTCCCTTGGAGCTTGCATCAGAGCTTACTCATGAAATGGAACGTGGTGATTTTCAGCTAGTCTTTGCATCAAGCCAAGAGCCTGATGGCAAGGTTTGGGCGCAACCCGTTTTCTGTTTAATGCGAACAGATGTACTAGAGTCTCTTGAGCAATTTTTACAAAAAGGAGATTTCAAAATTGACCGCTGGTTTAAAGAGTTACGTTCGAGCACCATCATTTTTAATGATGCCAATGCCTTTGCAAATGTCAATACTTTGCAAGAGCTGCAGAACTTAGAGAAAATATCTCAATGAAACACTCTCCTAACAGTCCGATTCTTCTGAGCTCATCTTTGCATGTAGATGAGGCTCGCAAAGCGATTGCGCAAATGGTCAATGAGCTCGTTGCCGAATCGAAGGCTCTCAATAATCCTGCTGATATCGAGACTGTTTCTTTAGATCAAGCGATTAATCGAATTTTGGCAGCAGATGTTTTATCTCCGATTGATGTGCCATCAGCTGATAACTCAGCTATGGATGGCTTTGCTTTTCATAGTCAATGCCTTGATACCAGCTCTCCCGAAATTGAACTTTCGGTAGTTGGCACTGCGTTTGCTGGCAAGCCTTATGAAGGCAAGGTGGTTGCTGGTCAATGCCTCAAAATCATGACTGGTGCCCTGATGCCGCCTGACTGCGATACGGTGATACCGCAAGAATTCACAGAATCAGTCGATAACTTACAGATTCGCTTTAAACAAAATCAAGTGAGGCCTGGGGAGAATCGTCGCTTACGTGGTGAAGACTTGCAAAAAGATAAGCCAGCAATTCTTGCGGGTCGTCTATTACGCCCCTCTGATTTAGGCTTAGCGGCATCTCTTGGCATTGCCTCCCTCAATGTAAACCGTAAACTGAAGGTGGCTATTCTGTCTTCAGGAGACGAACTGAGGGCGCTGGGTCAACCGTTAGACAGTGGGAGTATTTACGACAGTAACCGCTATAGCCTAACCGGACTACTCAATCGCCTTAACTTAGACATTATTGACTGTGGCATTGTGCGCGACGATCCCACCTCGCTGAAAGAGGCTTTCTGCCAAGCGGCAAAAGAGGCTGATGTTCTCATTTCTTCGGGAGGGGTCTCAGTAGGAGAGGCAGATTTCACTAAACAAATCATGCAAGAGTTAGGGGATGTTGGATTTTGGAAGATTGCTATGAGGCCAGGACGTCCAATGGCATTTGGCATGCTCAAGCCTGTTCCTGGAAAATCTCCAGCACGCAAAACACTATTTTTTGGATTGCCCGGTAATCCCGTAGCAGTGATGGTGACTTTCTACCAATTTGTTCGAGGGGCTCTTTTGCAACTCAATGGTGCCAAGCAAACCGAACCTGCTTTAACCCAAGCGATTTCCGAGTTGCCGATTCGCAAGAAACCTGGTCGTACCGAATTTCAACGCGCTATATTGGGACGCGGTCCTGATGGCAAGCCAACCGTGAAGCTGACTGGTAGCCAAGGTGCCGGCATTCTGCGTTCGATGAGCGAAGCTAATTGCTTTGTGATCCTGCATCAGGATCAGGGAAATATAGCTGCTGGTGAATGGGTAGATGTAGCGCTTTTTGATGGACTGCTTTAAGATTGCGTCATCATGAAACTCACCAAAAAAGAACTCGTCTTCCTTGACCCTATGCATACAGCCAAAACTCTAGTTTTGGTCTACCTGTGCTTCTCTGTCCCCATCGTTTTATTGGCACTCTTTGTTGCCTTCATTCGAGATGGTGCAATCCCAGGATTTACAGTGTTATCTGCACTCATCCTCAATGCTTTGCTTGGCTTTGGATTGCTATGGATTGCCTGTAAAGTGTATAACTGGGTAGCCGGTAAATTTGGTGGCATTGAATTAGCTCTGCGCGAACTCCCCGAAGAAATCGAAGCTGAATAAATAGTATCTCAAAAACATTAAGCCGAACTGAGTAAAACGCAGTTCGGCTTTTTTACTTTTGACTTGTATGAAGTGCTTCTTAAGCTTTCAATAATTCAGTATTAATTAAGCTGGGTGGCTTCTTGCCCGCTAATGCAGCGCGCAAGTTATCAATCGCTAGGTCCACCATTGCTCTACGCGTCTTTTCTGTGGCGCTGGCAATATGGGGAGCCAATACGACATTGCTCAATTTAAGTAACTCTGAATGCACATTTGGCTCGCCCTCAAATACATCTAGACCGGCAGCAAAGATCTTATTTGCTTTAAGGGCTTGAGCTAGAGCTGCATCATCCACTATCCCACCCCGAGCAATGTTTACAAGGGTTGCAGTCGGTTTCATGAGTGCAATTTCTTTGGCGCCAATGGTATGGTGATTCTCTGTTGTATAGGGCAACACCAAGACCACATGGTCAGCAGTTTGTAATAACTCATTTTTTGAAACATATTTTGCGCCGCAAGCTTTTTCATCAGACTCAGCTAGACGACTGCGATTGTAATAAATCACATTCATACCAAAACCTAAGGCACGCTTTGCAATTCCCTGACCTATACGACCCATACCAATAATGCCTATGGTGCTGTGATGTAAATCTACACCTAGTGGGTTATTCACAATCGACCACTTATCCCAATGCCCGTTTCTTACCCAATGCTCTGACTCTGTTATTCGGCGAGCTGTTGCCATCAGTAATGCAAAACCAAAATCAGCCGTAGTGTCAGTTAATACATCAGGCGTGTTAGTCGCCATTACGCCAGCTGCTGTCATTGCGGGCACATCAAAATTGTTATAACCCACCGAAATATTGGCTACGACCTTCAAATCTTTTGCATTGGCTAAAGCGCTTGCATCAATGCGTTCGCTACCAGTTACTAATGCCCCTACTACGCTTGCAAGCTCTTTTTGCAGCTCTTCTGGAGTAATGATCTGATCCGCCTGATTCGAGCGAACCTCAAAAGACTCCTCCAATTTGGCCAAAGCCTCAGGGAATATGGCCCTGGCAATCAGGATTTTAGGTTTGATCTGAGTATTCATAGGGGAGACTTTACCTCAATTAAATTGACCCTTTTGCCTGAAAAATAGGCTATTTCGGCTAAAATAATATTTTTACCATCTGCCGCATCAATCTTAAGACTCTTGAAATAGAACATCATGACTTACGTTGTTACTGAATCCTGCATCCGTTGTAAATACACTGACTGCGTTGACGTTTGCCCAGTGGATTGCTTTCGCGAAGGCCCAAACTTCTTAGTGATCGATCCTGATGAATGTATTGACTGCGCCGTCTGCGTGCCAGAGTGCCCAGTAAACGCAATCTACGCTGAAGATGATGTGCCAGGTGATCAACAAGCATTTATTAAATTAAATGCTGATCTCTCTCCTGGCTGGACATCTATTACCAAGTCTAGAGCCGCCCTTCCTGATGCAGACGAATGGAAAGACGTGAAGAGCAAGCTTGATCAGTTGGTGAAGTAAGCCTTCCTCAACTGCTCGAGAATTCGTGTCGCACTCACCCACCCAAACCGACGCGGTCATCATTGGTGCCGGTCCAGTAGGTCTCTTCCAGGTCTTTGAACTCGGACTTCTGGAAATTAATGCGCATGTGATTGATTCATTGCCAGAGGTAGGGGGTCAATGTATTGAGCTTTATCCTGATAAGCCAATCTACGACATACCCGCTATCCCGGTATGCACGGGACGGGAGCTAACCAATAATCTTCTCCTACAAATTAAGCCGATGGGCGCTCAGTTTCATTTAGACCAAGAGGTAACAGAGCTCAAGCAACAAGCCGATGGGCGCTTTTTAATTAGCACCTCAAAAGATGAGCACTTTCTTAGCAAAACCATCTTCATTGCCGCAGGGGTCGGCGCCTTCCAGCCACGCATTCTGAATCTGGACGGTCTATCAGCCTTTGACGACCAACAAGTCTTTTATCGCGTCAAACATCCTGAGCAATTTGCAGATAAAAATTTGGTGATTTGCGGTGGCGGTGATGCAGCTCTAGACTGGGTGCTTCACTTTGCGGATAGGGCTGCTAACGTCACCCTCATTCATCGCCGTGATGAATTTAAAGCCGCTCCTCTTGCTATTAAAAAAATGCGTGAGCTTTGTACGTCTAATAAGATGCGTCTACTCATTGGTCAAATTACTGGCTTTGAGACTCATGACAATCGCCTTTCTGAAATTGTTGTTACCGATATCGATGGCAAAACAAAATTGCTCCCATTGGACGATTTACTCATCTTTTTTGGTCTTTCTCCAAAGCTTGGCCCCATTGCTGACTGGGGTCTGGAGATTGATCGCAAACAAATTGCCGTTGACACTCAAAAATTTGAGACCAGCACCCCTGGGATTTATGCAGTGGGCGATATCAATGTTTATCCTGGAAAGAAAAAACTCATTCTGTCGGGCTTTCATGAAGCTGCATTAGCAGCTTTTGCTGCGGCTGAATACCTGAATCCTGAAAAGCAGATTCAACTTCAATACACCACCACCTCCCCTAAGCTGCATAAGGTTCTTGGGGTAAAGCCAAACATATCCGAGTAAGTTATCCTATAGCTATTCATTTTTAGCGAATTTTTTATGCGCCAATACCACGATCTTATGAAAGAAGTTCTAGCCAAGGGCGTCCAAAAGTCCGATAGGACTGGTACCGGAACTATCTCCGTATTTGGATATCAGATGCGCTTTAATTTGGCTAATGGCTTTCCGATGGTGACTACAAAAAAACTGCACCTCAAGTCCATCATTTATGAATTGCTCTGGTTCCTTAAGGGAAGCACTAATAACAACTGGCTTAAAGAGCGTGGCGTCTCCATCTGGAATGAATGGGCAGCACCTGATGGTGAGTTAGGCCCCATTTACGGTTATCAATGGCGTTCATGGCCAGCACCAAACGGTCAACACATTGATCAGATTGCTGAAGTGATTGAAACCATCAAAAAAAATCCTGACTCACGCAGAATTATTGTTTCAGCTTGGAACGTTGCCGATATACCTCGCATGGCCCTAGCCCCTTGTCATGCCTTCTTTCAGTTCTATGTAGCTGATGGCAAGCTTTCCTGTCAGCTCTATCAACGTAGCGCGGATATTTTTTTGGGCGTTCCTTTTAATATTGCTAGCTATGCATTGCTTACCCACATGGTGGCGCAACAATGCAATCTAGAGCTTGGCGACTTCATCTGGACAGGCGGCGATTGCCATCTGTATAGCAACCATCTTGAGCAAGTAGATCTTCAGCTCTCCAGAGATTTCCTTCCGCTACCTAAACTCAACATTCTGCGTAAACCAGATTCTATTTTTGATTATGAGTTTGAGGATTTTGAGATCTCCGGCTACGAATCTCATCCACACATTAAAGCTCCAGTAGCAATTTAAGAGAGTTTTCATAATATGACTCAACCCGCTATTTCTATGATCGTTGCGCGCTCGCGTAATCATGTCATTGGTCGTGATAATCAAATGCCCTGGAAGATTTCAGCAGATCTGCAATTCTTTAAACGTATCACTATGGGCTTTCCGGTCATCATGGGCCGTAAGACTTGGGAGTCCATTGGTCGTCCTCTTCCGGGTCGTCGCAATATTGTTGTGAGCCGTAATGCCGATCTCAGGCTTGCTGGCGCTGAAGTTGCCGGCTCATTAGATGAAGCGCTTGATCGCTTAAGTGAAAGCCCTCGCGTCTTTGTGATTGGCGGAGAACAACTCTTTAAACAAGCCTTTGATAGAACAGATCGATTATTCATTACTGAAATTGATCTGGATATTGAAGGTGGTGACACCTTCTTTGAGGTACCCAATCTAAGTCAATGGCAAGAAGTCGAACGCACCCCAGGCTCAGAAGGTGAAATTACTTTCAATTTCATCACGCTAGAGCGCAAATAGTTACAGTTTTTTAGAAAAACTGTACTGAGCAAAAGCCTCTTCTGCTAAACCAAACCATTGCGCTTCCATGTTTCTGAAAACTCGATAGTCCTCAAAGATTTTCTTAAATTGCGGATTCTTTGCAGCTTCTTCAGCATACGTCTCTTCGGATGCCTTGAAGCATGCATCAAGTACTGAAGAATTAAATTTACGTAAGACAGCCCCGTTTTGCACTAAGC
The DNA here is from genome assembly GCF_018882125.1 of Polynucleobacter sp. AP-Melu-500A-A1. GTDB lineage: Bacteria > Pseudomonadota > Gammaproteobacteria > Burkholderiales > Burkholderiaceae > Polynucleobacter. The sequence goes on from NZ_JACVOZ010000003.1 coordinate 388,859, forward strand.
GTTGTAGTGCTGGAGGATTCAGAGCATCGTACTTAGCACCCATATCAGTATGGGCAAATAATGCAGCTGCCTCCCAAGCAGCCTGATATGAAGGCGGTAGAGCATCCCATTGCTTTTTATTTACCAAGAATGAAAGTGATGCGGCACCTTCCCAGAAGGCAGGGTAATAATAATTTTTAGCTACTTTTGCCAGGCCCAATTTTTCATCGTCATACGGTCCAACAAACTCTGCTGCGTCAATCGTGCCCTTTTCTAGAGCTGAGTAAATCTCGCCCGCAGGAAGCTGTTGAGGCACTACACCTAACTTAGTTAACACTTGTCCAGCAAAACCAGCAATACGAAATTTAAGGCCCTTTAAATCCGCAGGAGATTTAATTTCTTTCCGAAACCATCCGCCCATTTGCGTACCGGTTTGACCACCTAAAAAATTCACAATGTTATAACTTGCATACAACTCGCGCATTAACTTCATGCCATTACCTTGCAGCATCCAAGCTGTCTGTTGGCGTGCTGTCATCCCAAATGGAGCGGCTGTATCAAAAATAAAAGCACTGTTTTTTCCAAGATAGTAATAACTGGCAGTGTGCCCACACTCCACTGTCCCATTTTGAACAGCATCTAATACTTGGAGAGCGGGAACTACTTCTCCTGCAGCAAATACTTTGATGTTGAACTTTCCATCTGTTGCTTTGCGTAATGCATTGGCGAAGATTTCAGGCGTGCCATACAAAGTATCTAAGGATTTGGGAAAGCTAGAAACCAGGCGCCAGTTCAGCGTTGGCAAACTTTGACCTATAGCTGGAGCCGCAAGAGTAGCAGCGCCAGCACCTAAAGTGGCTTTCTTTAAAAAGGAACGTCTTTGCATTTTTACTCCTCTGCAGTCTTGAATGTCCGCCTTATTTTCCGCCAACCGTCATTGATCTAATCAAGATCGAGCCGGTTTCTTTGGTGCCCCGAATCAAGGTATCGCTTCCAATCATTTCAATATCTAAAAGCATGTCACGTAAATTACCCGCAATCGTGAGCTCTTCGACGGGATACTGTATTTCGCCATTCTCAACCCAGTAACCAAATGCTCCGCGTGAATAATCGCCCGTGACATAGTTCACGCCCTGACCCATTAATTCAGTGACCAGCAAACCAGTACCCATCTCTTTGAGCAAAGCAGGCAAGCCACCCTTAGGCGTTTTTTTACTCTGTAAAGTCAGATTGTGAGATCCGCCTGCATTTCCAGTGGTTTGCATTCCCAATTTACGTGCAGAGTAGGTTGATAAAAAGTAACCCTCCAAAATACCCTTATTGACTACTGTCCGAGCAGAAGTTTTGACGCCCTCCTCGTCAAACGGTGCGCTACCCGTCATCGACTTCAAGTGAGGGTCTTCAAAGAGACTGATGTGTTTTGGTAGCACTTGCTTGCCCAAGCTATCCAGTAAGAAGCTGGAACGGCGATATAAAGCGCCACCTGAAACCGCCTGCACCAATCCGCCGAGCAAGCCAGCAGACAGAGGTGCTTCAAAAATGACAGGGCAACGACGCGTGGTGATCGGCCTTGCTTTGAGGCGAGATAGGGCGCGCTCTGCAGCGTACTTACCAATCGCCGCAGGATCAGCCAACTCCTCAGGTATGCGTGAGCTGCTGTACCAGTCATCTCGTTGCATGCGGGCTTGCTTACCTTTTTCAGTCGCAATCGGTGCGCAAGAAATGTAATGTCTTGAAAAGGGATATCCGCCCATGAAGCCATGCGAAGTTCCCATCATGAAATGCGCATGATGTGCTGAGACAGAAGCGCCATCACTATTTTGAATTTGTTTACTCACTGAAAAAGCGCTGCCCTCAGCAATGCGAGCTATTTCTACCGCGTGCGCAGCGTCAATATTCCATGGATGAAATAAATCTAAATCCATGGGATTTTTTTCTAAGAGCTTGCGCTCTGCAGGACCAGCGCAATTATCTTCAGCTGTATGCTGGGCAATATGGTATGCAGCTTCCACAGTTGCCTTAAGAGATTCCTTTGAAAAATCACTTGTGCTGGCATTGCCGCGACGGTGCCCCAAAAAAACCGTCACTCCAACCTGTTTATCGAGACTTTGCTCAATGGTCTCTACTTCGCCCTTGCGAACCGTCACCGAGAGCCCCTGACCCTCAGAAATCTCCGCTATTGCATCTGAGGCACCCCTTCTTTTGGCCTCTTTGAGCATGAAATCGACAATTTCTTGAAACTGGTTTGATGTATATGTAAACATGCCCTAATAATAGCTAGAATAGAAACATGAAGCATACCGAAGCTTGGAAACGTAAGACCCCAAATGAAATCAAAATTGGCTTGATCTCAGTCTCTGATCGAGCCAGTAAGGGCGTTTATCAGGATGAAGGAATTCCAGCCCTACAGGGCTGGCTCATGAAGGCAATTAGCAACCCCAGCGTCTTCCATGAAAGGCTTATTGCTGATGAGGCTGAAGTCGTCACTGAAACTATTGTGGAGCTAGTAGATGACCTGGGGTGCGATTTAGTCTTCACCACAGGCGGTACAGGCCCATCCCGCCGTGATGTGACCCCTGAAGCCACGCTTGATGCTGGCACTCGCAGAATGCCTGGATTTGGCGAGCAAATGCGCCAAATTAGTCTTCATTTTGTACCAACAGCAATATTATCTCGCCAAACCGCTGTTCTTCGTGAAATTGATGGTCATGCAGCCTTAGTGATTAATTTGCCAGGTCAACCTAAAGCCATTGCAGAAACCCTAGAAGGCCTCAAAGATGCAGAGGGAAAATCGCTCGTCCCAGGAATCTTTGCTGCTGTTCCCTACTGTATCGATTTAATCGGCGGCCCGTATATAGAAACTAACGAGGCAGTTATTAGAGCTTTTAGACCCAAAAGCGCCATCAAAAAATAAATTGAGTTTTATTCCGGTAGAGGAACAATAAATTTCTCGCGGTAATACTTTAGCTCTTCAATCGATTCTTCAATATCAGCCAAAGCTGTATGGGCCTGGTTCTTCGTAAAGCCCTTCACTAATTCTGGATGCCAACGTTTGCATAACTCTTTTAAAGTAGAGACATCGATATTTCGATAATGAAAGTATGCTTCTAACTTTGGCATGTACTTAGCCATGAAACGCCGATCTTGACCAATGGTGTTACCGCACATCGGCGCAATTCCCGCCTTAATATATTTCTTTAAAAAGGCAATGCATTCTGCCTCGACAGTAGCCTCGTCCTGGGTTGACGCCTTTACCTTATCAATCAAACCCGAGCGCCCATGAGTACCTTTATTCCAAGCATCCATAGCATCCAAAAGGGCATCTTCTTGATGCACTACCCAAACAGGGGCAGTAGCAATGGTATTGAGATGCGCGTCTGTAACAATGATGGCAATCTCCAAAATACGCTCAGTTTCAGGGTTTAAACCTGACATTTCCATATCTACCCAGATCAGGTGCTCATTGGAAGGCGCCACCTTTGCTGATGGGGGGTGCGTCGTGTTAGTTTGTTCGCTCATATCTATAATGATCTCATGACATTCACAATTGTTTTTCTAATCGCTTTTATCGCTAGCTTTGGCTTACGCCACTGGCTTTCCCAACGCCAAATTCGCTTTGTTGCGCGACATCGAGACAGCGTGCCAGCTGAATTTGCTGAAAAGGTAACTTTAGCGGAGCATCAAAAGGCTGCAGATTACACGATTGCCAAATTACGACTAGGCATTTTAGAAAATGGGGTTAGCGCTATTATTTTAATTGGCTTCACCTTATTGGGTGGCTTAGAAATTCTCAATATTGCGTTATTGCAATTATTGGGCGATGGTATCCCCCAGCAAATTGCTCTACTGGCTTCCATTGTCATCATCTCCGGAATCATTGATATCCCCTTCTCTTGGTATAAACAATTCCATCTTGAAGAGCGCTTTGGCTTTAATCGGATGACTAAAAAATTATTCTTTAGCGATATGTTCAAGGGGATTGGCATTGGTGGGGCGATTGGCATTCCCTTGCTATGGATCATTCTCTCTTTAATGGCTAAAGCAGGAGATCTCTGGTGGCTTTGGGCATGGGGCGTTCTCACAGCATTTAGCTTGCTCATGCAATGGATTTTTCCAACCTTGATAGCGCCACTCTTTAATAAGTTTGTTGCGCTAGATGATGGTCCGCTCAAAACCCAAATTGAAGCCTTATTAAAGCGTTGTGATTTTGCAAGCCAAGGATTGTTTGTGATGGATGGCAGCAAACGTAGCGCCCATGGAAATGCCTTTTTTGCTGGCATGGGTAAAGCAAAACGGATAGTCTTTTTTGACACTCTCATCGAAAAACTAAACCCTGGCGAAGTTGAAGCAGTGCTTGCACACGAATTAGGTCATTTCAAATGTAAGCATATTCGCAAGCGCTTGTTTGTTTCCTTTCTACTGAGCTTTGCCATGTTTGCATTACTAGGTTGGATCAGCACTAAAGTCTGGTTTTATACCGACCTTGGTGTCATGCCTAACCTCAATGGCTATAACGGTGGCTTAGCTTTGGCATTGTTCATGCTGGTCTCGCCCGTGTTTAGTTTTTTCTTGACACCGCTAGGGAGCTTGGCTTCACGTAAACATGAATATGAAGCTGATGGCTTCGCTGCAGAAAAATCTTCCGCAAAAGATTTAATCTCCGCCCTGGTTAAGCTATATCAAGATAATGCGTCGACCTTAACGCCCGATCCCATCTATACCGCATTTTATAGTTCGCATCCTCCCGCCCCATTGCGCATTGCCAATTTGCAACGATTTAAGTAAGCCAATGGAACGGTTTCTTGCGCTACTGACAGCTTCCTATGGAAGGCATTATTTAGCGCAGCGGATTACAAAAGATGATCTAGGCAATCAAGTATTAGGGGAAGAGCTGATTCAGGTAAGTACCCCAGCCAAGCAACATGTAGGCGCAGTGGGTGATAAGCTCATGCTTGAAAGCACCTCAGTAGATCAGGCGCGTATTTTAGAAATTGAACCAAGAGAAAATTTACTCTATCGCTCTGATGCCTTTAAAAGTAAACTGATTGCTTCCAATGTTGATCAAATTCTGGTTGTTCTCGCAACCCAGCCCGCCTTCTCGCCCGATCTATTGGGCAGAGCCGTGGTTGCTGCTGAAACCAATCAAATTGGTCTGCATATCTTGCTCAATAAAAGCGATCTCAAGGTTAACTTAGCGCATGCTCGAAAAATCATTGAGCCCTATGTGCACATGGGCTATCCAGTCAGTGAAGTCTCTGCTAAATTTGACTCCGCATCTATAGATGCACTCCGCCCTGCTCTACAAGGTAAGGTCTCGGTTTTTGTTGGTCAATCGGGCATGGGTAAATCTAGCTTACTCAATGCCTGGGTACCGAATGCTGCAGCGCTGACACAAGAATATTCAGTCCGACTGGATACGGGTAAACACACCACCACTGCCTGCCGCTATTTTGAGTTACCAGAATCGTGGGGCAGAGATGCCGATGGTAAATTGGGTGCGCTGATTGATTCACCGGGATTTCAAGAATTTGGTTTGGCCCATATGTCAGTCAGCGAGCTACAACATGCCTTTAGAGAATTTCAAGACCTCTTAGGTAAATGCCGTTTTTATAATTGCGCTCATCAGGCTGAGCCAGACTGTGCAGTGCGCGAAGCAGTCGAAAGAAACGAAATAGCGCCAGAAAGACTAGCGCTATTTAGACAACTGCGTTCGGATTCAAAAACTGCGGATACGCAATTGCAAGGAATTACCCAAGCCAAACAGCGATGGTCAGCATTAGCAACAAAGCCATCCAAGCGATAACTAGGCGCCATACCAAGCCCACTGCTGAACGCATCGTCCGCTCGGTAGGCTCCATACCTACTTCGTAGACTAAAGGCTCACCTGCTTCTGCCATCCGCAAGGCCTCATCACTATCCGGCTCACTTAAAGGCTCACCTAAACGTACGCCAAGTGCACCACTACCGGATGCCAAGATCACGCTGGATAAAGAGTCTGGCCACTTCTGAGTAAGGTAGCGCCAGCCATAGGCGGCGCCTTCGAAGTTACCAACAATCGCAAAGCCCATCGCCGTGATGCGGGCCGGAATCCAATCGAGTACATAGAAGAAATGGCGTGCCGCTTCGCTCAAGTTAAAGTCTCCACGCTCCGACCAGCGCTGCGCAGCAATATCCGCTAAGCGATAAAGAACAACGCCCGCAGGACCCATTGGCATTAAGAACCAGAAGAGTACGCCAAAGACATGGCGATGAGATCCAATGATTGCCCGCTCTAAGGCTAATGAAATTACCTCTGTCTCAGTTAATTGAGAAGTATCTAACTCTGGACCATACCACTCCCCTAGCGCAGCACGTGCCGCAGGTAAGTCATGACTTTCGATAGCTTCATGAACCAAAGTAAATGAATGGCTGAACTGACGAAACCCAAAGAAGAGATATGCAATGATGATGTTCCAGATGAAACCTAAGATTGGGTAGGTCACCATGCAAACAACATAGATTACAAATACCAAAAAGGTGGGGAGAATGAATGCTACTAAACAAGCCATGCGAGCACCCACTGGGCTTGCCCCTGCATCCGTCTTGCCACCGAATTCACCAGCAACCCAATCTAACCAGCGAGCACTCACACGAGCAATCCAATGGCTAGAGGTTACTGGGCGATATTGCTCAGCAATGAGGGCGAAGAGGATGGAAAAGAAAGTCATACTTTTAATAGATGATAAAGGTTACGTAACATTCCGGCAGTAGCGCCCCAGATAAAGCGATTCTCGTAAGGCATGGCATAAAAACGGCGACTGCCCTGCTCGCTTTGCCACATTCTTACTTGATGGTTTGCTGGATCCATCAAAAACTCCAGAGGTACCTCAAAGACATCTGCCACTTCAAACTCGTCTAGTACGTATTCTGCCTGAGCTTGGACTAATCCAACCACCGGCGTCACGCTATATCCAGAAACCGTAAGGTATTGAGGCATATGTCCAATAATCTCAACTCGATTTCGATCCAAACCAATTTCTTCTTCACTCTCACGTAAAGCAGTGTCATTGGGACCACTATCACCAGGATCCATTCTGCCTCCTGGAAAACTAATCTGACCAGCATGGTCGCGCAAATGATTTGTTCTTTGGGTTAATAAAACCGATAAACCCTCTTCCCTCTGCAATAAGGGGACCAATACTGCTGCTTGCGTTACCTTTCCTGCAGCTTGACGCTTGGCAATAATATTAGAAGCAATTACCTGACGATTCTCATCAGTAATCTCTGGCTGCCAAATCGGAGGATCCCGAAAGCGTCCTCTCAACGCATTTGCCTGTAAGGAAAATAACGATACTTTTGCCTGATCATCACAAACCGCATAAATGGGTACTGCTCGAGCATCAAAACCAGGCGGTGCTGCGACATTTATCGCATCTTCTTCAGGCTTTGGGATCTTGGTCATAGATATATTCTAAGGTAACAAAAAAGGCGACCTAGGCCGCCTTTATTTGTCTGCAGCGAAGCAAATTATTCAGCAGCTGGAGCCGCTACTGCTTTGGTGCGCGCTTGTAACTTCTCTTTGATACGTGCTGACTTACCAGAACGATCACGCAAGTAGTACAACTTAGCACGACGTACGTCACCACGACGCTTTACTTCAACGCTAGCGATCAATGGTGAATAGGTTTGGAAAGTCCGCTCAACGCCTTCACCAGAAGAAATCTTACGCACGATAAAGCTGGAATTGAGTCCGCGATTACGCTTAGCAATCACAACGCCTTCAAAGGCCTGAGCACGCTTACGCGTACCTTCAACAACGTTCACACTAACAACCACTGTATCGCCAGGAGCAAAGCTTGGCAAAGTTTTGTTAGCAGTTAAGCGAGCAATTTCTTCTTGCTCAATTTTTTCTATCAAATTCATTTTTAATCCTTAAACATCTTGTTAGCGTTTAATCCCGTGATCTTCATCAACGGACCTAACAGAGGATGCAGTTAAAACCATTTCACTAAACCAAAAACTAAACCTTTAAATCACCACTGAGTATTACTAACAGTATTTACAGTGTGCGAAGAAATTGTTCATCTTCTCGGGTTAGCAACCCATTGACTCTTGCCGATTCAATTAAGTCCGGCCTTAGCCTTAACGTCAGCTCTAGAGACTTCTGCCGACGCCAATCTGCTATTTTAGCGTGATGTCCACTTAAAAGCACGTCTGGGACAGATAAATTTTCATATATTTCAGGGCGAGTGTAGTGTGGATGGTCTAAAAGACCATTCATAAAGCTATCTTGGGCAGCTGATTCGCCATCCCCCAGGGCTCCTGGAATCAGGCGAATAACGGCATCCATCATGGCCATAGCGGGTATTTCACCGCCAGAAAGCACAAAATCCCCGATAGAAAGCTGAATATCGACACTTCGATCCACAAATCGTTGGTCAATAGCCTCATAACGACCACAGATGAAGCTCAAATTACCGTAACTGAGGATGTCTGTCGCAATCTTTTGAGAAAAACGCTCACCTTGGGGCGCCAAGAGGCAAATTGGACCACTTTTGATATTTGCCGCTAGATGAGCCGCTTTAATACCAGCAACAATGTCTTCCAAGGGCTTGACCATCATGACCATGCCTGGACCCCCACCATAAGCGCGATCATCCACCGTCTTACGTGGATCTGAACAAAAATCCCGTGGATTCCATAAATGAATACTCGCTAAGGATTGTTCGCAAGCGCGTCCAGTAATGCCCCACTGCGTGAGTGCAGAGAACATCTCTGGAAATAAGGTCACGACATCAAAGCGCATATTTTATTTTCTGGTTTATTGCCAGTCTGATTGCCAATCAAGCGTAATCACTTTATTTGGCAAGTCAACCTTTTGTACCACTTCTTTTACAAAGGGTACAAGATATTTAGTTTCTTTAGAAGAGCTATCACCTATAGCAATCACGCCATGTGCACCATTTTCAGTGACATCGATTACTTCGCCTAGCATCTCATTTTGTAAATTGATCGCATGGCAACCAATGAGATCAATCCAATAATAAGAATCGCTTTCTGCTTTTGGAAATGCGTCGCGCGCTACCAAGATGCGAGCGCCTTTGAGTGCCAAGGCTTGATCACGATCAGTCACACCATCCAATGTCATCACGACATTGCCACTATGCATCTTGGCACTCTTGACCTTGTATTGCGTCAAAGAGGCTTGCTCTATAGAGGCAGCAACGCCAGCATCCCTGCGCGGGATGAGAGATAGCCAGACTGCTTTAGAAGATAGAAGTGCTACAGGTTCGCTTGAGTGAGGTCTTACCTTCACTTGACCCTGCAATCCTTGCGCCTCAGAGATGGCGCCAAGTTCAATCAAATCATTTAGGGAAGGTGTACTCATTTGAAAGCCACCTTATTTTCCCGAAATAGAACTACTGATAAATCCTGCTTCTAAAAACCGCATCCTAAAGATGAAGTTTTTAGTTAAACAATATTTAGACAGCAGGATTGTTTTTGATTAAACGAACAACCGTTGGAGATACTTGTGCGCCAACACCAGTCCAGTAAGTCAAACGATCTTGAGCAATGCGCATGGCTTGCTCAGATTCAGCTGCTTGTGGATTGAAATAACCAATGCGCTCGATAAAGTTCGAGTCACGACGGTTGCGCTTATCAGTAGCAACGATGCTGTAAAAAGGGCGCTTCTTAGAGCCGCCGCGTGCCAGTCGAATGACGACCATACTTATTCCTTAAAATCTAAAATGAAAACAGGTTGATTACAACCCAATGAAATTTCTACAAAAAATCTTGGGCTCCAACTCACCAGGCAAATGCAAGGTAGAGCGGAAAACCTCATATTCTAGACGAAAACCCCCACTTCTTCCACCTATTTAAGTGTTTAAGCCATTAGAATAGAAAATTCCAATATGTGAAATATTCATATAAATCAATAACTTATAAAAAATGGCTGCCAAAATAGTGCTCTCCAACCCCTTCAAAAGTAGCTTAAATAGCCTATTGATAACGATTTCTTGCCTAGCTTTGTCTCTTTTGACAGCCTGTGCCAATGTAATCCCCCCTTGTGGCGCAAAAACCAGCCCTCCGAGTAGTGAACTGCGAAATACTAAATGGGAATTGACCCGATGGAATCTTCCTCCCAATGCCAATGGGGAAGTTCGTACTCGCCAGATCCCCCAAGGCGAGAGCAGTAATCCCATTCAAATCACCTTCGATAGCAAGGGTGATCGGGTGAGCGGCTCTACAGGATGCAATCGATTTACTGCCAGTCTAGATGAAGATGCAAAAGGCTTTACCTTCAAACAAATTACGAGCACAAAAATGTCATGCTCCTCTGCGCGCATGGAACTCGAAAATGATTTTCTATATGAACTAAATGACTACCGCAATATTGTGCGCAATGGCGATCAATTACTGATGATTGGCACGGACCGAGAAGTATTGAGCTTTACACAACGAAGCCTTACTAGCAAATAAGAAAATGATTTGGCCTCTGATAGATTCATGAAAAACTCAAAACTCCTTTTTTGCGCGCTTGGCTTATTCTTTCCTGGTACGGGCTTAAATTGCTTTTACTTACAAGGTCTCAAATCTTTTTGGGCCTGGATTCAATTGATTGCCTTGCTTGGCGGTATTGCAGGTTGGGGCCTACTAAAGGCGGCCCACTTTCACTCGGCCCCTGGATGGGTAATGATCACTTTTGGCTTTATTGCAGTCGAAGCCAGTTGGTTAACAACGATAGCTTTTGGTTTACGTCCAGATGACAAATGGGATGCCCAATTTAATCCTGGAATTGATGAGGCTAAACGGACACGCTCTGGCTGGCCAGCGATCCTGACAGTGATTTTCTCTTTGGTACTTGGTGCCGGCGTGATGATGACCTTCCTAGCTATTTCGTTTGAGCAATTCTTTATTTCTCAAATTTACGAAGCGAAAAAGCTATCTCAGTAATTGCAGATAGCTTTTAGATTGCCTCAACACTCTAGATAAAAAGATTGCTCTAGAACTGCTCTAACGCCAACGCATTCGTAGAGTGCCCACTTTCAATAATCGAGGTGGCCAAAGCCTGCGCTTGTGGCAATAAATTTTCAGCAAAGAAACGTGCAGTAGCAATCTTGGCATCATAGAAACTTGGATCACCGTCACGCAAACGTTGCGCTGCTAAAAGGGCTCTAGCCATTTGCCAAGCTCCAAGCACCAATCCACACAAACGTAAGTAAGCAAAGCTTCCTGCATATACTGCTTTCACATCGGTTTTTGCGTTAGCCAAGATATAAGCAACAGCTGCTTCAAAAGCTGCACGACCAGCACTTAATTGCTTGAGAACCGCTTTAGCATCAGTGGTGCCGCTAGCCGCCAAATCTTTTTCAGTTTGAGCAATTCTCTCTGCCAATATTTTTGCTATTGCGCCACCATCACGCACCGTTTTTCTACCAACCAGATCATTTGCCTGAATGGCAGTAGTACCTTCATAGATTGTCAAGATACGGGCATCACGATAATGTTGTGCGGCACCCGTCTCTTCAATAAATCCCATACCACCATGAACTTGTACACCTAAACTAGCAACCTCAATGGACATCTCAGTTGAGAAGCCCTTCACAATAGGTACCAAGAACTCGTAGATGGCTTGGTTCGCTTTCTGATCTGTTTCATTTGGCGCTGCATGTTGCGCATCGTAGGCTGCAGCTGCGTAATAAGCTAATGCACGACAGGCTTCTGTATAGGCCCGCATCGTCATCAACATCCGTTTCACATCCGGATGATGAATAATCGCAACAGGAGCAGAGGAGCCGGCTAAGTCACGACTTTGAACGCGATCTTTTGCATACTGTGCCGCTTTTTGATATGCGCGTTCAGCTACTGCAACGCCTTGCATGCCCACAGCAAATCGGGCGGCGTTCATCATCACAAACATGTACTCCAGGCCACGGTTTTCTTCACCAACCAAATAGCCAGTAGCACCGCCATGATCACCAAACTGTAAAACCGCCGTTGGACTAGCCTTGATTCCTAGCTTATGTTCAATCGATACGCAGAACACATCGTTACGCTCATCCAATGAACCGTCACTATTGACTAAGAACTTAGGCACTACAAATAATGAAATACCTTTGACACCCTCTGGGGCATCTGGAGTTCTTGCCAGCACTAAATGGACAATATTCTTTGCCATGTCGTGTTCACCATACGTGATGTAAATCTTTGTGCCAAAAATCTTATAGACGCCATCGCCTTCTGGAACAGCTTTTGCACGCACCATTGAAAGGTCTGAGCCCGCCTGTGGTTCGGTGAGACACATCGAGCCTGTCCACTCACCAGAAATCATCTGAGGAACAAATTTCTCTTGGAGTTCGGGACTTGCAGCTGTGAGCAATGCTTCAATTGCGCCATCAGTCAACATAGGGCATAAGGCAAACGAAAGACTTGCTGAGTGGACCATTTCAAAGCAAGCAGTGGCAATGAGTTTTGGTAAACCTTGCCCACCAAACTCCGCTGGATGAACTACACCTTGCCAACCAGCTGCGCCAAATTGCTTAAACGCATCTTTAAAGCCAGGGGTGGTCGTAACGACTCCATCCTTTAAACAACTGGGAGTCTGGTCACCAGGCCAATTCAGGGGTGCAATAACATCTTGATTAAATTTGGCTGACTCTTCCAAGATGGCAGGAGCCAAATCAACATCTACACCAGCTTCTGCATAGGCAGGATAAGCAACCACTTCTGATAGTCCCGCTAATTCATTCATCACAAACAACATGTCTTTGACCGGGGCTACATATGGCATTACAACTCCTCTGGATTCAAATCAAGTAGCTCAATCACGATGAGCCTAGCGCTTTAGTTAACTCAGGTACCGCAGTAAACAAATCAGCCACTAAACCGTAGTCTGCGACGCTAAAGATTGGCGCCTCGGGATCTTTGTTGATAGCAACGATTACTTTAGAGTCTTTCATTCCAGCTAAATGCTGAATAGCCCCTGAGATACCTACTGCTACATACAACTGTGGTGCGACAATCTTGCCAGTTTGGCCCACTTGATAATCATTCGGTACATAACCTGCATCTACTGCAGCACGTGAGGCACCCAGAGCAGCACCCAACTTATCTGCCAAAGGGGCAATGAACTCTTGATATTTTTCTCCAGAGCCAAGACCACGTCCACCAGAAACAATAATCTTGGCAGCGGTCAGCTCTGGGCGATCCGATTTGGTTAACTCACGACCTACAAAAGCTGATTTACCTGCGCTCTCAGCGGCAGCTTGTTTTTCAATGCTTGCAGTGCCACCAGTAGCAGCCACTGGATCAAATCCAGTTGTACGCACAGTAATCACTTTGACTGGGTCTGAACTTTGCACAGTCGCAATGGCATTACCAGCATAAATAGGACGCTCAAAAGTATCAGTACTTACCACTTTAGTAATTTCAGATAACTGGGCAACATCTAACTTAGCAGCAACCCGTGGCATCACGTTCTTACCACTTGCAGTTGCAGGAGCTAAGAGGTGACCATAGCCACTAGCAATAGACAGAATCTGGGCAGCTAAAGATTCGGCTAACTGATCTGCTAAAGCAGGGGCATCTATTTGAATCACTTTACGTACTCCGGCAATTTGAGCTGCTGCCTCTGCAGCTGTATCAGCACCGCTACCAGCAACCAAGATATCAACTTCCGGGGAGCATTGGAGAGCCGCCGCTACAGCATTGAGCGTTGCTACTTTTAAAGATTGATTGTCGTGTTCAGCAATAACAAGAGCAGCCATTTAGATCACCTTCGCTTCATTTTTCAATTTTTCAACAAGGGCTGCTACATCAGCAACCATGACACCAGCAGAGCGCTTCGGTGGCTCTTCAACCTTAAGAGTCTTGAGTCGCGGGGCTATATCAACACCGAGCTCATCGGGTTTCACAATCTCCAGCGTCTTTTTCTTAGCCTTCATAATGTTCGGCAAAGTGACATACCGCGGCTCGTTAAGACGTAAGTCAGTAGTAATCACTGCTGGTAGAGACAGTGCAATAGTCTCTAATCCACCATCAACTTCACGAGTTACTGTTGCTTTGCCATCGGCTATCACTACTTTAGAAGCAAAGGTTGCTTGTGGAATATCTAACAAACTTGCCAACATCTGACCTGTTTGATTGCTATCGTCATCAATCGCTTGTTTACCAAGAATAATCATTTGAGCATTTTCTTTATCAGAAAGTGCTTTGAGAATTTTTGCGACTGCTAAAGGCTGTAATTCAGTATCAGTCTCTACTAATATGGCTCGATCGGCACCAATGGCTAAAGCAGTACGTAATGTTTCTTGACACTGAGCAACACCAGCAGTAACAACTACCACTTCAGTCGCTATGCCAGCCTCTTTGAGGCGAACTGCTTCTTCAACAGCAATTTCATCAAAAGGGTTCATGCTCATTTTGACGTTCGCAATATCAACGCCAGTATTATCCGATTTAACACGCACCTTAACGTTGTAATCGACAACGCGTTTAACAGCTACTAAGATTTTCATCTGGAATTCTCAATGTATATAAAACGATTACAAAAACAAAATTTGGGTTTTTCTGCTGGCCGACCACTTATAGACAGATAAGTAGTTATTTTATCTGTCTTAGATGGCTTAGGCGCGGCTTATTCCATTTGATGGAATCAAACATCAATAGCAGCTGCGGAGCCAGCCTGCTTACGAAGCTCAAACTTTTGGATTTTTCCAGTAGAAGTCTTCGGCAGCTCACCAAATACAATGGCCTTAGGGACCTTAAATCCCGCCAAGTGCTGCTTGCAGTGGGCAATAATTTCAGCGGCCGTCACCTCTACCCCGGGCTTAATTTCTAAGAAAGCGCAGGGAGTCTCACCCCACTTTGGATCAGGTTTAGCCACTACTGCCGCAGCAATCACTGCTGGATGACGATAGAGGACATCTTCCACCTCAATGGAAGAGATGTTCTCGCCACCAGAAATAATGATGTCCTTACTGCGGTCTTTTATTTTGATGTAGCCATCAGGATTCATGACGGCCAAGTCGCCAGAATGAAACCAGCCCCCTTCAAATGCTTCTTGGGTAGCTTTGTCATTCTTTAAATATCCCTTCATGGCGATATTGCCCTTGAACATAATCTCACCCATAGTTTCACCATCGGCTGGCACAGGCTCCATAGTCTGGGAATTTAAAACCGCAATAGCTTGTTGCATGTGATAACGCACACCTTGACGTGCATTTAAGCGAGCACGCTCACCAATATCTAGATCATTCCATTCATCTTGCTTGACACAAACTGCTGCGGGCCCATAAACCTCAGTTAAGCCATAGACGTGGGTCAAATCAAAACCTAACTTTTCCATACCTTCAATAATGGAAGCAGGAGGGGCAGCGCCAGCAATCAAGCCCTTCACTCCTTTAGGCACACCCACTTTTAATTCATCAGGAGCATTAACTAAAAGGTTATGTACGATAGGCGCGGCACAGTAATGCGTCACGCCATACTCTTTGATAGCTGCAAAAATATGTTGGGCATCAACACGCCGTAAGCAAACATTCACGCCTGCACGGGCAGCAATCGTCCATGGAAAGCACCAGCCGTTGCAATGAAACATCGGTAGCGTCCATAAATACACTGGATGTTTGTTGATGTCCCAATCAAGCACATTAGATACAGCATTAATAGCAGCGCCGCGATGGTGATACACCACCCCTTTAGGGTTACCCGTAGTACCGGAGGTATAGTTCAAGCAAATGGCTTGCCATTCATCAGCAGGAACTTGCCAGACAAAGTTAGGGTCACCTTCAGAGAGTAATTTTTCATAAGTCAACTTACCCAATTTTTCACCGGGTACATCAAACTCTTTTTCTTCAACATCAATAACTAAAATATCTCGACCACTTTCTTTCTTAGCAATTTCTATGGCTTTTTTCATCACGCTAGAGAACTCTGGATCCACAATCACCACTTTTGCTTCACCATGATTCAACATAAAAGCAACCGACTCTGGATCAAGACGAGTATTGAGCGCATTTAAAACTGCCCCTGCCATGGGAATCCCAAAATGCGCTTCAACCATCGGCGGCGTATTCGGCAACATTACTGCCACTGTGTCGCCCAAGCCAATACCGTGCTTTTGCAATGCGCTAGCAAGACGGCGGCAGCGTTCGTAAGTTTGCATCCACGTTTGACGTAATTTTCCATGAATAACTGCTACGCGATTTGGGTAAACCTGCGCTGATCTTTCCAAAAATAAGAGCGGGGTAATAGGCGTATGGTTAGCAGCATTACGATCCAAACCTTGCTCATAAATATTGGCCATCATTTACTTTCAGTTTTCAATTTTCAAATATCGGCTAGTGCTTTAACGTGGGCGACGACGCTGCGACCCAATGCGGATAGGTTATAGCCACCCTCTAAGCAGCTGACGATGCGCCCTTGCGCGTAGTCTTTAGCAATTTCTTTGAGACGCTGAGTTATCCAGACATAGTCATCTTCAACTAATCCCATCTGACCCAAGTCATCCTCTCGGTGCGCATCAAAACCGGCAGAAATAATAATGAGCTGCGGCTCAAAATTGCGCAAAGCAGGAAGCCAGCGCTCTTCCACAATAGAGCGAACTACATCTCCGCGAGTAGATGCTGGTAAAGGAACATTAACCATATTATTCGCATGATCTAAACCGCTATAGGGATAAAACGGGTGCTGGAAAAAACTGCACATCAGCACATTAGGTTCATTGAAAAAAGCCGCTTCGGTTCCGTTCCCGTGATGCACATCAAAATCAATAATAGCGACACGCTCAATGCCATAGGTTTCCATCGCATAACGAGCAGCAATCGCCACATTATCAAAAAGACAAAAACCCATAGACCGAGTTGGCTCAGCATGATGCCCAGGAGGTCTTACCGCACAAAAGACATTTTCAACTTCACCTTTCATTACTGCATCTACCCCTGCGATCGCTGCACCTGCAGCACGCAAAGCGGCTCTGTAGGTATGGGGATTCATAATCGTATCGCCATCGAGCATGAAATAACCCGTCTCGGGAGCGCTATCTCGAACAAAGCTAACATGCTCGGGGCTATGAACCAGCTCTAGCTGATCTTCGCTTGCCAATGGCGCATCTAAATGATGTAAAAAGTGGTCGACACCGCTGCGGATCAACTGATCATTGATCGCCTGAATTCTTTCTGGGCACTCTGGGTGATGGCTTCCCATCTCATGTTTCAGAAAGTCTGGATGAGTTATGTATCCTGTTGTCATTACTCGAAATCCTTAATAGCAAAACTGTAATTTTTATAATCTAATCTCGATATGAATTATCGCGTCTCCCACCTACTCATTTCTCTGCTTTTAGGAGCATGCTCAAGTGCCCCTATACAAACCAACAACCAAGCCACGCCAGCCCCACAGCCCATCGTAAACCAAGTCGACGATGCAGCCTCTGAAGCCCGTTTTAGCCAAAACCTGAATGAACTGATGAGCCAGGTTTCTCAAACCCAGCAAATCCCTTTAGCCAGCCTTGAATCAGGTTTCTTAGATGCTAAAACGATTCCATCGATCCGCAAATTGGTATTACCCCCATCGGCTACATTTAAGAAAAATTGGGTGGTTTATCGTCAACGCTTTATCGAGCCTGTCCGCCTCAAGGCTGGTAAGGCCTTCTGGAATCAGAACCAGGCCTTTTTAAGCCAAACGGAACAGGCCTCAGGGGTTCCCGCCGAACTGATCGTTGCCATCATTGGCATCGAAACGATCTATGGGCGCCAAACGGGCACTTTTAGAGTAAAGGATGTACTTTCTACATTAGCCTTTAGTTATCCAGATACCCCAAACAAACCCGCTCGAGAACAGCTTTTTAAAGATCAGCTCAAGGAACTCATTCTCTTGTGCTGGAGCGAGGCCGGGGGGATGCTTCCTGCAAAAAATAATACGCAAGGAGTAAATCAAGTCCGATTCAATGCATGTCTAAATCAAAATAGCTCTTATGCAGGTGCGATTGGTTTGCCCCAATTTATGCCCAGCAGCATTCGTAGCTTTGCAGTGGATGGCGATGGAGATGGGCGTATTGATTTAAGACTTAGTGCAAAGGATGCTATCGCTAGTGTTGCCAACTTTATGAAGATGCACGGCTGGCAAACAGGAATGCCAATTTATTTTCCAATACAAGAAAAAGCAATCCTAGCTGCAAGGGCGCTGGCTGATGGCGAGCCTCAACTAAAATACACTGTGCAGGAATTGATTGAAAAAGAAATTCTGACTGCACAACAGGGTGATTTACAAAATGGTGGTGTTGAACCCCAAAGCAGAGCCATGATCGTTGATCTACCCTATCCTGATAAAGATGGCAATGACCAAGTTCATTACGTGGTGGGCTTAAATAATTTTCTGTCGATTGTTCAATACAACCGCAGTTACTTTTATGCACAAAGCGTTGCTGAGTTTGCGCAAGAGCTTGGCTATAAAAACCAAAGCGTGGTTCCGATATTGAGTTCCGCCAATCCTGTAGATCACGGCAGTGTAAAACCTAAGTCTAAGAAAACTAAAGCAAAGAAAAAAACTAAATAGCTTAAGCTGGAAACACCCCAGTAGATAAGTAGCGGTCGCCTCGATCGCAAACGATAAAGACAATGGTGGCATTTTCCACTTGACGGGCTACCCGCAAAGCCACGACTAGAGCTCCCCCAGCCGAAATACCACAGAAGATCCCCTCTTGTGCAGCCAAACGACGAGCCATTTCTTCAGCTTCCGCTTGGGTGACATATTCGATGAGATCAACCCTATCGCCTTCATAAATCTTTGGCAGATATGCTGGCGCCCACTTACGTATTCCGGGGATTTGCGAACCCTCTTCAGGCTGGGCACCAATAATCTGAATATTGGGATTCATGGACTTGAGATAAGTTGAAACTCCTGTAATGGTGCCAGTAGTTCCCATTGCCGATATGAAATGGGTAATCTGTCCATCCGTGTCGCGCCAAATTTCAGGGCCGGTAGTTTCAATATGTGCTCGAGGATTATCGGGATTTGCAAATTGATCAAGCAATCTACCGCGCCCTTCTCGCTGAAGTTGCAGCGCATAATCTCTTGCAAATTCCATTCCACCAGTTGCAGCTGTCAGAATCAATTCAGCGCCGTATGCTGCCATGCTCTGACGTCGCTCGATGCTTTGATTTTCGGGCATTACCAAGATCATCTTATAACCCAACATCGCCGCAGTCATTGCGAGAGCAATGCCAGTATTGCCACTAGTTGCTTCTATTAGGGTATCGCCAGGTGTAATTTCACCACGCTCTTGTGCGCGCATGATCATTGACAGCGCAGGTCGGTCTTTCACCGACCCGGCTGGATTGTTACCTTCCAACTTACCTAAGATCACATTATTGCGAGCTTCATTCTCTTTCCCGGGGATGCGCTGTAAACGCACCAAGGGGGTATTACCCACAGTTTGTGAAATTGTTAAATAAGTTGGTTTGCTCATGAAGCCATTTTAGCCATAAGCACCGCTAAGTGCGAAAGGGCTTAATTTCTGCGCCCGCCTCCCGCACGATCCTGCTGATAGCGATTACTATTTTGAGTACGAGAATTACGTCTGCCAGAGGTGCCGCCATCCTTTTGCGTCCTGCCATTAGGCTCCCGAAAGGAACCAGGAGCTTCAATACTTAAGCCGTTATCTACCATTTTTTCTACTGACTTCATACCAATACCCCGAACACGCTTTTGCAAATCGTTGGCATCTTGAAAATGTCCGCCATCTAAGCGTTCTGCAATGATAGTCTTTGCCTTTGCAGGACCAATACCCTTAATGCTCTCAAGCTCTGATTGTGTGGCTGTATTCACATTGATCGATTGGGCTGCTGCAATACCCAAACTTCCCAGTGCCAATAATGCAGAAAATGCTAAAGCCTTAGCAAAACCAAGGGCTGTATTAAAACCGAAGTATTGAGTCATTCTTTCTCCTGAGGTAAATGAAAAATCCACACAAGAAGCTTGTGTGGATCACTTACAACGAAGAGAAAAAATGGATGTTGACTTGTTTGCTCGGACTACAAGCAAATCAGTATTAATGACTCAGGATAAAGTTAGCTGCCCTTTTGACAAATTCAGCTTCAGTTTCATTAAAGCCATGATAGGCAAAAGATTGACATACATCCCCTTCCGAAATGCCACCCTCAATCAATTCAAGCTTTGATACTAATTTGAGGGATCTGCTATCAATAATTCTGGCTGAGGCATTAACTGGTGTACCTGAACAAGCATCATTTTGATGGTGGATTGCCAATACTGGCAATGTGACGTCATCATCTAAGGAAGCTGTACGAATCGTGCCAGCAATAATAATTCCCGTAAGATTCTTTTTAGTTTGATCAATTTCATTTGCATAATAGGTTGCCGTTGAGCTCCCCATGCTATGCCCAAAGATCCATATTGGTAGTTTCAACTTTGCCTTATAAAAGTTCACTACCTCATCGACTCGAGTGAGATGGTCTTTGCGAGAACGTAAATTACCGCGCTTCTGATCGCCTAAGTCGTATGGTGTATCTACTAAAACAGCATCAATTCCATACTGAGCCCACATATCCATTGAACGTATAAAGGTGTGCTTACTTTTGATTGAGCCATTATCAAAAATACCGGCCATTCCACCGCCGCCGGGGAAAAGAAGCACCAAAGCTCGAGGCTTGACCGTCTCAATGAGTAATGTTCTGGTGGGGGCTTCTTCCTGATGAGGAATATCAAAGACCTGAGCTATCGAATAAGTACTAAGAGCCCAACAAGTAAGCGTTAAAAGTAACTTACTTACCATGAAGCTTATTTAGCGTCTAAAGGATTAGCTAAAAATCCTGCGTTGGCTTCTAACCACTCAATATAACGACTGACACCCTGCTCCACGTTGAGGAAGGGTTCTTTATATCCTGCTGCACGCAGTTTTGTTAAATCAGCCTGAGTAAAGCACTGGTATTTGCCCTTAAGCGCATCTGGAAAAGGAATGTATTCAATCACCTCTTGTTTAACCAATTGTGCAAGACTTACTGGCTCTGCTTTATCTAGCTTCCGCATGGTATTGGCAACGGCAAATGCTACATCATTAAACGGCTGTGCAAGACCAGTACCTAAATTAAAGATACCGCTAATTTCTGGATGATCTAAGAAAAAAAGATTCACCTTTACTACGTCCTCAACCGAAACAAAGTCACGACTTTGCTCGCCTGAGCCATAACCACCATATTCACCAAATAACTTCACTTGGCCATTCGCCTTGTACTGGTGATACTGATGAAAGGCGACTGAAGCCATGCGGCTCTTATGGGACTCACGCGGCCCATATACATTGAAATACCGAAAACCGACCACTTGAGCTGTATTTGCATTTTCTGCAAAACGTTTACGCATCACTTGATCAAAGAGGAATTTAGAGTAGCCGTAAATATTAAGTGGCTTCTCATGCTCACGACTTTCTTCAAAAACATCTGAGCCGCCATAAGTAGCAGCAGAAGATGCATATAGCAATTGAACTTTTTGAGCAGTACAAATATCGAGCAAATCCATCGTGTAGCGATAGTTGTTAGCCATCATGAAGATGCCATCTGTTTCCATGGTGTCTGAACAAGCCCCCTCATGAAAAACTGCTTTTACTTTACCAAACCGACCGCTTCGGAAGGCTTCCAAGAATTCATCTTTATCGAGATAGTCAATGATGTCTAAATCAGCAAGATTGCGATATTTATCTGCGGGCCGAAGATCATCCACTGCGATAATATTTTTTTCGCCCCGGGCATTGAGTGCCTGAACAATATTGGCGCCAATAAAGCCGGCCGCACCAGTTACGATAATAGTCACTGTAACTCCTCTGAAGTCACGGTTGCAGTACCCAACTTACCAACCACAATACCACCTGCGCGATTGGCCAGTGCCATCGCTTTTTCAATAGGCCATCCAGCAGCCAAGGCGACTGCGAGAGTAGCAATGACTGTGTCTCCTGCACCAGAAACGTCAAATACCTCTCTGGCCTGCGCTTTAACGTGGCTAACACCTTGCTCCGAAAATAAACTCATTCCTTCTTCTGAGCGTGTCAAAAGTAATGCCTGCAGGTTTAAGGAGCGACGTAAATCCTGAGCTCTACGCGTAAGATCTTCCTCACTAGTCCATTGACCAATGACTTGACGCAACTCACTACGGTTCGGGGTTAACACGGTGGCACCACGATATTTCTCGTAATCTTCCCCCTTAGGGTCGACCAATATAACTTTGTTCTGTGCGCGCGCCTGTTCAATCATGAGAGTTACTTGACCTAGGGCACCTTTACCGTAGTCAGACAAAATCACAACATCAGCACTACCTACGAGTTTTTCAAAGCGCTCTAATTTATGTGCCAATGCTTTTTCACTAGGTGCTTCTTCAAAATCCAAACGAATCAGTTGTTGTTGACGTGCAATTACACGCAACTTCACTATCGTAGGCACCTTTGCATCGATTTCCAACTGGCTATCAACACCGCTTGCTTTGAGAAGATCCACAACGCGCTTACCAGGCTCATCATCACCAGCAATTCCCAGAATGGTAGTTTGTGCACCTAAAGCAGCTACGTTACGTGCTACGTTAGCAGCGCCACCAAGACGCTCATCAATCTTACCTACTTGAACTACTGGCACAGGTGCCTCAGGAGAAATGCGATTCGTATCACCAAACCAATAGCGATCCAGCATGACGTCACCGACTACTAGTAGACGTGTTTTAGAGAACTGTGCTCGGTTAGCTTTTTCCACGGAAGACTTTTCTATCTGTCGATTTTAGTAATGAAGCAATATGCTTAATTATGTCGCCCAATGCCCTGGTACTCAATACCTAACTCTTGCATTGCGCCAGGTTCATAGAGATTTCGGCCATCAAAGACAATTGGGTTCTTGAGTTTTTGCTTTACCAAATCAAAATCAGGGCTGCGGAAAGCCTTCCACTCAGTCACAATCACGAGCGCGTCACAACCATCTAAAGCAGTCATGGGATCACTTACCATGGAAACCTTTTGAAGTCCCTCAGGATTAGCTTTGAAGTCTACATCTAGACAATGCTGAGCCTCTTTCATGGCAACCGGATCATGTGCAACTACCTGGGCCCCACGTTTTACTAATTCACTAATAATGACCCGACTTGGAGCCTCACGCATGTCATCGGTATTAGGCTTAAATGCCAAACCCCAAAGCGCAAACTTCATGCCTTTCAAATCTTTACCGAATCGCTTTTCAATCTTTTCAACAAGCGTGTATTTTTGTGCCTCATTCACTGCTTCAACAGCTTGCAAGATCTTGAGGTCTCTGCCATGTTCAATCGCAGTCTTAGAGAGGGCAGATACATCTTTAGGAAAGCAAGATCCACCATAACCAGTGCCCGGATACAAGAAACCAAATCCAATTCGAGAATCTGAACCAATTCCTTGGCGGACTGCTTCAATATCTGCACCAACCAAATCAGCTAAGTTCGCCAATTCATTCATAAAGGAGATACGGGTTGCCAGCATGGCATTAGCAGCGTACTTGGTTAGCTCTGCACTCTTTACATCCATGTAATAAGTGCGCTCATGATGGCGATTAAATGGTGCATATAGCTTACGCATCTGCTCCTTAGCTCGTAAACCTGCCGGACTATTCTCAGTTCCAATCACAATACGATCAGGCCGCATAAAGTCTTCGACTGCAGCACCTTCTTTCAAGAATTCAGGGTTTGACACCACCGAGCAAAGATCAGAAGACAAATGACGCTTTTCTAACTCTTCGGTAATGGCTGCAGAAACTTTATCTGCAGTACCAACTGGCACAGTCGATTTATCTACGACCACTTTGGGAGTAGTTGCATGGCGGCCAATATTACGAGCGGCAGCGACAACATACTGAAGATCAGCAGAGCCGTCCTCATCTGGAGGAGTGCCTACTGCAATGAATTGAATATCACCATGAGCTACTGATGCTGCAATATCCATTGAGAACTGCAAACGACCAGCAGCACGGTTGCGCTCAATCATCTCTTTTAAGCCAGGCTCATAAATAGGAACGCCGCCAGAATTCAGAATCTCAATCTTTTTAGGGTCAAGGTCAAGGCAGAAAACATTGTTACCCTGCTCAGCCAGACAAGCGCCTGTAACTAAGCCTACGTAACCGCTGCCGATGATAGTAACTTTCAAAATAGATCCCTATAAAAAATTGTTGCGGTAGATAGTATTACATCGAAGGGCCGCTCGGAGCGACGCCTTCACTTCGCCTTGGGGAGTATGCCTCCCAATTATTACAGCCTGGACACTGCCAATAAAAACGTCTAGCCCTAAAGCCGCAATTACCGCAGGTATAGCGCGCCAAGCTAGTAGTGCGCTGGCGTAAGAGGTGCAAAATCGACGTCAACTCTAAAATTCTTTCGGGGTTTGCGTTGCCTTCTTCTAAGGCCAATCTTGTTTCAGCTAATTTTGATAAGGCACTTAAGCTTGGTGAATGCTGCATCACTTCAGAGAGCATTGCATTGGCAGCCTGTAGGCCTCGAATGTTCATCACTTGCTTATGAACAACATCCAAAAGCTCGCCTGATGCTTGCGTGTTTAATAAGTCACACAACCGCTCTAACCCTTCAGCACCCTGATCTATATCGGTATGAGCCTTCATCCAACGATCAGCAATCAAATGCATATAAGCTGGATGAGAAGTAGCAACAATTCTCCAGGCTTCGATCGCTTGCGCTGGTTGCCCTAGAGCCATTAAATAATCACCTTGTAAGATCAGTGCTCGTGTATGGTTTGGAACTACGTGCAAAGCTTCCTGAATAGAGCGCTCAGCACTCACTAAATCCTTCGCATTAAGCGCCTCTTGCCCCAGCTCACAATGAAACTGCGCAATTTCAGTGTGATGCGATTTCCCTTGAAGCATTTCAAGCTCTGTAGCCGCAATGATGGCTTTTGTCCAATCGCGCTCAATCTGATACATCTCTAGAAGACTTTCTTTGGCAGGTGCCGCAAACTTGCCTTGTCCAACTCGAATTAATGATGCTTCTGCACGGTCTAATAATCCAGCTCGTAAAAAATCTCGGCCCAATTCATAGGCAGCATGATCTCGGTCGCGTGGCTTTAAATCATCTCGGTTCGCCAAATGTTGGTGCACACGAATTGCACGCTCAGTCTCACCACGTCGACGGAATAAATTACCCAAGGAAAAATGTAGCTCAATTGTCTCTGGATCTAACTGGGCAATCTTGACGAGTGTCTCAATGGCCTGATCAGGCTGTTCATTGAGCAGTAAACTTAACCCTTTAAAGGTCGAACGCTGCTGACGCATTCGCTCGCGCTCATCCATACGATTTTCAAGGCGTAAATCCCAGCGCGAAGCCAGCCATCCAATCCCAAACATGACTGGCAAAAGTAATAACCAAGCAGTGCCTATCTGAATCATGATGTACAGACTTTAAATAAAAAAATGGTCCTGATGGACCACTGAGGATGAGCCTGAATGCTAGGCACCTGAACCCTCTTTAGGGCCCGCCTGTTTCAACGGCTTGTAATCCACACGCTCACGCAATTCTTTACCTGGCTTAAAGTGTGGAACGCGTTTTTCTGGAATCAATACCTTCTCGCCTGACTTGGGATTACGACCAGTACGCGAAGGACGGTGATGAAGTACAAAGCTGCCAACGCCCCGCAACTCGATACGCTTACCTTCAGCTAAAGCCTGGGTCATCGTGTCTAGCAAAGTTTTTACCGCCAACTCAACATCCCTAGGCAGAAGCTGCGGAAATTGTTCCGCTAGACTCTCCACTAGTTCGGAGCGAGTAATCGCTAGTTGCTCTTGATCTGTCATGATCTATCAATAAAAAATCGCCGCCCTCCTAATGGAAAGCGGCGATATTGATTTAGCCTTGATTGTCCATTTTTGCTTTTAACAAAGCACCCAAATTAGTGGTACCAGACTGGGCATCACCTTGGAGCTTGCTCATCGCATCTTGTTGATCAGAGCTGTCTTTTGCTTTAATTGAAAGATTGATTACACGTGACTTGCGATCAATGTTAATGATCATGGCAGTAACGCTATCGCCTTCTTTCAATACATTGCGTGCATCTTCAACACGATCTGTTGAGATCTCAGATGCACGTAAATAGGCTTCAACCTCATCAGCTAAGTGAATAGTTGCACCCTTTGCATCAACTGCTTTCACAGTGCCAGTTACAAGACTACCCTTGTCGCTAACAGATGTGTAGTTGTTGAATGGGTCACCAGACAATTGTTTGATACCGAGAGAGATACGCTCTTTCTCAACATCAATTGCCAATACAGTGGCTTCAATTTCATCACCTTTTTTGTATTTCTTAACAGCCTCTTCACCTGGCTCATTCCATGAAAGGTCTGAGAGGTGAACTAAACCGTCGATACCGCCAGGCAAGCCAATAAAGACACCAAAGTCAGTAATAGACTTAATTGCACCAGTCAGCTTGTCGCCTTTTTGCTGTGCACGTGAGAACTCTTCCCATGGATTTGCTTTGCACTGCTTGATACCTAAGCTAATACGACGCTTGTCTTCATCAATATCTAGAACCATCACTTCAACTTCGGTTCCTAGTGCAGT
Source organism: Polynucleobacter sp. AP-Melu-500A-A1 (assembly GCF_018882125.1). Lineage (GTDB taxonomy): Bacteria > Pseudomonadota > Gammaproteobacteria > Burkholderiales > Burkholderiaceae > Polynucleobacter. Next base: position 415,400 of record NZ_JACVOZ010000003.1, read on the forward strand.
TGCTTTACTTGGAGCAACGTTCTTGTTGGTCCAGTCCATTTCAGAAACGTGAACTAAACCTTCGATACCCGATTCGATTTCAACGAACGCACCGTAGTCGGTCAAGTTAGTTACTTTGCCGAATAAACGGGTATTAGGTGGGTAACGACGTGCGATACCAACCCATGGATCATCCCCAAGCTGCTTCACGCCGAGTGAAACACGGTTCTTTTCTTGATCGAACTTCAAAATCTTCGCGGTAACTTCTTGACCAACAGTCAACATTTCGCTTGGATGACGTACGCGACGCCATGCCAAATCGGTAATGTGCAAGAGCCCATCGATACCACCGAGGTCAACGAATGCACCGTAATCAGTGATGTTCTTCACCAGGCCAGTAACTACTGCGCCTTCTTTAAGGTTAGACATCAACTTAGCACGCTCTTCACCTTGGCTAGCTTCAACAACCGCACGACGTGACAACACTACGTTGTTACGCTTACGGTCAAGCTTGATAACCTTAAACTCCATAGTCTTACCTTCGTAAGGACTAGTGTCTTTAATTGGACGTGTATCAACGAGTGATCCAGGCAAGAATGCGCGGATACCGTTTACCATCACAGTCAAGCCGCCTTTAACCTTACCAGTAACAGTACCAGTAACGATCTCAGCTTGCTCAAGTGCTTTTTCCAAATTCATCCATGATGCCAAGCGCTTCGCTTTATCACGGGAAAGGATGGTGTCGCCATAGCCATTTTCAAGGGCATCGATCGCCACAGAAACGAAATCGCCTGGAGCTACTTCAATCTCGCCAGCGTCGTTATGGAATTCTTCAACAGGAATAAACGCTTCAGACTTTAAGCCAGCGTTAACAACGACGAAGTTATGGTCGATGCGAAGAACTTCAGCCGAAATAACTTGGCCGGTCTTCATATTCGATCGGGTTAATGATTCTTCAAATAATTCTGCAAATGATTCAGACATGTGTATTCACTTTGTGCCGTCAGAAGGCCCGACGGGTAAGGTTAAAAAAGCCCCAAGAAACACGCTGATGAAATGACCGCGTTGTAGAGTTCCTTAAGACGCCAAAACTACTCTTTACAGCTAACATCACTACTACTTACAAAACTAGGCAATCGAAGATTGATAGCAATCTAAAACTGTCTTAACTGCTTGATCTATCGATAAATCTGATGTTTCAAGCACTTTCGCATCCTTTGCAATGATTAAAGGGGCTGCACCACGACTACTATCTCTGGCATCTCGCTCCTGCAAATCTTGCAGTAAGTCGGAAAGTTTAGCAGAAATTCCCTTAGCTATCAATTGCTTATAACGACGCTCGGCTCTGGCAGAGGCAGTTGCCGTTAAAAAAACCTTTAAAACGGCGTCTGGAAATATGACACTTCCCATATCTCTACCATCGGCAACTAGACCAGGAGATTGCCGAAAACTGCGCTGGAGATCTACTAAAGCCAGCCTCACTTCAGGATGCACAGCCACAACGGAGGCTCTTAGACCAATATTTTCAGTGCGTATGGTGTCAGTAACTTCTTCGCCATTGAGAAAAATCTGATGATTACTGAACGAAATCAATAACTTAGGAATTAACAGCCCCAATTCTGGTCCATTTTTGCTATCAATTCCTTGTTTTTCGCTAGCCAGAGCAACCAGGCGATACAGAGCCCCGCTATCCAAATAATGAAATCCGAGCTTTTGAGCAACTAAGGAGGCAACAGTCCCTTTTCCCGAGGCAGTAGGTCCATCAATCGCAATAACTGGGGGTAGGCTCATAAAAAATTAGCAGGCGAGTTTTAACTCACAACCTTGGCAAACTCCACAAAGTACGTTGGGAAAGTTTTAGCAACGCAATTGGGATCATTGATCTTCAGTGCATTTGGACCAAAAGCAGCAAGAGAAAAACACATGGCCATGCGATGGTCATCATAGGTGTCAATACCTTCGCTTGGCGCATTCCAATCATCTTGGGATGCTGGCGCCTGAACAACAATGTAGTCAGACCCCTCTTCAACGATGGCGCCTACTTTTTTTAATTCTTTGGCCATTGCGGCAATACGATCAGTCTCCTTAACACGCCAGCTCGCAATATTATTTAAGCGAGTGGGTCCTTCTGCAAATAACGCGGCAACTGCTAATGTCATTGCAGCATCTGGAATTTCTGTGCAATCGATCGTAATGCCATTGAGTTTTCCATTAGCATTTTTTATACCAGACACTTCGATCCAATCTTCCCCGGTAGTAATGTTGGCGCCCATCAAAGCAAGCGCATCCGCAAATGCCACATCACCTTGAATGCTGTCACGGCCTACGCCCATTACCCTTATAGGGCCCCCACCAATGGCACCAAGAGCCAAGAAGTAGGAAGCAGATGAGGCATCGCCTTCAACCGACAACTGACCTGGACTTTTATAAATCGTATCAGATTTTTTGGCAGGGATGATGAATGAGTGCGCATCAGGACAATCAACGTCTATACCAAAACGTGACATCAGTTTCAAAGTAATGTTTATATATGGACGTGAGATGAGCTCGCCGATGACTTCAATACGTACGGGCTCAGAGGCAACTAAAGGCAAAGCCATCAGAAGCGCCGTTAGGAATTGACTAGAAACATCACCACGCACTTTAACGACATCTTTAATTTGAATATCAGCGTTAGAAATCTGGATTGGTGGATAACCTTCTTGTAACTCGTAATCTATCTTAGCGCCCACTTGACGCAAGCCATCCACTAAATCTCGGATAGGTCTTTCGTGCATGCGCGCTACCCCAGACAAGCGATAGTTACCACCTTGCATTGCCAGCGCTGCAGTTAATGGGCGCATCGCAGTACCTGCGTTACCCATAAAGAGATCGGCATCGCGTATGGGGAATTTGCCACCACAGCCCTCAAGTACGCAAATATTGTCAGCTTTATCCGTTACGGTCAGGCCTAGCTGACGTAACGCATTTCGCATTACTTGTGTGTCATCAGCATCCAATAAATTCTGGAGAGTCGTTGTACCTGTTGATAGGGCGGCTAATAACAAAGCCCGATTGGAAATACTCTTGGATCCTGGCAAAACGATCGAGCCCTGAGCTCGTGTGAATGGGCCAATCTGAATATCTGGCAAACCACTCATCAAAGCACATCCAGATCTTGGCGAGCCTTACTTGCCTTATTAAATAATTTTTCTAATCCAGAACCATCATTTTCTGCAATTAGTTTTCGCATGTGATTGACGATCAGCAAATACTGATCTAACTCTTTCAAAATAGCAGTGCGATTGCCTACGCAAATATCGCGCCACATTTCTGGGCTCGATGCAGCAATCCGGGTGAAATCCTTAAAGCCTGCACCTACATGATCAAGCTTTTGCTCTGCATCTTCAGAGTTCACAACGCTTGCCATTAATGCATATGAAAGCAGATGCGGCAAATGGGATACTGCAGCATAAATAGCATCATGTTGAACGCTACCGATTTTTTTCACAGTTGACCCTACGGATTCCCAAAAGCCTGTAATGAATGCTGTGTCTTCTGGAGAGTTCTCCTGCAAAGGGCAGATAATGGTTTGCTTACCCTTAAATAAATCAGCCTGAGCAGCACTAGCACCATGCTGAGCCCCACCCGCGATTGGGTGAGCAGGAATAAACTGGCAGGCTTTTTTACCCAAGACCTCTTTCGCTGCCAAGATCACATCACCCTTAGTACTTCCAGCATCAGTAATCATGGTTCTTGGCTCAAGGTGTGGCTCAATGACTTCAAAGGCAGCACGCATCTGTGCTACTGGTACACACAAAACAATCAGGTCCGATTTTTTTGCCGCTTCTACCAAATCGACTACACCATCTATCGCGCCCATCGTTTGCGCTTGATCTAAATTGTCTTTACTCCGACCAACTCCCAATACGGTTTTCACTACACCTGCTTGTTTAAGCGCTAGTCCAAGAGATGCACCAATCAAGCCAACACCAACGATGGTGACGGCTCCGTAGTTACTGTCTGGATGAATGATGGTCATTAGCTTAGTAAATTTAAAATGTTGTATTTAGGATTTACTCTGCGCCAGGATTTCGCCGAGCGCATCAATGAAAGCAGCATTCTCTTCAGGCAAACCAATAGAAATTCGGAGCCACTGAGGCAAGCCGTAGTTTCCAACAGGACGCACAATAATGCCTCGCTTTAGTAGGGCCAGATTAATGCGATTGCCTGCCTCATCATCATCGCCCACCTTCACGAGTATAAAATTACCTGCAGAAGTGAGGTAGCTTAGATTTAATTTGTCAAATGCTTGAGTAAGTTGCTGATAGCCAGCGCGATTTAACTCAAAGCCTTTTTGCAAAAAGGCAGTATCTTGAAAAGCAGCAATCGCTGCTGCTTGAGCCAAACTATTCACATTAAATGGCTGACGAATACGATTCAGTAGATCCGTCACATGAGCTTGGGCAACACCATAACCAATCCGTAAGCCCGCCAAACCATATGCCTTAGAGAAACTCCGCGACAAAATCATATTCGGAAAACGCTTCACCCAAGCGATCGCATCATAACGCTGCTCAGGAGTGAGATATTCGTTATAAGCCTCATCCAATACCACTACGATATTGCTAGGTACAGCCACTAAAAAATCTTCAATCTCTTTTGCGGTGAGGTAACTGCCTGTAGGATTATTGGGGTTAGCTATAAAAACCAATTTCGCCTTATCGCCTGAAGCCTTTATGGCAGATAACATCGCCGGCAAATCATGACCATACAGACTGGTTGGTGCAACTTCAATCGATCTTGCTCCAACAGCCTGAGTTGCCAAAGGATAAACAGCAAAGGCATGGCGAGAGAAAATAATCTCATCACCTGCCTGCGCAACTGCACGTGCAGCCAACTCCAAAATATCATTGCTACCATTACCCAAGGTCACCCAATCAGCAGGTATACCCAAACGCTCAGAGAGCAGCTTCTTTAATTCAAAACCGTTGGAATCAGGATAGCGACCTAAATCAGCAGCTGCTTTGATCATGGCATCTTGCGCAGACTGTGGCATCCCTAATGGATTTTCATTAGAAGCGAGTTTTACGATCTTAGTTTCATCTAGACCATAGTCACGTGCAACCTCGCTAATAGGACGCCCACCAATATAAGGTGCAATCGCATGAATGTGTTTTAAACCAATTTTTGAAGTCATTCTGGCTACAGTAAATTAAGCTTTTTAACTCTTAAGCAGAGTGAGGATAAGAACCAAGATTTTTATAGAAGGCCGCAGTCTCTTTTAATTCTTCTAGCGCCTTCACCACTTTTGCATCAGCTGCATGACCAGCTATGTCAATGTAAAAATGATATTCCCAAGTTCCCTTGCGCGCAGGACGAGACTCAAAACGATTCATCGATACCCCATGCTTGGCCAAAGGCGCAAGCAAGCGATGCACTGCACCTGGCTGATTATCAACAGAGAGCACTAAAGAAGTTTGATCTTTGCCAGTAGGCTGACATTCATATGTCCCAATCACCACAAAGCGAGTGCGATTATGCGCATCGTCTTGAACTTGAGCAGCGACAACTTGTAAACCATAAGCTAACTGTGCAGGATCTCCTGCAATGGCCGCCAGCGTAGGATCACTTGCTGCCAAACGCGCAGCTTCAGCATTACTACTGACTGCCTGACGCTTTAAATGAGGTGCGTGCTGACTTAACCATTGTTGGCATTGCGCTAAAGCTTGTGCATGAGCACAAACCGTGGTGACGCCATCTAAATTGCCACTCTTAGATAAGAGGTGATGATGAATAGGCAAGACCACTTCACCGCTAATATGCGTCGGTGAATCCAACAGCAAATCTAAGGTACGAGAAATGGCGCCTTCACTAGAATTTTCTACCGGTACTACGCCAAACTGTGCAGAACCCTTTTCTACTACCTTAAACACTTCATCAAGACTATTGCAAGGTAATCCAGTAATCGAGCTACCAAAATAAGTGTGCGCTGCTTGCTCAGAAAAAGTGCCGGCAGGTCCAAGATAGGCAATCGTCTGTCGCGCTTCCAAAGCCCTGCAAGCAGACATCACTTCTCGCCAAATTGCTGCAATACCATCTGGCAACAAGGGGCCTTGATTAATCTCTTGAAGTTTTGCAACTACCTGACGCTCACGCTCAGGACGAAAGACTGGGGTAGAAAAGCCACCCTTCACGTGACCTACTTCTTGAGCCGCTTTAGCACGCTGTGTCAGTAAATCTAATATCTGTGAATCTAAGGAGTCAATTTTTTCACGCAAGGGAGCCAAACGCTGTTCTTCAGTACTCATTAAGCCCGCCTTTCAAAGTCACACATAAATTCCACTAGGGCTTTTACGCCCTCCAAAGGCATAGCGTTGTAAATACTGGCGCGCATGCCACCAGCCGCTTTATGACCCCGCAAGGCAACTAGGCCAGCAGCATTAGTTTGTGCCAAAAACTCTGCGTTTAGGTTCTCATCTTTTAGGAAAAAAGTCACGTTCATCCGTGAACGGTACTTCTTGGTGACGTCATTTCCATACAGACTGCTTTGATCTATAAAGTTATAGAGCAAATTCGCTTTTTCTTGATTACGCTTTTCGATCTCTTGAACGCCACCCTGCTTTAACAACCATTTAAAGCCCAAGCCAGCCATGTAGATTGAAAATGTAGGTGGTGTATTGATCATAGATTGGGTCTTAGCTTGCACAGCCCAATCCCAAATCGTTGGGGTGATACCCATGCTATGTCCGATTAAATCCCTACGGACGATCACGATGGTAACTCCAGAGGGGCCAATATTCTTTTGAGCGCCAGCAAACCATACAGCACACTTATTGATATCCATTTTTTTGGAGAGAATGTTGCTAGAAATATCTGCAACCAATGGCGTATTCCCCACATCAGGAATGTCAGGGAATTCAACACCCCCAATGGTTTCATTCGCGCAGTAATGCACGTAAGCAGCATCCTGAGAAAGTTGCCAAGTAGATCTTGCAGGAATCGTATTAAATTTTTCTGCAGCTGAAGATGCTGCTAAATTTGCTGTCCCATATTTCTGAGCTTCTTTGAATGATTTCTCAGACCAAATACCAGTAACAATAAAATCCGCCTTAGGACTGTTCTTTGCCAAAGGCATTAAGTTCATCGGAATCGCAGCGTTTTGACCAAGACCGCCACCCTGCAACAGCAAGATTTCATAAGTATCGGGAATATTCATCAAGGAACGCAAATCTTGCAAAGTTTCTTCGTACACTGCCATGAATTCTTTGCTGCGATGGCTAATCTCCATCACACTCGTGCCAAGACCTTGCCAATTAAGCATTTCATCGGCCGCCTGCTTCAATACCGCCTCAGGCAAAGTAGCAGGTCCCGCAGCGAAATTAAAAATGCGGCGGTCAAAGGTCATGATAATTGCTAGTCTTGAGGTGAGGCCAAATTAGGCTTCACCTGCCGCATCAGTATTGGAATCGGTTGTTGGATCAGCAGATATATCGCCTTCTTCCGCATCATCAACATCACCCTCGTCATCGGAATCGCTTTCAGCAATTCGTTGTAAGCCAGACAAGCGAGTACCTGCATCCACATTAATCAAAGTAACACCTTGAGTGGCACGACCCATTTCACGAATTTCAGAAACGCGTGTACGAACCAAAACGCCGCCAGTAGTGATCAACATAATTTGATCCTCAGGAGATACTAAGGAAGCAGCAACTACTTTTCCATTGCGCTCTGATGTTTGAATCGCAATCATGCCCTTAGTGCCACGACCATGACGGGTGTATTCAGCTATTGGAGTGCGTTTACCGTAACCATTCTCCGTAGCAGTTAATACGCTACTTGGAGCAGCGATTCCATTAGCATCGACATCTGCAGCCTCAGAACCCTCAGCAGCTTCTGCGGGAGCAACCAGCATTGCAATCACTTGGTGACCAACACCAAGATTCATACCGCGGACACCGCGTGCTGTACGACCCATTGGACGAACATCATTTTCGTCAAAGCGCACTGCCTTACCTGCATCAGAGAACAACATCACATCATATTTTCCATCAGTAATTGCAGCGCCGACCAAGAAGTCGCCCTCATTTAGGTCAACCGCAATAATTCCGGCCTTGCGTGGATTAGAGAAGTCTGACAAACGCGTCTTCTTCACGGTACCCAAACTCGTTGCCATAAAGACATATTGATCGTCCTGATACCCCTTGATCGGGAGAATCACCGTAATCTTTTCGCCTTCAATCAAAGGGAACATATTGACAATCGGCTTGCCACGGGACGTGCGACTACCTTGTGGCACTTCCCAAACTTTCAACCAATACATCCGACCACGATCAGAGAAGCACAAAATGGCGTCATGGGTATTTGCTATGAATAAAGTATCAATCCAATCTTCATCCTTAGTAGCAGCAGCTTGCTTGCCACGACCACCGCGTTTTTGCGCACGGTACTCGCTCAAAGGTTGGCTCTTCATGTAACCAGTATGAGAAAGTGTAACTACCATATCTTGCGGTGTAATCAAATCTTCAGTGAAGAGTTCGGTTGCATTCATTTCAATAAATGAACGACGACCAGTGTCACCACCAGCAATACCAAACTCAGCTTGAACTTCTTTGAGCTCACTCTCAATCACAGAAGTGACGCGCTCTGGTTTTGCTAATAAATCTAACAAGTCAGAAATTTCTGCCATCACTTCTTTGTACTCATTCACAATCTTATCTTGCTCAAGGCCTGTCAAGCGTTGTAAACGCATCTGCAAAATTTCTTGCGCTTGACTATCTGATAAACGATATAAGCCAGTACTTTGCATGCCGTACTCAGGCAATAAGCCATCTGGGCGATATGCATTGCGACCGCCAGGCGTATCAGTCTCAGCACGCGCCAACATCTCACGCACCATCGATGAATCCCAAGCTTTACCCATTAATTCTTGTTTAGCAATCACTGGGTTTGCAGCAGCTTTGATAATGGCAATGAACTCATCAATATTTGCCAACGCAACAGCCAAACCTTCTAAGACATGTCCGCGCTCGCGCGCTTTCCGCAATTCAAAAATAGTGCGACGCGTTACTACTTCACGACGATGCTGCAAGAAGTACTCCAACATTTGCTTCAAGTTCAACAAGCGTGGTTGGTTATCCACCAAGGCCACCATGTTCATACCGAAGTTATCTTGTAGCTGAGTACTCTTATATAAATTATTGAGAACGACTTCAGGCACTTCACCGCGCTTCAATTCAATCACAACGCGCATACCGGATTTATCTGACTCATCACGCAAATCAGAAATACCTTCTACTTTTTTCTCATTCACTAACTCAGCAATACGCTCGAGCAAGTTCTTTTTATTTACTTGATACGGCAACTCATCCACGATGATGGCTTGGCGAGCACCTTTATCAAGATCTTCAAAGTGAGTCTTAGCGCGCATCACTACACGGCCACGACCCGTGCGATAACCTTCACGCACCCCTTGAACGCCGTAAATGATTCCGGCGGTTGGGAAATCTGGGGCTGGGATGATCTCAATAAGCTCATCAATCGTGCATTCTGGGTTGTGAAGCACGTGTAAACAGGCCGTAACGACCTCATCTAGGTTATGAGGGGGGATGTTAGTTGCCATACCCACCGCGATGCCTGAGCTACCGTTAATCAGCAAATTAGGCACTTTTGCAGGAAGAATCAGGGGTTCCTTCTCGCTACCGTCGTAATTTGGCCCAAAATCAACGGTTTCCTTGTCCAAATCCGCCAAAAGCTCATGAGCGATCTTGCGCAGACGGATCTCGGTATAACGCATTGCAGCAGCGTTATCGCCGTCTACAGAGCCAAAATTGCCCTGTCCGTCAATCAGCATATAGCGCAGAGAGAAATCCTGGGCCATTCGAACGATCGTGTCATACACCGCAGAATCACCGTGCGGATGGTATTTACCGATTACATCGCCAACTATACGGGCAGATTTTTTGTAAGCTCGGTTCCAATCGTTGTTTAATTCATACATAGCGAATAAGACTCGGCGGTGAACCGGCTTGAGGCCATCGCGTACGTCTGGCAGGGCTCTGCCGACGATGACGCTCATTGCGTAGTCCAAATAGGACCTCCGCATTTCGTCTTCAAGGGATATTGGTAGTGTTTCTTTAGCGGCTTGTTCCATCTTGAAATAATATCATTTTGATGACAGAACCCCCCTATGCTAATATTCTGTCAGTTTGTACGAAATTGAGATGTATCGCTTTGCGGTCTTTTGCATCAATGTAGGGCGAATACGTTTAAGTTTGACTTTAATTAAAAGAGATTTTTGAGGACCAATAATGAACAAAACCCTAAAACTGTTGCTCGCTTCTGTTATTACCGTTTCTGCAACTGCAGCAATGGCGTCTGACAATTGGCAAAATGGCGACGGCGCCCTGAACTGGAAAAATGGCGACGGCACATTGTGCTGGCGTGATAACAACTGGACACCTGCAACTGCTGCTAAGGGTTGTGATGGTGCTTTAGTACCTCCTGCTCCTGCTCCTGCTCCTGCTGGTGTTAGCCAAAGCAAAATCACTTTGCAAGCTGACACACTTTATGACTTCGACAAAGCTACATTGAAGCCAGAAGGTAAAGCTACTCTGGACACAATCGCGAGAGACTTGGGCAAAATCAAGTTAGAAGTCATCATCGCTGTTGGTAACACAGATAGTATCGGTACTGATGCATACAACATGGCCCTCGGTCAGCGTCGTGCACAATCCGTTAAAGCTTACTTAGTAAGCAAAGGTGTTGACGGTAGCCGTATTTACACAGAATCAAAAGGCAAGAGCAATCCAGTTGCAAGCAATGCAACTGCTGAAGGCCGCGCTAAGAACCGCCGTACTGACATCGAAGTTGTTGGTACAGCAGCTAAGTAATTCGCTTTATTTGTAAAAAAGCCCGCATCAGCGGGCTTTTTTATTTCCGCTATATTTGTAATCTTCCTAGTAGCCTCCAGATCGCCTAAACCAATATGAACGTCGACCCATCCGAAATTGCCAAATTTAGTGCCCTAGCCCATCGCTGGTGGGATCCCAATAGCGAATTTAAGCCCTTACATGCTATAAATCCCTTGAGATTGAACTGGATTAAATCTTTTGTGAATCTAGAAGGTAAGAAAGTGGTGGATATTGGTTGTGGTGGTGGCATTTTGGCTGAATCCATTGCTCAATCTGGCGCTGATACTACTGGTATCGATTTGTCAGAAAAAGCCCTCAAGGTTGCTGAACTGCATGCCCTTGAAGTTGGTGCGAACCTTACCTATCGTGCGATTTCAGCTGAAGATTTAGCCCAAGAGCAGGCCGAGCAATATGACGTTGTTACTTGCATGGAGATGCTAGAGCACGTTCCAGACCCAGCCTCTGTCGTACGCGCCTGCGCCGCATTATGCAAACCAGGAGGAACTTTATTTTTTAGCACGCTTAATCGCAATCCTAAGTCTTACCTATTTGCGATTATTGGAGCGGAATACGTTCTGCGACTTCTGCCAAAAGGGACACATGAATACGTCAAATTCATTAAGCCCTCTGAATTAGTTACTTTTACGCGAGATGCAAGATTAGATCTCTTGGGCATGAAGGGCCTAGGCTACAACCCCCTGACTCAGGTTTACAGCCTAAGTGAAAATGTTGACGTCAATTACATGATTGCAGTGCGAAAGTGACTCAAAGTATCAATCTGCCATCAAGTCCCTATCACGGCGTTTTCTTTGATCTCGATGGTACGCTTGCAGACACAGCACCTGATTTAGTAGCTGCTACCAATAAATTATTACTGGCCCGCAACCTTTCTGCCAAGCCCTATGAATTATTAAGGCCCTATGCGTCTGCTGGTGCACGTGGTCTTCTTGAGGGTGCATTCGGCATTAGTCCAGATCACCCCGACTTTATTTCATTACGAGATGAGTTCTATGTGAACTACGAACAAGCAATTCTGGTAGACAGCAAGTTATTCGATGGAATGAATGATCTGCTTAAACAAATGGAAAAGGCAAACCTTCCCTGGGGAATTGTTACCAACAAAAGTGAGCGCTTCACTAAACCACTGACAGATTTGATGGGATTGCGACATAGAGCCATCTCTACAGTTTCTGGAGATACCACACCCCATTCAAAACCCCATCCCGAGCCCATTCTGCACGCTGCCAGAATAGCTAATATCGACCCAACTAAATCCATTTATGTGGGTGACGACATACGTGATGTAATTGCAGGTAAAGCGGCTGGAATGCTTACCGTTGCAGCTGCTTACGGCTACTGTGGCTGTAAAGAACCACCTGAGGCATGGGGTGCAGATTATCTGATTCACCACCCACTTGAGTTAATGCCAATCATCTTTCCCACTAAGGGATAAGGACTTTTCCAAAAGATCTGCGCAATTTAAGGCCAGCGGCCTTAAAATAGAGGCTCTTATGCATGAACTCCGGGGTCGACATGGTTTCGACGTGGATTACAAAGCATCAAGGGCATACCGAGGACCCGTTATCTCGTAAATCAATGGGAATGTAATAACTGCTAACGACGAACGTTACGCACTAGCCGCTTAAATGCGGTTGCCCCTGAACTGATTCTCTCTTGGGTCAGGTAGCGCAAGCTACATCAGGGTCATTTACAAGAGATAAGACTATTTCGTGTCACGGGGAATAGTACGAAAACTTAGTGAATCGTCAGCGTGGAACATGTCAATCTGTGACTAGCCGACTAAATTAAATGATATGACTAAGTATGTAGAACTTGTTGTGGAGGATTTGCGGACGCGGGTTCGATTCCCGCCGACTCCACCAATATTAGTATTAGCAGTACCCAGTAATAGCAAAAAACCCCTTATAGAATAAAGACTTTAAGGGGTTTTTTGTTGTCTATTGCCAACGCTAGAAATCACTAGTTTTGATAAATATGGGGGTATTTCTGGGGGTACTTTAGAATAATCGAACTATCCAACGAAAAAGTTCCCCCATTATGCTTACTGAAATCGCTTGCAAATCCGCCACATGCCCGCCTGATAAGGCTCTCAAGCGCTTTGCTGATTCAGAAGGTCTCTACCTAGAGGTGAGAAAAAATGGGGGTAAGTATTGGTTTTGGAAATATCGCATCCATAACAATGGCAAGCTGGTGGAAAAAAGGCTTGCCCTGGGGGTCTATCCCAAAGTACCCAAAGAAGAGGCTAGAGAAAAGCGTAATGAGGCTAAAAAGCTACTGGGACAAGGTAAAGATCCATCCCATCTCAAAAAGGTCGAGAAACAAGGTCGTCAAAGGGCTATTGGGGAAACATTTCAAGATATAGCGCTCGATTGGTACAAAACAAAGAAATCGGCCTGGAGTGATAGTCATGCGGGTAGAACACTGCGTCAAATGGAGCGAGATCTATTCCCATGGATCGGCGATCGACCCATGAAAGAAATCACCGGCAATGAAATTCTCTTTGCCTTGAGAAAAGTAGAAGATCGTGGCGCAGTAGAAACCGCCGATCGAAACCTCATGATCTGTCGCCAAATTTGGGAGTACGTTGCGCTTGATGAAATTCCAGATGCCACTAGAGGAATCAAAGCAAAACTCAAACCTTATCGCGGCAAAACTCTTCCGGCCATCACCGACCCTAAACGCTTTGCACAGCTACTTGTAGCTATAGATGGCTACTCAGGTACTCCAGTTGTTAAAGCAGCCTTGAAGCTCGCTCCCATCCTCTTCCAGCGGCCACTTAATTTGCGAACGATGCAATGGAGTCATCTCAACTTAGAAGAAGGTATTTGGACCATTCCTTCGATGGAGATGAAGCGCGAAAAATATGAAAAAGAAAATGGTGAAGATCATTTAGTTCCGCTACCGAAACAAGCTATTGAGATTCTGAAAGAAGTAAAGCGCTACACGGGAAAAAGCATCTATGTATTTAGAGGTGAGCGAACCGCAAATAGCCCAATGAGTGATGGCACCATCAACAAAGCCCTTCGCAGTCTAGGGTATGGCGATGAGCAATGCGGTCATGGATTTAGAGCAAGCGGCAGAACAATGCTCGATGAGGTTCTCAATAAAGACTGGAGACACCTAGAGGCTCAACTTGCTCACGCAGTTAAAGACGTTAACGGCAAGAGCTATAACCGCACTCAATTTATAAAGCAGAGGGTTGAGTTAATGCAGGATTGGGCAGACTATCTAGATAGGATAAAGTCAGAAAAAACAGAAGAAGAATTAAAGCTGTCAGAATATAAAAGTAATGCTCACTAAAAAATTACATAGCAAATTATGACTAAACCTTGCCCCTTTTGCACTTTGCCACCCGAACGAATTATTGACTCTAACGAGTATGGCTTAACAATTCGTGATGGCTTTCCAGTTTCAACTGGTCATACTTTAATTATTCCCAAAAGACATATTGGCTCATGGTTTGAGATTGACGTTGAAGAGCAGCTTGGCTTATTGGATCTTCTTACTAGGGCAAAAATAACATTGCAGGATGAATTAAATCCTGATGGTTACAACCTAGGTATTAATGATGGTACTGCAGCTGGTCAAACCGTGCCCCACCTACACATGCATCTCATCCCCAGATACAAAGGCGACCAAGAAGATCCTAGGGGCGGCGTGAGATGGATTATTCCTGAAAAAGCGAAGTATTGGGAATGACTAATTCTGAAATCCTCAAACTCTTTAGCTCAATTAATTGTGCAAGACTAGGTGATAGTTATGCGCCGCACAAGCCAATTCTGATTTTGTTATTGCTTGAAAGAATTCTGAACGGCCATTCCAATAGCTTTTCATTTACAGAGCTTGATCATGATCTCAAAAAATGGCTTGAGAAGTATGGCTCTAACAATGCCTCAAATACCCGTAATGAGCCCTTCTGGCGCTTAAAGAATGATGGGGTATGGGATATCACTGCACCATCTGAGTTGAGCTCACTGAGTGGCACCCCCACCCCCAAGCAACTGATTGAAGCTAATGTCTCCGCACAACTTAAAGATGACCTTTATCAGGGAATCAGAAACAACCCAGAACTGATTGCGGAGATTGCCAAGGCCCTTGTCACTCAGTTTATATCTGAGCCCTTACAGCCAACCTTACTAGCTGATGCTGCACCAACAATAAAACTACTAGATCGGCAATATTGGTGGGTCAGTCAAAATCAAACCTACAAGCATGAAGTTCCAGGGAACTTCATGTGGTCACCCAAAACAAATTCAAGGGGTGGCAGAGTTCCTTCATATGACTTTATGGAAGAAATGAAGGTAGGAGATATCGTATTTTCATTTGCCGATACCTATATCAAAGCAATTGGGGTGGTAACCAGCCCCGCACAGTCCAGTGTTAAACCTGACTTTGGTAGTGCAGGTGCTAATTGGTCGGATGATGGCTGGCTAGTAGATGTTGCATTTCAAGAATTGGGTATGGCGCAATTTAGACCTAGAGAGCATATGGGACTGTTAAGCCCTACGCTGCCTGATTTACTCTCACCCATTCGTCCCGATGGATCTGGTAACCAAATTTATTTGGCAAAGATTTCAGGGGAGATGGCTGATGTACTAATAGCCCTGTCTAGAGGCGTGGGAGATTCGATTGTTGATGAGTTATCTCAAAATCTAGATTTTGTTCCCCCCAACGATGAAATCGCAGAAGTTGATGAAATCATCATGAGAACCGATATTGGTCCAACTCAAAAAACCCAAATTATTAATTCAAGACGTGGCCAGGGGGTTTTCAAAGCACAAGTCAGACAAATTGAGAGAGTTTGCAGGGTTACTAAAGTAGCAAATCCAAGGCACCTCATTGCAAGCCACATTAAGCCGTGGAAAAAGTCAAATGATGCTGAAAAAATTAGTGGGTATAACGGCCTACTGTTGGCGCCACATATAGATCACTTATTTGATAAGGGTTTTATTTCTTTTGAGGGAAATGGCAATTTAATTCTTTCGAGCCAATTAGACAATTCTGTTCTAGATAAATGGTGTATTGATAAGAACATCAATGTAGGTAGCTTTAGGAATGAGCAGCAACAGTTTTTGGAGTACCACAGGGATGTGGTTATGGTATGACGCAAAAGCTCATTATCTCCAAACCACTAAATATGCTTGTTAGGCTCTAGCCCTTAAATAACGGACAACAGTTTCCCAGTCAGGAAACTCAGGGGTGGCAAAGTGAATATGCTCACCCTTGAATCGATCTACCCCATTCTTAAGACGATCATCCACCAAGAAATCTCCATCATTCAGATTCTTATGGTGGCTTAGGATTAAGCGTTTATATGCTGGCTTACCCAGATAGTCTTTCACCCATAGCAGCTTATCGGACCATGCACTTGGGTTATCCCATGGTGCAGTTGAAAGAATATAGGTGTCGAACATGGTAGCCAACTCTTCGTACGCAGCAATTGCACCCGGGATTGGATCCATTAAATAGAAGATGCCAGGGACTTCATCCAATCGATCTTCGTACTGATCTTGTATATGCTCAGGGGTTCTTGCGATTCCTGATGGAAAATCCACCAATACATTATCCATATCTATGTAGAGTGTTTTCATCCTTTAACCTCCGAGTTAATATGCCCAGCTCTCATGCCTCACTGGCAAACTATTTAGTAACTGTCGATGAGACTGCCACTTAGGCATATAGTGATCCATTAACTGGATAAATCGATCGTTATGCGACGGCTCTAACAAATGAACCAGCTCGTGAACAACAACATATTCTAAGCACTCTCGGGGCTTTTTTGCCAAATCCGTATTCAATCGAATGGTTCTGGCATGGGGATTACAACTACCCCATTTAGTTTTCATGCGTCTCACAAAAAAACCATTCACCTGAACACCAATTTTCTTTTCCCACTTCTGTAAGATGCCCGGGAGAGCTTCAGCAAGTTGAACCCTATACCAAGAATCAAGCAATTCATGCTTCTTATCTTCATGCCAGGCCGGACGAACCCGAACAATTATGTGCTTATTATTTAGCGAGATTGACGCTGCAACATCGCTTTTAATCACTTTCATCAAATAGCGTTCGCCCCATACATAATGACTTTCGCGATTGATAATTTCACGTGGCGTCTCGCGATCTTGTGACTTCATTAGTGCCTGCTGTTGACGAATCCAGCCGACCTTGGCAACAGCAAATATGCGAATGGTATCCAGCTCCATGTGCATTGGGGCCGAAATAGTAACGCGCCCAATGGGTGGATGCACGCTAAGGTGCACATTCTTAATATTTTTACGGACAACTTCCACAGCCATCTCACCAATTTGAATCTGCGATTTCATCAGTATTCAGTCTGGGCAACAATGATAGAAAAAATACGCTCTACTTCAGCCTGGTCATTCCCAAGAATGGGCATAAGCGCTGCCTTTATTACCCTCTCCTTGGCCAAATTTCCCCGGAAGGAGTCGGGTCGAACATGCTTCACCATCGCATCAATTTGGAGTGCCAGCGCTTCATTGCCGCCTAGGTTATTAAATAAGGCTCTTTTACCGGCGGTGTTAAGTGCAATCGGAGTATCTTTCGCTGCACCAACCTGAACTTGCTTAGCAATATCAGCAATCCGCTTTAAAAATTCCTCATAACTTATCTGTTGCTGGCGTAAATGATCCAAGACTTCTATCAATAAGACTGACATCTTGTCGTAGAACGCCGGGTCATTGAGGTGTTTTTTTATAATTTTGCTTCGAATATTATTAGCAATGGTTTCCGAAACTGACTGTGAATTTTTCTTAATGCCTTTTGGTAGATTATTAATGGCTTCAGCGATTCCACTTTTAACGATCAGATCTAGAAGGCCCGTTTCGCCAAAATCAGATATTTCTCTCGGCTCTGAAGCCTCAATATATGTGTCAATTAAATGGCGCATATCTGCCTCATACGCCTTTAGGTCAATAGTTTCGCCGCTAGCCTGGCGAATAATCTCGCGCAACTTCAAATAGACATCGATTTCACGTTTAATCTTCTCGATTTCAGTTTGGGTATAGCCTGCCTTAGACATTTCATCCGCAATATTCGCATATGCACGAACCAATGCTACCGTCGCCTGATAGAGTGCAACGCGTTGTGGTTCTGTAGCCTTGAGATCATCGACTTTTTCAGTATTCCCGCAAAAGTAGTGAATATGCTCCAACTCCCCTTGGGGTGGCTGCACTGGCTCGCACAATAATGCAATTCCTTCTAAGGCTCCATCCAGTCGTTGACGACCTTTCTTTAACCGATCTTGCAAAATGATATCGGGACTGCCTCCCCCCGCATCATCATGATCAACTTCTGAGGTGTATACAGAAATTGCACCCTGTACTTTATTAAACAAATCTTTGTAATCGACAATATAGCCAAAGGGCTTATCGTCTCCATCGAGACGATTAGTTCGACAAATAGCTTGGAATAAGCCATGGTCTTGCATGGATTTATCGATATACAGATAGGTGCAATGTGGAGCGTCAAACCCGGTAAGCAATTTATCCACCACAATCAATAAGCACATATTCGCAGGCTGATCTTTGAATAAATTCTTAGCCCAGTCCTCGTAGGTCTCGGTTTTACTCTTGTTGGAGGCTGGCTCAACTTCTTTAAGTAGCGCAGTGTAAGTGTTATACAAAAACTGCTTATCCGTCTCGCTATTTGCCCCGGTCTCTTCTAGAGTCACATCCTGAGCTTGAGGGTTGTAAGAGGTGATAACTGCGCATTTTCCTTTAAATACTGTCTTTTGAAATAGTTCGTAGTACTTACAGGCATCGTAAATACTTGCCGCTACAAGAATTGCGTTACCTCTCTCGCTTGATAATCGCGGCTTAACACCAAAATCAAATACGATGTCGCTTACTATTCGCTCCATTCGTGAACGCGAGCTAACTACGTTTTGCATTGTTCCCCACTGATTACGCAACGCAGCTTTCTGCCAATTATTTAGCCCCTTAGTCTTCGCCTCAAACCATGCATCAACTTTGTCTTGAGAGCCAAGACTTTGCTCAACATCACGGGCTTCATAAATAAGATCAAGTACGACCCCGTCCTCTACCCCCTCATCAAACTTATAGGTGTGGATATAACCGCCAAAAACCTCAAGAGTTGTCGCCTTGTCTTCCTTAAGCAATGGTGTACCAGTAAAACCAATAAAGACTGCTCCGGGTAGCATCGCTTTCATAAGCTGATTTAGCTTTCCGCTTTGCGTGCGGTGGCATTCATCCACGAAAACAAATAGCTCACCCACAGCAAGGGGTGGCTGCTTCTTTAACTCTTCAATGAAAGCATCGAAATTTTCAACACCCTGCTTACCAAACTTATGTACAAGAGAACAAAGCAATCGAGGCTTAGCCTGCCCCAGCTGCTTCATTAGATCCTGACCGCTATTGGTGCGGTGAATATCTTCACCGCTGCCTTTGAATACGCCCTCAATCTGCTTGTCTAGCTCATCCCGATCTGTCAATATCAGAATACGAGCATTAGGCTTATTCTCAAGTATCCATTTCGCCAGCAATACCATCACAATGCTCTTACCGCTACCTTGCGTATGCCAAATAATGCCGCTCTTATAGGAGTTGACATTGATTTGCGCAGCCTTGATACCAAAATATTGGTGAACACGAGGCAGCTTTTTAATGCCACCATCAAAAAGAACAAAGTCGTGAATCAGCTCGAGCAAGCGCTGTTTAGAACACATCTTAAGCAGATATTTATCCAACTTAAAGAGCTTGTTATCAGCCTCATCCTCTTTCCAGCCTAAAAAGAACTTCTCTTCTGTGCCGATTGTTCCGTAACGAAGTCCTTCGGAATCATTTCCAGCGAAGACGATTTGCACTGTTGAGAAAAACCACTCATTGAAGTCTTTTCTCTGATTGGAGAGTAATTGTCGAATACCATCGCCAATGGATGTGCGACTATTTTTTAGCTCAATAACTCCAACTGCTATGCCATTAACATACAAGACTAAATCTGGGCGACGCTCTAAATTGCCCCGTAAGGTAACTTCCTCAGCTATCGAGAAATCATTATTTTCTGGATGGCTCCAGTCAATGAATTTAACTGTATCTGAAACAGAGCTAGCGTCGACCTTAACGTCAACACCGTAGCGCAATAAGCTGTAGACCGCTTTATTGTTGTCATACAGACTGCGGTTTGGATTATTTGCTTCGGCTCTTAAAAAATATATTGCGCGACTAATTTGATCAGCAGTGTAACCGCGAGATATGAGATGGGGGACAAGCAAATCTTCCTCAATATTGCTATTTGTTTGATCACTTTTATCACCAAGATATCTGTAACCCAGTTCTCTTTTAAATAGCGAAACAACTCTGTTTTGCGTAGCCCTCTCTGGCAATCCAATGGTACTCATATCAAGCGTGTCTTTCCTGTGAGTAATTCTTGCATCATGCCCTGTTTGAGGTTGAACGTTTTACTCCTCAGAGCCTCAAGCGATGCAACTTCAATATCCATATCAGTAAGAATCTCAGCAATAGCATCTTGTTCGGGTAACTCAGGCATCGAAAACGCCAGAGATTCAATGCTACTAGGCTTTAAATTATTGATACTAGATCCAGCTAGAAGATTATTAATGTAATTACGATATAAGCCTGTCTGAAATAGATAAAAGATAAATTTTGGATTTGCCTCGGTATATATGGAGCGAAAGCAGGCCATAAAGGAGCCAAACGTATATTCATAACCATCATTTATGTTGAATAGCCCAGCCTTTCCAACGAGAGCCTTACTTCCATTCGCCATGCAGATCAGTACGTCATCTTTCTTAAGTATTTGTTGTGCACTTACCTTTTTAGCATTAACAAACTGAATATCATGGATATTTACAACTGCATTTTTTATATTGTTGGATCGCAACAATCTTTTAGTTGAAGAAGTATCGTGCGTTGAAAGATCACTATCGCCCTGATAAGTTACCCCCCTCAAACATTTGCCAACATCCCCCAGCTTCCTTACCTTGCAGTCCCCAGTAAATCCTGGAAGTCGAACCTTGCCCGAAAGAAGTTGTTGCATTGCAGCCTGCTTGAGATTGGTCTTCTTGCCAATGAGCGAATGAAGGGAGTCCAACAGGGTATCAACATCCCGAAGTGTCAGAGCAATTGCCCGCTGTTCCTGTATAGGAGGGCATAGCAACTGAAGGGCTCTTAATTCAGTTAATCCAATTCGCTTTCTTGTGGATCCAGTTCCAGCATTAGCAGCACTCTTACGAAAACTCTCAGCATTAATCTGAGTAAAAACAAAATATGTATCAAACTTATTTTGGTCGACGGCTAGACGAATGCCATCTGAACACATTAAGTAACGATCATGAATGGGGGGAATAATACAAGCTCTTGCAACAGGATCACCCATCTTAGATAGGATAATTTCTCCTGGATAAATATTGCAGCTTATTAATTCATCTGCTTTTTCTGGAGATGTAAATATTTCATAATCATTTTTGAAATTTCCATCGCCAATATTTTGAAGTTGAATTATTCTTACGCCACGGGCAACATAATCTGAGGATTTAAGATTGGATCCAAAAGGACCTCCGGTAAAGCTCCAGCGAATCCTGGGATCGGCGACATCAGATAAATTCGCAACATCCCAGGTCTTGGGTGCAGGTCCAATTGTGGTCTGCTTAAATTCAGAAGTCATACCCATGCGACCCCCATCTTTTTTAAATGCTCATTCACGCGTGCTGATAGCATTTTTACATCACTAGTAATTTTGGGCATTGGTGATGAGTAGCGTTCAGCTAATTCACATATACGCCCTGTCAGGGCTTGTGAAACTCTATCTAATTGAACCTGCACTGCAACTGCCAAAGTAGACATCCATTTATCTTCAACTACTAGTCCTTTTATATCTTCCTCCGATAACTCTCCATATTTAGCGGCTGCCTTAGTGATCAATACTTCTTGCGCAGTTTTCATCTCAGCAGTTAAGGCAGCCTCTTTTTCAACTAACTCAATATAGCCTTGTAATGCCTTACGCTCCTCGTCGGCATCATCATCCTTCTTTATCTCTTTTAATCTTGCCGTCGCAGATGTTTTAGTTAACTTATCTTTATCGTTTTTGGCCTCCTCCAAAAGACCGCCCTCTCCACTATGTTCTTCGGCCATTTCCTCCAATTTCAACTCAAATATTGACAATTGAGATTGCAGATAATCAATGTCGGAATGCTCTTTAGCAAAGTATTTAGCAATTATTAAAGCGAGTGGAATTAGTTCGGCAATATATTTCTTTTTGCCAATTGAATAGTCGGGACTTAATTTATTCTTCTTACCTTTTTCTTCAATGAGCAGTTTTGGCTGCGCAGCTTCTTTCCAGCCATCAGTGGCGATAAGATAGCAGTCATCTTGCATTATTTCGACCCAGTAATCCATTAGATGTTGATATATGTCGTAGCAATCGAGAAGCGCTGCTTTGTCAAAACTTGCAAGCAGGGTTTCAGAAATAGATTCAATTAAGGCCTTTGGGTGTCCGCCCCTATCAAAATCTTTTAAAACTGGGATATTCTTTGCTTTCCACTTATCAAACAGTTTCACCGTCTCTTCATTAAAGATCGTAAACTCTTGATGATCAAAGATCGTGGACTTAATATCAGCTGTTGGGATACGTAATTGACTATAGCCAGCACGGGCATCTTCAAATAATGCAGACCGTATTGTAGGAATAACTTTCCAATATTCTTCTAAAGCATCTAAATCACGATTTGGTATTCCACCCCTTAAATGACCCTCAATATCCTGTAGATCCTCTGGTTCGGTACTATCAATATAGCGTGGCAAATTTAGGTTGTAGTCATTCTTTGCATCACTGATCTCAGCCACAGGAACCATACGAGAAAAACCTGGGATGTCCATTTGGGTAGTAAAGGTATCAACAATCCTATGCAGATCTTGTTCGCGCAGACGATTTTTTGGGCCATCCTTACGAAATCCCTTAGATGCGTCGATCATAAAGATGCCCTTGCGGGCATTTGCCCCCTCTTTATCAAGCAAGATGATGCAGGCGGGAATACCAGTTCCATAAAATAAGTTTGCTGGCAGCCCGATAACACCCTTAATCAGTCCGCGCTGTATAAGATTTTTCCTGATCACCGCCTCAGCATTGCCCCGAAATAAAACACCATGGGGCAAGATGCATGCGCCCTTACCGCTGGGCTTAATAGAGCGAAGGATGTGCAGCAAATATGCATAATCACCTTGCTTGCTTGGCGGAATTCCATACCCCTCAAACCGACCATAAGGATCCTTATCAGGCGTTAACCCAGTGCTCCAGCGTTTATCGCTAAAGGGTGGATTAGCAACAACATAATCAAATGTTTTCAGGGCTGTGCCATCGGTAAATAATGGATTGGCTAATGTATTACCCTGTTTAATATCTGCAGTCGCATAGTCATGCAGGATCATATTCATACGCGCAAGTCCGGCCGTTGCGTTATCTTTTTCCTGCCCGTAAAGCGTGACCTTTACATCTTTACCACGCTGTGCTTCATCACCAATCTTTAATAGCAGGGAGCCCGAGCCACATGTCGGGTCATAGACCGTAGTTTCATTGGTCGTCTTTGCATTACGAATACCCAATATCTGAGCCATGATTCGGCTAACCTCGGCTGGGGTGTAAAACTGCCCCTTACTCTTACCACTTTCAGTTGCAAAGTGGCGCATGAGGTACTCATAGGCATCACCAAGAAGATCATCGCCGTCAGCGCGATTTTGAGAAAAATCTAAAGCTGGATTTTCAAAGATAGCAATTAAGTTGGTAAGTCGATCAACCTTTTCTTTACCGTCTCCCAATTTCGCCGGGTCATTGAAATCAGGCATATCGGACAACTTATTAGCCAGAGCTAGTGGGCCTAGAATTTTCTTGTTGATTTGATCGCCGATATCACTCTTGCCCTTAAGGGCCACCATATCGGCAAAACTTGCGCCAGGAGGAATGACAATAGGGGCGTATGGCTTTCCGGAGAATTTATCGCTGACGTACTTTAAAAAGAGCAGCACAAGTACATAGTCTTTGTATTGGCTAGCATCCATACCACCGCGCAACTCGTCACAGGACTGCCAAAGGGATGAGTAGAGCTCCGATTTCTTTATTGCCATAATTTTCTTTGTAAATTTCTATTTTGATTCAAAGGCTTACATGAGTATTCTAATTTATGTGGTCATCAGCATAATTTCGCTCGCGGGTGACCCTACTAGCATATTAAGGCATTAAAAATTACTCCCAATATTTGAAATTAGCGGGTTTTTTCCAAAGCCTAAGCAGGCTCATCCTATGAGCCTCACCGCCTCTAATCTCTGAAAATGGTCACCCAAAGACACTTATATGAAATATCTACATTTATTACTGCTAGCCACTCACTTGGGGCTATTTCCCCTCCCATCCCAAGCGCAGGTCATGACTCTTGAGAACTCGCCGTACAACATGGAAAACAGCCAGTTCAATATGGAGAATTCACCGCACAACATGCGCAATAGTCCCTACAACATGGATAACAGTCAATACAACGTTAATTCTAAAAATGGGGTTTATGACAACACAGGGAATCGCATTGGTTATGAGGTAAAAGCCCCCAGCGGGGTGACCAACTACTTTGATAACAGTGGCAACCGTATTGGCTACACACCATCAAAGAGATAGACCATGTTGTCTAGTGCAATTATCCTTAGCCTTATCCTACCCTTACAGATCTATGGTGTTGGCGCGCATTTTGAGCCCTTTATTGTTAAGGCCACGATAGACGCTGCAGTTATTGCTGGCGCACCCTCATCTAAGGCTGCCAGGAAATATGCCTTACTAAGTCAAAGGCCTGAATTCCTGACCTCAGAAACATATCAAGCCACCGAGACCGTCAGCTGGAGACGGCTCTACTTTAGAAAGTATTTTTCCAGCTAGTCATAAATCTTCATAGTTGCCATTAATCTGGTTTTGATCGCATCTCTTAGGGGTTTGGGGCCCAGAACCTCGACATCCGCGCCCTGCCTCAAGATATCTAATAGCAATTCACGCTCATCGCTATAGGGAATGCTTAAGACGAATGAACCGTCATCATGTATCTCGCCCTTTTGGTCTGGGTGCCATACTTCCTTGGCTACCCATCTTGCCCTAAAGGGGCTAAATTTTAGTTTGGCAATTTGATGCTTAGTTCCTGCAAAAATCCCATATCCAGATTCAAGCTCCGCTTTCAAATCAGCCTCCTCAATTGAGACTGCCGGCTTATCCAAGAGGGTTGCAGCCTCCAAGGCATCCATTCCAAAGGTTCTTAAATCATCCTTGCTGTGACAAAAGGCATCCAAATACCAATTATCTCGGTAATAAACCAATCGCTGCGGTGAAACTTCCCGCTCGGTTATCTGATTGTCTTGCCTGCCGTAATGTGTGATTTGTAATCTCTTCCTTGCTAGCAAACCATGAGCAACAACTTCAAAGAATTTAGTTGGCGTGTTACGCCTTGCAAGTGTTGTTACTCGAATTCTTCTAGATACCTCTCTCGCAGAATAATCCCCCTTCTCCAACAGCTTTTCCAGTCTCTCGCGAATCGGATTTACTTGTGACCCAATCAAGCCTTCCGGATCAATGCTCCGGAGCAATTCAATCACCGAAAGTAAAGAGTGGATCTCAAACTCGTTAAGCCATAAGCCTGGAAGCGCGCTTAGATTTTCACCGGGGATATTTTGTAGAACATAACCGCCCAACTCCGAATCCCAAGCAATTGGAGCGCCAAGACGGTCACGCAAATATTCCAAATCACGCCTAAAAGTAGCTCTCGAAATTTCAAGCTCTTTTAAGAATTGCTCAGTGGTCACCAATTTTCGATCGCTAAGCATTTTTTGAATCTTATAAAAGCGCTCGGTTCTGTCCATTGCCATTCCCATAAATGCAACATTTGTAATTAATAATATTTTCTATAAGCATAGTCTCATGGGGTGACTCTGGCTCAGATCAACAATGAATTCTTTATCAACTACACAAGGATTCATTATGAAAAAGCTGCGTTTATATACAGTATTGGCTGCCGGTATCGCTGCAGCCTCAATTGGGAGTGCCCAAGCTCAATCAGCCACATTTGATGGATTCTTTGGTCAAGTTGGCATAGGCTATGAATCAGTCGCACCATCGCTGAGTTATGGAAACATCAACATTACGAACAATGGTTCACCAGTTGCAAGCCTACCTATTTCATCAAGCGTAAGTAATTCAAATAGCTTTGCTGGAACCGTAGCAGTTGGATATAACTTTGCAATCACAAAAGATTTCTTACTCGGCCTTGGTGCTGAGTACTCCCCAATTGCAGGGTCAAAGGCAAACTTTAGCGGCAGTAATTCAACTATTGGCACCGTCAGCGGTCAATACAACAAAGAAAATTCATACAACATCTTCTTGTCGCCAGCAACGCCAATTGGCAAAGATGGCTTACTTTATGGAAAAGTAGGCTTCACAGGAGCCTCTATCAAATCTCAATATAACGGCGGCAGCTCTGCAACGAATAATTTAACTGGTTACTCGCTTGGCATTGGTTATAAACAATTTATAACTGCTGGTTTATATGGGTTTGGTGAAGTCAACTATGCAAGTTATAGCAATCTGTCTTTCAATGATTCCGCAACAAGCGGAACATATCGGGCAACGCAGACCACAACGATCAGCGCAAATGCTATGAATCTTATGGTGGGATTGGGCTATAAGTTTTAATTGGCTACATTGGGGGGTTGCCCCCCCTTTTTTATATATTCATTTGAAAGCTTGACCGTTCCTGTAGTTCGATCTAAATGCCGATTATTCGATTCAAATGGAGTATGAGCTTCAGTAGACCAGCCGCAGTGTAAATACCATGTGTTAATGTGTTAATTATTGAACTTATAACCATACCTAAATGAGCATGAGCAAACTATTCCCCGCTTTTCTGGCAATTTCCTCAATTCTAATAAGCGGTTGCGCCATTCAGACCCCACCACTAGAGCAAAAAGAGGCTCCGCAGTCAATTCAGGCTCAAAAGGCTGCACAGCAGGCGATTAAGGACCAAGCGCCTTCTACCCCGACCCTAAAGAGAAAAATTGCTCTTGGGCGAATTACGAATGAGACTGTTTATGGGCGCTCACTATTAAGAGATGAATACAACGACCCATTGGGTAAGCAGGTAACCGACATGATGAGTAAGGTCCTTACCGAAAGTGGCGCTTACTTGGTCTTTGAGAGGCCTGATATTGCCAGGGTAAAAAATGATGTGGCTATGAGTGGTGGCAAGTTAAATATTATTGGGGTTGATACGCTGATTGTCGGCTCCCTTACTGAGTTTGGTCGAAAAACTGTAGGTGAGTCTGGTTTTGTATCGCAAAGTAAGCGTCAGGTTGCTTTTGCTAAAGTTGATATCAGATTAGTTGATACTAAAAACGGTCAAGTCTATTTTGCGGCCTCAGGTGCTGGCGAAGCATCAACCGAGACTGCCTCTACCTTTGGATTTGGCTCGAAAGCAGATTACGACGGCACCTTAAATGATGCCGCAATGCGTCAAGCGATTACCGATGCGGTTGCCAAGATCAGTGCTGTTGTAGATAAGCAGCCATGGACAACCTATATTTTAAAAGCTGAGGGTAGTCGCATCTTTATTGGCGGCGGAAAAAGTCAGGGCATAAAAGAGGGCATGATTTTTAATGTTCAGAGTGCCGGTGAAAGAATTAAATCTCCTCAAACTGGAGCTGAGATCACCCTGCCTGGTCAGAATATTGCAACTATCAGAGTGATCTCTTTATTTGGCGAGGGTGAGCTAAATGAGGGATCTGTTGCGTCCATCGTTAGCGGCTCTTTGGGTGGCAGAAAAATTAGTGATTTAGTAGTTCGTTACGATGGAGCAATGAAATGAAATCCACATTTAAATATATTGCTGGATTAATTCTAGCCCTTACCTTTATTACTGGTTGCACGCAGTGGCCAACAGAAAAGCAAAGCATCTCCGACCTGCGCCCAGGCATTTCTTTTAAAGCTCAAAATATTGCATTACTTGATGGCAGGGTAGTGCTTGATGGTTTAGATATGGGTCAAGCAAAAGACTATCAAGAAGGCATTGCCATGATGCGGGTCTTGCCTGGCCCCCACATGCTCAATGTGACCTTTAATGGGCAGAAACTTCTTGATGAGAAGATTTTTACCAGCGATGGCGTTAATCAAACATTCTTACTTCAATAAAAGATCTATATGCGCCTAACGATAGCAATTGCTGGCTTTACCCTTCTTCTGCTTACGGGGTGCGTGCAAAACAAATATAACTGGAATGGATATGACAAAGGTCTTTACGAGGCATATAAAGACCCCAACCAAATCGTAGCACTGCAAATTAAGTTACAAGAGACTGTGGATGCTCTTGAAAAAGAAAAACAGGTTGTTCCTCCAGGGCTATATGCAGAGCTTGGCACTTTGTATCTTCAAGAGGGTGATGCAGAGAAGGCGAAGAAATATTACGCAAAAGAGCGAGATGCTTGGCCTGAAAGCAAAACCTTAATGGATACCTTGATCAAGAATCTCGATAGCAGGAAAAAAGTTTTAGAAAAGAGTAAATCATGAAATATTTAATCATCTGCCTATCAGCGCTCACGCTAATTGGATGTGCGAATACTCAAAAAAAGGACATGTCAGCATTTAATACTGCTGCGCCTAGATCAATCCTAGTTGTTCCTGTTGTTAATAAGACTTTGGATGTAGATGCGCCCGTATATGTATTGACGACCCTACCGATTCCTCTTGCGAATAAGGGCTACTACGTCTTTCCCGTCAACACAACCAAATACATCTTAGAGCAAGAAGGTTTGTATGAAGGTGACAGAATATTAACGATGCCCGTACCAACGCTTGCAAAGATGTTTGGTGCAGATGCCATCTTGTATGTGACGATCAATAGATGGGATGCTCAGTACGCATTTATAGCGACAACAGTAACCGTAGAGTTTGATTACAAATTGGTTGCTGCTGATGGAACTGTTATATGGGAAGAAAATAAGAAAATGGCCTACTCCCCTCAAAATAATGGCGGCGGCGGTTTAGGTGGCTTGATTGCAGCAGCCATCTCTGCAGCAATCACAAGGGCTGCGCCAAATTACATGCCGTTAGCGCAGTCAGCGCATCAGCAGGTTTTCTTGACGGGCCCAAATCAATTGCCAGATGGGCCATATTTAACTCCGGCTAAGTAAATCGCATTACTAAAAATTCCCTTCGGAGATAGTTGAGTCCATTGAACGTTCTTGTTCAAGGCCACAACCCTCTCACCTATATCGCCTCTTAGAAGCTGGCTCATCCTATGAGCCAGCCGCTTCATATCATTTAGCAATATGACTGAAAATAAAATTTCTAAGACTCCGGGCGCTGATGCCTGGCTCAAGAAGCTAGAGGAATCAACCCTCACTCTGCAAGAGAAGATTGATGCAACAAAGGTACTTCTCAAACTATGGAAGATTCAGGAGAGAAATAAGGCGCTCTTCGATAGTCTTGGGCTGGATCACAGGGGCATCCCATTAGACAAGATTGAATCAGTGAAGCTAAGGAAATTAAAATGACTCGCGTAGGTTCATATGAGTTGTACCAATGCCCGTAATGCGCTCAAGTGCACACGAAGCCGAATTACTCCTCTATTAGCATTTCCATCCCTCGTGATGCGTGGTTTGCGCCTACGGATTTAATGAAATGCAAAAGGTGCGAGGAAGCATCGGCATTTTCTGAATACATCTTCGTGGGCTCATCATGGAGGCCTCCAGGAGGGATTTATGAGAAAGGGCACAAAGATCCGAGATTTCTCTACCCTCCTTTGGCCTAACCGATAACCTTCCCCTGATATTCCACTTGATATTTCCCAGCCATAAACTTGGCTAGCCCATGGGCTAACCTTAAGCCCTCTTTGTCAAACTCCTCATAGGGAAAAGCATTTTCATCTTCCCATGGCGCGTTATCTTCGTTGAACCACTCCATCCATGCGATAAATTCATTCGCTAAGTTTGTGGGCAGGTTAACTGCCCCGTATTCAACCATAGCGACCGGCCCAGGCTCTTGTACTGGCCCACTTGGATGCCAAATACCTGAGCTCTCCCACTCGGGCCAAACTAATAAGCGATGTCTTTCGTATTTCATTAGCCAACCATTTTCTAAACCCCTTGGCTCATCAGGTGAGCCAAGGGGTCTATAGAATTACAAATGGTAGGGGCAAAAGATCTAGCGATCGTTCTGAGAATTCTTCAGAAAAATAACTGGCTTTAAAACCGGGCGCGCCCCTACCACCCCTTCCCACTCAATATTGCTCTTAGACGTTTACTGCCTCTTCAGGCGACATGCTCAATACATTTAAACGGTATGTAAGGGTAGTAGGATTTAAACTGTAGAAAAACGCACATTCTCGAATAGAGGAAAATCTTCTGCCATGTACGATCACCGTCTGGTTATTACTTTTCCACTCACTGCGATCAAGTGTTCGTGATGAAAAGGCTCTATCGATATCCCACCCAGCCTTTAACCTTTGCTTAACCTTGGTATAAGTTACGCCAAAGTATTCACATGCCTTAGCTTTGGATTCAAAGTGGATCCCATTCACGATGATTGATTTAGTGCGCGGCATAAGCGGTGTGCTAATAGCTTCAACTAGGGTCATTCCCCGTTTTTTCATTCTTGTTTTCACCACCTCATAAAGAATGCCAAAAGCATTACACGCTTTAATGATGGATGGATAGGTAATGCCGTTTATCTCTACCTCGCGAATGGTAGAGGAGTTATTGACCTGCTCACGCCGAGTTGCCCAACGGCAATTGTCTGGAGCGTAATTCCCATCGTTGTCGATACGATCTAAGGTCATCCCCTCTTTATAAGAAGGCCACATATCGATTAAGAAATTGCTGAAGTCTTCCCTCCAGTCAGAGCAAACCATAATCCCTCTTCCGCCATAGTGATGAAATTGCCTAAAACGAGAGTCATAGCAACGACGAATTACGCCCCTCCAAATATCGCGCATGCTCTTAAATCCAGACGTGCTCGAAATGAAGTACGGCACCCTGCTATCCGTTCGCTTATATGCCTTTACATGTGGGTTTAAGCTTTCAAGGCCACTTTCTCTGCTTTCGTTTATGTATTTGATTTCGAGGGCATCCAACTCATCAAAGGAATAAGCTTCCGCTAAGATTCGAACTCTGACTACGTCATCGCCAAATCCAAAATCCCGAATGGCCTCACTCAGAGGGGTAGACCTCTCGCCCCGGGATACGGATTCATGCCTTTTCAGCCTTTCCTCCTTGGATTCAGAAGTTTGGCCAATGTAAATCTTATTTGCTTTAAAAAAATGGATTTCATAGATGTGGCCATAAATTTGAGGGCCAAATGGTAGGTGGGCTACTAATTTCTCAATATCGAGAAAATCGATCCGGTTTTGGAATTTCGACGGTTTGGCTAAATCCCGCTCGGGATTGACTCCTTTTTTGACCATTTTTCGTGCACTCATGATTACTCCTGTATATTTTCAGTTAAGGGGGCCGGATCCTAGCACAAAAATAACAAAATGTCCAATTTAATCAATGACATACAGTTAGCAACAAAAGTTAAAAATCTCTAAATACAGGAGGCCAAATTGATCAAAAGAAGGCCGAAATTCCTGCATTTTTTTCTTTTTTTGTCGCTATTTCAAGTTAAATTTCTCGATCCAGCGACCCGCCCGTTTTGCGGACATATTGAGGGGGTCCAGCGAGTTAACTTGGTGCATCGCCCATGATCGCCACTTCTTAAAACCGGGAATTTCTTTGCTTGCTGCATTGGATTTTTGATCAAGAGCTTCTATTAGATCGCGCATTTTTTGAGCCCTAATGATGTCTTTCAACGCTTGATTCATTAAATCCATTCGCATTTCGATCAGACGTTCCGTTTCTTTTCTGCGGCGAAGGGTTGCCTTAGCCTTTCTTTCGGCTATCTTTGAAATCGCATCATTTTTCTTGTCGACCTGTCGCTGATGTAGCCAATGGACATGATCTCTCTTGCGCTCTTCAATATTCATCAAAAGCTCAATTGCAAGATCTCTTAGAATTTCTGGGGTGATGTCCACATATTCGCGATAGTCTTTGTTCTCAGACATTCGATCCTGATCGCTTGTCCAACTAAAACCATAGGCTTTACCTGGAGTACTCTTCCTGCGATAGAAGTGGTTGCCATCATCAAAACACACAAATCTAAAGTAGTGATATTTGCCATCCATATCCACGCTCATGGCCTGTGTTCTGGGGCCATGAACCTTCACCCTAAATCCTAGTTTCTCAAAATACGTAAAAAAGCTATTGAGCGCACTAAGCAATCTTTGGCCTGTGGGATGTTGATATCTAGGCTTATAAATGCAATATTTTTCTTTTGCGATAGCTGCGTCGTAGCCCAGTAACTTTTCGGTAATTGGATGGGGTTTTGAGATGGTTTTTGGAATGGGGATTAAAGGCACGAGCGATTCAATCTGTGCCCTCACCTCATCAATCGTCTCATCAAATTTTGGCGGGGAAGGCAATTCCATTTGAGCGAGCTCTTCCTCAGTTTGTTCCGTCTCATCGTAGTAGCCATATCGCGCACTATTACCACCACCAATATGGACAAATTGAGATTGAAACGGATATAAAGTTGGCAATTCAGTCTTAACCACCTTCTTCCCGTTGGCTAGCTTTGCCCAGTAACCTAAGCCAGGCGTAGGGACCTGAGCGGCTTTGCAGATCTTTTTAAGTCCAACATCGGATAGCTCAAATTCAGTTGCAAGTTGCGTCATGGGCTTGGACCATACAAGGTCGTACATCTCTTGCCGAGTTAGCGTTTTGGGTGTCATATTCGCCTTTCAATCTGATCTTGGTCTATTAAATTCTAGCGGGCAAAAAAAGTACTTTCCCTGTCAAATATGGCTTCCGAACCCGGCTAAACTATCCAAATACTTCTAATTCCTATTATTTGATATGGGCGCCGATATGTCTGATTTTCTTCTAGATCCTGACTCAGAATGGGAAGACCCCTTTAATGACTACCTGTATCTGAGCGGTTTAAATGATTTGCATGAAGCCTTCATGTACATCAAGGATTACGAAGATCATGACAAAGAAATAAAACAAGAGCTCCTTATGGCCACACTAAAAGAGGTGGGGTCAATCAAAGTAATTAATTCAAATAGCCCAGCAATCGCTGAAGAAGTGCCGCTTTTGGGATATGAATTTAATAAGCTCTATCAAGACTGGTACCAATACCTTGGATACCTTGTAGATCCAAAGAGTAATGACCAAACGGAGCTTCCCAATACTCGAGTTTTAGTCGACCTTGCGCAATCAGAGCTAACCATAGCCAAACTCTTTAATAAAAAATATCTTCATTTTCTTGATGAAGGCAATGAATTGGGATGGCTAGCAATTAATGGGGATTCACTCTCACCGTTTGAAGATATTGAATATAGTTGTGAGATATGGAGAATGAATGCAACTGATGCGCAGTTGCTCCTAGAGCATCTTCATACAAAGGGCAGACTTGAAAGCATTATTAAGTCCAATCAAGGTTTGGGCCCATCCCCCATCTACACCTCCTCAACACTGCTACCCGATGCGCTGATGATTGGGCTTGGCCTTGCCAAATTGGCAAACGCGAATGCAATGGTAGCTAACGGCGATATTGAGGAGATGGCCGACTCGCTTTATGAGGCAAGTCAGGTTCAGAAGATGGTCGCTAAGAGCCTTGTTCGAAAGCGATCCGATGGTGAAATGAGGGAAAAGTTTGCCCTCTATGGGGGCAAAGGTAAGGCTGCACGTATGAAGAAGTTGGATGAACTGAGGGCCTATGTCATAGAACTGGCCCTCCCATTTGGCAATCAAAGTGCGAACTCGATTGCTTATGAAATTCAAAAACCAGTACTCGATAAATCCGAGGAATTAGGAGCTAAGCTGAGTAAGTTTAATGTGCAGCGAACCATTCAAAATTACATCTTGGATTATCGAAAAAAATATCCGTTTACCCCCTAAACGGACCGTTAAGCCCCAGCGAGTAACTTTATGACTGGCTTAACGGCATTCTAAAAAGACTAGCAAAAATCCATACTGACTCTACGCACTGATTGGCCATGGTGGCCTTTCCAGTTACATGGAGGTAGTAGGATGTCAAAGTCTAAAAATGAAGTAAATGTAGTTAATCCCAAAAGCGAATTACCCATTGATGGGTTCTCTCGTTGGGGTGATATCAAGCACATTGTCCCGGTGAGTAAAGAAAAGTGGCGCCAGCTTTCCAGAGATGGATTTGCCCCACCGATCATTCGATTTGGGTTACGTTGCTCCTTTCAGGAGAACCGCGAAATCCTTCGCTGGTTATCCGACCCACTGAACTATCGCGCTAAAACTAAAGGTGTGGACACGCTTCCTCAAGGGATGGTGGCAGCATGAAAACCACCTCTTTTTTTAGCATCGCTACCCTACCCCGTTCAGGGGTTTGGGGAGCAGAGGATTGCGGGGAGCCGAACAGCTTCGTCACGTTCAGTGACAAGCGTCAGGAAAAATTGCCCCAGCAATTTAGCGAGCCCACGAGCGATTTCCTGGTTTGGGGGCGCAGCCCGTGCGCCGTAGCAAGTCGTCAGACGAAGCGAGGCTACCCCCGTCAGAGAGAGTCGGAGATCGCCTTAAGGCGAGATTCGAATCGGTCAGGGATTTTCCGTCAGGAAAAGATCTGCGATGAGGGGGGTAGCCTCGGTTTCCGAGGCGCACCCCAAGCGCAGCGCGGAGCATTCGCTAGAGCTTGCGTCCAGCAAGCAGCACCAAACTACCGTCAGGCCGCGTCCAGCGGGGCGACAGCCTGTTTTGTGCGTTCTAGCGAAAGCATTTTTTCACCGAAAAAATCCGCATTTGAATTACTGCGCTCTATTGCTACTAGCCATTGCTATAGCCAGTCCAAAGGGAGTAGCAATCATGCATAGCAATACCAAACGCAAAGATCCAAGAGCTGGCAAACCCTTAAGTGAGGCGCGCAAAATGCAATTGCAAGAACAGCGCAAAGCCAAACTCGGTGAGCTCACACCGAATCAGTATGCCAAAGAACGTGATCTGAAGTTGCTTCGATGGGTCTGGCGATGGGGCTACTCAAGCAAGGTGATGTTGCAAGAACTTAGTGAATCGTCTCGCCATGGGATCGTCAATCGCTTGGTCAAAAACAAACTCTTAATGGAGACGAAAACCGAGAGTGGCACTGTGATAGTAAGCTTTTTTACCCTCACGGAAAACGGCCTTGCTGAAGTGGAACGACAGGCAGACCGCTTACATTTTTATCCCTATCTCGATCCCTATAAAGTTCGCCAGAACACCTTACGTCACGACTTGATGGCGCAAAGCTATACCCTTAAAAATGTACTTTCAGGGAGAATTCTGGGATACCAAACTACCCTCATGATGCGAGCCCGGTCTTCGCGCCATGTTAAGGAACCTGATTGCGTTTGGAAAATGGCGGATGGCGAAGTGATCGCCATTGAAATTGAGTTGACCAAAAAATGGGATCGAGATTTTGATGACTTCCGAAGAAAGGTAGTTCGCGCGCTCGATAACGATAGCCGCATTACCCGATTCGTGTTGGTCACCGATTCCAAGGCGATCGCACGGTCGTATACCGAGGGCATGAAGCCGGGCACCATGGTTCCCCGCTGGAAAAAAAGTGTCCATGGCAAATGGGAGAACGATGGCTACTTTGAAATCCCCGAAGAAATTGGCTATGGCCCAACAAGTCGCTTTGTCACTTATTTGATGGAGTCAAAATGAAAGAAATTATCTTGGTAATCATAGGCGCGATCGTCTTGGTGACCGGCTTAGAACCCTACATCAACTCAAATAGCCAATACCTTGCCGAAAAGGCAAAGTCTGATCAGGCAATCCAGGATCTGGGGTCTCAAAAAGCAGCCCGCAAAGCCGACCTAGAGTATATGGATCAAGTGGTTGAAATTGCCAATGCCTGCGCCACCATTCCATTTGATTTTTGCCCGGATAAATGGACCGATCAAGCTGTGGTGAATTCTTATGCTCAACAAGGAATTGTAGGACTACCGGGATGGCGGTATTACAGCATCCTCAGCTTTGCTTTTGTATTGAAGATCTTGAGTGTCTTTTTCTCGATCTTTGCAGTGGTTAAAGCTTGGGAATGGTTTAACGCACCTCCAAAGCGAAAAGTAATCGAAGCCCAAGCGACCATTGACAAAGGTGAGCAATGGGAAAAGTCCATCAAGGCTGAAATGGCGCCCGAAAGAAATGCTGTACTGCGGGATATAGAGTGCTTCAAAGATGCAAAGATCAAGATGCTGGAGGAAAATGCCGCATTAATTAGCGAAAATATTTCACTTAAACTCGAAGGTGATCAACTCAGAATCGAAAATCAAGAGCTACGGGATGAGCGCGTAAGAGAAGCGGAGGCCTCTAGAAAATTGAATATTCTTTTTGATAAAAAAGAGGATCCACCAAAATCAGTTGATCGCGATGACGATGCTGATTTCATTAGTCATTTCTAATTGGGGATCCCCAAATGACCTAAGACCTCAGATTTTGGCTCTGCGGTTTCTTTCCTCAAACTCAATAGCCTCTTGCAAAAGGACTTTTTGCCTCTCAGTCTCTTTAATGCGCTCTATTAATTTCCTTCCAGTTATGACTTGATTTTCGGATAGGAGAGATTCAAGGGTGGGCTTAGATTTCTTCTGGGAATCTTTCACGAGTTTCCTTCTCTGCCTGACCGCTCTCTATTAGCGCAGCTTTCCTTGCGCTATTAGTTCCATACTTAGCAAAGCGAGCTTGATCTGCATGCATTTGAGTTAGCTCGCGCTTAAAATCTTCCGCGAGTGAAGTCGATCTTTGGGGTTGCATGCAACCCACAAACTCTAGATTAGATTTATCGCTCATCATTTAATTCTAGGCGCCACTCCCAAAGGCTACAGTTACCTAGCGTCACTTATTATGATGATTATCCTCATCATTTCATGATTTTTGAGTGTTTTTTATACGAACCCATGCTTTTGACGATGATATTCAAGATATGGAATATTACGAGGATCTACCCTTTTGAGTCTATTGCCCTTAGTGAGGCCGATGCTTTTCAAGTCATCGTCAGTTAGCGCATTGCCTACCAATAATTCACCGCCATCCATAAATGAAATTAGCCCCCGATCAAACAATCGATCAATTGATGCCGCGAGTAAAAATCCGTTATACGGATCTAAACGCTCTTTATTTGTACTGTTTTTCCAAGGCTTCGCATGGGACGCTGTTAGTACATCAGATATTGCGCAACCGGTTACCGCGCATCTACTGCCCCAGATTTTCATAAGACCCTCCCTGTATCTGCCTTGACCTATGCGCGCAAAGATTAATGCCTCCCTTTGCGTGCCGGGAATGTCTTTGCATAATGGGTCGGCATCAATTTCCTCAGCTGCCGCCTTAAGTTCTAATGCAGAACTTGAATCTTCATCTATCAACCACTTTATTAAAATCTTAAAAGCTTCTTTACTGCCGATATGCACAAGCCTTGGTCGTGCAGAGGGCACTAGTGATGGGGTACGGTCCTGCACAAGGAGGGCACTGTTAATATTCTTTCCATCAACTCGCGGATATTCCTCTCGCACCTCAATGTCAGCCTTTAAGATGCAATCATTTACGTCCTTTTCTGGAAACCGCTGCCCACCACAGGAGGTAAATGGCACATAACAACTCACGGCCTTCGCTGCAGATTCTTTCGCAGATTGTTTAGCAGGGGGAATTGCAAGTTCCAAACTTGATCCCGGGATTCTAAATATTACAGCTTTAGTTTCTTCCCTCAAATACTCAGAGCCCTTAAATGCCAGTGGAAAAAGCACTTCCCACTTAAGGGTTATAAAACAATGATCAATTGCCTCTTTATCAGACCACCCCATATGATTTGCACTCCCCATTTGATATGAATAGTTGTAGGCGCCAAAAAAATTGAATCAAGTTTCGATATAGCTTAAAACTCTTTGAATCTTACGTTACCCCTCAAATATAGGCAAAACAAGTTATTTATAAAAGGTATGCCCCAGCTGATCATCCGCCGGAATTAGCCATGTAAGTACAGTCTTGAACTTAGCAGTCATTAATAAAGTCG
Source organism: Polynucleobacter sp. AP-Melu-500A-A1 (assembly GCF_018882125.1). Classification (GTDB taxonomy): domain Bacteria; phylum Pseudomonadota; class Gammaproteobacteria; order Burkholderiales; family Burkholderiaceae; genus Polynucleobacter. The sequence continues at coordinate 453,409 of NZ_JACVOZ010000003.1, forward strand.
GCAAACTCTAAATTTAGGCCACTTAAAACCGGTAGTTTCACAACTGAGATTCACCCAAGATCAATTTCCTCACTCAACTTCATTGCCGAGGCTGAATAATTTTCCGAGTACCCGCGCTATCGACTGCAATCTTATCGGCAACTACTGATGGGAACACCTTGATATCCTCAAAGCTATATTGCGGCAAATGGCTGTTAATCAAATCAACCACAATGCGGGCTTGACTAGTATCACGTATGCGCTTACCCGGCTCTCGATCGGCTTGATCGGTCATCCATAACTTAAATAAAGCAAAAGCTCGGGGATCAACTGTATTCATCCGCGCCATCTTGCCGCTAATGCCGACCACTATCTCACTAAATTTGGGGGCGCTAAGCAACCAATCTGCATTGCGCGCTTTTACTACCCAAAAATCATCATCTAAAGAACTAAAACGGCCTGGCTCAGCATCACTGCCTTGGCCCATGCGGCGCAAAATATCTACTTCGTAGCCATCTTTATTAACGGCGGTATAAAGCTGGTCATCACGAAGCATGAAGGATGGATCAATACCTTGAAGAAAACCCAGCATACCGCCAGCAAGGGTATTTTCTTGAGTAAATAAGCTGAGCTTTTTACGGTTATCCCACAGCAAGTCCACATCCCGTGTTGCTAGATGAGCTTCATTAAGACGAACTCCAGCAGCCGTCTCATAGGCATACAGTGAATTAGTGCCAATAATGGTGAACTTGTCAGATAGGCCGACATCATTCAATCCGACCAAGATATCAATAATGATGTTGGGTGTTCTGCCTATTCTTAGTGCTCTGTTTAGACGTTGGTGTTTCGCTACCGCCTGCTTAAGGCCAGAAGTGAGTTCTGCCGCGCGCGCTTTGCCAGCAGTAAATTTGTCGTAGATGGCTTGCGTTTCAGCGCTTTTGGCACCAAGGCCGGTTTGTCCACCTCTTGTAGTGGTGCGTACCAGATATTCTTTACCCTTAACGGTTTTCCAAACCATTCCACCACGAAACTCTGCCGACCGTAATTTAGCCTGCTCTAAAGCGGTAAATGCGCTTTTCGCATCAATATATTGCCGGATGGAATCTTCGGAAAGATCCACTATTTCCAAGTTATTTTGCATTTTATTAAATTACTTGGAAAATTAGCTTTTGTCAATCTAAGGCCCCGGACGTTATATTTACCGCCTATAAATTGGCTTTATCCATCATGATCTATTTTAGGTGTGATGAATGGCTACGGCAAAAAAGCCCAAGAACATCGATATCACCACCAGAACACAGCTTTATGAACGGTTTTCAAATGATCGGTTGATTATTTGATCAATATATTGACCAAATTAACAGCTTATGATTAAAATAGTGACCAAATGACCGCTTCTGAACTTAGCCCCATCCTAGAGCGCCAGTTGCTATTGCAACTAGGCGATCGCATTAAGCACTTACGTAAAGCGCAAGGGCTTGGTACGGTCGAAGTATCTGCGCGCGCAAAGCTCACCCGTAATACTCTACGATCCATTGAGGCAGGCGACCCGTCTCCTTCTATCGGCGCTTACCTACGAGTGATGTCGGTTCTGGGCGTTAGCGGAGAGTTAGCGCTTTTGGCGGGCGATACGATGCAAGCCGCTCCCGCTGGATCGGCAGGAGCAAGGTCTAGGCGGATTGCCCCTAACGTACAAGTACGCGTTTTGCCAGATAACGCCGGGCACCGACTTCAAGATCTACAAAGCCTTGCTCTGCATGAACAAGCTGTTCAGCTAGTAAAGGCTGATCCTTCATTGCTACTACAAGCTCAAGACACCCTAGAGCGTTGGCTTGCTACTGGCGATTCTCGCTCAGCTGGCCTATGGCGTGAATGGCAACTGATCTTAAGTGCAGGCTCTTGGCGTAAAGTGCTTGGCCGCACGAGGCATGCCCAGCAACTCAGACAAACTTCTCCACTAGTAACCGTTCTTCCAGATGAAGTGCGCCTTCGTATTTTGAAGGATGTGAGCGCGCTCAAAAAAGGAGTGGTATTTGGCAGCTCTATAACTGGCACCCAAGATGATGAAGCCTTTAAGGATGAGCCATGACACGAGAAGAGCTAGAGCACATCATTCGCGCCAGCGCTGATGTCACAAACCAATATGAATTTGTGATCATCGGCAGCCAGTCAATGCTAGGCCAAGTGCCCAATCCAGAAAAGGTCTTCACCGTTTCTATGGAAGCGGACATCTATCCACGACAGGCCCCTGATTTAGCAGATGAGATTGATGGCGCAATTGGTGAAGGCTCACAGTTCCACGAGACTTATGGTTACTACGCACAAGGTGTGGGACCAGATACTGCAATATTGCCAAAAGACTGGATGACGCGCGTCCATCGTGTGCAAAACAACAATACCAATGGTCGAGTGGGGTACTGCCTGGATGTACTGGATCTCTTTCTTGCAAAAGCTGCAGCAGGGCGAGACAAAGATCGAGAGTTTTGCATGGCACTACTAGAGTACGCCTACCTTACGCCCGCACAAGCACTAGAGTTGGTGTCGACTATGCCGCTCGATGATGATGTGCAGCGAACGCTACGCGCAACGATTCGACGCTGGGCCAAAGCATTACGAGATGCGGGTCACCCCATTCCAGAAGAGTGAGGATCAAAATATTTCCAGCTTATGTACATTGGATTCAGGCAAGTGCCGCAATATTTCACAACGAAAGAAAATATGTTTAATGACCTTCTGGGAAAACTAGAAAAGCTAGACCTCAAACTAAGCCGTGGGTATGACAATCATCAAGAAGCTACTCATGCATTAATTATGGATGCTGAAAAATACTTTATGACTGAATATGGCATGGTTGCGCCTTGGGAAGCAAAAGAGTTAGAGGCAGCCAAAAACTTTACAGACTCTAACTGGCTTAAAGCGGCAACCCAGGCAATCGCCAACGCTTTAGTTGTATCTGAATATAACGATGATGAATATTGGGGTGGCTATACATATACTAATAGGGATGCGAAAAGAACCGCTCGACGAATGTAATTAAATTACATTCGATTTTGGTAAAGAATGCATGGGCCTCAAAAGCGGACGCTTGAATTGGTAACTATCGAAAGCGGCTACCGACCCAAAGGCAACAGTCAGGACTTTGGAAAGCGGACCTTCAACATTTGAATAACCGGCGCCAGCACAGCTGACGTACGCGTTGAGCGAATTATTGGCGTCGATTTTCATCTTCAGTCACAGGGTGATCCCTAAAATCATCTGGAAGTTCTTCGAGCGATTCTTCTGCGTGATACTCAAGAATTATTTCACCTTTTGTTAATCTTTCTGTCCAATATCTGCCGACGAGCTTTAGCTTTGGTTTTTCAACTATCTTAAATACTGCCGTTCCATCATGAGGAATGCTTCTATCACTCAAGCTTGTTCTGGGCTTGCTAGTATATGAGTATGCTATGTTTTTAATTTGCCGATCTGGATCGATTAGGAAGCCCTCAGAATACGAAGAACTTTCCATTTCTCCCGTGCGCATCATGCAGCTAATGTGGAAGAATGACTGATTTACAGTGAGCATTACTGGTATTGGAGGCGGCTTTTCTCCAGTGTTTGGATTTTTCCATTCCGAGTATATAAAACCCAACCAGCTACCATTTAAATTGGGGAAGGGAACAAGCCACCCTCTAAACATCTTTAGCTTCCATCCCCATTTGACGAAAATTGCAATTACTAGCAAATCAATAGTCACGACCTTTGGAACAAGCCCAAAGAAGTCTTTAACCTTTGACATATCCAAACCGCTAACGTACGCGAGAGAAAACCAAGCTATTGCTGATAAGCCAACCAGCAAATAAAGCGAGCATTTAATAGTTATATTACGCATTATTTGAATCCAAAGTAATTCCAGGCTGCTATAGCAAATTCGCGACCATCCGCGCGAGTCCATTTTTGTTCCGAGTGAAATAGAAAAAAGCATTCATTCGCTTCTAGCCAACGGCCCTCGCTAGGCTCGTCACCTTGCAGATTATCCCAAATATAAAAAAGAATGGCCCGTAGATAATCAGTCCAGGTTGAATGCAAATACACATGGTTTGGGCAGTTGTAGGCCAAACATTCGATGAAGAAAGATGGAAGCTCTCGGAATGTTCCATCTGCTGCCATTGCGTTTTCAATTCTCTTTAGTAAGCGCACCCCTTTTTTATACGCATAATTGGTTACGTTATTTTTGGCGGTACCATTTTCCATCTGCTGGTCAGGATAATTAACAATGCTGCTACCATCCTTTTTAAATATTTTGGTTCCATCCCTCGTGCCGTATTTCAAGTAATAGCCATAGCTAAAACATGGAACTACGTCTGCATCCACGCGCGCCGAGCTAGAATTAATTTGTATTGCAGTGGAACCTGACGAGTCTACTTGCCCAGGAAAATTTGCCATCATCGCAGCTATAAGTTCAGACCGCAATTTTGATGGAGTCCATATACCTTCATAGGGCTTTCCAGGTAAATGATTACCTTTCTCTGACTCTTCCCAATATAAAACGTCCGTGCACTCCACAGCGATATCTACGTCACTATCTGAACGCACGTTCGTGTTATTCGCATAAGAGCCTTTTGCAAAAACCTTTAACGAACAATTATCGAATGGCGCATGCGAATTTATCGCATCACGAATCATTCGCTCAGTCCTATCTTGCTTATCCTTCTCCGTATCACTAGAAGGGCTCGTCCAACCAGATAGCTTTTCTTCCAAACTCATACAGATCCTTCAAACGCTAACAGTGTTTATACGGACGCAGAGGCCACATAACAATTGATATTGCTGACGCCGGATTTGTTGACTTAAATCCATGGTTTTTAGTATAACAACTTCAATATGCTGGGTAACTGGCGCTAAGTAATATCTGCTTTCGAAATGGGTAACCAAGGGTCCGCTTATGACCGGACTGAGACGGTCAGGCGCCTCAAATATCCTATCTTGACTGGCTAAAATTAACCCCAAAGTAGTCGTTGCAATCCATGGGCGAAATACGTACCCAGACATAAGCAAACATTTCCCTTATCTATAAAAGTCAAAGGTTGGAAGGCGCACTCTTTTTTTGAATGCCCTTGACAAAATTTCTGCATCAGTGATTCATAGATCAAAATATGCTGATTTGTTTTATTTGACTCTTTTAGCCTCGGCGTCTAAATTACTTAGTCATATCAATTAATAGCAAAAGATTTAAATGAATAAAGAGCAATGTTATTTCGCACTTGATCTGGAGCTAAATAATGCCGAGGATAATTCCACCTTAAACCCAAAGATCATTCAGGTCGGAATGGCCGTAGGAAATTATCATGACTACATCAATCAATCCTTGGCTACGTATAAATGGTTCCTCGATCCCAAAGAGCCTATTTTTGAATTCATCACCCAACTAACTGGAATTAGTGATCAGGATATTTCAGACCACTCGGTTCCGCATGAGCAAGTCGCCAAAGAAATTGGAGAAATCATCACTGCGCGTAATTGTTTTCTCAACCCCATTACCTGGGGCGGTGGCGATTCACTTGAGTTGAAAGCAGAATTTAAGGATCGGGGCATTAGCTTTCCTTATTTTGGCCGCAGATGGATCGACGTCAAAACTTGGTATAGCCTGCATATGCTGGCGATAGGCAAAAAACCAAGCGGTGGCTTATCCTCCGGTCTCGGTTCTTTTAAGCTCCACTTTTTAGGCACACCTCATAGAGCCGATGATGACGCCCTCAATACATTACGACTTTTCTTTGAAATTTTACAAAGACAAAATCAAATCTATCAACTGGTGACTGATGCGAAGACTATTGGGTGATGACATCTTGATAGAAGCACCTGGTTAATTTGATGAAGCGCATTATTTAATTGAGTTGAGCTACCAACAACTGCTGCATCCTAATTTTCAAAATCTTAAATTAGCCCTACCGAATCTTTTTCTTTAAAAGACTTATTAAGGCGATCCTGGCCAAACTTAGGCAATCGTTATCAGTCTTAATTAGGTAGAAATCGAGTGGCAAATGCGCTAAGATTGTTCTAAGTTTTATGCATGCAACCGTCCGCAATTTTGGGATATGCGGTCACGGGTTATTTTTTGGGACAGGGGGCACTTTTGGGGGTACTCGTTTTTTTTTGATTTCACTATTTATATAAAAATCAAATAGATATAGAAATCTTCTAGTTCCCGCCGACCCACCATTATTAGTAGTAGCCTTAATAGCTTTAGCAAAAACCCCTTATAGACCAAAACTGTAAGGGGTTTTGTTTTAAGGGGCGGGATAAATTTCTCAGGAAGCTCTAGAATGTTCACGGCTTTAGCTTTCTTAATAACAAATGATCATTTGATAAAAACCACATAAATCAAATAATTTCTCGCCACTAAATTCTCGCAATCGATCAGTAAAGATACATTCATGACTTCAAAATATCGTCCTGATATTGATGGCCTTCGAGCAATAGCAGTTTTTGCTGTTGTGGGCTTTCATGCATTTGGAGTAATGGGTGGATTTACAGGCGTTGATATATTTTTTGTTATCTCGGGATTCGTAATCTCAACTATCATTTTTGAAGATTTTGAAAACAAGACGTTTACCTTTAATGACTTCTATCAAAGAAGGGTCAGGCGCATTTTTCCATCATTAATATTAGTTCTTGCAGCTAGTTCAATTTTTGGATGGTTTTTTCTATTTAGCGATGAATATAAACAGCTGGGTAAGCATATTGGGGCGGCCAGTGGATTTTTATCTAACTTAGCTCTTTGGAATGAGAGTGGATATTTTGATACAGGGGCAGAAAAAAAACCATTTCTACATTTGTGGTCATTAGCTGTTGAAGCGCAATTCTATTTCTTTTGGCCCATCTTCATTTGGGTCTTATGGAAATACAAGACTAATAAATTACTCATTCTCTTCATTGTTCTTGCCATTTCATTTGGATTAAATGTTTGGAATATTTTCAGTGATAGTACTTTCTCTTTCTATTCACCCTTAACTCGCTTTTGGGAATTGTTATGCGGCTCTGCTCTAGCCTATTTGCTTATTTTTCAACCGCAATTTTCAAAGGTGCTGGACTCTAGATCAAATTTAATTAGCATCCTTGGCGCACTTTTAATGTTGGGAGGATTAGCCTTTTTAACAAAAGAACTAGACTTTCCTGGTTGGTGGGCTTTGATACCGGTATTAGGTGCTGGTTTAGTTATTGCAACTGGAAGAAGCAGTTGGATTGGTAGGAAAATTCTTTCGCACCCAATTCTGATTTGGTTTGGATTAATTAGCTTCCCCTTATACCTATGGCATTGGCCCTTACTATCATTTGCGCGGATCCTAGGCGACCCGCCTAGATCATTAATAATCACGCTTATTTTGGCGAGTATTTTGCTCGCTTGGCTTTCCTATAAATATATTGAAAAGCCCATTCGACGCGGTGGCAATAAAAATATAAAAACAGTCATCTTATGTTTCTTATTGGCCTTAGAAGGCCTCTTTGGTTTGTATATTTATAAATCTGAAGGTCTCACTGATAGATTGAATCACATAGAAAGTTGGCAGATATCGAATAGCATTCATAGTCAATTAGACTGGCCGGAGACTAATAATAAAACCAAGGAATGCACTAAAAAGTATGGGGGAGATCAATATTGTTTAATTTCTAATATTGATAAGCCACCCACTGCAGCAATTATTGGTACCTCTCGAGCAAATGATTTTTATTTCGGCCTAAGTGAATATATCCAACATCAAGGCGGCAACTTACTTTTATTGGGCGCAGGAGGATGTACTCCTTTTTTCGAAATAGACCTCATTAAAAATTCAGCTGCCCCCAATTTAAATTGCTACCAAAGGACAAAAGATTTGTATCGGTTCGTCCTCGAGGATGCCAATATTAAAACGGTATTTATAGCGTTTAACCATAATGCACCGTTTAGCAATGACTACATCATGCTAGATAAATTAGGGCAGATTACCTCGGATAATAAATATCAAAATATAGTACAAGCCTTAGTTCGCACCATTAAAATGTTACAAAATAATAATAAGAAGGTTGTCCTACTTTACGATCTCCCCAATTTAAATAGAGACATTAAAGAATGTGCTTTAGTGAGACCTTATTTTGAAAAGGCTAAATGCAGTACCAAGGATGTGGCATTTGTGAATGATTTTGATCAATATGAAAAGATGATTTCAGAGGTTCAAGGTAAAACTGGCGTCAATGTATTTAGAGGCAATCAATATCTAGCAGGAATTTTCCCAATCGATCGGGATGAAAATTTATATTACCGAGATGCTACTCATTTGACTTATCGCGGATCTATGTTTTTTGCAGATAAATATCAATTTACCTTCTAGATCTTGAGACATACAAACTATCTGGGTGTGAATCCTGCTAAAAAAGATAAACCCCTCTGATTTCATAGGGGTTTTGATTTTCTTGCTGATTGCTCTTGCTTTTACTTATTGAGCAGCTAGCCGCCACAGTGAAGTGACTTCTTTTGATCTGGCAGCATGCAAGGCATCTGTTTTATCAAATGCTTTTGGATGATGTGGCTTATTATCGCGATGCTCGAGTACTCTTAAACCAGCCTTATCAATCCATTCCAAGAGTTCATCTCTAGAGCGTAAGCCAAGATGCTCAGCTAAATCCGAAAGAATCAGCCAGCCCTCGCCACTAGGTAGTAAGTGCTCTTTAAGCCCATCTAGAAAACCTTTTAACATTTGGCTCTCAGGGTCATACACGGCATGCTCTAGAGTGGAACTGGGTCTTGCGGGTAACCATGGTGGATTACAAACAATTAAAGCTGCTTTTTCTGCTGGGAATAAATTGGTTTTTAAAATCTCAATCTGAGATTCCAAGCCTAGGCGACTGATATTGTCTTGTGCACACGCAATTGCACGATCATCTTGATCAGTGGCAATAATCTGCTTGATTTCTCGCATTGCTAACACTACTGAAAGCACCCCAGTTCCAACACCAATATCAAAAGCGATGGAATTTTTCTGAATAGCTTTAGGTAAAGGTGATTTAAGAACCAGTTCAATGTACTCCCCGCGAATCGGTGAGAACACGCCGTAATGTGGATGGATGCGAATTTCTTGGTCATCCCTCGCCAGAATCGGAACACCCTTCTTACGCCACTCATGAGCGCTAATCACACCCAATAGCTCGCGCAAAGAAATAATATAGGGTTGATCTTGCTTCCCATAAGCCTCTGAGCAAGCATAAGCGACCTCAGGAGCCCGTCTTAATGAAATACTGTGGTCAGCATTCACCTGGATGAGCAACATCCCCAGAATACGCGCACGTTGAGATTGGGAGAGGCGATGAAGATTGAAGGTATCTAGTGAACTTTTGCTTTTTTCTTTTTCAAGCCGATCTACTCTGTGGGATTTTTTGGAGGGTTTATCTACTCTCCTAACTAGCGCCTGTAATAGTTGGCGTGCATTCTGAAAATCACCCCGATAAAGCATCGCAGTACCCTCACAAGCCAATCGATAAGCAATATCAGCAGTGAGAGTGTCGTCAGCCAGAACCACTTTTTGGTGAGGTCTAATACCATTCTCAGAATGCCATCGAGCGTTAAGCTGTTCGCCGCCCTCTTCCCATTGGATCATCTATTGAGCAATCACAAAGCGGTTATTTTGATAATCATCAATCGCTTGTTCAATTTCAGCACGAGTATTCATGACGAAAGGGCCATGTTGCACGATAGGCTCATGCAAAGGTAATGCAGCCAGCACAATAAATTGAGCGCCAATACTGCCAGCTTTTACTTTCAAGAGATCCCCATCCCCTAGTACGATCGCTGCCTGCTTTGATGCAACTTGCATAGGGCTACCAACTTCAAGATCACCTTCATAAATATAAATAAACGCATTTTGTTCTTTAGAAATATGGTGCTCGAATTGCGTATCGGCTGGTAAATGCACATCCAAAAATAATGGTGCAGTAGTAATGCCCTGTATTGGGCCTTGAATGACTTTTTCATCACCTTCAAAGCTGCCCGCAATCACCTTAACTGATCCGCCATTGTCTAAAATCACTTGAGGGATATCTTCTACCTGAATATCTTTATAAGCAGCGGGCTTCATTTTTTCTGCTGCAGGCAAATTAATCCATAACTGAAAGCCACGCATTGCACCGCTAACCTGCTGCGGCATTTCAGAATGGATAATGCCGCGCCCTGCTGTCATCCATTGCACGCCACCCGTTTTCAGGTGTCCCAGATTACCTAAATGATCCTCATGCAACATGTGACCCTCAAGCATGTAGGTCACTGTCTCAAAGCCTCTGTGGGGATGTGCGGGAAAGCCAGCAACATAATCATTGGGATCGTTTGATGAGAACTCATCGAGCATCAAAAAAGGATCTAAACGCACTTGCTGTTGACCTCCTAGGCTACGACGTAGTTTTACTCCCGCACCATCGGAAGTGGCAATACCAGGAATAATGGTTTGAATATTGCGAATCATACTTTTGAAGTCACGTTTTCTATTAGGCTGGCGGATGATCTTCAGGGTTGACATCCAAAGCAATTAAGAAACGGGACACCATGTTGTACGCAGCAACGACTGTTACTAGCTCTACAGTATCGGTGCTACCTAATTCTTTTTGTAGGCGCCCCATTAATTGAGGGTCTACCTGAACATTCCGCGTCATTTGATAAGTTAAATCAACCGCATCATTTTCCAATTGGGTAAATAGACTCCTTAGAAAGCTTGTCTGCCCAATGAGACGCAATGCTTGGACTTGCTCTTCAGTACCACCGGCTTTTTTAAATGGTGGGGCATGATGAAAGAATTCATACTCAGCACCATTCAAAACAGCTACACCACACATAGCCAACTCTCGCAACTTTGGATCTAAAGAAAGATTGTTACGTATCGCTCCGATGAAATGATTCCAGCCTTCAGCAATCGGTACGCTATGTAAGAGCATGCGATCTAGATTGATAAAATCACCGCCACGCCTTTTACGAATCGCAGCAACTAACTCAGCTGGTTCAGCCAAATCCAATGGCTGATAAGGAATTAAACGTTCTGACATAAAAGCTTTCTATTGACCAGTTTCTTTAATATTGTTCTCAATGACAAACTTACCCCACATGCCAATTTGTTTGCCAATAAAATTGTTTAGTACCTCTGGATTTCCAGCCACAATATCAATGCCTTGTGCTTTCAATTTATCGGCAACAGCGGGAGTCTTTAATGCTTTGGTCACCGCCTGGTTCATCGCATTCACAATGGCTGGAGGTGTTTTACCAGGGGCAAGTATCGCCCACCACGCTGGAGCATTAAAGCCAGGGAAGCCACTCTCAGAAATGGTTGGCACATTAGGTAATGCAGCAGACCGTTTAGTGGTCGTGGTAACCAAGGGAATCAGACTGCCACTTTCAATGTGTGGTTTAACTAAAAACTCCGAGCCTATTGCCAATTGTACTTGACCACCTAAGGCATCCTGCATTAATGGTCCACCGCCGCGATAAGGAATGTGGTTCCAGTCAAAACCGGCTTGCTTAGCTAAGCGAGCCATTGCTAAATGCCCCAGACTTCCAATTCCAATTGAGCCATAGCTAAATTGCTTGCCTGCTTTTGACATCTCTACCAGTTGCTTGAAGCTAGTAATGCCAGAAGACTTGCTAGCCACTAGGACCATTGGAGACGTGCCAATTAAGGTCACTGGCGCAATATCTTTGATGGTGTCATAGGGAAGCTTGTCTTTTAAACTAGGATTCACCCCATGGGTATCAAAGACCACCGCAAAAGTGTAGCCATCGGGATCTGACCTAGTCATAGCAGCCGTACCAATTACACCAGATGCGCCACCAATATTTTCAACAATCACATTTTGTTTTAACTCAGCCTGCAAAGCGGGTGCCAGAATACGTGCAACCTGATCAACCGATCCGCCAGGCGGAAATACTGCGATTAAGCGAATGGGTTTTTGAGTGGGCCAAGTCCCCACGCCCGCAGATTGGGCATTTACTAGATTACTGGCACTAAAGGCTAACAGCCCTAATAGAACGGCTCTTTTGGCTATTTTTTGAAAAACCTCCATGGATCATCTCCTCCAAATTGAAGTCCCAAGATTACCACCCCATTGGCCAGCTTGCCTGATAATAGATAGACTATGAAGCCGATTTTGAACATTGCTGCCTATTTGTTCGTCAGTCTGGATGACTTACCAGCGCTGCGCACCAAAATGCTCGAGGAATGCAATGCCCGTGAACTGAAAGGCACCATTTTGCTGACGGGCGAAGGAATCAATCTGTTTCTTGCAGGCAAGACTGTAGCCTTACGTGGCTTTTTGGATTGGCTCAGAAGTGATTCTCGTTTTAGCCTTCTTGAGGCTAAAGAAAGTTGGTCTGATGATCAGCCCTTTAAAAAGATGCTGATCAAGCTCAAAGCTGAAATTATTCGTATGAATCATCCAAGCATTCGACCAGAATCTGGTCGAGCGAATTTCATCACGCCTAAAAAATTACAGGAATGGCTAGATCGTGGTACAGATGATTTAGGTCGCCCAGTAGTGATGCTCGATACTCGCAATGCATTTGAGGTGGAGTACGGCACCTTTGAAAATGCGCTGCACTTTAATATTCAAAAGTTTACTGAATTTCCAGAAGCTATTACTGCCCATAAAGAACAGTTAGCTGACAAAACCGTTGTCAGTTTTTGTACTGGTGGAATTCGCTGTGAAAAGTCAGGACTCTATATGCGCGAAATTGGCATGGAGCATAACTACCAATTAGAGGGTGGCATTCTGAAATATTTCGAAGAAGTTGGCTCAGCCCACTACCAAGGATCGTGCTTTGTATTTGATCAGCGAGAAGCTTTGGAGCCTGACTTAGACTCCATTTCCTTTGAAGCATCCAATCGCAAAAATATTAAAGTCAGTTAGGCAGATTTACCCACTAAAGTCATGCTTTTCTCCTGAGAAAGTATTTGCCATAAATAGTAGAATTACCAGATCCACAAGAGTAATCCATAAAAATAACCTAGGCCTGAAAAATGTTCATTACCCCTAATCGGCAATTGCCGATTTTTTTATCATCCCTGACCCTCGCTGCTCTCACTTTAATCACCAGTTTAAATGTGCATGCACAAGCACCCACGGCTACTCCTTACCCAACTAAACCGATCAAATTAATTGCTCCGGTTGCTGCGGGTGGAGGTTTAGATAATATTGCCCGAACCTTAGCAGAAAGATTATCGCGCTCGATTGGCCAACAAGTTGTTGTTGAGAACATGGGTGGTGGTGGTGGTTCGATCGCATCACAAGCCGTGGCAAAGGCACCAGCTGATGGCTATACCCTCATGGTGGCTTATGTTGGTACCCATGGAACAAATCCTGCTGTGCGCAGATTACCTTACGACGCAATCAAAGATTTCACTCCCATTGGCATGATTGGTGCTACGCCGAATGTGCTTGTAATAAACCCAGATTTGCCAATTAAAAACTTTAAAGAATTTATCGATTTCGCGAAAAAGAATCCTGCAAAACTTAGTTATGGTTCAGCAGGACCGGGAACGCTAACTCACTTAGGCATGGAACAACTGAAGTTGGCTGCCGGTATTTTCATGGTGCACGTTCCTTATCGCGGTGTAGGTCCTGCCTATACAGACTTGCTGGCTGGTCAAACTCAGGCAATGTTTCCAACACTTTTTGCAGCGCTTCCTTATATCAATACCAATCGGGTTCGTGGTTTAGCTGTGACAGGCGCAAAACGCAGTAGTGCAGCACCCAATATCCCCACTTTTAAAGAGCTTGGCTTCAATGGCTTTGACGGACAACAGTGGTACGGTGTTGTTGGCCCAGCCAACCTCCCTCCAGCAATTACAGCAAAGCTTAATGCGGAGCTTAATAAAGTATTAGCGCTGCCAGAGTTCTCTGAAAAGATGACTAGCGAGGCAATGACTTTAATGCCAATGACACCACAGCAATTTGCCAACTACATCAAAGAAGATATTGCACGCTGGGCCAAAGTGGCCAAAGACCGTAATATCGAAATCGAATAAACCCACTTCAGAAATAGGAAACTATATGTCACACGCTATTGCAGCCGCAGCAGATCTCAATGCGCCACCAGTCACTAAAATATTAGCCGAATTTGTTACTACTCATCCAAGCCAAGGATGGACACCAGAAGTCGAACATGAAGCCCATCGGACATTTCTCAATTGGCTTGGCTGTGCAATTGGCGCTGCCAATCATGAAAGTGTTGAATCTTCATTAGCTGCTATCCGTGAATTTCAGCCTGCCCCACAAGCAAGTATCCTCGGGCGCAAAGATAAAGTCGATATGGGTGGTGCTGCCTTAATTAATGGTATTAGCTCGCACACTTTTGATTTTGATGACACCCACCTCAAGACTGTTATTCACCCTGCAGGACCAGTTGCCTCAGCAATCTTGGCTCTTGGCGAGCATACGAATGCCAATGGCCGTCAAATCATTGACTCACTCATTCTCGGAATTGATGTTGCCTGCCGCGTGGGTAATGCAATGTATCCCGATCACTATCATCGCGGTTGGCACATTACTGGTTCTACAGGAATGTTAGGCTCAGCTGCTGCTTGCTCACGCTTAATGGGTCTTGACTTGCAAAAAACCACGATGGCCTTAGGGATTGCCGCCTCTCAACCAGTGGGTATGCGTGAACAATTTGGCACGATGACTAAGCCATTTCATCCAGGTGGCGCAGCTCGTGCAGGCCAGCTGTCTGCACTCTTGGCTAAACACGGCTTTACTGCAAGTTCTAAAGCACTGGAAGCAGGCCGTGGCTATATGCAAACTGTGTCCACTAAATGCGACTGGTCAGAAATAGATCGCGCCCTCGGAAAATCATTTGAGATTTCTTTAAATACTTACAAGCCATTTGCTTGCGGCATTGTGATCCATCCCGCTATCGACGCTTGCGCCCAGTTGCGCGCACAAGGAGTCAAAGCAGAAGATGTTGAGCGTATTGAATTACGTGTGCATCCACTGGTCTTAGAATTGACTGGCAAAAAGACCCCGAAAGATGGACTAGAAGGCAAATTCAGCGTTTACCACGGATGTGCTGTTGGATTAATCTTTGGTCAAGCCGGTGAAGGTGAATATGCTGACGATATCGTCAATCGCGCTGACGTTGTTGCGCTACGCGGTAAAGTAAATGCTACAACAGATACTTCCATTAGCGAGGCTTCTGTCGATGTCAAAGCCTTTCTCAAGGATGGTAAAGAAGTGCACGTATTTGTGAAGAATGCGATCGGCTCAGTTGAAAACCCGATGAGCGATGCCAACCTAGAGCAAAAGTTCACTAGTCTTGCTGAACCTATTATTGGTAAAGAAAAGGCAAGTCAACTGATTTCAGCACTTTGGAAATTAGGCCAAGCGTCTGATCTAAAACAAATCATTCGCCTTTGTACTCCAGACTAAGCACTCAAAAAGCGCATTACTATGACTTCGCCTAATATCGTCATCCTGGGAGATTATGAGCGCGCACTGCGACGCTTCTCCAACTGGGACAAGCTTGATGCACTTGGAAATCTCACCATTCATCATGAGCCATTACGTGACGAAGCTTTATATGAAGCAGTAAAAGATGCAGATGCTATTGCGATTGTGCGTGATCGCGCTCCATTGAATGAGGCGATGATTGCACGCTTACCAAAGCTAAAGTTTCTGATGTTTACTGGTGAGCGTAACGGTACGCTAGATTCTGCGGCCTTAGTTGCTCGCAATATTCCCATCGGTGTCACTCCTGGTGGACCCTCTAAGGAAACGACCGCCGAACTGACTTGGGCTTTAATTCTGGGGGCCTCTAAACGCATTGTTGAAGAAAATAAACTCATTTCATCTGGTGGATGGCGCGATGAACTATCAGTACTACCAATGCTTGCTGGAGAGCGCCTTGGTGTCATGGGCCTTGGATCGATTGGTAGTCGAGTAGCGCGTGTGGGTGCAGCATTTGGCATGGAGATAGTAACCTGGAGTCCGCGTATGACGCCTGAGCGCGCTGCAACTGAAAATGCAAAGTCCGTCAGCCTGGAAGAATTACTAAAAACTTCTAAGGTGGTCACCATGCACTTGGTTGCAGGGCCTGGTACCAAGGGCCTCATCTCAGCCGATCAACTTGCACTCATGCGCCCAGATTCTATTTTGGTGAATACCTCACGCTCAGCCCTCATTAATATGGCAGATCTTCAGATAGCCTTAAAGACTGGATCACCCGGTCAAGCTGCGGTAGATGTTTTTGACATAGAACCACTTCCCGAAAATGATCCGCTTCGCAATACACCCAACTTATTGGTAACTCCTCATTTAGGCTTTATTGCAGAACCTATTTTTGAAACATTCTCAAAAGGCATTACTGCAACACTAGAAGCTTGGTTAGAAGATAGGCCTATTCCACATCCTTTTAAGCCTCAATAAGAAAAGCCTCGTCCCATCTTGATTCAGCTAACTCCCCTACAGCTCTTCATTAGCTTTAGCAAAATTGGTATGTCAGGTTTTGGTGGTGTATTGCCATGGGCAAGACGTGCCTTGGTTGAACGTGACAAGATTCTGACTTCAGAGGAATTTAGTGCGATTCTGGGCATCTGCCAAATTGTTCCCGGCCCCAATATTGTGAACTTAGCCGTTTGTGTAGGCTCACGCTTTGCTGGTGCTAAGGGTGCATTAGCATCAGTAATGGGGCTAACGCTCGGGCCCATCTCCTTGGTAATGCTCTTAGCAGTGTTATATGACCACTACAGCTATTTAGACTCTGTCAAAGGTATCTTGCGCGGCATCTCTGCTGTGGGCGTTGGCTTGATTGCCTCTACTGGCTTTAAGATGTTGCGTGATGAGTTTCGTTATCCAGCAATGCTGTTGGTAGTCTTCATCACCATACTAGCCGTGTGCTACTTTCACTTGGGTTTAGGTTGGGTAGTATTGATTGCGTCGCCTCTTGCTCTATTTTTAGCTTGGAAGAAAGCTCATAAAGTATGAGCATCCTACTAAGTCTATTTCTTAAAGTTTCTGCTCTTTCTCTAGTAGCCTTTGGTGGTGTTAATGCACTCCTTCCTGTACTACTGAATCTCGCAGTCAATCAGGAGCACTGGATAGACCTTCAGACGTTTTCAGATTACTTTGCAATAGCGCAAGCAGCGCCTGGCCCAAACTTTATGACAGTCACCCTCTTGGGTTGGCATATTTATGGCGCGATAGGTGCATGTGTGGCCACCCTAGCGATTGCTTGGCCATCCTCGATTTTGATTTTTTACTTACAGCGCCTTCTCTTGGGGATGAAAGATCCCCATAAAAAACAATCCATCCAATATGCAGCAGCAGCACTAGCAATTGGCTTGGTTCTATCCTCGGCATGGCAGATTGCCTTACAAATTAACCATGGCGTAGCTGCTTATGCCTTGACCCTAGCAACAATTGCTTTTACATTACTCACACGCTGGCACCCTTTGTACCTCATTGTCTTAGGTGCTGTTTTAGGCTTATTAGGTTTTGTCTAAATTGGATCTTTTATGAAATTCTCAAAATCCCTTGCATCTACTCTTCTGGTATTTGGTGCGCTGAGCATCATTCAAAGCGCCGCAGTTCTGGCGCAAGATAGCTACCCCAACAAGCCTATTAACTTTATTGTTCCTTATGCTGCTGGTGGTGGCGCTGACTCGCGCAGTCGACAGATGGCTCAGAAAATGAGTGTCATCCTCAAGCAACCCATTATTGTGGATAACAAACCTGGTGCAGGTGGCAACATCGGTACAGAAATGATTGCACGTGCAGCGCCAGATGGATACACCATTGGCATGGGTAATTTTGCCCCGATGGCCGTCAATAAGACTCTCTTTACCAATCTTCGTTATGACCCAGAGAGTGATGTAACGCCAATTGTGCTAATTGAAAAAGGACCACTTGTACTGGTCGTCAATCCAAAATCGCCATATAAAACTCTACAGGACATTATTAATGCTGCCAAGGCTAAGCCTGGTGAATTAACCTTTTCTTCTGGAGGCATTGGCGGTAGCCATCAACTCTCAGCAGAAATCTTTAAGCAAAGTGCTGGCATTGACATGATTCATGTGCCATACAAGAGTGGCTCAGCAGGCCTTACAGATTTAATGGCAGGCAATGTCACGATGATGTTTGATCAAATGTACTCTGCAATGCCCAGTATTAAAGCCGATAAACTCCGCGCCATTGCCATTACCAGCAAGAAGCGCTCTCCGCTATTACCGAATGTGCCCAGCTTTACTGAGCTTGGCTACCCAAAGGTAGAAGTACTGAACTGGCAAGGTTTGATTGCCCCCAAAGGAACCCCTAAAGCAATTATTGATAAGCTCAACGCAGCTGCCAACGAAGCATTAAAGGATCCGCAACTTCGCGAGCTCATGCTCTCCCAAGGCAATGAAATTGGTGGTGGAACACCTGCAGATTTTGCTGCTCTGATTCGTTCAGAATCGATCAAGTGGGGCGCAGTAGTGCGCATTGCAAAAATCAAACCAGAGTAATTCTTTTGAGATCACAACAGGAAGACTCTCGAGGATTCCTGTTTTTTTATTTCAGGGTTTGATAAGTCAAGATACCTAAGAAAGTCAGTACCAAAGATCCAACGAGATGTAAGAGTGCAGTGCCCAGTGCCCATGTGAATTCTCCACGCTGCATAAAGCTCACTACCTCAGCAGAAAAGCTAGAGAAAGTGGTGAGACCTCCTAAAAATCCAGTGATGATAAATAACTTCCATTCTGGAGAGAGGCTGGGGTTGCTGCCAAAGAAAGCCACGGCAATTCCAACTAAGTAGCCCCCAACCATATTGGACAACAGCGTTCCCAGCGGAACGACTGAAGCAGCGCCTATAGTCAGTAAATTAAAGCTGGCTCGCAATAAGGCGCCAAGCCCTGCACCACAAAATATCGCCAGAAAGGATAGCCACATATTTAGCGCTCTACTGTATTGAAAAACCAAGCATACCAATGGAGCTCATCTCGATGCCATCGATATAAATCTTGGCTTGCTCATCAGCCTCTTGGAGCGCTAAGGTATATAAAGCTGGCCAGTAGTGCTCTGGCGTTGGAATCGATAAGTGTGCAGCATCACCGTATGCCTCCCAATGAATGAGTGACTCATGATGATTGGCAAGCATCTCTGAACTAAAAAACGCATTGAAGTCTTGAGCCCAATGTGCGGGCTCTGAATCGGTATGCCAATCGATCATGCGCAGGTTATGAACGACATTGCCAGTAGAAAGAATTAAAATATTTTCATCTCGCAAAGGGCGTAGTTGCTTAGCTAACTCGTAATGCTCTTGAGCGGACTTTGAACCATCTAGACTGAGTTGTACAATCGGAATATCAGCTTTGGGATAGAAGTATTTCAAGACCGACCAAGCACCATGATCAATACCCCATTCATTCTCTTCAAGAACTACTGGAACATTTAATAACTCAGTAATGCGATCAGCAAGTGCTGGACTACCAGGCGCTGGATACTGAATCTCAAATAGCGCCGGTGGAAATCCGCCGAAGTCGTGAATTGTTTTGGGTTTAGCCATTGCAGTAACCCACACTCCACGGGTTACCCAATGCGCCGAAATGACGAGAACAGCATCTGGACGTTTTAATGATTTACCTAACTCAGTCCATGCCGCTGTATAGCGATTAGGCTGTAAGGCATACATTGGACTGCCATGGCCAACAAATACAGCAGGTTGGCGATGGCTAGTCATGGATTCAAATTAACCGAATACGTAACCAGTATGAGCTGCCACTAAAGCAAATAAAATAGCCAAGCTAGTAGCTGCGGCCAACATCACAATCAAAGTAATGATCTTTTTATTAATTTCTTGTTTAGTTTCTTCGTGCCATTCGTTCATGCTCAGTCCTCTTTAAACGCATTGATTAATAGTGTAATTATCCACTATCGACCGCGGCCGGCCTTGCGCATCATGCCTTTTCCGCCGCCAAAGCCTGCTTGAGGCCGTCCGGCTGGGCCAGATGGTCCCTTGGGGACTGGAGGACGTGCTGGTGGCTTTGCAATTACAGGCTTAGCGGGGTTCTTTGGGTCAGGTTTTTTATCGTCAGTCAATTTTTGCTCCTATGGATATCATATTGCCATGATTACTGACTATTCTATCCAAGCCGTTGCGATTAATGCGATTCCTTTGATTTTCGCCATCACCATCCATGAGGCAGCCCATGGCTATGCCGCCCGTCGGTTTGGGGATAACACTGCCTATATGCTTGGCCGTGTAAGCCTTAACCCCGCCAGACATATAGACCCCGTGGGCACCATTTTGATCCCCTTGGCACTTTTGATTACCGGATCTCCATTCTTGGTAGGCTATGCCAAACCCGTTCCCGTCAATTTTGGGCGCCTCAGAAACCCCAGGATTGACTCGATTTGGGTTGCTCTCGCTGGCCCGGGTTCAAACTTTATACAGGCAATCTTTTGGGCAATATTGTTGATCTGCCTGCTGGGTTTTGGGATAAATGAAAAGTTTTTTGTTTCCATGGCACAAGCGGGCATCACCTGGAATATTGGTCTACTGGTATTCAATCTCTTTCCGCTACCTCCCTTGGATGGCGGCCGTATTTTGTCGAGCCTACTTCCCGCGCGCCAGTCCATTGCTTTAGGAAAACTTGAGCCCTGGGGATTTTTCATTGTCCTAGCTCTAGTATTTACTGGGATTATCGGCAGCCTTTGGATGGAGCCGCTGATGGCATTTTTTAAGTGGCTGCTCTACCTGATTACGCTACCCTTACAAATGATTCTCTAGTTTGACGAAAGAGCAAAAGACATTATTCTGGGGTATGCTCATCTCACAACCAATCTTACCCCCAACAAACCGCCCACTAATGAGAGGTCCTTTATGAAACTACAAAAAATTATTCTTGCTGCTACCGCTTCTGTTTTAGCGCTTGGAACAAGTATTGCTTTTGCTCAATTCCAAAAATCAGAAGATGCTATTAAATATCGTCAAAGCGTATTTACCGTAATGTCGACCTCTTTTGCAAGAATAGGTGCTGTTGTAAAAGGCGAAGCGCCTTACAACAAGGATGAAGTTGCCAAGAACGCAGCCATTGTTGCAATGCTATCAACACTGCCATGGCAAGCATTTGGTCCAGGCACTGAAGGTGGTAAAGCTCAACCAGAAATTTGGTCAGAAAATGCGAAGTTCAAAGGAGCAGGCGACAAGATGCAGCTAGCAGTGGCCAGTTTAAATACTGCTGCTCAATCAGGCGATCTTGAGAGTATTAAGAAAGCCTTTGCAGCTGCGGGACAAACCTGCAAAACTTGCCACGATGACTTCAAGAAGAAGTGATCAAGTAACCCACCCCTACCGCGATCACGCTTAACAGTATCAATGCAAGCGTGCGCTGAATAAAACCATCCTTAGATGGTCGGCCCAAGTCAGTTGGCGAATAACTCGCCTGCTCACTTGGGTCAATTTCTTTATCCCCACTCAACATTGGCTTAATGAGATCCTCGCCCTTAAACTTTTTATAGTAAAGAATGGCTGCAATATGGATCGTAATTAAGGTGTAAATCAACACCTGATTTCCTTCATGAATGACTGAGAAGAGTGAAACCAAAGAGTTGGGAATGTACTTTGATAGTGGACCCTGAAAGGTCACCTCATCATCTACAAATAAACCAGTAAATACCTGAATACATAAAACAAACAACAAGGCAAAAACGGAGATGGCCCCCAGTGGGTTATGCCCCAGTACCCGAGAAGAATTTCCTCTGAGGTAATTGACTATGCCTGTCTTTGTAGGAAAGAAAGTGGAAAAGCGCGCATGAGTAGATCCGATAAAACCCCAAATAATGCGGAAAATTAATAAGACCAAAATACTGTAGCCAAAATAGGCATGCCACTGAATGGCATAGTCACCCAGGTTGATAGTGACTAAGCTGCCCACGATACAAATGACTAATAGCCAATGAAATACCCGAATTGGCAAGTCCCAGACGCGAATGATTTTCTTCATACCTCAAGGATAAAGCACGAACTGTCTTAAACTAAGCAAAATTCATGAATCCCAGCAAAGCCTTTAGAACCTTACTGCTCTACCGCATTGGTGCGACACTCAGCTATCAAATTACAATGGTAGCGGTAGGCTGGCATCTATACGAAATCACCAATAGCGTGGTTTCTCTGGGCTTAATTGGTCTTGCTGAACTCATTCCCTACTTTACGCTCGCCTTATATTCAGGGCATGCGGTAGATCACTATTCGAGAAAAAAAATTGCAGCCTTAGCTTGCATCATCCATATGATGGTGGGCTTATTTCTTGCAGCTGTTGCCTTAGGGTATCTGACGCCACCGGTACCGTTGATTTATACCGCAGTCGCTTTTATCGGCATCGGCCGCGCTTTATTACGCCCCTCTTATCAGGCATTGTTTGGTCAAATCATTCCAAGAGATCAACTTACACGCTATACCGCATACGCTTCATCAGCCTTTCAGATTTGCGTAGTGGCAGGACCAGGATTGGGCGGACTCATGATTGGATTTGCCGGTCTAGAGTGGACCTATCTACTCGCAGCATGTTGCGGTGCTTTTGGTCTATTCGGCATTACCTTTATTAAAGTAGTACAAGAAAAGAGTGGCAAGCTTTCAAATAATTTTCTAAAGAGCTTTCTGGAGGGCTTTCATTACGTCAGAAAACATGAGCTTATTTTGAGTGTTATGGCATTAGATATGTTTGCAGTGCTTTTTGGTGGGGCTGTTTCGATCCTTCCTGCCTTTGTCAAAGAAGTACTGAATGCAGGACCGGAAACACTTGGCATCTTGCGCGCTGCTCCAGCAGCAGGCGCTGTACTGACTGGGATTTATCTGGCAAGGAGACCCTTACTGAATGACTCCGGTAGATATTTATTTCTATCGGTTGCCGGGTTTGGTCTATCCATCATTGCCTTTGGTATTTCAAGCAATCTATGGGTGTGCGCCTTTTTCTTATTTATCTCAGGATGCTGTGACTCTATTTCTGTGGTGATTCGGGGTAGTGTCATGCAACTGACTACACCAGATCATATGCGCGGCAGAATTAGCGCCATCAATGGCATCTTCATAGGATCTTCAAATGAACTTGGTGCTCTCGAATCAGGCATTGCTGCCAGCCTCATGGGCTTAGTTCCCTCGATTGTCTTTGGCGGAGCTGCAACGATTGCTGTGGTTATCTTGACCTATCGACTCGCCCCCCACCTAAGAAAATTACACCTAAAAGATATTTCTTAGGACCATCGAGAATTATTTAATCTCGGGAAGTTCTTTCTGAATAATTTTTAAGCCCTCTCGCAAAGCATCTTGATAGCGTTTGCGTTCCGCTTTAATTGTCTCCGCAGTCCAGGAAAAAAATCCTTCTCCTGTTTTCATGCCAAACTTTCCACTATCAACCCGCTCACTTAAGCACTTGGCAATCGTTTGAGAATTATTTAGAGATGGGTAAATAGTGGCGCCCCCTGCGGCATGGATTTCTAGGCCGGCATGATCGCGCTGCATCGCAGGACCTGCGGCAATATACCGAAAACCAAAGCCGAATCGAACAGCTTTATCGATATCTTCGGGAGTACAAATACCAGCATCAACCATAGAAAAGGCTTCTCTTGATAAAGCATGTTGCAAGCGGTTTGCCAAAAAGCCTGGCAAATCTTTTTTGACCGTGACTGGCACCATGCCACAAGCCGTCATTAATCTAGTGAGGCTTTCGGCAACCATCGGTGAAGTTTTTGCGCCATAAACAACTTCTACACAGGGAATTAAATGGGCTGGCATAAAAAAATGTAGGCCAATCATTCGGGCAGCTGTTTTTAAGTCACCTGCAATTTGACTAATAGGAAAGCTTGTGCTGTTACTCGCCAAAACTGCTTCGGGTTTTGCATACTGCTCGAGCTTTGCAAATAATTCTTGCTTGATATCAAGACGCTCTGGTACGCATTCAATCACTAAGTCTACATCTGACCAATCCACATCTTCTAGAGATCTGGCAACACTCAATAGATGAAGACGATTTTCATAACCGAGCTCGGTCAAGGTATTGGCAAAGTAATCGGGCAAAAGAGCACGACGCTCAGTAGTAGGTTCCACCACTTGAACAGCACAACCTCCACGTGCACATACGGCTGCAACATCTGCGCCCATCGTGCCACCTCCAACAATCACTACCTTTGTTTCGGCGGGGGTAAACAACATGACATTCTCCTAAATGGTGCGGACTTTTGACGGGAAATTCTCTTACAATAGAATCATTATTCCAATAAAAAAGTTAGTGAGACATGATCCCCGTCAATTCGGTGCTACAGGTCGGCTATTTCCCTGAAATTATGCAGGCAGAAATTGATCGACGCTTTCAGCCAACCCCCCATCTAGATCCGACTGCCGCTCTACCTGCAGGAAACTTTGAGGCCATCCTCATTCGCTCAAATACTAAATTGCCCACATCCTTGGTGAAGCAGTTGCCCAGCGTTCGGATGGTGGCGACGTGTGGAGTTGGATATGACAATCTCCCCCTGGACTATCTCAAAGAACGCGGCATCAAGGCAAGCAATACCCCAGGAGTCCTTAATGATGCGGTATGTGAATTGGCCATTGGGATGATGTTTGGGCTGCTGCGGCGTATTCCCCAAGCCCAGGACTTTGTTAAAAGCGCTGCATGGTCAAAAGGCTTATTCCAGCTCACCACCACCTTGGCAGGCAAACGCGTTGGGATTGCCGGCATGGGCCGAATTGGCCAGGACTTAGCTGATCGTCTTTTACCTTTTAAGGTGGAGATTGCCTACAGCGGCCCGAACCCAAAAGATTTGCCCTATACCTACTTCAACAAAGTCAAAGATTTAGCAGCAGCTTCTGATGTCGTGTTTCTGGCCTGTCCAGCCACGCCTGATACGGAGAAAATGCTCAATGCGGAGGTATTAGAGGCGCTTGGGCCTAGCGGATACTTAATTAATATTGCACGTGGTAGTGTTGTAGATGAAACCGCTCTTTTATATGCACTGCAACATAAAAAGATTGCTGGCGCGGCCTTAGATGTCTTTGAGAATGAGCCTAATCCCAACCCTGCCTTTTTAAAACTAGATAATGTTCTATTAACGCCACATATTGGTAGTGCAACCACCGAAACACGAATAGCAATGACCAATTTAGCAGTAGATAATTTAGAAGCTTTTTTTAACCAGCAGCCCCTTCTTACAGAAGTTAAAAATTAAATCGGAGCACGTATGACTATCACCCTACATCCATCCACATTGCCCGCAGTGCTATCACCTGTTCTAACACCATTCAAAGCAGATGGTAGTCCTGATGCGCAGAAATTGTTAAAGCAATGTAAATGGTTAGAAGCCAGTGGCGTTGGTCAAGCTATCTTTGGAACAAATTCTGAAGCGAACTCCATATCTGATCCACAAAAGATGAGCACTTTGACTGCTCTGATTGAAGGTGGTTTAAACCCAGAACATATGATGCCTGGCACAGGCGCTACCTCTATCGACGCAACTGTAACGATGACACGTCATGCAGTAGCACATCATTGTGCAGGCGTTCTTATGCTGCCTCCTTTTTACTATAAAGACATTTCTGATGATGGCCTATTTGCTTACTTCTCAGAGGTGATTCAAAAGGTTGGTAGTGCTGCCTTGCAAATTTATATCTACAACATTCCTCCTGTATCTAAAATTACCTTAAGCCTGTCACTGCTTGAGCGCTTAGCCAAGGAGTACCCAAAGACCGTGGTTGGTATGAAAGATAGTTCTGGTGACTGGTCTTACACAGAATCTGTTATTAAATTGCTAGCCCCTACAGGCTTTCGCGTATATGCCGGTAGCGAAGTATTTCTGATGCGTACTTTACGTGCAGGCGGTGTTGGCTGCATCTCTGCGACTGCGAACATTAATCCAAAAGAAATAGCTGATCTAGCAGCCCATTGGAGAGAATCGAACGCTGACGAACGTCAAGCAGCAATGGATAAGCTGCGCGCCATTTTTGCGCAATACCAAATGATTGCTGGCATGAAGATCGCCGTTGCACATTACAGCAAAGATCCAGAATGGTTGAGAGTTCTTCCGCCACTCATGCAATTAACTGCAGAGCAACAAGCAAAACTTTTAAGCGAATTACAAAAAGCCAATTTTTCTATGCCAGGCCTTTAATTACTAAATTAATAGGAAACAATCATGAAATTACTTAAGATCATTGCCCTCTCACTGAGTTTTTTCTGGGTAGGTGCACAGGCTCAAAATATTTCCATTGCAACGGGTGGAACTGGTGGTGTTTATTACCCTATGGGTGGCGGTCTTGCTGCCATGCTCTCCAGCAAAGTACCAGGTATGTCAGCTACAGCGGAAGTCACTGGTGGTTCTGTAGATAACTTAAAGTTAATTGGTACCGGCAAACCCTATGTGGCTTTCTCGATGGCTGATGCTGCCAAAGACGCGTCAGTGGGCGACGATAAATTTAAAGATAAGCCAGTAGATTTGCGCACCTTGCTAATACTGTATCCAAACCTCATGCATGTTGCCACTGTTGAATCAACCGGCATTAAATCGATGAAGGATTTAAAAGGCAAACGCATTAGTACCGGCGCCCCAGGAAGTGCTACTGAAGTGATGGCATTTCGCTTGCTAGAGGCTGCAGGTCTTGATAAAGATAAAGATGTGAAGCGTGAGCGCTTAAGTGTTGCCGAATCTGTCAACGCTGTTAAAGATCGCAAGATCGATGCTTTCTTCTGGGTAGGCGGTTTGCCAACTGCAGCAGTGACGGATCTTGCTAATAGCCCCGGCATGAAAATTGTGATGGTAGATACGAATGCTGAAGTGCCTGCCATGAATAAAAAATATGGCAACCTTTACTTCCCAACGGTGATCCCCAAAGCAACCTATAGTGGCATGGCAAAGGACAACAAGGTAGCAGCTGTAGCAAATATATTAGTTGTCAATGCCAATATGTCCAATGAGGATGCCTACAAAATCGTCAAGGCCATTTTTGACAATCAACTTGATCTTGTCCGCTCACATGCTGAGTACATCAATATCAAATTAGAAAACCAAAAAGCCAATGCAACGCCAGTTGCTTATCATCCAGGTGCAATGAAGTACTTTAAAGAGAAAAATATAAAAGTGAACTAGTTTTTACCAAACCAAGGGGGTGAGTTAATCTCACCCCTTTTTGCTTTACTGCTGTCATAAAGAGAAAAAGATACATAGGCCAAAAGATGAGTCAAAACATAATCGACAATGAAACCCAGGAGAAACTAGACGCCTTCATCAAACAGGAAGAAGGGGACTCAAATGACTATAAAGGTCTACTGGCAAAGTTCATCACCCTAGTAGCAGTCGGAATGTCTTTGTTTCATTTATATGCAGCGTATTCTATTGTTCCCACCCAACAACTTCGTGTGATACACGTTGGACTTGTCTTATTCCTGGTCTTCTTGAGTTTTCCCATTACTGCACGTTTCAAAAACCGCTTAATGTTGTGGGATGTCCTCTTTGCTATTGGATCGGTTGCAATCGCTTATTACATCCTCAGTGGAGGCGACGATTTTTCTGACCGCAATACTGCGCCTAACCCCACTGATGTCATAGTTGGCATTAGTTTGATCCTCTTAATTCTGGAGAGTGTCAGAAGAACCAACGGCATGGTACTGGTTACCGTTACCGTTCTCTTCTTGTTATATGCATTATTTGGAAACTATCTTCCTGCTCCTTGGACGCACAAAGGATATGACCTAGATCGCTTAGTGGGTTATATGTATATGACGCTTGAGGGCATCTACGGTACTGCTGTGGACGTTTCTGCCACGCTGATTATTCTGTTCACCATCTTTGGCGCCTTCCTGCAATTTACTGGCGCTGGAAAATTCTTCATCGACTTCTCCTTTGCAGCGATGGGCGGTAAATCGTCTGGGGTTGGTAGAACGATTGTGCTGTCTTCATTCCTGATGGGTGGCCCATCTGGTTCAGGGGTAGCCACCACAGTGACTGTAGGATCTGTAGCAGCCCCCATGCTAGAAAAAGTAGGCTATGAAAAAAATGCTGCTGGGGGTCTCTTAGCTGCTGGTGGACTTGGCGCCATTATCTCTCCGCCGGTATTAGGCGCAGCAGCATTCTTGATTGCCGACTTCCTCAAAATCTCTTATTTGGATGTTTTGCTGATGGCAACCATCCCGACTATTTTGTTCTACCTTGGCTTGTTTGTCATGGTGGAGATCGATGTTCGTAAATATGGCATGAAGCATATTCATTTTGAATCCGCAGAGAGCGCTTGGCAGCTAACCAAAAAATATTGGTTTCATTTCTTCTCACTGATCTCGATCGTCGTATTTATGATGTTTGGCTTCTCACCGGTGATGTCCGTATTCTGGGCCACGGTTGTTTCGGCCTTCTCGAGCATGCTGCGCAAAGATACGGCCATCATTCCTTGGGCTTGGTTTCAAGGTAAAGAGCCCATTCTTTCTGGGCTCTATAACTCCAATCTCACCAAGGCCTTGGCTTCGGGCTCTACTGGTGTGTTGGCGATTGCCGCAACGTGTGCAGGCGCAGGTTTGATCGTAGGAACAGTGACGCTGACTGGCCTAGGTCTTAAATTTAGCTCCATCGTGATTCAGTATGCAGGTGGTTCTTTATTGCTTACTGCAATCTTTACTGCCTTGATTGTATGGATCGTAGGCCTTGCAGTCCCTGTAACTGCCTCTTATATTATTTGCGCAGTGATTGCAGCGCCAGCCTTAATCAACTTAGGCGTTCCTGCATTTGCAGCCCATATGTTTATTTTCTATTACGCAGTTCTTTCAGAGGTCTCACCTCCAACGGCTCTTTCACCATTTGCTGCAGCGGCGATTTGTAAAGGCAATCCTTATAAAACGACCTTGCAAACGTGGAAGTATGTTGCTCCAGCTATTTTGGTGCCATTCATGTTCGTACTGGATAAATCTGGTGTCAGCTTATTGCTGATGGGTTCTACCAATGCACTTGAACAAGCAGATTGGATGCAGATTGCCTGGATCTCCTTTACTGCGGTAGTCGGCATCATTTGTTTAGCCGGTGGACTACAAGGTTGGTTTATTGAAAAAACCAAAATATTTGAACGCGTCATTATGGTGATCTCTGGAGTTGCCTTAGCCTATCCATCTACTGAAGCAGACTTAATTGGCTTCGTAGGTTTTGGCTTGGTTCTAGTGACGCAAACGATTACCCATTTCAAACTGAATCCACGATCCTCGACCTAATTTGAATCTAACAACAATCAAGCCCGCAGATGCGGGCTTGATTGTTTAAGCGAGGATACCTGCCAAATATTATTTAACTGATTTTTGTCCAGGCCGCTTTACCAGCATACATTTTGATTTCAGCTTCATCAAACTCAAAACCAAGACCTGGTGTTTGATGCAAGATTAAATCGCCGTTCTTAAAAGTAAGTTGCTTATTGATCAGTCTTCGAAAATTTAAGACCTGATCATCCAAAAAGAATTCTACAAAGCGTGCATTGGGTGTTGCTGCTACTAATGGTGCATGTAGATCATGCATCCAATGTGGGCAAACAGTGATTCCTTTTAGATCAGCATAGGCAGAGATACGACGCCACTCAGTAATACCCCCACAGACTGCTGCATCTGATTGCAAAATAGCGGCGCCGCCAGCATCAATCAGCTCTCTAAAACGCCAGCGTCCCGCTTCCATTTCTCCGGTAGCAACATTGATGGAGGTTTGACGAGCTAGCGCAGCATGTAAATCAATGGCATCCGGAGAGAAAGGCTCCTCAATCCAATAGGGGTTATAAGCTTCAAAGCGGCGAACATATTCCAAAGCGGTAGGTAAATCACGCCAGGCATTATTAGCATCTAGCATCAATAAAATATCTTCGCCAATAGCCTTGCGAGCTGCCTTTACCCTTGCCTCTTCTTCTGAAGGCGACAAGCGGCCTACTTTCATTTTGACGGCTTTAAAACCCTGCTTAACATAGGTCTCCATTTCTTTGCCTAGTTTGGCAGGGGTCTTTCCATCAAGGTAGTAGCCGCCGCTCGCATATGCTGAAACACGATCATCAACAACTGCGCCCAAATAGTGATGCATCGGTAAGCCTACTGAGCGCGCATTTAAATCCCATAAAGCTGTATCCAAAATAGATATAGCCCTCATCACCGCGCCCGCGCGTCCTTGCAAGATGGATTCGTTATACATCTCCATCCATAACCCTTCACTACGATGGCTATTCTGACCAATCAGTTTGGGTGCTAATAATTGCTCAACAGCGATCTTGGCAATATCTCCACCAGCACTGCCAACATAACAAAAACCAATGCCCTCATTCCCATCCTTACCCCGCACTTTGACTATGCAATAGTGGCGCTCCGATACGGTACGAGTAGAAAATGAAGTGACCTTATCTAAAGGCACTGCTACCGAAGCAACTTGAACGGACTCAATAATGGGCATCTGAACTCCTTAAACAAAAAAATATTGTATCGATTATTTGCTTTTTGAGAGGGGGTTCCAATAGGACTTCACAGGGCAGAACAAGTCATTTTTGGCATTTACACATTCCGAGAGCGATATTTGCTGCACCACAACAAAAATATGAGGGCTTAGCCTCACAGTATTAGATAATGACGCTGTGAATAAAAAAGTATCTCAAGGCATCGGGGCTTCTCATTGGGTGCTCCCCATCTGTAGTTGCGCACTTGCAATTCTGATGCTAGTGCTAGCGCCTACAGCACAGGCGCAAACCAAACAAAATCAAAAAGCGTCTTCGACCACTCAAAAAGTCATCATTCAAAGCACAGGTCAGCGTAGCTTTAAAGACAATGCCTCCAATAATGGAATGAAGTCGAATACCCTAAATCCCGCCCTGTTCCAACGCAGAGATCCAGATGAACTCGTGCTGGATAGCGCAGGCAATCTAGACTACCGCATCAGTCAAGGCTGCATCAGAAGAAGTTTGAATGAAGATAGCCTACCAGCAAATATCGGGATTGATAATCGCGCTTTTTCTGAATTCTTTAAAACGCAAACTAAAACCTTCTTTGATCGCATGCGAGGTGAATGCATTCCCTATGCGGTTGCATTTGGTAACCGCAATCGCTTCGATTCTCTCAGCATTATGAATGGCCCTATTCAAGATGCCAGAACTGAAGTTTGGACATTTACGCCTTCAGCCTTTGGTGGCTTTTTAGTGCAGCAAGATTATTTAAGAAATGAATCTCAAAATCTTTCGGAGATTCGTCTACCGTTGCGGGAGGTTTTATATGACCCTACTAAAGTGGCTGATACATTACCCATGGAATTAGTTTGGGAATTGAACTCCCTCATCAAGCAAATTTATCCCGAAGACAATAGCTCGCTCGAAAATACCAATAGCGTAGTTCGAATCATTGTTGACTTTGGCGATCGCGAGCGTTGGGCCCAAATCTGGGCTGTTGAAATTATTGATCCTACCAATAAAGAAGTTTTTGCAAGTGCGTATTGGGTTGAGCGTAATGATATTCCGGGCGGCTTCTTTACCGGCAGTGGTGAGTCACTCGAGAGATCTTTCTGGACTAACCCTCTAAGCTATCGCCGTATTTCCCGCGGCGTAGGAAGTGTCAGGGCATCCTCTGGTAAACGTACTAGTAGCAAAACACCTACTACCCAAGCTGCACCGCCTAAACCACGCTACCGCACCCATATGGGAATCGACTATGCAGCGCCAACGGGCACACCCGTATTTAGCGTAGCAAATGGCAAGGTAGTTCATCTAGGTTTTAATGGCGCCTTTGGTAACTTAATCGTTTTAGAGCACCCTGGAAATTACCATACCTACTATGCGCACTTAAGTAACTACAACGTCGAATTAGAGCTGGGTAATGAAGTGCGTCGGGGTTTGGAGATTGGCTACGTTGGATCGACTGGAAGATCGACTGGACCACACCTACATTTTGAATTAAGAAAGAATGGTATTTATGTAGACCCCTATGGCACTAAGACGCAACTCGATCTATGGTCTATGCGTGATAACGAGAGTGGTCAACTCACCCGAGAAATCTTACTGCTTGGAAGTCCGATTAAAAATTAAAAAAGGGTCGCAAGGACCCTTTTTTGATTGAAGCAACTATACCTTATGCAAGTACCAATACGGGTATGCCTGCATGCACAATGACTTCATGTGTCTCGCTACCAAGCAACATGCCTTTAATACCGGTACGCTTGTGTGAGGCCATCACAATCACATCAGCCTTCGCTTTCTTGGCTGCATCCAAAATGCCTGCTGACAAATTAGAATTTGCAATCTGAAGGGTTTTTGCTTTGATGCCTGCACCAAGCGCTGTAGCTGCATTTTTAAATACGTCTTGAGCATAAGCATCACAAGCTTGCTTATGTTCTTTTTGAGAAACGCCATAGCCCATGCTGCTATCGGAATACACCGTTGGCGGCATTGGATCGGATACATAGACCAAGGTTATTGCAGCTTTATCTGCATTCACTAACTGGGCCACTTTCTTGAGGCCTTTTTTACTGACGTCCGAGCCATCCACAGGCACTAATAAATGCTTAAACATATCAACTCCTTTTAAATTGAACTACTAATTCATTCTTTCCATCATAATGCTTATTATTGACCTATTAAAGCTGAAAAGGATAAGTTAAATGCTCAAGTATTTTGGTATCTATCTTTCGTTTCTCATAATGCTCATTGCCATTGATTTGACTTGGCTGCTAGGCGTTGCCAAGAACCTCTACCAACAAGAGATGGGCAGCTTGATGTCAAGTGAGCCTAAACTCATGGCGGGCCTAGCTTTCTACCTCTTATATGCCCTGGGGGTCACTATTTTTGTGATTGTTCCTGCCCTATCAAAACAATCATGGTTATATGCAGTGCAATATGGGGCATTATTTGGTCTCTTTTGTTACATGACCTATGACCTCACTGGTCTGGCCGTTATTCGAGACTTCCCTACCCGCCTCGCCTTAATTGATATCGCCTGGGGGACTACCGTAACCGCTCTTACAGCCGGCTTTGCATACTGGGTAGGCAATCGACTCTCTTAATTTGCTCCCTTCTTGCGTAAAACACCTCCAGCCCCTCACCATGAATGGTTTGGGCAATAGCCATACAGCCAGGACAGCAAAATGAGCGTATGACTCCACCCAAATTTGCCTCAATGAGCTCACCAGGAAGAATAGTGCTCGAACAGTGGTAACAGGTAAGACCCTGAGTCATCGACTTGCTTTACTACCCCAGCCATTACGTCGCTCATAGATCACAAATAAGACACCCCAAATCACTACTGCAACATAGGCCCATACCCATGAAGTTTGAGAAGCACGTGATCCAGAAATATCTAAAACAAATCCAAAAATCGCAGGGCCTAATAAGCCTCCGGCAAATCCCATTAAAGAATGCAAGCCCATCGCTGCACCTTTGATGTTTTCCTTTGCACTCATTACCAAGCCCGCTGTTAAGGTTGAAGAGTCTGCCATGATAAAAATGGCATGTCCTGAAGCTAAGGCAAATATTAACCACCAGGACTGGCCTGTAGAGCAGGCCAATAAAATACCTAATACCGCACTGGTGAGCATCACAATACAGACCCATTTTTGCCGACCAATTCTGAGCGCAATTTCATTTCCCAATATGGATGAGGGTACGCCAAAGAAATTAATCACACCAGCTAAGGTTGTTGCAGCTAAAAAGAAGGTTTCGCCAGTCACTACCGTACAAAAGGCAAAGAAGGCAACAATCCAACTTCTAGAAGCAAATAACTCTAATGAGTGTGCCGTATAACCAAAGATAAAACCGGATGCATTTTTATCCTGCAAGACGAGTTTCCATTTATCCACTGGAAAGATGTCATGTAGGCGAATATTGATTGGGCCCTTCCACTTCTCATGTTGCAGTGACGGTATCAATAAAAGCACAATCAGAAATGCACTAAATGGCCCTAAAGCAATAATGCCAAAAACATAATGCCAACCAAGTCCATTTAAGATCCAACCAGAACATAAATAAGAGAAACCAGTCCCAATACCAAAAAAGGCTGTATAGAAAGCGATATGTCTTGTGAGATCACCCGTTTCGATACGATCTGACAAAATTTTGAGCCCAGGCATATAAGTACCAGCCAGTCCAGCACCATTCATTGCCATAAAAATGAGGGCAGTCCAGAAATTAAAAGCAAAAAATGCCATCCCTAAAAGTCCGCATGTTGCTAAGAGACCGCCTACTAAATACACCTTGCGCGCGTCTACTCGATCGGTCAGCGCAGTAGCTAGGGGAACTGTCAACATATACCCGAAGAAGAAAGCGCTGGCGATTAAACCTGATTCCAAATTAGAAAGCTGCCATTCCTCTTGCAGGGTGGTCAAGACAACGGCGTAACAAGCGAAGCCCAATAAAGCACCAGTTTGTGCCATGAGCATAAGAGGGGTATAACCAGATGATCGAAAGCGCATAAAGACTCAGTAAAAACGTGAACTTATTCTACTCGCCTCAAGCACTCAAGACCCGCTACACTATGAAAAACAAGTCGGAGACACTATGAATATCAAAACCTTCTTCAATTTCCTTGCCCTACTCTGCTCAAGCCTCATCATGGCTTTGAACAGCACTCAGGTGATGGCAGATAGCTATCCCTCAAAACCAATTAAGGCAATTGTTCCATTTGCTGCAGGAAGTGCCACCGATCAAATTGGACGCGCCTTTGCTGCCAAGATGTCAGAGTCATTAGGTCAACCAGTTGTGATCGAGAATCGACCTGGTGCAAATGGCATGATTGGCGCCGACCAAGTTGCCAAGGCTCCAGCCGATGGATACACACTGCTCTTTGGAACCAATAGTACAAACGCAGCTTTAAAAAACTTAGTGAAAAATCTTCCTTATAACCAAGAAACGGCATTTGTTCCTATTGGCTATTTTGGTTCAGTGCCACTGATCGTTGCTATCAATAATGATGTACCTGCAAAATCACTCAATGGTTTTGTAGCGCTTGCTAAAGCAGATCCAGGAAAAATTACCTTTGCCTATGCCAGCACATCACAGCGTGTCTCCTCAGAAATACTGGCAAGCGTTGCTGGCATCAAGATGACCGGCGTCTCTTATAAGAGTGGGCCAAATGCGATGACAGATCTGATCGGCGGCCAAGTCAATATGTTTACCTCAGACTTTGCTGTTAGCTTGCCACAAGTGCAAGCTGGAAAAATTCGTGGGCTAGCAGTTACCTCATTAAAGCGTTCGCCTGCTATTCCAGAATTACCAACTGTTAACGAGGCTCTTGGTATCAAGGGCTACGAGTTAATTGCATTTTTTGCAGCCTTTGGACCAGCAGGTATGCCAAAAGATGCTGTACTAAAACTCAATAAAGCCATCAATGATGCTGCTAAATCTAAAGATTTGGTTGAACGTTTCTCTGCAATGGGTTTTGAATCACAGCCAGGCACGCCAGAAGCACTTGGTCAGAAGATTAAATTAGAAACCGTGAAGTGGGCCAAAGCTATTAAAGATGCTGGCATGGAGCCAGAGTAATCTGCGATCCTCTATTGCTGACTGCGGTTCGGCGAATCCTGAAATCCATTTGATCGATAGGTGAGCACTAGAGTATCCCGATAGCCATAGTCTCCAGATGGCTGTATCGGAGTAGATTCATGAATCATCTTCTCATCATTCATGAGCAATAAAGACCAAGGCTGGGTCAGTGTGAAGCGCAAACCAGCCGAACCTTGGGCATCGAAGATTCTGGTTTCGCCGCCCTTAATACCCATGCGGTCCAATAAGAACACTGCCACAAAATCGACGCCATCGCGATGAGCGCCCTCTGGAGTGGGTCGGCCTATGCCATCAGTTGTATCAATCCGAAATTGGTGTGCTTCTATAAACCAGGTATTGACTGGCTTTAAACCATTGAGTAGCTGACCCAATCCCAGAAGCAGTGATTGCCATGCAGGACTACTCATCAATTGATTGTGCATAGGCTCAAACCAACGTTCAATCCCCCCATGTAGGGCGTTATAGTCTACTGACTGCCAATGTGCGCGATGTGGGACTAAGGACAGCGTATCCCCCTTCATCTCATAACTGGCATGACGACGAAAGCGATAACGGCCACCATCCTTTAAATAAGGATCACGAGGTAGGCCCTCCCAATATTGGACTAGATCCTGCAAGCCAGCCAAAGAAACGTGAGCAAGTTCAGCAACCGATTCTGCTGAAGCCACAACAAATCCATCCGAACGTAATCCTTGTGCAAGCTCTTTCGTTGGCGTTAAAGGCGGGGCTAAGGGAACAATCTTCATGGATTCATTTTATGGCAATGCCGAAAAATATATTTTTAATCTAATTGAGCGCCAGAGGCTTTCACAATCTTTACCCACTTAGCCAGTTCATCTTTTAGTAAAGCTGGCAGTTTCGCTGGAGGCACTGGATTTAAATCCAAGCCTTGCGCAATGAGCTTTTCTCTCACGTCTGGTCTTGCCATGACTTTATCCATTGCAGCTTGAGTTTTCTTGACTACTTCTGCATTTACACCGATTGGCGCAAAGATTGCCACCCAAACCTCACCAACACAATCTGGATAAGTCTCTGCAATCGTTGGGATTTCTGGTGCAGCACTGGAACGCTTAGCTGAACTAATCGCAATCGCCTGTAATTTGCCTGCCTTGATGTAATTTAAAGCGGAAGGCAGGCTAGCAAACGCCAGAGGGACTTGACCGCCTAAGACATCATTGATTGCGGGCGCAACGCCTTTATAGGGAATATGTTGCATTTCAATTCCAGCACTGGTGTTGAGCATTGCTCCCAATAGATGACTGATAGTGCCATTCCCAGCGGATGCATAAGAAAGCTCTCCGGGTTTTTTCTTGGCAGCAGTAATGACGTCAGCTAAGGTCTTATAGGGAGAGCCTGGTGGAGTCACTAAAACATATGGTGTAGCACCAATGTAATACAAAGGCACGAAGTCATTAATCGGATCAAATCCAGGATTCTTATAGAGCGCAGGATTGATAGCTTGAGCGCTATTGATTGTTAACAATAAGGTGTAGCCATCTTTTGCTGAACGCGCTACCCCTTGTGTACCAATATTGCCACCGGCGCCCGGCTTATTTTCTACCACGACCGACGTACCAATAGCCTCGCCAAAGGCAGGCGCTATCAGCCGAGCGACGATATCGTTCGTGCCTCCTGCAGTTTGGGGAACCACTAATGAAATGGGTTTATTCGGATAGGATTGAGGCTGAGCTGCAAGTTGCAAAGTAAGCAAGCTCAATACTGCACCCAATATATATTGATATAAATGTTTATTCATTTTCATGTCTCACTATCTCATCTGATTTAAGCGATTACGCACATCTCCTACATGGCCTTTTAAGTCATATAACTCTTTAGCATCTAATCTCGACACCTTGATATTGCCAACACGCTTTTCAATCGAGTCCAGATCTCTAAAGCTCTGCTCTCTCAACTGAGGATTTAAGGCATTTTTATCAATCGTTTTCAGCTCTTCGTATACCCGAGCAAGCTTTAGCTTCAGCAGTAAATTACTGGCCGCTGGAAGATAGGTAAAGAGTGGGATCAGTATTACCAACAGTGGAATGATGATCTTCATAAAGCGACCAACCCATACTGCCGTCCAGAATGGTAGATTTCGATGTAAAAAAGAGGGGCCGTCCTTGAGATAAATTTCTGCATCCACCTGCAGAGGAAAGTCTAAGCCTGCATTTGACGGAAACTCGCCTGATTTTTGTAAGCGAGAATAGGATTTCAAAATATCGTAAGACGCCCCCAACATCAGCGATACCAATGCAGGACTAATGTCACTTTGAGCAACTAGAGTTGCAGTTGGAGCAAGCACCTGAATATCTTGACGAGGCAAGTCGTACTCAATACTTAACAAACCCCTCGGTACATTCACTTTTGACAGGTAAGGAAGATTGCGAGCATAGGCATCTGCCTGATCAAAATTCATTAAACGAACACCAGGAATCATATAAAACTTTTCCAGTAAGGGCGCCTCAGCAGCAGCCACAATAAATGCTGCGTCTAGTTCACCACTATTGAGCTTTTTAATAGCTTCATCGGGTTTTAACTTTTCAATATGGATATCATTCTCCGTTATCCCACTTACCTTTAGCAGAGTCTGACTTAACGCTAATGTGCCACTACCCTCATTACCTATTGAGACACGCTTACCTTTTAGCTGACTAAGTACCCGCAAATGCCCAGTCTCATTTTTAAAAGCAGGTTCGCGATACCAAACCCATACGGGTTCGTAAAACATTCCAGCGATAGAGACCAAATTCGGATATTTTTTGGCATCAGCTACTCCACCCTGAACCATTGCAAAGGCCACGCCTGATTTTGGATCACTTAATAAATCCAAGTTATCTAAAGTACCGCCCGTTGCTTTGACTTGGAGCTCAACCCCTTCTTGATTTAACTCAGACTTCAAACGCTCACCAAACTGGTAATACAGACCAGTAGGAAAACCAGTCGCCATCTCGATCGTCTTAGGTGGCGGAGGAATTAATACCCACAAAACCCCAAAAAGGATGGCAAGAAGCAATAGAAAACTAAGGGCAATAGCCCACGGGTTATAAAGGTGTTTTTTTAAGGAAAGCATCTTATTCTCTGTTCTTTTTTGCATTATGCCCCGAGCTTGAAAATTGGTAAAAGAATCGAATTTATTAAAAAAATCGGGATAAGATGGGGTTTTTGAAACTCTAGAGATCATCATGAATCAAGCAAAAGTAGCCCTAGTCACCGGCGCAGGAACTGGTATCGGTAAAGCAGCCGCTAAAGCCCTCCTTAAAGGGGGATTTAATCTTGTTCTTGCAGGACGTAATTTAGAGAGACTTCAAAAAGCAATTAGCGATATTGGTGGCAATGACAGCAACTGCCTTGCAGTTTCCTGTGATGTCGGCAAACCGATGGAGGTCAAGACATTATTTGCCGCCCTAAAAGATAAATTTGGCCGTATAGATATGCTATTTAATAACGCTGGTATGGGTGCTCCAGCGATACCCATGGAAGAGCTTACTTATGAGCAGTGGATGAATGTCGTCAATGCCAATCTTTGCGGTGCGTTCTTATGCTCACAAGAAGCGATTCGCATGATGAAAGCGCAATCGCCACAAGGCGGCAGAATTATTAATAATGGTTCAATTTCTGCGCATGCACCCAGACCCATGTCTGCGCCCTACACTTCGACTAAGCATGCTATTAGCGGCCTTACAAAAACAATCGCATTAGATGGTCGCCCATTCAATATTACTTGCGGGCAAATTGATATTGGCAATGCAGCTACTGAGATGACAGAGCGCATGGCTAACGGCATAATGCAAGCCGATCAGTCCATCAAGATTGAACCGCGCATGGATGTAACTCATGTAGGTGAAGCAGTTCTCCATATGGCACAACTTCCACTAGAGAGCAATATTCTGTCGATGACTATTATGGCCACGAAGATGCCATTTGTTGGTAGAGGGTAAAGTCCTTATTGGCGAACCTGATCTACTAAGAGCTGGACATTCTCTGCGCCAACTTTAATAGTCTTAACAGAGGAAATTAAATCGCCTGGCTCAGGTTTTGCCATCCCTGTTTTAGAAATTCTGACTTCAACAGCGACTTCTGTCAGCTTTGATATTGGCGCACTCGGATTCATTGCCAAAGAATCATTCAATACAAAATTCATCGGAAATTGTGCAACCGGTGTTTTCAATACCGCCACTGGCATGCGCTCACCCACCTGACGAGCAATCACTAAGACGATGTCACTATTGCTCACTTTTGATTTCAGTTCATTGGATAGATCAATCTTGCCGCTAATGCCTTTACCAGCTACAGCAACAGGTGCCTTTGCAAGCAAGCCGCCCTTAGTGCGTGCTTCTGCGATTGATTCCGCGATTGCCTTTGCCTCTTCAGAATTTGGAGGTAATTGCCCTGCAAGCTTTTCCCAAGCCTGTACTGCAGACTGATAGTTAGCAATATTAAAAGAAGCGGTTCCAGATAACCAAAGCGCCATCAGGTTATTGGGGTCTAGCTTTAAAGCCTGATTGATTAAGAGTAAGGGCTTTCCAGCGAAATTCCCATTGGCATTCGCAGCCAATGTATCTGCATAATCAGCCAATAACTGTGGATTTGTATCTACGAATTTACCAGCACGAGCATATGCCTTAGCAGCATCTTCATTGCGGCCCAAAATACGATAGGAACGCGCCAACATCGCCCAACCCTCGAGATTACCTGGATCTTTCTCCATCTTGATGGCAAATTCAGAAACCATCTTCTCAACACCTTCTTGAGTAATCGGCTTTTCATTATTTTTCTGAGCGACACGCTCAACATCACCTAAAGAAAAATACAGCCCAGATGAAAGTAGCACAATAAAAATACAAAGACCAATCGCAGTCTTCTTGGTAGAGCCTAAGCTTGCACGATCATCCTCTTCATTAGTATCTTGAAAGAGGCGTTGACGCATCTCAGCATGAGAAATCTCATAGTCAGCAGGATTAATTAAACCTGCCACACGCTCTGCCTCTAATTTATCCAACTCCTC
Source organism: Polynucleobacter sp. AP-Melu-500A-A1 (assembly GCF_018882125.1). Lineage (GTDB taxonomy): Bacteria > Pseudomonadota > Gammaproteobacteria > Burkholderiales > Burkholderiaceae > Polynucleobacter. The sequence continues at coordinate 493,881 of NZ_JACVOZ010000003.1, forward strand.
GCGATAAATTGCAGCATTCATCTGCCTACGAGAAGTAGCCTGCATTTTTTCTGGAAATATAAAAGGGCGCAAGAGTAGTACTAGCACCAACACTAGTAAGAAAAAGGCTGCGATGAAAAAACTAGTCATTTCAGCCATCTCTCTTCTCTTGATTAAGCAAAGCATCAATCTTTTGGTTGTCGGCCGCTGAAAGTGTTGTACTTGGCATGTTTTGATTTCTGCGACGCAGATATCTGAGTAAGGTCGCTATACCGATGACCAGAATGGCAAACGGTCCAATCCAAAGCAGCCAGGTAATCGGTTTTACAGGTGGGCGATAGAGAACAAAATCACCATAGCGTTCAACCATAAAGGATCTAATTTGATCGTCGCTCTTTCCCTCTTGAATGAGTATACGAATTTCTCTCCGTAAATCATTTGCTAGCTCTGAGCGGGAACCCGCTAAAGATTCATTTTGGCAAACCAGACAACGCATTTCTTCTGAAATATTAATCAGGCGCTGCTCTATCACTGGATCATCCGCCAATGGAGCAGCGTCCTTAGCAAAGGAAGTATTGAAGCAAACGCAAGCCAATAGAATCCAAAGTAGTGATTTCATGATTTTTTAAGTTCACTCACCAATGGGTAAATCTTCTGATTTAAAAGCTGAGAGTTAATGGGTCCTATATGCTTAAAACGAATAATCCCTACTTTATCAATAATGTAGGTTTCTGGGACGCCGTAGACGCCGTAATCAATGCCGACACGGCCATTAGCATCGAATGCTGACAATGTATAAGGATTGCCTTGTGTCGCCAGCATAGCTAACGCCTGTTCACGCTTATCTTTGTAATCCAAACCAATCACTGGAGCAATTTTGGAGTTTGCTAACTCCACAAGTACCGGGTGCTCTTCACGACAAGCCACACACCATGAAGCCCAAACATTCAAAATCCAAACCTGACCTTTCATACTAGCAGGAGAAAAATTCTTATTGGACTGCTCCAATTGAGCAATATCAAATGCAGGCGCCGGCTTATTAATTAATGGTGAAGGCACTTCGTGGGGGTCACGATTTAAACCAATTGCAAGAAATACCACCAAGATGATGAATAGCAATAAAGGAATCAGAAACTTTGCCTTCATGATGTCTGTCTCTTTAACTTCATGCGATAGCGCTTATCAGAGATAGCGAAGATGCCACCTAAGGCCATCAGCAAACAACCGCCCCAAATCCAGTCTACAAATGGTTTGTAGTAAACACGCACTGCCCAAGACATATCTTCCAACTCTTCACCTAAGGAGACATAAATATCTCGCGTCAATCCAGCATCAATGGCTGCCTCAGTCATTGGCATGCTTGAAGAAAAGTAACTACGCTTTTCAGGATATAGAGTGGTGGGATTGGTGCCATTCTTACTGAGCAAGAAAGTGCCACGCATGGCATTGTAGTTTGGCCCAGGAACAGACCGTACACCCTCTAATTGAATTTGATAGCCACCAACACTAACAGTTTCACCAGCGAGCATACGAACATCTTTTTCTTCTTGATAAGCACCAACCATGGTCACGCCAATCACAAAGACTGCAATCCCCAAATGCGCAAATTGCATTCCAATAAAGGAGCGGGTTGGCTTACCTACTTTAGCTTGCCGTACAAGCTGCAAACATCCTGAAGCAATTACCCAGAATGCTAGCAAGAAGCCAATGCTAGCCAACCAAGTAAACTCGCCCATCATCAGGGGAATGGCAATGCCTGCAAGCACCGCAACGACACCTGCTATCCACAAGCGCTTAACAATCGCTAGCAGATCGGTACTTTTCCAGTTTGCCCATGGGCCTATACCCATTAAAACCAATAAAGGAATCATGATGGGGACAAACACACTATTGAAGTAAGGAGGCCCAACAGAAATCTTACCTAGATGTAAAGCATCGATGAGTAAAGGATATAAAGTACCCAACAAGACTGAGCCGGCAGAAACCACCAAAAAGACATTGCCCAGCAAGATTAAAGTCTCACGTGAGCTCAAGCTAAACTTGCCACCCATGGTGCTCTTTGGAGCTCGCCAAGCGTAAAGCACCAGAGATGATCCAACCACGAGAGATAAGAAGATCAGAATAAAAATACCGCGCTTAGGATCGGTTGCAAACGCGTGCACTGAAGTGAGTACTCCAGAGCGAACCAAGAAAGTTCCTAGAAGCGATAAAGAAAAAGCAGTGATCGCAAGCAATACTGTCCAACTTTTAAAACCGCCCCGCTTCTCAGTGACTGCTAAGGAGTGAAGGAGTGCCGTACCGACCAACCAAGGAATGAAGGAAGCATTCTCTACGGGATCCCAAAACCACCAACCTCCCCAACCGAGCTCGTAATAAGCCCACCAAGATCCGAGTGCAATACCTAAAGTTAAAAAGACCCATGCGGCAGTAGTCCATGGACGTGACCAGCGCGCCCACGCAGCATCTAATCTTCCTGATAATAAAGATGCGATTGCAAAAGCAAAAGCGACTGAAAAGCCCACATAGCCCATATACAACATTGGCGGATGAAACACCAAACCTGGATCTTGCAATAAAGGATTTAATGAGCGCCCATCTTGAGCAGCAGGAAGCAATCTTGCAAAAGGATTAGAGGTGGTAAGGACAAACAGCAATAAACCACTCGTTACCAAACCCAAAACGCCGATAACACGCGCCACCATGAATTCATCGAGCGCTTTAGAAAGTTGAGCAACCAAAATAGTCCAGATGCTTAGCAAGAATATCCAAAGCAGGAGTGACCCCTCATGACCTCCCCAAACTGCGCCTAGCCGATAAACAAGAGGCATTTGAGAATTGGAATGTTCAGCTACGTAAAGCACAGAAAAATCATTGGCGTAGAAACTCCATGCCAGACTCACAAATGCAATGAAGAGTAATAGAAAGACGACTTGGGCTGCAGGTCGAGCCAACATCAACCACTCGCGGCGACCTTGATGTGCGCCAATGAGTGGCAAGATACCTTGTATGAGCGCAATACAAAGTGCCAGAATTAATGCGTAATGCCCAAACTCAGGAATCATTTATTGCTTCCATTTTTTTGTGCCTGCTCTAGGGCATGCTTTGCTTCCGGGGGCATATAGTTTTCATCATGCTTAGCAAGAACTTCACTGGCGATGAACTGGCCATTAGTATCGAGTCGTCCCTGAATCACAGCGCCCTTACCCTCTTTAAACAAATCCGGAAGAATGCCGGTATAGGCAACAGGAATATCTTTCACTAAATCAGTAATTACAAAGTGCACAGTCAAGCCATCTCGTCTTAAGGAGCCGTCTTTTACCATACCACCAATCCGAAATGCTTGCCCTTGTGGCGCTTTACCTGCAGCCACCTCACTTGGCGTTACATAGAGAGCTATATTACTATTGAGAGCATTGAGAATTAAGAGGGCTGCAACTCCGATCACTACTAAAGCAGCAACAATCCATAATGCACGCTGATGTCTAGGCTTCACTGACCACTTTCTTTATCAAACTGCTCTGCTAACAATTGCTGATGCAACCTGCGTATCACCGTTTTATTACGCGCACGAATCACCAGTGGCTCTAACAATAAAACGAGGGCGCACATTCCAAAACTACTCCACACATAGAGTGCATAACCACCCATAGCGAAAAATTCAGAAGGACTATTCCACATTAGCGCTTTACCTCGCTCAATTGTCTCACCCAATCCGTGTGGGATTCACGCTCGAGAATAATGGTCCTTACTCGTATCAAGCCCACCGCAATGGAATACATCCAAAAACAGAGAGCCATTAGCAACATACCCCAAAGCATGGTCTGCGCCATAGCTGGAGACTTTGTTAATGAAACAGATGCCCCCTGATGCAAGGTATTCCACCATTTCACTGAGAAATAAATGATGGGGATATTCACCACGCCCACTAAAGCCAAGATCGCACCCGCTTTGTCTGCCCTACGAGGATTATCAATTGAAGCTTGCAGTGCGATGAAACCGAGATATAGAAATAATAAGATGAGCTCAGAAGTCAGACGTGCATCCCATACCCACCACGCGCCCCACATCGGCTTTCCCCAAAATGCACCAGTCCACAAAGATAGAAATGCCATCCATGCGCCAGCCGGAGCTAAGGCTTGAGCCATCATGGCAGAAAGCCGCGTATTAAAAACTAAGCCAAGTCCTGCCCATGCTGCCATGACAAGATAAATAAACATCGACATCCATGAGGCCGGTACATGGATAAAAATAATGCGATAACCCTGTCCTTGAACAGCATCCACTGGAGCAACAAAAAAACTAATCCATAAACCAGCTGCGCCAAAAACCGCAGTCAGAACCCAAAAGATGGGAATCAGTTTTCCCGCCACCGGATAAAAAGTGCTTGGGCTTGATAACTTAAACCAATGAATCAAACGGTTATCGGAAAAAGAAGAATTATTTTGCTTACTCATTCAATCGCAATCTTTAGGGCTGCAGTACTCACCCAAGGTACAAATGCTAAAGCCAAAATCAATAAGGCGCTCAAGAGGGAAAAATGCCCTGTGCTATCTAAACCTACGCTATTGGCATAAACCGCTCCAGCCCCAAAAATCAATACCGGAATATAGAGCGGCAAAATCAACAAACTCATCAATATACTTCCGCCACGAACACCCAAGGTCAGAGCGGCACCGATCGAGCCTAACAAAGATAGTACAGGGGTTCCCAGTAGAAGAGTGCCCATCAAAACATACAAAGAGCTTGCATCCAAATCAAACTGAATTCCGATGATGGGGGCTATTAAAACCAAAGGTAAACCACAGACCAACCAGTGCGCCACAATCTTCCCAGCTACTAATAGCACTAATGGCTGTGGGGATAAGACTAGCTGTTCCAAGGCACCATCAAGATAGTCCGCTGCAAACATTCTCTGCAAACCCAGTAAGGTTGAAAGTAAAGCTGCTACCCATAAAACACCGGGAGCAATCTTGCGTAGTAAGGCAGCATCCGCTCCGATACCCAATGGAAACAAACTGGTTACCACTACAAAGAAGAAAAGTGCCGTCAGGACTTCACTCTTGCGCCGCATCACCAAAAGCAAATCACGATGGATGATGGCAAAGAAGGCATTCATAGCTCCAATACCTTCACATTCGGGATAGCAATATTTTGATGGCTTGTTAAAACAACCAGTCCACCTTGCTCTAGATGCTGGGCAATTAAAGTTTGTAATGCCTGAACTGCATTGACATCAAGCGCATTAAAAGGTTCATCTAGTATCCATAACTTGGCTTGACGTGTAGCCATACGCGCCATCAAGACGCGCCGCTTTTGGCCTGCTGATAAACAACTGACTGGTAGATGCTCGCGACCACGTAAGCCAAAACGCCATAAAGAAGAAAGGGCCTGCTCTTGCGGGAGAGCAATATCATCTATTGCTGCGTACATCTGGATATTTTCTAAAGCAGTGAGATCATCCTTTAATGCATCGCGATGACCCAGAAATAATAGATCACGGTGATACTGCGAAGGGTCCATAGTAATCGCTTGACCCTTCCATAAAATCTCGCCAGATTCGGGCTTTGACAAACCCGTCAAGAGACGCAATAAACTGGTTTTACCTACTCCGTTCTCGCCGCGCACATGCAAACACTCTCCAGCATTAACTTGCAGATCCAGTTCAGTAAATAGCGTACGCTCCCCACGCACGCAGCTCAGCGCATGCGCTTGAAGCACATAATCAGCAGGAGAGGTGTGTGAAATAGTGGCTGTCATGAATGTCGTAGGCTTGAATCAAACCACTCCGGGTATTGTCCAAGACCCCATAGGGGCTGTCAAACTGAACAGAAGGGGTTTTGAGAATAATCTCTTTTAATTCAATCGCTTAGAGAATTATAAACCTTGCGTCACTAGAAATAAAAACCACCCGAAGGTGGTTTTGACAGTGAAGCGCAAATTCAATTACGTCAAAGTGAACTACTCTGGCTTGATCCCAGACTTTTTAATCAATGCGACCCACTGATCTAACTCTGACTTTAAAAAGCTGACATACGCCGCTGATCCCGGGGTTGGCACTACAAAACCCACTGATTCCAAGCGTTGCCTTACCTCAGGCGTTTGCAAGGCCTGAATCATCGCAGCCTCTAATTTATCGATGACAGGTTTGGGCGTTCCTTTTGGCGCGCTGATGCCTGCCCAAGATAGCGCCTGAAATCCTGGATAGCCGCTTTCTGCCACAGTAGGAACATTAGGATATAGAGGGTTACGCTGCAAGCTGCTCACTGCAATAGGGCGCAATTTTCCCGCCTGGACAAAAGGGAGTGCCGCATCCTGATTAATGAACTCGAGCGGAATTTCATTGGCCAATATGGCATTCATTAGAGGACCGCCTCCACGATAAGGAATGCCTACCAAGGGCAAAGGATTGCAGTTGAGCTTCTTCTTTATATCCGCACAAGTTGAGGTAGCTTGTCTCAGTAACTCCATTGCCATGTGGCCAGAAGAAGCATAGGTGTAGCCATAGTCAAGCTTGCCAGGATTCGCCCTGGCGTAATCGACGATATCTTTTAAAGTTTTAAATGGGCGGTCCGGATTAACCACCAAAACATTGGGGCCCAAATCAATCAATGAGATGTGCGCAAAATCCTTTAAAGAATCGTATTTCAAATTGGGATCAAGGCCATGCGCAACTGCATTTTGACCAACGCCAGTCATCACCAAGGTATAGCCATCGGGAGCAGCATTGGCTCCCCTCTCAGCGCCAATCACGCCACCCCCTCCAGAGATATTTTCAATCACGAAGGCCTGTTTAAAAGTCTTGGTTAATTGCTCTGCCGAAATTCTCGCCATGATGTCTGTAGTGCCGCCTGGTGGGAAGGGCACAATAATTTTGACAGTCTTATTGGGGTAATCTGATTGGGAAATTGCTGGGATGCAGCATGTACTTGACAAGCCACAAATGAGTAATGCCCGGGCAATAAAAGAAAGCTTGGCCATGGAATGATCCTTATGAATTTATGTACAACAGTAGTCCCTAGCCACAAGAGTAAATAAGAGCCATTCAGAAAACAAGTACTGACATACCCTTTCTCGCAAGCAAGCACTAATATAGAAGACTTACAAACCTAAACCCAGACTTTTATGCCAAAAAAGACTAAAGAATCTCTTCGTAGCGCACGCTGGTTTGAGCCAGATGACTTGCGCTCTTTTGGACATCGCTCTCGCGCCATGCAAATGGGATACGGTCCTGAGGATTGGTCTGGTAAACCTGTGATTGCGATCATCAATACTTGGTCTGACATCAACCCTTGTCATACGCATTTCAAACAACGCGTCGAAGATGTTAAGCGAGGTGTTCTGCAAGCAGGTGGCTTCCCCATTGAATTACCTGCTATTTCATTAGCCGAACAATATGTCAAACCCACCACCATGCTTTATCGCAATATGTTGGCCATGGAAACTGAAGAGCTTATTCGCTCTCATCCAGTTGATGGTGCAGTACTCATGGGTGGCTGTGACAAAACTACCCCTGGTTTGGTCATGGGCGCATTATCTGCAGGCCTACCTTTTATTTATCTTCCAGCAGGCCCAATGCTCAGAGGCAATTGGAAAGGTCAAATCTTAGGCTCTGGATCGGATGCGTGGAAGTATTGGGATGAACGACGCGCAGGCAATATCTCCGAAGCACAATGGCTAGAGGTTGAAGGCGGCATTGCGCGCAGTCATGGCACTTGCATGACTATGGGTACGGCTGCAACCATGATGGGTATTACTGAGGCGCTGGGCTTAAGTTTGCCAGGCGCCTCTAGCATTCCAGCGCCTGATGCAAGTCATCCTCGTATGGCGGCGGCCTGTGGCAGAAGAATTGTGGAGATGGTTTGGGAAGATTTAACCCCAGCACGCATATTGAGTAAGGCCAATTTCTTAAATGCCATTGCAGCAGCAATGGCTATGGGTTGTAGCACGAATGCCATCATTCATTTAATTGCTATGTCACGTCGCGCTGGAAAAGATTGCACAGTGACTCTGGATGATTTTGATACTGCAAGTAGAAAAGTTCCAGTCATTGCGAACATTAGACCTAGTGGTGATAAATATTTGATGGAAGATTTTTATTACGCTGGAGGAATGCCAGCGATGCTTAAGGAAATGAAGCAGCACCTTGACCATACCGCCATGACAGTAACAGGAAAAACTATTGGCGAGAATATTCAGAACGCTGAAGTTTATAACGCCGATGTCATTCGTACACTGGATAACCCAATTTATAAAGAAGGTGCTCTCGCAGTCTTGCGTGGGAATATTGCACCGGGTGGGGCAGTAATTAAGCCTAGCGCCTGTGCAGAAAAATTCTTGAAACATACTGGACCAGCACTCGTATTTGATAGCTATCCCGATATGAAAAAAGCAATTGAGGATGAGAATTTAGACGTTACCGAAAATCACATTTTGGTTCTTAGAAACGCAGGTCCCAAGGGTGGACCTGGTATGCCCGAATGGGGCATGCTGCCCATACCAGTGAAGTTGGTAAAACAAGGAGTGCGAGATATGCTCCGCCTCTCTGATGCTCGTATGAGCGGCACCAGTTACGGCGCCTGTATTCTTCACGCCTCTCCAGAATCCTATATCGGAGGTCCATTGGCACTTGTGAAAACCGGCGACTTGATTACTGTAGATGTGGATGCCAGAAAGATTCAGTTAGAAATTAGTGATGAGGAACTCGCTGCCAGAAAAGCAAAATGGGTAGCGCCTAAACCTAAATATGAGCGGGGTTATGGCTGGATGTTTAGTCGCCACATTCTGCAAGCAGAAGATGGTTGTGACTTTGATTTTCTAGAAACCAGTTTTGGCGCACCTGTACCGGAGCCGGATATTTACTAATCCCTAATGATTGTCTCAGTACACTTCAATAAAAAAAGCCCCTGTATTAAATCAGGGGCTTTTAGTTTTTAAGGCATCAGAACTCTACTGTTTGCCCTTCAGTCATCGGAATGATCCTAATCTTACTGCCCTTCATATCTGCCTGAAATTCGGCAAGCGTCCCTTTTGCTAGAGGGTTAGAGTTGTAATGCATTGGGATGACCATTTTAGGATTAATCAGTTCACGTAACGCATGTGCAGCATCATCAGGGGCCATCGTGAAATTACCTCCAATAGGTACCATCACTAAATCAGGCTTGTAATACTCGCTAATAAATTTCATATCACCGAATATGCCGGTATCGCCCATATGCCAAATCTTAAATCCATTTTCTAACTGGATGATGTAACCCATAGCCTCGCCAGCATGATGGGACTCCAATTTTCCAGTGGCAGGATTTTTCCACACTAGTAAAGAAGAATGCTCCGCCTTTACTGCAGTCACTTTAATTCCAGGCAAAGGCGTCACACGCCCAGATTTATTAAAGCGATGTGTTAACTCGGCCGGCATAACACCCAAAGTAATTAGAGGCGTCACCATATCCGCAGGACCATACAGCTGAGTTTTGTGTAACTTTGCTAAATCTGGGGCATCGCCAATGTGATCAACGTGCGCATGCGTCACTAATAGCAAATCGATAGGGCCTAGAGCAGCAATATCATTCTTGTATACAGCAGGTGTCTTTGGCCCGCCAGTAAGCCATGGATCAATCACAATGATTTTTCCTCCAGGGCTTTTAATCCGAAAACCTGCTTGTCCTAGCCACAAGATTTCTGTTTTGCCTTGTTGGGCACTAGGTGCTGAAGATTGCGCTTGAGCACTAAAAGTAGCACCCAATAAGAGGGTGGATATGGTTGCTGCACCCACCAATTTCTGTAAAGAAAAAATATGCATATCACTGTCTCCCCAAGCTGTTCTTATAGATCTTCTAAAACTATAGCTTAGAAATACCGTCTGCGCTGATGTGGCAGCGCACCAATAGTATTAACTTACTTCCAGAAGAGTGAAATTTTTTGTGGCTGCCCAGCTTTGATAGAAATCGCTCTTTTTTGCTCAACCCCTTGATAACTAGCTTGAATCACATAATCACCAGGTTCTAAATTAACAAGCATGTAAGGACCTTGTGCCTTAGCATCAAAAATTACTGCACTCTTAGAGTTCGCAATCTTAATTTGGCTACCAAAGATCCAAACGCCTCTACCATTCTCGAGCTGAGATAACTCTAGCAATAAAGGCCAATGCTTAGCCTCAGCCAAAATAGCCGCTGACTCACCCTCACCAACGCCACCACTAATATAAGAGATCCCAAGAGAGCGCTGCGTCTCCGGAATTTGTGCCCAAACACTAGTGCTGCTTAATAAGCATGCTGTCAGAGCAATAGATTTGATCAGTGTTTTCATAACTCCATATTACATCTAGAGTGCGCAATAAAAAAGCCCCGTATAACGGGGCCTGAGAATGCTAAGCGCTTATTCAGTTATGGAATCAGGACAATTGCGCCAGATACCTTTCTCCCCTCAGCAGCTCGATGGGCTTCAGCAGCCTGCTCCAAAGGAAACTTAGCGGCAATCTGGACTTTTACCTGTCCTTTAGCAATCGCATCAAATACCGCACGGGCATTTTCTTGCAAGAGGGCCGAGGTAGCGTTATGTGGGAATACGGAAGGTCTAGTCAAAAATAAACAGCCCTTCTTATTCAAGATTTCTGGCTGAATCTCTGGCGCAGGGCCTGAGGCAGCACCAAATAATGCGACGGTTCCAAAAGGAGCTGCACAATCTAAGGAGCCTAAAAAAGTTTCTTTGGCAACAGAGTCGTAAACCACATTGGCTTTTTTGCCCCCAGTGGCCTTAAGGAATTCTTCAACCCAATTGGATTTTGAATAATCAACCACCGCATCACAGCCCGCTGCTTTAGCTGCAGCAACTTTTGCTTGAGAACCCACCGAGCCAACGACAAATGCACCTAAAGCCTTTGCCCAACCGGCCAAAATTTGTCCCACACCACCAGCGGCCGCATGAACAAGAACTACATCGCCAGCTTTTACTTTATAAGTTTTTTGCACAAGGTACTGAGCAGTCATTGCTTTAAAGAAAACTGCAGCAGCTACTTCATCGGATACATTGTCAGGCACTGGAACCAATTTATCTGCTGGTACATTACGCGCACTGGCATATGCACCAATTCCCGCATTCATATACATCACGCGATCACCAATCTTGAATCCAGTAACACCATCACCTAAGGCATGCACCACTCCAACTGCTTCATGCCCAAGACCAGTAGGCATCTCTAATGGATACACACCAGATCGCTGATACACGTCAATAAAGTTAAATCCAATGGCCGTTTGACGAATTTGTACTTCGCCTTTTGAGGGCGCTGGTAATTCTTTATCAATGAGTTTAATTACGTCGGCACTACCTAGTTCTGAAAGACTAACGACTCGAGCTGTTGTCACATGTCACCTTATGATTTTTTATTAGGAAATTATCGTAACTCAGATTCCAAAAAGCTTATGAGCTACCCCACAACAGAAAGTGTGACACAAATTGCCAACTTCCGTTTAACGTTTATAAAAGCTCAGGGTAACTTCACCCAGCTCGATACCAAATTTACTCATCTTGGCCTTATTCAGCATCACTTTAGAATTGACTAGGTACATCCAGTCGTCAAATTGCACGTTATAAATCGTGTCATCAACCGGCAATGCCAGGGTGTAGGCCCAATTTAAGGCATTCCCTGAAGACTCCCCAAGAGCTTCGCCTACAACATCATCGGCCTTACCCACGTATTTCCCTGGAGATACCTCAGTCAATCTCCAAATACGCTTTTGCTTGCTGCCATCTGAATATTCAAAACTCTCATCTAAGACACCAGTTTTCTTACCGTCAACTACTGTCCAATTCGCCTGTATCAGAACAGTGAAACGCTTCTTCACTACTCCGCTACGGTCTGTAAATATTCCATAGGCATCAATCGTGCCTGAAAAATACTCGCTCAAATCTAAAGTTGGCTTCTCATTGGCATATTGAGAAATTTTCTGACCTGCACAAGCACTCAATAAGAAACCAACACAAATGAGAGTCAAAATCTTTAATTGATATTTCATCTTATTTAACAACCTTCACTAATCAGTGGGGGCGGACAATTCTGCCCAAGTAATTCAGAACGTAGTTTTGGTGCACTCGTCTTAGAGTCAAACCAAATACCAAAAAAGGCTTTTGAAAAATCAGCCCCCTTGACCTGGGCGATCTGTTTGCCATCGAAGTAAAAAAAAGTACCTTGTTTAGGGTTATAGATTGCAGTCAAAGTTTGACCGGATTCAACATTAGGTAAAAAACTAGCCAATTCTTTTCCCCAAAGCGCCGCCTGCATATCAGACACGCCTAATTTTTTCATCTCTTCAGCAGATCTATTGGCGATTGCTATTCCTGTAAAAGATTTTTTATAGCGAAAATCTAGGGCAAACTCAGGAGAATTGAGATTGCCAGAGCGATAAAGAGCTGCATCGTAAATATCAAACCCCCACCAAGTGAGCCTACCGCTCCCCTGAAGCTTTGCTGAGCTCAATACAGTCTGAACATGATCTGGCTCACGCGCAAAAGTCGCTGCGCTTAATAAACATGTCAAAGAGCAAAGGGATATTAGGAAATATTTCATATTTAGTTCGAAAACAATAGGGCCAAAATCATAAATAAGCCGCCTTGAGCAAGTTTAAGCCTTATTCAATAAACTGGCATGACTACTCATTAAGAAAGTCTGTATGCAAAAGGATGTAGCGTTAAATGTTTTGGGGCAACCCTTAGTTCCCTGCTCTTTTGAGCCCCTCACAGGCTTTTTTCGGGATGGCTGCTGCAAGACTAATGAGGAGGATTCTGGTAGCCATCTTGTTTGTGCCATCGTCAGTGATGCGTTTTTGCAATTTAGCCTAGCAAAGGGCAATGACCTGATTACCGCCAGACCAGATTATCAATTTCCGGGATTAGTTGCTGGTGATCAATGGTGTCTTTGTCTCAATCGCTGGATTGAGGCATTCCAAGCCAATTGTGCGCCCATGATCAAACTAGAAAGTACCAATATCAAAGCTTTGGAAATAGTTCCACTGAATATTCTCGAACAATATTCGAATAAAGATTGAAAGCATTCTATACCGACCACTTTGTTTTACCCCTTCCCCCTGGGCATCGCTTTCCGATGGAGAAATATTCCAGTCTAAGAGACTTAGTTGCTGGCGAGCCAGGGCTTGAATTAATTGAAGCACCAGCGGCGAGTGATACGCAAATTCTCTATGCCCATGACCCTCTTTACCTGATCAAAATCATCGAAGGAAAATTAAGCTCAAGCGAACAGAGAGAAATTGGTTTTCCGTGGAGCGCAAAGATGGTGGAGCGTTCACGCAGATCTGCTGGGGCAACGGTCGCAGCTTGTAAAACCGCTCTAACTGGAGGTATAGCGATTAATCTCGCAGGAGGCACTCACCATGCGTATCGAGATTCAGGAAGTGGACTCTGTGTCTTTAATGATTCTGCAATCGCTGCCCGCACTCTGCAAAAGGAGATTGACCCCAAACTCAAGATCGCCATTATTGATTTAGATGTACACCAGGGCAATGGCACTGCTTCAATTCTTCAGAATGACTCAACGATCTTTACACTCTCGATTCATGGAGAAAATAATTTTCCATTTAAGAAAGAAGTAAGCGATCTTGATCTTGGCTTACCCGATGGTTGTAATGACAGTAACTATTTAAAAGCCTTGGCAGAATGCCTAGATCAATTGGACTCCAGATTTGAGCCCGATTGCATTATTTACTTAGCAGGTGCTGACCCTCATGAAGACGATCGTCTAGGAAGATTAAATATCAGCAGCGCAGGCATGAAACTTCGCGATGAGACAGTGTTGCAATTTGCATTGGATAGAAAACTACCGGTTGCCATTTCCATGGCAGGCGGCTATGGCAAGGAAATTGAATCTACTGTCAACATTCATTTTCAAACCATCAAGACCGCACTGCAATTTCAAAAAAGATACTAGGACTCCTTTTTAGTTGTTGCCTGGTTAGCTGCCAGATTACTAACATTTTCTATGCTCTTCTCAAAATGGGAGAAAGAGTCAGTCATCGTTGCACGAATTAGCTCAAAATGTTGCAAGGCGTTATTAAATGAGCTTTTAAATACTGACACATAAGCATCACTACCCTGAGGCGCATTATTCGTAGCATCATTTACAAAGTGGATGAGGTCGGCCTTGGAATCCTCGATCATAGATTCTGCAATTTCGGCAAGCTCCTGATTGCTTTGCTTAAGAACTTTCAATAGCTTTTGTTGATATTGAGAGACTTCTTTAGCAGCATCTTGCAGTACTTCTGCATGAACGTACTCAAACGCTCCCTTTGGATCCTGAGTTTTCATGAGCTCTGCCACCCGCTTCTGAATTTGTGAAGCCAACTCTTGAGCAGCCTGTTGATTAATTTGATTAATGGTTTGGGCACTTTCCAATGCAACGGCACCCGCATCTTTTCCGGCCTGCATCATCTTTTGCTGCCCTGGCAGGCTATTAATATCAAATGGATTCTTACTCATAAAGCCTCCTTTTCATGAACATAAGCACCAATCTACTCTCGTTACGAAAGCTTGCTATAGAGAAATACCAGTAGAAATGGGCAAAAGCCACCCGTAGGTAGCTTCAAATCTATAGGCCTTAATTAGTCTTAGTTCTTGATACGCTGCTCAATCCATGAACCTAAGATATCCGCAATCTGAATGCTATTGCTATCTTGCATGATCATGTGGGAGTTCCCCATAATCCCGACTTCAGGTAACAATAAAAGTTCAACCTTACCGCCTGCTTGATTGGCTTTTTCAACGAAGGCACGACAAGCTTTTAATCTTGGCGCCCAGCGAGGTGATATCTCCATATAGTCTCCATACATCACCATAATCGGCATCTTGGTATAGGGCGTCATATCGCTATTGGCTTCAGGACAAGCAGAAGGTTCTACCGCAATAATTCCTGCAATCCCCTCATTACTTAACTGAGCAGTTTGAAAAGGATAAATACCTGATTGAGAGTGACTGATAAGAACCGTTTTCTTTAACTGCTTAGAGAGTTGCGATAAGTTTGGAACAGTAGGATTTGGAGTAGGCATTGAAAATAACCAATCCGAAACCATTTGCTGCCATAAACCATTTTGTGCAGCAATCGGAAATTTCTGCCCTTCGTAGACTTTAGGATATTCGCTACCGAAGCGAAAGATTGTCCAAGCAGACTCATGACTCGCTGCAAATACAACGGGTAATTTCTCAGGAGCTTCTTTTCCCATCTTGGCAGCATTCAGAGCAGTCGCATTGACTGCTGAACGACCCCTACCAGACTGATCAATGACGTATGTTGGATAACCCCTTTTGACAAAGTATTCATCCCAGCCCATACGACCGTCTGGCGTGGACTCCCAAGTTTTACCCGTTAGGCAGCAACCATGAATCATCACCACTGAATTGCTTTTTGCTTTCATCGGAGTTTGATAGCGCACATACATCTGATCAACGGTAATCGTGCCAGATTGGGCATAAGCGGGAAGTGTGGAAAGGGTACTAGATTCAATATCCTGGCCACCCACAAAGAAACTGCCCTGCCTCTCCAAAACAATTGGGCCATTAAGCACTTTATCCCCCAGGGAAGTCACCTTGAGATTGAGAGGTCTAGTCTGTGCAATTGCTCCAGATGACAGCAGCAAAATGAAAGATGCAGTCAGACCAGCTAAGTGGGCTTTTGTAATTGTGCTCATTTTGTCTCCGTAAATTTTTTTATTTATTATTTTCTATAAAGCAAATTAAGCATAGCATGTAGATACTTAGTGAAGATGGCAAGCATAATTAAGGGATTACCCGAGATACTCTCTTTTGCTAATAGTTTTGCGCTAACCTTAAGACATCATCATATTTATAAAAATACCTATGGAGGCAAAGATGAATTTCATTGCTCGCGGCCTATTTCTTGCTATCTACTTGCTTATCAGTACAAGTTCTTTTTCACAAAGTACAAGCGCTGGCAAGGCGCCCCAGTACAAAGTTGATCCCTATTGGCCAAAACCACTCCCCAATAACTGGATTTTGGGCCAAGTATCTGGAGTAGCTACAGATAAGAATGATCACATTTGGATTATTCATCGCCCATTGACCATCACCGATGATGAAAAGGGTGCCACTCTCAATCCCAGAAGATCTAAATGCTGTATCCCTGCTCCACCAGTTTTAGAGTTTGATAAAAAAGGAAATCTGCTACAAGCATGGGGAGGACCAGGTAGTGGCTATGACTGGCCAAAAAATGAGCATGGTATTTATATAGACCCCAATGGATACGTCTGGATTGGTGGAAATGCTGCTAGTGATCATATGATTTTGAAATTTACTCAAAATGGGAAATTCGTCTTACAGATTGGTTCACCAGGAGAAAGTAAGGGGAGCAATAGCAATGTACAGCTTGGGCGACCTGCACACATGAATGTTGATCCAATTGCCAATGAAATATATGTTGCTGATGGCTACCTAAATAAACGTATCGCAGTATTCGATTCCAATACTGGTGCTTACAAGCGGCATTGGGGTGCCTATGGAAATCCTCCAAGCGATGAGAAAGTGGATAATTTCAACCCCAGCTCTCCCCACTTTGGCAATCCAGTGCACTGCGTACGCCTTATGAAAGACAATACTGTTTTTGTTTGTGATCGCGCTAATAATCGTATTCAGGTATTCGAAAAAAGCGGTAAATTTATTCGCGAGATGTCCTACGAAACGGATACTAAAGGCTCAGGTTCCGTTTGGGATTTAATTCCATCGGATGCAAGTCAGAAATATTTATTAATTGCAGATGGCACCAATAATGAAGTCACCGTTCTACTTCGCGAAAATGGGCAGAAGATGGGCTCTTTTGGTCGCAGTGGGCGAAATGCTGGCGAGTTCCATTGGGTGCATAACATTGCAGTAGATTCTGATGGTAGCGTTTACACAACTGAAGTAGATACTGGAAAACGCGCCCAAAGATTTATCAGGGCAAAGTAAACAGGACTCCAAGTTGAAATATTTCATTATTCTTTTCACTTCTTTATTGCTTAGTACAAGCGCTATGGCACAACTCGAAGTCATGATCTCAGGCGGATTTAATGGGCCCTACAGTGCCATGCTCCCCGAATTTCAAAAAATGACAGGCATTACAGTCACTACAAAATCTGGCGCCTCACAGGGTTCTGGACCAAAAACAATTAAAGCGCAGTTGGCCAATGGCACTAGTGCTGATGTCGTCATTCTTTCTCGCGAGGGGCTTGCTGAACTGATGGCAATAGGAAAAATTATTCCTGGAACGGATGTTGATTTGGCTATGGCGCCATTAGGATTGGGAGTTTCAGCTGGCATGCCTAAACCTGATATATCTACTACTAAAGCCTTTAAAGAAGCCTTGCTAAAAGCAAAACGCATCGCAGTACCAGGAAGTACGAGTGGCATTTATTTAACCAAAGAGTTATTTCCACGCCTGGGACTCTCAGATCAAATCACCGTCACAGTGACTGAACGCGGTAGCCAAGCCACCACACTACTTGCAGCAAAAGAAGTGAATTTTGCAATTCAACCCAGTAGCGAGATTGTCAATGTCGCAGGGGTTGATTATGTTGGTCGCATTCCAAATGAGCTTCAATTGATTCAGACTTTTTCTGCAGCAATTGTTGCCGGCTCTACACAACAAGAATCCGCACAAAAGCTGATTCAATACTTAAGCTCGCCAAAGTCCGTTGAGCCCATCAAGAATAGCGGGATGGATTTAGTCTCCAAATAAGAAGGGGGAGCTATAGCTCGGGGGGCTAAACCGTTGATTTATCACCCTCTACTCCAGTTTCCAGTAAATTAAAGAAAACGATAGAAACTGGAGACCCCAATTAGCCATGACTCAGCTACCAATTTATCAATATTTAAACACTCAAGGTAATGAGATTGTTTACGTCACCCTCAATCGACCTGAAGTTAGAAATGCGTTTAACGAAGGCTTGATCGGTGAACTCCAAGACGTCTTTACTAATCTAGGCGCAGATGATGATTGTCGAGTGATTGTGCTCCAAGCGAATGGGAAAAGCTTTTGCGCGGGTGCAGATTTAAATTGGATGAAGAGCATGGCTAACTTCACCAAAGCCGAAAATATCGCCGACTCTCGCAAGATGGCCTTAATGCTCAACACAATTTATTCTTGCCCAAAACCGGTGATTGCTAAAGTTCAGGGTGATGCCTATGCGGGTGGTGTGGGTCTAGCATCAGTTTGTGATGTTTTGATTGCCTCCACGCAAGTTCGCTTCTGTATTTCTGAAGCCAAGTTGGGTTTACTGCCTGCAACCATCGCGCCCTATGTCATTAGAGCGCTTGGTGAACAAGCCTCACGCAGATATTTTGTGACTGCTGAAGTGTTTACAGCAGCCCATGGAAAAGAAATAGGGTTTGTGCATGAATTGGTCGACCCAGATGCGCTAGATAGCAAGGTTGATGAGATCTGCCAAGCTATATTGAGCAACGGCCCGATGGCGGTGATGGCCTGTAAAAAAATGGTTCGTGACATCTCACAGCAAGCAATTACTCCAGCCCTGCTTGAGGACACTGTAGAGCGTATTGCCACCATTCGTACTAGCAATGAAGCACAAGTGCGGATGAAAGCTTTTCTCGAGAAAAGTAAATGAAGCCATCCTCGAGCCTTCCGAAAAAAGTCAAGATCGTTGAAGTGGGGCCTAGAGATGGCCTTCAAAATGAAAAAGAGTTTGTGCCTATTGATGTCAAAGTAGAACTCATTAATCAATTATCAGATGCTGGCTTTCCAAATATTGAAGCAGCCTCTTTTGTTTCACCCAAATGGGTTCCACAAATGGCTGGCAGTGATGAAGTTATGGCTGCCATTACCAGAAGGCCTGGCACTATTTACTCTGCCCTAACACCAAATATGCGGGGTTATGAAGGAGCACTTGCTGCTAAAGCAGATGAGATTGTCATCTTTGCTGCTGCATCTGAG
This sequence comes from Polynucleobacter sp. AP-Melu-500A-A1, assembly GCF_018882125.1. Taxonomy (GTDB): domain Bacteria; phylum Pseudomonadota; class Gammaproteobacteria; order Burkholderiales; family Burkholderiaceae; genus Polynucleobacter. The sequence goes on from NZ_JACVOZ010000003.1 coordinate 512,803, forward strand.
GGGTTTTCTCAGAAAAATATCAACTGCAGTATTGCTGAATCAGTGGAGCGCTTTATACCTGTGGCAAAAGCTGCTAAACAAGATGGTATTCGTATTCGTGGCAGCATCTCCTGTTCCTTCGGTTGCCCCTACCAAGGTATGGTGGAGCCGGCTCATGTTGCGCAAGTCGTTAAGCGAATGATGGACTTAGGTTGCGATGAAATTGATATTGCGGACACGATAGGCGTAGGCACCCCAGGTCAAATTCAGTCCGTCTTTGAAACTATCTTTGCATTTGCCCCAATCCACCAGTTTTCTGGCCATTTTCATGACACTTATGGACAATCCCTCGCAAATATCTATGCGGCTATGGAGATTGGAGTGAGTATTTTTCATTCCTCCATTGCTGGTCTTGGTGGCTGCCCCTATGCGAAGGGAGCCACTGGGAATGTTGCAACCGAAGATGTTCTCTATATGCTCAAAGGACTGGGAATAGAAACTGGAATAGACTTTGATGCTGCTGTCAAAATAGGCCAATACATTACAAAAGCGACTGGTAAAACCAATGCATCACGAGTTGGACGAGCCATTACCGCTAAACAATTCACAGGAGACCAAGATGTATAAATTACTCAATCTACTAGCGATAGCATTTGCAGCTACCTCACTCCATTGCGCTGCTCAAAGCTATCCCTCTTCCAACATCACGCTGATAGTTCCATTTGCCCCAGGTAGCGGAACTGATGCAGTAGCACGAATCATGGCAACAAAAATGGGGACCATCCTCGGGCAACCCGTCATCGTTGATAACAAACCAGGTGCTAGCGCACAAATCGGTGCGCAATTAGTAGCTTCAGCCAAACCTGATGGCTACACCCTCTTGATGACTACCAATACATCACACTCAGCGAATCCTTGGTTATTTCAGAATCTGAAATACGATCCAATCAAAGATTTCACCCCAATCGCCCGTGTTGGTGAATTACCATTTGTGCTCACCGTTAATAATGACTTACCAGTAAAGACCGTGCAAGAGTTGATTGATTACGCCAAAGCAAATCCAGGCAAGCTGTCCTATGGCACACCAAATAGCACTTCGCTAGTCACCACTGAAACGATCATGTATTTAACCAAGACAAACATGACGCAAATTCCTTATAAATCAAGCCCCCAAGCTTTAACAGATCTAATTGGTAATCAAATTCAGGTCTACGTAGCTGATACAGGATCTGGCATGGCCATGATTAAAGCTGGTAAGGTTCGTGCAATCGGCTTAACTGGTAATCGACCTTATGCACAACTACCAAATGTACCTCCAATTGCTAAAACTATTCAGGGTTTTGATCTCGTTTCCTGGAATGGTGTCTTTGGTCCTGCAAATCTTCCCAAGCCCATTGTTGATAAGATCAATGCATCTATTCAAGAGGCTTTAAAAGATAAAGAAGTACAGGCTAAATTAGCGCAATTGGGTTTTGTTGTTTGGCCATCGAAGAATCCACAAGATTTTGCTCAGTATGTGAGCGATCAGATGGCCTACTGGGGTAAATTGATTATTCAATCAGGCATTAAATCTGAACTCAACTAATTAGAGATTTATTAAGGAATGTGATGGGCCCATTAGCAGGCGTTCGCGTCTTAGACTTAACTGCAGTCATCCTTGGTCCTTTTGCGACCCAAATTTTGGCATCCATGGGTGCTGAAATCATCAAGATTGAAACTCCTGATGGGGACAATATGCGTGATGTGGGACCCATGAGGAATCCTAAAATGGGTCATATCTTTTTGCAAGCGAACCGTGGCAAAAAAAGTATTGTTTTAGATTTAAAAGATCCAGCATCAAAGCAAGCAGCACTTGATATTGCAAAGACCGTTGATGTTTTTATCTCTAATATCAGACCTCAAGCTTTAGATAGACTTGGCTTAGGTTATGAGGATTTAAAAAAGGTAAACGAGAAGATCATTTATGTATCTTGCTCAGGCTTTGGTCTAGATGGTCCCTATGCAGATAAACCTGCCTATGATGATTTGATTCAGGGCGCTGCAGGTGTGCCCTGGCTCATGCAGCAATATGGTATTCATGAGCCACGTTATGCACCAACCACTTTGGGAGATAGAGTGACTGGACTTCATTCAGTCTACGCAGTCACTTCAGCTCTGTATGCCCGTGAGAAAACAGGTAAGGGACAACACATCATCGTCCCCATGTTTGAATCCATCACCCAATTTATTTTGGGAGATCACCTTGGTGGCGAATCTTTTATTCCACCCATTGGTAAATCTGGCTATGCGCGCCTTCTTTCGCCTTCTCGCAAGCCCTATGCGACACAAGATGGCTATATTTCTATTCTGATCTACAACGATAAGCATTGGAAAAGCTTTTTTGAGGCAATTGATCAGCCGGAGCGCCTTCAAGAAGAAATCTTTTGTACTCATGTCAACCGTGCAAATAATATTGACCGGGTTTACCAAGAAGTTGAGTCCATCATGAAGACAAAAACGACCGCGCAATGGCACAAACTTCTCGATCAATTTGATCTGCCCAATCAAGCTATGAATTCGATCGATGACCTCATTCATGATGAACATCTCAAAAGTAAATCCTTTATTTATACCGAAGATCATCCTAGCGAAGGTCAAATACGGGTAATGAAAAGCCCAGTGTCATGGTCAGAGACACCAGCTAAAGAGGATTTAAGTCCAGCCCCAGCTCTTGGGCAACATACCGCTGAAATCTTGAGAGGGCTTGGCTATGCAGAAGATGCCATTGAGACTTTAATAAGGACTGGAAGCAAAAAATGAACTTCCAATTCTCTCCAGAACAATTGCAAATCCAAGATGCGATTGAAAAACTCTGTAAGCCATTTGATGCTGACTATTGGCTTAAAAAAGATGAAATAGGTGACTTTCCTTTTGACTTCCATCAAGCGCTAGCTGATGCTGGCTGGCTTGGTATTGCCATGCCAACTGAATATGGTGGAGCAGGCCTAGGGATTACAGAAGCAGCACTCATGATGCGAACCATCTCTGAGAGCGGCGCTGGCTTATCTGGTGCCTCTGCTGTCCACATGAATATTTTTGGCTTACACCCAGTAGTGGTCTTTGGATCTGATGAACAAAAAAAGCGCTGGTTGCCGCCCTTAATTGCTGGCAAAGATCGAGCCTGCTTTGGCGTGACCGAACCGAATGCGGGCCTCAATACTCTGAAGCTTTCTACTAAGGCAGAGAAACAAGGTGATCACTATATTGTGAGTGGTCAAAAGATCTGGATCTCTACCGCCCAAGTTGCTAACAAAATTTTGCTCCTGGCTCGCACTACCCCTGTAGAGGAAGCAAAAGGTACTGAAGGTTTGTCCTTGTTCTATACCGATTTGGATCGCTCTTGTATTGATGTGCGAGAAATTGAAAAAATGGGGCGCAAGTGTGTAGATTCCAATGAAGTCTTTATTGATCAGCTAAAAATTCCAGCCCAAGACCTTATTGGAGAAGAAGGAAAAGGTTTTTCTTATATATTGCATGGTCTTAATCCAGAGCGAATTTTGATTGCAGCAGAGGCCATTGGACTTGGCCAAGCTGCGCTTGCCAGGGGTGCGCTATATGCCAAAGAACGCATTGTGTTCGATAGACCTATTGGCCAGAATCAAGGTATTCAGCACCCATTAGCAAAGTCTTGGATGGAGCTTGAGGCTGCTAACCTCATGGTATTCAAAGCAGCGAGTTTGTATGATGAAAAATTGCCCTGCGCTGCCGAAGCAAATGCAGCAAAGTATCTCGCAGCAGAAGCCTGTTTTCATGCCTGTGAGAATGCCATCCTGACCCATGGTGGCATGGGCTACGCTAAGGAATATCACGTAGAGCGTTATTTGCGTGAATCCTGGATTCCACGTCTTGCACCGGTTAGCCCTCAACTGATTCTTTGCTTTATTGCAGAAAAAGTATTGGGTCTACCTAAATCCTATTAAATTTATTTCAGGGAGCAAAGCAATGAGCGCTACTAAATCTAAGTACTTTGTTAAAGCTGGTGAGGTTGAAGGCTATCACCCAGCAAACCATCTTGGTACAGTCAATCGCCGAATTATTGGTACTGAGACCGTTGGCGCTAAACAGCTTGAAGTTCTCCATGGAACTATTGAGAAAGGTAAAGGCGCCCTGCCTCATGCCCATCCGGGAATTGAACAAGTCTGCTACATGCTAGAAGGTCGTGCCAGAGCTGAGGTCAATGGTGAAGTCTGTGAAATGGGTCCAGGTGATGCCTGCTTTTTCCCAGCAGATGCCATGCACGTATTTACCGTAATCAGCGATGAACCTGTGAAACTCTTAGTGATCTACTCTCCACCTTATGAAGAGAATCCAGCAAGAGTGATTCGACCTTAAAACAGCCAACTACTGGAATCAGAAATTAGCGGGCCTCAAGGGCCCGCTAAAGCTTTAAACGATCTTGATGGATAGATCAGGTAATCCATTGATTTGGCAGCGTATGACATCACCTTTTACGACAGGCCCTACATTCTCCGGGGTACCAGAATAAATAATATCCCCAGGGAATAATTCATTTGCTTCGGATAACTTAGAGATTTGCTCTGCGACCGACCAAATCATCTGACTTAAATCTGCTTTTTGCTTGACGACACCATTCACTGACAGCTCAATATTTCCCTTGGTGAAATGCCCCACTTTGCCAACGGGAAAGATTGGGCCAATTGGAGCTGAGAGGTCAAAAGACTTCCCAATTTCCCAAGGCTTTTTTTGATCACCCATAAAGCGTTGCAAATCTCTACGAGTCATATCCAGACCTAAGGCATAACCATAAACAAGCTCTAGAGCCTTATCCACTGGAATATTTTTGCCACCCTTGTTTAAAGCAGCCACTAATTCGACTTCATAGTGGTAATTTTTGGTTAGGCTTGGATAGGGATGATCCACAATTTTGGTGGGCGCTACAAACTGAATAGCATCTGTTGGCTTCTGGAAAAAGAATGGCGGCTCGCGCGTAGGATCAGACCCCATCTCTCTAGCATGAGCAGCATAGTTACGGCCAATGCAATAGATACGGCGCACAGGAAACTCTTGATCACTACCAGCAATAGGGATGAAGACTTGTGCAACTGGAAAAGGTGTATTCACACCCTTCTCATGTGCCTGACTCATTCCTGATGCGCCCAGAACTGTGGCCCCAAAACCTAATTTAATAGCATCTCGGCGATTTATGTTTTGATTATCTTTCATCATCTCTCCTATGAATTACTTCAGCTTAATCTATATTTTCTATTCGTCTTGAATAGTATTTTTAAGAATCCCAACACCTTCAACCTCAATTTCACATACGTCCCCTGCCTTCATAAAAACAGGCGGGGTTCTAGCGTAACCAACGCCAGCAGGCGTTCCAGTAATCACCACATCACCCGGCTCTAGAGTCATGCATTCTGTAATCAGCACAATTGTCTCAACAATACCCCACAAAAAATCCTTGGTATTGGCATTTTGCATCACGGTGCCATTCAAGCGTGACTGAATTTGTAAGCCATGAGCACCAACAGGTATTTCATCGGGGGTTACCAGCCACGGCCCAAATCCACCAGTCTGATCGAAATTTTTCCCGATAGTCCATTGAGTGGTTTTGCGTTGATAGTCGCGCAAACTGGCGTCATTAAATACGCTGTATCCAGCCAAACACTCCAAAGCATTCTCTTTAGTGAGATTACGCCCTTTTTTACCCACAACAAATGCAAGCTCAGCTTCGTAATCCAGCTTATCAGATACTTTAGGTCGAATGATTGGTGACATATGGGCAGCGAGCGAGCTTGGTCCCCGCATAAAAAAGCTAGGGTACTCTGGCCTTGCATTCCCGCCCTCTTTAGCATGATCAGCGTAATTCAAACCCATACAAACAATTTTTCCAGGGCGATCAATCAAAGTATCAAACTGAATGTCCGCGAGATTTTTAATCACTGCCTTTGGGTTATTGAGGGCTTGCTTTGCCTTAGTCAGGCTAGCATCGATCTCTATTAGACCTAATAAATTATTAGGAATACTAGGATCAGTTGCACATAAATCAACAAATTCTTGTGAATCCTTGGAACAAAGAACGCCGATTCCCTTTTCATTATTTTTATTTCGATAGCTAAACAGTCGCATAAGTCTCCAAATGTATTTTTATTTATTACTATTATCTGAACAGTTTAAACAAGTCTTTATAAGATATAAGATGATGCTTATACGGATAGGTTAATATACAGCCGCCTGGCCATCGCGACGCGGATCGCTTGCCGCAACATAGCCATCTTCAATATCATCCGATAACCTCCAGATGAACTGCCCTGCTCCAAAATCCATATAAGGATCATCAATTTTTTTCAAGGTATGGCCTAGGTTTGATAAACCTTGAACAGTGGCGGCATTCATATTAGCTTCCACATCTAAAGTGAAGTCGCGATTAACCTTCCAGCGTGGTGCATCACAGGCTGCCTGCGGTTGCTGACGATAAGAAAGCATTCGCAAAATAGTCTGCAAGTGACCTTGGGGTTGCATATCGCCACCCATCACACCAAAACTCATTTGTGGCAGTGTTGTATTACCTTCTTGACGGGTTAAGAATGCTGGAATGATCGTATGAAATGGACGCTTACCGCCAGCAACGACGTTGGCAGATTTAGGATCCATTGAAAATCCAAAACCACGATTCTGCAAACTCACACCCCAATCTGGTACAACCACCCCAGAACCAAATCCCATATAGTTACTCTGAATAAAGGAAATCATACGGCCTTGTTCATCTGTGGCCGATAGGTAGATAGTTCCGCCCGATTGTGGCAAACCAAAATTAAAGTGGGTTGCCTTATTTGGATTAATGAGTTTTGCACGTTGAGCCAGATATGCTGGATCGAGCATCTGCTCAGGCGTCACCTCCATAGAGCGTGGATCTGCTACATATTGATAAACATCTGCAAAGGCCAATTTCATAGCCTCGATTTGCAAGTGCTGACTCTCCACTCCATCCACAGGTAAGCTAGCAATATCAAAGTTCTGTAAGATTCCTAAAGCAATGAGGGCGCCAATACCTTGACCATTAGGTGGTATCTCATGCATTGAATATGTTTTACCATCTACACCTTGAATGTCTTGCTCAATAGTGCCCACCCAATCAGGACGATAAGCTGAGAGATCATTGAGCGTCATCGCACCGCCATGATTCTTTGCATAACTGGTAATCGCCTCGGCAATTTCACCTTCATAAAACTCCCGAATACCTGACTTTGCTATTTTCTTGAGTGTCTTTGCAGCGGCCTCGAAACGAAAGATCTCACCAATTTCTGGAGCACGGCCATGAGGCATAAATGCCCCAGCAAATCCAGGTTGATCACGCAAGTCCGGAATAGCAGCAGCCCACTTATGCGCAACCACTGGCGCCATCGCGTAGCCTCTTTCAGCAATTTCAATTGCTGGCTGTAATAAGTCGCCAAGTGGCAAAGATCCAAAGCGGCGATGTAGCTCTTCCCAGCCCGCTAATGCCCCAGGGACCGTGACTGCATCCCAGCCACGCATAGGTCTATCTGCTAATCCATTTGCATCTGTGCCATATTTTTTGGCAAAGTACTCAGGACTCCAGGCTTGAGGTGAAGTTCCCGAAGAATTTAAGCCATGCAATTCTTTGCCATCCCAAACAATGGCAAAACAATCACTACCCAAACCATTCGACACTGGCTCAACAATCATTAAGGCTGCTGCTGCTGCAATTGCTGCATCAATAGCGTTACCGCCCTGTTGAATTATTTTTAGGCCCGCTTGTGCCGCAAAAGGATGGGATGTCGATACAACATTACGCCCCATCACTGGCACACGAATCGTAGGATAGGGGTTATTCCAATTAAATTTCATCAAGAGTTCTCTTATTCAGGGTTAATCTGCGCTTGCTTAATTAATGCAGTCCAACGTGAACGCTCTTTTGCGACCATGTTGGAAAATTTTTCTGGAGTTCCAGGTATTGATTCAGCCCCTACCTGTGCAAATCGTTCAATAACATCTGGGGACTCAATGACTTTATTCAGGGCTGCATTTAATTTAACCACTAATTCAGGTGGTAAATTTTTAGGACCATATAAACCAAACCAAGTAGTCGATTCAAATTGACCAAGACCATAGTCTTTACCAACTTCAGCAACTGTTGGAATATCTGGCAACTGCGCAGATCTTTTAGAGCCACCAACAGCCAAAGCGTTTAACTTACCGTCTTTCACTGGCTGAAGGCTGGTAACAATAGAGTCAAATAAGACATGCACCTTTCCAGATATGAGGTCAGGCATTGCTAAGGCCGACCCTTTATAAGGAACATGGGTCATATTAATACCAGCTTGCGCTTTAATAGCTTCAGCATTTAATTGGATCACCGTGCCAACACCACTAGAGGCATAGTTCAACTCACTAGGATGAGCTTTTGCGTAAACCACCAAGTCCTTCACTGTCTTAATAGGTAAAGTTTTAGTCACCATTAATATTGCAGGAGAAATACCCACACCACCAATCGGCGTGAAGTCCGTTACAGAGTCATAGGGAAGTTTTCTGGCAAAACTTGGCGCTACAGAATGTGTACTACTCGTCGTGAACAATAAGGTATATCCATCAGGTAATGCACGAGAACCTAGCGCAGCACCAATAGTTCCACCAGCGCCAGGATGATTTTCAACGATGATGGATTGCCCCAAATTACTGGAAAGTTTTTGCGCAACAATTCTGGAAAGTGCATCAGTTGCACCGCCGGGCGGAAAGGGCACAATCATGGTGATCGATTTATTAGGATAGTCTTTTACACCTTGAGCATGAGCACCCAATAGCCCATTCAATAAAAATACCGCAAAAAGGGCAATCCAAGATATTGTTCGTATAGTTATAAGATTTTTCATATGGCTCCCTAAGCCTTTCCAATATCGTATATGATAATTTTTTGATATACCCAATTGACTTTCCGTGAGCTCAGTACACCCCCAAGAATACCTATTTGATCACCTCGTGATGATAGGAAGAGATAGTCTAGATGCCTTAGGTGAACTATTTCAGAGTAAAGGCTTTCACTTAAGCCCACTTTCCCACCATAACCTTGGCTCTTGCAATCGCCTCATCATGCTTGATACCAGCTATATTGAATTATTGGGCTGGGAAAAGGGTAAACAAGTTCAAAGGGCGGAAATAGCCAATCAAGCTATTGGCTTAGATGCATTGGTATTTCGTACAGATGATGCCAACGCTTGCTATGAGCAACTCAAGTCATCAGGATTTGCAGTCAACCCTGTGCAAGAATTATCGCGCGAGGGAGAATTTATGGGCAATCAGGTACTAGTCGAATTTAAAACAGTACGCTTTTCAGAACAGCCAATTCCTGGCCTACGCATTTATTTTTGCCAACATCTCACTCCAGAGTATGTCTGGCAAGAGCAATGGCTCAACCATGCTAATCATATGAATTCTTTAAAACAGATCATGATTGCGAGCTCAGATATTCATAATACTGCCGCTAGCTTGAAGAGGCTACTCAACCTAGATCCAAAAAATTTTAGTGAAGATCAGGAGTCCATCCGAATCACCCTACCCAACATCGAGCTCTGTCTACAAACTCAGCACACTTTGGAAGATGCTCAGATTATTAGTGCGCGCCTTGAGCAAGATAGCGCAGATCCTGTAGACTTCATTATTGATCAACATTTTCTTACTCATATCTAGGGGACTGCCCATGAAAAGCACCTCAAACCTATTTTTTCAACTTGTGATTTTGGCTTTGGTCACAATCACAGTATCTGAGCCTGCCCTATCTCAAAATGATAAGCCGCTCACTCTAGTTGTGCCATTCCCGCCAGGTGGAAGTACAGACATTACTGCTAGAACTATTCAGACAAAATTGGCTGAGAGAATTGGAAGGCCTGTCGTGATCGAAAATCGCCCTGGAGCAGCAAGCCAAATTGCTACCCAGCATGTCGCCAGATCAGCGCCTGATGGTAATACCTTACTGATTAGTTTTGATAACCACTCCATTAATCCGATTGTTAAACCAAAACTGCCCTATGACACTTTCAAAGATTTTGTGGGCGTTAGCTTATTAGTTCGCTTTCCTTTGGTCATTGCTGCCAACCCATCTGTGCCTGGTAATAACTTGGCAGAATTTATTGCCGCTGCAAAAAAACGTCCCGGCTTTTATAGCTATGCGTCCACTGGCATTGGATCACTCAATCAACTGGCGATGGAAGACATCAAGCGTAAAGCTGGCATCTTTGTGCTACATGTTCCTTATGGTGGTGGCGGTCCTGCTATTGCAGCCGTTGTTGGCAATACCGCCAGCATGACCTTGCTCAGCTATGCCGCCCTGAAAGGGCAAATTCAGGCGGATAAACTCAAACCTCTAGCAGTCACTGGAGCACAACGTCTCCCTGAACTACCAAAAACTCCAACTGTTGCAGAGTCTGGCTATCCAGGATTTGAGGCCTACTCTTGGATTGGCGCATTCGCACCAGCAGAAACGCCAGCAGCGATAGTGAAGAAATTGACAGCAGATTTTCAGGCGGTACTCAATGATCCAGAAATCAAAACCAAACTTTCCCAAGGTGGCTTTGATGTTCAAGCGAGCGATGGTCCTACTCTAGATAAATATGCCAAGCGAGAATTTGAACGCTGGCAACAATTTGTGAAAACAACACAGCTAAATTTAGAAGACTAAGATGAGTGATCAGTTGAATGGTGCAGAAGCGCTAGTACGCATGCTAGAGCAGTATGAGGTAAAGCATATTTTTGGTTTATGTGGCGATACCAGTCTGCCTTTTTATGATGCTTTAGCCAGACTAGATCATGGCATGCAACATATCCTTACAAGAGATGAACGTAGTGCAGGATATATGGCTGACGCTTATGCAAGAGTGACTCACAAAGTTGGTGTATGCGAAGGACCTAGTGGTGGTGGTGCTACATACCTATTGCCTGGATTGGTAGAAGCCAATGAATCCTCTATTCCAGTACTAGGTATTACCTCAGATGTGCCCGTCACCTCTCGTGGCAAGTTTCCACTAACAGAACTAGATCAACAGACCCTATATGCACCGCTAACCAAATGGAATACCACCATTGATTTAGCAGAGCAGATTCCGTCTGCTATCAGAAATGCATTCCGTGCAATGACCACTGGAAAACCTGGCAGCACAAATATTTGTCTGCCTTATGATGTACAAAAACATGCTGTTGATCGCAGCGATATTTGGGCCCAAAAGGAACATTGCCAATATCCAGCTCAGCGTTATGTGGCCAATAATAGCGATATTGAAAAAGCAGCCAAATTATTATTGGCAGCCAAGTTTCCAGTATTGATCTGTGGTGGTGGTGTCGTTAACTCTGGTGCAGAACAAGTGCTGGAGAATATTGCCCAACTACTTAATATCCCTGTTTGCACCACTGTCAGTGGTCAAGGCAGTCTGGCTGGTAATCATCCTTTAAATGCAGGTGTTGTGGGTGCTAATGGTGGCGTGATGGCTACTAGAGATGTGGTCAATAGTGCAGATGCCGTCTTTTTCATCACTTGCCGCGCTGGATCGACCACCACTGAAAATTGGCGCTACCCCAATAAGTCCATTCCGATTATTCATCTCGATATTGATCCAGATACTATTGGGGCAAATTACCCTACAGCCGTTGGCTTAGTTGGGGATGCCAAATTAACACTTGAGCAGTTATACAGTTATTTAGCGAGCCATATTCAATCTCGAACAAACAACTGCGTTGACGGCAAAGCAGAAGTAGCCAAAGCAAAGAAGATTAAATTTGAATCTTTCCTTAAATTAGCGAATAGCAATGAGACTCCAATTGTTCCGGAAAAAATTGTTCACATCCTGAATAAGCTATTGCCAAAAGATGCCATCGTTTGCGCAGATCCCGGTACTCCATGCCCCTATTTCTCTGCTTACTTTATGAGCGACATCCCAGGAAGGCATTTTATTACTAATCGTGCTCATGGTGCCTTAGGTTTTGCTATGTCCGCTGCGATTGGAGCAGCTGTTGGCAGACCACAATCTAAATGCGTTGCGGTAATGGGAGATGGTAGCTTTGGTTTTACCGTCGGCGAACTGGAAACAATCACACGTTACAAATTACCTGTGCTCATGATTGTGATTTCTAATTCGGTATATGGCTGGATTAAGGCAAGTCAAAAAGCTGGTTACGACAAACGCTACTTCTCTGTAGACTTTAATCGTACTAACCACGCTAAGGTAGCAGAGGCCTATGGAGTGCGCTCTTGGACGGTTGATGATCCGCTAAAGCTTGAGGCGGCCTTAAAAGCGGCAATCGAATGCGGGGAGCCTGCTCTTGTGGATATTATTTCTCAACCCTTGCAAGATGCCGCTGCACCGGTAAGTCAGTGGATGGGCTAAGCTTGCTTTTTTTATGCCGTATGAATCTGCATTAAGGGCAAGCTCACATTTTTCTCGGGAAGTTTTGTAATGTTGTAAGCCGCCACACAGGCTGCTATCAGTAATAGCACCCCCAAAACTGTCATCCAACCAATTTTCTTATTGCGCAACACTCACTCCCTGGATAATTAAACGAATATTATCTCAAATCTGACATCCAACATGGCAATCTTACCTGGGTATTTGCGATAATCCCCTTCTTTAAAGGCATACTAAGGCTACTATGAAAGCAACTCACTGGTCTCAATATTGGCACTTCATTAGCTCAACTCACCGCCTATTGGTTGTCATTTTGGTTGGCTTAGTGGCTTTTTTCTCGCTATCTACCCCATCGATCTTGGTTAAGTTAGCCTTAGCCTGGATTATTGCCAGCAGTCTTTATGTGACTGCAACTTTAATCATGATGTATTTTTCAACCAAAGAAAATATCTCTGGCCTCTCTCAAAAAGAGGATGATGGGGCGCCATTTATTTTGCTGATTACCTTATTTGGGGCCATCACCAGCATAGGCATCATCGTGATGATTATGACTAACATCAAATCTTTATTAATAGACAATACTGCAATGGAGATTGGGTTAGTACTATTTACTTACATCAGCTCTTGGTTCTTAATTCATACTGCATTTGCCTTGCACTACGCCCATGTCTATTACAAAGAATATGAACAGACTCAAGCGCCGCCCTTAATCTTTCCTGCAACTTTAAAGCCCGTCTATTTTGACTTCTTGTATTTTTCAATGGTTCTTGGAATGACTTGCCAAACAGCGGACGTCAATATTGCCAGCTTCAAAATGCGCTACTTGGCCATGATTCAAGGTTGGATTGCATTTATCTTTAACACCACCCTTCTGGTAATGACGATTAACTTGATCTACGACCTGCCAAATCGTTAAAAAGGGATGAGGTTGAAAATCATTAAAAATATTGGTTTTGGGCTCTTGCTGTTGATTGGAGTTAGCTTCCAATCCCATGCGCTTCCTCCAAGCGCTAATGAGCTAATCACTATTGATGCCCAAAGAATTGTTTGGAAAGGCGATTTAGATGCCATGATTCAGCGCCGAATCGTGCGTGTCTTGTTACCCTACAACAAGACTCTCTATTTTCTCGATAAAGGCGGCCAGCAGCGTGGTCTCATGTACGACATGATGACGGAATTTGAACAGAATCTGAATAAGCAAATCGCCAGTAAAAATCTCAAGCTTCATTTTATTTTTGTACCGACAGCGCGTGATCGTCTCATTCCAGATTTGGTAGCTGGCAAAGGTGACATCATCGCAGCAGATCTCACCGTTACTCCTGAGCGTAAAAAACTGATTGAATTCTCAAGCCCAATTGTTAGCGGTGTACGAGAGATCATCGTCACATCTGCAAATGGTCCGACCCTCAATAGCCTGGAAGATTTATCAGGGAAAGCTGTTTTTGTTAACCCCTCCACTAGCTACGCCAACAGTCTTAAGCGTCTTAATGCTGAGCTCATTAAGCAGAAAAAACCGCCCATCATCATTAAAGATGCGCCCGGAATTTTTGAAACAGAAGACATCTTGGAGATGGTGAACGCGAATTTAGTTCCCATTACAGTCAGTGATTATTACTTGGCTGATTTTTGGAAAAAAACATTTTCTAATATCCGCATTCATGAGAACTTGGTTTTGAGTAGTGGTGGTGATATTGCTTTTGGATTTCGCAAAAATTCTCCAGAGCTCAAGAAAGCACTAGATGCCTTTACGGATAAAAATAAGATTGGGAGTAGCTTTGGCAATCAAAAATTACAGGCCTACCTCAAGACTGTCAAGTGGGTGAAAAATTCTACCGACCCTACAGAGCTTAAAAAATTCCATGCTCTAGCAAGCATATTTCAAAAATACAGCAGCCAATATCAAATTGACTGGCTACTCATGACCGCTCAAGGGTATCAAGAGTCTCGCTTGGATCAAAACAAAAAAAGTAAAGTAGGCGCTATTGGAGTCATGCAAATCATGCCTGCTACAGGCAAAGAACTCAAAGTTGGGAACATTGACCAAGTTAACAACAACATTAATGGCGGGATTAAATATATTCGCTACTTGATTGATCAGTATTACAGCAAAGAACCTATGACCGATTTAAATAAGGTCCTATTTGCCTTTGCCGCCTATAACGCCGGTCCTACCAGAATTCAGCAATTACGGGTTGAAGCAGGCAAACGGGGTCTCAATCCCAATATCTGGTTTGATAATGTGGAGCGTATCGCTGCTGAGCGCATAGGTAGCGAAACCGTTCAATACGTTAGCAATATCTACAAATACTCTGTTGCCTATAAATTGGTACTTGAGCTGCCCTCTAAAAAATAAGCAGGTAGGGGTACTCAAGTAAAAAACCCCCGCTACTGCTAGCGAGGGCTTAATGATTACCCTTAATGATTACCAAAACTAGCTGGTAATTAAAAATCAATCATTTTCATGCACCATGAATCTCTCAGAGAGAGCAAAGATCAATCCGGTCACAACGAAAGTTAAATGGATTCCAACCATCCAACCGAGATTTTCTTTATTGGTTGTTTCAATTTCTAAGAAGGCTGCTAAAAGATTGATACCTGAAAGAGCCACAATCGAACCAATGAGTTTTAACTTCAAGCTAGCAAAGTCCACTCCGCCCATCCACTTTGGACGATCGGCACTATTTTTTGCAGCGCCAATAATGGAGACGAAGTTTTCATAACCAGAAAAGATAATCAAAATAAGGAGGTTGCCTAATAAGGTCTTATCCACAATCTCCAGGACGCCAGTAACAAACTCAGCCTCAGAGGCATCCCAAAAGACCATCGCAAAGTGTGCGAACTCTTTTACGAACTTGATAGCAACTAAAAATAAGGTTGCCACCAAAATCAGATAGAAAGACGCTAGAATCCAGCGACTTCTGAAGATTAATTTTTCAATAAAGACTTCTAGGTGCCCCGAATGGTCTGGCTTATGCTCTGATGAATTCACATGATCAGACATCGTTTTAAATCCCTTAATAAACAATTTGACAATAATAAAACAGGTTTTCTTACTTCGCTATAACTTTTTTCCTATTAGCAAATGGGTATTTAAGTGCGCTTGCTTTTTATTGAAAAATTTTTTTAGCTAAGCAATAAATGAAATGCCTGGAATTAACCCGGCATTGAGAAAGCTTCAAATTCAACTGAGTGTTGCCCTCGGGTTAACCCTTGTTAAAAAAGAATTTCAAGATCTTCTTGGCTAAGGCCTTAATATCTCTTTCGACCTCTTCGAGCTCCATCGGTTTATTCAAGAGCATTTGATTAGCCGCCTTACGCCGTTCAAGTAGTGCCGATATTTCTTCAATCAACTCAGGATGGGTCTCAAAGATTGGGGCAATATCGGTCTTTGTAATTTCCAGCAATGTGGAATTGACCTTAGCGCGGACATTGGCTGATCTAGGTTCTCCTGTTAATAAAGACATCTCCCCTACACATTCACCAGGCCAAATTTTGGCTACAACAATCTGTTCACCCTGATCATTCGGGATCGTCACTTCCAACTCACCCTCAATCAAAATATACATACTGTCTGCGGTGTGGCCTTTTTCAATCAGCAATTGATTGGCGCGACAATTCACAATCTGGGCCGCATCTGTCAAACGTATCACCTGCTCAGTACTTAAAGCCTTCAGAATTCCAAGGCGATAAACATCTTTTAAACGATTCTTGATCGTATCGATAATTTCAGATGACTTCACCACTTCCACGGTGGAGTTCATATTGATACCGCCCAACTTAAAGAAGCGAGCTATAGCCAAGTTCACAATTCCGTTAGAGCGAAGTGGAGGAATGGTTGGATCGCACTCATACACTAATAAGAAGGTGTAGGCACCATTATTAATCTTGGACATAAATGCGCGGTACCAAGGGAAAAAATTTGGGTCATTCTTGATGATGTATTCAGCAGCCTGGTTCAAAAGCTCAATCACTCTATCCGCATCATTACCAGAATCCAAGTCGAGCTCCAAAATACGACGTGCGCCCATCTCTGTAGTTTGCTTCGATAAATTGATGTAGTCCATATTAATGAAGCGGCGGTTAGGCACTCGAATTGTGTACTTCAAGACGGTTTGAATGGTCACCATGCGACGGTCCATTTGCACAATCTCGTAATACCCACCACCTTCACCCCTGACTTGAATCTGATCACCAATGCTAATCAAGCCATCAGACTGAATCTGAATACAGGCGACGATATCAGCCACCACCTCTCGCAAGACATAAACAATACCGAAACCAATTGCGCCTGATGCAGCCAACAATTGACCTGCTGAGTGGTCATACATCACGATGAAGCCAAACAATCCAATAATGGCGTAACAAATAATCGTGACTGCCTGCACCAAAATAGCAGGAACTTGATTGCCATGGGTTTTCGCATTAAAACGTACTACGAAGTGTCGGATACCCATATCAACAGACACCGCAAATAAAACAAACTGTCCCACTGCCAAAATGTCCTCAAGCGTGACATCATGCTTGTCGGCTAGATCAGTGATGTTCCATGCCCAAAATGATCCAAAGCGACTATCCAACCAAAAAGCAAAGACGATGTTGGAAACAGCCAAAAGCCAAAAGAGGGGTTTAGGCAAAGAAAAAATATTGTGGGTAATCTTCATGATAGTTGGGAGCGAAGTTGTAAAAGAGAATTATTTAAAATTTGTGGAATAGTAGCGCTAACAGCTTGGGGACTCACAAACTGCAGACTTGTAAGGAAGCTAAGATACCCCACCTGATTTCGAAGAGCAATGGATTTTTCAGGATACGGCCTATCCCACTCCTCACAAAGACGCCCAGTAAGCAGCCTACCCCTGATAGGAAGTACGCTAGAGGCAAGATCTGCTTCTACCAGCAACATGGCCAGACAATCCACATGCTCGGGAGGATGAATAGCTATGCGTTCCAATAGCGCTTTGTATTGCCCATGATCGGTAGCCAAAATCCAGGGGGCGACCGATTCCAGGGCATCTTTAATGGATTGCGAATCTACGCCTTCTCTGGTCAAAAGGGTCTTCAACAAATCTAGGCTCTGTTGCTCTATCTCATAGGGTCTTGTATTGATGAGTCCTGGGTGCCCTAAATCATGCGCAGCGGCCGCAAGAAGGAGCTGCCACTTCTCAGTCGAAGAAGTTTCCCAAGCCGAGCTCACTGATTCACCTTTTTTCTCGACTTGTTTAGGTTCTTCCTGTTTAAGAAAATAGGAGAGCATCAAGCAAACATCCATCATATGCCGCTTAGAATGAAAAGCAGGTTCTTGCTTGAGTGTTGCCAAGCGATCAATTTCCGCTCCCACTGTCACAATCATCAACTTATAGGGATTTGGCTCAATCTGCCAGCCTTGCCATAAATTGGTATCGACTAAGATTTCAAGAAAATCCCGCATGCTTTGCGCTTCTTTTTCTATCACCGAAAGAAGATCCTCTAAAATTTGAGAATGCGGGACAAGGCTATTCACATCTAAAAATGAATTTAGATATGCCCGTAGGTCAAACTGAAGACCCTTCATTTCTGAGTTTGTTGAATGGTTGACATATACGCAGTTTATACAAAACAAAATGACATTCTTGTATCGGATAAGCCCAAGTGCATTTTTAGGCTAATTTGGATATAGTAAGGTTTGATAACCCCTATTGAGGCTCTAAATGCGAATTCTCAAAGCTATTCTGGCCACGGTTGCCATTTTCACTAGCTGCCTATCTCTGGCACAAACCAAAATCGTTGTAACCCATCCAGAGGTTCCCCCGCCAACCTTTCTAGATCATGGGAAACCAGGCCAATCCATTGGAGATGTCCGTCTTTGGCACTTTCCCGCAAAAGCCGATGATGGTAGCAATCTCATGACTGATTGGATCATGACCACTACTGGTGTAGTGGGTGATAAAGGCGTGGAATACCGCATTACTTCAGCCGTTTTTTCATTTGATGATGGCACCAAGGATCAGATCGTGATTCAGGGGGTGGCTAAATATCCGAGTGCCAAAGCAACCCTAGAAGAATCTACCAGCACCAGACGAGCGATTACTGGAGGCACTGGAAAATATGGCGGGATTGGCGGATGGATCGAAACTGAACACCTTGCAGATGGCTCTTGGCGACACATACTCTATGTGAAATAAAAATATAGTGAGCCTACAAATACAAAACCCCAGCGATATACCGGGGGTTTTTATTGAGTCAGTGACAGACTAGCTTTTAGGATTCATGCGATAGAACACGAGTAAATCATTTCTACCGACAGGGGACACTAAATTGCTTTCAATATCGGCTAAAAAATCAGCAAAGGCTTGCGTATCTTCAAGTGAAGCTGCCTGCTCAGCATTCTCCCAAATACCAAAGCCCTCAATGACATTTTGTGCTTGATTGCCAACGATGATGACGTCATGAAGATCGGGGTGGCTTGCCAAAACTTCCTCTGCAAACCGATGATAGCGATCACAGACTTTCTGGAATGAACCAGGTTTTGTTTGTAATGAGAGATGGGCGACATGTGACATGGAGTGTTCCTAGTTAAGTTAATAATTAAAAATAGTAGTGCTTACAACTGTTTTAGTACCAAAGTTTTTAACATCCTATGAATCTATTTTCGATGGTTAGTCTTTGGGAGGTGATTGCCAAGGCCAGCGACCATCGATCTCTAAAGTCAGGGACCAGCTGAGAAAGCATCGGATCAGCACGATTGCGCCCAATACGCCAACACTCATCAGTGTTGGGCTAATAGCAACTGTACGGATGACATCACCCGCAACCAATACCTCTAATCCCAATATCAGGGAGCGAACAATTTGAATACGAAAGGCCTTATAAGCATCACTGGAGTTTTGTGTATAGAGGTCTTTAATAAAAAGGAACAGCCCCCAAAGCATGCCAATCGATACCACTGCAACACCAAGGGCGTCCATGACATTACTCACCGCCCGAATAATTTCAATTTGATCCATGATCTTTACTTGGTTTCCACTTAGTGAATTTATACACCATTATATTAATGGCTTTAGAGATAAAAGACTATTCCTTTGGTGCTCCAGACATCTTGACGATACCTTCGTAGCGCTTTACTTCTGATTGGGAGAATTTAGTAAATTCTGCGACAGAGCCACCATCAATTTGCGCGCCAATAGATTGCAAACTTTTTCGGACTTCTGGATCATTGAGCACTTTATTAAAAGCAGCATTCAGTTTTTCTGTAACGTCTTTTGGAGCACCTGCAGGAAGCATAACGCCATACCAAGCATTAGCCACCATCGGTACACCAGCCTCTTTCATCGAAGGAACATTTGGCAACTCTGGAATACGCTTATCTGCAGCCACGCCCAATGCCTTTAACTTTCCAGCCTTAATATTATTGAGTGACCCTGTATCGAGCATCATATCGATATGACCTGCCATCAGATCTAACGCTGCAGGACCACTACCCTTATAAGGCACATGTCGAACATCTAAACCAGTTACGGTCTTAAATTGAGCGCCTGCCAAATGCTGAGATGCACCAATCCCCGCTGATCCATATGTAAACTTACCGGGGTTTTGTTTAGCATCATTTACCAAGTCTTTCATGCTATTCCAAGGCGAGGATGCTGGTATCACCATGATGTTTGGAATAGTGCAAACCAACACCACTGGAGTGAAGTCTTTGATAACATCAAATCCTTGGTTAGAAAATAAATGTGGGCCAGCTGCATTAGTAGAGCTTGTAGCCATCAGAATGGAATAGCCATCTGGTTTATCTTGAACAAAGGCTTGTGTACCAATATTGCCACCTGCTCCACCCTTGTTTTCTACAAAGACAGAAACACCAAGCTCTTTTGTTAGGGGCTGAACTAAGATACGCGCCACTTGATCAGTAGCCCCACCCGGCGGCCAAGGCACTAAAAACTTGATTGATTTATCAGGATAGGCTGCATAGCTCGAAATACTTACGACACTAAACAGGATCACCAGGAATGACTTGAGTTTCATAAGACACCTTTATCTCGGGGCTGATTCAACATAATTTCAGGTACAGTTTGATCTATACCAATGCCAATATAGCGCATGCCTACCAAATTGATACCGAAATGCCCAAAGAGTTAAATCGTAGTGAGTTACTAGAGATTGCTAACTCTACCCCATCAAAAGCCAATTGCTCTAAATGCGAATCCCTTTCGTGCGTAGGCTGGGAAACAGTACCAGGCTCATTTGATCTGAACTGTCTCAAGCCCATTGGCACGCTCAGAATAGAAGGTGCTCCAGAATTTTGGGAAGAAGATCACCCAGAAGGCACAAACCTATGGTCTGAAAATGCGCCCATATCGATTCAATTTCATCCCTATAACCGCTCAGATGTCTATGAATGTAAAGAATGTGGCAGTAAGTATTTGCGCTACACCGAATACGGCGGGTACTATGTAGATGAGCGCATACGGGCCTTAGACCCAAAACTCATTAGCTAAAAGATTCTGATAAAACGCGATGGAATATCAGCAATGAAACACTTTAAAACCGCGATCCAATTTTGCTCTTTAGTAGCATTCCTGTATTCATGCTCGATCAATGCGGCACAGATCTATATTACAGACTATGCATCAGACGCCGATGCAAAAGTCTATGTCACTCAATACCAATCAGATGCCAATTGCATTGTGTATGAAACCGCCTATAAATCAGACAATGATCCAGGTGTCTGGTTTTTCACAAAATACAAAAGCGATGCTAGGGCAACAATTTATTACACTAAATACAAATCCGATGCCAGCCTCATTGTGTACTTCACCAAATATAAAAGTGATGCACGCTGCCGGTACTAGTTTTCATTAATCTATCTTGAGATTATTGTCTTTTGCAAACTTTTGCCAGTATCCAATTTCTTGTTTGAAAGATTTTTCAAACTTATCTGGCGGAGTAGCAACAATATCAAAACCTTCTTCACCAAATTTTTTACTGAGCTCTGGGCTAGCTAGCGCTTTATTGACAGCCTGATAGATCCTATCAATGATCGGCTTTGGTGTTTGTGGGGGAGCGAAAATACCAAACCAGTTATTGATGTCATAACCGGGCAATACCTCGGCAATACTAGGAACGCTTGGTAAAGCTGACATTCTTTGCCCACTGGATACTGCAATGGGTATGACTTTGCCACTGCGAATAAATTGCATCAAACCAGGTGCAGTGCCGAAAGACATATTAATTTGACCGCCCAGTAAATCAGCCAGGGCGCCCCCACTCCCTTTGTAATGGACCATCGTCATCTCCGTGCCGCTAGACTTCTCCAACAACTCAGCAGCCAAGTGCGAGATCTGCCCCGCACCAGCTGTACCGATAGTAACCTTACCTGGATTAGCTTTTGCATAAGCCAATAACTCCTTTAGGTTTTTGAAGGGAGCAGCAGGATTGGCAACGAGTAGTTGAGGAGCATTGGCTACTTTAGTGATGGCACTTAAGCTCTGTGTATCAAAAGGTAATTTGAAAAAAGTGGGATTACTAGTAATTGCGCTATTGGTAAGTAATAGGGTATGGCCGTCGGGAGCTGCCTTAGCAACCGCATCGGTGCCGATAATGCTTGAAGCACCAGGTTTGTTTTCCACAATGACTGAAGCGCCTAATTCATTGCCCATTTTTTCAGCCAGTACACGGCCCAAAGTATCGGACCCTCCCCCTGGAGCAAATGGAATAATCATTTTGATCGTACGACTTGGATACTCCGCTGCATAAACGGAGGCCGTAAACTGCATGGCAGCAGCTAGCAAGGAAATGAAAAATAGTCTCATATTGGTCTTGTTACCTTGTTTAATCATGAACTGACAAGTAAGATCTTTGTTTATCTGACAAACTATAAATTAAAAGTGGAGACAACATGTTTAAGGCGCCCCCTGAAATAGGCACCGAAGTATTTGCTCGCATTCCGGATCAATATCGCAAGTCCGGACAACTTTCGCAAGAGCGCATTTTGGCTGGCAAAGGCAATCTCAAAACCGATAGCTATATCGAAGGCCCTTCGTTTGATCAAGATGGCAATCTCTATATTGTTGATATCGCCTTTGGATTTATTTATCAAATAGATCCAAAGGGCTCAGTTAAACCCATCGCAGAATATGATGGAGAGCCGAATGGATTGAAAATTCATCAAGATGGTCGTATTTTTGTAGCAGACCATAAAAATGGATTGATGCTACTGGATCCAAAGTCTGGAGTAATGCAGCCATTCATTGAGCGCTATAAAACCGAGTCCTTTAAAGGTTTAAATGATTTGGTTTTCTCTAAAAATGGCAGTCTTTACTTTACTGACCAAGGGCAATCTGGATTACAAGATCCCTCAGGAAGAGTCTTTTGTCTTGATGATGCAGGTAAATTAAACTGCCTACTCAATAATGTTCCCAGCCCCAATGGGATTGCACTCAATCCCGCAGAAAACCTACTTTATATAGCTGCGACTCGTGCGAATAGTATTTGGCGGGCAATGCTTTTACCTGATGGCTCCATTACACGTGTTGGTAACTTTATTCAAATGTCGGGAGGATCAGGTCCTGATGGTCTTGCAGTAGATCAAGAAGGTAATCTATTCGTAGCGCATGCAGGCATCGGTGTAGTCTGGAAATTTTCCCCACGAGGTGAGCCTCTTCTTCGAATTAATTCTTGCGCTGGTTACATGACTACTAATCTCGCCTTTGGTGGAAAAGATAATCAAGACCTGTTTATTACTGAATCAGAAACTGGCAGCATTCTACGCGTACGTATGGATACCCCAGGGCTAGCACTTTTCTCCCATCAATAACATGACCATATCCAATAATTACCTTAAACCAGAAGACCTGATTCGATTTACCCAAGCAGTGTATGAGAGTGAAGGTGTTCCTAAAGATGATGCTTACCTTGCTGCCGACACCTTAGTTCAATCAGAACTATGGGGGCATTCATCACATGGACTACTGAGACTCTCTTGGTACTACGCCCGCTTGTGTTCTGGTGCGATGAAGCATGTAACCAATTCAAGTTTAGTCGTTGACTCTAATGCGATTGCGATCTTAGATGGTGGTGATGGCGTTGGCCAAGTTGTTGCAAAACGCGCGGTGGAAGAATCCATCAGAAGAGCCAAGCAACATAGTGTTGGCATTGTGTCAGTAAAAAACTCAAATCACTTTGGCACCTGTATGTATTTCACCAGGATGGGCGCTAAAGAAGGTTGTATTACGATCTTGATGAGTAACGCTGGTCCCAATATGGCGCCTTGGGGTGGACGTCAAAAAAAGATTGGCACCAATCCATGGTCTATTGCAGTACCAGGAGGTAAACATGGTGCAGTAGTGATGGATATGGCAAATTCAGGGGTGGCAAGAGGTAAGATTTATCTAGCCCAAAAACGCCGCCAATCGATTCCCAATGATTGGGCTATTGATAAAGAGGGTCGCCCTACTACTGACCCTCAGGCTGCAATCGAAGGTTTCATATTGCCCATGGCTGGACATAAAGGCTATGTAATGGGTGTGATGGTAGACATCCTTTCTGGAGTGTTGTCAGGTGGTGCATTTTTAGATCAAGTGCATGGTCCTTATGACCCCATCAATAAAAGTTCAGCGTGTCATTTGGTGATATCACTCAATGTGTCTGCATTTCAACCTCTCGCAGAATTTGAAGGTCGTATCGATGAGTACATTCGCTCACTAAAAGATGTGCCGCTAGCAGAAGGTCATCAGCAGGTGTACTTTCCTGGAGAGATGGAATCCCAAGCTGATGCTAAAAATAGACGCTTAGGTCTTTTACTACCTGAAGACACCATGCTGAGCCTAAAACAAGTTGCACTTGAATCCGGGCAAGAAAAACTACTGCCCTTTTCAATCTGATTACTGGAGACATTCATGAAAATAATGAAACTTTTATCCTTGGTGGCTTGCTTAATTTATGCCCACCTAGGCATGGCCCAATCAGCCCCTCCTTGGCCCAATCGCACCGTCAAAATTGTTTCAGGGCTTGGTCCTGGAAGTAGCATGGATCTGGTGGCAAGATCAATCGCCCCCGCACTATCTGAAATCTGGGGCCAATCTGTGATTGTGGAGAATAAAACCGGCGCTGCAGGCAATGTGGCAGCAGGCTATGTAGCTGGGGTTGAAGATGATCACACAATTCTGATTGCGCAAAATGCCATTGCGATCAGCGCGTCCTTTTACCCCAAGCTCTCTTATAACCTTAAGAAAGATTTGAAGCCAGTCAGTCAAGTGACATCTATGCCACTAGTAGTCATTGTTAACAATAATCTGCCCGTTAAAAATCTCAAAGAATTAATTGAGTATGCGAAACAAAGGCCCAATGAATTAAACTTTAGTTCTGCAGGTATTGGTAATGCGGATCATATGGCGGGTGAACTCTTAAATGCCCAAGCTGGCATCACTATGACCCATGTACCATTTACTAGTGGAGCGCTTGCTCTCAATGCCTTGATCGCTGGTGATGTGCAAATGTATTTACCGGGTCTGCCAGTGAGCCTACCTAATATCAAGGCAGGTAAAGTCAGAGCGCTAGCAGTCACTACCAACAAGCGCGCGCCTGCATTGCCTGATGTCCCAACCGTTGCAGAAGCTGCCATTCCTGGTTATTCAATGCCGCTTTGGTATGGCATTTTTGCTAATCAAAGCATGTCAGATGCCCATATGAAGAAGTTATCAAATGATATCAATAAGGCCATTAAGTCACCTGATATACAAAATAAGATCGGCTCAAGCGGAATTGATTTGGTAGGTAGCTCGCCTGATGCGTTTAAGACCTTTGTCAATAATGAGACCGATCTCTGGGCCCAAACTATTAAAGCTAGAAATCTGAAGCCCGATTAAGAATGACAATCTGAAGCTTACTCAATCTCATAGAATCATTTTTCCTAGATTCGGCAGCTGAAAACCTAGATCTAGACAGCCAAGATTGGAAATTCAAAATTCTGTTTAAGGCCACCGCAGAAGATGTATAGTGGAATTTAGGAACGAAGAGTCCATCAGAAACGAGCCGTAAAACTGTATTTTTGATCTTAAAACTGACTTCAAAGGAGACTTATAGTGAAATTCTTGAATTATCTATTTATTGCTGCCGCAATACTGCCGGGCATCAGCCAAGCGCAATCCACTGCACCTAAAGCAGCCTCTTTTTCTTCAATGGATACTAACAAGGATCAGATTGTTACTAAAGAGGAAGCGCAAAAGGCTGGCATGCCTGATGCAGTGTTCAAAAAAATTGATAAAGATGGTAACAACCAAATCACTAGTACTGAGTCAAATGCCTATCGCGCTCAGAATAATTCAATCGATGCAATCGATAGCGATAAAGATAAGAAAATTAGTAGAGATGAAGCCGTTAAGATGGGGATGACAGCACAAGAATTTAGAATTCTGGATAAAGATAATAGCGGCTATATCACCCAAAAAGAATGGGATACAGGTGACTGGATTATTTGGTAATACCTAGGATCTATTTGAAATCTACGAACCCCAACTAGAGATAGCTGGGGTTTTCTACTTAGCGTCATTCAATTGATAAAGAACGCTTTCTTCCCTATCAAACCCATACATTACGAATAATGATTCCCTATATTACCAACCCACCCGAGACGATCCTTCTCATTCGGATGCTAGTCATCTCTACTGGAGTGAGTTTAATTTGCTTATACCTAGTCCAGAAATATTGCACTTGGTTAAGCCTTCGAGATGGCGGAATATTTGGCACCATTTTTGCCAACACCATGCCTACCCTAGTGGGATTCATATTTGCTTTTGTCACGGTAGCTGCATGGCAAAACCACAACACTGTTAGCGACAATGTTTCAAAAGAGGCACATGCACTATTTGATCTATACCAAATCCTAGGAGCCTACCCTAGTGAAACCAAAAAAATTGGCCAGGCAGAGATCATTAGTTATACCCAAGCCGTCATTAATCAAGAATGGCCAAATCTTTCTGACGGAGAAATGGATGTAGAGACTTTTAAAAAGATAGAACGTATCAATGCGCTATTTTTGACTCATAAGGCGTCCAACCTAAATGAAGTAGCCATTCATAACGAAGGCTTACGTTTAGTCTCCGTCTATAGAGACTTACGTAGAGGTCGATTTGAAAACGCTATTTCATTCGTAGGTAATTCCCTGTGGGGAGCACTTGTTTTATCAGCCCTATTTCTCACTCTATTTTCAGTATTCTTCAAAACGAGCAATATACGTATCCATGCCGTAATGATGGCACTTGAAGGAGGGGCGCTTGGGGTCATGTTCTTCCTCCTAGTCCTCTACGACAATCCATTCAGTGGGCCTGGGGCGATTAAGCCCACTCCATTCCAAAAGACGCTTGATTCTATTGCGATTGTTCGAAAACAGTAATGTTATTGAAATCCAAAAAGCAAAAAACCTGATGCAAAGATCAGGTTGATTATTTGGTAGACATCTCTGCAGTACTTATCTCTGTAGTTTGGTCTTTGTTTGCCGGTATTCCGCTGGCGGGATCTATCCCTATCTCACCAGTCAGTCTCTGGCGGTTAACTACGAATTTCTTTTGAGGAGATGGGCATCCGTGACAATTGCCTATTGGTTCTAGCTCCACCTCCTTGGTCAGAACAAGTCCCGACCAGAAGTAACACTATATCTGAATGATCTCTAAAAGTCAAGTAATTTACTCAAGTATTTAATCTATTAAATTCAATCACTTAGGAGGTAAGTCATTTATAAACTCCTGCTGAGACTGCTCACTGGCTCTCTTTCCATCACTTCCAGTTATTTACTTTGTTGATCCTTAACTTAAGTAAACACTAGCTCACATTCTTTAATCGAAAATATCGATCAATATTATCAAATCTATTTATTAGACAAATAATAACTTTACCCTGAAAATACCCTCAGTAATCAGTTCGTTATCAACTTATTCAAACCCCGAAAGGAACAAGATGTCCATCATTAATACAGCAGTGCAACCATTCAAAACCGAAGCATTTCATAACGGTAAATTCGTTACCATTACCGAGGAAACTCTCAAGGGCCATTGGTCAGTTTTGATTTTTATGCCTGCAGCTTTTACCTTCAACTGCCCAACAGAAATTGAAGATGCTGCAGAAAACTATCCTGAATTCCAAAAAATGGGTGCTGAAGTTTATATCGTCACAACAGATACACATTTCTCCCACAAAGTATGGCATGAGACTTCACCTGCTGTAGGTAAAGCGAAGTTTCCATTAGTAGGCGATCCTACTCATACATTAACAAATGCTTTTGGTGTGCATATCCCTGAAGCTGGCCTTGCTTTGCGTGGCACATTCATCATTAACCCAGAAGGCATTATTAAGACTGCAGAAATTCACTCAAATGAAATCGCTCGTGACGTTTCTGAGACATTGCGTAAGCTCAAAGCAGCGCAATACACAGCGGCTCACCCAGGTGAAGTTTGCCCAGCTAAATGGAAAGAAGGTGCAGCTACATTGACACCATCTTTAGACCTCGTAGGCAAGATCTAATTCATCACTAGTTATCCATAGACTCTCTTCGGAGAGTCTATTGGAGAGGATCACATCCTGCCCAATAGACTCACCTCATTATTTATAGCAAGGAATTTATCGTGTTAGACAGCAATATCAAAACACAATTGAAGGCTTATTTCGAAAAGATCGTTAGCCCTATCATTTTGACTGCATCTCTTGATGACAGTGAACATTCTGTGCAAATGCTCGAGCTCTTAAATGAAGTTGCTGAGCAATCAGACAAGTTAAGAGTATTAAGTAACGGCACGTCCTCGAGAATCCCAAGCTTTACCGTAGGCAAAGAGAATGAAGCTGCACACATTACATTTTCTGGTCTACCAATGGGTCATGAGATGACTTCGTTCATCTTGGCTATTTTGCAGGCCAGCGGTTACCCTCCAAAGGTAGAACAAGACATCATCGATCGCATTCGTAGCATCGATGACAAATTGCATTTTCAGACCTTTATTTCTTTGTCTTGCCACAATTGTCCTGATGTCGTTCAAGCCCTCAATTTAATGGCAGCTCTCAATCCAAATATTGAGCATGAAATGATTGATGGCGCGCTATTCCAAGGGTTGGTAGATGAGCATCAAATCATGGCAGTGCCTACAGTGATCCTCAATGGCCAAGTCTTTGGTCAAGGGCGCACTACTGTAGAAGAAATTATTGCCAAGTTAGATAGCAATAGCCCCCAAAAGGATGCTGCAAAATTCAATGCCAAGGAGGCGTTTGATATGTTGGTACTTGGAGGTGGTCCTGCTGGTGCATCTGCCGCTATCTATGCAGCCCGCAAAGGTATTCGTACTGGAATTCTGGCTGAGCGCTTTGGCGGCCAATTAATGGACACACTCGGGGTCGAGAATTTTATCTCTGTAAAAGAAACGGAAGGTCCAAAGCTAGTTCAGGCCTTAGAGCAACACGTCAAAACCTATGAAGTTGATATTATGAATTTGCAACGTGCTACTGCATTACGTAAATCTGAGAACGGCATTGAAGTTGAATTAGCCAATGGTGGCATTCTTAAGAGTAAGTCTGTAGTGATTAGCACCGGCGCTCGTTGGAGGGAGATGAATGTTCCTGGTGAACAAGAGTATCGCAATAAAGGTGTCGCTTACTGCCCGCATTGTGATGGCCCGCTCTTCAAAGGTAAACGGGTTGCCGTTATTGGAGGTGGTAATTCAGGTGTAGAGGCTGCGATAGATTTGGCTGGCATTGTGAGCCATGTAACGCTGATTGAGTTTGATAGTCAATTACGGGCAGATGCTGTATTGCAAGCAAAAATGGCAAGTTTGAATAATGTGACTGTCATTAAGAGCGCCCTCACCAAGCTTGTTTTGGGTGACGGAGCAAAAGTAAATGGCCTGGTCTATCAAGATCGTACTAATAGCTCAGAACATACCATTGAACTTGAAGGCATCTTTGTGCAAATTGGCTTACTCCCCAACACTGATTGGCTCAAAGGTACAGTAGAGCTCTCCAAGTATGGCGAAGTTATTGTTGATGCTAAAGGTGAAACTTCATTACCTGGTGTCTTTGCAGCAGGCGACTGTACAACCGTGCCCTATAAGCAAATTATTATTGCGATGGGAGAAGGTGCTAAAGCTTCCTTGGGAGCATTTGATTACCTCATTCGCTCATCTGTTCCCGAAACCGAAAAGGCAGTGGCTGCTTAAGTCTTGAGTGTCTTTACTCTGGCTGCATGTAGCTTTCTATAACTATCGATCAATCGATGGTGCCTATCAAGCCCATCTAGATTGATGCTGGTTGGTGTCAATCCGAAGAACCGCACACTTCCATCGATCGAACCCAATACGGCATCCATCCGAGCATCGCCAAACATTCGACGGAAATTTAGCACATAGTCATTAAGCTCTAAGTCCTCATCCAGAACGGTCTCTAAAACTGCATGCAAGGCTTGGTAAAACAATCGTCTCTCAGCGGTATTGTCGTTGTACTGAAGGAATGCACCCACTAATTCTTGGGCCTCATCAAACTGCTTTAAGACCAGATGAATTAGTAGCTTTAACTCTAGAACGGTAAGCTGGCCCCAAGTTGTATTCTCATCAAACTCAATACCAATCAAAGTAGCGATATCGCCGTAATCATCAAGCTCGTTACTTTCCAAACGCTCAAGCAGAGCCTCAAGACTAGATTCATCTAAGCTAGAAAGATTGAGAATATCGGCGCGGAATAAAAGTGCTTTATTGGTGTTATCCCAGATCAAATCCTCGATTGGATAGACCTCAGAATAGCCAGGGACCAAGATTCGACAAGCAATTGCGCCTAGTTGGTCATATACGGCAAGGTAGGATTCTTTGCCCATAGACTCTAAAATACCAAAGAACGTTTTAGCTTCTTGCGCATTGGAGTCTTCACCTCGACTTGAGAAATCCCACTCAACAAATTGATAATCGGATTTTGCGCTGAAAAAGCGCCATGAGACAATGCCACTGGAATCAATGAAGTGCTCTACAAAGTTATTTGGCTCAGTGACAGCTTCACTTGCAAAAGTTGGTGGCGGTAAATCGTTCAAGCCTTCCAAACTACGGCCCTGTAGCAATTCAGTCAAACTCCGTTCTAGTGCCACCTCTAGAGTTGGGTGCGCTCCAAAAGAAGCAAATACGCCACCAGTTCGTGGATTCATCAAAGTGACGCACATCACAGGATAGATACCGCCCAGCGAGGCATCCTTTACGAGCACTGGAAAGCCCTGCTCTTCTAAGCCCTGTATCCCAGCCAGAATTCCAGGATATTTCGAGAGCACTTCCGAAGGGACGTCCGGCAAAGCAATTTCACCTTCCAAAATTTCTCGCTTCACTGCGCGCTCAAAAATCTCAGATAAGCATTGCACCTGCGCCTCAGCTAAGGTATTGCCGGCACTCATACCGTTACTGACAAAGAGATTTTCAATCAGATTTATTGGAAAGTAGATTGTCTTCCCATCTGAGTGGCGCACATAAGGCAAGGAACAGATACCCCGCTGCACATTACCAGAATTGGTATCTACCAAATGTGAGCCACGTAACTCACCATCAGGGTTGTAAATTTTGAGACAGTATTCATCTAGGATTTCAGATGGCAGTGCATCTTTAGGGTCTGACTTGAACCAGCGCTCACTGGGGTAATGTACAAATGATGCATTGGCGATGTCTTCGCCCCAGAATGCACCTGCATAAAAATGGTTATTACTGAGTCGCTCAATATACTCACCTAATGCTGATGCTAAGGCGCTTTCTTTGGTAGACCCTTTGCCATTCGTAAAGCACATCGGCGAATGCGCATCTCGTATGTGCAAGGACCAAACATTGGGAATGAGATTGCGCCACGAGGCAATTTCTATTTTGATACCAAGGCTAGCTAATAAAGCAGACATATTGGCAATTGTTTCTTCCAGCGGTAAGTCTTTACCTAAAATATAAGTGCTGACATCTGCAGCAGGCTTTAGAGTCAATAAGGCCTGGGCGTCAGCATCGAGGTTCTCTACCATCTCAATCACAAACTCTGGTCCTGCTTGGACGACTTTTTTAACCGTGCAGCGCTCAATAGAACGCAAAATACCCTGACGATCAATGGCAGAGATATCTTCTGGTAATTCCACTTGAATTTTAAAAATCTGTTGATAACGATTTTCAGGATCTACAATATTGTTGTGTGAGAGCCGAATATTTTCAGTAGAGATATTACGAGTCTCGCAATACAACTTCACAAAATATGCGGCGCATAAAGCTGAGGAAGCAAGAAAGTAATCAAAAGGGCCAGGGGCTGACCCATCGCCCTTATACCGAATAGGTTGATCAGCAATGACCGTGAAGTCATCAAACTTGGCTTCAAGTCGTAGCTTATCGAGAAAGTTAACCTTAATTTCCATGGAGATAATTCCAAAAATAATGCAGAAAAATGGATGTAGGGCCTATTATCCATCGCAACGCCAATGCTGTGTAATACAACGACTTTTTCTAAAAGGAGAAAGAAAAAGGTGCAGCAAGAGTGTGCTGCACCTTTTTCTTCGTTAGCTTGGAGACCAAGCTGTACTCATAGAGGCTTATGCTTTCAATATTTGGGGAAGAGGATAGTGTAATTCAGCCACCATTCGATCACGGGGATCTAGAATGATGCAATTTTCGTAATCAAAGATCAGAGATTTTTAAACCGGATTGAGATTAGCATGCGCAATAATTTGCCAGCCAGTTGGAGATTTTGTCCAAACATCCAAACGATAGTGCAATTTTGGTGACATTTGTTTACCAAGATAGTTCTCTGGTACCTTAATCTGATAAGTAACGATTAAATTATCTTGAGATTGGGTAACCTTAATATTTGATAGCTCATAGCTCCCCAACTTCTCGGCCTTGATGATGGCCATATTAAATGCGAGATCTTGAGCTCCTTTGGTATTGACTGACTGAAAGGCAGGAGACATCAGTTTGGTTAAACCAGCAATATCTTGACTCTTTTGCTGATCCCACCACAGCCTTTCCAGACGCTCTCCTTCGGCTTGCGCATTAAAAGCAGGTTGAGCATGAAGAGAAAAAGATAGGCAAAGCAATGCCAAAAATGATGATATAGCTTTCACTGAAATTCCTTTAAATGGTTTATATGGTTTTATAAATTTGCGTACCATTATTACCTAAGCTTTACGCACTTAAAAGCTCTCCCATAAAATAAATACTGATGACGCTAGATCGTGAGCGCCAAATTGAGACCAATCTAGAGATCTTCTCTTAAGTTATTGATTTTATTAGCGGATCCACCGGGACTAGAACTTTTGACTCAATGGTTTGCTGCATACTCAGTCCTGCATCCAATCTTTTAACTAACCCTGACAATTTTGAGAGCTCTCATTGCGAGTGGCATATAGTAGAGCCAGAAAAATACAAGGAGGCAGTAATGATAAGGGTCCTATTCTTTGCTTTAATCAGCTTGTGCAGCAATGTTTTTGCACAAGATGTTGCTAGTGCCTATCCCAATCAACGAATCACTATGGTAGTACCCGCTGGAGCAGGCGGAATAACGGATAACTTGGCAAGAATATTAGGTGAGCAGCTTAGCGTCATTCTTCGTCAACCGGTAATTATTGACAATAAACCTGGTGCTAGCGGCATTATTGGAACAGGACTGGTAGCACGTGCCAAACCAGATGGTTACACAATCTTGATGTCTTTTCCAGCACATGTCATTAATCCAAGCCTTAAAAAAGATATGCCCTACAACACGACCAAGGATTTTGCAGCGATCGCTAAGGTCGGGACTGTATCCCAAATACTTTTAGTAAATCAAGAAAGTAAAGCTAAATCCCTACAAGAGTTCGTGCAGATAGCTAAATCAAAACCAGGTGACTTAAATTATGGTTCCGTAGGTCTTGGAAGCATGGGCAACCTTTCAATGTTACTTTTTGAGGATAAAGCAGGTATTAAGCTCACTCACATTACCTACAAAGGCGATCCCGAGGTCATGACTGCACTTATCAGTGGGGATATACAAGCTGCCTTTGTATCTCCGATTTCATCGATGCAGTTTATTAAGACTGGTAAGGTAAAGCCCCTGGCTATTGCAGATCTGGAAAGATTATCTGTTCTACCAACTATTCCTACTGTTTCTGAATCTGGGTTCTCAGGATTTAGCGCAAGCGGTTGGAATGCCATCTTTGCTCCAGCCGGAACATCCAAAGATGTCATTCGAAAATTGAATACTGCAATTAATCAAGCGCTTCGGGACCCTGCACTTCAAAAGAAATTTTTGGATCAAGGCGTGAAGCCCTTAGGAGGAACACCTGAGGCTCTTCAAGAATCGCTTGAACAAGATATGTTAAACACTAGTAACGCATTAAGAGCGGCTGGCGTTAACCCATCCTAAGCTCATTCACCAAATAAATACCAAGGATTTTTATGCCTCATATACAGCTTGATCAAAATCTCAATACCTATTATGAAATTTATGACTTTACTGATCCCTGGAAAAAAGTAGACACCATATTTTTTGTTCATGGCTTTACAGAGAATACAACGGCTTGGAGAGCATGGATTCCTCACTTAGCAAGAAAGTATCGACTCGTACTATTTGATATTCGCGGATTTGGTAAAACTGGTGAGGTCTCTGCTGATTTTCCTTTAAGCACTGATTTATTTGTCGATGACATGGCAAAACTCATCAATCAGATCGCAGGCGGACCAGTCCATATCATCTCTGGAAAGAGCGGCGCTATTAGTACTATGCGCTTAGCTGCTACTAAACCAGAGTTAGTCAAATCATTAGCGCTCACCTGTCCTTCTATGCTTACTCCTGGAAGCTCTGACTGGCTTCCATTTATGGAAGAGCATGGAATCCGCGCATGGGCTGCTAAAACAATGCCAGCAAGACTCGGATATGACACCCCTCAAGATATTCTGGATTGGTGGTCCGACATGATGGGTGCTACGTCAATGTCAACCGCCAAGGCTTATTTAAAATGGGTTGTTACAACGAAGCCTTATCTTGAGCTAGAGAAGATTAAGTGCCCTGTATTTATCATCATGACGGAATACTCGGAGAAAACCAACCAAGCTGCAGGCCAGATGACGCCAGAGGAAATTAAACAAAAACTGCCACAAGCTCAGTTTTTTATTATGAAAAAAGATTGTTACCATGCTGCTGCATCTGATCCTGATATATGCGCCCCACTAGTTTGTCAATTTTTAGATTCATTGAAATAGACTACTCAGAACTCATTGCATTCTTACTAATAAAAATACCAACCTTCGGGTTGGTATTTTTATTTCATGTGGGGATGCCTACTTTTAGAGTGATTCTTCATAGTCCTTTAGCTTTGAGCTTTTGGTCCAGTCGAGAAAATAGCTTTCTTGCATTTCCCTCATAAATCTGCTTACGGTCAGTCTCTGATAAATGCGCTGAATTTTCTATATAGCGCTTGGTATCATCATAATAAAAACCTGTTTCTGGGTCGATACCGCGTACAGCACCAATCATTTCTGAGCCAAACAAAATATTTTTTACAGGAATGACTTTAGTTAATAAATCAATGCCTGCTTGATGATAGACACAAGTATCGAAATAAATATTATTAAGGAGATGCTCACTTAGCAAGGGCTTTTTAAGTGCTTGTGCTAAACCTCTGAAACGACCCCAGTGATAAGGAACTGCACCACCCCCATGAGGTATTAAGAATTTCAGAGTCGGAAAATCTTTAAAAAGATCTGAGTTTAAACACTGCATAAATGCTGTCGTATCAGCATTCAGATAATGGGCCCCAGTCGTATGAAAGCAATCATTACAGCTTGTGCTGACATGGATCGTAGCTGGGATATCGTATTCCACCATCTTCTCGTAGATGGGGTACCAATACTCATTAGATAGCGGTGGCGCACGCCAGTGGCCTCCAGATGGATCGGGATTTAAATTAATACCTACAAAGTCGTATTCCTTGATGCATTTTTCCAACTCAGGAATGCATGTCTTGGGGTCAACTCCAGGGGATTGGGGTAGCATCGCAGCCCCAACAAAATTGTTTGGAAACAATTGAGATACTCGAAAACAAAGCTCGTTACAGATAGCTGCCCAAGTGGTGGATGTCTTGAAATCCCCAATATGATGAGCCATAAAACTAGCCCGTGGAGAAAAAATAGTTAAATCATTTCCCCGCTCTTTCATCTTTGCCAATTGATTAATTTCAATTGATTCACGCAATTCATCATCACTTATCTTAAGCTCTGATATTTTTGGACCTAACTCAGGATTGGCTACATTCGCTATTTGTTTATTACGCCACTCCTCTAATGCTTTTGGCGCTGTGGTGTAGTGGCCATGACAATCAATAATCATTAACGGTGTCCTACACTAATCAGGTTGAATATTGGCATCTCGTACCAATTTATCGTAGCGCTTATATTCTGATTTAATGTAATCAGCGAACTGCTGTCGCGTACCCGGAGTTACTTCGCCACCAACAGAAGTAAGACGCTCTTGCATGGATTTGGTTGCCAATGACTTTTCAACAGTACTATGCAATTTATCAAGGACAGCTGTTGGTGTTTTTGCGGGGGCAATCAAGCCATACCAAACGAAAGCCTCAAACTTCGGAAAACCGCTTTCAGCAATGGTGGGCACCTCAGGAAAGAGTGGAGAACGTTTAGCACTCATCACAGCAATAATCCTTAAGTTACCGCTCTTTACTTGTGGAGCCGCCTCAAGCATATTTACTGCCACAAGATCTAATTGACCTCCAATGAGATCAGTAATTGCCGGCGAGCCTCCTTTATAAGGAATATGCTTTAATGAAATTCCGGCGGCTTGCTCAAAAAATTTCACTGCCATATGCGGAGTAGCTCCATTGCCAGGCGAGCCAAAAGTAATTTCATCTGGACGCGCTTTTGCAGCAAGGATGAGATCTTTCAAAGTCTTGTACTTGCCATCTGGAGTGGTGACAAGTACTACTGGCACCCGACCCACCAATGCAATTGGAGCTACATCAGTTTCAGCGTTGTAGGGCTGTGGTTTATACAAAGCCATATTTGCTGCTAATGCATTGGCAGCTAGCATTAATGTATATCCATCGGGTGGGCTATCAATAGTCAGCTTAGTGGCAATATTAGTTCCAGCCCCGGGTTTGTTCTCAACAACTATGGACTGCCCAAGAAAGTCAGTCATGCTTTGGCCCAGAGTTCTAGCGACTAGATCTACTGCGCCTCCAGGAGCATAGCCAACGTAAATCTTAATCGGCTTTGATGGAAAGCTTTGTGCAAGTGCTCCTGTGCTCATCAATATCATTGCCGCCATTAAGAAATATTTTCTAAGCAAACGCATCATCACTCCTCATTAGTTAACAACAATACCGCGGGTACCAGAGCGTTGGATAATTTCGATTAACTTGCCAGATCTCATGATTTGCTCTAGAAATTCATTTAATTGACTCACTCTCGCCCCTTGATCTAATGGCACTCCTAAAGCAATATTTTCATAGCCAATCACTTCTGGCAAAACCCGAGAGCCATCTATATTTCCGGCCAATTCAAAGAGGATAGCTTTATTTGTTGAAAACCCATCAAGAGCGCCAGTCTTTAAGAGCTCAATGGCCTCTTTAGTAGATCTGGTTTCCACTAAGGTCGCCTTTGGTATTAATTCAGGAAGCTCTTTCTGGGAGCTGCTACCCACGCTGTAGCCTATTTTGACTCCATTCTGATTTACCTCTGATAGTCCCTTAATCTTGCTAAGCGGGCTAATCAAATAGCCTTTTTCAATTCTGATGACAGTTTTTGAGAATTGTATAAATTTCATCCTATCAGGCGTAGCATTAGTAAAAACTAAATCCACATTACCGTCTTTAACTGCAGCAAGAACATCAGCATTTTTAGGGAAGATGACAGGGACGTACTCTAAATTTTTCTCTTGCGCAAAACTCTTCCCTAGCTCGTAACCTATTCCACGAGGTACGCTATCAACATAAATTAGAGAAGTTGGACTACCCGTATAAAGACCCATTTTCAGAGATTTGTTACTGCTAACTGGCTTCGGTTCTGCAGCCCAAGAAGGATTAATAGCTAAAGAAAAAATAATCCCTAAGACTAGAACGCTAAAACGAATGTGTCTTATCACGCTTTTCTCCTGTTAAGACTCAGTTAGGCTATCAGTCATTTTTCGTACTAAGGGTGCCAAAATCAACAGAATAGGAAATGCTACAGGCCATACTTGAATAAATGCCTTTAGCCAACGCGTCACATAATCGCCACTCATACCGGTAAGGATAGCTGTTAAAACTGCAGCCATCATCAATCCCATGATGATGGACATCAGTAATGCATATATGAGGTTGGAATACTTTTTAGGGAGTTTCATAACTTATCTATAAATAGTGGAATACAGTAATTTTTTCACTTGAAACTGGCACAAAGGCATTCAAAAAAGGCGATTAAGCTCTTTCGATCTTATTTCGCAGCAATTGCAGTGCATTCACAAATAAAAAGTAGTCAGGCTCTTCACCAACGGGAACAAAATGCAGAATGGCTTGCTTGTTGATTGTGTCTAATTTTTTCAGAAGTTTTTCTTTTTCTTCACTCGATAGTTGCTTACCTGTTATTTCTTGCTCCATCTTCAAGAGCATTGCATAGTGCGTACGCTCGCGAATGATGAAGCGAAACCGTCGTAAATGAAAATTAAGTTTAGATAAAGGATAAATAATGGCAAATGCTGCCAAGACCACAAACCAAAATCGATCAATAAATACTACCAACCAATAAGGTAAATATTCCGTACCTTTTGGGGGGCCGTAGTTGTAGTAATTCCTTGCCATAGGACTAATGGGAATAGATGGATCAACATAGGCAGGGAATTCATTGCGTTTAGAGAAAAATAATCGTGATGAATCTTGTATGATCTGCTTGCTCGACATTAACAAAGCCAACTGTAGCGCAGGATGTAGATCCTTACGAACCGCTAGAGTAGTTGTCGTAGCGATTAAAGAAATATCTTGTGCTGGTAATTTTTTTTCAATGTCAATTGAACCAGCAGGAATGGTGACTGCATCTAGATAATTAAATTTTTTCTGATAAGCAAGGGCATTAGGCATGCTAAACAGAGTCATATCCCGGGATTGTATTAATTCCTCCACCAGTGGGTCTAGCATAGTTGCTATAAAAATATAGACATCTGCCTTACCCGATAAAAAATTTGCTCTCGAGTCTTCCCATGAGCTAGACACAAAATTCGGATTAGCTTCAATATTAATTCCATTGACTTCAAACAATTTTTTGGCCAAGATATAAGATCCACTTTTTTTCGGAGCGAGGGCCACTCTAAATTTAGCTAAATCTTGTATGCTGGTAATTTTGCTAGCTAGCCCATTTCGATAAAAGATCCATACTGGGTCATAACTCACACTGCCTAGAGAATAAAGTTCCTTATGCTGACTCTCAGAAAGTGCTGCAGCATATACAAATCCAGCATTTACATTACCTTTAGGATCAGTTAAAGCTTCGACGTTTTCTATTGTCCCGTTGGTAGTGACTACATCTACATGAATACCACGCTCTTTTAGGGGAACAATAGCGGCCTCACCAAATTGGTACCAATCTCCACCCTGATAAGAGGTAGCAATCGTAATACCGCTAAAAGGGAATGGCTTAAGGTAAATAATGATTCCGCCAACCAATAGCAAAATTACGATGGCGGATATGCGGAGCTCAACTAGAGATTCCTTGATGGCAATAAGTTCATGTTTTAGAACTAGGCCTAAGTAATCAAATGTTTTCATTGAATAAAATATGGCATAAGCGCCGCTATTCGGTATGAGTCAAACTAGTAAAAGATAAGCAAATTAAGGAACTGGATTTAAGTTGGCATGAGAGATTACTTGCCAACCCTTAGCATTCTTTTGCCAAACATCCAAGCGATAGTGTGCTTGCGTAGACATCTTTTTACCGTCAATAGTTTCTGATCCAGTACTTACCTTATAGGAAATAGTGTAAGTATTTTCTGATTGAGTCACTTTGATATCACTCAACTTAAAGCTACTAATCTTTGCTTTTGATATGAGTTCAATCCACTGAATACGGTTTTGTATGCCGGTTGTCAGGGCCTGCTGAAAGCTTGGTGCTATTGTTTTTTCAAAACCAGCTAAGTCAACATTTTTCTGTTGCTCCCAGAATACTTGAGTAAGTTTTTCACCTTCTGTTTGAGCGGCGGAATTTTGTTGTGCAGATACCAAGCCCGGGGTAATTAAATTCAATAACAAAACAAAACTTGCTACTTTTATTTGATGAAAAAATTGAGTGCTCATTTCTAATCCTTTTTCTTGAGTTATTCCCATTTGCCACCACCAGTGTAATAGCCAGCAGCCAAGCCAGCGATAAATTCACTTTGAGAAATAGTGCCGTCCTTATTAGCATCTAATTTATTAAAGGTGGGGGCTGACATTCCCTCAGCCTCGGCTTCCGCTTTGGTGACCATTCCGTCACTATTCTTATCTATAGACTTATATTTGGCTATTGCCTTTTTTGAATCCACAGTAGATTGCTGTTGTGCATATCCGACTATGGGGGC
Organism: Polynucleobacter sp. AP-Melu-500A-A1; assembly: GCF_018882125.1. Taxonomy (GTDB): domain Bacteria; phylum Pseudomonadota; class Gammaproteobacteria; order Burkholderiales; family Burkholderiaceae; genus Polynucleobacter. The sequence continues at coordinate 552,717 of NZ_JACVOZ010000003.1, forward strand.
TAAAAGAATGAAGCTTGCAACTATCTTGATGAGTCTCATAAGTCCTCCCTTACAGATGAATTAAATACGATAACCTAATTAATGGCCTATGTCAGCTAAGGAGTAATAAGGGGTAATTTTGATTCCTTCTATTGAGCTTCATACAAAAATTTGATTCACAGAGCCCCGAAGATCCATTTCAAATTCAAGACCAGAGACTGGCGGTCTTGCAAAGTACCAATTTATACCGCAATGCATTCGACCTGACTTAGCAAACACCTCCTCAACCAAGCCTCCAATGTTATGAACTGAATAGGCCTGAGCACTAATGACATCACTCCAATGAAACCCAAGACTTTCTAGACGCTGATGCATTTCATTGACAACAAATTCCATCTTTATTTTTAAACCTGCATTAGAGGTATCGCCGTAAGCTACAATCCGCTCACGATATGGCTCAGGTCCTGATTTAGCATCACCACCACCAGCTAAAATAAAACTTGCAGAGGCATCTGGACCCGCGGGAACAGTATAAGCAAATGAATACATTCCAACCTCAGTTGGCCCAAAATATTCAGGACAAACATTGGTTCTAGCTACTGGGTTGATAAATGAGCCTTCTTGAGTTTGGGCTTGATAAATCCCCCACTTCTCAAGAGTAGTCACATACTTTCGATTAAAGGCAATAAATCCTTGGTCATCAAACTGTTTTGGCGATCTGAGCTCGCAATGCGCAAATGCATTGAGTGGACGGCCTATTTTATTCAAGTGCTGTTCGATATAAATAAATGCCTCTTGAATAGGAAGCACTGATTTAAACCGAGCTTGTACCAATTGAAAGCCTGGCTCAGCAGCAACCCCAGCAGAATATTGAAAGACACTGGGAAGATAGCGATATCCGCCCTCTTTAAAGACTGCCATAGGATACATATATTGCCTTATTAATCAGCTTGCATATTTGCAGACTTCACTATGCGCTCATATTTAAGAATTTCCGATTGGATATGCTCTTGGAACTTTGCAGGACTACCACCAATAATTTCAATACCACGATCGCCAAAGTTCTTTTTCACAGCCGGGTCCTGTAAAGCCTTATTAATGGCTTGATTCATTTTATCGACAGCGTCTTTACTCATACTCGTTGGGGCAACTATGCCGTACCAGGAGTCTGTTTCAAAAGCGGGGAATCCCTGCTCAGCAATGGTTGGAATTTCAGGAGCAAGTGGTGCTCGAGTGAGATAGGTTGTTCCAATTGCTTTAATTTTTCCAGACTTTATATAGGGCAAGAAATCTGGTAAATTACCAAACATTAAATCAACATTACCTGCAATCAAATCTGTTAAGGCAGGACCTTGCCCACGATAAGGAATATGTACTACATAAATTCCGGCCATAGATTTGAGCATCTCGCCAGCAAAATGGGCTGTTGTGCCATTACCAAATGAAGCGTAAGACAGTTTTCCTGGATTTTTCTTGGCGTAATCAATCAACTCTTTCAGATTATTTACAGGTAAGCTAGATTTCACAGCCAACACATTTGCTGTACGTGCTATCAAAACGACCGGCTGTAAATCTTTTGTAGTGTTGTAGGGTAAGGTTTTAATGAGTGATTGATTCACAGTAAAGCTATTAGCCACGCCTCCAACAGTCAGATTATCGGTCGCTTTAGCAGTCGCATCTACACCAATTACTGTACCTGCGCCTGGTTTGTTATCCACAATCACTGGTGAACCCAAAAACTTCGAGATATCTGGAGTGACCGTTCTCACCACAGAGTCCAAGGTACTGGCTCCTCCAGGAAAAGGCACGATAACTCTAACAGTTTGCCCATTAGGCCAATTTGGCTGTGCTAATGCTCCGAAAGAAATTACCCAAATGAAAGCAGCAATACTACGAATCATGACTCTCTTCATTGTTGGCATAAGTACTCCTATTGAATCATGGTGAGATGAAAGTTCTGAAAAAATTCAGTAAAAAAATCTTTAAACGTGGCCATACTTTTTGAGAGCATCTGCAAGACTTAATCCATTTGCAATATCAATACGAATATTTTTTTCAATGGCTGTTAATCGTTCGGATTCAATCAGCACAGTCTCTACATGCTCCACTGGAATCACAATCGCGCCGTCGTCATCGCACAAAATAAAGTCTCCGGGCCTAACAATCACATTACCACCATCATGCCCGCGCATATATACAGGCACCTGAGAGGCGGTTACCTTCCAGCGACCAATAGATTGAACTGGGGTACGGTAGCAGGCAAATACCGGAAACTGGTGCTCCCCAATCCACCTCACATCACGAATACCTCCATCAAGCAATGCCCCAACCGAGCCACGCTCTTTCATACCAAGGGCAATTAATTCTCCAAAATAACAAATTCCATTGCCATCACCACTCCAAACACTAATCTCCCCTGATGAGATTCCTTGGCAAGCAGTCATTTTATCGGCATCTCCGCCTTGTGGATAAGGAGTCATTTGCCCGCGAATCGTATAAGCCCACCCAGCCATTCTTTTGGTAGTGTCAGGATAAGGTGCAAATTCAGATGAAAGGCCTTGCTGCAGAAGATTCATGTTATCGAGCACGTCTGCAACATTGGAGGTGTCGACCTCAAGATAGCGAAGACGTAACTCCTCTTTTTTTGCTGTCGTAAAAGTCATCTCTATTCCTTAGCTTCTAAGTCCCGACTTGGAATGTCGCCAACATCTTTCGTAACATGGCGACCACACTTTGTGCCACGATACGTCCAGTTTTCGGATTTTCTGATGGGATGTTTTCCATTTTCATAGAAAACTTTGCAGAATCAGAATCAACAATAATCGTATGCGTATTTCTTACTACAGTAGGGTCTGCCCAAATTTCCAAATGCGTCTTCTCGGGACCAACGCCTGCCAATGCCAGCGCCACCACCACATTAAGATTAGCAGGAAAGCCTTTGGCAGCCTCCCTTGCATTACCTGAAAATACTTTTAATGGCTTAGTCAGTCCATCTACTGAAATATTGTTCTCAATTAAATGCGGGGCACCTTTTAATCCTAAAGGCGGCTTATTCGTTACCATTTTGACTGAAAATATTTCTCCTTCAGCAGCGGCAATCATGGCATCCAAACCAATTAAGGCCCCAGTTGGCACCATGATGGTTCCGCCTGTAGTTTTTGCTAGCTCAATTAATTCTGGTTTAAATAGAATGGCGCCTACGGATAAGACGATGGCTTTTTTCTTGGCACGTAAAAAGGGGGCAATGATATCGCCAAGTAATTCTGCTGGAGCACATTCAACTATGACATCCGCCTCGGGCTCTAACTCTGAAATTGCCAACACCTTCACTGGGTAGGCTAAGGTTTTTACAAAGTCCTTTGCCTTGTCATGATTTTTAGCAGAAACTGCTGTAAGTATCACACCAGGAACAACTCCATCAGCTAAACGCGTTGCCAGTGATTTTCCAATGGCCCCCAATCCAGCAATGGCTACACGAAGAGGTTTAGTTGTTGATTCCATCATTACTCACTCAGCTCAATTAAATATTCTTATTTGCAAGTACATCATAAACTTTAACCCTAATCATTGAACGCCCTACTAGTTTCAAAGCTTGGGGGTGTTTGATATCAATATCTAAGGAGCCTTAACCAACTCCACCACAGTCTGAATACCATCTAAATAGTTGCCCATACGTAAATTTTCATCAAAACTATGCTGGTTATTGTCACCATTGACTAAAGGCATGATCACAAACGGAACAGCTAGCCCCTCTACTAAGCTATCCGTGGGTACACTTCCACCCATCATGCGAATACGAACAGGTGTCTTGCCAGCATTTTGTGGAGAATTCTTCATAGCGGTAAAAGCCCATAATCCCAGCGGATCATTCATTGGGGTGCGAACAGCCTTACCTCCTGTACCCATCTTATAAGTAGCTAACTTATCGTATTTAGCGCGCTCTTCATCGGTTGGCTCACCGGCAATTAAGTGATAGCCTTGTTTTTGAATATGCTCAGTCACTTTGCCAAATAAAAATGCAGGCGGAGTTTCTGGGGTTGTACGTAAATCTAGCTCAGCAGTAGCCAGGTAGGGAATCACATTCGAAGCCTTCGCACCAATAGAGGCAGCAGCCATCCCTCGAATATTGAGTGAAGGGTATTGCAAGGCTTCTTGATAGTTTGCTCCTACTGTTTCCGCTTTTGCAATACCTACGCGCGCTCTGATGGCTGCCTCATCATCGCCAGTTTCTAAGAGGATTGCTTTCTCCTCAGGGGAAAGAGAAATATTGTTGTAATAACCAGCAACCAACACTTTGCCGTTTTCATCTTTCATTGAACTCAGTAGTTGCGCTAAGCGCATCGCTGGATTAGGCACATAATTACCGTAATGCCCGCTATGCAATGGTGCTTTTGGTCCATATACCGTAAGGGTAGTGCGCGTATTACCGCGATTTCCAAAAATCAAGGTAGGTCGATTGCTTGCATGCACTGGTCCATCAAAGATAACGATGCCATCACTTTTTAATAATTGTTGGTTAGCATTAACGACCGTACGAATTGAAGGAGAGCCCTTCTCTTCTTCACTATCAATAATCACTTTGACGTTAATTCCTGGCTGAATTCCTAGTGCGTTCATCGCATCAAAGGCAGCCATAAACATCATGATAGGACCCTTATCATCAGAGGTGGAGCGACCAAAAAATCTGAGCTCCGGATCTAGACTCTGAGCAAAGATTCGATCTTGAGGAACTTCTACCCATTTTCCTGAAGCGTTCTTACTTTTAATAACGGGCTTCCAGGGATCTGCTTGAGCCCACTCTGATGGGACAACAGGCTGACTATCCATATGCATATAGAACAAGATTGTTTTAGCGCCTGGTACTGGTTTCTTAAACTCCGCATACACCATGGGCTTGCCTTGATTCTCAAGTAACTTGGTCGAAAACCCTCTCTTCTGAAATGCGGTAGCAATAAATTCTGCTGTTTTCTGAATGTCCGCTGGTACAGCAGCATCACTAGGAATAGTCAGTAATTGTAAGTACTCAGGAAAGCTCTGTTGAGCAAATTTCACGACTTGCTCTTGGTTCAATTTAGTAGGCTGAGCCAAAAGATGATTTGAAGATAAAAATAATCCGCCCAATACTAGCAATGCAAGGTGTTTCTTGATTCTCAGCATTTCCTGTCTCCTACCCGATGTTTTTATTATTTGTTTTGCCAATAATTCTCAGATACTTCGCCCTTATTTAAAGGCATTATGAATGAGTATAGCCCGATCATTCATAGCGTGATTCTCGCGGGAAGGCCTTTTATTGAATGGCAAATTGTATAGAAAGCCTCGTGGGGCTTACCATCAGAAAGGCTAATTTATTTAACTTTTTTAAGTTGAGTGCAGCTTGCCCTGTTTTTAGTTGTTAATACACTGGCGCTACAAAACTCCATCTCATCATTGACTACATAACCAGTGCCAACACCTACATCGCTTGAAAAAGTAAGTGTTTTTCCATCTTTATGAAATACACCTACTACGATATTTTTTAAACCATCACGCCAGGAAGTTTCACCCTGAAAGGCTGCACCCTCTTGAGTAGAAATAACCAGCTTTAATATGGCGGAGTCTTTTTTATTCGATAACACTAAACGTGCCTGCTTTTCCTCTGTTCCACTGGATGCGCTCACAGCAGATACTGCATCCCAGGTTCCTATCAAATTAGGGACTGATTGGGCATAGGCAAGGCTTGAAAACATCATTATGGAAATGAGTAGGATCTTTTTTGTCATCATTTTTACCTTCTTAATAATCTTGAAAAAATTACTATAACAAAAAATGTATCAAATCGAATGGCGCCCTTAAATAGAGCTTATCGAATACTATGGGGAAATATAAAACTCCGAACTATCCCCGCCCAGGGAATCTAAAACACCCAGCCAAAGGGCATTAATTTTCTTATACGGAAAAGGGTCAAATCTACCGCTAGGATTATCAAATACGGATGTTTGTACCATCACTATTTTTGATTCAGGCTGAACAAAGATAAATTGCCCATGAATTCCTTGAAAAGCAAATGTGCGCTTTTTCATCGGAAATAACCAAGTTTGATATCCATAGCCATAGTAATTAGTAGCAGACCTTGGCTTGAATGCATTGGGCTGCATATTTAAATCGGTAGCCTCTTTTAAGTAATTTAGTGGTATTACTTCTTGATCATCCCTTCTGCCATCATTTGCCAATAAATTTCCAAGGCGAGCGTAATCTCTTAATGCGGCATTAAATCCTCCTGCACCCGCTTCTACCGAATCAGTTGTAGATAAGAGCCAATAAGCTTTGAATTCTGCACCCATGGGCTGCCAAAGCCACTCTTGCGTTAATTGAGCTATTGACTTTCCAGTAGCACGAATTAACACCCTTCCAAGTATTTCGGTCTCAATAGAGGCGTAATTGAACTTCGTTCCTTGCTCATACTGACGTTCAGTTTTAGAGTTTAAATAAGCGACTATTTCGTCTGGCTTGGAAATATTTTTAGTGGCATACAAAACCCTTCCCCACTCCCAATTATCATCACCAGGTGCCCACGTATAGAGCTCTTTAAAGGGGATATCGGAAGCCATACGCAATAAATTACGGATAGTGGTTTGCCCATAAGCGGATTGACTAATCCCTGGCCAATATTTAGACGCATGATCATCCAAGGAACTAATGAGGCCCTTTTGATTTGCAATGCCTACGAGCATGGATATCACTGTTTTAGCCATAGAGAAAGATCTCAAGGGCATATCTGGTTTGCGGTCGTATTGATATCGCTCAAGAACAATCTGACCATCTTTCAAGATAATTAGACCAGTAGCTTTAGTCTCTGCTAAATATTCATCTACTGATCTCGATGAAAAATTCCAACGATATGAAACATTAGGGGCATTCTTCATATATGGCAGAAGTAATGGCTTGGTAGATGGGGGCACCTCTGCCACTCTTGAAGACCAAAACTGTCCTGACCATGTGCCTACACGACATTCCCGGATTTGTAAGGCATTAGGGCAACCACTAAATGCATTGGGCTCGCCCAAGGCCGCTGCATCAACTCCAGAAGGATTTAATTTAATTTGCTCTGTAGCATTAGCATTACCAAGGACTAGTAATGTAATGCAAACCAACCTAAAGACTATTAGTGACTGATTCAATAGTTGGCGTTCTTTTTTCATATTGATTTGAGGCTAATGCAATCTATTGTTATTAGCCATCATCGAAAATACTAATCAATTTTAATATTTCTATCCTGTATTAACTTTGACCATTTTTGTTGATCAGATTTAATTAACTCTGCAAACTCTTCAGAAGTGCCGCCTGATGGCTCTATACCGCGCTCTAACATTTCTTTACGTACCTGTGGCGTTTTTAAAACTCTATCGATATCAGCGCTTATCTTAGAAACGATTGCATTTGGCGTTTTTGCTGGAACAAAAATACCAAACCAACCAACAGCACTATATCCAGGCAAACCAGACTCAGAGATGGTTGGCAATCCCGGGACTGATTGTGATCTTTTAGGGCTAGTGACGGCTACAGCCTTTAGATTGCCAGCTTGAATTTGCGGCATAACAGTCTGAGCAGGCGAGAACATAACATTAATATGACCCCCCAATAAATCAGAGAGGGCTGGACCTGAGCCTTTGTAAGGAACATGCAGCATCTCTACACCAGCTACTGACTTAAATAATTCTCCAGATAAGTGGGATACAGAGCCTGATCCAGATGAACCAAAGCGAATTAATTGTGGATTAGCTTTTGCAGCAGCAATTAATTGCTGCACATTGTTCACTTTTAAAGCTGGATTAACGGTTAATACATAAGGAGATGCTGAAAGCAAACTTACTGGTGCCAATTGATTAACGAGTTGATCGGGCAAAGCAGGCGTTGCTATTAACCATGTATAACCATCGGCAGGCGAACGAATAACAGCATCTGCACCTACAGCACCAGATGCACCAGGTCGATTTTCAATAATGATGGACTGTTTCCAAATCTCCGTGAGAGGTGGAGTAATGATGCGCATCAGAGTATCGGTACCCCCACCTGGAGGATAGGGCACAATCAAACGAATACCCTTAGAGGGAAAAGTATCTGCTTGTGCAAAGGCCAAACTTGTCCCAACAAGATATAGGCTGACATAAATAAAACATTTCTGCAGATTCATTTTGAAGAACATTAGTCACCCCAAATCTATTAGCAAAGCTGTTGCTTGAAAGTTGTTTTTAATAAGTTTTTAATATACAGTAAAAAAATAACAGCAATAAAGCGGAGACAAAAATGACAGTAAATTCTATGACGCGACCTATTGATATGGTTGGCTCCGTTATTGATGTAGTCGATTCAAACCATGACGTACTCGGAGAGTCAATTATCTGGGATAAAGATAAAGGTCTTCTATGGTGGGTAGATGGTATTGGAATGTTCATCTATCGTCTTGATCCAAGTACAGGTCAAAAGCAAAGTTGGCAACTGCATGAAGAAATTGGCTCTATTGGCTTAAGACAAAAAGGTGGCCTGGTGGTTGGTATGAGATCGGGATTATATTTTTTCAATCCTGAAAATGGACAACTCAGTGAGATTGCCAAACCTGACTCTGATCGGCCAGGTAATAGATTTAACGATGGGAAAGTGGATCGTCATGGCCGATTTTGGACTGGAACAGTTCAGGCAAGTGCCTATACGCCGCGCGGCAGACTCTGGAGACTTGATGCAGACTTAAAAACCAATCTCATTATGGAGGGCATCACTTGCGTCAATGGAATTAGCTTTAGTCCAGATAATCGCCTAATGTATTTTACGGATTCATTTAGCTGCCGCATTGATGTTTTTGATTATGACTCTACAGATGGTGCCATCTATAACAGACGTCATTTTGCAGACGTACCCCTAGGAAGAGGTATTTGTGATGGATCAACGGTTGATGCAGATGGATGCTTTTGGAGCGCTAATATGGATGGCTGGTGCGTAACTCGCTACGACCCAAGAGGCCGCATTGATACCGTGATTAATTTACCAACCAGAAGGGTTTCAAGTTTGTGTTTTGGTGGCCCCAATTTAGATACTCTCTTTATCACTACTGCACGTCGTAGAATGCAAGACAAAGAGTTGGCTCAACAACCACTAGCAGGATGTGTATTAGCAGTGAATCCTGGTATTCAGGGATTGCCTGAGCCCGAGTTCCTTGGCTAGCTCCACTGAAAATCTCACCTGAATGCAAGGGAAGTTATGAAAAAAATTCTGATGCTTTTTATTTGGCATTTACTTTTCTTGAGCTATGCTATTGCTCAAACCTTTCCAGATAAACCTGTAAAAATAGTAGTGCCTTATACGCCAGGTGGGGCAACAGATACTCTAGCTAGAAGTATTGCAAATCAATTAAGCACTAAATGGAATAAGCCTGTGCTTGTCGATAACCGCGGCGGTGCTTCTGGAATGATTGGCGCCGAATTCGTAGCAAAAGCACCCCCAGATGGTTATACGCTGATGATTTCAGACAGTGCCCCCTACGTCATCCTGCCCAACTTTTATCCCAATCTGAATTACACCCCCTTAAAGGACTTTGCCCCCATCACCGTTATCGCTCGGCAAGCCCCTATTATTGTTGTCTCTAATAAGATACCCGCAAACAACATCAAAGAACTGGTGGCCTATTTAAAGTCCCACCCTGAGACACCATATGCCTCACTTGGTAATGGTTCTTATCCGCATGTGGCAATGGAAGAATTTCAAAGACAAACTGGAACAAAGCTACTTCATGTGCCATATAAAGGAACTGCACAAATTATTACTGACATGATTGGCGGTCAGGTAGATTTATATGTAGGGACTCTGGGCGCATTTGAGCAACATGAAAAAACTGGGAAAGTAAAAATACTTGCTGCTGCTACTGAGAAACGCTTACCGTTTAGACCAGAATTAGTCACAGTGTCAGAATCTGGAGTTCCTGGATTTGCTGTTAGCGTCTGGTTTGGAATGGTTGCCACTGCAGGCACACCAACACCGGTACTGAACAAGATTTACCAGGACGTAGCAGAAATACTAAAAAATAATACTTTTATTAGTGAAGTATTAACCCCACAAGCTTTAATACCTGGCGGCGATTCAAGAGCAGATTTTGGCGCTTTAATGAAAGCAGATACTGCACGCTGGGGTGAAATTATAAAAACAACTGGAATTAAGCCCTAACCAAAATAAAAGGACATAAAGAAAAAATGACTAAGTTAAGTGAGTACGCAGATAAATATCAAACCATCAAGATGAAGCGTAAAGATGGAATTATTGAGGTTAAATTACATACCAATGATGGCCCCCTTCATTGGAGTCTTCTGCCGCATGGAGAGCTTGAAAAAGCGTTTTATGAGATAGGTCACGACCCAGAAAATGAGGTCATGATTCTTACTGGTTCAGGCGATGCCTTTAGTGGCCCTCCCTGTCCACCTAATGGTCACAACCATGTTAGTCATCCAGTCACAGCGATGGAGTGGGACAAGATCTATTGGGAAGGAAAGCATCTGCTAATGAATCTTCTCAATATAGAAATTCCTATTATTGGCGCAATCAATGGCCCGGCCTTGCGCCACTCAGAAATCCCTCTACTTTCTGACATCGTCATCGCAAGTGAAAATACTACTATTCAAGATTCTGCTCACTTCGCTGGCGGCTTAGTTCCAGGCGATGGTGTTCATATCGTCTTTCCACACCTCATGGGCACTAATCGTGGAAGATATTTTCTCCTGACAGGCCAAACTCTGAATGCCCAAGAGGCAAAAGATGTGGGTCTGATTAGCGAAATCTTGCCAGCAGATAAATTACTTGATCGCGCATATGAGCATGCCCATTTTCTAATGCAGCGCTCACCTCTACTGAGAAGATATGCAAGAACCCTGCTTACCCAAGAGCTAAAGCAGAAAATGCATAACTTACTAGGTTATGGGCTCGCGCTTGAGGGACTTGCGGCTTCCCATAAATCAATGTGACTTTTGCTGCGTAAAACCAATTAAGGGCCTAGCAGTGTTTAGGCGTTTGCTTAGTAAGCTTTTGCGCAACGAAAACCAATATTATGATGGCCTGCTTTTGGGTTGCGAGATAAAAATCTACCTCTATGGGTAGTGCTAATTTCCTCTACCTTTGAATCATGTCCGCCACCGCGAGTAGATCTGACTGGCCCAGCATTTTGGTTTTCTCTGCCATCGTCGGCACGATAAGGGTAGGGTTGATAGATGCTCGATACCCACTCCCATTGATTCCCTGCCATATCTAAAATTCCATATGGACTTGCTCCATCTGGGAATGCGTCAACTGGTGCTGATGCGTTATAGGGTGCTCCAAAAAGAGCCAGCTTAGGATGCGGTGCCGTGTTACCCCATGGATATTTACGACCATCAGTACCACGCGCTGCTTTTTCCCATTCAGCTTCAGTAGGCAAGCGCTTATTTAACCAAGCACAGTAATCTCGTGCACCGACCCAACTCACTTCATTCGCTGGATGTCTTTCATACGTAGGGTCGGCTTGCCATGCCAAGTTATGCCAATGGATTCTGGCATCACTATCTTGATGATCATAAAAAGTCTCGCCCTGCTGATTTTGAAGACCCCGTTGATTTAGAAACTTCGCAAAATCAGCGTTAGTAACTGGGGGAATATCCAGAAAGAATGGCCTTATAAGAACAGTATGCTGAGGCTTTTCATCTTCAGGACCATCATTAGACCCCATAAAAAAGGTACCACCTGGAATCAGCCTCATCCCTTCTGGTGATATTGGGTCTTTGGAATTTGTTTGTGCATGACCAACAGTCAAGCAAATAAACAGAGTAATAAAAACTGCGTACCCTTTTTTAAGCATATTTTCTGTTGTTAATTTTCTTGACAACCACTTTCCTTAAATACCAGTTTTATCAACCTAAGCATTTTTCGACGTGTAAGCAAAAGTATATGGGCTTTATTCAATGAACTAAGATCTCAAGCACCTGTTTTTTATAGGGCCCTGCTAAAGCTTTTTTGACTATCTTGTAAATATCGAGGTCAAACTCTGCTTCACCCGATTCCGCCAGCTCATAAAGTTCATCTTGATTAATAGCAGTACCAAGATAGCACCATTTATCAATCACGATCATTTCATCACCTTCTTTAATAGCAATAGGTCCAGAATATGGCCATACCTGTACCTTAAAGAGTTCTAGTACTGTCTTTAGTTGTAGGTTATGTAAAGTAATCGGCGTCAGGTTTAAGCAGGCGCCGCCACATTGCTTAACCTGATAACCAAAGCATGATTTACCCTCAATTCTCTTCTCAAGCCCAAGCAATGCTTCACATAGATGATGCTTTTTAGCTATCGCTTTCAAATAAGCATGTGCCTCGCGTTTGCTATAAAACAAGCCATATAAATTATCTTGTAAGCCCAGAGCTAGTTGACGGTGATTCACCAGCGTTGGGATCAGCACTCCAGACTCATCTTCAAGTAAGCTCCATCCACAGAGATCTTTCGATCTACGCAGCTTAATATTCATACTAGGCATACGCTCTTTAATCAGCCTAGATTCAAGCATGAGAGCACCAAGCTCGCCACTGGTTTCGATCCAATCAATATCTCGGATTTGCAAAGAGAGCTTCATTTCTTTGCGTTGCGTTAAGGCTCCTTGAAAGTGGCCCATCACTCTACTGCGCAAGGAGATACTCTTGCCAATATATAAAGGAACTTTATTTTCCCCATAAAAGATATAGCAGCCTGGAGCGTCAGGAATGGAGTCTATTAATACCTTATCTATATTTGGTGGCAGGCTAGGATTGCCTATCAGTTGGTTGATCGCCTCATTGAGCTTTTCTTTCCCAAACTTGGATTCGCACACTCGCCAAAACTGCAACAGTAAATCAGCATCACCCAGCGCACGATGACGGGCACTCACCTGAAGTTGATGGGCATTGATGATGGTATCTAGATTGTGGCGAGCCTGATCAGGAAAAAGCAATCTTGAGAGCTTCACCGTGCATAAAACTTTAGGCTTAAAGTCGATACCAATTCTTTTAAAAGATGCCTTGATGAACCCATAATCGAATCGTGCATTATGTGCAACGAAGATTTTTCCCTCAAGCTCCTGTTTTAATTCTCTTGCAATCTGATCAAAGCTTGGCTGATTCTCAACCATCTGCGGAGAGATGCCAGTAAGTCTTTGAATATTTTGCGGAATAAACGTTTGTGGGTTAATTAATTGCTCCCACACGTAAATTTGATTGCTAGCAAGGGTTTTGATTCCGATCTCTGTAATGCGATCGCGCTCAAAATGAGATCCAGTAGTTTCAATATCTATGAAAGCCAGATCAGGGTAAGAGTCCTGCTTTGTATCCACGTCCAATGGCTTTATTACTTTAGCTCGCTACTGAGTTTTTATTAAGATAGTCAGCAAAGCTAAAAATAGAGTTGGGTCCGCGAGGAATGTCTTCTACCTTTTTAAATGAGCTCTTCACTACTTTTTGAATCTCTCCTTTAGGCTTTTTTTCTTGCTCAGTCTTTAATTTAGACTCAGCAGGAAAATAAGGCTTTCTTTCAGGTGCAGTTTGCACTTCACTAAAGCGTGGAATGTAATCTTTAATAGCAGAAGCCAAAGTAACATTAGAGATGCAATTCATCATGTAGGTCTCCAGAGACTGATAGAGGTCTTTTGCAATATCAGAAACCTCTACTTTTCTTTTCTTAATTCGGTTCATCGCCAAAACAATATCTTTGATCGTAATGATCCGGGGATCCATCGAGAGTTGGTACCCGCCAGTACGCCCTTTAATTCCAATGACTAGCCCCGATTCTCGTAGAGGTCGCAGTAATAACTCAATACGGCTAATTGACATATTGAGTCGTTTCGCTATTTCAGGGACAGGCACTAATTGACCATTGCTTGAATGGCTTGCAATATCAACCAGAGTGTTCAGCGCTACTTTGACTGCTTGAGTGACTTCCATGGTGTGTTTGGTATTTGAGTTAGATTGTGACTAGTATGAGACTGATTACAGTTTTCTGCTGCAGCGCACTAATTAACCCTTTTTATCCCATGGTTGAGATTCTCCGAGGCATCTACCTTCTTTTCTGCCTCCTACTTTAGGTGAGCGCGCACTTGTGCAATTAAAGCAATCTGCTGTTCTTGCCTCAAAAACTGACCGAGCTCAACCCGCAAGTGAGATTGGCTGATATTAAATATTTTTGCGCCTTCACTTGGTGGCTCTATTTTTGCCCACTGAGTATTAAATTCATAAACGGTTTCTTTATAGCCGATAAATTTTTTAACGATAAGACGTTTACCGTCAATTTCAATCGTTTCAGAATCTAAGGCGTGCCTGCAGTAGATTAAAAAACCAAGCGTAACCGCGGTGAGTTCTAAAGTTGTAAAAATTGGGATAACCCATACGCCGGCTAAAAAGAAACCAATTGCCACAATCAGGGATAGGCAGACCAAAGCAATATAGAACTGGAGTAATTGCTTGGGTGCCAGCGCGCAATTTCTTCGCATTTGCCAACGTTTCATACTCATATAGATCACCCAAGAATAATTTGGGAGTTATTGAATCTTGTTACGCTCTTGAGCCTTGGCCAGCTGGTCAGCACTTCGCTGCTGAAAATCGACCATGGTGTGATAACCCATTTGATAGCAGGGACAATGCTTACCCAAAATCCAGCGAGCAAGCTTGATGCGCAGTGTTTGAATCATATTAATCTCCCAGTATTAAGCCTTAAATTTAATCGTAAACGCAGTTTGGCGCTGAACAGACGTAAAACAGTGAGGGGATTACGCCCTCAATTACCTTCAGCAAAGTTGGACTAAATCCATTACATTAATTTAATGACCAATTCCACCCCTGCTCTTCGCAAAATACCCTTATTTCCACTGGGTACCGTTCTTTTTCCAGACGGCGTGATTGCCCTGAAGATTTTTGAAGCCCGTTATCTCGACATGATTAAGCAATGCTTGCGGGAAAAGACAGAATTTGGCGTTGTGAGCATCATCAAAAACCCCGATGCCAGCGATGAAGATCCTTCCCTATCCTTCTCCAAGATTGGCACACTGGCTCAAATTGAGGACTTTGACCCTATTCAGCCTGCTCTTTATATGACCAAGTCATTCGGCACTCAGCGCTTCAAATTATTGTCATCCAAACAAGAAGCTAGTGGACTTTGGATGGGTGAAGTAGAAACTTTAGAAAATGATCCCCTTACTCCAATTGCCCAAGAGCACCAGAAGGTAGCTCAATTACTTGATGAAATCATCTCAGTTATTCAAAGTGAAAATCTTTTAGGTGAGGCTCCATTTAAAAAACCCTATAAGGTCGACGATTGTGGCTGGGTCTCTAACCGTCTTGCTGAGCTTCTACCAATCTCATTAGCCCAAAAGAATCATTTGCTAGCACAAACTAATCCCAGGATCAGACTCGATCTCATCACTGAACTTATTGAAGATGACGATTTAAGAAATCACATGATGCATTAACGCCATGCTTGATGAGTTGATTCGTAAAACGATCCGAGAAATGGTAGGCGGTAGCAGTGGACCCCCTGTAGCATTCCTAAGCCCCAAGGGGGATCGCGGTCTTTTTGGTCCAGAGTCTATCGCCTGGAAAGTTCATGCTGATTTCATCTCTATGATGATTGGTGGCATTAGCTCTTTAGTGCTTCAAGCCCTCCATCCTCAAGCCTTAGCAGGAGTCTGGGATCACTCGAGCTTTAGAAAAGATCTTAAGGGTAGATTAGGCAGAACTGCCTACTTTATCGCTGCAACAACCTATGGATCTCATGCAATGGCTCATGAGATTATCGAAAAGGTTAATAAAATTCATCAGCATGTGCATGGTAGTGATGAGTTTGGGAGGCCGTATATTGCAACCGATCCACGTCTCCTAGCGTGGGTCCACCTGACTGAAACCCTCAGCTTTCTTGAGGCTTACCAAAATTATCGATACCCAAAGCTCACTAGAGCGGAGCAGGATCAATACTTTAAAGAAATGAAATCTTTAGGAGAAATGCTTGGCGCTCAAAATCTACCAGACACTCTTGAAGGAACCCAAGAAGCAATTGAGTCTTACTTTCCGGAGCTTTACTATGGAGAGCGTGCCAAAACTATCATTCAACTCTTAGATGACTTTCCCAGCAATTTACAGTCAAAGCCTTTTGTAAAACTAATTAGTAGAGCTGGCTTTATCAATCTTCCCAGCTGGGCTTATGCCAAGCTTAAAAAGCCAATTCCATCTACACTAGAAAAACTATTGGTAAGCAAAAGTATCGATTTAGTAGCAATCCCTGTTAGAGAAGCGCTCAAAGACGGAGTCGCCGCACACTCGTATCGAAGAGTTTATGGATAAATAAGGAAAAAAATGTTCAGATCAATGTTACTCGTCATCAGTTTATTCCTATCCATATCAGGATATGTCCAAGCCCAAGCTATTTCTGGTGATTTTCAAAAAAATTGCATTCAGGAACAACTGCAAGAACATAAAGACATTAAAAAGAAATCTCTCACTGAGGAAGACTTTAAGCCTTACTGTGGTTGCTTAGCAGAATATGTCTCCAAAAATGCAAGTAGTAAGCAAGTCAATGAGTTGGTTATGAATCCTAAATCTAAACCGGAATGGCTTAAGTCTATTGAGCAGAGGGTAATGAAAAGCTGCCTGGCTGCTGATTCCAAAATGAGTACTTAATTACTCCTATTACTCAGGCTTAGTCTTATCTGAACTTGAGTCCTCACTTGGAGATGGGGTAGTTTTGATATTTAATCTGGGAGCAGCCATTTTTTCACCGTCCCATACTTGGCCACACCAGCACTCACCTGCGTCATTAATGATGCAAACACCGGAGCCGCAGCAACGCTTATCTGGAGCCTTCATGATTAGGCCTTTATGTAATGATGAAAAATCCCATAGGCTGCGCCAGTCCATAAACCAGCGATTACCAAAATAGAGATGATGAAACCCCAGCCACGTTTAGCTGGATTTTGTTGATAAGCGATTGCATACCAAACTCTGGCAATCAACCAAATAAGGCCAGAGTCTCCTGCGCCCTTATCACCAATAAAAATGGCATAAAGCCATAGGGCTGGCAAAAACATGAGGACATTTTCAATAGTATTTAGCTGAATGCGATAGGCGCGCTCAAATAGCTCATGCCCTATGACTGCAGGCGCTTTCACCTGGTATTTTCCTCTGGCTCTTCCTACATTAAAAGTTAAGCCAAACATCAGCAAGACGGTTAGCAGTGTGATTAAAGAGGTATAGAGAAATTGATTCACGAAAGCACTACTCCAAGAAATTGAATTTAAGGCTATTCTAGAGTTTTTATTGATCTAACGCTTGCTGTAATTCTTCTATCTGTAATGCAAAGTACATTATTTGAACCAAAGCAGTCTGACTGGGCCCTTAATATTCTACCCAAGGATGGTTATGTAGAGTATTTGCCAGGCGTATTGTCTGAACAATTCTCCGCCCATTTAATGATCCAACTACAGACCTCCCTTTTATGGGAGTCAGATCAACTGATGATGTTTGGTAAAAAAGTAACTACCCGTCGCAAGGTCGCTTGGGTTGGAGATCCTAGTTGCTCTTATACCTACTCTGGCGTTAAAAAAATTCCGCAATCATGGACCCCAGAGCTTCTTTCCATTAAGTCACAATTAGAAGGGCTAGCCCAATCTGAGTTTAATTCCTGTCTACTCAATCTCTATCACGATGGGGATGATGGCATGGGCTGGCATAGTGATGATGAAAAAGAGCTCGATGCAAACTCACCCATTGCTTCGCTTAGTCTTGGCGCGCGGCGTAAGTTTGCATTTCGACATAAAGCGGATAAAACTACCATCCCCCTTTATTTAGAAGATGCTAGCGTTTTAATCATGCGCAGTCCTACTCAGCAGTTTTGGCAACATGCTCTGCTCAAAACAAAAACGGTATCAATGCCTCGCATCAATTTAACGTTTAGAAAAATTCATACCCAAAATGCTTAATGCGTCTCTTAAACCTTCTATAGCCATCATTGGAGCTGGCCTAGCGGGTCTTAGCTGCGCTAAGCAATTGCAAGCAAGCGGATTTAAGGTCCAGATATTTGAAAAAAGTCGTGGACCTAGCGGTCGAATGAGTACACGCAATGGTAATCACTGGTCTGCCGATCATGGTGCTCAATATTTCACAGCAAGAGATCCTCTGTTTATTGAGGAGCTCAATAACTGGGCCAAGGATGGTGTTGCAGGCGCCTGGCATCCTCGTTTAAAAGTCTTTGAGAAAGGTCAGTGGCGAGAAAGTACTTCTATAGAGAACCGCTATGTGGGTATCCCCGCCATGAATTCTCCTGGAAAATATTTGGCAAAGGGCTTGCATATTACTTATAGTCAAACCATTCATCAAATCGCCT
This sequence comes from Polynucleobacter sp. AP-Melu-500A-A1, assembly GCF_018882125.1. Classification (GTDB taxonomy): domain Bacteria; phylum Pseudomonadota; class Gammaproteobacteria; order Burkholderiales; family Burkholderiaceae; genus Polynucleobacter. Next base: position 571,078 of record NZ_JACVOZ010000003.1, read on the forward strand.
TTAAGGATGGTAAGTGGACGCTTCATAGCCAAGAAGACGGTAGTATTGATGAGCAGTTTGATTGGCTGGTACTGGCAATTCCTGCACCGCAAGCATTTACTCTTACCAACTTAATAGATCAATCGATTGCAGAGAAAAATATAGTTGACATGTTGGGATGCTGGACAGTAATGGCTACTTTTACTAAAAAGCAGGATCTTGCTTTTGATGCAGCTTTTATCAATGGAGAAATCATTAGCTGGATCTCTAGGAATAATTCAAAGCCAGGACGTGAGGGACTAGAAACCTGGACAATTCATGCTAATCCCCAATGGAGCCAACAGTGGATTGAATTAGACAAAGATGAGGCTGGCAAACGTATTCTAGAATGCGCTCAAGGACTAGGGTTAGATTGCCAGAATGCTCAAATTTCAGTACATCGCTGGCGTTATGCGAGCGGTTCCATGGAGGCGAGTCCAGGATTGAAAGTGTATGAAGATATCCACTTAGGTCTATGTGGAGATTGGCTTCATGGTGGAAGAGTAGAAGGTGCCTGGTTAAGTGGCCATCAGTTAGCAAACGAAATTAGTACTGAACAAACTCATTTAATGAATAAGGTATAGAAATGTCTTTAGCATCTATTGAATTAAGAGACCTCAAACTCCAAACTGAAATTGGTACCTATGGACCGGGCACTATCATTCCGAAGCAACACCTTTTGGATTTAACACTTTGGATAGATGCAAAGCTGGTTCTTATTTCACAAGATGTGATGGAGAATGTTTTTGATTATGACCCTCTGATCATCGAGATTGACAGGCTTGCTGGAGATTGTCATTACGAAACACAGGAGAGACTCATCACCCGCATTATTGAAGCATGTGCAAGATATTCTGAGATCAAGGCAATGGATATTGGTCTTCGAAAATTACCTGTGCGCGCAGAATCGGGCTCTCTTGGTGTGAGGGTCTCGGTAGATTCACTCACCCTGAATAACTTTAGACCCCATTAATATCGCCGAACTTAAAGTGATAACGATAGAACATCATTCGAAAATCCATGAATTTAAGACGCTGGATGAAGCCATGGAATGGGCCAAACAGCTCGGTGAGTTTGTGACGATTAAAATGAATGACTTAGAGATTGCCGGTAAGTTCGGGGTTGACGGTATTACTAGCGGTAAATTTCCAAATGGCGAACCTTATACCTGGAAAAAACGCAGAAGACATTAGAAAACTGCTCTTCAAGCCAAGCTTGCTGCCAGGTCAAGGAGATTCATCACTCCATAACTTACCTGCCGTAGCCCAGTCAGACTTCTTAACATCCTGATAAATGACGTCAACAGATCCTGCAGAACATCCCATAATTTTGACCGCTGCCTCTGTAATGGCTTTAGCGTATTCACGCTTAACATCATCGCTACGACCTTCAAACAGCTGAATTTGAATTAATGGCATATGTAATCTCCTCAATCTTTCTTTAATAAACCTAGGTAGGCTGGCCATTCAAGCTGACCTTCCGTATCCCCATCACTACATAACTGCTCATAGCTTAACTGACAGATTTCGGGGTCGGGAATAATGAAGCCCTCTTTTGCACCAGCTAATAACTGTATCCTGCAAGCTTTATCCAATACATCCATTAAATAAAACGCCTGCTGAATGCTAGACCCGCAAATAATGCCGCCATGATTTTGTAGTAGCAAAACTTTTTTACCACCTAAGCTGGCAAGCATTTGCGCTTTCTCATCGGCAGACAATGCCAAGCCTTGATAAGGATGACTTGCGAGATCACCATAGAAGCGTAATGCGTGTTGCGATATCGGCAGTAAGCCCCATTTTTGCGCAGATACAGCAATGACAGAATCAATATGTAAATGCATTACACAAGATGCGTCGGGTCTTGCCATATGTACTGCCCCATGAATTGCAAAACCAGATTTATTCACTGGCCCTTCGCCTGAGAGAATTTCACCTTGGAGATTTACTTTTACAAGATTTTCCGGAGCTACTTCATCAAAGCGTAATCCAAATTGATGATCAAATAGGCGCCAGCTTCATCTGGTACGGAAGCTGAAATATGGGTATAGATCCCATCATCCCAACCTTTCAGTGCGGCAAGTTGATAAGCAAACGCCAAATTGATACGGACCCGCATTTCAGCATTAGATATTGTCAAAATTTTCCCAATGAGCGGTTGATAGTATGTCGCCAAGTTTCCATTTGGCTAGTTTTTTGGTCATGGAAATATTCTAAACGCACCAGCATTCCGTGGCCTAAAGGATTTTTGGAGTAAGCATCTAACACTTCGTTGCTCCAAAGTAATTTGGAACGATTTGTAAGTGTTACTTAAAGTAACGCTCCTTTAGTCGATGACAGCTAACGACCCAAAGCTGCCATTACAGATAACTACACTAAGTAGGTTTCTTTGGGCTTCGTGGCGTTGTTTTGGGCGAAGCCTTCTTTGCTGGTGCTTTTTTCGCCACTTTCTGATTCACAGGCACTTTTTTAAGGGCTGGTTTTTTACTGGCTACTTTCTTCGCTTTAGAAGCCTCTTTCTTGGCGGTCTTTTTTAAATCTTTCGCGGCATCAGCAGCAGCTTCATTAATCAGTTTGCGACCTTCTTTAAAAGCCCTGATACCAGCATCAGCAACATTGTGAGCCACTTGCCCTAATTGCTCAGCGCCTTGGGGTATTTTCTTTTTAGCATTCTTGTACCAAGCAGTTAATACTGAGCGAGCTTCTTTTAAATGTTTATCTACGGACTTGCCTTCCATTTGATCGAGAATGGTTTTCACCTTTGCTTGATAGACTTCCATGCGTTTAGATGCCTCAGCAGTAACAGCGCCATGCAAAGCTTTTAATTGAGCCATATCTTGGTGAGCCGCTGTTTGGGCATAACTAATTGCATAAGCCATACTGCCTTTTAGTTCATCGGCATGATATTCACTTAGCTGTTTAGCGGTAGCAAATAACTGGTTTGAAAGGGCTAAGAGTTCTTTACTTTTTTCTTGCTGAACTATTTTTTTATCTTTAGATTTCATAATTTGCTCCTAAATATGCATTTTATAGATTACGGGTGTTTAGTACAGTTTTTAATTTCTTGGGATCGTGATTGCCATATACACACCAGCATTTAATTTCTTCAAATACGTTATTAAGATCTATAGAAGATAGTTTTTGGATATCCTCTAGACTCAGATGACCACGGTCTTTCAATTTTGTAATGGCCTCTGAATAAGAAGATTTACGCAAATCGTGTGCCAATGTCAATGCGGACTTGGGAATCTGATTTGAAGCAATCAAGGTTCTTGATGCCTTTAATACGGAGGGAATAATCATTTTTTACCTCTTCTGGGAGTAATTACCCTATTCCCCATCAACAGATTTTGTTTGATATAGATCAATAACCCCCCGCCTTTGTGACGAATTTATGACTATTTAGCACCTTTGGAATTGCCATTGAAATACCTTAATAGAGGCTTATTCATTTAAGCACTCACTCAAGTCCCATACAGTTAGCATAGTAAGTAACAGTTGCAGGCCAGTCTGAAAATACACCTTTAACGCCAACTTGCTTAGCTAGTACGTCTAAAACCTCATAAATTTGGCTGTCGGAGTAAATAGCTGATTTTATTGATTGGTGATACCAACCTCCCCCCTTATTCATAGGGCCATCACGTTCCAATGACCATGTGATGATATTCAATCCCGCATCTTTTGCTGCCCTTGCATAAGCCGATGGAATAATTTCTCCAATGCTATTAGTTGTCAATAAGACCCATATCGGAGGTGCGATGTAACGTACCCCTTTTGCATAGAGCTCTTGCATAGTTGGCTTTAACAATTCAGGCTGAGCAGCCTTAAATCCTTTCTGCTCATATCGGCCATCCAAATAAATCGCCTGCTTTCCAAACTCGGGTTCATTTTGGATCCAGTAAATCACATCATTCAAATTAAATGACTGCGGAAAAACATCTTTAGGAGATATGCCAGCCTGCTTATAGTCATTAATGAGCGCTTGTGCATATTGCTCCTGGGTAAAACCTAAATAAGGCATGGGTACAACCGCCTCTTTTAGTTCCGGAATAAATTTACCGCCAAATTGCTTAAATAAGGCAATCGATTCTTTATGTGTCAATAGAGTACCGCCTGCTTCAGAATACAATTCAGTCCTCCAAGAGGGCGTACCAGCCATGTATGACTGAATATCCTTGGCGTTTTTATTAAAACCATCCATCTTGCCCCGGAGGATTTTAAATTCCTCTAAAGTGATATCCGTTGTACGACACTCTGCTACTGCGGGCGCTGCGCCATTCGCTGGAATAAATGGCTTGGTGCACTTTTCTTGTAAATTTGTAAGTAATATATTCGTTGTGCCCTGCAAATCATTTTGCGCATGACGACAAACTAATTGTTTATCTTTAGTAAATGTGACATCGCATTCAAAAATACCGGCTCCCATCAATGCTGCAGCTTTATTTGACTGCACTGTATGCTCAGGAAATTCTAAGGGTGCTCCACGATGGGCTATGGAAAATAAAGATCGACGAGGGGTCATCCCAGAACAACTACTTAGCTTACTTTTTAAAGGCCCCTCTTTCATGGCATCGATAAGATAATATGGTCTTACGCCATACTGTATTTCCTGGGCAAATCCCGACATACTGGTGATAAGCAAAATCGTTACAAGTAAAGGGGGAAATTTTTTAAGAAATCGCATTTAGGCTGCTATTTTTAGACCCAAAATGATGATACATAATCAATAGCATAGCGATAAAGACCGTTATACCAAAGCCTATGATGATGACTGGCAAACCCAGGTTTAGCCATAAAAGAATAGAGTAGACGAGGAGCATGAATAAAACGGCTAGGTTTTCACTAAAACCTTGAACAGCAATAGATTGGCCGGTTGACATTAATGCATATCCCCGATGTTGTAACAATGCATTCATTGGAACCACAAAATAACCTGATAGCCAGCCCAATAACATTAATAAACAATAGGCAGGTAAATCATTCAGAGTGAATTGAATTGAAGCTATTTTAAAAAGAACGATGGGCGATAGAAGTTCATCGTTATACATACCCATTAAACAGACTACGAAGCCCATCAGCGCTCCATAGGGCAATACACTAGTGGAGTCCTTCAAAGAAACTTTACAGGCTGCATAAACAGCCCCTGCAGCGACCCCTACAGCCGAAACAGCCTGCAAAGCCGCGCTTTCTGCAAGATCCATATGAAGGGCATATTCAGCCCATTTCAGCATAATAAATTGCAAGGTTGCTCCAGCACCCCAAAATAGCGTAGTTACAGCCAATGAAAGTCTTCCTAGCGGATCTCGCCATAAGTTCACAAAGCAAGTTGAAAAATCTCTCACCAAATTGCCGCAATGAAAGTGTAATTTTTGGTAGCGAAATCCTATCTTTAGGAGCGGCATATTCAGGACAGCAGCCATCAGATAAATAATCGAAATCAACAATATAGCTAACACTATTGGGGCTGATATACCCCCTCCAATGAAGTCTGTGGTGAACTGTTGAAAGAAATGATGTAGAAAATCGCTAATCAAAAAGCCGCCTAATAAAGTTCCAAAAATAATTGAAGCAATAATGAGGCCCTCCATCCAGCCATTTGCCGCCACTAATTTATCCGATGGCAATAATTCCGTCAAAATGCCATATTTTGCAGGCGCATACAGGGCTGCACCTATGCCAACGATTCCATAACCTAATAATGGATGTATACCAAAAAGCATCAGGCCACAACCACTTGCTTTGAGTAGATTAGAAATCAACATTACTTGGCCCTTAGGCCTAGAGTCTGCAAAAGCACCCACGAATGGGGCGAAAAGTACATAAGGAATTACAAAAGAAATCTTGAGTAAGGGAGATACCCAATCAGGTTCTTGCATTGCCAGCAATAGTGCAATGGATACTATTAATAACGCATTGTCTGCTAGCGATGATAAAAATTGTGAAAATGCAATCGTATAGAAAATACGATTCATTGCTTAATAAAAATTTCTCTTAAGACTGGCGATGAAGCTAGTTTATCTTTTGAATAGGAATTGAGTATTAAATCGTCATAATTATTTTCTAATTTTTTAGTCACTTGATCCCATGAAATTTCTAGGGTTGTTTGCCTTGCCTGGACCCTCAAATTTTCTAAATCAACATCATCTTTAATAAGTGCAAGGCCTGCTGCAATGAACGAGTTAGCCTCATTTGGGCTTGCTAAAAATCCATTGGTACCATGATCTATAAATTGCCGAGCTGCTGCGTAGTCATATGCTAAAACGGCTAACCCACTAGCCATCGCTTCAATCGTTACATTGCCAAATGTTTCACTCAGGCTAGAAAATAAAAAGATATCGCCACTAGCATAATGGCTCGCCAGTGCTTCACCTCTTTGCACTCCAGTAAAGATGCTATTAGGACAACTTAACTTTAAAGACCCTTTTTCAGGCCCATCGCCAACCCATACCATTTTCAGATTTGGATTTTCTTGCAACATTGCTTTAAATGTTTCTACAGTGACTTGTAGATTTTTCTCAGAAGCAAGTCTACCGACACATAAGACCACTTTTTCATGGGCCTTAATACCCCAATGATTTCGCAATTCTTGACAACGCTTTGATGGATTAAATAATTCAGTATCTACTCCTCTAGCCAATACTTTGAGCCTCTCAAATCCAATACTCAGTAGCTGATTTTTGAGTTCCTGAGTTGGCACCATTGTGAAGTTGCAATTGTTATGAAAATAACGAAGGTACCTTTGAATGGGGTTTTTTAGGAAGCTCATTCCATAATGTGTTGAATAGGCATCAAAATTTGTGCGGAAATCAGAACAAATAGGAATATTTAATTTTTTGGCTGCCTCGAGAGCTGACCAGCCTAGGGGGCCTTCAGTAACAATATGGACAAGACTGGGTCTATCAGTTGACCATTTTTGTAAGAGCATATTTTTTTGGGGGAGGCCCATTCTTAATGAGCTATAGCCTGGTATAGGCACTCCTAAAGTCAGTATTTCTTTAAAACCGGGTTCATTTTTCGGCTTATCTTTTCGACCCTGACGTGGCCGGATGAGAGTGATGTCATGCCCTAGCTCCGCTAAACCCTTTATAAATCGAGCGATCGTGCTAGCCACCCCATTGACTTCCGGGGGATAGGTTTCCGTAACAATGGCAAGCTTAACCGAAGTGCTCAGTTGTATATCATCGCTTTTTCCCACGGTATTTGAAGTCATTAACACTGAGTATTTCTGAAGAACATAACAGTTTTATGACAACACAATTTTTTTCTTTTACTTAAAACTGTCATAAAAAAAATGTAAATATTGGGTACTTTCATATTTATGTAATGAAACCAATTTTTGTAAAGAGGAATCTAAATTGATCCATTTTCTTGAAACTGTTAAAAAACAACGCTGGGATGATCATCGCTACTATCACCATAGCCGAATTAATCAATCGCTTCACTTTGTTAGCGCCTTGAGTTTCTTAACTGCCTATTTTTTACTTTTTACTGATCCTATAGCTGCTTCACTACTGGCCTGGTTAGTTGCTATGACTACCCGTCAAAGTGGTCATTTCTTTTTTGAGCCAAAAGGATATGATGAGGTCAATAAAGCTTCACATGAATACAAAGAAGAAATTAAGGTTGGATATAACCTCAATAGAAAAATTGTTCTTTTAGCAATTTGGGCTGCAATTCCTGCGCTGGTTTATTTAAACCCAGTATTCTTGCAAAAATTTATTGCTTTTAATACCTTTACCAATACCGAAGGGTTTATTCGACAAACTGGTCTGTTATGGCTGTGGCTTGGTGTTGGCGGCGTGCTCTTTCGTACCTTTCATCTCTTTTTCATTCATGACGTTGAGGCTGCATTAGCCTGGATGACAAAAATTCTCACAGACCCATTTCACGACGCAAAAATTTATGCCACTGCACCCTTGTATTTGTTGCGTGGACAGCTAATCGACCCGATGGAGCACCTTGAGCTCAATGAAGAAAATTTGAGCTCAGTGAACTCATAGTGCAGATGAGGGTTGAAAGCTTTTATTTCTGCCAAACAGCATTTCTTTGATGATTTGACGTTTGATCGCTTTGTTACTTAGGCCGTTACCATTCCACCACCAAGCATCCTGCTTCATGGACTGGGCTGCAGTAATGAAGCGATCTAGAACTGCTAGCATGTCTGAATCGCTGTAGTTTAGGCTGAAGATAAATCTTCCTGTACCAATCCAGCTCAAGGCTAGACCTTGCTCCTTAAGGTAGTACTGAAACATCCAGTTATAGCGACTTGGCTCAGTGAAGTAAATAGTCCAAATACTAGACATATTCGCGACTCTGACTGGTAAGTCTAATGAAATCAATTTTTCATTAAAGCGATTGGCACGCTGATTCCAAACTTCGTCCAAATCCACATACATTTTCTGGATTACTGGAGTTTCTAGTTGTTCTAAAAATACTTGCATCGCCCCCATGACATAGGGATGCGAGTTAAACGTCCCCCTTGCAAAACAGATGTCAGCTGGCTTATCTTCCCTAAACCGCTTCATTAAATGACTTTTTCCACACACTACACCAATTGGCAAGCCACCCCCTAAGGTTTTACCGTAAGTCACCATATCAGCGCGTACCCCAAAGTATTCTTGAGCACCGCCCTGAGCCAAACGAAAGCCTACAAATACTTCATCGAAAATGAGAACAATTCCATTTTCAGTACAGACTTCCTTTAACTCTTTAAGCCATTTGGTGTAAGCATCACGGTCATAATGTGCTTTTCGCGAACTATCCAATAGAGAGGAGTCACCAGGCGCACCTTTATTCGGATGCATAGCTTGCAGTGGATTGACCAATACGCAGGCAATATTTTTTCGGTTACGAAGAACACGTAAGGTATCTTGATCCATCTCCTTCAGTGTGTAAGTTTCCCTAGGGGGAAGTGGATTGCCTATACCGGGCTGAACATCCTCCCACCAACCGTGATAAGCACCGTTAAACCGCACTACATGGCTTCGCTTGGTGTGGTAGCGAGCCAAGCGCACCGCTTGCATAACAGCCTCTGTACCTGACATATGAAAGGATATTTCATCTAGACCCGAAATGGCTGTCAAACGCTTTACATTATCCGCAACAATTGGGTTATAAAACCCTAAAACAGGCCCCAACTCAGAAACACGTTTAGCCCCATCTTCAATGGTCTTTTTATAAAAGTCATATCCGAGAACATTGACACCATATGACCCAGTTAAGTCATAAAAGATATTGCCATCCAAATCAGTCAAAGTAACTCCAGATGAGGACTGCATGAAGCTACCGGATTTCAAATGCTCACTTACAAAATGGCTAAATTGAAAGGGTACTCGATACCTACCTGTAAATTGCAGATCTGATATATCTTTGGCTGCTTGATTTGTCAGGGCAACCGATTTAGCAAAACGCTCCCGATAGATATGCGATAAGCGCATAAAACCAGCTTCTCTTAAAGAGGCGATACTGTCTGGCGCACCATCGACTTTAAAAAAGGACTCTTGATTAAAGGAGTAAAAAGGAATTAAACGGGCCACCCTCTTTGCCATGCGTGAGTGGCCAGCTAAAGAGGGATGCTTGGCCTTGGATAGCTGTAGTCTTGTATAGGTCTTTTTTAAAATCCATACTCCAAATGCTGCACCGAATATACTCAATACGATCGAACTATCCATAGATGCTCCAATTATTCATTCTTGACACTTTTACTTCATTTATTTGACACAATTATGTCAATGAAAAAAACCATTCAAAACATACTGTCTCAGGAAGATCTCAATTTTCTTCTGACCAATCGTATTCCCCGCAATACCCTTACTCGCTTTATTGGCTGGTTTAGTCAAATTGAAAACCCAGTGGTCGCTTTTATCTCTATCCAGATTTGGAAATTTTTTTCAGCACTTGACTTATCGGAAGCAAAAAATCAAAGCTTTAAAAGTATGCATGCATGCTTCACCCGTGAACTAAAGCCAAACGCAAGGCCAATCAATCCAGACTTAAACTATCTAGTAAGCCCGTGTGATGGGCTTATTGGCGCATTCGGAAAAGTGATCAATGGTGAAATTTTTCAAGCCAAAGGCTTTCCTTACCTCATAGAAGACTTGATACCCAATAAGAGCTTAGCCAAGAGTTATGAGGGATGTGAATATGTAACCCTACGACTCACATCAAGCATGTACCATCGATTTCATGCTCCAACAGGAATGCAGATCAGAAAAATCACTTATATCTCTGGCGATACCTGGAATGTGAACCCAATTGCACTAAAGCGAGTTGAACGACTCTTTTGCAAGAATGAAAGAGCCGTCATTGAATGCGAAATAGATCACCCAAATAAAGAAATGGGAAGCAGCACCCTAACCCTAGTACCAGTCGCTGCGATTCTAGTGGCTAGCATTCGTTTGCACTGCATCAGCCCATTACTCCACCTACAGTACCAAGGTCCTAATGAGATTGACTGTAATGCTGAAGTCAAACGTGGTGAAGAGTTAGGCTGGTTTCAGCACGGCTCCACTATTATTGTTTTTGCTCCCAAAAATTATCGATTAGTTTCAAGTTTAAATTTGGGTGATAATATTCGTATGGGTGAAGTATTATTTGAATACTCTACACAACCATAAGAGCTATCTGCAGGCCAAACTAAGAGAATCTCGATTGCGCTCCATGCCCTCAGCCATCATCTCGAAACTGCGCCGAATATTATTTCTCATAAAATATTCTATAACTCCGCTTGGAATAATAGAATCTGGTTCGATAATGCTTGCATATCGCACCGTTACACCCTTTTCATTGGGTTGTAGTCGCCATGTTCCAGAATAGGCTTTGCTATCGCCTTTAGTCTGAATAAAATTTATCCCCTGATTTGGCAGCTCCGTAAACTCAACTTCAGACCGAATTTGAACGGGGAATAATAAAATTCGCTCCTCAATCAGTCTTTCCACAGTCACTCTATTGCCATTCCTTCTGCGCACTTTGGACTCAACTATTCCTGGAATGGTTTTGACATCTTCATAATCAGTCAAAAAGGTATATGCCTCACACTGGCTAACTGGAGCTATGTAGCTAGCTTGCACCTTAAAACCTGCCGCTGATTTTTCTACAAATACCTGCAAATCATAAGGAGCTAACTCTGTGATTGCAAAACAAGATTGTCCACTCATTAACAAGCATAAAAGAAGCGCTCGCTTCATGATAGAGCAACTCGGCTTGAAAAATGAATAAGCAGTGCTCAATATTCTTCCTCAATATTGAGATCTAGGAATATAAGAGACTCTGCATCAGCCAGCTCTGCGAACTCTACAGCATTCATCTGATCCTCAAATGAAAGTTGTGCAAAACGTTCTGCCACTTCAAAGTTTTTTTCTCTGTAGTTATCTAAGGCTAATAATTGATTCCATGCCGCTTTTTGATAATACTCAGCCGACTTTCTTCTTAAACTAATAACCGTGTCATTTTGGTTTTGATCCAGCATTTTTATCCCCATCAATTCATAATTGAACTTGATCGAGATACTCTACTTTTCTTATGACATTTCTATGAATTTTTTTGATCATTCTTGTCATAATGGAGAACCATATATCAAGCTTAAATATGACAATTTTGTCATTTACTAATTAATAAAAAATATTTCAATTAATGGTAGATATGTCATATTCATTCATGAAAAATGAAATCTACTTATGGGAGATGAAGAACAATTCCACTCCTTTCCGGTTGCTATCAGTTTGTTCTAACAGCCCATAGGTAACCAAACATTCACTCAATTTAGGGAGATTGATGATGACTACCTTTACAAGCGAAGATCGGGAAAAAGTTGAAAAAGAGCCAATACCTTTTTATGGGTATTGCTATTTAACAAACCCGTCCACGGAGGATAAAAATCCATCTGTAGATACAAGACTAAAAAGATTCAAAGTGGAATATAGAGTTGATGATAGTAGCGAAGATTCGGAAGAATAACGATCAAAAAAATACTACCCGGATTTCAAGAGCTTACAGCGCCTGTCTATCGCTAAGTGATGGTGTTTATCTTAGCCATTGTCTGCAGCTAATCAAATCGCCAGGTAATTCCAGCATCTAAACGCGTTGAATTAGCTCCATTGCCAACCAATACTAGTCCGGTATTTTGCGCACTACGCATCATTGATATCCCAAAATCAACACTTTCAGATAAGCTAATGATTGCTGCAACCATGCCATACATTGTTGACTGTTGTTCAGTTGCAGGTGGATTGGTTTGTACACCAAAATCGAGAGCAAGACGAAATCCATCCATAACATTCCATACCGGGGCAATCGAAGCAGAGTAAAGATTTAATCTTAAAGGGCCTGCACTGCCACCATTTAAATAATTTACGTTATAGGGGCTACGCATATAACCTACATTGATATGAGCCTCCAACGATTCATTTAAATAATAAGAGGAAATGAATGTTGCGCCGTAATTGAATGCCGCTTGTCCAAAACCAACTACTTGTTGCTGCTTTGAAACTGGAAATTGCAAGATGGGTTTTATTGCGAAGTTCCAGCTATCGCCCTCTTCACCCCAAAAACGCCATTTTGCATTAAGTACGTAATTGCTATACGGGGAGTAATCACTTGCACGTGGGGTGGCGTTATATTGCGTTCCAATGGCAATCTCAACATTCTCAGTGATGCCTCGAGTGTAAGTAAAAGGAAATGATTTGGTAGAACCTGGCCCCAGAAATTCTTCGCCGGGGCTCGAGAGGTCCTGACCTGGTCCTGTAGGCTGATTAACCTTATTTATCGAATAAAAATACATTTCAATCTGATTACCGCCCTTTTTAACCGTTCCTGCATCATCAGTATTTAATGGTTCAAATGCCTGAGCTCTACTTATTAAAAAAAGAGTCATCAAAGCAAAAATTAAATTTATTAAATGAGACATGACTTGTTTATCGCTAAAAAGTTCACACTTTGAATTAAGTTCTCACAGGACTTTCAGAGTGCAAAAATACTTTGCGCGCCTTAAAGTCTAGATCGATTAAATCGCCGTAAGTGGACCACTCTAAAATAAGATCTAGCGTCTTCTTCACTTCTCGCTTATCTAAAGACAGGCCTAAAGATTTAGTAAGCACATCAAACGAGACTCTTTTAGAGGGGGTATTCTTAAGCTCTTGATAGAGATCACTGATAAATGGAATCGTTTGCAAAGCCTGCTGACCCAGCATTCGCTTTCTTAATTCGCTGTCGCCATTTCCGAAAATTTCTCCCAATTCAGTCGCAATCAAGTCACCGTCTTTCACCATTGCAAACTCCAGCAACACTAGATCCTCTACAGCATTAATGAACGCGTTATCATCCATTTCCGCCGCTTCAGCAATCTTGGGTAAATCAGCACGCCCCAAGAATTCTGGATCAATTAAACGCTCCATTAATCCTTCAATTGATGCAACAGTGGCACGTGGGTATGGGCTGCGCTCAGTAGCCAAGCCATAATCCAACTGACCATCTGCTAAACGTCTTTGCGGGGTTACCATTTCGGTATAGATACAGTCTACTAAATGATGTATCTCTGAAGTTTTGGGCTCTCGTGGACGCTCTAGCTCAATCGGCAATTCAAAGCGAACGCGTCCAGGGTTTGAGGAAAAGATTAAAGCCCTATCAGCCATCATGACCGCTTCTTCAATATTATGAGAAACAACCAAAAGTGACTTTGTTGGCAAATCTCCTGATTGCCATAACTCCAAGATATCGTCACGCAAATGTTCGCCCGTCATCACATCAAGAGCGGAAAATGCCTCATCCATCAATAGGACCTCGGGCTCTAAGACAATAGCCCTAGCAATGCCTACCCGTTGTCGCATGCCGCCAGATAACTCTTTTGGCAGCGCTCCCTCAAAACCCTCCAAACCAATCAATTCAATGGCTTGCTTGGCTTTTTTGGCACGTACATCAGGGGCAATTCCACGAGCCTCAAGACCAAGCTCAACATTTTGCTGAACCGACAGCCAAGGGAATAATGCGAAGGACTGAAATACCATGCTAATCCCATTGACCGGTCCGTAAATCGGTTTACTCGCATATTCGACCTCTCCAGAGTCTGCCGAAATTAGGCCAGCCATAATGCGCAACAGAGTTGATTTTCCAGAACCAGATTGGCCCAATAGCGCCACAATTTCACCCTCATTCAGAGTGAAATCAACATTCTCCAAAATCAGCCTATCTGAGCCATCAGCCGACTTGAAGGATTTATTTACAGAGCGTAATTTAAGTAAGGGGGTAGACATTCGTAAAAACTTTCATAACCAGTTAAAAGTTCAAGCCCTTTTCAGAGAGCAAATAAAGACGGCGCCAAATAAAGCGATTAAAACCAATGACAAAAATACACATCACGCCAATGCCTAAGGCGATTCGTGGAAAATCGCCAGCCGTAGTCATCTCAGCAATATAGGCGCCCAATCCTTCGGCCTTTAGAGTGGTATCGCCCCAAGTAACATATTCAGAAACAATGCTGGCATTCCAAGACCCTCCTGTGGCAGTGAGCGCACCAGTTACCAGACTTGGGAAAATCGCTGGTAGATAGTAACGACGCCATTTAGTCCATGCTTTAAGACCTAAATTATCAGCTGCATAGCGCAGCTCAACTGGAATAGTCGAGGCACCCGCGATCACGTTGAACAAGATATACCATTGCGTACCAAAAATAATGAGTGGCGAGAGCCAGATATTAGGATCTAACTTGAAGTGCAAAATACCTACAACGGCAATTGGAAATAGCAAGTTTGCTGGAAAGGCTGCCAAGAATTGCGCTACCGCTTGAGAGTGCTCTGCAATACGAGGGTTCAGTCCAATCCAGATTCCAATTGGAACCCAAATAACAATAGCGATTGCAATCAAGACAACCACACGTATTAAGGTCAGTACTCCTAAATATAAAATGTGCAAGACCTCAGTTAACCCTACCTCGGTATGAATGTACTTGATCAAATAGATTACTGCCAAGCATGCTGCGATCATTACCAAGATATCCCAACCACGAGCAAAGTGATGTGCGGGAATTAGATTTTTCGCAGGGACGGCAGTGCCGTCTGTGCGCTTTCTAAAGAAACGAAAGCTGCCTTCAAATAATTTTATTGCTCCTAAGCCCAATTGCTGCAGCCATAGGGTGCGGCGCCAAAAATTCAGAGCCCAAGACTTTGGGGCCACCTCACCATCACCTTCTTCAAAGCGAAATTTATCCGCCCAAGCAACTAGTGGCCTAAAGAAAAGTTGATCATAAAGCGTGATACCAATCAGCATCGTCACAATTGCCAGTCCAATGGCACTTAAATCACGTTCATCAATAGCTAAGGCAATATAAGATCCAATACCCGGTAATTTAATATCTTGATTGGCTACTGTAATTGCCTCAGAGGCCACCAAAAAGAACCAGCCACCGGACATCGACATCATCATGTTCCATAACATTCCCGGCATCGATACAGGAATATCGAGTCTCCAGAAACGCTGCCAAGGAGACAGCTTAAAGATTCGAGAAGCCTCTTCCAATTCCGCAGGAATTGTTTTAAAACTTTGATAAGCGCTAAACGCCATGTTCCAGGCTTGCGCAGTAAAAATAGCGAAAATTGCCGCACACTCAACCCCCAATAAGCTTCCTGGAAATAGGGCAATAAAGCCGGTGACAGTAATAGAAAGAAACCCCAATACTGGAATTGACTGCAAAATATCCAGAATTGGCACTAAGACCTTTTCTGCCGCCTTAGAGCGAGACGCAAGAAGTGCAAAGCCAAAAGCAAACACTACTGAAAATGCAAGCGCAATAAACATGCGCAAAATAGTGCGTAACAAGTAATAGGGTAAATTAGCCGCATCTAAGGATAGCTCGATAGGCGTACCCACCAAAAATGGCTTGGCCATCTCTTCCGCACCAAAGCCTAATACCAACAGAATCAGCAAAATAATCGGTAAAAGCACCAGATCCCAGATACCTGAGGGGGCTATTGCAAGATTTTCGGTATTCGGACGGCTAGAAGGTGAATTTTTAATAGGATCAATCGACATGAATAAGACGATAAATACCAAAGATTACTGATATGTGACGCTTTTGTGCCGCAGCCCTCTATCTGGGCCTCTAACTTGTATTTTTGCTTAGTCACGCAAATTTCGTTCTAGAGTGTTATGGTGAAAAAATAAGCAAAATTTGTCAAACCTAAGCCATCCCCGAGGAATTTTTCCATGCAAAACAACTCTTTATACGAATTACCCATGAAAACTATCTCGACAGAAATCATTCAGTTATGCAAGCCGGGATTTGATATGGTCAAGATGAATGAACTCATCGAAACTCTATTCACAAATGCTCGGGCTAGTGCTCAAGAACTTACCTCAAACTTAGATAAAAGTGCTTTACAGATCGTTGCAGATAAGCTCGTAGTAAACCAACTTCTAAATCAGCTCTACTTTCTTGATACCTCAGAAGTTCAAATAGCCTGCCTAAATCAAATTTCGCTACAAAATACAAATCTTCGTGACGCTTTTAAATTTGTTCAAGCTCAAAATAACTACATTCCAGTAGATGCCCGTAGCGAAGAAGACGAAAAAAATCAACGCTTTTTAAATGCTATTCTGGTCTAAGTCCGAGCAAAGCGCACATGCATAGTAGCTAAACGACGATAAAGGTTTAGTTGCTCACGCACTAATAAACCGTCGTAACCTAAACGCTCTATGGGAACCCATAAAGAGACCCAACCCATAATTACAAAAGCCTCACAAATAACGTTACTAAAGTAACTATCAGGCCAGATTTGCAAACTATAGTATTTAATCGTCAGTAGAATAATCATTATGGCAATACCAGCACCCAGCCATTTGAGCATTCGATTACGATTACGATTGTGTTGGCGCTCAATTAATTCCGCCTCATATTCAAAATAATTATCTACCGCTTGTTCGACATCTGACTCGGTAGCTAAACTGGGTTCATCGCTTGCCACATGTAATATCAAAATAATTGGAATTTGTGGCGGAGCATCACTAGCCCACTGCAAAATATGATGCACCGCTCGAGGATCAAGATCTCTGCGTCTAAACGGATTTGGATCCAACTCACTGAAAAGTGAATCCAGAGTGTGAATATTCACATCAATGTTGTAAGTTTTTTCCATAGTATTGTTGATTAGGGTTGGTATCCTAGGGTTTACTTGCTACCCCGATCCAATGATGTGTTGAATAATCTAAAAATCAAGACCATGAATCAACTCAGGAAAAGGATGATATCTATGCTTCTCATACTACGTCCTTAACAATAGATATTGCGTAATAGCAAATAATGCAGCTGTTAGAACACAGCACAGAAATAAGGACAAATAGAAGTTATATTCATTTCTCATTAGCCAGCTTAGCAATAGGAACATAGGTAAGGTTGGAATCACATACCAGAATGTTTCGTAACTGATGTCAGCAATTTTGCCCTTATCTTTGGATTCAAAATAGATCCAGATGAAAGCTGTAACTGAGACGATAGGCAAAGCCAGCAGAAATGCAGCTAGGACAGAACTACGCTTACTAATTTCACCGACAGCCACAATCACCAGAGCGGTAATTAGAGTTTTAACTAGGATTAACATATTTCTAAACAGGGTCAATATGGGTCATCACATTGAGGACTGGTAATTTTTTCTTAATTTGATTACCGGCCCTAAGAGCAATGTCGTGTCCAACCTTAACGGAAGCATTTGCATCTACATCAATATGCACATCAACCAAAATCATGTCGCCCATCTTGCGAGTCCTGAGATCATGAAAACCTTTAACACCATCTGTTGATTGAATAATCTCCTCAATTTGACGATGTTCTTCTTCTGATACCGCCCTATCCATCAAGTCATGAAGCGCATCCCAGCCAAACTTCCAACCCATTTTTGCTACCATCAAGCCAACTACAAGAGCGCCAATAGCATCAAAGATTGGGTGCCCCAATAAGGCACCAACAATACCAATGGAAACCACCAATGAAGAAGCTGCATCTGATCTTGCATGCCAAGCATTGGCTACCAGCATTGAGGAGCGAACCCGTTTAGCTACTGCCAACATATATCTAAACAATATTTCCTTAGCGACTAAAGAAGCTAACGCAACATACAAAGCTAGGATTTGAATTTGTCCGGCTGGCACTGGATCAATAATCTTTTCTGCAGCTTTGAAGAGCATGCCAGCACCAACAGCTAATAAGGAGATTCCTAGAAATAAAGAGGCAGCTGTTTCATATCGTTGATGGCCGTACTGGTGATCTTCATCTGCATCTTTGGCGCTATAGTGATTGGCAAAGAGCACTACAAAGTCAGCAACTAAGTCTGTCGCCGAATGAATACCATCAGCAATCAGGCCCTGCGATCCAGACACAATACCTGCGAACACTTGAGAAACTGTTAAGCCAATATTTACAGCGACACTAACTAATGTGCTCTTCTTCGCGGCCGCTTGCTTGGCAGGCGTTTGCGATTCGTGATCTTCTATTTCTTTATCCATAAACCCATACTATCAAATCCATAAGACACTCATTAGCGCCAACTTGCTGAGTCTTTTTTTGACTGGTAATCTCTTCAAGGACCTCTTCAATCATGGCTGACCCATATATTTATTATGGTTGCAGCCCAAAATGAGTGGGGATGGCTTACACACTTGGTTGCAGAAAAAGAAAAAAGACTTAGGAATTTCTCCCTAAGTCGTTGATTTCATTGGTGAGCCTACTAGGGCTTGAACCTGTGATTTGAAAGCCTATTAAGCGATTTACTCTGCTGAGATTTTCGCTTTTGCAATAATTTTTTGACTGGTAAGGTATGTTCCCTTAATGAGGTCATCAGTCTCAGCTGTTGTCATGATTGATGGCGAGACACCTAAATCATTTATTGCCTTTATCACATCAGGCTCTTTCAATATTTCATTAAAAGCCTGTCTAAGAATATTCACAACATCTGGCGGGGTTTTTGAGGGGGCCACGACTACAAATGAACCAGAAAAATTCCATTGTGGATAGAATTTTTTCAATGGAGGAATTCCAGGTAAATCAGGTGCCTCTGCAGTTCCTAAAAAAGCTAATGCTCTTAACTTTCCAGACTTAACAAATGTATTAGCAAGCGGATCGCATACTAGATCAACAGTTCCGCCCATAGTATCGGTTAAAGCTTGAGAAGATCCCTTGTAAGGAACATGTCGTATATCAATATCCGATAAGAGCTTAATATATTCCATTGTTATGTGACCTGGACTTCCGTTCCCAGAGGAGCCATAGGTTAACTTACCAGGATTTTTTTTTGCATATTCAATCAAACCTGCAAAAGAAGTAATTGGCAAATTGGGATTCACAGCAATTACAGATCTTGATCCACCTATGTGCGCAATAGAGACAAAGTCTTTAAAAGGATCGAAATTTGCCTTTACTAATTGTGGGGCGGTGGCAAGATTAGTGACAGAGGCATTTAGTAGTGTATAGCCATCAGGCTTCGAATTAGCAACATACGCAGCCCCAATTGTGCCGCCAGCACCAGCGCGATTCTCAACAACAACAGATTGCCCCAGTTTGACGCCCAATTGTTTAGACATGAGTCTTGCTAGTCCATCATTAGTGCCGCCAGCAAGGTAAGGAGATACATTAATAATTGTCTTATCAGGATAAGCCGCTTTCGAATGCTGGGTCAGCAATAGAATTGGTGATAAAACTAAGAAAATTTTGATTCCAGATCTAATGAATTTATTCATAGCCATTCTTTATGAAATGTGAAAAATTTCATCTTCTATACTAGTGAAAGATTTAAGTATTTCATACCAATAAATCGTCATATCTATATATTGCAGTGCGATATATAGAAAACAGCACCCCCACGCGCTTCCAATTGAAAATAATAATTGCTTTATCCTAGCTGAATTGAAAAATACATCAAAAATCATTAACGGAGATGGTCCATGAGCGCATATGTAATAGATAGTCAGTTATTCAAAGATCAATTCAGCACTCTCGAAACTAGACAAATATTTGACGATAAACAAACGGTTCAACGCTGGCTTGATGTAGAAGCAGCTCTGGCAAAAGTTCAGGCTAAATTAGGAATCATCCCGCAAAAGGCTGCAGATGAGATATGCGCTAAGTGCCAAGTTGAGTTAATTGATCTGGATGAGCTTAAGAGAGAAATGGATCGCACTAGTCACCCGATTGTTCCCCTACTTCGTGCAATGAAGAACGTGTGCTCAGGAGATGCTGGTGAATATATTCATTGGGGAGCAACGACACAAGACATTATTGATACCGGCACCATTCTACAAATCAAAGATTCTCTAGATATTACTGAAAAGCGTTATCAAGCACTTCTCATAAATCTTAAAAAATTGGCAGCTGAGCATCGCAATTTAGTCACTGTAGCGCGAAGCCATGGTCAACAAGCATTGCCTATTACTTTTGGATTTAAAGTCGCTGTATGGATTGAAGAAATACGTCGTAATCTTGATCGTTTTAATGAAATGCGCGGACGATTATTGGTCGGTCAGTTTTCAGGCGCTGTTGGAACACTGTCTGCATTGGGAGATAAAGGGATTGAGGTTCAAGAAGCCTTATTTAAGGAGCTAGGATTAGGATGCCCAGTAATCCATTGGCATGTTTCTCGTGACAGCAATGCGGAGCTCGCAGCAGTATTGGGGATCTGCACTAGCACCATTGGAAAAATTGCCCATGAAATCTACAGCCTGCAAAAAACAGAAACTGCGGAACTAGAAGAACCATTTGCCCCTGGAAAAGTAGGCAGTAGCACGATGCCACACAAACGCAATCCCCCTGCATGCGAGACTATAGTGGCACTTTCTCGTGTTGTCAGAAGTATTGTCCCTCTAGCAATGGAAGCCATGATGGCCGAGCATGAGCGCGATAAGATTGCGCTCCAAACAGAACGTGAATATATTTCTAGGCTGTGCTGCATGGCTGATGCTGCTGCCGCAAAAATCGTCTACGTTACAAGCGCCTTATCAGTGCGCGAAGAAAATATGGAAAAAAATCTATATATTCAACGTGGTCTTTTGATGTCTGAAGCAGTGATGATGCAATTGAGCGATGAACTTGGAAGACAGGAAGCTCATGAAATTGTCTACACCATTTGTATGGATGTTTTTGAAAATGGTGGCGAATTCAAAGATGGTCTATTGGCAAACCCCATTATTGCGGCTAGATTTGATGAGACTACGATTGACAAGATGCTAGATCCAAATGTATATCTTGGTATGGCAGGCCAGTTTGTTGATCGTGTCCTTGCTAGAAAGTGACAGAAATTAATTTTACAAACGCCCTTGCAAGCCATTGCCTAGCGATCGGGAATGGGGCAATAGCGCCTGAAATCTATAGGATTGCTTCCCATAGTCTGTTGGATTGGATCGCTGTTGGAAGATATGCTTGGAAAGAGCCTGCACTACAAATCCCATTAGATTGCTGTATAGAGGAAGGTGGCAACCCGCAGGCAACCTTATTGAGTGGTCACAAAGCAAGCTGCTCTCAGGCAGCACTTCTGAATGGTATTGCGTCTCATATCTTCGATTTTGATGATGTGCATCTTCGCTCGCGGGTTCATCCTTCTGTTCCACTATGGTCAGCGATACTGGCTGAAGGGGAGCTGATGAATGCGCCCATTGAACAGCTGCTACGTGCTTTCATTGTCGGAGTAGAAATGCAAAGTCGACTTGCATTTGTAATTGGGGAAGATCATTACAAATTAGGTTGGCACAACACAGCAACACTTGGTGCTTTTGGAGCTAGTGCTGCAGTTGCCTATTTAAAGGAAATGACTGCCTCAGAGCTGGCTACAGTATTAGGGATCTGCGGTACACAGGCTGCGGGCCTCAGAATTGCATTTGGGACGATGTGTAAACCATTGCATGCAGGAAAAGCTGCTCTCACTGGCCTAAATTCTGCCAAATATGCCGCAAAGGGATTCAATGGGCCAAAAAATATTTTTGATACCCCTGGGGGTATTTTCGCCTTATACGCCAATCACTCTTTCCCTGAAAATGTATTTGATAAACCAGAGCATCTCTGCATAAAAGATATCATTTATAAGTACAACGCATCTTGCTATGGGACTCAAGCGCCCATAGAGGCATGCAAAATCCTAATGGAAACAGCTTTATATAACCCTAGTGCTATTAATAGCGTAGATGTCACCATTGAGACACAATACTTATCTGTTTGCTGCATACCGAAACCATCAACCGCAACTGAAGCAAAATTTAGCATTAAATATATGTGTGCACTAACTTTATTGGGATACAGCACTACTGCCTCATCTAGCTTCGAAGCAGATCTGCTCTCTAATGCCAAAATCAATAAACTGATGACAAAGATCAATATCTTAAGTAATACGTCATTGCCAAGAGCAAATGCTGTTGTCAAAATCACGAATAGAGATGGCAACAGCTTCTCCAACACCTATAATGCAAATAGTCCTGAATCAGATTTGGACCATCAAGAGTTCAAAATAAGATCAAAAGCACTGAGCTTATTATGTGAAAGTATGTCATCTGTGAATGCCAATAAACTCATTGATGCGGTCCTGATCAACAAAGATTTAAAAACTGCGCAACTAATGTCGTTCATTCCCATCATCCATTAATTAACGAGAAAACTAAAATGAATAACATTTTCGACGTCAACGCACCTCTTCGTGAGTTTGTAGTATCCATGACTAAATTAGTTGAAAAAACTAATGATGAGGCAATGCTTCTGAAGATTGGTTCAGAGCACCTCGCGAAATTGATTTCAAATGATGAATGGTTACATGATTTTTGTACAGTGCCACATCCAGAGTTTTATCAACAGTTTCTCTTGCACTCGGATCCACTTGAGCGATTCTCGGTTGTAAGCTTCGTTTGGGGGCCAGGTCAAAAAACGCCTATCCATGATCATTGCGTATGGGGACTTATTGGGATGCTTCGCGGCAAAGAAAATGGCCAGCGCTATAAATACGACGATCAGAATAATTTGATTCCTGACGGACCTCCTACAACACTTGAGGCCGGTGAGATTGAAGCAGTTAGCCCGTCAGTTGGTGATATTCATGTCGTTAGCAATGCGATACCTGACCAATGCTCGATCAGTATTCATGTGTATGGTGCAAATATTGGCGCCGTCAAAAGACATATCTACGATAAGGAAACAGGTGAGAAAAAACACTTTGTTTCAGGCTACTCATCCACCCGGATCCCGAATTTATGGGATAGATCTGTCCAGGTAAGATCATCACTGTAAAAGTTTAAAATTTATCTGCACATTAGTAAAGATAAGAACATGAATTAAAAATTTTAGCGCCATTAAAAAAATACCAACCCGAAGGTTGGTATTTTGTACGACTCGACACATAGTTAACACTTTATACCGGACACATACTTTACAGTTTTTGGCATAGGAGGGACCACTCTATGCCGTGGAATGAAAGTACGAAGATGGATGAAAAGCTACGTTTTGTGT
>NZ_JACVOZ010000005.1 GCF_018882125.1 Polynucleobacter sp. AP-Melu-500A-A1
ATGGAGTCTTCAAGGGTACAAGCCCTAGAAAACCCATTTGGTCCCAAAGTATTGGGGATGTGATTGGTAAATGTGTAAACCATGTGGTCGGTACCGGACGTAAAGCATGTGTCCGGTACGTACCTTGCTTTTCTGGTGGGCCCACCAGGACTTGAACCTGGGACCAAAGGATTCCGGTTTGTGTTGCTTTCACAACTCCCTGGACTATGCCTTCATCATATTCAAACTTAACGTCTGAACTTAGATGGGTGCCGTCTAGTCTCTACACCTTCAACAGCACTTTCACGCTGAAGCTTGGCTCGGCGTTAGCTTGTGCAGCTCTTGGCTGCATTTAGCTTTCTCCGAATTTGACACCATCCCTTATACAGTTTCCACGTATAAGGCACAACTTTCGCTATGAGTCCTCTGCTCTAACCAACTGAGCTATGGGCCCTAAAACTGTTTTTACTACACACCTTACTGCTGGTGTTTACCACTGCAAAACCACACTAAAACCGCATTTACTACACACCTCGGTTTTTTCTCTGGTGTGTAAGCGGTGTGTAAGCAATTTTGACTACCTAATCGACCACTAAGCTCTTGAAATCATTGAGGTCTTTGTTACAAGACCCCTAGGGCTTCTTTCTTATGAGTCCTCTGCTCTAACCAACTGAGCTATAGGCCCGTTAATCTTTGGATCAATCTTCCTCGAGGAAGGTCTTGAGTTTGTCGCTACGGCTTGGATGACGCATTTTTCTCAAGGCCTTAGCTTCAATCTGACGTATACGCTCACGAGTAACGTCAAACTGCTTACCCACTTCTTCAAGAGTGTGGTCTGTACTCATCTCAACACCGAAACGCATACGCAATACTTTCGCTTCACGTGGTGTTAGTGAATCAAGAACATCCTTCACCACATCACGCATAGAGTCATGCAATGCTGCTTCAGCGGGTGCCAAAGTATTGCCATCTTCAATGAAGTCACCTAAATGAGAATCTTCATCGTCACCAATTGGTGTTTCCATGGAGATAGGTTCTTTAGCAATCTTCATGATCTTGCGAATCTTATCCTCAGGAATTTCCATCTTGAGAGCCAAGGTTGCAGCATCAGGCTCATGACCAGTTTCTTGTAAGATCTGACGACTAATACGGTTCATCTTGTTGATGGTCTCGATCATGTGCACTGGAATACGGATTGTACGAGCTTGATCAGCGATCGAACGCGTGATTGCCTGACGAATCCACCAAGTTGCATAGGTAGAGAACTTATAGCCACGACGGTATTCAAACTTATCTACCGCCTTCATCAAACCGATATTACCTTCTTGAATCAAATCCAAGAACTGCAAGCCACGGTTAGTGTATTTCTTAGCAATCGAGATCACCAAACGTAAGTTAGCTACTGTCATCTCACGTTTTGCTTCGCGCGCACGCTTCTCACCAGCGATCATTTGCTTGTTCACTTCTTTTAATTCTGGAAGTGGAATAACAACATTCTTCTGAATATCAATTAACTTCTGTTGAAGTTCTTGGATCGCAGGCACGTTACGCTGTAAGAGTGCGCTGTAGGGCTTGTTCTCTTTGAGTAATTTTTCAGTCCAAGTAAGGTTCATTGACATCTTAGGGAAGTCTTTTAAAACCTCTCCACGATTGACGCCGACTTTATCTACCAGCAAACTCACAATACCGCGCTCCAGTTTCCATACCTGGTCTACTTGTGAGCGCATGGTGTCGCATAACTTCTCAACACTCTTTGCTGTTAAGCGGAAACCAAGCAACTCGGCACGAATCGCATCTTGCGCCTTAACGTAAGCTGGGCAGTTATAGCCATCTTTGTCAAAAGCACGACGCATCTTGTCAGCTTGCGTGCGAACGATTGCGAACTTCTCTAAAGAAATCTGTTTTAACTCTTCGAGCTGTTTAGCGTTGGCAGTTGCTGCTGCACCACCACCGCCTTCATCATCACCCTCTTCATCGCCCTCTTCAGCATCGGGATCAATCTCTGGCTCTTCTGGTCCCAACTTAATGTCTTCTGCATTTGGATCAACCAAGCCATCAACAAATTGATCAATCTCAATTTCACCGCTGGCAATCTTATCGACGTTGCTTAAGATTTCTCCAATAGTCACTGGGCAAGCAGCCAAGGCCATTACCATGTCCTTGAGGCCAGCTTCAATCTTTTTAGCAATCACGATCTCGCCTTCGCGAGTCAGCAAATCAACGGTTCCCATTTCGCGCATATACATACGCACAGGATCGGTGGTACGGCCAAATTCTGAATCCACAGTAGATAAAGCTGCTTCAGCTTCTTCTTCAGCCTCTTCTTCAGAAGCCGCAGCTGCAGTGCTGTCAGAAAGAATTAATGTTTCTGCATCGGGAGCTTGTTCGTAAACAGTAATGCCGATGTCATTCAATAAGCTGATCAAAGTCTCTAATGCATCTGCATCAGACAACTCATCAGACATGACGTCATTCATTTCACCATGGGTTAAGTAACCCTTGGACATACCCATCTTAATCAAGGTCTTTAAGCGAGCGCGACGCAACTCTTGTTGCTCTTCGGTACCTAACTGTTGAGCAGCAAATTCTTTTAAAAGCGCTTTTTCTTTTGCCTTACGCTCACGTGCTTTTTGACGATCTGTTAAAACGGGCTCAGCACCTTCTACTGGCGCATCTGCTTTTGCTTTACGACCGCGTTTCTTTTCTTCCTCTACTACCGGAGTCTCAACTTCGGCAGCCTTAGCTTTCTTACCCTTAAGATCTTTTACCTCTTCTACTTTTGGGGCAACAGCCTTACCTTTTTTGGGTGCCTCAACCTTTACTTCTCCTTTAACTGCTTTAGCAGGAACTTTTGCAGCAACTTTTACTGGCTTAACCGGTGTCTTTGCTTTTGGTGCTGGTTTAGCAGGCGTCTTTGCTTTAACTGCAGGTTTTGCTGGAGTTTTTGCTTTTGGCGCTGGCTTGGCAGGTGCTTTTTTAGCTACAGGTTTTGCTGGAGCCTTTGCTTTTGGTGCTGGTTTAGCAGGTGCTTTTGCTTTAACCGCTGGTTTAGCAGCAGGTTTAGCTGGCGTCTTCGCTTTTGGTGCTGGCTTAGCAGGTGCTTTTGCTTTAACCGCTGGTTTAGCAGCCGGTTTTGCGGGAGCCTTTGCTTTTAACGCTGGTTTAGCAAGTACTTTTGCCTTAACCGCTGGTTTAGCAGGAGTCTTTGCTTTTGGTGCTGGTTTAGCAGCAACTTTTACAGCTTTAATTGGTTTTTTGATCTTGGTATTAGGCATTTATTAGCACTTACTCACATTACTGTTATTGATATCGACTGATTAAGCACAGCCCCGTTGTCCACTTACCCAAAATTTGTTCAAAATAAAGCGCAAGTGGCTGAATTAATTCATTTTTTTCTTGGGAACAGAGGATTATAGTCGATTGCAACTTTTTTACCCCCTGTTCTGTAATAAATATGGGGGAATTTCAGGGGATTACTAGTGGTAAATCAGAAAAATCTTAGGAGAATTTCAGTTTTTCGCCCAATTCACGATATCTGACCCGATCTTGGTCGTTGGCAGTATTTCCGGCAATTTTTTGGGCAATTTCAGTCATTTCTTGCTTCAGATGGGTCAATTCCAACTTTTTGAAGGCGCCATCTAAATCAGCAGCTGCTCCTTTGAGCTCTAAATCGGAGTCCATCACCCGCTTTCTGAGCATTTCATAAAGCGGGGCAAGTTCGCTACGGGATAGTTGATCCTGAAACATGGCAAAAGATCCTGCCCCAACAACATCAGGCTTGCCATCCTCACCAGCAACCAACTCTACTTGATCGCATTGGAATAAAAGGTCTTTCATTAAATCGAGTGCTTTGCTAGATCTTTGTTCTGCAGCCTTTAATGCTAATGCTCGTTTATTGCTATCTAAGGCTTTACCTAGGTGGGGAAACTGAATCAGCACACGCAACATTTGCTCTGCTAAATCTGTAGGCGCTTTGGGTGGTTCAATATTCTGAGTGGCTACACGCTTAGCGGAACCTTTCGATGCTTGCCAAGGTGCACCTTGCCTATTGCCCGCGTTAGCATAATTACTTTGGTTGCGCGCTTGAGCAGGCTGATAAGCTTTCTGTTGAACCGGTGCAGGGGCAACTGTCAAACCACAAAATGCTTCTAGCTCTGCTGGTGTGGTGTTGGTACGAATCGCCAACTCACGCAAGATTTGGGTACGTAGCGCAATCGGTGGCATCGACAGTAATAATGGCTTAGCAGCATGGTGGGTATGCGCTCTGCCCTCTGGGGTGTTGAGCTCATGGTCCTCACTAACAATCTTGAAGAAGAAACTAGAGATAGACATCGCTTCTTTAATCACTTTTTCAAATGCAGGCGCACCGTAGGCACGAACATAACTATCAGGATCATGCTCGGTTGGTAAAAATAAGAAACGAATTTCTTTATCGTCCGACATGAGTGGCAAGCATGCTTCTAATGCACGTTGCGCAGCGCGTTGTCCAGCTGAGTCCCCGTCAAATGAAAAAACCACTTTATCGGTTTGACGCAACAGCATGCGCACATGGTTTGCAGTACAGGCAGTACCTAAAGTGGCTACTGCATTTGGAAAGCCCAGCTGTGCAAGAGCGACAACATCCATGTACCCTTCGCACACCAAGACAAATTCTTGCGAACGGATTGCTTGCCTCGCTTCAAACAAACCGTAGAGCGTATTGCCTTTTGAAAACAATGGTGTCTCAGGAGAATTTAAATACTTAGGTTCACCTTGATCCAAAATACGCCCACCAAAGCCAATCGTTTGACCTTTTGGATTGCGAATTGGAAACATCACACGATCACGGAAACGATCGTAGCGTTTCACAGGCTGACCGCCTTGAGTCTGCTCTCCCTGAATCAACAATCCCCCTTCAAGTAAGGTCTTGGCTACTTCATCGTTAGCGTATGTTCCAAAGACTGCTTCTAGGCCTTGCCAGCCATCCGGGGCGTATCCTAAGGCATAGCGTTTTGCAATCTCACCCGTTAGCCCACGGCCTTTTAAATACTCCACTGCCCGAGTGTTACCTTTTAATTGCTGACGATACCAATCGGCTGCTGAGCTCATAACTTCACTCAGAGCCATTGCTTGCTGTTGTCTTGCGACATCATTCGCTGTGCGCTCTTCACGTGGCACATCCAAACCTGCAGAGCGCGCGAGATCTTCGATGGCATCCACATAACCCAAGCCGGAATACTCCATCAGAAAGCTGATGGCCGAGCCATGCGCACCACAACCAAAGCAGTGATAAAACTGTTTAGTTGGCGATACAGAAAATGAAGGAGACTTTTCAGAATGAAACGGGCACAAACCTTGAAAGTTCGCACCCGCTTTTTTAAGCTTTACATGCTGCCCAACCACATCAACGATGTCGACCCGATTTAAAAGATCAGCAATGAAGGATTGGGGAATGAGTGCCATGCGGCTAGTATGAAACGAATTGGCTTACCAAATCAATTGACTTCGTCAATTTACTTAGCAAGAGCAGCTTTAACGAGACCTGATACCTTGCCCATATCTGCCTTGCCAGCCAATTGGGCCTTAAGAGCGCCAATGACCTTGCCCATATCTTGAGGGCCAGATGCACCTGTTGCCGCTACTGCAGCAGCTACAGCTGCCTCTACTTCGGCATCCGATAACTGTGCCGGTAAATACGTCTGCAAGATCGTGACCTCACCCACTTCAATTGCCACCAAATCATCACGGCCCGCTTTTTCAAACTGAGAGATAGAGTCTTTGCGCTGCTTAATCATTTTTTCAATCGTAGCGATAACACCAGCATCATCAACCACAATGCGTTCATCGACTTCGCGCTGTTTGATGGCTGCCAACAAAAGGCGGATCGCGCCCAAGCGCGCAGTTTCTTTTGCACGCATGGCAGATTTCATATCTTCAGTGATTTGATCTTTTAAAGTCATGACTCAGTTCCTGATGTATTTAAAATTGAATGATTACTCGTGATTAAAAAGCAAAAACCCGCTGCGTTTCACCGTCAGCGGGTTTCAAAGCTTCTCGGTGAAGAGAGCTTTTTAATTCTATTAGTAAAGCTTCTTAGGCAACATTTGGCTGCGAATACGCTTGTAATGGCGTTTAGCAGCAGCAGCCTTTTTACGCTTACGTTCAGCTGTTGGCTTCTCGTAAAACTCGCGAGCACGCAAGTCGGTTAAAAGACCATTTTTTTCAATGGTGCGCTTGAAACGGCGCAATGCCACTTCAAATGGTTCGTTTTCGCGGAGGCGGACTGTAGTCATACTTATTTAACTCGTATATGCTCGATAAATATCGAAAAATTAACTGAATTGCGATTCTAGCACGACCAAGCAAAAAAATGATTGTTTTAGGAATAGAAACTTCTTGTGACGAGACCGGGGTGGCTTTATACAACACCGCCCCCTGGGAAGAGGGTAAACCTGCGTTTTTAGGCATCCTAGGGCAAGGTTTGCACTCACAGATCGATATGCACCGGGACTACGGAGGCGTAGTTCCGGAGCTTGCTTCCCGTGACCATATACGTCGTATTTTGCCCCTTTTAGATCAATCTATGGACCAATCTGGCCTCAAAATGAGCGATATCGATGCGGTGGCATTCACTCAAGGGCCCGGTTTAGCGGGAGCACTCCTAGTAGGAAGTGCCTTTGCCAAGGCTTTAGCCCAGAGTCTTGATCTTCCCTCGATTGGAGTACACCACCTAGAAGGTCATCTTCTTTCTCCGCTCCTAGGTGACTCCGCTCCACAATTTCCCTTTATTGCCCTTTTGGTATCTGGTGGCCATACCCAGCTCATGAAAGTTTCTGGCATTGGTCAGTACGAACTCTTGGGTGAAACCTTAGACGATGCGGCAGGAGAAGCTTTTGATAAAACCGCCAAGCTATTGGGATTGGATTACCCAGGTGGTGCCGCCATTTCGAAGCTAGCTGAAAAGGGGCGGCCAGGGATATTTGATTTACCCAAACCTATGCTGCACTCCGGAGATTTAGATTTTTCTTTTTCAGGACTCAAGACCGCTGTATTAAATCAAGCCAAAAAATATGCAGAGAAAAATCATGTAGTGATCGATCCCGTAAATGCAGAGACCGTGCAATTTCATGCAGATCTTGCCAGAAGTTTTGTAGATGCGATTGTTGCAGTACTGGTTAGTAAATCTGAAAAAGCGCTAAAGCAAACAGGCTGTAAACATTTAGTATTGGCTGGTGGTGTGGGAGCCAATTTGCAACTACGATCTTCCTTAAATGCCATGACTTTGAAGAATGGCTTTGCAGTGCACTATCCACCCTTTGAACTTTGCACTGATAACGGGGTGATGATTGCGTTTGCAGGAGCACTCCGCTTGCTGGCAAAAAATAATGGCTCCACAACATCGGGAGCCTTTGATATCAAACCCCGTTGGGATTTGGCGAGTAATAACTTAATGTAATCGGAATGGCTGGGAGCTAGATTTCATCGGGCTTGCACTTATTTGGCAAAGCTAATTCTGGCAAAGGCACTGTGGTTGTGGATGGACTCAAAGTTCTCGGCCTCAACGACAAAAGAACGAATACGCTCATCAGCTTTAAGGCGCCCAGCTACATCGCGCACTAAGTCTTCTACAAACTTCGGATTGCTATAAGAGCGCTCAGTCACCCACTTCTCATCGGGACGCTTGAGTAAGCCCCACAATTCACTAGAGGCTTCGCTTTCAGCGGCCGTAATCAAATCTTCTACTGTCATGATTGCTTGAGAATCTAGCACTACTGACATGGTGACATGTGAGCGTTGATTGTGTGCACCGAATTCTGAAATCTCTTTTGAACATGGACATAAACTCATCACAGGTACTTGAGCGCGTAAACCCAATTCGACATCTGTACTGCCTGCAGTATTTTGCTTAGCAGTTGCCATCCACGTCACTTCGTAATCCATCAGGCTTTCCACACCAGAAACGGGTGCTGCTTTTTTAACAAAGTGTGTATACGTAAATTGCACATGGCCTTCTTTGGCATCAAGCAAAGGCAACATTGCATTCACCATTGCTACCACGGTTGTGCTATCTACTGGCGCATCTTGTTCTTGCAAGAGTGCCATGAAACGCGACATGTGCGTTCCTTTGACATGCGCAGGCAAAGCAACATCCATCTCGAACTGTCCCACTGATGGGAAATTACCAGTCTGACTCCGAATCGTGAGCGGATGACGAACCCCCCGAATACCTACCTGCTCAATCGGTAAGGCGCGTCCATCCAATGTGGATTGCACATCAGGCATTGCGCTGGCTTTTAAAAAGGCGGGGTTCATATCATTCATAGAGCTATTTTCAAGCAAAACGGGCTTATTTGCCTACAAGCTCTGAATTTATTGTCGATATTGCAGGAAAACGTTGTTTGATGGAATTGCTAATACCTTCCACATCCAGTCCGCACTTGCTCATTAAGAGGTTGTAATCACCATGTTCGATAAATTGATCAGGAAGACCTAATTGCAAGAGGGGTTTATAAATATCTAAATGAGATAGGGCCTCTAAACAAGCACTGCCAGCGCCACCTTGAATGGCGCCATCTTCAATCGTGACAAAAAAATCATGATCTGCCGCCAAGGATTTAATGAGATCAAGATCTAAGGGTTTCACGAAACGCATATTGGCTACAGTGGCATCAATGCCCTCTGCCACTTCAAGCGCTGGATATAACAAAGTACCAAAAGCCAAAATTGCTAGTCGCTTTCCTGCAGGCGCATTCGACTTGCGCCGAATCTCCCCCTTGCCCAATGGCAGGGTGCGCAACTCTTTAGAGGGAATAGTGCCAACACCTGAACCACGTGGATAACGAACTGCACTAGGATGGCTCTGATGGAAAGCAGTGGTCAACAGATCACGACACTCGGCTTCATCAGCAGGAGTCAAAACCAACATGTTTGGAATACACCGTAAGAAAGGGATATCGTAAGCACCTGCATGCGTTGCGCCATCAGCCCCCACCAAGCCTGCACGATCTAAAGCAAACAATACTGGCAAATCTTGTAGTGCTACATCATGAATCAATTGATCATAGCCACGCTGCAAGAAAGTGGAATAAATTGCCACTACTGGTTTCATGCCTTCACAAGCCATACCTGCAGCAAAAGTCACGGCATGTTGCTCAGCAATACCAACATCGTAATAGCGTTTTGGAAAATTTTTCTCAAATGCCCCTAGGCCAGAGCCTTCGCGCATTGCTGGTGTAATACCCACCAATAATGGATCAGCATGCGCCATATCGCATAACCACTCACCGAATACCTGGGTAAAAGTCATTTTTGAAACGGATGATTTTTTAACGCCTTCTCTAGGGTTGAATTTGCTGGGGCCGTGATACAGGACAGGATCAGCCTCGGCCAACTCATAGCCTTGGCCTTTACGTGTCACGACATGCAAGAACTGCGGGCCCCGACCTTCTAAGGCTAAGCGGCGTACGTTTTGCAACATTGGAATCAAGGCATCCAAATCATGGCCATCAATAGGACCAAAGTAGTTAAATCCGAACTCTTGGAAAATCGTAGAGGGTGAGACCATGCCTTTAGCATGATCCTCAAGACGTTTAGCAAACTCGCGCAAAGGCGGCGCAATGGACAAAACGCTATCAATTCCTTTTTTGGTCGCTGAATAAATATTACCGCTCAGTAATCTTGCAAGATGACGGTTCAGTGCGCCCACTGCTGGAGAGATCGACATATCGTTATCATTCAAAATGACAACCAGTGGTAAGTCTTCGTACACCCCTGCATTATTCATTGCCTCAAATGCCATACCACCGGTCATTGCGCTATCGCCAATGACGGCTACCGCCACATGAGCTTCGCCCTTAGTTTGAAATGCACGAGCCATGCCCATTGCCGCAGAGATACTCGTAGAAGAATGGCCCGTTCCAAAAGCATCAAACTCACTTTCAGCACGCTGTGGAAATCCAGAGATACCTTTAAATTGACGTAATGTCCCCATTCGCTCGCGACGACCAGTCAATATTTTGTGTGGGTAACTTTGATGCCCAACGTCCCATACGATGCGGTCATCTGGAGTATCAAATACATAGTGCAGAGCGATGGATAGCTCAACCGTTCCCAAATTAGAAGAAAGATGTCCACCAGTTTTAGAAACCGAATCCAAAATAAATTGGCGCAACTCATCCGCAAGAGGAGGAAGCTCTTCTCGAGTCAGCTTTCTTAATTCTTCAGGGGAGTTAATGGAGTCTAAAGTCATTGAATCTAATGAATATCCACTTATTTACCTCGGTTCACAACCAAAAAGGCTAAATCTTTTAGGGCTTGCGCTTTGCTACCAAAGCTATCTAAGCTTGCAATGGCAGTTTCTTGTAATTCTTGTGCCGTTTTCTGTGCATAGTCTAAACCCATCAAGGTCACATAGGTTGGCTTATCGTTGATGGCGTCCTTACCCGCTGTTTTTCCAAGGGTTTGACTATCAGCAGTCGCATCGAGAACATCATCGACAATCTGAAATGCCAAACCTAGCGCTTGAGAATAATCTTGAAGGTGCGTCATCTGTATTGCATTGAGATCTGCAGCAATGCCGCCTAATTGAACTGCGCAAGACAATAATGCACCCGTCTTCATCGCATGCATTTGCTTTAAACCCGCTAAATCCAGTTTCTTGCCAACGCTTTCTAAATCAATCGCTTGGCCACCCGCCATGCCCCTTGATCCTGATGCAGAAGCTAAAGCGCTAATCATGGAAAGACGTACATCCGCACCACACTTTGCATTTGCCAAGATTTCAAAGGCACGCGTTTGCAGAGCATCACCGACCAAGAGAGCGGTAGCCTCATCGTATGCTTTATGCACAGTTGGACGGCCACGACGCAAATCATCATCATCCATACAAGGCATGTCATCATGCACCAATGAATAGGCATGAATACATTCGATGGCTACTGCTCCAGCATCTAATGCAATTTTTTTAGATGTGCTTTGATCATTACCTAACTGCCCAGCGGCATAAACCAATAAGGGACGAATACGCTTGCCGCCACCTTGAGCGGCATAACGCATAGCCTCATGTAAGCGCAATGGATTGGTTTGCGCAGAATCCAATAAAACTTCTAAGGCTGCCTCAGTGCGCGCAGAGTGAGAAGTCAGCCACTCTTGAAATAGATCAACAGAACTCATTAAGCCTCGAATACTCTTACCTGTTGCTCCACTTGCGCAAGCACTGCTTGGCAATGCTTAAGTAAAGCTGCGCCGCGCTGATAGGCTAAAAGCGTTTCCTCTAGTGAAAACTTTCCAGATTCCATATCGGAGATTAACTTTTCAAGCTCTTTGACTGCCTGCTCGTAGCGTAAATCAGGGTCGATTTGGACTTCAAGGCCGGGTTTTTGGCTCTCAGACTTCTTGGCTGGCATATGCGATTTCCTTGATATTTTCCCCATTTTAGCCCCACCCTTACGAGGCAGACGAGGTCTAAATGGGTATAATCCTACCCTTCCTTTCCAATATCGATCCGTCGATGGTTGGATTGGTTATTCCGCTTAGCTTCGGCTGACGTTTTCGGGGGTGGGGAGAATGACTAATCTGGCTACCGCGCAGAAGCTTGCGCCGTCCAATCTACAACTGCCGGTTTCGGCATATTTTGACGCTGACTTATATCAGCGAGAAATCGATCTGCTTTTTAAGCAGGGGCCTGGCTATGTCGGCCATGAACTCATGGTTCCTGACCTTGGCTCTTACCAAACATTGGCCTGCGAAAATGAAGGTCGCTTATTGGTTCGTAATGCTCAGGGTGTTGAGCTACTCTCTAATGTCTGCCGCCATCGCCAAGCACTCATGCTCAATGGTCGTGGAACGGCTGAAAATATTGTGTGTCCCCTGCATCGCTGGACCTATGACTTGGGGGGTAACTTATTAGGCGCTCCTCACTTTGAAGACAAGCCTTGCTTAAATCTAGGTAAATCTCCTTTACAAAATTGGCAAGGACTTTTATTCGAGGGTCCGCGCGATGTTCGCACTGATTTAGCGAACCTGGGAGTGGCAGAAGATTTGAAGTTTGATGGATACATGCTTGACCATGTAGAAGTACATGACTGCAATTACAACTGGAAAACGTTCATCGAGGTTTATCTCGAGGACTATCACGTCGTTCCTTTTCATCCAGGCCTTGGTAAATTTGTTTCTTGTGAAGATTTGCATTGGGAATTTGGGGATTGGCACAGCGTGCAAACGGTTGGTATCCATAAAGATCTGGAAACGCCGGGTTCTGCAAATTACCGAAAATGGCATGAAGCAGTCCTGCGTCAATATGAGGGCAAAACTCCAAGGCATGGTGCCATCTGGTTAACCTACTACCCCAATGTCATGGTGGAGTGGTATCCCGGCGTCCTTTGTATTTCTACTTTGCATCCACTAGGCCCCAATAAGACCCGCAACATTGTTGAGTTTTATTATCCTGAAGAAATTGCCCTATTTGAGCGTGAATTTGTCGAAGCAGAACGTGCTGCCTATATGGAAACCTGCATAGAGGATGATGAGATCGCAGAACGCATGGATGCTGGACGCGCTGCACTGCTAGCGCGTGGTGTTAATGAGATTGGGCCATATCAAAGTCCTATGGAAGACGGAATGCAACATTTTCATGAATGGTATCGTCGCGTCATGAACTTTCAAGGCGCATAATTAAGGCAGTTCCCAACTCACCCATTTAGGAAGCTTTATGACTCCTCTAATTACCGCAAACCAGTTAGAAGAAATCATCAATAGTGGTGAGAATGTCTTATTGTGTGATTGCCGGTTTGATTTAACAAACCCAGAAGCCGGCAGAAAAGCCTACGAAGAGAGTCACATGCTAGGCGCCATCTATGTAGATCTTGATCAAGATTTATCTGGCCCTAAAACTGGTAGTAACGGTCGTCATCCGCTACCTAGTCCAGAGGCATGGGCACAAACTAAAACACGCCTTGGTATCAATGGCAATACCCTTGTAGTTGCTTATGACAAACAAGGTTCGGTATATGCCAGTCGTTTATGGTGGATGCTCAAAGCTACTGGACATGCCAATGTTCGCGTTCTCGATGGTGGCTTAGATGCCTGGAATGGTCCAATGGGCAGCATCCCTCGCCAGCCCACCCCAAGCCCACACCCACAATCACCCATGCCGTATTTTGGCTTGGCACTGGTTGATGAACTCATGAGCAATATATCTTCCAAGAAAAATATAGTGCTCGATGCAAGATCCAATGATCGCTTTCATGGTGAAAATGAAACCATCGATCCCATCGGTGGTCATATCCCTGGCGCAATCAATCATTTTTTTAAAAACAATTTATCAGCCACCACCTTCAAAGCGCCCGAGCAACTCTATAAACAGTTTCTAGAATTATTGGGCTCCACCAAAGCTTCCGAGGTCATTCATTCGTGTGGCTCAGGTGTGAGTGCTTGTCATAACCTTTTAGCCATGGAAGCTGCAGGCCTCAAAGGCTCACGTCTTTATGTAGGCAGTTGGAGCGAGTGGTGCTCCAATCCCGATAGGCCAATCGAACTTTAGTGCAGCAGAGACAGTAGGATCACAAATCCTACTCCACATGCAATCAAGACTGTTTGACGCAAAGATTCTGCCCAGTGTGGGCGACGATGCATTTGCGGAATGAGATCACTTACCGCAATATAAATAAAACTGCTTGCAGCAATGACTAATAAATAAGGCATTGCTGTATTTGCCTTCTCTAGGAAGAAATAAGCCAACACACCACCAACAACTGCTGATAAGCCACAAATAAAGTTATAGAGCAGAGCACGCGCTCTTGAGAAGCCAGCGTTAAGCAGGACGATGAAATCACCAATCTCTTGTGGAATCTCATGGGCAATGATGGCAATCGCGGTAAAGATACCCACTTGATAGTCGGCCATAAAAGCGGCGGCAATCAAAATACCGTCAACAAAATTATGAATGCCATCACCCACCAAAATCATCCAACCACTACGCCCAGCATTCTCTGCATCGTGTCCATGATGATGGTGATGACCATCTCCTTCATGATGATGATCATGGCGAAGGAGTGCAATTTTCTCGAGCAAGAAAAATCCCAGTAAGCCAGCTAGTAAAGTAGCAAACAGTAATTGAGGGCTGGCGCCCTCCATACTAAATGCTTCAGGTAGGGAATGGAGCAAGGCGGTGGCCAATAAGATGCCCACCGACAAACTCACCATATTGTTCACCATCTTGGACAGCAATGCCAAAGAACAACTGGCAGCTACCAAAACGCTAGCGGTTCCTGCCAGCGCGGTAACTAAAAGAATGGTTTGTAAAACCGACATGCGGTTTAAGCTACCCCATTTTTCTTAAACCAAGCTAGGCACTTTTCCCAGCCATCTTTTGCAGGGCCCTCACGATAGGAGGCACGATAGTCTGCGTGGAAGGCATGTGGCGCATCTGGATACACCTCAATCATGGAAGCTTTAGCAGCAGGATTTTTAGGGGCTGCTTGCGCTAAAGCGGCGCGCATTTGCTCCACACTTTCTAATGAGATGCCAGTATCAGCGCCGCCATACAAACCCAGAACAGGCGCTTTGAGCTCGGCAGCAATATCGACAGGATGACGTGGGTTACCTTCAGTTTTTTCGCCAATTAAACGACCGTACCAGGCTACACCTGCTCGTACTTGGGGCAAGGTAGCGACGAGCCAAGTAATTCGACCTCCCCAACAAAAGCCAGTCACACCAACTCTTTTGAGATCACCACCATTTTTTCCAGCCCACACTAAGGCAGCTTGAAAATCATTGATCACTTGTGCATCCGTTGTTTTGGCCACAATATTCTTCTGAATCTCTGCCACCGTTCCATAAGAATTAGGATCGCCAGCACGAGTAAATTTCTCGGGCGCAATGGCAAGATAGCCCAGTTTGGCAAAACGTCTTGTGATATCAGCAATGTGTTCATGCACACCAAAGATTTCGCTAATCACAATCACGATAGGCAGTGAACCTTTGGATGCTTCAGGACGAGATACATAGGCTGGCATCTGAAAACTGCCCACCGGAATCATTTGTTCGCCTGCTTTAATGCCCTTGAAATCGGTTTCAATAGCAGCAGCCATGACCGGCTCGGATGCAGCAACAAATCCGATACCAATTCCGGTTGCACCGATTGCGGATGCCTTCATAAAAGATCTTCTACTATTTTGTGCTTTGTCATTCATCATTTGTCTCCGTTTTAATGTGCTTCTTCCCAATTATCACCAATCCCAATACTAACCACCAAGGGAACTTTGAGTGCGGCTACATTGCACATCAAATCAGGCAACTTCGCTTGTAAAAGCTCTAACTCATCGTATGGCACGTCAAATACCAATTCATCATGAACCTGTAACAACATCTTGGTCTTTAACTTCTCTTTTTCAAGCCAGTTTTGGCTAGCAATCATCGCCAACTTGATTAAATCGGCAGCCGTCCCTTGCATTGGGGCATTAATGGCAGCACGCTCTGCCCCCTGGCGACGGGGGCCATTCGAGCCTTTAATCTCGGGAAGCCAAAGACGTCTACCAAAAACCGTCTCTACATAGCCATTCTCACGCGCCTCCAGGCGAGTGCGCTCCATATATTGTGCAACCCCTGGATAGCGATCGAAATACTTGGCAATGTAGTTTTGTGCTGCTGAGCGCTCAATGCCTAGATTACCTGCCAAACCAAAAGCACTCATGCCATAAATTAATCCGAAGTTAATCACTTTGGCATAACGACGCTGCTCAGAATTCACCTCATCCAAAGCAATACCAAAGATCTCAGCAGCAGTTGCTTGGTGTACATCCTTGCCAGTCCTAAATGCTTCTAGAAGATTTTCATCCTCAGCAATGTGCGCCATGATACGCAATTCAATTTGTGAATAGTCAGCAGATAAAAGTTTGCAACCTTGCGCAGGAATAAATGCCTCTCGAATACGACGCCCCTCTTCGGTACGCACGGGAATATTTTGCAAATTGGGATCACTTGAAGCCAGACGGCCTGTAACAGCAGTAGCTTGAGAAAAATTCGTATGAACACGACCCGTCTTGGGATCTGCCATGCGTGGCAATTTTTCAATATAGGTTGACATTAATTTAGCCAAGCTACGGTAATCCAAAATTCGCGCTGGCAAGGGATAGTCTTCAGCTAATTTCTGCAATACCTCTTCATCAGTTGATGGTGCGCCAGAAGGCGTCTTTTTGATTACCGGTAATTCCAACTGGCCAAATAGAATCTCCGCGATCTGCTTTGGCGACTGAATATTAAAGGGCTGACCTGCCAGTTGATGAATTTCCCCCTCTAACTCAAGTAAGCGTTTACCAACCTGCTGACCCTGTTTGGCCAATAAGGCTGAGTCAATCCGAATGCCATTGCGTTCCATGATTCCCAGAACGCGCATGGCGGGCATTTCTATCTGTTCATAAATATAGAGCAGTCCTGGATTTTCCTGAATCTGCGGCCAAAGCTCCAGATGTAGGCGCAAAGTAATGTCTGCATCCTCAGCTGCGTAGTTTGTCGCAACCGCAAGGTCAACCTGATCAAAGCCTATCTGATGAACGCCTTTGCCACAGACCTCTTCATAGCGAATAGTTTTCATTCCCAGATGGCGTTCGGCCAAGCTATCCATGTTGTGAGGCATGTGAGACTCGAGCACATAAGACTCGAGCAAAGTATCAAATGCAACACCTTGAAGTGTGATGCCATAGTTGGCAAAAATATGAATGTCGTACTTCAGATTTTGTCCAACTTTGAAGTGATCCGCATTCTCTAGCCATGGCCTGATGCGCGAGAGAACATATTCTCTGTCCAATTGCACTTCACCATTGCGATGTGCTACCGGAATGTAACAAGCTTCGCCAGGTTTTACTGATAAAGAAATTCCCACTAACTCTGCTGCTAATGCATCCAGACTAGTTGTTTCAGTATCGACTGCAGTCAGTGAGGATGTTTCAATCTTTTTCAACCACTTCTCTAATCCAGCTTCATCGACCACACATTCGTACTGACGCTCAATAGCATCTTGCAAATCCGTAGTGTCTTGCGATAAAGCTTTAGTGGGTGATGATGCAATCGAGCGAGATTTTTTTTCCTCGAGCACTTCTTGGGCGATTGGCGTGCCAGCTAAATCTACGGCACTCTCCACCTCTAGAGGCTTATCTGAAGGGCTTTCTAGGCGCTTTTCAACATCCCTTAGCCATGATTTAAAAGCGTATCGCTCAAATAAATCACGCAGGAGTTGTGCATCTTCTGGCTTGGCATGTAAATCATCTAGGCCAGGCAAATGTGGAGAGAGATCGCAATCTTTTTTAACGGTAATGAGTTGGCGCGCCTGTGGCAACCAATCTAATGAGGCGCGTAAATTATCACCAACAACGCCTTTGACTTGATCTGCGTTTGCCATCAAGTTATCCAGATTGCCAAATTCTGCTAACCACTTATTAGCTGTTTTCGGGCCCGCTTTCGGAACTCCTGGAACGTTATCTACTGCATCACCAATGATCGATAAATAATCCACGATCAAATCCGGTGGGACCCCAAATTTTTCAATAACACCATCGATATCGAGTTTTTCATTGGTCATCGTATTAATCAAGGTGACAGATGGATTAACCAATTGCGCCAAATCTTTATCGCCAGTAGAGATGATCGTTTCCCATCCTGCTTGAGTAGCCTGACAAGATAAAGTGGCGATCACATCATCAGCTTCAACACCCGAAACCATTAATACTGGCCAACCCATTGCTTTGACCATTGCATGAATGGGCTCAATTTGTTTAACCAAATCCTCTGGCATGGGGGAGCGATGCGCTTTGTACTCAGGGTACATTTCATCGCGAAAAGTCTTCCCTTTGGCATCAAAAACGCAAGCAATATGGTCAGCCTTGATTTCGGAACGAGCCCGACGCATCATATTGACCATCCCATAGATAGCGCCAGTGGGATCGCCGGCCCCATTGCGTAGGTCTGGCATGGCATGAAAGGCGCGATAAAGGTAGCTAGAACCGTCTACCAACAAGAGTCTATGTTTAGTCATACCGCAATCGTACAATCTAGTTGTGAATTGCCTACAGGACTGGTTAAGTAACCACCCACAAGTAGGCTTTAAAAGGTGAAAAATGATGCATGCTCTTACTAACTTAATTGGCCATTTTTTCAGCCAAAACCTTGCTCTGATGAGCTTTTTAGTCTGTTTTGGACTCTTTGGTACTAGCCTGACCCAAGCACAGAATAACAGTCAGGCCCTAAGCCCCGCTGAGCTCAATCGGATCAATAACCAGCCCCTAGCGCCAAGCGTTAGTGCCACTGGCGTGATTAACGCGCCCGAGGGTCGCAAACCAAGCTACCAATACAAGGCTACGAACGGTACTGAGATCACCGAATACAAGGATATCAACGCACCTACTCAGGTAGATGTCAAGACACCCTATACCAGCTATGAAATGGCGCCGCCTACTTCAGTCATGCCTGGCGTTCCCAAAGAAACGGATTTGCTAAGCGTCCCCAGTATTAGCATCCCCTTCTAATTACCACTTAGCAATCTATGGCTGTATTTACCCCGATTGAATTAAGCGACATCTCTGACTGGATTTCTCGTGACTTCAATATCGGCCTAGCCACAGAACTGCGCGGCATCCATGGTGGTATCGAAAATTCGAATTTCTTTCTAGATACCGAACTTGATGGAAAAAAACAGGAATACGTTCTCACTATTTTTGAGCGCCTATCTGCAGAGCAACTACCCTACTACTTGGAGTTGATGCGTCATTTGGCGATCCAAGGCATTCCCGTTCCCAAACCCATTAAGAACAAGCAGGGGCAGATATTGTTCTCCCTCAAAGGCAAACCCGCGGCTATTGTTACTAAGCTCCCAGGTTTATCTCGCCTGCAGCCCAAAGCTAAGCATTGCGCCCTTGTAGGCGAGATGCTCGCGAAGATGCATCTTGCAGGCAAGGATTTTTCTAAGCCTCAAGAAAACTTACGCAGCCTTGGATGGTGGCAAA
This sequence comes from Polynucleobacter sp. AP-Melu-500A-A1, assembly GCF_018882125.1. Taxonomy (GTDB): domain Bacteria; phylum Pseudomonadota; class Gammaproteobacteria; order Burkholderiales; family Burkholderiaceae; genus Polynucleobacter. Next base: position 18,954 of record NZ_JACVOZ010000005.1, read on the forward strand.
AAACGGTTCCGCTGGTGCTGCCTCACTTAGATCCTGCTCAACAAGAATTGCTCAGCACTGAATTATCAATTCAAGAACAATTTTTTGGCTCTAGCCAATATGCTTTGCTTCCTGCTGGAGCAAGTCATTGTGATTTATTTAGGGATAACGTATTGTTTGACCCTAAAGGTGCGGCCGATAGCGCAAATGATCATTTAGGTGGCTTCTTTGATTTTTATTTTGCCGGCACAGACAAGTGGCTTTTCGATTTAGCAGTAACGGCGAATGATTGGTGCCTTACTGATAATAAACAAGATTTAGATCCAGAACGTTTAACTGCCTTGATGAACGCATATCAATCTGTACGTCCACTGACAACAGAAGAGCAAGCTAGTTGGTCCTTGATGTTACGTGCTGCAGCACTACGTTTTTGGATTTCACGCCTCTGGGATTTCTATTTACCGCGCGATGCCCAAATGTTGACACCGCATGACCCTACACACTTCGAACACATTCTCTTAAGCCGACGCTCACTATGAAACTCAATACTGTTGCACCCAAAGAAGGTTATACCTGGATACGGCAAGGAATTTGGCTCTTTAAACAAAGTCCATTGGGCTTTTTAATGTTGATCTTCATGTACGTTTTTGCTGCCCAGCTAGCCGTCATCGTTCCAGTGATTGGGGTATTTGCTGTGCTGATACTGACACCCACCTTATCGGTCGGTTTTCTGACGGCCTGTCGCCAAGCGATTCAAAAAGAACGTATTCGGCCGATGGTATATCTGGTTGCCTTGCAATCTACTCCCCTTATTCGTAAACGCATTTTGCAGTTGGGCTTGGTATACGCCGCACTCATCCTAACGCTTAGCTTTACTCTCAGTCTCGTAGTTGATTTTGAGTTGCTCTTACCACTCATGACAAGTGATAAAGCCATCACTCCGGAGGCGCTGCGCCAAATTTATTTAGTCTTATTTTTTGGTGCGCTTCTTTATATCCCAATAGCAATGTTGATGTGGTTCTCGCCCGTCCTCATTACCTGGTCTGATATGTCAGTAGCTCAAGCGCTATTTTCTAGCGCACTTGCTTGCTGGTCAAATCGTAGTGCATTCTTTTTGTATCTTGCTATTTGGAGTGCTGTTTTGATTGGTCTACCGCTCACGGTGGGCATGACATTTGATGCGCTCAATTTAGGTCAGGCAGCCTCATTTGTGATCGCGCCCATCTCCATGGCAGGTTTGACGATCATGCATTGCTCATTCTTTGCAAGCTGGAAAGCTTGCTTTACTGAGGATGAAGTATTGCCAGTCTAAGTGGGATTAAGCTCAGTCGATTGCTGCTAACTTTGCAATACTGAGCTGCAACCACTTCACACCGTGGCGCTTAAAGTTCACTTGCGCTCTGGCATCTGTATCAACACCCTCTAAGCCAGTCACGCGACCTTCACCAAACTTGGTATGAAATACATTCTGACCAATGGTAAATGGGTAATCTCCCCTAGGTGGCGCAACCAATCTCCTCACTTCAGTAGAGGCTGAGCCAATCCTTTTTGTAGGCCTTGGTCGCTCACTGCCTGAATCAAAAAAATCATTAGACTCATATTCGCGTTGACGCGTATAGCCATCTTGCCAAGTAGACCCTGATCTAGTACTGCCGCCCCATCGCGCATCTTTTGCTTTAGGGGTTAGCCACTTTAAAGACTCTTCAGGCAACTCTTCAAGGAAGCGAGATGGCATGTTGTAGCGCACTTGACCGTGCAACATGCGTGATTGAGTATGTGAGAGATATAAACGCTCTTTGGCTCGTGTAATTGCCACATACATCAAGCGGCGCTCTTCCTCTAAGCCATTTTGCTCATTCACACTATTCTCATGTGGAAACAAACCTTCTTCTAGCCCAGTAATAAAGACGGAGGTAAATTCCAGACCCTTGGCAGAATGCACTGTCATGAGTTGTACGGCATCTTGTCCAGCTTGTGCCTGGTTATCGCCCGCCTCTAAGGAGGCATGAGACAGGAAAGCAGCTAGCGGTGATACCTCCACTGCTCCTGGCGCATTCTCACCTGGCAACATGGCTGCCGCAGCATCCTGACCATAACCTTCTTCCGCGATAAATGCGGTAGCAGCATTAATTAATTCTTGTAAGTTCTCAACGCGATCCTGGCCTTCACGCTCTGTCAAATAATGCTGTATCAGACCACTGTGCTGAATGACAAACTCGACTGTTTCAGGCAGGGTATTGTGGCGAGTGGCTTCGCGCATATGATCTACTAAGCGCACAAACCCGCCTAGTGCTGCGCCTGCCTTACCCTCTAGGGACGAGGCTGCTAAATACAAAGAGCACTGTTGACTTCGGGCAGCATCTTGCAAGGCCTCAATGGATCTTGCACCAATCCCACGCGTTGGAAAATTAACGACTCTCGAAAATGAAGTGTCATCGTTAGGATTTTCAAGTAGGCGTAAATAAGCCAGTGCATGTTTAATTTCTGCGCGCTCGAAGAATCGCAAGCCACCATATACACGATACGGAATACCAGCAGAAAATAATGCGTGTTCAATGATGCGGGATTGCGCGTTACTCCGATAAAGTAAAGCAATCTCAGTACGTTTGATACCGCTACCGACCAATGCTTTGATTTCATCGATAAGCCAAGCAGCCTCGGCATGATCGCTAGGTGCATCGTAGATACGGACCGGCTCACCATGTCCAGCATCCGTGCGTAGGTTCTTTCCTAGGCGTTCTGAATTATTTGCAATCAAGTGATTTGCGGTATCCAGAATGTGGCCATGGGAGCGATAGTTCTGCTCCAGCTTCACCATCATGGGATGGTATTGCTTTTCATAGAGACGCATATTCTCAACATCTGCTCCGCGGAAAGCATAAATACTTTGATCGTCATCACCCACCGCAAAAACTGAGCTACTACCCATGCCACTGACATTGATGCGACTAGCATCATGCCCAGACAATAATTTGAGCCAAGCATATTGCAAGGCATTGGTATCTTGAAACTCATCAATCAATATATGACGAAAGCGTTCTTGATAATGCGTCCGAATGGGCTCACTGTGTTTGAGTAATTCATAGCTACGCAATAGGAGTTCAGCAAAATCAACTACCCCTTCACGTTGGCATTGCTCATCATAGGCAGCATATAGTTGCGCCATCTTCGCCTGAAAATCATCTCCTACCGATAAATCCTTGGCGCGCTGGCCACGCTCTTTCGCGTGTGCAATAAAGTACTGCAGTTGCTTAGGTGGATATTTCTCATCATCGACTTTTAAGCCCTTGAGAAGTCGCTTAATGGCGGATAACTGATCCTGAGTGTCCAGAATCTGAAAAGTAGAAGGTAAACCTGCTTCTTTATGATGGGCTCGCAATAAACGATTGCAAAGTCCATGGAAAGTGCCTATCCACATTCCACGGGTATTAATGGGCAACATCGCACTTAGGCGAAGCATCATCTCTTTAGCAGCCTTATTGGTAAAGGTCACTGCCAAGACTCCAATGGGGGAAACTTGTCCGGTTTGGATGAGCCAAGCGATACGGGTAGTGAGTACGCGCGTCTTTCCGCTGCCTGCACCAGCCAAAATCATGGCGGATTGGGCCTGGCCATTTTCATTGATGGGCGGGAGGGTTACTGCCTCGCGCTGTTCTGGATTGAGGTTCGCGAGCAAGTCTGAGTACATCGTCCCAATTATAATTTGCCTCTTATGCCAAATGCCTCAAATACCCCTAATTCTTCGGCGACCAGTTCGGTAGACGAACTCGCCAAATCATACGAACCTGCTCCGATTGAAGCCTATTGGGGTCCAGAGTGGGAACGTAGAGGTATTGCTGATGCCAGCATGGATCCCAACAAGGGTGATTTTTCCATTCAGCTGCCACCCCCCAATGTCACTGGCACCCTTCACATGGGTCATGCCTTTAATCAAACCATCATGGATGGCTTGATTCGTCATGCTCGTATGTCTGGACAAAATACTCTCTGGGTACCAGGCACTGATCACGCAGGTATTGCCACGCAAATTGTGGTGGAACGTCAACTCGATGCACAAAAAGTTTCTCGCCATGATTTGGGTCGTGAGAAATTTTTAGAAAAAGTATGGGAGTGGAAAGAAACTTCTGGAAATACGATTACTCGACAAATTCGTCGCCTTGGTGCATCGATTGATTGGGGTAAAGAATATTTCACGATGGACAGCAAAATGTCCGAAGCGGTAGTAGAAGTATTTGTACGACTTCATGAGCAAGGTTTAATTTATCGCGGCAAGCGTTTAGTGAACTGGGATCCTGTATTGGGTACCGCTGTTTCTGATCTTGAGGTAGTCAGCGAAGAAGAAGATGGTTCGATGTGGCATATCCGCTACCCATTGACTGATGGTTCAGGACATCTCACGGTTGCTACTACTCGCCCAGAAACCTTACTGGGTGACGTTGCAGTCATGGTAAACCCAGAAGATGAACGCTATAAACATCTGATTGGTAAATCTGTAAATCTGCCCTTATGCAATCGTGAAATTCCGATCATTGCCGATGACTATGTAGATGCGAACTTTGGTACCGGTGTCGTGAAAGTGACTCCTGCACATGACTTTAATGACTATGCGGTTGGGCAACGTCACCAATTGCCACTCATCAATATCCTTACCTTGGATGCGAAGATTAATGAGAATGCGCCTGCCGTGTACCAAGGCTTGGAACGTTTTACCGCTCGCAAACAAATCGTTGCTGATCTTGAGAATACTGGGCTATTAGAAAAAGTACAGCCCCATAAACTGATGGTACCGCGCGGCGATCGTACGCAAACTATTATCGAGCCGATGCTCACAGATCAGTGGTTTGTGGCGATGTCCAAACCGAGTCCAGATAACCAATATCAACCGGGTTCATCCATTGCTGGCGCCGCTTTAGATGCAGTCACTAAAGGAGACATCAAGCTTGTTCCAGAAAACTGGATTAACACCTATACCCAGTGGTTAGAAAATATTCAAGACTGGTGCATCTCTCGTCAACTCTGGTGGGGCCATCAAATCCCCGCTTGGTATGGTGATGATGGGCAAATCTATGTCGCGCGCTCGGAAGAGGACGCTAGAGCTCAGGCTACAAAAGCTGGCTATACCGGCTCACTCATTCGCGATCCTGATGTTCTCGATACCTGGTTCAGCTCTGCATTAGTACCTTTTAGCTCCCTGGGCTGGCCAGAGAAAACCCCGGCCCTCGAACATTTCTTACCCTCATCCGTATTGGTGACAGGTTTTGACATCATCTTCTTCTGGGTTGCTCGCATGGTCATGATGACCTGCCACTTCACCGGCAAAGTACCCTTCCATACCGTCTATGTTCATGGCTTAGTAAGAGATGCTGAAGGCCAGAAGATGAGTAAGTCCAAAGGCAATACCTTGGATCCAATTGATTTGATTGATGGCATTGAGATTGAAGAGCTTGTTGGCAAAAGAACTTCTGGCTTGATGAATCCAAAACAAGCTGAGAGTATTAGTAAGAAAACTAAAAAAGAGTTTCCGGCAGGTATACCTGCCTTTGGAACAGATGCTTTGCGCTTTACCTTTGCCTCATTGGCCTCCTTAGGTCGCAATATCAACTTTGATCAAAAGCGCTGTGAAGGCTATCGTAACTTTTGTAACAAATTGTGGAACGCCACACGCTTTGTGTTGATGAATTGCCCAGGTAGCGACGAAGATAATGGCTTTACTCCATGCGATCAGCAGTGCGGCCCTGATGGCTATTTAGATTTCTCTCCAGCGGATAAATGGATTGTGTCGATTTTGCAAAAAACTGAGGCTGATGTTGCCAAAGGGTTTGAGAACTATCGCTTTGACAATATTGCTAGCAGCATCTATCAATTCGTTTGGGATGAATACTGCGACTGGTATTTAGAGTTAGCTAAGGTGCAGTTGCAAACAGGGACACCTGCACAGCAACGCGCTACTCGCCGCACTTTATTGCGCGTGCTTGAAACCATTCTGCGTATGGCCCACCCACTCATTCCCTTTATTACAGAAACCTTGTGGCAAACCGTTGCACCCAAAACTGGCAAAGCGATTGCCGATCAAGAAAAGCAAACCATTGCACTCCAAACATATCCTGTTGCACAGCTTGATAAAGTCGATGTAAAAAGCGAAGCTTGGGTCACCCAAATTAAATCGATTGTGGATACTTGCAGAAATCTGCGTGGAGAAATGCAAGTGCCTCCAGGTCAAAAAGTGCCGCTTTGGATTAGTGGGTCTGAAGCCTTCCTGCAAAAAGCGACTCCCTATCTTTTGGCCTTGGCTAAGCTTTCTGAGGTCAAGATCTACAGCGATGAATCCGCTCTTGAGAAAGAGGCCCCAGGGGCACCAATGGCCTTAGTAGGTGATTTGAAGCTCTTGCTCAAAATTGAGGTAGACGTTGCTGCAGAGCGTATTCGCCTGAGTAAAGAAATTGAACGCCTTGCTAATGAAATCAATAAAGCAAACGCTAAACTCACCAATGAAAGCTTTGTGGCTAGAGCCCCAGCTGAAGTTGTTGCCCAGGAAAAACAACGTCTTACCGGTTTTGAGCAGAACCATCAGAAGCTTGTTGCACAATTAGAGCGACTTAAATAAAGATTGGATCCAAAATGCCTTTAAGCACCAAAGCCATTACTAAAGCAGTTTTTCCAGTTGCCGGACTAGGCACCCGCTTTTTGCCAGCTACCAAGGCGAGCCCAAAAGAAATGCTCAATGTGGTCGACAAGCCCTTAATTCAGTACGCAGTAGAAGAAGCGATTGCTGCCGGCATCACTGAGATGATTTTTGTTACCGGCCGCAGCAAACGTGCGATTGAAGATCACTTTGATAAAGCCTATGAGCTTGAGGCAGAACTTGAGGCTAAAAATAAACAGGCTTTGCTCGAAATCGTTCGCAGCGTAAAGCCAAGTCACGTAGATTGCGTATATGTCCGTCAACCAGAAGCACTTGGCTTAGGCCACGCCGTTTTATGTGCAGAAAAATTAGTGCGCGATGAACCTTTTGCCATCATCTTGGCAGATGACTTATTGGATGGGCAACCTCCAGTACTTAAGCAGATGCTAAAAGTATTTGAAGAGCAAAACGGATCTGTATTGGCGGTTGAGAAGATTGATCCTGCCAAGAGTAGTTCTTACGGTATCGTTGACGGCCTCGAAGTAGCTAAAGGCATCTATCGTCTTCAGGGTATCGTAGAGAAGCCTCAACCTAAAGATGCTCCATCCAACTTGGCAGTTGTGGGGCGCTATGTATTGTCATCTGATATTTTTAGCCACATCCGCAATCTCAAGCCTGGTGCAGGCGGAGAAATTCAACTCACTGATGCGATCGCTTCATTATTGAAGGTGGAGCCGGTCTTTGCTTATGAATATGATGGTGTGCGCTTTGACTGCGGTAGCAAATTAGGCTATCTCAAGGCTTCAGTAGAATTTGCATTGCGCCATCCAGAGGTAGCGGCAGATTTTGCAGCGTATTTAAAAAGCCGTTCACTCACTTAAGGCTGTATTGCAAACTGCTGTGTTTACTGCTTATCGTCTCTTCATATAGAAGACCAGCACTTCGCCTTCGGTAGTGCTGGCAATCAATTCGTTACCAGTCTGCTTAGCAAAAGCTGGAAAGTCATGGGCTGCCCCTGCATCCGTTGCCTTAATCTTTAAGACTTCACCCGACTGCATTGTGGCTAAGGCTTTTTTAGTACGCAAAATGGGTAGCGGGCAGTTCATACCAATCGCATCTACTTCAGCATTAAAAACGATATCTAGACTCATTTGCTAGCCACCCAATCTTTAACGCCAGCTAGTGCGGCGTTAATCTTGCTTGGGTCATTACCACCAGCCATTGCCATTTCAGGCTTACCGCCACCCTTACCACCAACTTGTTGCGCAACAAAGTTCACTAAATCCCCGGCCTTGACTTTAGCAATTGAGTCAGCGGTAACGCCAGCAATCAAGCTCACCTTATCGCCCTGTACAGAAGCCAAGACAATTGCAGCAGTCTTTAATTTGGTTTTAAGTGCGTCCATGGTTTCCCGTAAAACTTGTGCATCTGCACCGTCTAAGCGAACTGCAAGAACCTTTAATCCATCGACGTCGATTGCTTGACTCGCTAACTCATCGCCCTGGCTTGCAGCCAATTTCGAGTTGGCTTTTTCTAATTCACGCTCCGCCTGACGCAATGCATCTTGCAGCTGAGTAACACGATTAACCAAGTCCCCTGGATGGGTTTTGAGAATCGTTGCCGCCTCATTCACTCTATCTTCCAAGCCCTGTAAAAATTGCAGGGCGTTATAACCAGTAATGGCTTCCACGCGACGAATACCAGCAGCTACACCACTTTCAGAAATAATCTTCAAGCTACCAATGTCGCCAGTCCGCGCTACGTGGGTACCGCCACACAATTCCTTAGAGCTACCAATCTCGAGAACGCGCACCTCATCGCCATATTTCTCACCGAAGAGCATCATGGCGCCAGTCTTTTGTGCATCCTCTAAAGACATGACCTTACCTGAAGTAGCGCTGTTTTCTAAAATTTCACGATTCACAATATCTTCTATACGGCGAATCTGTCCTGCTGTCACGGGTGCATTGTGTGTAAAGTCAAAACGGGTTTTGCCAGCATCAACTAAAGATCCCTTTTGCTGCACATGATCACCTAAGACCTCACGGAGAGCCTTATGCAAAATATGGGTTGCGCTGTGATTGCGCATGATATCGATCCGCTGGGAACTATCCACCAGGGCATTTAATGCATCACCCACTTTAATTTCACCTTCAAGCACTTCACCTTGGTGTCCAAAGACATCTGCCTGAATCTTGAAAGTATCATCCACACCAAAGCGCACTGTTTCATTACGCAGTTCACCCTTATCGCCGACCTGCCCGCCAGACTCAGCATAGAAAGGGGTGTTATCTAAGACGATCACTGCCGCATCACCTGCTTTCACAGACTGCACTTGCGTACCATCTACATACAGAGCAGTCACTTTTGCACCCTCGTGCTTCAAGGTGTCATAACCATGAAACTGGGTAGGTTTGCCTTTGTATTCCAAGCCTTGAGCTACTTTAAATTTACCAGCAGCACGTGCTTGATCCCGCTGCTTTTGCATAGCTACTTCAAAACCTTCTGCATCTACAGTAACGCCACGCTCACGACAAACGTCAGCCGTTAAATCCAATGGGAACCCAAAAGTATCATGCAAGCGGAAAGCAGTGTCACCATCAACCACTTTTGCACCACCGGCTAAAGCGCCTTCTAAAATCTCCATACCATTGGCGATCGTTTGGAAGAAGCGCTCTTCTTCTTGCTTGAGTACATCACTTACTTTGTCTTGTGCTGCACGTAACTCTGGATACGCATCACCCATTTCTTTTACAAGTGCAGGAACCAATTGATAGAAGAACGGTTTGCGTGCACCCAATTTATAACCATGACGAATTGCACGACGAGCAATGCGACGCAAGACATAACCGCGCCCTGCATTACCAGGAATCACTCCATCAACCACTACAAAACTGCAGGCACGAATATGGTCTGAAATCACTTTGAGTGATGGACTTTGCGCATCACAGTTCTCGCCACCAGCTTGATCTACAGCATCTTTGGCAGCTTTTAATAAATTGACGAAGAGATCGATTTCATAATTGGAATGGACGTGTTGCAAGACTGCTGCGATACGCTCTAGACCCATACCAGTATCTACGCTTGGCTTTGGCAGCGGATGCATATTGCCTGCTTCATCGCGGTTGAACTGCATGAAAACGTTATTCCAAATTTCAATGAAGCGATCGCCATCTTCATCTGGACTTCCTGGAGGACCACCGGGAATGTGTTCACCATGGTCATAAAAAATTTCGGTGCAGGGACCACAAGGCCCCGTATCGCCCATCATCCAGAAATTATCGGAGGCATAACGCGCACCCTTGTTATCACCAATACGAATAATGCGATCGGCAGGTACGCCTATTTGTTTATTCCAAATCTCATATGCTTCGTCATCTTCTGCATAGATCGTGACTAAGAGTTTCTCTTTGGGTAACTTGAAAACCTGGGTCAGCAAATCCCAAGCAAATTGGATGGCATCCCGCTTGAAATAATCACCAAAAGAAAAATTACCCAACATTTCAAAAAAAGTATGGTGACGGGCGGTATAGCCTACGTTATCCAAGTCATTGTGTTTTCCACCTGCTCGAATACACTTTTGAGCGCTCGTGGCCCGGTTATAGGCTCGCTTGTCAAAACCCAAAAATACGTCTTTGAACTGATTCATGCCCGCATTCGTAAAGAGCAGGGTTGGATCATCGCCTGGCACTACGGGGCTAGAAGGGACGATTTGGTGGCCTTTTTGGGCAAAGAAGTCCAGGTATGCCTGGCGAATTTGGGAGACTTTCATAGTAATAATTATCGCATTGGCACTTGTCTAGGGCAAACCCTAGACAAGATACCCCTATCGTGGCTTACAATCGCACAACACCAATAAATAGATCGGCAATGATGTCGATAAATTAGGAGCAAAACTTGAAAATTCGTAACCAACGGGATTTTGGGGCTGGAATCATGTATATGGTTATCGGCCTCTTCTTCACCTTCATTGCTACTCAATATCAATATGGCACAGCAGCCAAGATGGGACCTGGTTATTTCCCTTTCTGGCTAGGCATTTTGATGACCCTTCTAGGTCTATTGGTTTTTGTGAAATCCTTTAGTGCTAAAGCTGCGATTGAATCGATTCCCAAATTCAACTGGCGCATTATTGTCCAGATTACTGGCGCTGTTGTGCTCTATGGTCTGCTCCTTCCTAGAATGGGCTTTTTAGTTGCGGTAGTGGTTTTGGTATTTGTTTCTGCAAGCGCTAGCAAGGAATTTACTTGGAAGGGCACCGCAATTAATGCTGCATTCTTAGTAACCTTTACTTATTCCGTGTTTGTACTGGGCTTAAAGCTCCAGTTCCCACTCTTGCCAGTCTTCTTACAACAATAACGAACCGAGAAACTACAAAATGGACTTATTTGCTAATTTATCCCTCGGCTTCGAGACTGCATTTACCTTACAAAACCTCCTGTACTGCCTCATCGGCTGTGTCTTGGGAACCTTGATTGGTGTTTTACCTGGCCTTGGCCCAATTGCAACCATCGCGATGCTATTGCCAGCAACGTATGCCTTGCCTCCAATTGCTGCATTGATCATGTTGGCCGGTATTTATTACGGCTCCCAATACGGCGGTTCTACAACAGCAATTTTGCTCAACATCCCAGGGGAGACGTCCTCGGTGGTGACGGCGATTGACGGATACCAAATGGCCAGAAATGGTCGAGCGGGTGTTGCCTTATTCACTGCCGGTATGGGCTCCTTCTTTGCTGGTTGCGTAGCAACTTTGGTATTGGCTGCTTTTGCTGCCCCACTCTCACAACTCGCCTTTAAGTTTGGTCCTGCGGAATACTTCTCGCTGATGGTCTTAGGTTTAATCGGTGCCGTGGTATTGGCATCGGGCTCTTTGATCAAAGCGATTGGCATGATCATCTTAGGTCTCTTGATGGGCTTGATTGGTACCGACGTGAACTCTGGTGTTTCTCGCTATGCGTTTGATATTCCAGAACTCAGTGATGGTATCGGCTTCGTTGCAGTGGCCATGGGTGTTTTCGGCTTCGCAGAAATCATGGGTAATTTGGAAAAAACTGGTGACGATGAGGGCTTCCTCAACAAACTGACCACCATGGTTCCCACTAAGCAAGATATCAAGCGCATGATTCCTTCTATTTTGCGCGGTACAACGATTGGTTCGATTCTCGGTATCCTCCCAGGCGGCGGCGCTGCATTAGCTGCATTCGGCGCTTACTCTGTTGAGAAAAAATCTTCTAAGTACAGCCATGAATTTGGTAAAGGTGCGATTGAAGGTGTTGCTGGTCCTGAGTCTGCAAATAATGCTGCAGCTCAAACCTCATTCATTCCATTGCTCACCTTAGGTATCCCACCAAATGCTGTGATGGCCTTGATGGTTGGTGCGATGACTATTCATAACATCCAACCTGGTCCACAAGTAATGACCAGCAATCCAGCTTTGTTCTGGGGTCTGATCGCTTCCATGTGGATTGGTAATGTGATGTTGATTCTCTTGAACTTGCCACTGATTGGTATCTGGGTAAAGCTCTTGAAGATTCCTTATCGCTTCCTCTACCCAGCTATCTTGGTATTCTGCTGTATCGGTGTGTACACCGTAAATAACACGGTGTTCGATGTATACATCACCGCAGCTTTCGGCTTGATTGGTTATCTCTTCTTCAAACTCGGTTGCGAACCGCCTCCATTGCTCTTGGGCTTCGTACTAGGGCCAATGATGGAAGAGAACTTCCGCCGCGCCCTGCTCTTGTCACGCGGCGATTTTACGACCTTTGTTACACGCCCACTCTCTTTAGGATTGCTGATTGCAGCAGCCCTCTTGGTTGTGATCGTGGCTTTGCCAGCGGTTAAGAAAACCCGTGAAGAGGCGTTTACCGAAGAGGATTAATTCCCTTCACCTTCACAAGAACGAGCCCGCAGCAGTTTGCGGGCTTTTTCTTTATGGCTTGGGGCTTTTCTCTACAATGACGCTATGTCCCAAGATAGCAAATCCTCCAAAACAGTCGCTCCCACGACCGAGCCATCGAATTTTTTACGTCAGATCATTGATCATGACTTAGCCAGTGCTGCATTTAATCAGCGCACGAATATGGCTGGGCAAGCTATTCCATCCATCATTACGCGCTTTCCACCTGAACCTAATGGATATCTACATATTGGTCATGCCAAAAGTATTTGTCTGAACTTTGGTTTGGCGGCAGATTACAACGAGCAAGCTGGTGGTGCTCGCTGCAATATGCGTTTAGACGACACCAATCCCGTAAAAGAGGATGTTGAATACGCCGATAGTATTTTGGATGCGGTGAAGTGGCTGGGGTTTGACTGGGGCACACATCTCTATCACGCGAGTGACTATTTTGATCAACTCTATGCCTTTGCCGAAATTCTTATTGAAAACGGTAAGGCTTATGTGGATAGTCAAAGTGCAGATGACATTCATACCAATCGCGGTAACTTTGGTCAAGCGGGTATAAATAGCCCCTATCGTGATCGTAGTCCTGCAGAAAATCTTCAACTCTTTCGCGATATGCGCGATGGGAAATTTAAAGATGGTGAACATGTTCTGCGTCTAAAGATTGATATGGCGCATCCTAATATCGTGATGCGTGATCCCGTGGTTTATCGTATTCGCCATACCGATCACCACCGAACAGGCAATAAATGGTGCATCTATCCTTTATACGATTTCACCCATTGCATTTCAGACGCATTAGAAAATGTCTCTCACTCGATCTGTACGCTCGAGTTTGAAAATAATCGCCCGCTCTATGACTGGATTGTTAATTCTCTAAAAGAACTAGGTGTCTTTAAGGATCCAGTGCCTCGCCAATATGAATTCGCACGCCTTAATCTGACTTACACCATCACTAGCAAGCGTAAGCTCTTGCAATTGGTTGAAGAAAAGCATGTTGAAGGCTGGGATGATCCCCGAATGCCAACGATTGTTGGCATTCGTCGTCGCGGCTATACCCCTGAAAGCATCCGCCTGTTCTGCGAACGCATTGGCGTTTCTAAGGCAGATAGCTGGATTGATATGAGCACACTAGATCAGGCTTTGCGCGATGATTTAGAAGTGAGGGCACCTCGTGCTACTGCAGTTCTCAAACCCCTCAAGCTCATTGTTGACAATTTTGATGTGACAGCAAGCGAACCTTGCTCTGCACCTCGCCATCCGCAGCATCCAGAATGGGGTAATCGGGAGTTTAATTTCACTAAAGAACTCTGGATTGAGGCGGATGATTTTATGCAAGAACCTGTCAAAGGTTTCTTCCGCCTGTACCCGCCAATCGGTGATCAGCCAGGCAGTCGCGTTCGCTTACGTCATGGCTTTGTTGTCGAGTGCACTGGCTTTGAGACTGATGCCAATGGCAATGTCACTCAAGTCAATGTCACCCATTTCCCAGACAGCAAGAGCGGTACGCCTGGCTCAAACAACTATAAAGTCAAAGGTAATATTCACTGGATTAGCGCTGCTGAGGCTATTCCTGCTCAAGTGCGCCTTTATGATCATCTCTTCATCGATCCACACCCAGATAGTGGCGATAAGAATTTCTTAGATGCAATCAATGCCGACTCCAAGCAAACAATCTCAGCCTATCTAGAGCCCTGCATGAAAGATGTCAAAGCTGAAGATCGCTTTCAGTTTGAGCGGCACGGTTACTTTATTGCAGATCAGATAGATTCAACGCCAGGTAAACCCGTCTTTAATCGAACGGTTGGCCTTAAGGATTCTTGGAAATAGTTTTCAAAAAGTGAGCAACGCTGGGATAGCGTAGCGGCGTTTTTAATTCAGCCAATCGAGCATTAGTCACCTGCCTAGACTCGCGCATAAATGACCAGAGCATTGGGCTGACTATTTTTTCTAATTGACTTGCCGGCAATCTGGGTGGTCTTTCCAAACCAAAAGCATCGGCCACTTCATCGAAGTAGTCACCCATTTTAGTTTTGCCACCATCACATGCGTTAATCACACGTTGTGGTTTGCCGTGATACACCGCAGCACAAACCAATCTGGCAAGGTCATCGCTTTGAATATGATTTGAGTAAGCATCCTCCTCTGGCAGCAAAGCAGGTGTCTTAGAGTTCAAGCGCTCAAGTGGCAAACGGTCAAACGCATAAATACCGGGGACTCGTAATATGGTGAGCGCAACCCCATGGGCAGGCGCCCATAAACGTAAAGCACGCTCAGCATCCACCCTTCTTTGGGCCCGCTCACTCTGCGGTTTAACGGGGGTGGTCTCACTGACTGGGGCGCCTCCTTGATCCCCATAGACCCCTGTTGTGCTGATATAGATCAGCCGCCTGACGACATTAGGAGCTTGGGCTAAAATTCGGAGAAGGTTGCGGGTTCGGCAATCACGATTTCCAGAGTTTTGGGGTGGAGCTAAATGAATCACGGTTTGCGCTAATCCAGGCAGCCGCCATAAAGATTCAGGCTGATCCAAATTACCCAAAATAGGAGTCGCGCCAACCTCCCTCAATTCCTGAAAGCGACTTTGCGAAGAAGTTAAAGCAAAGACCCGATAGCTCCGTGCAAGCTGCCTAGCAACTCGCAGGCCAATATCGCCGCAGCCAATAATCAGGATTCGAGGTTTACCAAAAGATTGCATAGATAACATCGTAACGATTTATTGAGAGGAATGAGAGTGTCTTACCAGGTCACGCTCAAAACGAGCGGCAAACAATTTACTGTTCAACAGGAAGAAACTCTTCTGGAAGCAGCCCTGCGTCAAGGCATTAATTTACCCTATGGCTGTAAGAATGGTGCCTGTGGGTCTTGTAAAGGCAAAGTCCTTGAGGGACAGGTCACCCATGGGCAGCATAGTGCGAATGCGCTGAGCAGTGCCGATGAAACTGCCGGTAATACTTTATTTTGCTGCGCTCACCCTCAATCTGATTTATTAATCGAGGCCCGTGAAGTTCAGGGTGCTGGTGATATTGCCACCCGGAAAGTGCCCTGTCGTGTGAATAGCATCCTTAAGCCCAGCAGTGATGTGGCTATTTTGCAGCTGCAACTCCCAGCATCTGAGCGCTTCCAGTTTTTAGCAGGTCAATATTTAGAGTTTCTGTTAAAAGATGGGCAACGTCGCGCTTACTCTATTGCCAATGCTCCCGAACAAGAAGGTCCTCTCGAGTTACACATTCGCCATTTGCCTGGCGGCATCTTTACTGACTTTGTCTTTGGTGCTGCTACGCCTGCATTAAAAGAAAAAGATATCCTGCGCTTTGAAGGTCCGATGGGCAGCTTCTTTTTGAGAGAAGACTCCAAAAAACCCATCATCTTTGTAGCCGCAGGTACTGGCTTTGCCCCAATCAAATCCATCATCGAACAAATGCGAGCTAAGAAGATCGAGAGGCCGATTCATCTTTATTGGGGTGGACGTCGCCCAAACGATCTCTATCTCGATAACTTATGCATGGCCTGGGCTAAGGACATCCCTAACTTCAAATATATTCCAGTGATTTCAGATGCCTTGGCAGAAGACTCCTGGCAGGGGCGTACTGGCTTTGTTCACCAAGCTGTGATGGCTGACCATCCTAGCCTAAAGGACTTCCAGGTATATGCCTGTGGCGCCCCAGTAATGGTCAATGCAGCTCGTGAGGATTTTTCATCGCAATGTCATCTTCCTGAAGAAGAATTCTTTGCAGATTCCTTTACCAGTGCTGCTGATTTAGCTACAAACTAAATCCTATAAAGCGAGATAATAGAAACACTTTTTGTACTGATAACCCGAAATTAACATGAACAAGCCAGCCCAAGCCATCGACACCCATTCAGTCATGTTTATTACCCCAAGACCAGAAGTCATTATGGTCGAAGGTAATGGCTCATGGCTAAGGGATAACAATGGCAAACGCTATTTAGATTTCTTACAGGGCTGGGCTGTAAATTGCTTGGGTCATAGCAATGCCGGGATGATAGATGCTTTAAATGCGCAAGCAAAAAAACTCATCAATCCAAGTCCTGCGTTTTATAACGAACCCATGATTCGTTTATCGGATCTGCTCACACAAAATAGTTGCTTCAATAAAGTCTTTTTTGCTAACAGCGGCGCTGAAGCGAATGAGGGTGCGATTAAGTTGGCACGTAAATGGGGTCAACTCAATAAATCTGGCGCCTTTGAAATCATTACGTTTGATCACAGCTTTCATGGACGTACATTAGCCACCATGAGTGCTTCTGGAAAGCCGGGTTGGGATACCATGTTTGCACCCCAGGTTGCAGGATTTCCGAAGGCAGATTTAAACGATTTAGATTCAGTCAAGAAGTTAGTCAGCGATAAAACTGTTGCCATCATGATTGAGCCCGTGCAAGGGGAAGGTGGCGTCATTCCTGCTGCTCCAGAATTTATGCGTGAGTTGCGCGCATTCACTAGGGAGAACAACATCCTCCTCATCGTTGATGAAGTGCAGGCTGGCTGTGGGCGTACTGGCACTTTATTTGCTTACCAACATTACGGTATTGAGCCTGACATCATGACTTTAGGCAAAGGCATTGGTGGTGGCGTCCCATTAGCAGCCCTCTTGGCAACGGATGCTGTAGCCTGCTTTGTCCCTGGTGATCAAGGTGGAACATACAGCGGTAACCCACTAATGACTGCGGTAGGTATTAGTGTTATCGAACAACTCTTAGCCCCTGGTTTTTTAGGGGAAGTAAAAAGAAAAGGGGAGTTACTAAAGTCTGAGCTCCTCACCCTTTCTGCGGAGTTTAATCTTGAAGGTGAGCGTGGTGAAGGTTTACTGCGCGCCCTGATGCTCAGTAAAGATGTAGGCGGAAAACTGGTTGAGCTAGCACGGGAACGCACCCCAGAAGGATTGCTGATCAATTCACCAAGACCAAACTTATTGCGCTTTATGCCTGCATTAAATGTGAGCGATGATGAGATTCGTCAGATGTGCAATATCTTGCGCGAATTACTCAAGCAAGTAGCTTAATAAATTTAGTCAACTAGGTTTTTGGGCAAAGAAAAAGTAACGTCTTCTACAATACCTGGTAGTGCCCGGATCTGACGCGGTCCAAATTCTTGGATGCGCTCTACGATAGACTGCGCTAGTGTCTCTGGGGCTGAGGCTCCCGCAGTTAGGCCGATTCGTTTTTTGCCTACAAACCACTCCGGCTTTAATTGATCCGGAGCATCAACCATGTAGGAAGGAACTCCTAACTTTTCAGAGAGCTCCCTCAAGCGATTGGAGTTAGAGCTCGCCGCACTACCAACCACAATGACCACTTCTACTTGTGGTGCCATAAATTTCACAGCATCTTGTCGATTCTGGGTGGCATAGCAAATATCTTGTTTACGAGGTTGGACAATATTGGGGAATTTTTTTGTTAGTGCTTCAACAATCTCTTTGGTCTCATCTACAGAGAGCGTAGTCTGGGTAACAAAGGCTATCTTTTTTTCGTTTGCAAAATTTAAATGCTCTAAATCTTCCGCTTTTTCAATCAGGAAGACGCCTTCTTTCACCTGCCCCATTGTCCCTTCAACTTCTGGATGACCGGCATGACCAATCATCAGCACTATGAAGCCATCCTTACACATCTTGACTACCTCAAGGTGCACTTTGGTAACCAAGGGACAAGTTGCATCGTATACCTGCAAACCTCGCTCTTTCGCTTCTTTACGAACATCTTGCGAAACACCATGGGCACTAAACACCACAATCCCCCCTTTGGGAACTTCATGCAAATGTTCCACAAATACGGCGCCACGTTCACGCAATTCATTGACTACATAAGCGTTGTGCACAATCTCATGGCGTACGTAGATTGGCGCACCAAAACGATTCAGCGCTTCATTCACGATATTAATTGCGCGATCCACGCCAGCGCAAAAGCCACGCGGTTGTGCCATCAAAATTTCAGAGCTATCGGAAAGGTTTTGTTTAGTCATGTCTTAAAGAATAGCAACGATTTCTGCTTCAAAAGTAACCGGCCTTCCAGCCAAGGGGTGATTGAAATCGAACCATGCGCCTTCATCATCAATCGATTGCAAAACACCTGCATATTGAGCGCCTCCAGGAGCATTAAATTCAATTACATCACCAGGATGAAATTTCGTATCCTCATCACGACCTTCTCTAAGTGCTTTCAAGGAAACCCACTGAACCAAATCTTCCTTGCGATCACCAAAACTTTCTTCTGGCGGTAAGAGCGCGCTTCGTTTCTCGCCTACACCCAAGCCCAACAACACCTTTTCAAAGCAAGGAGCAAATTGTCCAGATCCCATCAGAACCGTCGCAGGACGATCGACAAAAGTGTTGATGTAATCATCCCCGCTAGGCAAAGTAAGCCGATAGTTGAGGGTCAAATAGGAATTAGGCAAAACAGTAAGCTTGGACATAGGCTAATTGTATCGAGGCCCACGACGAACGTACATTCTCCGATTCCAGAGTGGCCCAAGAACGAGCAACCACGAGAAAAGCTTCGCCTTTATGGGGCTAGAGCCCTTTCTGATGCTGAGCTACTGGCCATCTTTTTGCGCGTTGGGGTTAAAGGCAAAAGTGCTGTTTCTTTGGCTGAAGATTTATTACGTCAATTTGGCAACCTCCCTCGACTGCTCGCTTGTAGCCCAGAAGAATTTATTCAAGTTCATGGCATGGGATTATCAAAATGGTCCCAAATACAGGCGGCCTACGAGCTCGTCAAACGCAGTCTTGAAGAAAGACTCGCCCAGGACTCGGTTTTTTCTTCCCCCAGCCAGGTACGAGAGTTCCTGCAAGCCAAAATAGGGGCCCTCCCCCATGAGGTTTTCTTATGCCTATACCTTGACTCCCGCTTTCATCTGATTGAATGCCAGGAGCTCTTTAGGGGCTCAATTACCCATACCGCGGTTTATCCTCGGGAGATCCTGAAAGAGGCCTTGGCCAGAAATGCCAGTGCACTTGTTGTAGCCCATAACCACCCTAGCGGAAACCCACTTCCGAGTGAATCTGATCAAGATCTAACCAAGACCCTCATCAAAGCACTCCAGCTGGTCGATATTCCACTGCTGGATCATTGCATTGTTAGTGGCACTGGTTTTTTCTCATTTTCCGATGCGGGGCTTATGAAAATTGATTAATAATGAGAGTAAACACTAACTTATTAAGCTATCTCAGATCTCTAGAGGGATTCTAGCGAACAATTCCCTTTGGCAAAGCCATTTAGGACTAGCCCAAAATAGGTCGAGACTGATACAATCTTCTCTTTTCGCAATTAATGGAGTAAGCCATGGCAAAAGTTTGCCAAGTCACTGGGAAGAAGCCGATGGTTGGCAACAATGTATCCCATGCAAACAATAAAACAAAGCGTCGCTTTTTGCCTAATTTGCAAAATCGTCGTTTCTGGGTTGAATCTGAAAACCGTTGGATTAGCTTGCGCTTAACCAATGCTGGTTTGCGCGTTATCGACAAGAATGGCATCGATGCCGTGTTGTCTGATCTACGTGCTCGTGGTGAAATTTAAGGAGCGCACAAATGGCTAAAGGCGGCAGAGAAAAAATCAAGTTAGAGTCATCAGCTGGTACTGGTCACTTTTACACAACTTCAAAAAATAAGCGTACAAAGCCTGAAAAAATGGAGATCATGAAGTTCGATCCTACTATTCGCAAGCACGTTGCTTACAAAGAAACAAAGCTGAAGTAAGAACTCAAGCAATCCTTACTTCAAGTAAATAAAAAACCCGCTACATCAGCGGGTTTTTTATTGCCTTCAGATTGCCAAAGACAAAATCCTTTTACTGAATTAACTAAGTGTTACTTAAGCGTATCGACGCAATCTTAATGAGAACTCACGCAGGCTTGCTAAGCCACTATCTTCAGCGCGTTGGCACCATGCATGCAACTGGGATACTAGCTGCTCCCTAGTAGAGTTAGAGCGACCCCAGATCGCATGTAAGTCACGACGCATTTCAATCATCTTGCGAAGCTGCGCGTTGCTTGCCATCAATTCCTCAAGCTTAGCCTTCTCATCGCTACTTAAGCGAGCTTCATCTTTCGCTAACCAGGTACGCGCATCTTTTAAATGCACTGCTAAAACTTGCATATGCTGAGCTTCATTGCTGAAGTAGTTGCGCAAAGTTTTGCTATAGCGGGCCATAATTTCATAACGATTAGCGATGATGGCTTCAAGGGTGTTTTGATCTGCTGGGCGCAAGTCACTTAGCACTGGCTTTGGTTGCGTCTTCTTCACCTTGGCCAAACCTACTGCACTCATCATCTGAATATAGAGCCAACCAATATCAAACTCATACCATTTATTGGAGAGCTTAGCGCTGGTAGCAAAGGTATGATGATTGTTGTGCAGCTCTTCGCCGCCAATCAAAATTCCCCAGGGAATAATATTGGTTGAGGCATCTTCACAATCGTAATTGCGATAACCCCAAAAGTGTCCAATCCCATTAATCACACCGGCAGCAGTAATCGGAATCCATAACATTTGTACTGCCCATACCGTTAAACCAATGCCGCCGAATAAAAAGACATCAATAATGAGCATCAGGCCAACGCCCTGCCAGGAGAACTTGGAATAAATATTGCGCTCGAGCCAATCATCTGGAGTGCCGTGACCAAACTTCTCAAGCGTTTCTAGATTGCCTGCCTCTTTTTTATAAAGCTCAGCACCCCGAGTCAACAGAGTTTTAATACCCAATATTTGTGGGCTATGGGGATCATCCACGGTCTCGCATTTAGCATGATGCTTACGATGAATAGAAGTCCACTCTTTTGTCACCATGCCGGTTGTTAACCAAAGCCAAAAACGGAAAAAATGAGAAACAATTGGATGTAGATCCAAAGCACGGTGTGCTTGGCAGCGATGCAAGAAAATCGTGACTGCAGCAATCGTAATGTGGGTCACAACGAGAGTGAAAATGGTGATTTGCCACCAAGACCAGTCTAAATAACCATTGGCAAGCCAATGAAGAAAAGAGTCAAAGCCGGTGTTTGCTGATAAATTCAAAAGTGATGCCCTAAAGTTCTAAAACTCTATTTTAGTTCTTTAAGGGCTTTCTTGGTTTTGACCTTGATCTCTTTTTCCCCATCTTTTTCAGGGCTTAAGATTTTTAATGGGGCCTTCTTTTGAAATACGGCTCCAAAAAAGCCATCTGTCCCATGAATATGGGGCCATAGCTGCCACCAAGGATTGTCTGGGCTGCATCCTAAGGGCAATTTGTCTTTTGGAAAGAGTGGCTGCAATACCTCTGCTGCTGGAACCACCTCAAATTCAGGGTGATTTGCCAAGAAAGCTTCCGCAATTCCTTGATTCTCTTGGGGTAAAAGACTGCAAGTGGCATAGACCAGACGGCCGCCCGGCTTTAATAAACGGGCTGCAGAGGTCAAAATATTGATCTGCTTAACATTGAGCTCTAGCACGCCAGTTGGCGTTTGGCGCCACTTCAGGTCTGGATTGCGACGCAAAGTACCCATACCACTACAAGGGGCATCTACCAGCACGCGATCGATTTTTCCGGCCAAGCGTTTGATCTTGCTGTCATTCTCACTATCAATCCAGACAGGATGCACGTTTGAGAGTCCGCTCCGGGCTTGTCTTGGCTTTAAGTTGGCTAAACGACGCTCAGATGTGTCTAAGGCGTACAAACGCCCTGTGGAGCGCATTAAGGCTCCAATCGCCAAGGTCTTACCGCCAGCGCCCGCACAAAAATCCACCACCATCTCACCGCGCTTTGGGGCGAGCAAATAGGCTAAGAGTTGGCTACCTTCATCTTGCACCTCAAACATTCCCGCTTTAAAGCCTGCGGTATTTTGCAGTGCTGGCTTACCCATAATGCGCACACCGTCAGGTGCGTAAGGTGTAGGTATCGCTTGGTAACGACCACCCAAGGCATTCATTTGCGCCAGTAATTCTTCGCGATTGGTTTTCATAGTATTTGCACGTAAATCCAAAAGCGCAGGATGCATTAATGATTTAGCTAGCTCTTCACGCGTTTCTTCACCAGGATATTTTCCAAATGCATCCCACAACCACTCCGGTAAATTATTGCGTACCAAGGGATTTAAAGCAGTTGGATCCACTTTAGAAAAACGTTGTAACCATTCATATTCACCGGCCTTCAATACATGCGCTAAATCCGCAATGGCACTTTCTGCTCGATTAGCAGAACCTAGGCCGCCCTCCGAGAGGGCAGACAGCAAACCCAATAGGGCTAAGCGTCTAGCCTGAGATCCTTCACCGCTTGAGGCAAATTGGGAGAATTCATTTTTACGACGCAAAATCGCAAATGCACTCTCAGCAATCAAAGCACGATCACGATTTCCTAATTGCGGTTCAGCGCGAAAGTAGCGACTGACAACGCGATCAGCTGGTTGCTCAAAAGTAAGTAACTCTGGCAATAAGCGCTCTAAATGAATCGCATGTTGCGGCAGAGCCTTGGCATTAGAAAAATTCTTTTGACCTTCAGGCGCAATTAAATTGCCACTGGCATTACGTCTTTCAGGACGACGCAGTGGGTCTTTCGTTTTTGCTGCATAACTTTTATGAGGGGCTAACCTGTTGCCAGTTCTTGAACCACTGGTAGATTTTCTTAAAGGGCGCTCGGTACTCATAATTTAAAAAATTGCGACTCTGGGGGTTGTAACTTCACTTGATTACCTTCTATTCGCAATCGTCCATCAAGAAACCATTTTACGGCCCGCGGATAAATCTGATGTTCAGCAGCTAAAACACGTGCTGCTAAAGTATCTGCATCGTCCCCTGACAGCACAGGAACGGAGGCCTGACAAATAATCGGGCCATCATCCACACCTTCAGTGACAAAGTGGACCGTAGCACCATGCTCTTGAACCCTAGCCTCTAAAACCCGCTCATGAGTATGCAAACCCGGGAATGCCGGCAAGAGCGCTGGATGAATATTGATCAGTCGACCCTTAAAATGATGAATAAACCCTGGAGTGAGGATTCTCATAAACCCAGCCAAAACCACTAAATCAGCTCCTAAACTATCAATTTGCTGGATTAGGGCAGCATCAAAGGATTCGCGGCTTGTATGTTCTTTGTGCTCTATGATAAACGCTGGAATGCCCTGAGAGCGAGCAAAATCAAGGCCCTTAGCCTCAGAATGGTTTGCGATGACCCCAGTAAATTTGACTGGCCACTGCTCTTTTTGAGCAGTTTTAACAATAGCCTCGAAATTAGATCCGCGGCCTGAGATTAAGGTGACGATTGAAAGCATGCCCACAATATAATTGATGGCTACCCTGAAAGCGATTTTGTGAACGTATTCCGAGGCCCCACCCAGTTTTCTGCAGGACCAGCTTGTGCCCTAACCATCGGCAATTTCGATGGCGTGCACAGGGGTCATCGCGCCCTGCTCAAGCAATTGGTGGAAGGTGCCAAAGAAAGAGATTTGGTGAGCTGCGTCATGACTTTCGAGCCGCACCCCAAGGAATTCTTTTCTCCTGAACAAGCCCCGCCCCGAATCCTAAATTTAAGAGATAAATTAGCAGCGCTTGCCAACATCGGCATTGATCGAGTGGTTGTGGAACATTTCAACTCTGCGTTTGCTCGCCTCTCCCCTGAAGAGTTTGTTTCTGAAATTATTGTGAAGCGACTGAATGCAAAATGGATTTTAATTGGTGATGATTTTTGCTACGGCGCCAAACGCGCCGGTAATTTTGCTAGCCTCATGACTGCTGGCGAAAAGTATGGCTTTACAGTTTCTAGTATTCAAACTATTTTGGAAGATGGTGAGCGTATTTCTAGTTCTGCTTTGAGAACTGCACTAGCCAATGGCGATATGCAACAAGCAGAAAAATTATTGGGTCGTCCTTATGGAATATCTGGTCACGTCATTCATGGACAACAATTGGGTCGTCAATTGGGTTTCCCTACTTTGAACCTAGCAGTAGCCAATCACTTGCATCATCGCAAGCCAGCAACGACTGGTATCTTTACTGCGCAGGTATTGGGTCTGGGCGATAAACCTCTCAAAGCTGTTGCTAGCTTAGGTGTGAGACCAACCGTTGAAGACGAAGGTCGCGTATTGCTCGAAACCCACATCTTTGATTACAGCCAAGATGTCTACGGAAAAATTATTACTGTAGAGCTCTTAGAAAAAATTCGTGACGAGGCAAAGTATTCGGACCTCGACACCCTCACAAAAGCCATTGCAGCCGATGCAGTGCATGCCAGAAATTATTTCCTGAAAAAAGCATATGTCTGAAAAAGAAAACACCTATCCCGTCAACCTGCTAGATACATCGTTTCCGATGCGAGGGGATCTTGCTAAGCGTGAGCCTCAATGGGTTGCCCAGTGGCAAAAGAATAAGCTCTACGAAAAGATTCGTGCTTCACACGCCAATCAACCCAAGTTTATCTTGCATGATGGCCCTCCTTATGCGAACGGCGACATTCATATTGGACATGCGGTCAATAAGATTCTGAAAGACATGATTGTGAAGTCCCGTTGGTTATTGGGCTTTGATTCGGTATATGTCCCTGGTTGGGATTGCCATGGCATGCCAATTGAAATTCAGATTGAAAAAGAGTTTGGCAAAAACTTACCTACCGCGGAAGTCCAAGCGAAAGCACGTGCTTATGCATTGCTGCAGGTTGAAAAACAGAAGAAGGATTTTGAGCGCTTGGGTGTACTCGGTGATTGGAATAATCCCTACCTCACCATGAGCTATCGCAACGAAGCTGATGAAATTCGCGCGCTCGGCAAGATTTGGGAAAAGGGTTACGTCTTCCGAGGCTTAAAACCCGTCAACTGGTGTTTTGATTGTGGCTCTGCCTTAGCAGAAGCAGAAGT
This sequence comes from Polynucleobacter sp. AP-Melu-500A-A1, assembly GCF_018882125.1. GTDB lineage: Bacteria > Pseudomonadota > Gammaproteobacteria > Burkholderiales > Burkholderiaceae > Polynucleobacter. Next base: position 44,297 of record NZ_JACVOZ010000005.1, read on the forward strand.
GGAATACCAAGACAAGACTGATCCAACAGTAGACGTAGGCTTTGCATTTGATGATGCGCAGCGCCCACAACTTGCAAAGGCATTTGGTTTATCAGAGCTTCCAAATAAACCAGGTCAGATTGTGATTTGGACCACAACACCTTGGACTATCCCAGCCAACCAAGCTATGAACGTTCATCCTGAACTGACCTATGCCTTAGTTGATGTGGGTGACAAATTATTGATTCTGGCGCAAGACCGGGTGGAGATCTGTCTGCAAGACTACGGTCTGGAAGGTAAGGTGATTGGTACATGCCAAGGTAATGATCTAGCAAATATTTCTTTCTGGCATCCGCTTGCGTCATTGCATGAAGGATACAAACGTCTCTCTCCAATTTATCCTGCCCAATACGTCACCTTAGATACTGGTACCGGCATTGTTCACTCAGCGCCTGCCTATGGCGAAGAAGACTTTAAATCCTGCAAAGCTAATCACCTAGATGACAAAGATATCTTGAACCCTGTCATGGGTAACGGAGTCTATGCATCTTGGTTACCTCTCTTCGCTAACGAATATATCTGGAAAGCCAATCCTAAGATCGTTGAAGCAATGCGTGAAGCAGGCAGCCTGTTACGCGATAAAACCTATACCCACTCCTATATGCATTGCTGGCGCCATAAGTCGCCGATCATCTATCGCGCTACCTCACAATGGTTTGCCAGCATGGACAAGAAGCCATCCGATGGCAATCCTAGCTTGCGTGAAACAGCATTAGCAGGCATTGAAAATACTCAGTTCTTCCCAGCATGGGGTCAACAGCGTTTGCACAGCATGATTGCCAATCGACCAGACTGGACCTTGTCACGCCAACGTCAATGGGGCGTGCCCATGGCTTTCTTGGTTCACAAAGAAAGTGGTGAGCCTCATCCACGCACCGTAGAACTTCTCGAAGAAGTTGCTCAGCGCATAGAAAAAGGTGGTATTGAAGCCTGGCAGAAATTAGAAGTTGCAGAGCTATTGGGTGATGAAACTGCTCTATATGAAAAGAATCGTGACACTCTAGACGTTTGGTTTGATTCTGGAACAACGCATTGGCATGTCATTCGTGGCTCACATCGCGATGAGTTACTCACCACTGAAGCGCAGACTCCAAACGGTCGTCTAGCCGATTTATATCTTGAGGGATCAGATCAGCACCGTGGCTGGTTCCATTCATCTTTGCTTACCGGCGCAATGCTTGATGGCAAGCCTCCTTACAAGGCGCTGTTGACGCACGGCTTTACCGTCGATGGTCAAGGTCGCAAGATGAGTAAGTCCGTTGGCAACGTGATTGCACCACAACAAGTGGCCGATAAACTGGGTGCTGAAATCATTCGCTTATGGGTAGCCTCTACTGACTACTCCGGCGAGATGACCATCTCCGATGAAATTCTGAAGCGCGTTACGGAAAGTTACCGCCGTATTCGCAATACCTTACGATTCTTATTGGCTAATCTCTCTGACTTTGATCCAAGCAAACACTCTATGCCAGCAGATCAGTGGCTAGAAATTGATCGCTATGCAGTTGCGTTAGCCAACCAATTGCAAAGTGATATTGAGGCGCACTATCAGGCTTATGAGTTCCAGCCAGCAGTTGCTCGGATGCTAAGCTTTTGCTCTGAAGATTTGGGTGGATTCTATTTAGATATTCTAAAAGATCGTCTCTACACGAGCGCCCCAGACTCAGCGGATCGTCGTGCTGCGCAAAATGCACTATTTCATATCACCCGCAATCTATTGAAATGGCTATCTCCATTTCTCTCCTTTACCGCAGAGGAAGCATGGCAGTCATTCCCCCATGGCTCAAATGAAAAAGTAAAAGAATCTATCTTCATGGAAGAGTTTGGAAGCTTCCCTGATGTGGCCAATGCTAATGAACTACTTGCCAAGTGGAATCGTATTCGGGAAATACGCTCTGAAGTAACCAAGGCCATCGAAATCGAGCGTGAAGCTGGTCATGTTGGCTCATCCTTGCAGGCTGAGCTCACTATCAAGGTAGGCGATATCGACTTTGCTATTCTGCATTCTCTCGAGAATGATTTACGCTTTGTCACCATTACCTCAAGTGCTGATATTGAATTAAATAACAATGGACTAGAAGTCTTGGTGCGCGGTAGTCAATATCAGAAATGTGGACGTTGCTGGCATCACACTGCCGATGTAGGTAGCAATCCAGAGCATTCTGATCTTTGTGGTCGCTGCATCAGCAACCTCTTTGGTGATGGTGATCACCGTCTATTTGCGTAAGCGAAGTAAATGAAACTAACATTGCTACGATATCTTGCACTTGCCACATTGGTTCTATTGCTAGATCAATTGAGTAAATGGTCTGCATTAAGCAACTTACAGATGGGCGTCCCTGAGCCAGTACTCCCATTTTTAAATTGGTTACTGCTGTTTAATCCAGGCGCTGCTTTCTCATTTTTGGCACAGGGCTCTGGCTGGCAACGTTGGTTCTTTACTATCCTTGGTCTTGGGGCTGCAATTTATATTGTTTACTTGCTCTACAAAAGCCAAGGTGAAAAAATGCTATGCATAGCCTTAAGCCTGATCCTCGGTGGGGCACTCGGTAACGTTTTAGATAGGATGATGTTCGGGGCAGTAGTCGATTTTATTGATGTGCATTACGCAAACTGGCATTGGCCTGCATTTAATATTGCTGACAGCGCTATTTGTATCGGTGCCGCCCTCATTATTTGGGGTGAATTTCGTAAGTCGTTTGGCAAATCTGCCCAATCCCATTAAGCTGGCGCCATGCAATCACTTTTAAATAAAAAAATTGTTCTCGGTATCTCTGGTGGCATCGCTGCCTATAAGACGCCTGAACTTGCTCGTCAATTAATACAAGAAGGTGCCACAGTACAAGTGGTGATGACTGAAGCAGCAGGACAATTTGTGACGGCAGTGACGATGCAAGCTCTTACAGGAAATCCGGTCTATACAAGTCAATGGGATAGCAGTATCTCGAACAATATGGCTCATATTGAATTGTCGAGAGCCGCAGATGCCATTCTGATTGCTCCCACTAGTGCCGATCTCATGGCTAAACTTTCTCTAGGATTAGCAGATGATTTACTCAGCACCCTCTGTCTTGCAAGAGATTGCCCGCTATTACTAGCTCCAGCAATGAATAAGCAAATGTGGGACCACGCTGCCACTCAACGCAGTGCGCAAAGATTGCTAGAGGATGGCGTTAGCTTATTGGGTCCAGCTAGTGGATTTCAGGCATGTGGTGAAGTAGGCATGGGCAGAATGCTCGAGCCTGCAGAAATTACAGAGCAAGTAGTCGCCTTCTTTCAGAAAAAAACTTTACTGGGCAAAAAAGTATTAATTACTGCCGGCCCTACCTTTGAAGCAATTGATCCCGTTCGCGGAATCACAAATCATAGCTCTGGCAAGATGGGCTTTGCGATTGCTCGTGCGGCATTAGAGGCAGGTGCAGAGGTGCATCTCATTGTAGGTCCCTGCGACCTAGAGACCCCGCTGGTAGCGGCTGGGAAAATTACCCGCACCAATGTGATCAGTGCGAAAGAAATGCATGCGGCCGCTCTGAATTCAACTGATAAGGACATCTTCTTTGCTGTCGCCGCCGTAGCAGACTGGGGTATTGCCAAGCCTGCGAAAGAAAAGATTAAACGTCAGGGACAAAATCCGCCTGCATTAGAGTTTGTTGCCAATCCCGATATTCTTTTAGATATCGCAAAGACGGTTAAAACCAAGAATGGTAAGTCTTATCCTTATTGCGTTGGCTTTGCAGCAGAGTCTACCAATCTAGAGGCGCATGCAGAGGAGAAACGGAAGCGTAAAGGCATTCCAATGATCGTTGGCAATCTCGGCCCAGCCACCTTTGGTAGCGACCTCAATGAACTCATGGTGATCGATGCTCAAGGAAGTAAAAAAATTGCTAAAGCCGAAAAACTCCAATTAGCACGGCAACTTATTCAGCTGGTCGCCAAGAAAATTTAAATCCCCGCTTTAGGAAATTTCATGCAAATACTCCAAGTCAAAATTCTCGATGAACGTATGCGTGATCAGTTGCCTTCTTATGGCACACCTGGCAGTGCAGGACTCGATTTGAGAGCCTGCATTGATGAAACAATTGAAATTGCCCCAGGTCAAACAGTGCTTATCCCTACGGGATTGGCTATTTATGTAGAAGATCCACGTTATGCCGCTTTTATTCTGCCGCGTTCAGGTCTTGGCCATAAACATGGCATCGTCTTGGGCAATCTGGTTGGTCTCATTGATTCAGATTACCAGGGACAGCTCATGGTGAGCACCTGGAACCGAGGTTCAACCCCCTTTAAACTGGAGCCTATGGAGCGCTTAGCTCAATTGGTCGTCATGCCTGTACAACAAGTTGAACTCAAGATAGTGGAAGAGTTTACTGAAAGTAGTCGTGGCGCTGGTGGATTTGGAAGCACGGGCAGAAGCTAAGAAATTGATATAGATACTCAATATTAGAAAAGCCACCCTAGGGTGGCTTTTCTAATAAGCAAGTATTACTTATTTACGAATATGCGCTTTACGAGCAGCATCTTGTGACATGCCAGCGCCAGGACCTTCGCGAGATTCTTTTTCTGCAGTGATTTCTTTGCGACGCTCTTTACAAGAACCAGCAATTTCTTGCAGTGCCTTACGAGCACGTGCAGCAGAAGCCTTTATACCTTTACCTTGAAACTTTTCATTTTCAGCCTTGTAGGTTTCAAAAGCATCTAGTAATTTATCGTGATGGGACATTTTTTCCTTTTTAATTCGTTATTAAAAGATTTAAATTTCTTCGGCTGAAGCAATATCAGTCTTAGGGGCCTTACGTGAAACAGCAGGTGCATCAAATTCTAATTTCACCTTACCTTCCTCATCAATATCGACCGAAACATGACCGCCTTGAGCCAATTTGCCAAATAAAAGCTCATCAGCAAGCGCTTTACGAACCGTATCTTGAATAATCCGCTGCATTGGGCGAGCACCCATGAGCGGATCAAATCCGTGCTTAGCCAGATGCGCTCTCAAAGCTGGACTGAAAGCAGCATCGACTTTCTTCTCATGCAGTTGCTCTTCTAGCTGCATTAAGAATTTATCCACTACGCGCATGATGATGGTCTCATCAAGTGCCTTGAAGGAAACAATCGCATCTAAACGGTTACGGAACTCAGGCGTAAAGAATTTTTTAATGTCAGCCATCTCATCACCAGATTCACGTGCATTAGTAAATCCGATGGTAGATTTTTGCATTGCCTCTGCGCCAGCATTGGTAGTCATGATGATGATCACATTACGGAAGTCAGTCTTACGACCATTGTTATCGGTCAAAGTACCGTGATCCATCACCTGCAAGAGGATGTTGAAAATATCCGGATGGGCTTTTTCAATCTCATCAAGCAAGAGAACACAATGGGGCTTCTTACTAACCGCCTCAGTAAGCAAACCACCCTGATCAAAGCCCACATAGCCTGGAGGGGCGCCAATCAAACGACTGACAGCATGCCGCTCCATATATTCGGACATATCAAAGCGCAGCAGCTCAATTCCTAAAATGTAGGCCATCTGCTTAGCAACCTCAGTCTTACCAACACCCGTAGGTCCTGAGAATAAGAAAGAGCCAATGGGACGGTCGATCTTACCCAGACCAGCGCGGGTCATCTTAATCGCGCTAGCCAAGGCCTCAATCGCAGGATCCTGGCCAAACACCACACTCTTAATGTCGCGATCCAATGTTTGCAACTTACTACGATCATCCACGGTGACTGACTGGGGCGGTATGCGAGCAATTTTGGCAACAATCTCTTCGATCTCAGGACGGCCAATGGTTTTCTTTTGCTTAGACTTAGGCAAGATACGTTGTGCAGCACCTGCTTCATCAATCACATCAATCGCCTTATCTGGCAAATGACGATCATTGATGTAGCGTGAAGAAAGTTCTGCAGCGGCAACTAAAGCAGCAGCAGCGTATTTCACGCTATGGTGTTCTTCAAAGCGTGATTTAAGGCCACGCAAGATTTGTACCGTCTGATCGACTGTTGGCTCAACTACATCGACCTTCTGGAAACGACGCGACAATGCAGCATCTTTTTCAAAAATACCGCGGTACTCAGTGAAAGTAGTTGCCCCAATACATTTCAATTGACCATTCGATAACGCAGGCTTTAATAAATTACTTGCATCTAGGGTTCCACCAGATGCAGCGCCAGCACCAATTAAGGTATGAATTTCATCAATGAACAAAACACCGTGCGCATGATCTTTTAATGACTTGAGAACGCTCTTTAAGCGCTGTTCAAAGTCGCCACGATATTTAGTACCTGCCAAGAGGGCGCCCATATCCAATGAGTACACAGTAGCGTTAGCCAAAATGTCTGGAACATCACCTTTCACAATGCGCCATGCCAAACCTTCGGCAATGGCCGTCTTACCAACGCCAGCCTCACCCACCAAGAGTGGGTTATTTTTACGACGGCGGCATAGGACCTGAATCACGCGTTCAACTTCACTATCACGCCCAATGAGCGGATCAATCTTGCCCTGACGCGCCAAAGTGTTGAGATTTTGAGTGTATTGATCTAAGGGACTTTCTTTTCCAGAAGAGGCGACCTCCTCAGTCTCTTGTGCTGCATCAGTAGGTTTGATGTGCTCAGCCTGATCTTTTCGTACACCATGACTAATAAAGTTGACAACGTCTAAACGCGTTACCCCCTGCTGTTGCAAGAAATACACTGCGTGAGAATCTTTCTCACCAAAAATCGCAACTAGTACATTGGCACCAGTAACTTCTTTCTTACCATTGGACGTGGATTGCACATGCATGATGGCGCGCTGGATGACACGCTGAAAGCCTAGAGTTGGCTGTGTATCTACTTCATCAGTGCCAGGCACCACCGGCGTATTGTCATTGATGAAATTCTTGAGCTGTGCTCGCAGCTCTGCAATATTCACAGCGCAAGCCTTCAAGACTTCAACGGCTGTAGCGTTATCAAGTAACGCGGCCAATAAATGTTCCACTGTGATGAATTCGTGACGAGAAGCTCTTGCGTCAACGAACGCCATGTGCAAACTGACTTCTAGTTCCTGGGCAATCATGCTTCCTCCATAGTGCACTGTAGTGGGTGGCCCGCTTCACGGGATAATTCAACAACTTGATGCACCTTCGTAGCAGCGACATCGCGAGTAAACACTCCACAAATGCCTTTGCCAACTAAATGAACCTGCAACATGATGCGAGTTGCAGTTTCATGATCTTTATTAAAATACTCTTGAATCACCATCACCACAAACTCCATTGGGGTGTAATCATCATTTAATAACAATACTTTAAACATCGAGGGTGCTTTAACTTTTTCTGCTTGCTTTTCGAGCAGAATCGTATCCTCGAGGTAGGGATTGGCTGGATTACCAGTAGTGGGATTTTTAGGTGCGGTACTCATGAGAAACATTCTAAACACAGATAACAAAACTTTATTTTTAGGATCTTGTTGCGAAAACCCCGCAAAAACCCCTATTTAAACCATATTGGGGCATTTTTTGAGAAAAAAAGGGGTAATCACTAGGGTATGAGCACATATAACTCCTTGACACCCCTACAAAAAGGGCAAACAATCGAGGGGTAGGCCTTTATTGAGGTTCTATTTAGGCGTGTTGTGGAGCGAGACTGATTAAAAAGTATTTACCCTCATCACGGTTGTTTTAAGTTTATGTAATGGAGTTCGCATGGCGACCGGAATTGTTAAGTGGTTCAATGATGCAAAAGGTTTTGGCTTTATCAAACCTGATGATGGTGAAGAAGAGTTGTTCGCGCATTTCAGCGCAATTACTATGCCTGGGTTTAAAACCCTCAAGGAAAACCAAAAGGTAACGTTTGACATTACCCAAGGCCCTAAAGGCAAGCAAGCTACCAATATCCAAGCGGCTTAATAGTCCTTAGATCATTATGGAAAACCCAGGACTTGTTCCTGGGTTTTTTTTCGTCTGCATTTTCTCTCGCTTAGAATGCACAACATGTCTCTATCCACAAAATACTTGCGCAACGCATGCACATCAATATTCTCATCTATCCTTTTAGTTTGTTCAGGACTTGTGCCAGCACAAGTGAATGTAGGTTTACCCACGATTGAATTAAAGACAGGTATTTATCGTATTCAGGCAGAACTGGCTGATAACCCAAAAGCAAGAGAGGTAGGCCTCATGAATCGCACCACGATGCCAGCCAACTCGGGCATGCTGTTTGTCTTTGAACAAAAGGCTGGTCATTGCTTTTGGATGAATAACACTAAGATCCCTCTTGCTATTGCCTTTATTGCTGACGATGGCAAGATTATCAATATTGAAGAGATGCAAGCAGAAACTACGAATAGCCACTGCCCTAAAGCAACTGTGCGTTATGCCCTTGAGATGAACAAGCAATGGTTCTCAGAGCGAGTCATTGTGCCTGGTACAGTGATTACAGGGCTACCTAAGAGGTAAGCGGTAAAAGAATTACCAATAAAAACGCAGACCTCGGTCTGCGTTTTGTTTATGAGTGCTGCTGACTTATTTCCGATTACTTTATTCAAAGTGGCAAACATAATGCACGGGTTGCTCCGCACGGATGATGAAATAACCGCCCTTTTCGACTTCCCAGCTTTGACCAGCTTTGAACTCTTGTTCTGGAGCGCCATTAATACTGACAAAAGCATTGCCATCGACTACTTCCATGATTTCTTTGGTACTGAGGTCAAAACGCAAGGTGCTTGGCAATACAACACCTACTGACTTACGAATACCATTAGGCAAAGTCACAGTATGCGATACGCATTTACCGTCAAAATATACATTGGCCTTTTTGCCTACTGAAACTTGATCAAATTGCATCTGAATTTCCTCTAATTTAAATTTTAGGTTTGATTATTTCTTGGCACGCTTGCGCTTGGCAATTTCTGCAATCCGCATACGCAGCGCATTGAGCTTAATAAAGCCGCCAGCATCCGCTTGGTTGTATGCACCGCCATCATCATCAAAGGTGGCGATATTTTGATCAAACAAAGTATTCGCTGAATCGCGTGAGATGACTGACACTGAGCCCTTATAGAGCTTCAAGCGAACTACGCCATTGACCATCTGCTGCGTATGATCAATCAAAGTTTGCAAAGCAATGCGCTCGGGAGACCACCATAAACCGTTATAGATCAAGCTCGCATAACGTGGCATGAGGTCATCCTTGAGGTGAGCCACTTCGCGATCGAGGGTAATACTCTCGATACCGCGGTGCGCTTTCAGAAGAATGGTACCGCCAGGAGTTTCATAACAGCCACGACTCTTCATGCCCACAAAGCGATTTTCTACCAAATCCAAACGGCCAATACCGTGCTTGCCACCAATACGGTTTAGTTCCGCCAACAACTCATGAGCTTTATAGGCTTTTCCATCGATGGCAACGGGATCACCCGCACGGAACTCAATTTCAATAATTTCAGCGGCATCGGGTGCTTTTTCAGGGGAAACTGTCCAACGCCACATTGACTCTTCGGCCTCAGCATTCGGGTTCTCTAAATGACGACCTTCATAACTGATGTGCAGCAAGTTGGCGTCCATTGAATAAGGTGAGCCACCTTGCTTGTGCTTCATCTCTACTGGAATGCCATGCTTTTCAGCATAGGCCATGAGTTTTTCACGAGAGAGTAGATCCCATTCACGCCATGGGGCAATCACTTTGATTCCTGGCTCTAATGCGTAGTAACCCAACTCAAATCGAACCTGATCGTTACCTTTACCAGTAGCGCCGTGTGAAACTGCATCTGCACCTGTCAGACGAGCAATTTCAATTTGACGCTTGGCAATTAAGGGGCGGGCAATCGAAGTGCCTAGTAAATATTCGCCTTCATAAATTGTGTTCGCACGGAACATCGGAAATACAAAGTCGCGAACAAACTCTTCACGCAAATCATCGATAAAAATATTTTCTGGTTTGATACCAAACTGCAAAGCCTTAGCACGCGCTGGCTCCAACTCTTCACCCTGACCCAAGTCAGCGGTAAAAGTCACAATCTCACACCCGTAAGTATCTTGAAGCCATTTCAAGATCACGCTAGTGTCTAGACCACCGGAATAAGCTAGTACTGCTTTTTTAATATCAGACATGTTTTCTATTCAATCAAAAAATAATCAAAACGAATTACAAAACTCAATGAACACTTAAATAACTTTTTATTCCAAACGCCCGCAGAGCAAATACTCCATCAATGCCTTCTGGACGTGCAGACGATTTTCCGCCTCTTCCCACACAATGCTTTGAGGCCCGTCTATGACTTCGGCAGACACCTCTTCTCCACGATGCGCTGGCAGGCAATGCATAAATAAGGCATCTGGTTTTGCAGCAGCCATTAACTCCTCGTCTACCATCCAATCCTGAAAAGCCTTCATGCGTGAAGTATTTTCAGCTTCATAGCCCATGCTGGTCCATACATCGGTGGTTACCAAATCTGCATCTTTGCAAGCGTCCTTGGGATCAGCACAAACCGTTAAATGCTTTGCAGCTTCCTTTGTCAAGCGACTGGTATCAAGTTGATATCCTGCGGGTGCTGAAAAACGAAATTGGAAATCCAAACATTCTGCTGCCTGTATCCAGGTGTAAGCCATGTTGTTGGCATCACCAACCCAGGCAACGGTTTTTCCTTGAATAGGGCCGCGTGCCTCCACATAAGTGAAGATATCGGCTAATACCTGACAAGGATGAAACTCATTGGTTAAGCCATTAATGACTGGCACACGAGAATTCGCTGCAAATCGCTCGATAATGTCCTGTCCGAAGGTGCGAATCATGATGATGTCAGTCATCCGAGAAATCACCTGCGCAGCATCCTCTACAGGCTCGCCACGGCCCAACTGTGTATCTCGGGTATTTAGGTATACAGCATGGCCACCAAGTTGATGTATGCCCGCCTCAAAAGAAAGACGTGTACGAGTGGAGTGCTTCTCAAAAATCATTGCCAATGTACGATCGTGCAAAGGATGCCAAGTCTCGTAACTTTTGAATTTTGACTTGAGCCATGCCGTTCTTTTGAGCAAGAATTCATACTCCTCACGACTCAAGTCGGAAAACTGGAGGTAGTGCTTGACCTGACCAGGCACTTGAGGCTTTGCCAGAGATGTCATTGTTGAGCTTTCTACTAAAGTTTTAGCTTGCATTTTTTCTCAAAGCTTTCGACTACACAAAAATAGATCCTAAAGTCATCTTACGGCCAACTCAGGCTGTTAAGCTAGAGGGCTTAGTACCACTTATTTCTTCCACGTTCCAAAAGCCAATTTGAACTATAAACAGTTGTTCATTCAAGGTATTACAACTTCTGGCAAGCCCTTTCGCCCCAGTGACTGGGCGGAGCGTCTTTGCGGGGTAATGGCTACGTTTCGCCCACCAGGAGATTCTGGAGACCCTCGCTTCACTTATTCGCCCTACGTTAGACCTGTACTGATTGCAAAAGTGAAATGCGTTGTTATTGATACCAGACTAGGTGATCTTGATCCAAGAGCGCTGGACTTTGTAATGAACTTTGCCAAAGACAACAGTCTACCGATCGAAGAGGCATGTGAGTTTGAACCCAAACCCCAAACCTAGCCCTAAAAACAAAAACCCGCTCTGATGAGGAGCGGGCTTAGGTCGAAATACACTCGACCAGCCTACAACAATTACTAAATTACGCTGCCATCGCCTTAATTGCTGCAGACAAACGTGACTTCTGACGAGCAGCAGTATTTTTGTGAGCAATCTTTTTGTCAGCAATCTTGTCGATCGTTGCTTGAGTTGCTGCGAATACTTTAGCAGCTGCGTCTTTATCACCAGTGTCGATTGCTTTACGTACTGCCTTAATGGATGTACGGAGCTTTGAACGCAAGCTGGAGTTATGCTCGTTCTGTTTTACTGCCTGGCGTGCGCGCTTGCGCGCTTGTGCGGTATTGGCCATCTTTAAACCTTGCCTCTATAAATTGCTAAATACGATTAGTTGAAAATCTTGTCGGATGCGCCGGATTTGTAAGCCAGCCCACCAAAACCCAAGATTTTACATTAAAGGGGCAAAAAAGCCCAGTTGCTTGATAAATAGGGGAAAATCGGCTCATGAATCTGCTTTCTGCCGCATTCAAGGTTAGCTCCTTGACCATGCTTTCCCGCATTACGGGCCTCCTCCGAGAGACTCTGATTGCCCGTAGTTTCGGGGCCTCCGAGTGGACTGACGCCTTTAATGTGGCTTTTAGGCTACCCAATCTCTTACGCCGATTATTTGCCGAAGGGGCCTTTTCCCAGGCTTTTGTACCTATTTTGGGGGAGATTTCCAGTAGCGGAGATCAGAAACAGGCTCAAATCCTAGTTAATGCGGTCGCCACGCTCTTATTTTGGGTATTACTGCTCACCGTATTGATAGGCGTTATTGGCGCCCCAGTGCTCATTCTGGTAATTGCTACAGGCTTCAGTGGTGGGCCGGCTTTTGAGGCTAGTGTCGTAATGACCCGCATCATGTTCCCTTATATCGGACTGATATCCATGGTCTCGCTATCGGCCGGTATTTTGAACACCTTTGGGCGTTTTGCAATTCCAGCCTTTACCCCTGTATTGCTCAATCTTGCCCTAATTGGAAGCGCCATCTTTTTAGCGCCACATCTTGAGCAACCCATTTATGCCTTGAGCATTGGCGTGCTGATAGGTGGTGTACTTCAGTTAGCTATTCAAATTCCGGCATTGTCTCGCTTGGGTCTTCTGCCGCGCGTTGGCTTAATGCCTGGCGCAATCAAAGCAGCAATTCGTAATCCTGATGCAAGGCGTGTTTTAAAACTGATGGGGCCTGCCGTGTTTGCTGTGTCAGTTGCGCAAATTTCTTTAATTATTAATACCAACATTGCCTCACGCTTGCAAGCTGGCAGTGTTTCTTGGCTTTCCTATGCCGATCGCTTGATGGAATTTCCAACGGCTTTGCTTGGGGTAGCTTTGGGTACCGTGCTCCTACCAAGCTTAAGTAAGGCCAATGCTAAAAATGACTTGGTTCATGCTGGCGAACTTTTGATCTGGGGCTTGCAACTGACATTCTTATTGGCGGCCCCTTGTGCAATTGCATTGTTTATTTTTGGCGAGCCCATTGCGGCTGTCTTGTATCACTATGGAAAATTTAATGCCCTCGATGTTTTGATGACGCAGCGCGCCCTATCTGCTTACGGCGTTGGACTCATCGGCTTGATCTTGGTAAAAATATTGGCGCCCGGTTTTTATTCTCGCCAAGATATTCGGACACCCGTCAAAATTGGCATACTTGTATTGGTTGCCACCCAATTGGCTAACCTGGTATTTGTTCCCTGGCTTGGGCATGCAGGTCTAGCACTTTCAGTAGGGGCTGGAGCCTGTCTAAATGCTGCACTACTTTGGGTCGGTTTACGTAAACGTGGCGCCTTACCAGATGCTGCTTGGGCTAAATACCTGGGGCAATTATTATTGGCGCTGATTCCTCTGGCGGGGGTACTGTTTTATGGGGCTTATGCCCACAATTGGATCGCTCTTCAGGCGGAGCCTTGGATCCGGATTGGACTTCTAGCCGGGTGGCTTGGATTGGCAGCGATTGTCTACTTTGCATCCCTGGCTTTAGTCGGAATTCGCTGGCAAAAATTCTTACGTCATGCAAAATAGCTTCTATGCCAACACAACAACTCGATTATTTCACCTCCTTAGTTGCTGAAGACGAACACCTGCCTTTAACCGAGGCAGCCATTGCGGTTGCTCAGCACGCTTATCCCGATCTAGATGTTCAAGGGGTGCTCGATCAAATTGACGAGATGGGTAACAAACTCAAAACCCGTATTACGCCGGATACTTCACCCGTTCAGCGCTTACAAATTCTGAAACATTTTTTTTATACTGAGCTGGGTTTTGGTCCAAACCCAAATGATTTCTACAATCCAGAAAATTCTTATCTGCACTACATCCTAGAAAATCGCAGAGGCATCCCCATTTCATTGGCAATATTAATGATGGAGCTTGGCAATCAAATTGGCTTAAAAATACGCGGCGTGTCATTTCCGAATCACTTTATGATGCGGATCTCTTTGCAACAAGGTGAAGTGATCATGGATCCTCTCACAGGAGAATCTCGCTCTAAGCATCAGCTACAAGAAATGTTGGATCCCTATCTGGATGCCAAAGGCTATCGTGGAGATCTCAGCCTGCCATTGAATGTTTTCTTGCGCGCTTCTAGTCCTCGAGAAATCCTCTCACGCTTTTTAAGAAATCTCAAAATGATTTACTCAGAACATGAGCGCTGGGAACGCTTGCTAGGTATACAGGAGCGCTTGGTCATTCTATTGCCTGACTCTGCAGAGGAGATTCGCGATCGCGGTCTAATCTTTGCACAACTGGAATATTTCCGTCCCGCCTTGGCTGATATGCATCGTTACCTGAGTGAAGCGCCAGGAGCGGAAGATGCTAGCGATATTCGTGAGCATATCGCCACACTGGAAAGCCAAACCAAACTGCACTAATGTTTTAGCCTGCAGTTTGGCTACTGGTCTACTTTTGCTTGCGCTGAAAAATCTTATATACCGCAGCTAGCGCAACGGGAACGGCAGCAGCCCCAACGCCAACTAGCACAATGACATTCAAGTTCTGACGAATAATCGGAATATTGCCAAAGAAGTAACCGGCAATGACTAATCCATATACCCAAAGTAATGCGCCGGTGATATTGAAAAACTGAAAGCGTGAAAAATTCATTTCAGATACACCAGCAATAAATGGCGCAAATGTCCGAAAGATGGGTAAGAAGCGCGCCAAGATAATGGTCTTACCACCATGCCTCTCATAAAAGGCATGTGTTTTACGCAAAGCGTTTTGATCGATCCAACGCGATTGACTACTAAACACTTTTTTACCAATCCAACGGCCAATGAAATAGTTCACCGTGTTGCCGGCAACTGCGGCAATCAAAAGCCCAATAGTCAAAGTCCAAATATTGAAATGCTCTGTGGCGCAATACGCTCCTGCAATAAACAAGAGGGAGTCTCCTGGCAAAAATGGGGCAACTACCAGGCCTGTCTCGGCAAAGACAATGGCAAATAGCAAGCCATATGCCCATGCGCCATATTGCTGAATAACGACGTCTAAATGACGATCAATATGTAGCAATAAATCGCCTAACTGCATCAAAGTATCAATCAACTTAAGCTCCAAATATTGGTTTGATAGCGATATTAACAGGCTCTTATAATGAGATATGCAAACTGAACCCTACATTCAGCCTATGCAATCACCAGAGCCTTTTCCAACCATTTGTATTGTTGGCCCCACTGGTGCAGGCAAAACACATTTAGCGATGGCTTTGGCCGAGCATGCGAAATCTATTGGTCTTTGTATTGAGCTCATTAGTATGGATTCCGCACTCGTCTATCGTGGCTTAGATATAGGCAGTGCTAAACCCACTAAAGCAGAACAAGCAGCGGTTGTGCATCACCTCATCGATATTCTTGATCCTACCGAAGTCTATTCTGCTGCACGCTTTGCTAAGGACGCTAAGCGACTCTGCGAAGAGATTCGCAGTAGAGGGCATATTCCTATAGTTGTTGGGGGGACCATGTTGTATTGGAGAGCGTGGGCTCATGGCCTATCTACCCTTCCTCCAGCAAATCCTGAGATTCGCGTTCGACTGGAAGAACAAGCGAAAACGATTGGTTGGCCTGCAATGCATCAGCAACTCTCACAAGTAGACCCCGTCACTGCCGCACGCTTGATGCCGAATGATTCACAACGTGTTCAACGCGCGCTCGAGGTATTTGAAATTACCGGCAAACCCATGTCAGCCTTATTGGCCGAATCGCCCAGTGAAGATGGTCGAGAAGGCTCTGTAATTCCACCATGGATCAACTTAGTTTCTCTTGAACCAAGAGATCGTGCACGCTTACATCTCAATCTCGAAAAACGGTTTGATGAAATGCTCTCGGGAGGGCTACTTGAAGAAGTAGAAGCTTTGCGAAAAAATACTGCCTTGCATGCTGACTTACCTGCTATCCGCTCAGTAGGCTATCGCCAAGTTTGGGAATACCTTGATGGGGAAATCGATTGGGCGCAAATGCGTTACAAAGCCTTGGCTGCCACTCGACAACTTGGAAAACGCCAGCTGACATGGCTACGTGCAATTGCAGGAAGAAATACTTTTGACCCCTTCAATCCAAATGAATTGAGGGCGGCCTTAGATTACTGCAAGGTAAATTTAAAGTAAGTTTGCTTTAAACGACGATGGTTTGAGGTGCATCCTTTGGGCGCTCCACTACTTCACCCACTGCCCATGCTTTTAAGCCTTGCGTAGTCAATGATTGAATTGCGGTATCGGCTTGATCAGGCGACACAATGACTACCATCCCAATGCCGCAGTTAAATACGCGAAACATCTCTGCATCCGCAACGCCACCCTTCATTTGCAACCAACGAAAGAGTTCCGGCATTTGCCAGCTGTCACGGTGCAATATGGCTTGAACATTTTCCGGTAAAACACGGGGAACGTTATCTACCAAACCACCACCAGTGATGTGCGCCATACCCTTGACATCCATTTCTGAAATCAGTTTTAAGAGTGGCTTCACATAAATTTCAGTTGGCGCCATCACCACATCGCCAAGAGGACGACCACCTAAGTCATCGCTTGGTTTTGCGCCGGCGCGTTCAATAATTTTTCGTACTAAAGAGTAGCCATTGGAATGTGCGCCACTTGAACCAATCGCTAAAACAGTATCGCCCGGAACAATGCGAGCGCCAGTAATGATCTTGGATTTCTCAACCGCACCCACTGCAAAACCCGCCAAGTCATATTCCCCAGGGGGGTACATGCCAGGCATTTCAGCAGTTTCACCACCGATCAATGCACAACCTGCTAATTCACAACCTTTTGCAATGCCACCCACAACCGTGGCTGCAGTATCTACTGTTAATTTTCCGCAAGCAAAGTAGTCCAAGAAAAAGAGCGGTTCAGCACCCTGGACCAAAATATCATTCACACTCATTGCGACCAAGTCTTGGCCGATAGTGTCATGACGATTCCATTCAAACGCCAGGCGAAGTTTCGTACCTACCCCGTCAGTTCCAGCCACCAATACCGGCTCCTGATAGCGCTTAGGAACCTCAAAAAGTGCTCCAAAGCCACCAATACCGGCTAAAACACCTTCCCGCATGGTTTTCTTAGCCAATGGCTTAATGCGATCTACCAAGTCATCCCCAGCGTCGATATCGACACCAGCGTCACGGTAGGAAAGGCCTTTTGATGGAGAATTGCTAGAAGAAGTCATATTTGAGTCGGAATATTAGTAAAAGATGCTACTGGGTCAGTAGAATCATTGAATTCTAGAGGATTACAAGCAATGGCTGAAATTTTTACCCCTTTTCTCGCAGCATTCATTCTGGCGTATGCCTTACGCCCAGTTTGCCTGTGGTTTGAGAGACATCGTGTGCCCCGTGCTTTAGCCGCCCTGCTGACCATGTTGATTGGTCTCGGACTCCTTTTTTCTATTTTGAGCCTTTTTGTCAATTTACTAAAAGATGAAATTCCGCTGATCAAAACGCAACTTCCAGAATGGATTGCCAATACGCAGTCTTGGCTAAGCCCAAAACTCGAAGAATGGCACATGAATATTGATTGGGCTCATCTGAAGGCAAATGCCACTAAAAAAGTGACGGAGCACATTAGCGATAACGCTGATGCTCTCATGAACACAACTATTGAGACAGTTCTGGTCTCAGGTAGCTCTGTGATTGCCGGTTTTGTAAACGCAGTCCTAATTCTGTTTGTGATGTTTTATTTACTTATTGATTGGAACCAATTTTTCAATCTCATTAAAAAAATCATTCCGCCGCGTGCACAAGCAACCGTTTATCGCCTCACAGTCCAAACTAACGAACTGCTATCCCAATACTTACGCGGCATGTTGATCGTCATATCAATCATGGCTATTTTTTATAGTGTAGGACTAAGTTTCGTTGGAATTAAAGGTGGTGTTGCGGTTGGAGTCTTTACTGCATTAATGGTTGCCATTCCCTATGTGGGGATCACACTTGGAGTAACCCTTGGGCTATTATCAGCACTGCTTCAATTTGGGCCAAGCCCTGAAATCATTGGTGTTGCCGCTGTTTTTGGTGCGGGACAATTTTTAGAGGGCTTCTTCTTAACCCCCCGTTTGGTAGGTGAGCGCATTGGCTTACATCCCGTTGGTGTGCTATTTGCTTTGCTATTTTTCGGTAAGTTATTTGGATTCTTTGGGGTATTGCTAGCACTGCCAATCAGCGCCGTTAGTATGGTTTTGGTTCAATATGCCTGGTCTCTTTATATACAAAGCTCTTGGTATCAAAAGTAGATTTGCGCAGTAATGAATAAGACCTCACTGCCAAAACAATTTGCTCTAGACCTCAGTCATACTCCCAAAGCAAGTCTAGAAAATTACTTACCCGGAAAAGATCTGGCATTGATCTCTACCCTTCAGGATTTGAGCAAGTCCTGGCAACTGCAACCTAGTAAGACCCTTAGTAACCCTCTAAATCAACGCTGGATTTATTGGTGGGGCCCAGAAGGATCTGGAAGGTCGCACTTATTAGAAGCGGTAGGAAATGCTGCTGCCCAGGCTGGCATTGCACATTTTTCTTTACGGCCTCAAGAGCCTACATCTTGGGTGCGGTTAGAAGAAAAATTAACTTCCTTAGTATCCAGCGATACGCCATCGGTGATTACGGTAGACGATGTCGATGTCCTCGATGATCGCTTGGTCGGGGCACTCTTTCGTATCCTCAACGCAGTGCAGGCAGGTAAGGCTATCCATATTTTCATGGCAGGTAAAGCTGCACCTGCAGCCCTAGAGCTCAGAGAGGACTTGCGTACCCGTCTGGCCTGGGGTTTGGTATTTCAGACAGATCTTTTGGATGATGATGCGAAAATACAAGCATTGGAACAAGCTGCACAGGCGCGTGGTCTAGTACTATCGCCTGATGTTTTACCTTGGCTACTAAGTCGCTTCTATCGTGATATGCCGAATTTGATGGCTCTGATAGCTGCTTTGGATGCTTATTCACTTGAAACAAAACGTGCTGTAACCTTGCCCCTAGTGCGCGAGCTCTTGCAGCCAAAATAATTTACTAAAGATTTCATTCGTGACCCAATTAGCCTTATTTGATTTAGACCACACTCTTTTACCCTGCGATAGCGATTACGAATGGGGTCAATTCCTAGCGCGCATTGGTGTGGTGGATAGAGAGTATTACGAAAAACAAAATGAGCGCTTCTATCAGGACTACAAAGACGGCAAACTCAATATTCAAGAATTCCTACGCTTCGCTTTAAAGCCATTATCAGAACATTCACGCGAGCAACTAAAGGAATGGCACGATGCCTTTATGAAAGAAGTCATCAATGGGCAATTACGTCAGCAAGCGATTGATTTAGTGAAGCGTCATCAAGATGCCGGAGACTTATGTTGTGTCATTACTGCCACCAATAGTTTTGTCACGCGCCCCATTGTGGAAAGTTTTGGAATTGAACATCTGATTGCCACTGAGCCTGCTACCACTACAAATCACCCGCTAGCCAGCTTCACTGGAGAGGTGCAAGGTATCCCCAATTTTCGTGAGGGAAAAATTACGAATTTGTATGACTGGCTAGCTGAAAGAAAACTTGCACTAGATACTTTACCTCGTAGTTATTTCTATTCAGATTCGATGAATGATCTTCCCTTATTAGAAAAAGTCAGTCATCCAATTGCTACCAACCCCGATGATCGTTTGCGCAAAGAAGCTCAGAAACGCAATTGGCCCATTCTTGAGTTATTCGCATGATCACTAAATTTATTAAACGTATCTTGCGTCGTGATCCGATGATCAAGCATACGCAAGCAAATAAGACGGGTGCGCCTAAACGCATACCCAAAAAATCACATCGAATTGATCCTCACCTACTCTCTAAGAATGCCGTAAAAGTTACCGATACCTTGCAACAGGGTGGATATGAAGCATTTATTGTGGGTGGTGCAGTACGTGATTTGGTTTTAGGAATTGGTCCAAAAGATTTTGACGTAGCAACTAATGCCACCCCCGATCAAGTTCAAAAACTATTTCGCAAGGCCCGTTTAATTGGACGTCGCTTTCAGATTGTTCACGTGACCTTTTTTGGCAAAGGTCACCCTGAAATTATTGAGGTTTCGACCTTTAGAGCCTTGCTAGATAACGCGGGAGACCATGTCGCAGAAAGCGGTCGCATTCTGCGTGACAACGTTTGGGGATCACAGGGAGAAGATGCTGCACGCCGTGATTTCAGTATCAACGCGATGTACTATGACCCCTCTTCTGAAACCGTACTCGACTATCACGGTGGCATGGCCGATATTCAGAAGAAGACCTTACGCATGATTGGTGATCCTGCAAAGCGCTATCGCGAAGATCCTATTCGCATGCTCAGAGCAATACGTTTTGCTGCAAAAACAGGATTTACTTTGGAAACTGCTACGCGAGCGCCGATTGCAAAATTAAGCACCTTATTGCAAGATGTTCCGGCGGCACGTCTATTTGATGAGATCCTCAAGTTATTGATGTCAGGTTATTCTTGGGCGGCAATTCAAGGTTTACGCGATGCAGGATTGCATCATGGTGTCTTACCCTTGCTTGACCACATTCTCGATAGTGGTGAAGATTCTAAAGATGCCAATCAATTTGTAAAATTAGCGCTGGCAAATACGGATCAACGTATCCAAGCGGGCAAAAGTGTCTCAGCAGGATTTTTATTTGCCACACTACTTTGGCCTGATCTTCTAAAAAACTGGAACGCCAATTTAGCCAAGGGGATGTCAAATATTCCTGCCTTGCAAGATGCTATGGATGACACTATTGCCACCCAAAGTAGCGGTATGACTATCCAACGTCGCTTTGAAAGTGATATGCGTGAAATTTGGTCTATGCAGCCCCGTTTTGAAAAACGGGTAGGCCGCTACCCCTATCGCCTGATTGAATCTCCCCGCTTTAGAGCGGGTTATGACTTTCTGCTTCTGCGCTGTGCCACCGGGGAAAAAGAGCCTGCACCAGGACAGTGGTGGACGGACTTTATCGCTGCCGACCCTACTGAACAAGAGGCCTTAATGGCCAATGTCAAGAATGCTGTTGGCAATAACGCCTCTCCCGCAAAGAGGCGTCGTCGTCGTAAACCGAAATCCGCCACACCAGAAACCCCAACTGCGGGCGAGCTAAGCTAAGCACGTTTTCCAAAATTTCAGTAAAGTAGTTTCATCACAGGTTTGGAATCTTATGGCACGGGCATATATCGGATTTGGCGGCAACATTGGCGACTCACGTCAGCTCATCACTGATGCGATCGTCTGCCTCGCGCAACGTTGTGAATTGCAAATTATTGCTAAAAGCTGTTTTTATCAAAGTGCACCCGTTGAAGCCGCCGGTGGCGACTACATCAATTCCGTGATCGAAATTGATACTCAACTCACACCATACGGTCTTTTGCATGTATGCCAAGCAGTCGAGCAGGAGTTTGGTCGTGAACGCCCCTATACCAATGCACCGCGCACTCTAGATATTGATATTCTGTCTTTTGAGGGGATATTTCAAAATGAAACTGAGCTCATGCTGCCCCATCCCAAGATTACCGAGCGCTCATTTGTACTATTACCCCTTTTAGAAATCGCTCCTAATTTTTTCCTTCCTGATTTTGGTGAGCTAAAGGCCTATTTACCTAAGGTAGCGCACCAACGTATAGAAAAACTCTCCTGCGGCAACTGCAATTGTGGGGAAAAAGCAGTTTATAGCCCATCGACGCATTAATTCATTAAACTCACGCCATGGGTTATTTACAAGGCGAAAAGCCAATATCGATTACTAAGCTCCTCTCGATGCATGCCGAGAGGGAGAAGATCACTATGCTCACAGCGTATGACTCCACTATGTCTGCGCTACTCAATCGCTGCGGTGTTGAAGTGATATTGATTGGTGACTCCATGGGTAATGTTATTCAAGGCCACTCTTGTACTACACCAGTGACTGTTGAACAAATGGTCTATCACACAGAATGTGTAGCTCGCGCCAACACCCATGCATTTCTGATTACGGACTTGCCATTTGCCAGCTATGGCAATCCTGCACAAGCATTGGAATCTGCTGCTGCTGTGATGCGCGTGGGTGCGGATATGGTCAAAATTGAAGGCGGCGGAGATTGGCAAGTAGAAGTCATTCGATACCTAGTTGAGCGTGCTGTACCTGTTTGTGCTCATCTTGGCTTGCTCCCGCAATCAGTCCATCTTTTGGGTGGCTATAAAGTACAAGGTAAATCAAAGGATTCCGCAAGCATCATGCTCGAGCAAGCGCTTGCTTGCCAACATGCTGGTGCTCAAATGGTTGTTCTAGAAGCTATTCCTTCAACGCTAGGCGAAAGAATTACAGCAGAACTTCATATTCCAACGATTGGGATTGGAGCTGGCCCAGATTGTTCTGGACAGGTATTGGTGCTCCAAGATATGTTGGGCATTAGCCCAGGTAAACCCCCGAAATTCGTGAAGAACTTTATGGATGGTCACCACTCTATCGAGGCTGCTATTAAAGCCTACATCAGAGAGGTAAAGTCCGGTAAATTCCCCGGACCCGAGTACGCCTTTGCTGGTTAACAGCCCTTAACTAAAGAAGCTCTTCACACCATCAAACCAGCCCTTTTGTTGAGGGCTATGTTTATCGCCTCCAGATTTAAGGCTGTCATCAAATTTTTGCAGTAATTTTCTCTGCTCATCTGTCAGTTTGATAGGAGTTTCTACCAAGACGTGAACAAAAAGATCGCCCACTAAAGAGGAGCGCAATCCTTTGATTCCTTTATGGCGCAAACGGAATGTCTTCCCTGTCTGCGTTCCTTCGGGAATCGGAAACTCTACTCGACCCGACAAAGTAGGTACCTCAATGTCACCGCCAATCGTAGCAGTTGCAAAAGAGATTGGCATTTGTACATGCAAATCGCTGCCATCGCGCTCAAATACATTATGTGGTTTCACGCGGACTTCGACATAAAGATCACCGGATGGTCCCCCGTTGATGCCAGGTTCACCATTACCCACTGAACGCACGCGCATACCATCATCAATACCTGCAGGTATTTTGATCTCAAGCGTTTTTTGTTCTTTATGTTTACCGCTGCCATGGCATGTTTTGCAAGGTTTCGGAATGTACTCGCCAGTGCCACGGCACTTAGGACAAGTTTGCTGCATAGAGAAGAAACCTTGCTGCACCCGAACTTGACCATGTCCATCACAAGTCGTGCATTTTTCTGCTTTAGTGCCTGGCTCCGCACCTGTGCCATGACAGGGCTTGCAATTACTCCAACTAGGCACACGAATTTGGGTGGTGTACCCCTCAGCAGCTTGCTCTAAGGTGATATCCATGTTGTAGCGCAGATCTGCACCCTTATAGACTTGCGGGCCAGCATGACGGCCACCGCCTTGACCGAAAATATCACCGAAAATATCACCAAAGGCATCAGCAAAACCGCCACCACCGCCAAAGCCGCCACCACCAAAGCCACCCATAGAGGGATCTACTCCAGCATGTCCATACTGATCATAAGCAGCACGCTTATTGGGATCGGTCAGAGTTTCGTAGGCTTCTTTAACTTCTTTAAATTGGCCTTCTGAGGTTTTGCTATCGGGGTTGCGATCAGGGTGGTGCTTCATCGCCATTTTGCGATAAGCCTTTTTTAGATCTTCATCGCTGGCACCTTTTGCCACACCAAGCACTTCGTAATAATCGCGTTTACTTTTCGGCACAGCCAATTCCTCTCAACAACCTGAATGACACAAGTCGGCACGAGGCCGACTTGTTATTTAAGTACTTCAAAAATACCTTAGTGAAATATTTGATTTAAGAATTACTTCTTCTCATCAACCTCTTTAAAGTCAGCATCAACGACATCAGCATCAGGGGCTGCGCCAGGTGCAGCACCAGGAGCTGCGCCCGGAGCACCACCACCAGCTTTAGCTTGCTCAGCAGCCATGACTTTTTCGCCAAGCTTCTGACTTGCTTTACCCAAAGCTTCGGTCTTGGCTTCAATGATCGCTTTATCGCTTCCTTTGATGGCTTCGTCCAACTCTTTCAGGGCTACTTCAATCGCTTCTTTTTCAGCAGCTTCTAAGCTTGTACCATGCTCTTCTAAAGCTTTCTTGGTTGAGTGAGCCAAAGCATCAGCAGTATTACGCGCTGTTACCAACTCTAAGGCTTTCTTATCTTCAGCAGCATTAGCTTCAGCATCTTTTACCATGCGTTGAATTTCTTCTTCAGTTAAACCAGAGTTCGCCTTAATGGTGATCTTGTTTTCTTTACCTGTGGTTTTGTCTTTTGCAGTGACATGCAAAATACCGTTGGCATCGATATCAAAGGTCACTTCAATTTGTGGCATACCGCGTTGTGCTGGTGCAATACCTTCGAGGTTAAATTCACCTAACAGTTTGTTTGCAACAGCCATCTCACGTTCGCCCTGGAAGCACTTGATGGTTACCGCAGGCTGATTATCTTCGGCTGTAGAGTAAACCTGTGAATGCTTAGTAGGAATCGTGGTGTTCTTTGGAATCATCTTGGTCATCACGCCACCAAGTGTTTCGATGCCTAATGACAATGGAGTAACGTCCAAGAGCAATACGTCTTTACGGTCGCCAGACAACACGGAACCTTGAATCGCAGCGCCAACAGCGACTGCTTCATCTGGGTTAACGTCTTTACGCGGCTCTTTACCAAAGATTTCTTTAACCTTGTCCTGAACAGCAGGCATACGGGTTTGACCACCAACCAAAATCACATCATCAATATCGGCTACGTTTACGCCAGCATCCTTGATTGCTGTTAAGCAAGGACCAGCAGTACGGTTAATCAACTCTTCTACCAATGACTCTAACTTAGCGCGGGTCAATTTCAAGTTCAAATGCTTAGGACCGCTAGCATCAGCTGTCACATAAGGCAAATTGATTTCAGTTTGCTGGGCAGATGACAACTCAATCTTGGCTTTTTCGGCAGCATCTTTCAAGCGCTGTAATGCCAATACATCTTTACTCAGATCAACGCCTTGCTCTTTCTTGAACTCGGCAATGATCCAATCAATGATGCGTTGGTCAAAGTCTTCGCCGCCCAAGAATGTGTCACCATTAGTAGAGAGCACTTCAAATTGCTTTTCACCATCGACGTTAGCAATCTCAATGATGGA
This sequence comes from Polynucleobacter sp. AP-Melu-500A-A1, assembly GCF_018882125.1. GTDB lineage: Bacteria > Pseudomonadota > Gammaproteobacteria > Burkholderiales > Burkholderiaceae > Polynucleobacter. The sequence goes on from NZ_JACVOZ010000005.1 coordinate 69,515, forward strand.
TACGTCAAACGTACCGCCACCCAAGTCATACACAGCAATCTTGCGATCAACCTTGTCTTGTTTATCAAGACCAAAGGCCAAAGCAGCTGCGGTTGGCTCGTTAATGATCCGCTTGACATCTAAGCCAGCAATACGACCAGCATCTTTAGTGGCTTGACGCTGACTGTCATTGAAGTAAGCAGGAACAGTGATCACTGCCTCGGTTACTTCTTCACCAAGATAATCTTCTGCAGTCTTTTTCATCTTGCGCAAAATTTCAGCGGACACTTGTTGTGGCGCCATTTTCTGATCACGCGCTTCAACCCAAGCATCGCCATTGTCTGCTTGAATAATTTTGTAAGGCATAAGTCCGATGTCTTTTTGAACTTCGGCATCAGTAAATTTACGACCCATCAAACGCTTTACGGCGTAGATGGTGTTTCTAGGATTGGTGACTGACTGACGTTTTGCGGGAGCGCCAACCAATACCTCTCCATCTTCAACATAAGCAATGATGGAAGGTGTTGTGCGAGCGCCTTCGGCATTCTCGACAACCTTAGGTGCATTGTTTTCAACGACTGAAACGCACGAGTTAGTGGTTCCTAAGTCAATTCCGATAATCTTTCCCATAATGACTCCAAAAAATTAAGTACTGCGTTGTTTTATTTAAATTCTTCTGTACGGCTATGAATAAATCGATACCCAATAAATGGGGTGTAAAAAGCAGAATTCAAGGGTAGGAATAGCAAAAAAGGTAGATTTATGCCTTTTTTATGCTTTTTTTACTCTTTTTAAGGAATTTATCCCCTAAAAGGACCTTATTTTGCTGCGCTGACCGTTACCAAGGCAGGTCTCAACACTCTATCGGCGACCGTATAACCTCGTTGCAAGACAGAAACAACAGTATTGGGATCTTGCTCGGACGGGACGGAGGCAATTGCCTGGTGATGGTGTGGGTCAAATTTATCCCCTACCGCTGGATTAATTTCAGTCATTCGACCTTTTTCAAAGGCGGAAAGAAGCTGTTTCAGGGTAATTTCCAGACCCTCTTTAAATGCTTTTGCATCACCTGCATCGGTACTTAGTGCGGCATAAAGACTATCTGTCACGGGGACTAAGTGCTCCGCAAAACTTTCAATTGCAAACTTATGCGCCTTAGCAATGTCTTCTACTGCACGGCGGCGAATATTTTCACCCTCTGCCTTAGCGCGCAAGAAGTTGTCTTGCATATCAGCCAACTTTTGATTGAGCTCTGCAATTTCTTGTTCCGGCGTATTGGGAGCTGCTGCCTCAGTGGCTTCAGTCGGCGTTTGCTCAGCTGAATTTTCTTGTTCCGGGTTTTGGTTTTCTTGTGTCATAGATGCTAGTTCGCTTTTAAATAAGAGTGACTACTGCAATGTGGGGCTACTTTATAAAATTTCAAGTTTTACTTTGCTCGGCTATTTCTGCTCTTTCATTACGCCTAGCAAGCTCCACCTCAGACTCTGTACCTAATGACCACCCCATGAGATGTTGATAGGCAATATCACTTAAGGCATCGATCCATTTTGGATTGCTATTTAGACAGGGAATATACCGATAATCCTGACCGCCATGATCTAGAAAAGTTTCTCGGGCCTCCATGGCAATCTCTTCAAGGGTTTCCAAGCAATCTGCTGGAAAGCCAGGACAAAAAATATCGATGCGCTGACATCCCTCTTTGGCCAGTTTCTCAATAGTGGGCGCTGTGTAGGGTTTCAACCATTCAGCTTTTCCAAAGCGTGATTGAAAAGTCACTACGTATTGATTGGGCTCTAAATCCAACGATTCACCCAATAAGCGTCCTGTTTTTAAACACTCGCAATGATAAGGATCACCCTTCATTAAATTGCGCTTTGGCAATCCATGAAAGGACATTACGAAACGATCGCCTACTGCAAAATTAGGGCGTCCATCTTTATCCCAACTATGAAGCACTTGATCACGCAAAGCCTCAATGTAAGCTGGGTTGTCTTGGTAGTGCTTCACTAAACGTAACTCGGGCTGATCGCGCCAGGTGCTTAACACCCGAAAAACTTCATCAAAACTTGAGGCAGTAGTAGTAGCGGAATATTGGGGATATAAGGGCAGCAGTAGTAAGCGCTCCATCCCTTGCTCCTTAAGGCTATCCAAGGCTTCTTGCGTTGAGGGCTTGCCATAACGCATAGCCAAGTCTACTAAGACTGTATGCCCTTGATTGGCAAATTTTTCACCCAACTCTTTGGCCTGTAAACGCGAGTAATGCATTAAAGGGGAGCCTAATTTTGGCAACCAAATGGAGGCGTATTTTTTAGCAGATGTACTGCTGCGAATCGGCAAAATAATGCCGTGCAAAATGAACCACCAAATAAACCGCGGAATCTCTACGATGCGAGGATCAGATAAAAATTCATTGAGATACGCTCTTACGGCTTTAGGAGTTGGCGCAGATGGTGTACCCAGATTGAGTAACAGCACTGCAGTCTTGGAGGCTCTTAAGTGGGGATTTTGATTCAATGTAATGTGTCTCTAGTAATTAGGGTATAAATTTTTCTTAAGAGCTTAGTGCGCCAGATAATAGTTTAGAGGTGATATCCACAATCGGAATTACTCTGTCGTAAGCCATGCGGGTCGGGCCAATGACACCGAGAGTTCCGACAATTTGACCGTCGACACTATAAGGTGCGCTAATGACTGCTAAATCCTCATAAGGTAAGAGATCACTCTCACCACCAATAAAGATTTGAATTCCATCCGCATGACTTGATACATCTAGTAATTGCATGAGAACAGATTTTTGCTCCAACATGTCAAACATCTTACGAAGCTTATCTAAGTTAGAGCTAAGGTCACCCACATTAAGCAAGCGGCGCTCACCCGAAAGAACGACTTCACCACCACTTAAATTGTATTCAGGTACGCCGCTTTGCAATGCTAAAGCCATCAAACCAGAAATATCTGTACGCAAATTATCCAAATCATTTTTAAGAAGTAAGCGTACTTGATCAAAACTTTTTCCTGCGAACTGTGCATTAATGTAGTTGCCTGCTTCAATCAGCTGACTTGGGCTGTAATCTTGGGTAGTGGGCAAGATACGATTTTGCACATCACCCTCAGGCGTGACCATAATTAACAAGATCTTGCCTTCCCCTAGTCGCAAAAACTCAATGTGCTTAAAAACCTGAGCACGTTTGGGGGTCATCACAACCCCAGCAAAATGGGTCAGATTTGAGAGCATTTGGGCAGCGGAGATTAAAACCTTTTGCGGTGAATCTGGCAAAAGTCCTTTTTCCACTTCACGAGCTGCTATTTCTTCTAAGGGACGAATCGTCACCATCGTATCTACAAATAAACGATAGCCTCTTGGCGTTGGAATACGGCCAGCTGAAGTGTGCGGGCTGGTTACTAAGCCCATCTCCTCCAGATCAGCCATGACATTACGAATGGTGGCCGCAGAGAGGTCCAGACCGGAGAATCTCGAGAGGGTGCGTGAGCCAATAGGCTGACCCTCCTCGATATAGCGCTCGATGAGGGTTTTTAGTAAGGCGCGGGAACGTTCATCCATGGTGGAAGGGATTTTATGCCTATGGTTTAATCGTTATATGTTAAGCCCTTCCCCAAATTCCACCAACAAGGCATTTAGCCGAGTTGCGCTTGTCGGCAAATTTCAGGCAGATGGGATTGAGGAACGCCTTAAAGACCTGGCAAAGCTGGTTTCTGATCTAGGCTGTGAGGTCTTTATTGAAGCTGCGACCGCAGATCATCTCCAGCTGAAAGACTTCCCAACCAAGGTGGCGGATGATTTTGCCGGAGTAATTGATTTAGTAGTGGTTTTGGGTGGTGACGGGACAATGTTAGGAATTGGCCGTCAATTGGCTGGTATGAACGTCCCACTGGTAGGAATCAATATGGGGCGCCTGGGTTATATGACCGACATCCCCATTCAATCAGTGCAATCCATTCTTCCCAAAATTATTGCCGGTGAATACGAGGCAGATACCAGGACATTGTTAGATGCGGTCGTTTTGCGCAATGGTAAAGAATTGAATCGTGCCCTCGCCCTCAATGATGTAGTAGTAAATCGCTCTGGTATTTCAGGAATGGTGGAGCTAGCTGTGAACGTCAATGGCTCCTTCATGTACAACCAACGCTCTGATGGCTTGATTGTGTCAACACCGACTGGCTCAACCGCATATGCACTCTCCGCTGGCGGACCCATTCTTCATCCGCGTGTTGCTGGAATCTTACTTGCACCGATTGCACCACACTCTCTTTCTAATCGCCCAATTGTCTTACCAGCAGATTCCGAAACCATTATTGAAGTAGTTGATGGTCGTGAGGTGATTGTGAATTTTGATATGCAATCCCAAACTGAATTACAAAGTGGCGACAAAATTGAAGTACGCCAATCTAGTAAAACTATTACATTCCTTCATCCCTGCGGTCATAGCGACTACAAGACTTTGCGCGAGAAGCTTCACTGGAATGAATACCCATCGACATTTTGATGTCGTATTTTTTGCTACGCTAATACATGCTTCAAACTATCTCTCTTCGTGACTTTGTCATCGTCGATCAACTTGAACTAGATTTTGCTGCTGGTTTTACAGTCCTGACGGGCGAAACTGGTGCCGGTAAATCCATCTTGCTCGATGCGCTGAGCTTGGTATTAGGTGAGCGGGCGGACAGTAGTCAAATTCGTGAAGGCGCTAATCGCGCAGAAATTTCTGCTCTCTTCAGAATAGACCCAGAACAAACCTCCCACTTTAATAAATGGTTAGATGATCAAGGCTTTCCATTGGAGGATGATGGTCAAAGCCTCTTACTCAAAAGAACGGTAGAGGCAAATGGTCGGAGTCGCGCTTTTATTAATGGCAGCATTGCTACCGTGACCCAATTACGGGAAGCTGGGGATCAGTTGGTAGACATCCATGGCCAACATGCCCATCAACTACTTCTCAAGGGTGGTGCACAACGAGAGCTACTTGATCGTCATGCCGGACTACTTCCCCTGGCAATAGAGGTAGCCCAAGCCTTTAAAACCCTCAATGACTCTCGCCGCCGTTTAGAGCAAGCAGAAAATGCTGGGCAAGATATTGAGCGTGAACGTGAACGTCTCGAATGGCAGTTAGAGGAACTCACTGAGCTCTCTCCCATAGAAGGTGAGTGGATGAGTATTCAGAGTGAGCATGCCAGACTAGCGAATGGTGCCAAAATCATTGGCGGATGCCAAGAGGCTATCGAAACCTTAAGTGATGCTGAGAATTCAGTTGACTCCACATTATCTAAAGCCTCTAACACCATTAGCTCTTTAGCAGAGCACGATCCAGCGCTCAGTACGATTAGCGAGGCCCTAGCATCAGCACAGATTCAACTCGATGAGGCTATTCATGGGCTCAACCGCTATTTACAAAAAGTAGATTTAGATCCTGCGAGATTGGCACAAGTAGAAGACCGTATGCAAGCGCTTCATGGCGCTGCTCGCAAATACCGCAGTGAAGAGGATGCGCTACCAAAGTTATTGTTAGAAACTTCTGAACGCTTAGAGGCTCTAACGGCATCCCAAAATATCGATGCCCTACGAGAAAAAGTAAAAGCCGAAGAAGCTGCTTATTTAAAGATTGCAAAACAACTTTCACAAAAACGGAGTAAAGCAGCAACCGAGTTAGGTAAATTAGTGACCGATGGTATGCAAGATTTGTCCATGGCTGGTGGACAACTGGTAATTGCACTGACACCACTAAATGAAGGTGGTTCGAATGGCTTAGAGCAAATTGAGTTTTTAGTAGCGGGTCATGCTGGCAGTACGCCTAGATCATTAGCTAAAGTTGCTTCTGGAGGTGAGTTAGCTCGCATTAGTTTGGCCATTAGCGTCATTACCAGCAAGGCCTCATTTACTCCCACCTTAATTTTTGATGAAGTAGATGCCGGTATTGGTGGCGCTGTTGCTGAGACCGTAGGCAAACTCTTGCACCAACTCGGGCAATCTCATCAAATTTTGTGTGTCACCCATTTACCGCAAGTAGCCGCTCAAGGCAACCATCACCTCAAAGTCAGCAAGTCACAACACGCTGATAAAACCATATCTCAGGTTGAAATACTTGGAAGAACCGAGCGGGTAGAGGAAGTTGCTCGTATGCTGGGAGGTGCCACCATCACCGACACCACGCGCCGTCATGCACGTGAGTTATTGGGTTAAACAAATTACCCATTCGATTTTGGTAAAAATATCTCCTGCCATAGTGCCAGGACAGCATCCCTAGCAAGAATCATTTCAGGATTTCCTTCGAGAAGAACGCGGGTTTTTTCTGCGCCGTCTAAACGCAAACGATGCTGTTTAGATCGCAGCAAACGATAGGCATCACCGACTGATTGAGCGCTAGCTTGATCAATCAGTTTTAATTCTCCTGTGATCCTCAGTAAAGCAATATTTCCTAGGTTACCTATTAACTGAGGATGTTGATGGGCATAAGCTAGAACTAGAAATTGCACTATAAATTCAATATCCACCATGCCACCTGCATCGTGCTTTAAGTCAAACTCATTACTTGGATTGGGATGGCCTGCATGAACCTTGTGGCGCATCTCCAGTATTTCATTACGCAAATTGTCAACATTACGTTGCTGACTTAAGACTTCGGCACGTACACCATCAAATACTAGGCCTACGTTTGCATTGCCTGCAGAGCAACGCGCTCTTGTAAGCGCTTGATGTTCCCATACCCAGGCAGCGTTATCGCCTTCACGCATTTGATACTTTCTAAAAGCCTCGGCATTGGTCACTAAAAAACCTGCTGAACCATTGGGCCGAAGGCGTGTATCAATTTCAAATAAGCCGCCCGCAGCAGTAAAAGTAGTAAGCCAATTAATCATGCGCTTCGCAAGGAGCCCATAGATCTCACCAGCAGCATAGTCGGCTTCATCAGCCTCAAATAAAAATACTAAATCTAAATCTGAGGCGTATCCCAACTCCTTGCCGCCCAATTTTCCATAGGAAATAATGGCAAAAGGAGGAATGAAATGATCTGGTAAATCAAACTTTGACGCCACGCTTGGCCACACACGCTCAAAAGTAGTCTGCAAAATTAAATCAGCCAATGCGGAAAGATGGTCACTGACCTTTTCAACTGATAATGCTTGTTCTACTCCAATTCCTAAGTCAGCCAGCAAGGTGATAAAAGTTTCTGTGTGATGCGTGACCCGCAAGATATCCATGGCCTGCTCTGATCCATCTCCATTGGCCATCACATCATCAAGACGCATATTTAAATGGGCTTTGACATCACGCAAATACTCTTGGGGATTGTCAATTAAGGCTTTTTCTGTTCCTGAATTTAACAAGTAGTCCAGCAAATGGGGATGTCGAGTTAAATACTGCGCACCCCACTGAGAGGACTTTAGCAATGCCAAGACATTCGAGAGTGCCCTAGGATATTCAGCCAAGATAGATAAATAAGCGCTGCGCCGGGCAATGGCTTCGAGTAAATCAAAAAAACGTAAGAGCGTCGTGTCAGCATCGCTCGGTGGACTGCCATTGCCCTGCAAACTCTCGGTCGCCTTACGCATGAGCTTATTAAAAATAAGACGACTTTTTTCAGGCAACTGTCTTTGCTTTGGACTATCAAGCCAACCGTGCCATCTCTGGAAAGCCTGAGGAAAGAAGTTAGCATTAGGCTCCCAATCAAGTGCAACAGGAGCAAGATCTAGGCGAGTAGCATCATCTAGTAAGAAGGCTTTTTCAAAAAGATGTGCGACCTTATTTTGATGACGATCAAGCTCTGCCAACAAATCAGCCTCCTTTGCATCAGTAGACTCGAGCATCGATATCGCTAGGCGATGACGTGCAGACTCGTCCTCTGGAAGGTAATGGGTTTGCTGGTCATCCCAAACCTGAATACGATGCTCGAGGCGCCGAAGAAATAGATAAGCCGACTCCAGATCTTTTACCTCTTGCGCTGGCAAGCTGCCACACCGTTGAATAAGGCTCAGCACTCCTAAGGTTGGGCGCATCCTAAAACGAGGATCAGTACCCCCGCGCATTAACTGAAACATTTGCGCCAAAAACTCAATTTCACGAATACCGCCGCGGCCTAATTTAATATCACGGGAGCGGCCATGTCGACCCGATGATCGCTTCTCCGCCTCCAACTGAATCTGCGCATGCAAGTCACGTATCGAAGCCATCACCCCGTAATCAAGATGCCGACGATATACAAAAGGACGAATCAGTTGCTCAAGTTCTTTTTCACAATGCGCATAAGAGGCGGAGCTTGGCATAGGTGCAATTAAGCGCCCCTTGATCCAGGCATAGCGCTCCCATTCGCGACCCTGAACCAGTAGATATTCTTCAAGCATGTCCAAGCTACAAACCAGTGGACCAGAATCGCCATTTGGACGCAAACGCATATCTACCCGAAACACAAAACCATTAGCATCATGCTCCGAAAGAAGCTTGATTAAACGCTTTCCCATAAGGGTGAACCACTCGTGGTTCGAAAGACTTTTCTCTGCCCCTACTGTCTCACCTTCGTATTCATAAAGAAAAATTAAATCAATATCTGAGGAAAGGTTGAGCTCGAGGCCACCCAATTTCCCCATACCCACCACCATTAAGGGCATTTCAGAATCGGTAGTTTTGCTCCAAGGCAGCCCAAAACGAGCTTGCAAATCAATGCGTATAAAAGCAATCGAATCAGAAACTGCTATTTCAGCAAAATGGCTAAGGCTATGGGTGACCTCTTCTAGGCTAGCCATGCCATTGAGATCACGAAACGCTACCCATAGCATTAAACGCTGCCGAGCTAGCCGTAAATTGGCCATGAACTCGGCCTCATCCTGAGCTTGCCTATCTGAGGATACTTTGCAGGCAGACAGCAAATCCTCAATACCCTGTATATCAATTTCTTGCCGTCCACAGACCCGTAACCACTCGATCCATTCAGGGTGCGCGCTCAGCCAACGGCGCGCATAAGTGGAGTGCTCCTGCAAAAATTCGATTTGTTGCGAAAATTCATTCATTTCCCCCATCTTAATCCGAGCCCAGAACTGGATAGGCAGAAGCTTGGTGGTCAACCATGGGCTGACGGATAATAGAGTCCATGCTGGAAAACATCATCCCGCCTCGCCTCAAAGGTGTATTTGCAAAACGCCCGCCAGGTTCAGGCCAAACTTGGCGTAAGCGCGCTTACATTCTTGCTGGCCTCGTGCTGGCCTTATTTGTCATTGGCCATTTCGGAGTTCGCTTTGTACTTTGGCCTCAAATAGAAAAATCTAAAGCATCTATTGAAAGGTTGATTAGCGCCCGTATTGGTGCCGATGTAACGATGGATAAGTTAGAAGTCTCATGGACGTGGATCCGACCCAGCTTTGAACTAGAGGGGCTTCGTTTTAATGGCTCCGATCAATCGAAGCCGTTATTGTTCATCCAGAAAATTAATGGGGAGTTGAGCTGGAATTCTTTTTACCATTTGGCACCGTATTTTCATGAGCTAAATTTTCAAGGCGCGCAAATTTACGTTCAACGTGATAGCAAAGGCCAAGTCACAGTAGCAGGCATCCCCATTCATGGCAAGACTGATGATTACACTGCTGAAAATTGGCTCTTTGCACAAAATGATATCAACATTAATGACGTCAAATTAATTTGGGATGACCAAAAAAGCCAGAAACTATTAAGTACTATTGATATTCAAAATCTCACTCTTAGCAATGGCATTCGGAGACACAAAGGCGCCCTGACAGCGACTACACCCTGGACTAAGGGTCCTGTGGAGATCAAAGTAGACTTTGCTCACCGCCTTACTGGACAAGCAGGTAATTGGCGTAATTGGATTGGGGCGATTGAATGGGATTTAAATGATATTAACCTTACCCAAATTGCTAAAGAGTTCAAGCTTCGCCCCAATACCCTAGAGGGCATCCTTAGCTCCAAGGGAAAACTGAACATTGATAACAGTAAGCCTGATGGGGGTGAGATCTATCTAGCCGCAGATAAGCTCATCATTCAATTATCCAAAGATGAGGATGCAATCGCGCTGGGAAGATTAGAAACAAACCTCTTCCAAGAAACGATTGACGGAATGATTACTGTTACCACGAAAACCTTTGCGTGGCGTGAAATTGATGGGCCCAAAAATGCGCCTTTAGAAAACTTAAGCCCCATGACTTTCCGGTGGCGACCCCCTGGCCCTGATGGGGAAATTAAAGAGTTTGGTTTTTCTTCACCCAAAATTTTGGTGGAAGATGTTGCCTTGTTTGCACTCAATCTGCCGCTCTCTAAAAATGTACATCGCTGGATTAAAGACTCTCATGCTGATGGAGAATTACAAAACTTAGACATTAATTGGTCCGAAAGCAAATCACCGCTGGCTGCCCTCAATATTCCAGGTGGTTGGTTTAAATCCAATAAATTAGATTTCAATATCAGCACCAAACTCATTAATCTCAGCTTTACGGGTATTAATAAGAACATGCCTTCAGTTACTAATCTCTCTGGGTTTTTGACAGGCAATCAAAATCAGGGGAGCTTTAGCGTAAATTCCAATAATCTTGACTTAGATATTAAAGGTCTACTAGCAGATCCCAAAATTCAGCTAGACCAAGCAAAAGGCCAAATCACGTGGACAAAAACGAAGGGGAACTGGGTTGTCAGCGCTCAAGATCTTGCTTTAAGCAATTCGGAATTAACAACAAACTTAGACCTTAACTATGTTATCGGGGCTGGCGGGCAAGCTGACCTCCTGTCTTTAGATATGAGCTTTCCAAGGGCCAAACTCACTACCGCCCACCGCTACCTGCCTGTAGATATGGATGAGGATACTACTCACTATTTGAGTAAAGCATTTAGTTCAGGAAGTATTCAAAACGGCAAGCTACATATCAAAGGTGATCCTAAAAAAATTCCTTATCCTAAAGGTAGTGAAGGCGAGTTCACATTAAATCTACCAGTGACTGGAGTGACTTATAGCCCAGTGCCAACCCTGCCAAGCAATCAAGGCGTATGGCTAGCATTTAATAATGTCGATGGTGTCATCGCAATGAAAAACGAATTGCTCACGATAGACATTAATCAAGGGAGCTTTAAACAAGTGGCCCTTAGTAAATTCCATGCAGAAATTCCGAGCGTCAGCGCCAAGCAATTGATGCTGAACGTAAATGGCAACGCTCAGGGGGAGATGTCTCAAATGCTCGACTATGTGCTCGCCTCACCAGTAGGAAAACAGCAGCCCAATTTAGAAAAGCATTTACATGCTTCTGGCAATGCCAGCCTTGATCTTGGCTTGAAAATTCCGCTTTCAGGCAACGCTGATACGAGTATTGATATGAAACTCACCCTTCCAGGCAACAAGGTTCAATGGGGTGACATACCACCCCTTGAAAACCTAAAGGGGAAAATTCGCATTACCGATACCAATCCAGAATTTGATGATGTGACTGCTAACTTTTTAGGTGGCTCCCTTAAAATTGCTACCTCACCCTCGACTCCAGGGAATCAGAATTACAGTATCACTGGTGATATTCAAGCAAACTTTATTAAGAATTATTTTGCAACTCATGCAAATCATCAAGTAAATGCGCTGACAAAGGCGCTAAGTGGTTCAATCAAATATGATGGCAATCTCAATTTTTCTAAAGCCGGTGGTGAAACAAATTTGAAATTTGATATGCGGAACTTTGGCAGTGCAGCCCCATACCCAGCCTCCAAAGCAGTTGGTCTTCCTATGAGTGGACAGCTCACCCTGAAAAATACCCAGGCTAATAAAACAAATCCAAGCAACATTAGTTGGGCTGGAAAAATGGGTGATCTGTATGCCGTACAAGGTGTACTGGGGTCTGATAATGAAGTTCGTGCGGCCTTAGGAATAGGTGGTCCAGCCAACCTTCCACAACAAGGGTTTAGCCTCAATCTACTGCTCAATGAGTTGAACTTTGATGCATGGCATGAATTTTTTGACAGCCAACATAAATCTGCTGCTGCTCAAGAAACGCATCGCTCAAGTAGTGGCAGTTCTCAAATCACAGCTCAGATCAAAAAACTGACTGCTTTTGAACACAATTGGAATGATGTGGGCATTATCAGTAACCAAAAGAATGGTGCTTGGCAAATACGTCTTCTCTCGCAGCAGGCTGCTGGGCAAATTCAATTCCAAGAAGCAAATCAAGATCACCCCAATGGTTTACTCAGTGGCTCGATGAGTCGACTACGAATGACTGAAGATGCCGCCAATGTATTACCCAAGACCTCTACTGGCACCACTACCAATCAAAAAGTTCTTGAGCCAAACGACATCCCAAGCTTAGATTTAACGATCGAGGATTTTGCGTGGTCTAGGGCACTTCTAGGGCAAGTCAAAATCAAAGCCATATCAAGCAACAATGTATTGAAGTTGGATTCTTTTCAAACAAATAATCCGCAAGCTTCCACTAATACATCTGGCCAATGGACAGGAGCAACGCAAAACCAAGCCGATCATACGCAAATTAAAGTCAGCAGTAATGTTAAAGATGCTGGTCAACTGATTGCTCACTGGAGTCCACAGAAGTCGGTAGAGGGCGGTCAAGGACTGGTTACAGCGAATGCCCAATGGGATGGCTCTCCTTTTAACCCGCAATATGAAACCCTTACAGGGAAGGCCAACCTCAGCCTTACCAAAGGACGCTTGCTTGAAGTTGATACCAGTGGCGCCCAACTCTTAGATGTACTGAGTTTGCAAAGTCTATTTAAGTTTGCTACCTTAGATTTACAAGGCAGCGTTGGTGGCATTGCCAGCAAAGGAACCACTTTTAGCTCGATCAATGGTGGATTTGATATCAATAACGGGATTGCACAAACGAAGGAATTTTCAATGCAGCTTGATCAAGCTCGTGTAGCCATGATTGGCCAAATTAATCTTGCTAAGCAAACTCAAGATCTGCGCGTGACGGTTTTCCCTACGATTGATGCTACCGCTGGCTCACTAGCTGCTTTTGCAATTAACCCCCTCATTGGATTGGGCGCACTTTTGGGTCAGTACTTAATTACCAGCCAAATTAATCGTAATTTTCAGTCGGACTATTTAGTTCAGGGATCCTGGACAGATCCGGAGATCATTCTCCTTGATCCAAAGGGCCAGCCGATTGATCCCAAAACGCTAGACACCATTCGCAGCAAAGAACTGCTGAGGGAACAAAGTAAGCCAGCTCCTATCAACCCTCCCAATACTCCAAGTAATCAACCTACACCCTCATGAGCACAGATAATCATTTGGCAACACTCAATATCGCTGCTATTCAAATGGTGTCGACGCCTGACATTCAATTCAACTTGGAAACAGCCAGTGGCTTCATTTCGCAAGCAGCCAAAGGAGGCGCGCAACTTGCCGTGCTCCCAGAATACTTTTGTTTAATGGGCTTAAAAGATACTGATAAAGTACGCGCTCGTGAACGTTATCGTCATGGCCCTATTCAGGAACGACTCTGCGCGATTGCCAAAGAAAATAATATCTATTTAATAGCTGGTACGATTCCACTCGAGGCAAGCGATCCTCAAAAAGTTCTTAACACCACCTTGGTCTTTGATCCACAAGGTCAAAATATTGGGCGTTACGACAAAATTCATTTATTTGACTTTCAGACTGAAAATGAACGCTATCAAGAATCTGAAACGATTGAAGCTGGCAATGTACCCGGTTTGCTAAATATTAATATTGATGGTCAAGAATGGGTTTTAGGTCTGAGCATTTGTTACGACCTGCGCTTCCCAGAACTGTACCGCGCCCTTGGTCAAGTCGATTGCCATGTAATTCCTGCAGCTTTTACTTACACCACTGGCAAAGACCATTGGGAGATTCTCCTACGTGCTCGCGCGATTGAAAATCAATGCTATGTCTTAGCTTCTGCACAAGGTGGAACCCACCTCAATCAACGCCGCACCTGGGGTCATAGCATGCTGATTGATCCTTGGGGTGAGGTTCTCGCTGACCTTCCTGAAGGTGAGGGCTTTATTTCTGGGGTTTTATGCAAAGATAAATTAAACGATGTACGCTCTACGTTACCCGCTCTTGCACATCGCAAGCTGTAACCACTGAAAGACCTTCACACTCAATGAATGCACCAGAAGCACTGTTTCCCAGCAGTTGGACTAAAGCTAAAAAACAAGCAGATCTCCTCAAAGTAGCTAAATCGATTTTGCTCGAGCCGACTGGTCTTACAGAGCAAGATCTTCATCGCACTTTTGGTGACATGTTTACGCATCGCTTAGATGATGCCGATCTTTATTTTCAACATACTCGCAGCGAAAGTTGGAGTCTTGAAGAGGGAATTGTTAAATCTGGTAGTTTTAATATTGATCAAGGCGTTGGAGTACGGGCAATTTATGGAGATAAAACTGCTTTTGCCTATTCAGATGAGATTAACCTCGAGGCTCTTAGTAAAGCCGCTAAGGCAACGCGTGTCATTGGACCGCAAGGTGGTAGGCAGGCAGTTGTAAGCAAACTCTTTAATCCTGTCTCGAATAAGTTGTACTCCGATATCAATCCTTTGAACTCCCTGCAACCTAAAGAAAAGATTGCATTACTGGAAAGTATTGAGAAACGCGCAAAAGCGCGAGATCCTCGCATCATTCAGGTCATGGCAAGTCTTGCTGGTGAATTTGATGTGGTCTTAGTAGTCCGTGCCGATGGCTTGCTTGCTGCAGATATTCGTCCACTAGTGCGAGTTTCAGTACATGTAATTGCCGAACAAAATGGTCGTCGTGAATCTGGATCATCCGGCGGTGGAGCAAGACATGACTATCAATATTTTGATACGACCCTGATTAATCGCTATGTAGATGAAGCAGTAGATGGCGCCTTAGTAAACCTAGAGTCACGCCCTGCACCTGCTGGCCCAATGACGGTAGTAATGGGACCAGGATGGCCTGGCGTACTTTTGCATGAAGCTGTCGGTCATGGACTAGAGGGTGACTTTAACCGCAAAGGTTCCTCAGCATTTGCTGGCCGCATCGGTCAACGCGTTGCCGCTAAAGGTGTCACGGTTGTCGATGATGGCACTCTCTCAGGACGCAGAGGTTCTCTCAATATTGATGATGAAGGAACGCCGACTCAATGCACCACCTTAATTGAAGATGGCATTTTAAAGGGCTATATTCAAGATAGCCTTAATGCACGACTGATGAAAATGCCACTCACTGGTAATGGTCGTCGCGAAAGTTTTGCTTCATTACCAATGCCCCGCATGACAAATACTTATATGTTGGCCGGCAAAGATGATCCCAAAGAGATTGTTGCCAGCATTAAACGTGGTCTGTATGCAGTCAACTTTGGTGGTGGGCAAGTAGACATTACGAGTGGAAAATTTGTGTTTTCAGCCTCAGAAGCCTACTGGGTAGAGAACGGAAAAATTCAGTACCCAGTGAAAGGGGCGACCATCATCGGAAGTGGCCCTGAATCCCTTAAGCAGGTCTCCATGATTGGAAATGACCTCAAATTAGATAGCGGCGTCGGGGTCTGCGGTAAGGAAGGACAAAGCGTTCCAGTGGGGGTTGGACAGCCCACTTTACGGATTGACAGCCTCACAGTCGGTGGCACTGCCTAATATTAGCCAATTACGGCTTAAAATAGCCGTATGAGCCAACAAAATACTAATCCCGCTAATTGGTACTCCGTCGTTGATAAAACGTCGGATACCGATGATCAACGCATTCACGACATTACTGTTCTACCCCCGCCAGAGCATTTGATTCGCTTTTTCCCAATCTCGGGAACGCCAACTGAAGCGCTGATCAGCAAAACTCGTAAAAAAATTCGCGACCTTATTCACGGCAAAGATGATCGTTTATTAGTCATCATTGGGCCATGCTCCATTCATGATCCCAGAGCAGCCTTGGAGTACTGTCAGCGTCTTTTGGTGGAGAGAAAACGTTTTGCCGGTGAATTAGAAATTGTGATGCGCGTGTATTTTGAAAAACCACGCACGACTGTTGGCTGGAAGGGTTTGATCAATGACCCTTACTTAGATGAGAGCTATCGGATTGAAGAAGGCCTGCGACTTGCTCGCCAAGTGCTGATGGAAATTAATCGCCTTGGTATGCCAGCGGGTAGTGAATTTTTGGATGTGATTTCTCCGCAATATATCGCCGACCTTATTTCATGGGGTGCGATTGGTGCGCGTACTACTGAGAGTCAAGTCCATCGTGAACTTGCCTCTGGTCTTTCTGCGCCAATTGGTTTTAAGAATGGTACTGATGGCAATATTAAAATTGCTACTGATGCAATTCAAGCAGCTGGTCGTCCACACCATTTCCTTTCTGTTCACAAGAATGGTCAAGTTGCGGTTGTGGAAACCAAAGGTAATAAAGATTGTCATGTTATTTTGCGTGGTGGTAAAGAGCCGAACTATGAAGCGCAATATGTTCAAGCAGCCTGCTCTGAGCTAGAAGCTGCAAAGCTTCCAGGCAGTTTGATGGTTGACTTGTCACATGCAAACTCCAGTAAAAAGCATGAGCGTCAAATCATTGTTGCTGATGATATTGCCAAGCAAATTGAATCTGGATCAAACCAAATCTTTGGTGTCATGATTGAAAGTCATCTCAATGATGGCGCACAAAAATTTACCCCAGGAAAAGATGATCCAGCTAATTTAGAATACGGTAAGAGTATTACGGATGCCTGCATCAACTGGGATGATTCAGTCAAAGTACTTGAGCGTCTAGCTACCGCTGTTAAGAAACGCAGAAGCAAGAAGAAGTAAGCGTCATTAAATCAGGCAAGCTTGATGAAAAAAGAGACTAGATTACTTAGTCTCTTTTTTTTCGTGCTTCCACAGCACATCACATCCACCAGCAGCACGATTCAGAATACGTGCCAAAACAAATAATAAATCCGATAAGCGATTGACATACTGGCGCGGCGAATCATATAAAGGTTCAACCCAGCCTAAACGCACAATCGAACGTTCTGCTCTTCTGCAAACCGTGCGACATACATGAGCTTGTGCTGCTGCACGTGTTCCACCTGGCAAAATGAATTCCGTTAGAGGAGGAAGTTCCTTGTTGTACTTTTCTAACCAGACATCAAGCTGAGCGACATGCTCAGGCTTCAGTAACTTGTAATTGGGAATACAAAGTTCCCCACCTAAATCAAATAAATCGTGCTGGACTTGCAAAAAAAGTTTTTTAAGTTCGGCATCAAGGCTTTCAGGGATCTCCTCGGTCATCAAAACACCGATTTCTGAGTTCAACTCATCTACATCACCCATGGCGCAAATCCGCAAATGATCCTTCTCTACACGGCTGCCATCGCCTAGGCCAGTCATCCCAGCATCGCCCGTTCTAGTGGCTATTTTTGATAATCGATTTCCCATAAGCTTGATTATAGGTAAGTGGCTAAAATGATTCCTATGAATATGCTGACCCCGCCCCCCGATCTAGCTGCTATTAGCGCTCTTCAGTTCAAACTGGTTTCTTCCCTGCGTCCCATCCTCCCGGATCATGCCCTGCTTTGGGAGCCTGAGGATACGATCCCCTACGAATGCGATGGTCTAGCCGCTTATCGCAGGATGCCTTTAGCAGTAGCCCTTCCGGAAACCGAAGAGCAAGTTGCTCAAATCCTCAAGATTTGCTTTGAAATGCAAATTCCGGTGGTACCACGCGGATCCGGCACGGGACTTTCCGGTGGCGCTATGCCAATTTCTCAAGGTTTGGTTCTGTCTCTAGCCAAGCTCAAGAAAATTGTCAGCATTGATCCCTTTACCCGAACTGCTGTTGTTCAACCTGGCGTTCGTAATTTAGCAATCTCTGAAGCAGTTGCGCATCATGGCCTTTACTACGCTCCAGATCCCTCCTCTCAAATTGCTTGTTCCATTGGTGGCAACGTCAATGAGAACTCTGGTGGTGTTCATTGTTTGAAGTATGGCCTCACCCTTCACAATGTACTGCGTGTTCGCGGCGTTTTAATGAATGGTGAGATTGTGGAATTTGGCAGTCTTGCTCCAGACTCTCCTGGACTTGATTTACTAGCCATCATGATGGGTAGCGAGGGCATGTTGGCGGTAGTCACTGAAGTCACTGTCAAACTCATTGCCAAACCAAAATTGGCACGCGTGATTATGGCCAGCTTTGACGATATTGAAAAAGGTGGAAATGCCGTTGCTGCCATTATTGCTGCCGGCATTATTCCCGCTGGTTTAGAGATGATGGACAAAGCTACAACCCGCGCCGTTGAAGAATTTGTTCATGCTGGATATGACTTAGAAGCCACTGCAATATTGCTGTGCGAGTCTGATGGCACGCCTGAAGAAGTTGCCGAAGAAATAGCCCGTATGACTAAGGTTCTAGAGGAATCTGGCGCTAGCGGTATTCGGATTTCTAAAGATGAGGCTGAGCGCCTTAAATTTTGGAGTGGCCGCAAAAACGCTTTCCCCGCAGCTGGGCGTTTAGCAGCAGACTACTACTGTATGGATGGCACTATTCCACGCCGACATATTGCCACCTTACTCAAGCGTATCCAGGGTATGGAAATTAAATATGGCTTAGGGTGTCTCAATGTATTTCATGCTGGTGATGGCAACATGCATCCACTGATTTTGTTTAATGGTGCCGATCAAGATGAATGGCACCGCGCGGAAGATTTTGGTACTGAAATCTTAGAAGCCTGTGTTGAGTTGGGTGGAACAATTACTGGCGAACATGGAGTTGGCATCGAAAAGATTAACTCCATGTGCGTTCAATTTGGTGAAGGTGAGCGTGAGTCATTTTGGGGAGTCAAGAGTGCATTCGACCCAGAAAAATTACTTAATCCTGATAAGGCTATCCCCACACTAAATCGTTGTGCAGAATATGGTCGCATGCGGATCAGTGGGGGCAAGCTCCCCCACCCAGATTTGGAGCGCTTCTAATGAGTTCCGGCAGCGACAATCCTGCAATCAAGGTATTCCAAGAGCAAATCCTCAATGCGGCGAATAGCAAGCAAACTCTTTCCATCCAAGGTGGTGGAACAAAGTCTTGGTACGGCAATACAAATCAATATACAAAGTTAGATGCTCGTACTTATTCTGGAATCTTGGAATATCAACCAGAAGAATTAGTCATTACTGCATGTGCAGGAACTTCTTTAAAAGAAATTGAAGCAGTTCTGCATGAGAAGAATCAAGTTCTTGCATGTGAGCCCCCACACTTTGGTGCAGACGCCACTTTTGGCGGCGCTATTGCTGCAGGTCTTTCTGGCCCTGGTCGTATTAGTGTTGGCAATTTCCGAGACTTTGTCTTGGGTGCCCGCATTCTGGATGGCAAAGGACAAGATTTGTCTTTTGGCGGCAAAGTCATGAAGAACGTAGCGGGTTATGACGTTTCGCGTCTACTACCAGGATCAATGGGTACGCTCTCTTTACTTTTAGAAGCGTCAGTCAAAGTACTGCCTAAACCAGCTGCTACTGCTACGCTACGCTGCCAAATTTCTCAAGCGCAAGCACTCAAGTTTCTGAATGAATGGGCTGGTCAGCCGCTGCCCCTCTCAGCAAGCTGCTGGATTGGTCAAGGCATGGGCGGCGATGGAGAGTTAAGCATTCGCTTAGCTGGCGCTGCTGCAGCGGTTCAAGCTGCTATTCCACTAATGAGCTCCTTAGTACTTGCAAGTGAAGTTGATCCGCAAATAGCTCAAACGTTTTGGAATGATTTACGTGAACAAAAATTGTCTGTTTTTGACCATCTTGGGAGCGATCAAACCTTATATCGATTAGCCCTCCCCGCTGCATGTGGCTCCTTAAATATTCCTAATGCAGATCCTGAAATCGTATTGGAGTGGCATGGGCAACAACGCTGGATAAAAGCCCCAGGTGATGCAGTTACATTTGATGCCATCAAAAAATTAGCAACTGCGAATGGTGGCCATGCAACTCGTTTTAAGCAAGGCAGCAATATTGACGCTTCTTTTCAACGCTTTACTTTACTTAGCGAACAAGCGCACTCCAAAGCACTTGAACTTGTTCAGGCTCGTCTGCGATCTACTTTTGATCCAGCAGGCGTATTTGCCACCTCCCGCCTTCCTTAAGTAGCCCTATGCAAACTCAACTCGCCCCTCAATTTGCTAATACCCCAGAAGGTATAGAAGCAGAACGCATTTTAGGTAAATGTGTTCACTGCGGTTTTTGTACCGCAACCTGCCCCACCTACCAATTACTTGGCGATGAACTCGATGGTCCGCGTGGACGAATCTATCTCATTAAACAAATTGCAGAAGGCCAAGCGCCTACTGAAAAAACTCGTCTGCATTTAGATCGCTGCCTGACATGTCGTAATTGTGAAAGCACTTGCCCAAGCGGCGTGCAATATGGAAAGTTAATTGATATTGGCCGTCAATGGGCAGAAGAAAATACGCCTAAGCGCCCCTTAGGACAGAGGCTCACTCGCTGGGCTCTCAAAGAAGGTCTCACGAAACCAGCATTATTTAATTCTGCGATGGCCTTGGGTCGCCTCATGCGTCCGCTGATGCCGCACGGCATTAAACGCAAGATTCCAAAACTAAAGAATAAGGCGCATGCACCAAGCACTAATCCCCATACTAGACCGACGCATCATCATGATCGCAAGATGATCATCCTAGAAGGATGTGTACAGCCTGGCATGCTTCCAAATATTAATTCGGCAACTGCACGTGTCCTCGATGCACTCAAGATAGAATTAATTAGTGCTCCAAATGCAACTTGTTGTGGTGCCTTGCGCTTCCATCTTAACCATCAAGCTGGTGGCTTAGATAACGCCAGACAAAATATTGATGCATGGTGGCCTCTAGTAGAACAAGGAATTGAGGCTATTGTGATGACAGCATCGGGCTGTGGCGTAATGGTAAAAGACTATGTTCATCTTCTTGCCGGTGATTCAAAATATGCTGCTAAGGCTCAAAAGATTTCTGATCTGACTAAAGATATTTCAGAAATACTTCCAGGTCTACAAACAGAATTGGTTGAACTCATTGGTAATGATCCTAAGCCGGGTGTGGTTTACCATCCTCCCTGCACTTTGCAACATGGCCAACAAATTCGCGGCAATGTAGAAGCCTTGTTAACCAGCATTGGTATTGGCGTGCGTTTATGTACTGATAGCCATCTGTGCTGTGGCTCAGCGGGAACCTACTCGGTTACACAACCAGAGCTCTCAGAGCAATTACGTAAAAATAAATTAGCCCATTTAAATACCGCTTGTGAAGAATTTGATGCCGATGTCATCGTTTCTGGAAACATTGGCTGCATCACCCATCTGCAACAAGAAGATAGACCTGTATTGCATTGGATTGAAATGGTTGATCAGCTTCTGAGTAAAAGAACATCGCAGTGAACTCTATCATTGCGAACCTCATGCAAGTTCGACAGCGTATTGAACTTGCCGCCTTAGCTGCAAAACGCGAGCCTGAAGATGTAGAGCTATTAGCAGTAAGTAAAACATTTCCAGCTAGCGCCATTGAAGAAGCGATGCATGCCGGTCAATCTGCATTTGGCGAAAACTATGTCCAAGAAGGAATTGAAAAAATTGTGCAACTCGCCAAACTACGTCCTTGGTTAGTATGGCACTTTATAGGTCCACTTCAAAGTAATAAAACCAGAGAAGTAGCAGAGCATTTTGATTGGGTTCACAGTATTGACCGCTTGAAGATTGCAGAACGGCTTTCTACTCAACGAGGTGAATTTTCTGATTTAGCACCTTTACAGCTTTGCGTTCAAGTGAATGTCAGTGCTGAAGACAGTAAGAGTGGCGTAGCTCTCGCCGAAGCCAAAGCACTGTGTCAGGAAATTGCAAAATTACCTAACGTCATCCTAAGGGGTTTAATGGCTATTCCAGCCCCAAATGCTGATCCTGCATTACAGCGTCAAGCTTTTACTGCAGTACGCGATTGTTTTATTGGTATTTTGGCTGCTAATTCCGCGGATCTAGGCTTTCAATTTTTTGATACCCTTTCTATGGGCATGTCCGATGATTTAGAGTCGGCCATTGCCGAAGGCAGCACCATGGTTCGTGTGGGAACTGCTATTTTTGGGAAGCGGGATAAAATTCACCCATGAGCATCAAGATTAACGCCAACGCCCATATCACCTTCATCGGAGGTGGCAATATGGGCCGCGCCCTCATTAGCGGTCTGCTAGCAAATGGTTTTAATGCCAATCAAATTTCAGTTGTAGAAGCCAATACCACCACTGCACAAAATCTTCAGAATGATTTCAAGGTGAAAATGATTAGTGCTCTAGAAAATATTGCTTTTGACTTTGCTAAAAATAATGTCGTAGTCATGGCTATCAAACCACAAGATTTCAATACTGCTGCTAAAGGACTGGCAACCAAGCTAAAGCATGCCTCAGCACAAAGTCCATTGGTACTCAGTATTGCCGCTGGTATTCGTCTTGGTGATATGAGCCGCTGGTTAGATCAGAAGCGTTGCGTGCGCGCCATGCCCAATACTCCTGCGCTCATTGGTAAAGGCATTACCGGTCTCTTTGCTAATGCGGATATCAATACAGATGACCGCGCCTTAGCGGAAACCATTTGTAATGCTGTTGGCCAATCCGTTTGGGTTACCGATGAAAAGTTGATGGATGCCGTTACTGCTGTTTCTGGCAGTGGCCCTGCTTATGTTTTTGCATTCTTAGAAGCGCTGCAATCTGCTGGTGAAAAATTAGGCTTAGATACACATACCGCTCGCAAGTTAGCCTACGCCACTCTTGAGGGCGCTACTCAGCTAGCGCAAAACTCTAGTGAATCTGCCAGCGTATTACGTGAAAGAGTGACATCCAAAGGTGGAACTACTGCAGCCGCTCTAGAAGTTTTAAATCAAGATGGTTGGTATGCAATTTTAGAAAAAGCCATTACCGCTGCAGATCAGCGCGGCAAAGTCATGGGTGATGAATTAGGTAAGAGTTAAGCTCAAACTAATTCAGGCTCAAGCCCAATACAATTCCTAAGAACAAAAATCCACCCAACCAATTGTTGTGGCGAAAAGCCTGGAAGCATTCTTCTCTTTTGCGAGTGGATACTAATTTCATATGATAAATAGCGCAGGCTAGCGCTGCACACCAGCCTACCAAGAAGTAATTACTCAAACTGGCAAGATTAGCTACCCATAACTGACTCATAAACAAGATGGCATAACTCAGGCCAATAGCAAGCACATCATAGCGTCCAAAGGTGATTGCCGAAGTACGCAAACCGAGTCGTATATCGTCTTCTCTATCGACCATAGCATAAGCAGTGTCATAGGCAATAGCCCAAAATATATTGCCTATAAATAAAACCCATGCTTCTAGGGGAATGAAATCCAAGACTGCAGCGTAAGCCATCGGTATACCAAAACCAAATGCGATCCCCAGAACAGCCTGAGGCATTGCAAAAAAACGTTTTGTAAATGGGTAGATAAAGGCAACTAGTAAAGCCAAAACGGATAACTCTTTCGTAAAATCATTTAGAGGCAAAATTAATAAGAATGCAAGCAAGGCTAAAGCCAGCGCTACACCCACGGCTTCTTTACCTGAAATCTTGCCGCTGGTTACTGGACGCCCTTGCGTCCTCATCACATGCCGATCAAAGTCTCGATCAGCATAGTCATTCATAGCGCAACCAGCACTACGCATTAAAAAGGTTCCAAGAACAAAGATCAGCAAAACGGCAGGATTGGGTACACCACTGCTCGCCAACCACAAGGCCCATAAGGTAGGCCATAAAAGTAAGAGCGTACCAATGGGTTTATCTAACCTAATAAGGTATGCATAAGAGGTGAGGCGATCAATTAAAGCCATAGGGCAATTATCATGCCTTTAGAAACTCAGCTCGAGAACCCAACCAGCGCTCCAAGTGGCGTTCAACGATATCGCCGTGATTGGCCAAGAGGCGATCAGCTGCTTGCTGGGCTAACTCAATCAGCCAAGCATCACGCTGCAGATCCACAAAGCGCAGCATAGCGTCGCCCGACTGCTTTGCCCCTAGGAGTTCACCGGGACCCCGCAGTGATAAATCCCGCTCAGCAATCACAAAACCATCGGAGACTTCTCGTAAGGTCTGCAAGCGCTCTTTAGCTGCCATTGAAAGCGGCTCTGCGTACATCAGAATACAAACAGAGTCTGCTGACCCCCTACCCACTCGTCCGCGTAATTGATGAATTTGGGCATAACCAAAACGCTCAGCATGTTCAATCACCATTAAGGCTGCATTAGGCACATCCACTCCAACTTCAATCACGGTCGTCGCTACTAATAGTTGAATTTCATTTGCCTTAAACGCCGCCATCACTGCTGCTTTTTCGTCTGCCTTGAGTCGCCCATGCACGAGGCCTACCTTAAAGCCTGGCAAGGCTTGGGTTAACTGCTCATAACTCTCTACTGCAGTCTGCAATTGAAGCGCTTCTGACTCTTCAATCAAAGGACAAACCCAATAAGCCTGTAACCCTTTTGTTAGCCAGCTTTGCAATCCACTAATGACCTCATCGCGACGGCTTGCCTTAACCACTTTAGTGGTAATGGGCTTACGACCAGGGGGCAATTCATCAATCACAGATACATCTAAATCTGCGTAGTAAGTCATCGCCAGAGTTCGGGGAATTGGAGTAGCCGACATCATTAATTGGTGGCAGTAGAACAATTCAGAGCCAAGGCGCTGTTGAATTTCTAAACGCTGCCGAACGCCAAAGCGATGTTGCTCATCAATTACCGCTAAACCTAATTTTGAAAAGTGCACGCTCTCTTGAATCAAAGCATGAGTACCAATTATGAGCTGGGCCTCACCATTCTCAATCACTTCTTGAGCAAGTCTTTTTTCTTTTGCCTTTAAGCTACCCGATAACCAAGCTATCTTCACACCTAATGGCTCAAACCATTCTTTCATCTTCAGATAATGTTGCTCAGCCAAGATCTCTGTTGGCGCCATAACTGCAGCTTGATAACCGTGGTCCATGACACGCGCAGCAGCCAGCGCAGCTACGACTGTCTTGCCGCTACCGACATCCCCCTGTAATAACCTATTCATTGGAAATGCATTGGATAAGTCAACTCCAATCTCACTCCAGACGCGATCTTGTGCCTTAGTTAAGGTAAATGGCAAGGCCTTCATTAGCCCCGTTTCAATACTCGCTTCATCTTTTTTTAATTTCGCAAAACTAGGCGCATGACGCCCTCTACGAATTGCATGAGCGCGCTTTAAGGAAATTTGTTGTGCTAGTAATTCTTCGAACTGTACGCGTCGCCACGCAGGATGTGTACGCTCAAGCAATGCTTGTGTATCAGCATCTGCAGGGGGTTGATGCAAATAGGTAATTGCTGCTTGCAGACTTGGCCAATCATTACTTGGTAAAAGCTGGGTCATTAATTGCTTTGGTAAAAACTCAGCCAAACTTTCTTGCAAACTGGGATCACGAAGTGCCTGTGCCACAGCTTTGCGAATGATAGTTTGCGAAATTCCTGCGCTCGCTGGATAGACTGGGGTAAGACTCTTGGGCAACGGTGCATCTGGGGCAATAGCTTTGACCGTGGGGTGCACCATCTCAGACCCCTGAAAGCCATCGCGCACATCACCACGCACTCGAATATGGGTGCCGACAGCCATTTGTTTTTGCTGACTCGGATAAAAGTTCAGAAAGCGAAGTTGCAGAGTTTGGGTGTCATCCTCAATCGTGACCAGCATTTGCCTTCTGGGCCTAAAGAGCACTTGATTACGGATCACCATACCCTGAGTTTGGACTGCATTAAACCTACCGTGACTGATGGCTTCCTCAATCGTCAGCAATTCTGTCTCATCCTCATAACGAGATGGAAGATGCAAAGCAAGGGCCATGGGGCTGTCTAAACCCATTTTTTGGAGTGAAGTTGGTGCTGGTTTAGTAGTCATCGTTAAAATCTCATACCTGATGGTAATGCTATGCAACTCTCTGACTTCAATTACGAACTTCCCAACGATCTAATCGCTCAACATCCCTTAGCGAATAGAACCGATAGTCGCCTCCTGGAACTGGTGCCCGACGAGGATAAACACGTCCAATTGGTAGACCGTCAGTTTAGAGAAATCCTAGACCTTGTGAAACCTGGGGATTTATTAGTATTTAACGATACCAAAGTGATTCCCGCTCGCCTTCATGGCAAAAAAGAAACGGGCGGGATAGTTGAACTTCTGATTGAACGCATCAGTGGTGAACAACAAGCTTGGGTTCAAATCCGAGCATCCAAGGTGCCTAAGATCGGATCGATTGTGGAAATTCACAATCAGGCAGGCGAAACATTTGATGTAGAAATGATTGGCTATGATGGACGCTTCTATGAAGTGCGCTTTCCAGAAAATGTCTTTGCATTGCTTGAGCGCTTCGGTGAACTCCCTTTACCGCCATACATTGAACACCAGCCTGATGGGGAGGATGCGCAGCGCTATCAAACAGTAGTAGCAAAGAATCCAGGCGCCGTGGCTGCCCCAACTGCAGGACTGCACTTTGATGAGCTTATTCTGCAGCAACTACATGATTTAGGGGTCAATCATGTAGCCCTTACTTTGCATGTTGGCGCAGGCACATTTACCCCTGTGCGTGAAGAAGATCTTTCAAAGCACAAGATGCATTACGAGTGGTTTTCCATTCCAGAATCAACTCTTCAGGCGATTGAAGAAACTAAGCGTGGGGGCGGTCGCATCATTGCGGTTGGAACCACCAGCCTCAGAGCCCTGGAGAGTCAAGCGATTAGTGGCCAAAGCGGTGGGCAGACTAATCTCTTTATTACGCCGGGGTTTCAATTTAAAACAGTAGACTGCTTATTAACCAACTTTCATCTGCCAAAATCTACCTTATTAATGCTGGTAAGTGCTTTTGCGGGTGTAGACAATATCCGCTCAGCCTATCAACATGCCATACAACAACAATATCGTTTCTTTAGTTATGGAGATGCGATGTTTTTAAGCCGACTCGAGACTACAAAGTTATGACCAAACCTGTTCACTTCAATATCTTGGCACGCGACTCACAAAGTCCAGCACGCCTCGGTCAGCTTGATCTTCCTCATGGAAGCGTGCAAACCCCAATCTTCATGCCCGTAGGAACCTATGGCACGGTCAAAGCCATGACTCCAAGAGATCTCGAAGAAGCCAAAGCGCAAATCATTCTGGGCAATACGTTTCATCTTTGGCTTAGACCAGGATTAGATGTCATCAAAAAACATGGCGGCTTACATCGCTTTATGGGCTGGGATAAACCCATCCTCACTGACTCTGGTGGCTTTCAAGTATTTAGCTTGGGTGCACTACGGAAGATTTCTGAAGAAGGCGTGACCTTTGCATCACCGATTAATGGTGACAAATTATTTATGTCTCCTGAAGTCTCCATGGAGATTCAGGCAGTGTTAAATAGTGACATCGCTATGCAATTTGATGAGTGCACTCCTTATGAAGTGAAAGGCCAAGCAACTTCTGAAAATACAGCGCGCGCTTCCCTGGAGATGTCATTACGTTGGGGGGATCGTTCTCTAAAACGCTTTCGGGAACTAGAGACTGGTAATGGACTCTTTGGTATTGTCCAAGGTGGCATGTTTGAAAATCTGCGGGAATTTTCACTAGATGCAGTAAGTCAGCAAGGATTCGATGGCATTGCCATTGGCGGCCTTTCGGTTGGAGAGCCTAAGCCTGAATTTGAACGTATTCTGACTTTCACAGCGCCTAAGTTACCAGAGCACATGCCGCACTACCTCATGGGAGTAGGAACACCGGAAGACTTGATTTTGGGGGTCAGCCTTGGAATTGACATGTTTGATTGCGTGATGCCAACTCGTAATGCCAGAAATGGTTGGTTATTTACCCGTTTTGGCGATCTAAAGCTACGCAATTCTGGCTACAAGGACGATGATCGTCCAGTAGACCCCACCTGTGCTTGCTATACCTGCCAAAACTTCACCAGGTCCTACTTAAATCACCTCCAAAAAGCCAATGAGATCCTTGGATCCCAGCTCAATACCATTCACAACCTCTCGTACTACCTACAATTAATGACCGAAGTTCGAGAGGCCTTGAGCAAGGACTGTTTTAGCGCCTATCGCGAGGAATTTCGCAGCAATCGCCAGCGTGGCGTGGAGCCCGGGCAGGATTAATAGCCCTGCAGAGCCTTAAGACCCTCCAAATCACCCCCAAAGCCACACACAGTTTAGAATTGCGGGTCTACGGCTTTGCTTAAAAGCCTAAAACTAAAGCAGTTTCCAAATAGTCTTTAAAGGAGGTTTTGTATGTGGATTAGTAACGCTTTTGCCCAAGCTCCAGCTGCGGGCGCAGATTCAAGCGGCTTAATGAGCTTTCTTCCCTTAGTGTTGATGTTCGCAGTTTTGTACTTCATCATGATTCGCCCACAAATGAAGCGTCAAAAAGAAACGAAAGCAATGCTCGAAGCATTAGCAGTTGGCGACGAAGTAGTGACTGTTGGCGGCATCATGGGCAAAGTGACTGCATTAAAAGATGCGGTAGTCACTGTTGAAATTTCTGCTGGTACAGAAGTGCAAATGCAAAAAGGCGCTATCACCACTGTATTGCCAAAAGGCACCTTGAAGTCTGCTTAATTAGTTAGTTGAAAAGTTTCTCAATATGAATCGCTATCCTCTCTGGAAATACCTAGTTATCGTCGTTGCTTTATTCATTGGCGGACTATATTCATTACCAAATTTCTATGGAGAGGCGCCTGCGGTTCAAGTCTCGTCCGCCAAGCCAACCATCAAGGTTGATTTGGCGACACAGTCTCGGGTTGAGAAAATTCTGTCAGAAGCTGACATTGCTAACACTGGCATCTTTTTTGAGGCCACCGGTAATGTTGGGTCTATCAAAGTTCGTTTTAACAATACTGATATTCAACTACGTGCTCGTGATCTCTTACAGCAGAAGTTAAATATCGATCAAAATGATCCCAATTTCACTGTTGCACTTAATCTACTCTCCAATACCCCAGGCTGGTTAAGTGCACTCAATGCCCTACCAATGCCCTTAGGCCTTGACCTGCGGGGTGGCGTCTATTTCCTCTTGCAGGTAGACATGAAAGGTGCAGTACAAAAGAAAGTGACTTCTTTAGCCACTGATATTCGCACTCAATTGCGTGATAAGACTATCCGCCATCAGGGTATTGAACGCGGCGCAGATTCCATCACTATTAATTTTGGCAGCATCGCCGATGCAGAGGCAGCACGTACAGTGCTGATGAATGCTCAACCAGAATTGATTTGGCAAGTGAAACCTACGGGTCTCTCACCAAAATTAGTCGGTGAATTTAAGCCAACTGCATTAAAAGAAATCCAAGATAACGCCGTTAAACAAAACATCATCACCTTAAATAAGCGCGTTAATGAATTAGCTGTGAAAGAGCCTGTGATTCAGCAACAAGGTGCAGAGCGGATTGTCGTGCAACTGCCAGGTGTCCAAGATACAGCGCGCGCCAAAGACATTATTGGTCGTACGGCAACTTTAGAGTCACGTCTTGCTGATCCAATCGTTTCTACTATTGGCATTGGTGAAACCCCGCCTCCTGGAATGGATGTATTCCGCTTTGGAGAAACACGTCTTGGCGTGTTTAAGAAGTCCGTTATTTTCAGTGGGGATCGCATTACTGATGCGAGTGCTGGCTTTGATCAAAACCAAAGACCTGCAGTCAATATTTCATTAGACGCTGCTGGCGGACGAGTAATGCAAGAAATCACGCGTGAAAACATTGGCAAACCCATGGGCATGATTCTCTTTGAAAAAGGGAAAGGTGAGGTGCTCACGATTGCCACGATTCAAGGTGAATTTGGTTCTAAGTTTCAAATTACGGGCCAGCCAACTACTGCAAGCGCCAATGATTTAGCACTTTTGCTACGCGCAGGCTCACTAGCAGCCCCAATGGAGATCATTGAAGAGCGCACCATTGGACCAAGCTTAGGCGCAGAGAATATTGAGAAGGGATTTAAATCCCTGTTGATCGGATTTGCTGCCATTGCCATTTTCATGATGGCCTACTACCTACTCTTTGGCGTTTTCTCGGTCATTGCTTTGGCGGTAAACCTGCTTTTGTTGATTTCTGTTTTATCGATGTTGCAGGCAACACTTACCTTACCAGGTATTGCGGCGATGGCATTAGCACTCGGTATGGCGATTGACTCGAACGTATTGATTAACGAACGTATTCGAGAAGAGCTACGCAATGGCGCTGCGCCCCATACAGCCATTGCAGTCGGCTTTGATAAAGCTTGGGCCACTATTTTGGACTCTAACGTCACCACTTTAATTGCTGGTCTTGCCTTGCTCGCTTTTGGCTCCGGTCCTATTAAAGGATTCGCGGTAGTGCATTGCCTTGGTATTTTGACTTCGATGTTCTCAGCAGTCTTCTTCTCGCGCGGTCTTGTCAACCTCTGGTACGGCAGGCATAAAAAGATTCAGAAACTCGCTATTGGCCAAGTTTGGCGCCCACAGGAGAAATAAGTCATGGAATTTTTTCGCATCAAAAAAGATATTCCATTTATGCGCCATGCATTGGTGCTCAATGCGATTTCTCTCGTCACCTTCTTAGCAGCAGTATTTTTCCTCTGGCATAACGGCCTCCATCTCTCTATTGAGTTTACGGGTGGTACCGTGATGGAGGTAAGCTATCCTCAAACAGCCCCGCTGGATTCCATTCGGGCCAAGGTAGAAAAGCTAGGTTATGCAGATACGCAAATCCAAAACTTTGGTAGCTCACGTGATGTGATGATTCGTCTGCCACTACAAAAAGATGCTGAAGGTAAGCTTATCTCCTCTGCCGATCAAAGCACTTCCGTGATGCAAGCGCTTGACTCTAGCGCAACTGGCGCCAAGCTTCAGCGTGTTGAATTTGTTGGTCCTCAAGTCGGTCAAGAATTAGCATTTGATGGTCTGAAGGCACTGATATTTGTCATCATCGGCATAGTTGTTTATCTTTCATTCCGCTTTGAGTGGAAGTTTGCTCTGGCCGGCATCATCGCGAACTTGCATGACATTGTGATCATCTTAGGCTTCTTCGCCTTTTTCCAGTGGGAGTTTTCACTCTCCGTACTTGCGGCTGTATTGGCAGTTCTGGGTTACTCCGTAAACGAGTCCGTGGTGATCTTTGACCGTATTCGTGAAAACTTCCGCAAGTACCGCAAGATGAACACGCGTGAGATTATTGATAACGCCATCACCAGCACCATCAGCCGTACCGTTATTACTCACGGTAGTACCGAGATGATGGTTCTGGCGATGTTGATTTTTGGTGGGCCCACTTTGTTCTACTTTGCCTTGGCACTCACCATTGGTATTTTGTTTGGTATTTACTCTTCTGTCTTCGTTGCAGCAGCACTAGCAATGTGGCTTGGCGTTACCCGTGAAGATTTAATCAAAGGCGAAAAAAAGCCAGACGACGATGCCAGAAAAGATGATCCTAATTTTGGCGCTAGAGTCTAAGCGCGAGAAAAGTGTTGATGATCAAGGGCGGCAATAATCCGCTTTGTCGCACCTTGATGTTCTACTGAATACGTCTTTGCAGCGCTTGCCATCAGCGCTAACTCAGCAGGATTAAGCAATAAAGACTTCAAAGCCTCCATCAATGCGATGGGTTCACCTAAGAGTAAATCCCCTTGAATTCGTTTAGCAGCGCCTGAGTCAAGCGCGTCTATGGATGCTTGTTGAAAGTTATAAGTATGCTCACCCAGTAATACCGGGCATCCAGCAGCGCAAGCTTCAATCAAATTCTGGCCTCCAAAACGTAAGAGGGTGCCACCCATCACCACCAAGTCGGCAGCGCTGTAATACATTGGCATCTCACCCATGGAGTCGCCTAAGACTACGTCTAAATCTGTATTGTCTTTGGGTATGCCTTGCCATTCAGTACGTCTACGAAATTTCAAGCCCACAGCATTAATCTGATCAGCAACTTCAGAGAATCGCTCAGGGTGACGCGGCACTAAACACAGCAAAGGCTGAACCTCAAAAGCGTGGCCCAGCAGTAAATCTTTCCAAGCCTTCAAAATGATGACTTCTTCACCATCACGGGTACTGGCAGCACACACCGTGAGGCGGTGACTTGCATGTAAATTTTCTTGCCAAGCCTTACCTTGTTTAACTAAGGTGGCATCTAGTGGTACATCAAACTTCAGATTGCCCACTACTTCGACATTTTGAACACCAAGACTGCGATAGCGCTGCGCATCAAAATCAGTCTGGGCCAAGATCCCTGCAAATGCCTGAAATAAAGCGCGCCCTGCTTTACCAAATTGTTTGACACGACGTGCGCTTCGTTCAGAGAGGCGTGCATTGACTAAAAAGAGTGGCAGACCTTTATCAGCACAACGAAAGACTACAGTAGGCCAGGCTTCAGTTTCCATAAAGAGGCCAAGCTTGGGTGCAAAGGTATTCAAAAAATGTTCGACAGTCCAACACAAGTCATACGGCAGATACACCTGACGAATCCGACCAGCTGCTATCTCTTGACCAAATAATTGTTTGCCAGTGCGGCGACCATTGAGCGTCATATGCGTGAGAAGAATGGATTCTCCTTTGGCAAGATAAGCCTCAATCAGCGGTTGTGCCGCTCGCGTCTCACCAACAGATACCGCATGAATCCACACAACACCTTTGGTAATGGGCTTGCTATAACCAAAACCAAGACGCTCGGGAATGTGATGAAGATAGGCAAACGCATGTCTGGAACGCCATGCCAGTCGAATAAAAGCTAATGGCAATAAGAGATGCCAAAGCAATTGATAAACAGCAAACCAAACCCGAGGACGCGCCCCGTATTCTGAAGCGGTAGTGAGACTCACTTTTTCAGACGTTCGGTCAGCTCGACCGCCTTACCTAAATATGAAGAAGGTGTCATTTCTAATAAGCGGGCTTTTGCATCATCCGGAATCTTCAAGCCACGAATGAAATTCTGTAGATCAGCTTGATTAATGCCTTTGCCGCGGGTGAGCTCTTTTAACTGCTCGTACGGATTCTCAATGCCATAGCGGCGCATGACCGTTTGAACAGGCTCAGCTAATACTTCCCAGCAGGCATCTAAGTCAGCAGCAATGGCAGCATGATTGACTTCTAATTTACCCAAGCCGCGCAAGGCACTGTCATAGGCTAAAACGCTGTGACCGAATGCAGGGCCTAAATTGCGCAACACTGTGGAGTCAGTCAGGTCACGCTGCCAGCGTGAGATTGGTAATTTTTCTGCGAGGTGGCGCAACAATGCATTTGCTACACCCAAATTACCTTCAGAGTTTTCAAAGTCAATCGGATTGACTTTATGCGGCATCGTTGAGGAACCAATTTCACCTGCCTTAGTGCGCTGTTTAAAGTATCCAATAGAAATATAGGCCCAGAAATCACGATCCATATCTAAAAGAATAGTATTTGCACGCGCAATCGCATCAAACAGTTGCGCCATGCCGTCATGAGGTTCAATCTGAATGGTGTAGGGATTAAAAGTTAAACCCAAACGCTTCTCCACCACACCTTTAGAAAAGTTTTCCCAGTCAAAATCTGGGTATGCAGAAATATGAGCGTTGTAATTTCCAACTGCACCATTCATCTTGCCTAGTAGTGGAGCTGCTGCAATCGATTCAATCGCACGCTCCAAACGTTTAGCAATATTAGCGATCTCTTTTCCTAGAGTACTTGGGGAGGCTGGTTGGCCATGGGTGCGGGATAACAAAGGCACCTTGGCATTCTCAAGCGCTAAATCTGTCAGCACTGACAAAATCTTGTTGAGCTGTGGCAAGAGTACTTCATCACGAGCACCGCGCAACATCAAACCATGTGAAGTGTTATTAATATCTTCGGAAGTACAGGCAAAGTGAATGAACTCACTGGCCTTCAATAAATCTGGACGCCCTGAAACTTTTTCTTTAAGGAAGTATTCAACCGCCTTAACGTCATGATTGGTTACCGCTTCAATATCTTTAATACGCTGAGCATCTGCATCTGAGAAATTCTCAGGAAGAGAAAGTAAGAAGGCCTCATCGGCTGCACTGATCTTTGGGACGTCTGGCAAGCCGGCTGATGCTAGAGCCAAAAGCCAGTGAATCTCGACAAAGACACGTTGGCGCATAAAGGCAGCTTCGGATAACCAGGGACGAAGCGCATCTAATTTTCCAGCGTAGCGGCCATCTAAAGGGGAAAGGGCATTAAGGGTTGAAAGCGGCTGACTCACGAATATTGCCTTTGCATGGAATATATCTATAAAACCTGATTTTAATGCGTTCTGCCATCCTTTCCTCAGTATGGCTATACTGTGCCCCATGAAACTCATCGGATCCCTCACCAGCCCCTATGTACGTAAAGTACGCATTGTTTTCTCAGAGAAAAAGCTTGATGTTGACCATACCCTGGAAAACGTCTGGGCCCCAGATACTAAAATTGCCCAAACCAACCCCTTAGGCAAGGTTCCATGCCTAATTCTGGATGATGGCGGCGTAATTTATGACTCGCGTGTGATTGCGGAATACGCTGATGGCCTTAGCCCCGTATGCAAGCTAATTCCAGCAGAAGCTCGCGATCGCGCCTCTGTAAGGACCTGGGAAGCCTTATCCGATGGCATTATGGATGCAGGTATTTTGGCGCGCTTAGAGCGCACTCTACGTCCAGCAGAACAGCAAAGCCAGATCTGGGTAGATCGCCAAATGGGCAAGATTAATACTGCCCTACGCCAAATGTCAGAACACCTTGGTGAAAATGCTTGGTGTCATGGCAATCAAATGACCTTGGCAGATATTGCTGTAGGTTGTGCGATTGGCTATTTATTATTTCGCTTTCCAGAAGTGAAATGGCAAACACAATATCCCAATCTCGATCGCCTCTATCAAAAGTTAATACAGAGAGCATCGTTTATAGAAACAGCGCCACCACCAGCTTAAGTCTTTAGGCGGAAATAATTCCGCCACCTAGACAAACATCGCCGTCATATAACACTGCTGATTGTCCTGGTGTTACTGCCCACTGCGCATCCGGAAAGCGCAACTCAAAACTGAGTGGACCTTCTTTGCCATCACTGATTGCGCACGCAGAATCGGTTTGACGATAACGCGTCTTGGCAGAATAATTTCCTGAAGTAGGTGCGCTACCCGCAACCCAACTCGCATCAATGGCCTCAAGCCTATTAGCCAATAACCATGGGTGCTCATGGCCTTGAGCCACATACAAAGTATTGTTCGCCACATCCTTGCGCGCTACATACCATGCATCACCGTTACCATCTTGACTTCCGCCCAGTCCAATCCCTTTGCGCTGACCCAAGGTGAAAAAAGCTAAGCCCATATGTTCGCCAACCACCTTGCCTTCAGGGGTTTTAATTGGTCCTGGTGTTGTTGGTAAATAGCGGTTTAAGAATTCTCTAAAAGGACGTTCGCCAATAAAACAAATTCCAGTGGAATCTTTTTTTCGGGCATTCGGTAAAGCAATTTTTTCTGCTATTTTTCGAACTTCAGTTTTCGGAATTTCTCCGAGCGGAAATAAAACATTTGCCAATTGACTTTGCGTCAAGCGGTGCAAAAAATAACTTTGATCTTTACTAGCATCGACTGCTTTTAACAATTGCACTTTGCCTGCTTCGTGTCTTACTCTGGCATAGTGACCAGTAGCAATAGCATCGGCACCTAAACTCATGGCATGATCTAAAAAGGCTTTGAATTTAATCTCTGCATTACAAAGCACATCGGGATTAGGGGTTCGCCCAGCAGCGTATTCGCGCAAAAAGTCGGCAAACACCCGTTCACGGTATTCGGCAGCAAAATTAACCGCTTCCACATCTATTCCAATTAAATCGGCTACAGAAACAACGTCGAGCCAATCCTGGCGGGCTGAACAATACTCGTCGTTGTCATCATCCTCCCAGTTCTTCATAAATAGGCCAATCACCTCGTAGCCCTGCTCCTTAAGCATCCAGGCTGCAACCGACGAATCCACCCCTCCAGACATGCCAATGACGACTTTGGTGGGATATTTAGGAGATTTCAAGGGTTTTATTGTCAACATCACAGAAGAATGGGAAGAATCATCAAAAAAATGCGAGAATGCTTTATAAATTGCTAAGCCCCATTGTAGAAGTCTCACCACGATTTCGCAGGATTATCGGTAAAAACCACGCCGGTAAACCTAGGGGCTAACTAAGTAGGTAAAACCTACCCCGTTTATATATAAAATAGAACTTTTAAAAATTTTGCTTTTGGAGACATGCCATGCGCATAGGAGTGCCGCTGGAAACTAGACTCGGGGAAACTCGAGTAGCCGCTACACCAGAAACCGTTAAAAAACTGATTAGTCAGGGTCATACCGTCGTCATTCAAAAAGACGCCGGCGTGAAGGCTAGTCAACCAGATGCTGCATACGAAGCTGTTGGGGCCACCATTGGTAGCGCTGCAGATGCATTTGGTGCTGAGCTTGTACTAAAAGTACGTGCACCTGAAGCGGCCGAATTAAAACAAATTAAAGCGGGTAGTGTGCTCATGGGCATGCTCGACCCATTTGATAACGATAATATTGCTGCGATGGCTGCTCAAGGTGTGACCGCATTCTCATTGGAAGCTGCGCCACGTACTACTCGCGCGCAAAGCATGGACGTACTCTCTTCACAGGCCAATATTGCTGGTTACAAAGCAGTCATGGTTGCAGCGAATGAGTATCAACGTTTCATGCCAATGCTCATGACTGCTGCAGGAACCGTCAAAGCAGCTCGTATATTAATTTTAGGTGCTGGTGTTGCAGGCTTACAGGCAATTGCTACCGCTAAACGCCTTGGTGCTGTGATTGAAGCATCCGATGTGCGTCCAGCTGCGAAAGAGCAAATTGAATCTTTGGGTGCAAAATTTGTTGATGTACCTTATGAAACCGATGAAGAGCGTGAAATCGCTCAGGGTGTTGGTGGGTATGCCCGTCCAATGCCAGAGGCTTGGATGAAACGTCAAGCTGCTTTGGTTGCTGAGCGTGCTCAGCAAGCTGACATCGTTATTACCACTGCATTAATTCCAGGTCGCAAACCTCCTATCCTGTTGCATAGCGATACCGTTGCCAATATGAAACCCGGCTCTGTGGTGATCGACTTAGCTGCAGGCAAAGGTGATAACGGATCTGGTAACTGCCCACTCACTCAAGCGGATAAATTGGTTGATGTGAATGGTGTCAAGATTGTGGGCTATACCAATTTGGCTAGCATGGTTGCAGCAGACTCTTCAGCGCTGTACTCACGTAACTTACTCGACTTCCTCAAGTTAATTGTGGATAAAGATGCAAAGTTAGTGATTCCAACTGATGATGACATCGTTACTGCTTGCTTAATGTGTCGTGATGGCCAAGCCATCCGTAAAAACTAATAGTAAAAAATTCTAAGGAAATATCATGGATCTCGCTGCCTTTCAAAGCATCCTCACAGTCCAAAATATCACGGTGTTCGTGCTGGCCATTTTTGTTGGCTACCACGTGGTGTGGAACGTTACTCCAGCACTACATACTCCATTGATGGCCGTAACTAACGCTATCTCTGGAATTATTATTGTTGGCGCCTTACTGCAGACCGAAGTTATCGGCGGTGATGAAATCACCCTCACCAGCATCATTGGTGCAGTTGCGGTATTCCTTGCATCTATCAACATTTTTGGTGGCTTTATGGTCACCCGTCGCATGCTAGAGATGTTCAAGAAAAAAGCTCCTAAAGCTGATGCAGCTGGAACTAAATAAAACTAGAACAAGACCTGTATAGAGACTAATAGAGACCAAAATAATGTCAAACATCACCGCTATTTCTTACCTCATTTCCTCAGTGCTATTTATTCTGGCACTGCGTGGATTGTCATCACCCACCACTTCACGCCAAGGCAATACTTTCGGCATGATTGGTATGCTCTTGGCCGTCATTACGACCTTCTTCATTCCTGACTTTAAGCCAGTGATTTCTTTAATTGGTGTCGCCATTGTTG
This sequence comes from Polynucleobacter sp. AP-Melu-500A-A1, assembly GCF_018882125.1. Lineage (GTDB taxonomy): Bacteria > Pseudomonadota > Gammaproteobacteria > Burkholderiales > Burkholderiaceae > Polynucleobacter. The sequence continues at coordinate 107,369 of NZ_JACVOZ010000005.1, forward strand.
GTGGCGCCATCATCGGTACGATTGCTGCTAAACGCGTACAGATGACCAAAATGCCTGAGCTGGTTGCATTGATGCACTCCTTTGTGGGCTTATCTGCTGTCTTGATCGCGATTGCAGCGGTTATCAATCCAGCCCAAGACCACACTGGTGCGCAGAAGATTGAACTCTTTATTGGCGCCTTCATTGGTGCAATTACCTTTACTGCGTCGGTAATTGCCTTTGGTAAGTTGTCTGGCAAAGTGAGTGGCAAACCAGTCACTTTTGCTGGCCAACATTTGCTCAACTTAGTGCTAGCAATTTCGATGATAGGCGCTGGTATTGCTTACTACTTGGGTGATAGTCACGCAGCCTTCTTGGCAATGTGTGCGATTGCTTTGGTATTGGGTGTGACTTTGATCATCCCCATTGGCGGTGCAGATATGCCAGTAGTGGTATCGATGCTCAACAGTTACTCTGGTTGGGCGGCTGCTGGTATTGGTTTCACCTTAAACAACCCTGTGTTGATTATTGCCGGCGCTTGCGTTGGATCATCAGGCGCAATTCTGTCTTACATTATGTGTAAAGCGATGAACCGCTCCATCATCGCAGTATTGCTCGGCGGCTTCGGTGCTGAAGCTGCTGCTGGTGGTGGCGATGATGGCAGTCCAAAGAATTACAAAACTGGCTCACCAGAAGATGCTGCATTCCTAATGGAAAATGCTGACACTGTCATCATCGTTCCAGGTTACGGTTTAGCGGTGGCGCGTGCCCAGCATGCTCTGAAAGAATTAACTGAGAAGCTTACGCATCATGGTGTGACGGTTAAATATGCGATCCACCCAGTGGCAGGTCGTATGCCTGGCCACATGAACGTTCTATTAGCTGAAGCTGAAGTTCCCTATGATCAAGTATTTGAGATGGAAGACATCAACAGTGATTTTGGTCAAGCCGACGTTGTCTTAGTGCTTGGCGCAAATGACGTGGTGAATCCAGCTGCACGTACCCCTGGCAGCCCAATTTTTGGTATGCCAATCTTGGAAGCTTTCAAAGCGAAAACAATCATCGTAAACAAACGTTCGATGGCCGCTGGTTATGCTGGTCTTGATAACGAACTCTTCTACATGGATAAAACCATGATGGTCTTCGGTGATGCGAAGAAGGTCGTTGAAGATATGGTGAAGTCAGTCTCTTAAAGCAAAAGTACTCAATAAAAATCCCGCTCCAACCAGGGCGGGATTTTTTTATTTCAACATCACACCCCTCGTACAGTTTTAACGATGAAGTACTTAAAGTCTGCTCTACGCTGCTTTATGCAACTTGTATAAAGCAGCAGTTGCGATAATTTCAAACATATTTGTGAAAAACTTCTGTCAGTATTTCTTAAGCAAGAAATAATATCCCTCAACTTCAACATCATTTTCCTGTCTTATGGGGCTCTCCAAAAAATGTTCGATTTTGAAGTTATGCAAAGATGCTAATTTTTGAATGTACTCCTTTGCATGACTATATCTCAGCGTTCTTGGTGACAAAACAAATTCGCTAGAATCACTCTTTTCTACGCTGAAACAAAAAAGGCCGCCAGCTTTTATGAGCCTAGATAAGGATATGAAAATATTACTTAGCTCTCCAATATAAATAAATACATCAGAGGAAATAACCAAATCAAATTCATCGTTACAGTTATTCAAAAATTCCGAAATTTCTTCAGCGACCAACTTATCGTAAGCACCTGTTAACTCCGCCCTTGCAAGCATTTCTTTCGATAAATCAACCCCTACAATTCTTGAGGCATAGGGCTTGAGCAACTTTCCCATTAATCCAGTGCCACAACCAATGTCCAAGATTTCGAATTTGTTGTTAATACTTAGATTTAATAATCCAAGCAACTTATTCGGAGCTTCATATTTAAGGGTATTGATAAGATGTTGATCAAAGGAATCGGCGTAATTATCAAATAACTCTGCAACAAAATTTTTCGGCATTGGTTTTAAGCCATTGTTAGGCTTTAATGCTGAAAGTAGATATTCTGCATACCCTTCTCGGCTATAGTTATATTTAACTGCATTTTCTAAATTCTCTATAGCGCTTGCATGTTGATTAAGCGCAATATTCGTTAAAGCTTTTTGATAAAAATAACTTGCTTCATCAGGTTTCAGACTTAATGCCTTATCGTAGTGAGCAATAGCCTCTTCATAACGTTTAAGTTCATGCAGGGTATTGCCTTTATTGGACCAGCCTTCTGCATAGTCAGGCTTCAGACTTAATGCCTTGTCGTAATGAGCAACAGCCTCGTCATACCGTTTAAGTTCATGCAGGGTATTGCCTTTATTGGACCAGCCTTCCGCATAATCGGGTTTCAGACTGAGCGCTTTATCGTAGTGAGTAATAGCCTCTACATACCGTTTAAGTTCATGCAGGGTATTGCCTTTATTGGACCAGCCTTCCGCATAATCGGGTTTCAGACTTAATGCCTTATCGTAGTGAGCAATAGCCTCTTCATAACGTTTAAGTTCATGCAGGGTATTGCCTTTATTGGACCAGCCTTCTGCATAGTCAGGCTTCAGACTGAGCGCTTTATCGCATGCCTCTAAAGCCTCTAAGAATCGTTTTAACTTATTAAGGGGAACACTTTTATTTGACCAAGCCTCGTGATAGCTAGCGGCAAGCTTAATAGCCTCGTTATAGGCGTTGATGGACTCCTGATATAAATTCAAATTATTTAATGCAATACCTTTGTTGGACCAAGCCTCTGGGATATCAGGCCTTATTTGGATTGCCCTATCTAAGACCTCTAATGCCAAAAGATAATTTTTAATATCATTACAAGTTGAACCCTTATTAATCAAAACCTCGGCATCATCGGGCTGAATTTTGAGGGCTAAATCATAGGCATCTAGTGCAAGCTGGTGCTCACCCTTTAATGAATGGATAAGTCCTAGGTTATAAGGAATCCTTACGTCATCATTTTTATAGGACTGCAAGCAGTAAAAAATAGCTGATGCCTCCATAAATCTATTGGCTTTTGCATAAGCAATAGCCATTTCAAAAATAACATCAGCACTATTTTTATCGTTTTCCAGAGTCTCCTGTAGCACCAATTTAGCACTATCAAAATCTCCGTCCTGGAAATTTTGGATAGCTTGCTGAAGTACTGCTTGAAGTTCGGAATTCATAGTAGGTATTCTATCGCGACGATACTTACTTTAAAGATAAGATTAAATTGAATATTAATTCGAGAAAAATACTGTCCTACTTTGTAAAAGTATACAAATGGGAAGTTTTATTCCCTCAGGGAGCAAAGGAATGAGGCCCGATTTACTCGGGCCTTTTAACTTAATATCAGAACTTACACTGCGTATTGATTATCGACTTCTTTGCTTGGTTGTACATACCAATAGATCAGAACAAGAATACCAATCAAGCTAATTGCAAGTAACTGCCACCAACCTGATCTTCCTACGTCATGTAATCTTCTGCAAGCAACAGAAATCGAAGGCAAAATCAAGATAATATTGGCGAAGGAAACGATGCTGCCATCTCCAAAAAGTGTAGACAAAGCCAATCCAACAATGACACAAAAAAGACTGAACCACCAATACTCACTGCGACTAGCGCGGCCAGTAAATGTTGCATATTTTTTGAAACAAGTTGAAATCGATTCAGTAAACGTCATAGTATTTTAGTCTCCATAAAAAATGTAAATGTTTTAAAAATCATTGTAAAGCTATAAAAATTCAATTTACTATCAGACTTTATTTATCTCAAGCAAAATTTAAGACTATGCTTCAACCCCTCCCTATTACTAGTAATGCATTCCAAAAGTTAGTCCTTGGGCTGTCATTGGGCATTCTCCTTTGCTGGATAAATCCTGGTATTACTGCTGAAATACCTGTTCCAGAAACTGTCAGGATTAATTTGAAAGATTACAGCACACCCATAGTCGTGCAAGTTTTTAAACCCGAAGGCGATGGTCCTTTTCCGCTGGTTGTCTTTATGCACGGGCGCGCTGGCACCCAAGAAGCTCGAGCAAACCTTAAAAATCCAATTCTTCCTGGCCATGCTGCATATTGGATGCGTAAAGGCTTTGCAGTGATAGCACCATTTAGACCTGGTTATGGAGAAACTGGGGGGCCAGATATGGAACGCTCAGGCAATTCCATAACAAAAGATGGTCGCTGTATTGGAGATCACAAATATAAAGAGGTTGCAGAAAATGCTGCAAAACCAATGAGAGATCTGATTGGATGGGCAAAATCCCAAAGTTGGGTGAATCCCCAAAAAATCTTACTAGTTGGACAATCGGTAGGTGGACTGACAGCAGTTGCTCTTGGTGCGAATCCTCCTTCAGGAGTTCTTGCTTATATCAATTTTGTTGGTGGCACAGGAGGCGATCCAATCCGCAACCCCGGTAATTCCTGCTTTCCTGAAGTTTTAACTGAACTCTATGGCAGTCTTGGCAAGACCACCAAAATACCCAATCTCTGGCTTTACGCAGAAAACGATGAGTACTGGGGTGCAACTGCACCCATTGAATGGCACAAAGCCTTTTTAGCAAGCGGGGGCTCTGGACAGTTTGTAATGACTGCTCCCCTACCGGGACGCGGTGGTCACAGCCTACTACAATGGGGCGGCCGACTTTGGGCAGATCATACCGATCCATTTGTGAAGTCCCTTGGCTTTTAGTTCTTTTAAAAATGATTTTTCACACTAGAGCATTTACGTAAAGCTACTTTAATAAAATTGTGATTAATTCCTTACCTGAAAAAAAGCTGTTGGGCCTTGAGGTATTAAGATTTATTTCAGCAATGGCGATCTTAGTGTTTCACTATCACCAATTTGCCTATGTTGGTCTCACATTAGTTAACTATCAAGCGGATCAACAGCCCTTTTACACGCTCTTTAAATGGTTTTATCTTCATGGCGAATTAGGTGTTCAGTTTTTTTGGTGCATTAGTGGTTTTATTTTCTTCTGGAAATACCAAAATGCGATCCATCAAAAAATCATTGGTGGTGGTCAATTTTTTGTCCTAAGACTTTCTAGGCTCTACCCATTGCACTTTGCAACTTTGCTACTCATCGCTGCGCTGCAAATCATTTATTTCAGAGACTATGGTAATTATTTCGTAGTACACAATAATGATCTAAAGCATTTCATTTTGCAGCTTTTCTTAGCCAGCAATTGGGGTGGTCAAGGATTTAGCTTTAATGCGCCCATTTGGTCTATTTCTGTTGAGGTACTGATATATCTGTTTTTCTTTCTAGTACTAAGATATGTTGGTAAAGCTGTCTGGGTGACCTTGTTGGTGCTATTAATTGCTGGATTGATTAAGTTTAATAATCTAACCGAGTCATTTATTGTGGACTGCATCATCTACTTTTACCTTGGTGGCTTAACTGCCCAGATATTCAAAATATTTGAAAACACAAAATACCAAAAATTTATTCTGGTATTCAGTCTTTTAGTGGTCATTAGCCCTCTTGTTGTTCTAAATGAAGATTCTTTTAGGCAAATGAAAACTATTTTCTTGCTTATCTTCGCCCCAGCACTGATATATATTGCAGCAGTGGAGATTAAGGTTTCTCAGAAAATTGGAAATTTGATTGAGGCCCTAGGGAATATGACCTATTCGAGCTATCTCATCCATCTTCCGCTTCAGCTCTTGGTTGTTTTAATGCTAGGAGCCCTAAATATAGCCATGCCTTTTTATTCGTCCTACTTCTTTATTTTTTATATGGCATTAGTCTTATGCTTATCCCGCATTATTTACTTAAAATATGAAAAGCCGATGCAAGATTTCATCCGTTTACGAGCTAGCAATCTTAAAAAAGTAAAATAGTCTGCCTAGAACAACATATGCCTGCAAAAATTTCCAATCAACTTAAGTCATTCACTAGATTGCAGCAATTTTTTCTAGTGTTTGTGATTTACTTCATTGGTTTTTGGATTATTCAGTGCTTTCATCTCATTCAATATCCCATCCCTACTGAATATCGAGATTGGGGCAGTATTGATCTTAGTAATGCCCTTTATGGTCAACTTTCACCGTATTCATTTTCTGATGGGCCGCCGTTTTTCTATATCTATGGATTAGTTTTTCCCCTTATAGCGGGAGGTTTGAGCAGCATTTTTCATGTCGATATATTTTTGCTCACGAAATTATTCGTATGCGCCTGCATCATCCTGACTGCTTTACTCATCGCCTCTGAAGTTTTTGCATTAAGTAGCCAGCTGTTTCCAGCAATTCTAGGCTTTGCTGCAATCCTTTGGACTGGGTCAGCAACCAATGCGGCATTCATACTCAATCCCGCTTCCTGCGGGCTATTGATCATCATATTTGTTTTATCCAAAATCAGAAAATCTCAAAGCTTCACTTCGATTCTAGTAGTCGCACTAGGAACTGTTCTAGCCTTTTATACAAAACAATATTTTGTTTATATTTTTGCGCCTATTTTTCTTTTTCTCTTACTGAACTCAGGATTTAAAAAAGCGCTGACTTATGCCTTAGCCTTCTTAGGTATTTTGGTAGCGTCCGTTCTACTCATCAGTCAAATCTATCCAGTTTATTTCTACGCCACAATATTGGCGCAATTCTATGCAGTAGGCGGTGGGTGGGGTCATGCCCGCAGTCAACTGATTCTCTTTTTTAATCAATATTGGCCCCTCATCATCCTTCTCTTCTTATACCTTTGGAAGAGAGCAAAAAAACAGGGTGCCTATAGCCCTGGTGAAAATTTATATCTATTAGTCTTATTGATTGCGGCGCTATGCTTAATTCCCTTGGGACGCAATACAGGCTCTTTCTTGAGCTACTACTATCAATTGGCCTTACCGGCACTAATTGTTATTGGATTGATTTCTCTATCCAGATTAAGATCAAAAGCGGCCAGTGCTTTTTTTATTACCGGAATCCTGATCTTTAGTATTTTTCATGGTGAACTATTAAGCTATCGCTCCATCTATAGCGAGCAGTCTTTGCAGAGATGGTCTTTTGCTAATCAAATCATTGCAAATATTCAAGGGCCAAAATTAATTTCTAGCCCAATTTTGGCTCCCATCATGGGTGATTCAGTTTTGCTAGATAACGGACACTCTGAGTGTTATGTAGGTCTAGATACCCCTTCAACAACACTAGATATCCTCTTCCCTAAAAGGCATATCTATTTCAATGCTTTTAAAACCTATTACGATGACATTGATAGCCAAATAGCCCGTAAACACTTCAAGTTAATTGCCACCACCAAAGATTTTCATCCGATGATTGCCCAAACCACTTTAGAGGCTAATTATTTGAAATTGGAAACCATTGACCTACAAACAGGTGGGCAAAATTGGGTCACTGAGTTTTGGGTCCCAAAGGATTAATTTTTGCGGACCTACATCTGCACTAATGAAGTTCTTGCATTGTTTTATCCACGCATCTTGCTATTTTTTTATACCCCTCTGGATTTGGGTGAGGGTCATTCATAAAATAATCCGCAGGCTCAAGACCACAGTTTTTGAATCCATCTACTAGCTTAGCGCCAGAGTGAGCTATTTTTTCTCTGGCCAGCTGACCTAAGGGATTGGGGGTATTGCCACGTTCAAGCTCTTCTTTTGTAGGGATGTGAATAAAAACAATATTATTCCCGTATTGCTTTATCAAAGTCTCCATAGCAGGTAAATTAGGATTGGCAAATCTTAATTTGTATTCATTTTTGATATATCCCCATATAAAATGAAGACTTGAGAAATATTGACGAAAGAATTTTTTCTCCTTGGCTACGCTTTTATCTGCATATTCAGCATCTCTAAATTTCCTCAACTGACTAACAAATGCTTCGTCATCTTTTTCGGGCTTTGGATAATATCCTTCATCGCCCTTACAGTTTTTACTATCAGCCAGACAATTTAAAAAACGCTCAGGAAAATTCCAGACGACTCTTTGATAGTCATCCGATATAAAGGGAACAATCACTTTATTAATACGGATTCCTGAATCGACTAATTGGTCATTGAGCAACTTCCACTGGGCAAAGCCCGTACCAAGTAGTCCTCCATTAATCATCTGTATTGTTTTGCTATTTTTATCCTCTAGATCGTAAAACCAAGGCGTAGCGCCCTGACCTTCGGTAAATGAATCGCCAAGTACTAAAGTACTTGGTAGGTCCTTGTCGATATTGCGCTTTTGAACCAATCCTAAATTATTGGTCTTGAATTCGTAATCGTATTCTTTATGTAATCCGGGTCCATCTTCATAATAGGCAGTGGCACGAACGGTTGTGTTGGGCAAATACGTAAAGATTTTGCCTTGATTGCGAAATGCAGGGGCCTGATCTGCTGTGCCAAAAAGCATATACCTACGACTACGCTCATGGTCGTTAGAAAGCTCTTTACCAATAATAAGGCTAGCAATCATTTCAAACAGCAGCAAGCCAATGAAAAGCGACCCTATTGCTATCAGAATATTTTTTAGTATTGTGAGGGGGTTATTAGTCATGTTTCGTCTAATTTTTTAAATACAATAACAGTTAATAATAAAATTTTAGCCCCACTTATGAAATGGTCACATCTGTGAAAAAACTGATTGTTATTGCCTCTGCGATTACAGGCCTAGCCCTCTCCCAAATATCACTTGCCGCTTATCCGGAGAAGTCGATTCGTCTAGTGGTGCCATTTGCCACTGGAGGAACCTCAGAAATTGTGGCCCGCTCAGTGGCTAGTAGTCTGTCGACAAGTCTTGGTCAATCCGTCTATGTCGATAACAAGCCAGGCGGCGCTGGAAATATTGCCATGGAAGAAGTTAAGCGTGCAAATCCAGATGGCTACACACTGATTTTGGGTCACGTAGGCACCTTGGCTGTTAATCCTGCTTTATTTGGTAGCAAGCTGCCGTATGACCCCAATAAAGATTTTGCTCCGGTGACTTTAGTTGCAAAAGTACCCAACGTGATTGCAGTCAGCAGTAAGAGCTCCTACAAAACGTTGGCCGACTTGGTGGCGGATGCTAAAAAGAATCCAGGAAAAATTAATTATGGTTCTGCAGGCAATGGCAGTGCTGGCCACCTAGCAATGGAATACTTTTCTGCAGTTGCTGGGATTGACTTAGTTCATGTTCCCTACAAAGGATCCGGCCCGATGCTGACTGATCTCATTGGTGGACAGATACAGGCGACCTTTAATGGCCTTCCCTCATTAATGGGACAAATTAGTGGTGGCGCTCTCCGCCCGTTAGCTGTTGGCTCCATAGAGAGATCAAAGGTACTTCCTAATGTGCCAACGATCGCTGAATCTGGCTACAAAGGATTTGAAACTTCTCAATGGTATGGAATCATGGCACCAGCAGGAACTCCAAAACCCATTATTGATAGACTCCAAAAAGAGATTGCGAAGGCTCTTAAAAATAAGGAAGACTCTAAGCGTATGTTAGAAGATGGTGCTGTATTAATAGGCGACACTCCTGAGCAATTTGCTGCGTTCATCAAAGTTGAACAAGGTCGTTGGGGTAAAGTCGTTGAAAAAGCTGGCATTCAAGTAGATTGAGTCTCCAATGAAAATATTATCTTCAAGTCTGATTACGTGCTTACTATGCATCCTTAATGTAGGTATTGCTAATGCGCAAAGCACATACCCTAATCGAACTATCCAAACTATCATGCCGCTTCAAGCCGGTAGTGGTGTTGATATTCTGTTTCGCCCGATCGCACAAAAGATGAGTGAGACCTTAGGTCAAGCTGTCACGATTGAAAATATTCCTGGCGGCGCAGGTTTAATAGGAACTGCCAAGGTAGCGCAAAGTCCTGCAGAAGGCTACGCCTTAGGAGCATTTAACGACAGCATTCTGACCATGCTACCCAATCTGTATAAAAAGATTGATTACGATCCAGTACAAAGTTTTGCGCCTATCTCAGAACTCGCCGCTATTACTTTTGTACTCGTTGCTAACCCCGCTTTTCCAGGAAATACTGCAGCTGACTTGGTTCGCATCGCTAAAGAAAAACCGGGCAAGATTGACTATGCCTCTGGAGGTAACGGCTCACCACAACATATTGGTATGGAAATCTTTCGTCAATATACCGGTGCGCCCATTGTTCATATTCCCTATCGTGGCGCTGCTGCAGCAGTCACCGATGTGATGGCAGGACAAGTACCTGTCATGATTAGTGCACTCTCAGTAGTGCTTCCTCACATTCGCGCAGGCAAACTCAAGGTATTGGGAGTTGCTAGTAAAACCCGCTCGCCATTGCTACCCAATACCCCAACGATTGATGAAAGCGTTAAAGGCTATGAGTTTTCTACTTGGGGTGCACTACTTGCACCCAAGGGAACGCCACCAGCAGTCATTGACAAACTCAATGAGTCTTTAGCCATTGCGCTGAAAGATCCGAAGCTGCGTGAGCAACTGATTGCCCAAGGTTTTGAATTTGTTCCTCTGGGCTCAGATCATTTAAAAAATATGATTGCCCAAGGCTTAGTAAAAATGAAAAAAGTTATCAAGGATGGTGGTATTCAGCCTGATTGAGGCCAAAGGTTTCTCCCTCTTAGCGTCTTTGATAACTATTCAATAAATTATCCTGCAAGACATATGCAATGCCATTAGCAATGAGTGAGAGCTCTTGGTCTAATACCCGCGTCTTATAAGTCCAACCCGTAGGCAATTTTAATTGTTTAGCGAGATCTGGTAAATCGCTCATCGCTAAATTGGGATTAATAATTTGGGAGTAAGACTGCATCACATAAACCTCACCAGTAGGCGAAGTGAGCTCATAAATTGACGTACCCGACTTATAGATAAAGTTAGTAGTTCGAATAACTTCATTAGGGGAGTATTGCTTGCTACCGAGTAATTGCTTAAGTAAACCCACTTTAAGCGTAGCGCGTAAATTCATGTCAATGCCCCCAAAGGATTCCTTAACTGAATTAACAGTGCTGCCTGCTGCTTGAATCTCATCCATAGTCCAGTAACGCGGGCCGTTCAGAAGCACAAATGAGGCTCCATAGGCCTTTTCAACGGATTCTTTTGTCAGCGTCTTCCATTGAGCTTCTGGACAAAGATTGAGCCCCTGAGTATTAAAGACCTTAACTTCTAATGTTAAAAAATCGCGCTTCCCATAGATCACCTCGCAATAGCGTAGGTTACGCAAGTTGGAAACACTCTTTTCATATTCTGGATTGACATTGGTTGTTTGTCCAAATGCGTGGCCAATCGATAAGATAAAGCCAAGGGTAATCAAAAGGAATTGATTCATGCGCATGAGGATGTCCATCCAAAAGGGTTGATATGGTAATTACCTACTTACTGTAACAAATAAAAAACGCCTGGTCTTGTGAACCAGGCGTTTTCATTTTCCACAGCATACTCGCTGCGGAAGGTCGGGCTATTACATCATGCCGCCCATACCACCCATACCGCCCATGCCGCCCATATCAGGCATACCGCCACCAGCAGACTCATCCTTTGGTGCTTCGCAAATAGCGCAATCTGTGGTCAATAACAAACCAGCAACAGACGCTGCATTGACTAATGCAGTTTTAGTTACCTTAGTTGGATCGATCACACCTTGAGCTACGAGGTCGCCGTATTCGCCAGTTGCAGCGTTGTAGCCGTTATTGCCCTTGCTAGCCAATACCGCATTTACAACCACGCTTGCTTCGTCACCAGCGTTAGAAACGATGATGCGGAGTGGCTCTTCCATCGCGCGCAATACGATGCTGATACCAGCGTCTTGATCAGCGTTATCGCCTTTAAGACCTTTGATACCTTGCATAGCACGTAATAAAGCTACGCCGCCGCCAGGAACAATACCCTCTTCCACTGCAGCGCGAGTAGCGTGCAATGCGTCATCAACGCGGGCTTTCTTTTCTTTCATCTCTACTTCGGTAGCAGCACCAACACGAATCACGGCAACACCGCCTGCCAACTTGGCAACGCGCTCTTGCAATTTTTCTTTGTCGTAGTCGCTAGTCGCTTCTTCGATCTGAACACGGATGTTCTTCACACGTGCTTCAATCGCCTTAGCATCACCAGCACCGTCAATGAGGATAGTGTTTTCTTTGCCAATTTCGATACGCTTCGCTTGACCTAAATGCTCAAGGGTTGTTTTCTCGAGTGTGAGTCCGATTTCTTCAGCGATCACAGTACCACCAGTCAAAATAGCGATATCTTCCAACATTGCTTTACGACGATCGCCAAAGCCTGGAGCCTTAACAGCACAGGTTTTGATAATGCCGCGGATATTGTTCACAACTAAAGTTGCCAAGGCTTCGCCTTCAACATCTTCAGCAATGATGAGCAATGGACGACCAGACTTTGCTACTTGCTCGAGTACTGGGAGCAAATCACGGATGTTGGCAATTTTCTTGTCAAACAAGAGAACGTAAGGAGATTCCAATACGGCAACTTGTTTTTCAGGTTGGTTGATGAAATAAGGGGAGAGATAGCCACGGTCAAACTGCATACCTTCAACTACTTCGAGTTCATCTTCTAAAGACTTGCCATCTTCAACAGTGATCACACCTTCTTTACCTACTTTTTCCATCGCTTCTGCAATGCGCTGACCAATGCTATGGTCGCTGTTTGCAGAAATAGATCCGACTTGAGCAATTTCTTTAGTAGTAGTACAAGGCTTGCTGATCTTCTTGAGTTCTTCAAGAGCAGCAGTTACCGCCTTATCAATACCGCGCTTCAAGTCCATTGGGTTATGACCTGAAACAACATATTTCATACCTTCACGTACGATGGATTGAGCTAAAACAGTAGCGGTTGTAGTACCGTCACCAGCGATGTCAGCAGTTTTAGAAGCAACTTCCTTCACCATCTGCGCACCCATGTTCTGGAGTCTGTCTTTGAGTTCGATTTCTTTTGCTACGGATACACCGTCTTTAGTGATGGTTGGACCACCAAATGAACGTTCCATAACAACGTTACGACCTTTTGGTCCTAATGTAGTTTTTACTGCGTTCGCGAGAATGTTTACGCCTTCCACCATCTTGGTGCGGGCGATATCTCCAAATACGACGTCTTTTGCTGCCATGATTGAATTCCTTTCTTAAATACTGAAATTACTTCTGTACAACAGCCATGATGTCTTCTTCGCGCATCACGAGAAGCTCGTCGCCTTCGACTTTGACTGTTTGACCTGCATATTTGCCAAATAACACGCGATCGCCCACTTTGACGTCTGGTGGATTTAACTTGCCGCTGTCATCACGTTTGCCTGGGCCTACAGCTAATACTTCACCTTGGTCAGGCTTTTCAGCAGCAGCATCCGGAATGATGATTCCAGAGGCAGTTTTTGATTCTTGATCTAAACGTTTGATGATTACGCGATCATGTAAAGGACGCAGATTCATTCCTTCTCCTATGTTAGTAAGTGTTAACTAATTAAAAAACCAATATAAATCAATGCCTTATAATCTCTTCACACGGAAGCTAAGGGTAAAATACCAAAAACATCCTTTTAGCACTCGCGTGTCGGGAGTGCTGATTATATAGGTCTATTCCCAGCAATTTCAAGAGCAGATCACCATAAATTCTTTAAGGATTTAGACCCTTTCTATACTGAGCACAGGCTGGTAGGTCAATTCCTACAGATAAATCAGCCTTAAGCCCTTACCGCTCCAATCCGTCCTGCCTAGACTGGACAGTCACCGATTGGAGAATGCTGATGAGCCCGAAATCCCGGCTGTACACGCTTGTAAAGGCATGGAAGAACAAACCCTTCCAAGAAGTACGAGACGCCTGTGGCGACCCCTGGCTTGGCTTGAGTAGCCAAGCTCTCGAAGAACATCAATCCTGGTCTAAAAGACAGGCAATTGGCCATGAACCCATTTTTAACTGCAAAGGCACAAAACTGACTGGAACTTTATTTAGACCACTCTTGACCAGTAATGACATGCAATTGTTGCGTTTATTCATGGAGGGCTTAGATAGCATTTCTTATTGGTATCGCAGTGGTCGCTTTATCCCCGGCATTTTGCCAATCCCTGCCCATGCTCTTGCTTCAAGTAAATATATAGATGCTTTGTCAGATCTCATTCTGAACTCCCGCTTACCGGTGGGTCTTGTCACCTTAGGAATTCAAACTCTGCCGGATTCTAAGTTAGAGGATTCTTGCAAAGAAGGTTTATTACGTATGCGCCGACTAGGCGTCTTAGTGCACTTACTGCAATTTTCTGGGGGCGTAGAGCAGTTGCATTGGGTACAAGAATTACAGATGGAAGGCGTGCATCTCGATATGGCGCTTGTTCGTCAACAAGAACTCCCAATGGAATTGCTATCTCAACTCCAGCGATCTAGAACTCAAATCTACGCTAGCAACTTAACACTAGTGAAGGATTTAGAAAATGCATCGTTGATGCAAGTCGATCACTGTTATGGCGGACTCATGATGCCTCCATTGAGTAGACACCAAATGCTACAGATCAACGACAGTCGGATCGCCAAAGCTATTTTTTCGCTGCACCCTCATCCACAACCAAACCAAAACGGAGACAAGTAATGAGAAAACGTGTGATGCTAGTAGACGACCATCCAGCAATGCTGATGGCACTTAAAAGTATGTTGCAAGACCAATTGCTTTTTGAGATCGCGGGGCAGGCTCAGAACGGTGAGGAATGCCTGCGATCGATTAAAGAAGTGAATCCCAATATGATGATCTTGGATTTAGATATGCCTAAAACGGATGGCTTTGATGTCATTCGTAGAATTGGTTTGATGTACCCCGATATTCGGATCTTGGTGCTCTCTAGCTTAGATGAAGCTGTATATGGTGGTAGGGTCCGCTCTCTAGGCGCCCACGGCTTTGTGAATAAGACCGCTGGCGCTGATGTCATCTTAGCTGCATGCGTTGCTATCTCGCAAGGGTATAACTTTTTTACCCACGGCAAGAACGGTAATAGCTCATTAAGCGATAACGATAAGTTGGCGCTGATCTCAGATCGCGAATTACAGGTCATGAAATATCTTGGTAAAGGCAATACCAATCAACAAATTTCAGACATGCTACACATTAGCAATAAGACCGTAGCCACTTATAAGACTAGAGTCTTTGATAAGCTAGGTATTAACAATATTGCTGATCTCATCTTGTTCTGCCGCATGAACAACATCATCGAAAGTTAAACCACGTGAGACGTCGATCTACCCCAAAGATGATGAAGCTCAGTCTAGTCCTTTGCCTACTTGGCAATAGCTTTGCCAAGGCAGACTCTTTGAGCCCATCTGAACAAAGGTGGATTGATGCCCACCCCATAGTACGTTTTAGTATTCATGAAAAATATGCTCCATATCTTGATGAGACGGTCAAAGATAGGACAGGGGTATTCAGACTGCTACTGTCAAAGCTAGAAGAATTTACACAACAAGAATTTATCCCTACCTGGAGAAAAACAGATCAGGAAGGATTGCAGCAATTAGCTAAAGGCGAAGTGGATTTCATCATCGACCCTCAGATTAATGATGAGGTCCTGAAGTTCGGATCTCTGTCCGAAGCTGTATTTTGGGGGCATGATGCGATCCTGACAAAAGCGCCCCAAGCTAATACCCAAATTGAACCCGTAAACATCGCTTACTTTGACCGTGGCTTTGAAAACCCACCCAGCCTAAGTAATCCAAAAAGTCCTATTTCTAGTCACACAGAAAAGCTATTGGCTGATTTACTCAAGAACGATATCCAAGCACTAGTTCTCCCGATGAGACTAGCGCAAGAGTTCATTTCAAAGGGAGAGGGTAAATTACAGCTTGACGGACTCTATAGCCGAGAGCCCTTTTCTTATCGCTGGTTAGTCTCTCATGACGATGCGCCATTGCATGGCGTACTACAGAACTTCCTAAGTACTTTAGATCCGATTGAATCAGGTCAACTATTTGCTTTAGACCCTAGCAGCCCAAGCTCAGAATCTACACCTAATCTCTGGAACGTAGCTTTTCCATGGAGTATGAGTTTGGCGCTATTTCTCGGTGGATCTTTATGGATATGGCGCACTCGCAATCAACAAGCTGCCCTAGAACAAGAAACAAGCAAACTGATTGCATCCAAAGAGAGTGCAGAAAAAGCGAATGCGGCAAAATCCGCATTCCTGGCCACAATGAGTCATGAGATTCGTACTCCCATGAATGCGATTCTTGGTGTTCAAGAATTATTACTCAGTAGCCAACAATTTCCTTCAAGTGAAAAACCTTTACTCAGAAGCGCTCACGCATCTGCAGAATCACTATTGGGCATTCTAAATCAAGTATTAGATCTTTCCAAAATTGAGGCTGGAAAACTCACTCTCAACTTGGAGCCCTATAACCTCAATACCTTGATTGATGAAATTGATTCTGCGTTCTCAACTGTAGCTATCAAACATCGACTCCAACTTCATACCTCCAAAGACCCTCGAATTGCAGAAGTCCTCATGATGGATGCATTAAGACTGCGTCAAATTTTTCAGAACCTCATTAGCAATGCTATCAAATTTACCGATCATGGAGAAATCTATTTTTCCATCACCGTTTTAGCCGATGATCATGCTGGTCAATTGATTGAATTTCGGGTCATTGATACCGGAATCGGCATGGGAGCCAAAGAAATTGAATTAGCACTGCAGGCTTTTGAGCAAGTCCCCAATAAAGGCGATGGCAGCCTGAGTGAACAGCAACGCGGTACTGGCCTTGGCCTCACCATTACTAGCCACCTGGTGAACTCCATGAATAGCCAACTCTTCTTTGAGAGTGCGCCTGGATTTGGTAGCAATGTCCATTTTTCAGTAGCTCTTCCTCGCACCAGTATTGCTGCCAGCAGAAGCGCCTTTAGCGAAGAGGCCTCAATTACTAGAAAGCTTGTTTCTAAAAAACCGAAATTTCAATACCGTACCTTGCGTGCCTTAGTGGTGGAAGATCACCCAGCCAGTCGTCAAATTATTTCATTGCAATTACAAGCACTTGGTATTGAGGTTAGTGTCTGTGAGAATGCCCACCTTGCACTCGAATCTATTGCTAAACATCACTTTGATTTAATGCTGACCGATCAATCTATTCCTGGTATGCAAGGCTCTGAGTTAGCCAAACATCTTCGCGCTAGTGGCTATAGTGAACTCATCATTATTGGCGTAACAGCAGATATTTACGCACTGGATTCTCGTCATCAGTTCTTAGCTGCGGGTATGAATGGTGTCTTGATTAAACCGCTCAGCTTAATGACACTTGAAAATGAGCTTTCTCGCTACTTTAAGTCTGTAGAGGCTACCCCTTCAGAAGAATATTCCTTTGATGCTTTTGACAATCTCTTACAAAATGATCCTAAGCAGATATTGATCCTCCTCGAAGAAATTAGACGAGTTCATGATGAGACTCTTGAGGTTCTTAATACCCATACTCCTGATGAATCTGGCTTCAAAAGCCTGGTTCATAAAGTGAAAGGGGGTGCCCAACTCCTTCAGGCTAAAAACTTCACTGAATATTGCCTGCAATTAGAAAAAGATGGTCCACTACCCGCAAGAATTACTGCCTTTCAGAAACTATTAGCAGAGCAAAATCAGATATTAGAGGCTTACCAAACGAGGTATCACAATTTGGCATAAGGCCCAATGCTTTCCCTGTAAGGTTTATCCTATTGGGAATGCAAGAGCACTATTGGCGCCCACCTACATTATTCATGGCCATTCTTTGGACTGGTCTTGGACTGGGACTTTGTGCAAATATATCTCCTGCAGCTACCATTCCTCAGGCTGTTGCCACAAGCTTAGAGCGCAAC
Organism: Polynucleobacter sp. AP-Melu-500A-A1; assembly: GCF_018882125.1. GTDB lineage: Bacteria > Pseudomonadota > Gammaproteobacteria > Burkholderiales > Burkholderiaceae > Polynucleobacter. The sequence continues at coordinate 125,063 of NZ_JACVOZ010000005.1, forward strand.
CAAATTCCCAAAGATGCTGTCAGCATTTCTGTTGTTGAGATAGAAACCCCTCGTGACGGCAAAGCGGTTGCTAAAAATATTCTGGATTGGCGCTCAAACGATCCCATGAATCCAGCCTCCACCATGAAGCTCATTACGACCCTCAGCGGCTTAGATATCTTAGGGCCTCAATATCGTTGGCGTACCAATATCTACACTGATGGAGTGATTCGTCAGGGAGTACTTAAAGGCAATCTCTATTTACAAGGGACGGGCGATCCTAAGTTAGTGCCAGAAGAATTGGCTAAGCTCATGAAAGCCTTACAAGGACTGGGTATTCAGAAGATTGATGGTAATTTATTTTTTGATCGTAGCGCATATGCGCCTAGTGTCATGGAACACAACACGATCGATGGTGAATCTCTCCGCGCTTATAACGTTCCGCCAGATCCATTGCTCTATGCCTTTAGAACACTCTCGTTTCAGCTGGGTAAATCTCGTACGGCAGATTTCATAGACATTAGCTATTCCCCAGCGATGTCACAACTGCAAATCGATAATCAAATGCAGTTAGTCAATAGGCCCTGCGATAACTGGAAAAGTAATATTCGCTTTAACTTAGATCCAGAGGGGGGTGGCGCTAATACAGGGAATGCCTCTAAGACAGATCAATTTCTCATTGCCCAATTTTCAGGAGCATTTCCAAGCGCTTGTAAAGGCGTCTATTACAACGTCGTTGCCTTAGATGCCAATACCTTTTTGACTCAGGGTTTTGCTGCTGCATGGGAGCAAGCAGGAGGCACGTGGGCTCAAGCGCCCATCGGCAAGAGTGCTAGCGTTCCCTGGAGCGCTAGAAACTTACTGCAGTTTGAAGGTATTAATCTATCTGATGATGTGCAAGACATTAATAAATATTCCAACAATGTCATGGCCCGACAACTGTTACTCACCTTGGCCCTGGAGAAAATGGGGAAGCCTGCAACGACTGCTAATGGTGAGTTGGTGATTCAAACTTGGCTCAAGCAAATGGGCTTAGATTTTCCGGGGATGGTGATTGAGAATGGCTCAGGCTTATCACGCAATGAGGCGATCTCTGCTGGGCAATTGAATCAACTGCTATTACTGGCTCGTAATTTACCTGTGTCTGAAGTGTTTTATAACAGTCTGCCACTAGCTGGCACTGATGGCACGATGAGAAATCGTCTCATGACACAACTACGTAAATTTTTGCATCTGAAAAAGAAACCAGAAGTTCGCATAAAGACAGGCTCACTTGCCGATGTTAGGGCAATCTCTGGTTATGTATTAAGTAAATCTGGAAAGTTATACGCCGTTACTTCCTTTATCAACCATCCCAACGCTTGGAGAGGCCTAGAGGCGCACGATCAATTGCTGTCGTGGTTACTGGAAGATGGTCCGGAACCAAAACAAGCACGCTGAAGTCGATCTCTAACCCCATCCCACTCTTCACCAGCAGGCGGCTCGGGGAACAAAATAAGATCCCAACCCTGTTGATCTAAGTCCCGCAAAGAACGATAAAGGCGACTAGCAAAAGCACTGCTATTACTAGAAACAATCACCTCTTCAACATCAATTGAAGGGTGATCCTCTAAAACAAGCGATGTTTCTGAATCGAACACTGCTACTGCTACACGCGATTTAATATCTGGAAATTCGCTCAAAGCATCTAAGACTCTGCCAGGCGAGTAAAGACGCAAAGGAGTTGTCGGCGCGTAATGGGCCAGCAGACTTCCGGAGACTTTTGGCAGCGCTTCTGCTTCATGCTTGTGAACTTCCCCTGGCTGATACACCTTGATACCGGTTTTAGCTAGGATTTCACTAGGAGTGATCACCCCAGGCCTCAGAAGAATGGCTTTATCACCCGAAGACACATCAATGATGGTGGATTCAATACCAACATCACAATCACCACCATCTAAGACCATCAGATCTAACATGCCCTCAAATTCATTGCGGACATCCGCTGCGCTGGTTGGCGAGACTTTGCCAAAACGATTAGCAGAGGGCGCTACTACCCCACCCTTAAATTTACGAAGCAACTCTTGGGCAATAGGATGCGCTGGTGCACGAATGGCGACGGTATCTTGGCCACCAGTGAGTTCATTTAAAACACTCTTATCTTTTTTAAAGACGAGCGTAAGAGGTCCTGGCCAAAAGGTATTCACTAGCAGTAATGCATCTTCAGATAAATCACGCACCCAAGGGCTGAGTAATGCTGCCCAATCAATTTTGGCAACATCATATTTATCAGGCGCTGCCAGATGAACAATTAGAGGATGATTAGATGGTCTACCTTTAGCGGCATAGATTTTTTTAATAGCCTCGGGGTTTCTTGCATCTGCCCCTAAGCCATAGACTGTCTCCGTTGGAAAGGCGACTAAACCGCCCTCACGCAAGGATTGGACTGCTTCATTGATCACTGCAGAAGATCGCAGTGGCGTACTGTCCGATTTGTCAGTAGACATTTCTAGGGCTCGATACCTAATTCAGTAGCAACTGCTGAGCAATGTTGACGAGCTTCACTTAAGTTCTCGCCCAAACAATTAATGTGACCCATCTTTCTCCCTCTTCGCGGTTCAGACTTGCCGTAGAGGTGTAACTTCACATCAGGATGCGCCAATACTTTATCCCAGGCGGGCTCTTGAGCTTGATCACTATTCCCTTGAAACCAAAGATCACCTAAAAGGTTCAGCATCGATACGGGAGCCAGTTGACGAGTATCACCTAATGGCAAGCGCGCCATACTTCTGACTTGCTGTTCAAACTGACTGCTGACACATGCATCGATAGTGTAGTGACCCGAATTATGGGGGCGTGGCGCGATTTCATTGGCAATGATGTCGTCATTCTTCAGCACAAAAAACTCGATACAAAGAACGCCTACATAATCAATTTTACGAATCAGGGTTTTAGCAGCCGCAATAATTTTTTTCTCTTGAATAGGCTTTAGCGATGGAGCGGGCACTGTCGATATATGCAAAATACCATCGCGATGAACGTTTTGCGCAATCGGATATATAGCCACAGCATCGTCATAGCCACGCACTACTAATGCAGAGACTTCGAAATCCAAATCCATGCGCTTTTCTAATACGCAAGGCACTTTACCCAGTTCAGCCCAAGCATTAGTGAGATCAGTTTCGGTATACACCGTGATTTGACCTTTACCGTCATAACCCATGCGTGCAGTTTTCAAAATGCCGGGGAATAAGTCTGCAGGGACATGTGCCACATCAGCATCATGTTCGATGACAAAGTTTGGCGCTGGCCCAATATTAGTTTCTGACTTCCAGCTTGCGAGGAAATTTTTCTCAGCAATTCGATTTTGTGTCAAAGAAACACAGCTGCTGCGGGGTGCCACAAACACACCCAAAGATTCCAGCTCATCTAAAGCCTGGGCAGGAACATTTTCAAATTCGGTACTAACCGATGCGCATAGGGAAGCCATCTCTTTAAGGGCAGCAGAGTTTGTGTAGTCAGCATGAATAAATTTTTCAGCAATAGAGCCTGCAGGACTTTGGGCATCAGGGTCCAAAACGCAGACCTTGTAACCCATGGATTGAGCCGCCTGAGTGAACATGCGTCCTAATTGACCACCACCTAAAATTCCTAAATACGAACCCGGTAAAATGGGTTCTAAACGATCTGCCATGTAATTAATATCCCGGCAAATTCATTGAGCGTGCGGCATCGGACTGCTTGACGCGGAACTCTTCTAAACGTTTAGCTAAATCTGCATCATGCAAGGCAAGACCCGCTATGACATGTAACGCTGCATTCGCTGCACCAGCCTCACCAATAGCAAAGGTAGCCACCGGAATACCTTTAGGCATTTGCACAATTGAATATAAAGAATCTTCACCACGTAAATATTTACTGGCAACTGGAACCCCATATACTGGAACAATCGTTTTAGAGGCGAGCATGCCTGGTAAATGTGCTGCTCCACCTGCGCCAGCAATAATGGCTTGTAATCCGCTAGCTTGCGCTTTTTCTGCATACTCAAACATGTCGTCTGGCATACGGTGCGCAGAAAGTACTTGTGCTTCATGAGCAATACCAAATTGCTCAAGCATTTGGGCGGCGTGCTGCATTGTTTCCCAATCTGAATTGGAACCCATCACTATTCCGACTATTGGCTTCTTACTCATGCAGCTCTCCGAATACCTAATATGTTTAGGGCTCTATTATCCCTGAGTCAGTCTCGTTAAGGCTTCACGGTACTTTTGAGCGGTTTTTTCAATGACTTCAGCCGGTAATTGGGGTGCAGGTGCTGTTTTTGGCCATAACTTGCCATTAACCATCGCTGTTTCTAACCAATCACGAACAAATTGCTTGTCATAGGAAGGTGGGTTGGCACCCACATAATAGGTTTCCGCTGGCCAAAAGCGGGAAGAGTCTGCCGTGAGAATCTCATCCATCAAGACTAGCTGGCCTGCGTCATCAAGACCGAACTCAAACTTGGTATCGGCAATGATAATTCCGCGAGTGGCTGCATATTCAGAAGCTTCCTTATACAAACGGATGCTCACTTCCCGAATTTGCTTCGCTAATGTTTCACCGATGAGCTCGATCACTTTTTCAAAAGAGATGTTTTCATCATGCTCACCAACTTCAGCCTTGGCCGCAGGAGTAAAAATGGGTTCAGGTAATTTCTGGGCGTTCTCCAAGCCTTCAGGTAAAGCAATGCCACAAACCTTACCAGTCTCTTTGTAATCTTTCCAGCCGCTACCAGCCAAATATCCGCGCACTACTGCTTCAACTAAGATAGGTTTGAGACGTTTAGCTACCACTGCACGACCAGTCACTTGAGCTACTTCATCAGCAGTCACTACTGTTGCTGGATCAATACCGGTTAAATGATTTGGAATCACTGCTCCCAGCTTATTAAACCAAAAGTTCGCCATCTGATTGAGCACAACACCCTTCTCAGGAATGGGCTCGCCCATCACCACATCAAATGCAGATAAGCGATCGGTAGTAATCATGAGCAGCTTATCATCATCCAGCGCGTAGACATCACGCACCTTACCTTTGGAAAGCAAAGGCAATGACTTAATAGTGGTGGCGTACAAAGCAGGCATTGTTAACTCACTTCACGATCTGAGCTAACTTACCGCTCTTGTATAGCTCTGCCATTTTTTCTAATGAGATAGGTTTAATTTTGGATGCTTGACCAGCAGAACCAAAGGCTTCAAAGCGGGCAATACACACTCTTTTAGCCGCTTCGCGGGCTGGCTTTAAATAATCCCGTGGATCAAACTTGCTTGGGTTCTCAATGAAGTAGCGACGAATAGCACCCGTCATTGCTAAACGAATATCAGTGTCGATATTAATCTTGCGTACGCCATTCTTAATGCCTTCTTGAATCTCTTCAACTGGTACGCCGTATGTTTCTTTCATATCACCACCAAATTGGCGGATCTCAGCAAGTAACTCTTGAGGAACGCTAGAGGAGCCATGCATTACCAAGTGGGTATTTGGAATACGCGCATGAATTTCTTTAATACGGTCGATTGCCAAAATATCGCCTGTCGGCTTTTTACTGAACTTGTATGCGCCATGGCTAGTACCAATCGCAATCGCTAATGCATCGCATTGGGTAGCTCTGACAAAGTCAGCCGCTTGCTCAACATTGGTCAATAACTGTTCGCGGGTCATCGTGCCATCAGCACCATGACCATCTTCTTTATCACCCTTCATGGTTTCTAGTGAACCCAATACACCGAGCTCTGCTTCAACCGTGACGCCAATGGAATGAGAAAACTTCACTACCTCTTTGGAAACGTCCACGTTGTATTCATAGCTGGCAACCGATTTGCCATCCGCTTCTAATGAGCCATCCATCATGACGCTGGTAAAGCCGCTCTTGATCGCTGCCATACACACTGCTGGACTTTGGCCGTGGTCTTGATGCATCACAACTGGGATGTGTGGATAAGCCTCAACCGCTGCAGAAATCAAATGGCGTAAGAAGGGTTCGCCCGCATACTTGCGTGCGCCAGCAGATGCTTGCATGATGACTGGAGAATCTGCTTCATTCGCAGCTTCCATAATCGCAGTTACTTGCTCTAAGTTATTGACGTTAAAAGCTGGCAGGCCATAACCGTTTTCAGCAGCATGATCCAAGAGTTGTCGTAAAGATACTAAAGCCATGATGTTCTCTTAATAAATTTGAATACGTTAATTAAATAGATAAATGAATGCCATTACTTCACATGAATAATCTTGAGAGTATTGGTACCGCCGGGTTCTCCCATCGGCTCGCCTGAAGTCAACACAACGGTATCGCCTTTTTGGACCGCGCCCGCCTTCTTAAGACAGGCCTCGACTTCTTGCAAAGCAGTATCACGATCTTTGGTGTAGTCCAAGCCAATCGGGGTGACGTTGCGATAAGTGCTTAAAGCCCGCTGGGTTGCAATCTTAGAGGTAAGGGCAAAGATCGGCACATGAATATTGTGACGACTCATCCAAATTGGGGTAGAGCCTGAGTCTGTCAGGGCCGCAATCGCATTGGCATTCAAATGGTGCGCCGTAAATAAGGCGCCCAAGGCAATCGTTTGATCGATCCGCGTAAAGGTTTGATCCAAGAAATCAGTATCTAATTTCACACGATCCGATTTTTCAGCTGCGACACAAATCTCCGCCATTGCTTTAATCGTTTGCACTGGATACATCCCTGCTGCAGACTCTGCAGAGAGCATCACCGCATCAGTGCCATCTAGTACGGCATTGGCCACATCACTCACTTCAGCACGTGTTGGTACTGGTGCATTAATCATCGATTCCATCATCTGGGTTGCCGTGATCGTAAATTTGTCAGCCTCGAGTGCCCACTTAATCATGCGTTTTTGTAAAGCAGGAACTGCTGGGTTGCCCACTTCAATCGCTAAGTCACCACGCGCAACCATGATGCCGTCACTTTCAGCAATGATACTTTTCAGCGCTTCTGGTTCAATAGCTTCTGCACGCTCTACCTTGGCAATGGTGCGCACTTTACCAACGCCATACTTAGCGCTAGCAGCATCAGCCAACTGACGAGCATAGGCCATGTCAGCGCCGTCCTTAGGAAAGCTAATTGCCAGGAAATCCACGCCCATCGCAATGGCCGCATCTAAATCGGTAATATCTTTTTCAGTCAGAGCAGGCGCTGTCAATCCACCACCTGCACGGTTAATTCCTTTGTTATTTGATAAAGGACCGCCTTGTTCTACACTGGTGTAAATCTCTCCACCTTTAACGCTTTCAACACGCAATACAACCAATCCATCATTCAATAAAAGACGATCGCCCGATTTAACATCGCTAGGCAATTCTTTGTAATCAAGACCAACGCGCTCTTGGTTACCTAATTGACAATTCACATCCAAAATAAATTGCGCACCTTCTTTAAGCATAATTTTGCTATCTGCAAATTTGCCAACGCGAATTTTTGGACCTTGAAGGTCAGCCATGATGCCGACTTCTTTACCTACTTCAGCAGAAATACTACGCACTAAATCGTGACGTGCTTTGTGATCAGCAATAGTGCCATGCGAAAAGTTCATGCGCACGACATCGACGCCTGCGCGAATCATGTCACGAAGCACTTCTGGCTTTTCAGATGCGGGCCCTAGAGTTGCAATAATTTTGGTTGCTCGAAGCATATTTAGTCTTTCGCTCTTTCGGCTAATACTGCAAAGGCTGGCAGGGTTTTACCTTCAAGGAATTCCAAGAAAGCGCCACCACCAGTTGAGATGTAATCCACTTGATTTTCAATACCGTATTTAGCAATGGCTGCCAATGTATCGCCGCCACCGGCGATAGAGAACGCAGGAGAATGGGCAATGGCTGCAGCCAACATTTTGGTACCGCCACCAAATTGATCAATCTCAAAAACACCTAAAGGGCCATTCCAAACAATCGTGCCGGCATGAGCCAACATCGTGGATAGACGTGCTGCTGTTTTAGGACCTATGTCCAAAATCATGTCATCTTCAGCAACTTGGTCAGCAGACACCCGATTGGCACGAGCTAAAGGTGAGAGTTCATTAGCAACGACTACGTCCTCAGGAATAGGAACATGCGCGCCGCGCTTTTCCATGATTTCCATAATTTCTATTGCTTCATTTACCAAGTCGGGCTCAGCTAAAGATTTACCAATCGGCAATCCCTTAGCGAGCATAAAAGTATTCGCAATACCGCCACCCACAATCAGCTCATCGACTTTATCAGCCAAGGCTTTCAGAATGGTCAACTTAGAAGAAACCTTGGAGCCTGCCACAATCGCCACCAGCGGGCGCTTTGGGTTTGCGAGTGCACGACTCAATGCATCGAGCTCAGCAGCCATCAAAGGGCCTGCACAAGCTACTGGTGCAAATTTTGCTACGCCATAAGTAGTCGCTTCTGCACGATGCGCCGTTCCAAATGCATCGTTCACATACACGTCACACAGAGCAGCAATCTTTTTTGCTAGCTCATCACTATTTTTCTTCTCACCTACATTCAAGCGACAATTTTCTAAAAGAACTAATTCGCCAGGATTGACTTCAAAGTCACCATCAACCCAATTACTAATCAGGGGTACTTTGCGATTGAGCAAAGTAGCAATGCGATCAGCCACTGGAGCCAAGCTATCTTCTGGCTTAAATTGACCTTCTATTGGACGACCTAAATGGGATGTCACCATCACAGCAGCGCCAGCATCCAAACACATTTGCACGGCTGGCATAGAAGCCCGAATACGGGTGTCCTCAGTAATATTGCCTGCATCATCTTGCGGAACGTTGAGGTCAGCACGAATCAACACCCGTTTTCCCTTTAAAAGGCCTGATTGGGCCAATTCACTTAAACGCTTAACTTTAAATAATGATTCCGGCATGTTTTTTGGCAAAAATAAGGTAATTAAGGGGTTTTGGGTAGATTCTTCTGAGTACTCCATTCTAAATGTTTCGGGGCAGCGACCCCAAAGGATCCTCACAATAAATTAGCCTGCCTGCTCTACAATAGTGGCTTGGACGCATTCTGAGCTAGAGGCCTAAAACCGGCTGGCTGGGCGCCCCAGATTTACCCAATTCAATAGATACTAAAAAGGTAGAGAAAATGTCGATGTCCGACCGCGATGGTTTTATTTGGTCCGATGGGAAGCTAGTTCCTTGGCGTGAGGCCAATATTCATGTGCTGACCCATAGCCTTCACTACGGAATGGGCGTTTTTGAGGGCATTCGTGCCTATAAAACCCCCCAAGGCACAGCCATTTTCCGACTCCCGGAGCACGTTAAACGCCTGTTCAATGGCACCAAGATCTTCCAAATGAACATGCCTTACAGCCAGGAAGTGATCACTAAGGCGATTATTGATGTGGTCAACAGCAATAAGCTAGAAGCTTGCTATATCCGCCCGATCATCTTTATTGGCTCCGAAAAGCTGGGCATCTCCCCTAAAGGCAACACCATCCATACGGCAGTGGCCGCTTGGGAATGGGGTGCTTACTTGGGTGAAGATGGCATTAATAAAGGGATTCGCGTCAAGACCTCCTCCTTTACCCGCCACTTTGTGAACTCCTCCCTAGTGCGCGCAAAAGCATCTGGTTACTACATCAACTCGATTTTGGCGAATCAAGAAGTAACTGCTAACGGTTACGACGAAGCACTGCTTCTGGATACTGAAGGTTATGTTTCTGAAGGTTCTGGCGAAAATGTCTTCATGGTGAGTGATGGCATTGTGTACACACCAGACTTAGCTTCTTGTTTAGATGGCATTACGCGTGACTCCATTATTGATATCGTGAAAGACCTTGGTCTTGAGTTGCGTGAGAAGCGCATTACTCGTGATGAGATCTATTCTGCTGATGAAGCATTCTTTACTGGTACTGCTGCTGAAGTAACTCCAATTCGTGAGCTCGATGACCGCACGATTGGTGACGGTAAGCGTGGCCCAATTACAGAGAAAATTCAGAAGACCTTCTTTGATGCGGTTTACGGCAGAAACGATAAATACAAATCGTGGCTTACCTACGTCAAGTAATATTTAAGTACTCAGGAATCAGAATATGACTCAAGCTCAAGTACTAATGGTAGATGGTAAAGATCTACCATTGCATTGCCCTACCAATAAGACGCCAGCATGGAACTCACATCCTCGCGTGTTTTTGGATATTACTGAAACGGGTGAAGCTAAGTGTCCTTATTGCGGCGCAGAGTACAAGCTGATTCCTGGCACAGAGCCACACGGACACTAAACCAGAGCGGCGCTCCAGATCAAAAATGGAGCGCTGAGTCGGTATACAACCCATGCCAGGTATTCTGATCATTGCCCCAAACTGGATTGGGGATGCCGTGATGACCCAGCCTTTATTGGCAAGCATCAAAGGGCTTTATCCGGACTCCACAATCGATGTTCTTGCCAGCACTTGGGTGGCCCCCATATATCGTGCTTGCTCTGAAGTCAACGAAGTGATCGAAGCGAAGTTCGAGCATAAACAGTTGCAGTGGAGTTTACGCAAGCAGCTTGCAAAGCAAATTGAAAAACAGAAATACCAAGCATGCTTTGTATTGCCAAACAGCTTTAAGTCGGCACTCATTCCTTGGTTAGCTAATATTCCGCTTCGCATTGCTTACCGTGGTGAAATGCGTTTTGGTCTGATTAATATTGCGCTAGATAATCCAAGCAAGATCAATCGGCCACCGATGGTGCAGCACTATCTTGCATTGAGCGCCCTTTTGAATGATGAAGAGCAAGCCGAGAGTCGACAGGTTTATAGCGATACACCACCACCGCGTTTAAATGTATCGACCAGCGCAAAGCAATCTATTCAAAGCAAACTACAAAGCGCCAACATTACTGACTCCATTTATGTCTTTTGCCCTGGTGCTGAATATGGCCCTAGCAAACGCTGGCCCACAGAACACTTTGCAACACTTGCTCAAGATTTAATCAAAGCTAATCCCAATAATCACATCATCTTGATTGGTAGCCAAGGTGATCTAAATCTTGCTAATGAGATTAGTCCTCAAGGAAATCAGAATTCAAATATTCATAACTGGTGTGGCAGCACTTCTTTAGATGAGGCCATTGCCTTAATTGGGATGAGCAAAGCCGTTGTCAGCAATGATTCTGGCTTGATGCATATCGCCGCTGCCTTGAGGGCTCCTCAAGTGGCCGTCTTTGGCTCTAGTGATCCAGCCCATACCCCGCCTTTGTCAGATAGGGCCAAAGTCATTTGGCTAGACCTGCCTTGTAGCCCTTGCCACAAAAGAGAGTGCCCTCTAGGTCACTTAAAGTGCTTAAAAGACATTCTTCCGCAACAAGTTTTAGCTACACTCAATACATTGCAGTAGTTCATCAAATTTATTCCAAAGTCATCCCAAACCAAAATCCTACCCATGACAAAACTTGCCAGACTTTTTCATAATGCTGATGATGTCGTTGATGCATGGCGCGATGCTCTCAAACATCGTGATGTTCAGGGGGCTTTAGATATCTGGCTTGATGATGACTCCATTACCTGTGTTCTGCCAGAAGGTCATCGTCTAAGTGGTCATGCTGAGATTCGTCAAGGCTTAGAAAGACTCCTCTCTAAACAGCCTTTGTTTTTAGAGCCGATTGCTTGTATTAGTCATACGATTTTGGGTGCTGCAATTTATGACACTACCGAAGCAGTGCATCTTAAGGCGGATCAAATTGAAGCGGAGTTTTTTCTGAACATCACTTTAGTCTTATTACAGGACAGCCAAGGATGGCGTATTGCACATCTGCACGCGAGCCGCTCTACTGAAGATACTTTTGATGCGCCGTCAACTCCGCACGGCCTGCATTAATACTTCCCACTTAAAACGCTCCCGCAATGGATGAGCAAGTCCTTCGCTCACTGGTTAAGTGGCCCAATGTTCGGGATTGCTATGGCTGGCTAGCCTTAGATCGCCGCGGTCAATGGCGTATGCGTGATGAATTTACCCAGCAACATCATTTACTCGGCCAAGTCATTGTCCATCAAGCGCTCAAGGAATTTATCTCCAGAAACTATGCACGAGATTCGCATGGGAGATTCTTTTTCCAGAATGGTCCTCAGCGTGTTTTTATTACGCTAGATGCAACTCCCTGGGTAGTACGAATCATCCCAAGTGATCAAGGCACACAACTACTGACGCAATGTCAGAATTCACTTGAGCCCACTGCGGCACTCAGCGATGAAAATGGCAATATTTATATTGTCGGCAAAGTTACTCAAACTATTTATGAGGATAGTGATCGAGGTAAATTTTCTATCCAAGCAAGTGAAAGCGTCGCCCTCTTACATGATCACGATTTAGATCTTTTTTCAGAGCTGGCATCGCTTCGTGAAGAGGCATGTAGTTTTGGGGGCTCCTGGAATTGGCACGGCAAGCAACTGCCTTTAGATCCAATTCATTCATCAGAATTGGCTACGCGATTTCACTATATTGCCAAGCCTAGCGCTTAACAATACAACTATCCAGGCCTATTTTTGCCCTGCTCTTTGAGCTCTTCTTGATATTGTCTTTGCATTTCGCGTAAACGAGAGTCAATACTCGAGCCCTGATAAAAGTCAGCACCGCCGCTAGCTCTCGCAATCTTGAGCTGCTCAATGGCTGAAGGCCAGGCACCCTCCAAGGCGTACTTTTCACCGAGGGCGTAATGCCGCAGAGGTACATTTTTAGCTTGATCATAAGAATTAGATAACAGCGACCACCAAATCACCTCATTAGGCTGAGCCCTGGTTCTTGCCTTGAGCCAATTAATCGCATCATTAGTTTTGCCTAGCTTTAATTCAGCATTAATCATAGCTACACCAGCGGCGTAGGACTGGGGATAAGCATTGAGAGTCGCCTGGGCAATCTGCAAAGCCTCTTCACTCTTCCCTTTGGCAAGAGCCAGTTCAGAAGAAGTAATGTCGAGCGACAAACTTTGTCTCAGAATGGGCGAGCCTGGGGCACTTGCAGCCTGAGCTAATTTTTTTGCTTGTTGCAAATAGGCTTCTGCTTGATCTATTTTTCCTTGGCGCTGCGCAATCAAAGCAAGACCGTATGTGCCTTCCATCTGCTTGCCAATAGGGGCTTGCTTACTCAGGCTTTCAAAAGTATTGCGTAAATCATAGAGACCGCTAGATGATCCAGCTTGCTCAAGTCGTGCGCGGGCTTTGACAAAATAAAACTCAACGCCAGTGGGAACATTTCGGGCAGGAACCATACGTACCCGATCTTGCATTTCTGCAATACGATCTGTTGTCAGTGGGTGAGTTCTGACATAGCCTGGAACACCTCTATCCATAATGCCGGTGATTTTTTGTAATCGCTGGAAAAAACCAGGGGCGCCATTTACATCGTAACCACTAGCATCCAGTATCTGAAAGCCAATGCGATCTGCTTCACGCTCGGCATCTCTTGAATAAGACAATTGATTACTCACTGCCAAGGCTTGACCACCTTGCATCAAGCCGGCGCCAGCAGAAGGATTACGAGACATTGCCAGAGCGCCCAGTACCATGCCGGCAATAGCAAGCATCGTATTGGTTGCCTGCTTATCCATTTGACGCGCTAAGTGACGCTGTAATACGTGGCCGGTTTCATGACCCATGACGGAGGCAACTTCAGAGTCAGACTCTGCACTCACAAGCAGCCCCGTATGAAAGCCAATAAATCCACCCGGTAATGCAAATGCATTAATCGAGCTGTCTTTTACTGCGAAGACTTCAAAGTTATAAGCCCCACTTCCCTGTTCATTAGCACCACCCAGTCCTAACTTCTTAGCCGCTTGTAATAAACGACGCTCCATTTGATTGAGGTAATCGTAGATGGGCCAGTCATTGGAATAATCCGTATCCGGACGAATCTGGCGCATGATCATCTCGCCATACCTACGTTCATCAATTCGGCTTAAGGCATCCCCACCTGGATCACCCATATCCGGTAGTACTAAATTAGGCTGGCTTTGGGTGCCATTGCGTGATGGTGCATTGGTTGGACGAGCATCAGGAGATTGCATGGCCCGGCCAATATTTTGCAAAGCAGCTGAATCACCCTGGACTGATACATCTCCGGCAGGAACAGCAGAAGAGGAAATGGGTCCAGCAGCAAAAGCTGGGGAAACACCAGAAAAAGCGATAGCCAACATCAATTGGATGGCCACCAAACGTCGTATAAAGGAGATTTTGCAAACAGGCTTTATCACTTGCATCCCTATATGGTAAAACTTATCCCATGAACAAACTAACTCATTTTGATCAAAGCGGCCAAGCGCATATGGTAAACGTAGGTGATAAGCCCAATACCCATAGAGTTGCTGTGGCTACAGGCAAGATCTCCATGCTCCCCACAACCTTTGAAATGGTAGAGGCGGGAAACCATAAAAAGGGTGATGTCTTAGGAATTGCCAGAATTGCTGGAATACAAGCTTCCAAAAGAACAGCAGATCTCATCCCCCTCTGTCACCCCCTAGCACTTACCCACGTCAGCTTAGAATTTCAACTAAATAAAGTAGAAAGCAGTATTTCCTGCCAAGTCAGAGCAGAAACCACAGGACCAACCGGTGTTGAAATGGAAGCACTCACCGCAGTTCAAGTTGCCCTCCTAACAATCTACGATATCTGCAAAGCAGCAGACAGAGGCATGGTGATGGGAGATGTCAAGCTCTTAGAAAAGAGTGGGGGAAAGAGTGGGGAGTGGAAGGCTGCCTAATGGCTAGCGCTAAACTATCTGCATAATTTCAAATAATCAGTTTTCATGTTGGCTTTTAAAAAAATAGTAAAAAACTGCGTAATCATTTTTGTAGCAGTTATCAGCACTCTCATTGCAGTCGATCTAATAGCTTACTTAGTCTCACCGAGTCAAGGTATTAGCCTAGTTCCGGCCTACAAAAAGAATCGATCCCAAGAAAGACTAAAAGAAGCCATTCATTACTTCCCGCGAGGATACAATATTGCTGACCCAGTAATGGGATTTGATATAGCAAAAAATATTGCTCAAGTCACATTCAATATGGCTGATGGCAGTTTTTCTATTTTCTCTAACGACATTGGATGCTTTGATCACCACGCCCTAGCTGAAATTAAGGCAGCTAAATCCTATGATTATTTTGCGGGCGATTCTTTTGCTTGGGGCTATGGGAACTATGAACAAAATATTCCTTCTACATATGAAAAATTAAGCGGCCGATTTACTGTTAAGTGCGGAATTATTCATTCTGGACAAAGTCATCAATTTGAAAAATTTCAACGCACCATTAAACTTATTGGGCACCCTCCAAAGCGAGTCATTCTTACTTTTTATGAGAATGATGTAGCCAATGATTACGCATACCCGCATACCACTGTTATAGAGGGGTATGCGGTAGATACTTATAAATTTGATGCCGGCCAATTTCAGCTCGTACCCCGAGATATGGTCAAAATCAAGCAAGACATTCTTGCGGGATTAAATCCTAAGACACAAAGTTTAAAAGTTCAAATGGATGCTTGGCTAGATGGGCACTCTCTGGTATGGAATCTTTTCAAGATAGGTGTTAAACAAGTTAAAGGGATAGAACTTGCCACTATTTATGGTATCAGCGAAGGTGTCAGCTATGAGAAAGATAAGGGATATGCCACTGCAGAGGTAAGCAAAAAAAATCGGGTTGCCCTTGACTTATGGATCAATGATGCCAAGAAAAATCATTACGAACTGGTTATGATTCTCATTCCTCCAAAACTACATCATGGAAATACGAATTTTTATGGTGGCTTAAGAGACTATCTTAATGCAAAGAATGTACATTATTACGACCTGACCGAACCATTTCATGCATCCAAAAAACGATCTGAAGAGTTCTACTGGCTAAATGATGGCCATTTAAGCAATGACGGAAGTGATTTCGTCGGAAAATATTTGTCAAAATTCCTTAAATAGATACTTATGCAAAGCATCTTAGAGTCATTTTTCTGTCGGGCCACATGGAACTAATTCACACAAAAAAAATATTTTTGATGCCTATAATTCTTGGCATTAGTGCATTTTTATTGATAGTCGGTCCAAGAGTACTAGATCCAGAATATTTGGGTTGGCTAGAAATAGATAATGACCCTCTGATGGGGTACATGGGATGGTCATTTTATCGATTTAGTGACTGGAATTTCCCGCTAGGCCTAAATCCAAAATATGGCCTTGATGTCGCATCATCAATTGTTTACTCAGACTCAGTAACTCTTCTTGCAATACTGCTAAAACCATTTTCCAACGTACTACCATACTCATTTCAATATTTTGGATGGTGGACCTTAATTTGCTTTTTATTACAAGGCTACTTTGGGTGGTTATTAGCAAGCCTATTTAATCCATCAATAGTATTTAGGATTTTTGCGACAACTTGTTTTTTATTTATCCCGATTATGCTAGATCGGATCGGAATGCACGCAGGTTTAATTGCGCAATTTACTATATTGGCGGCATTCTATTTGAACTTCACCTCTGTATCAAAAAATAAAACCCTTTATTGGGGTTTATTGATTTTTATATCCACTTTAATACACTTTTATTTATTATTCTTTGTCATATGCATTTGGAGTGCAGGGCTACTAGACTCACTTATCTTTAAAAAAGCAATCTCATATGCGGGGGCATTGAAACAGGCATTGATTTGTATACTCACTGTTGTACTAACAATGTGGCAAGCCGGTTACTTCACAATACCTACGGCTAGTGCAGGAGATTGGGGTTATGGAACCTGGTCCATGAACCTCCTATCATTTTTCAATGGAACAGGCTGGTCATATATTTTGCCACCCATTCCCGGAGTAAATGCCCTGGGAAATAGATTTCAATTCCCCGGGCTGGGAATTTACATAATAATAATATTTGCACTTTATAAAACTCCCTCTACTTGGAGTGCAATTAAGCCGATTCTTCGTAAGAATATTTTTTTGATCTTACTATTTATTGCATTTTTAATATTTGCAATTACAAACTATATAAATATTGGGTCACTTTCATTTCATTTTAATCTACCAAAACTAATACTTACTTTTTGCAATAGTCTCCGTGCATCAGATCGAATGTTTTGGCCAATACTTTATGTAATTATCATTGGCTCATTAGCAATTATTTCAAAAACTTACACTAGCAAAAGTGCACTTCTAATAATCATCACCGCTAGCTTTGTTCAAGTTATTGATACTAGCGTAGGCTGGATACCACTCCACCAACGAATAAACTCCCACAACCAATCCTTAACAGAGTTGCCTCTAAAAGATCACTTTTGGAAAGTGGCATCAAAAAAATATCAAAAAATACTTCTTATTAATGATGGTAACAATACTCAAGAAGAAAATTGGAGAGTATTTAGTCGTTACGCCCTCATGAATAATATGGACTCAAGCGCTGCAGTATTTGCGCGAGTGAATATGGCAAAAGTCCAAGAAATGGTTAACCATTTCCGTAGCAGCTCCCTAATAAGTAATTCTCTATATATTCTGAGTGACTATGAACTCCCGAGGTACGTAACTAAGCTAGACCCCAATCGAGATTTATTAGCCAAAATTGATGGATTTAATGTCATAGCCCCCAACTGGAAGAAATGCCTTGATTGTCCTATTGGCACTAAGGGAGTTTATGGACCTACAACTCATTTAGGGTACCCGATTGTATTTTCGGATAACACTAGATTCTCAAATTCCTTCTTGATAGATGGATGGTCCCCCATTATTGAAGGTTGGGGAGTATGGAGCATTGGGTCAGAAGCACGAATAACCATTCCCATCCCAACAAGGGATACGCCTAAGCATATTAAACTATTAACAAGGGCATTCGTTAATAG
The DNA here is from genome assembly GCF_018882125.1 of Polynucleobacter sp. AP-Melu-500A-A1. Taxonomy (GTDB): domain Bacteria; phylum Pseudomonadota; class Gammaproteobacteria; order Burkholderiales; family Burkholderiaceae; genus Polynucleobacter. The sequence continues at coordinate 142,844 of NZ_JACVOZ010000005.1, forward strand.
TTTAAACCCGTCTCAGATAATACAAATTTATGAAAATGGAAATTATCTCAGGGCTATTACTCTTAAGAAATTTGAGGGCAATGAAGTGATGATTCCAATCACTCCTCAAATAATCTCAAAAGGTTACATAGATCTTGTATTTAAATTCTCAACACCTAAAAGCCCCAAAGAATTGGGTTTAGGGGAGGATGAAAGAATAATCTCAATCGGTCTTATATCAGCGTTATTTCAGAAATAAATTAAGGTGGCTTGTTCCTAAAGGCCTCACAATATTGAAAAGGCTATCCTTAAAATTTATTTGAATGTTGCAGACACTAGTCCAATACCCAACAACCGATCATCATCCTTTGAAATTCCTGCATCAATTGGGGAAATTGCATTTTTAGAAAAAAACTGAATTTCAAGCTTTTGTTCTGGGTCCACTTTTAAACCGTTAAGATTGAACTCTATATTATTAGAATCAAAGCGTTCCAAAGTAAATGATTGAGGCTCACCACCGTTTGCACGAATTTCTATAAACTGTCTTGGATGAATTGGGGAAATTAAAGCCCTAAGAGACAATGTAATAGATTTAGAATTTTTAGGCACATTAAAAAAATTTAATGTTGCACCATCTGGCTTAGACCATATACCCCAGGATTCTTGAGCCTCCCAATTGATGCCTAAGAAATGCTCAGCACCATAATCTTTAGATGCAAATAAAATTGGCTTATTTAATTTAATCTTCAGAAGTTCATTAGGTAATTTTGGCTTCTCGTCTTTTGGAACATCCTTACAGAGCATTTTTTGATTTGTAATTAATTCATAGGCTTGATTAATTTTTGTCGAATCTAATAAAAAGTTTTTATTAGCAGTCCTTGGGTATTCAATAAAATACTTCCAGCTAAATAAACTAAAAAAAATCAAACTTATGGCATAAGCAATTATGCTCACAACCTTTGACGATATCCATCTTCCTAAAATATCTAGAATACAACCAGTTAAGAGTGCATAGAATGGCCAACACCCAATAGATCTGAGTGCATGTGGTGCACCTTGATTGGCTAAGGCCGCCGGGAGGATATTTGCTGCTATACCTAATAGTGCGATTAAAAGAATTTTTTTCTCCTGCGAGGAGAAAAAGTTATATTTATTCCTAATCAGAGCATTAAAAATAAAAATAATACCCACAATTATTGCGAATAAATCCAGCCAACTCAATTCCCCAAAATACTGAATTGAATGTCTAATATTTTGATCACCACTTAAAAATAAAAATTGAATATTTAAGTGCGAAAAGAATTGCTTAAAGCCAACAATAATTAATTCCCATGCACTTAATGAATTATATTGATTTGAAGGGTAATTTCCCCATAAAGCTAATAATTCTGAACGTGCAGAAAATTCCGGAATCTGCATCTGCATTAATAGCGGTATAGCAAATACCAAGCCCCAAATAGAAATAAGAATTTTTTCTCTTTTTCCAATGCCAGGTAAAAAGATTAGTAGGATTGGTATTGAAATACGTAATGGAGAATACGAATATGCAGCTATTGAAAATAATAATGCAATTAGTGTAGGCCTTCTAAATTGATAGCAAGCCCATAACGCGGCTACTAAAAAAAATATGCCAACTGGGGGATCCCAAGCAATTCGCGAAAAATGAAAAGACCACGGCATAATACTTGCTGACAGAGCTGCAAATAATGCTACTTTCCTGGTCGATATATTTTTTACCCAAAGATAAAATACTAGAGTGGTTGAGCAGCTTATAAAAACTATAAATGCCCTGAAAGCATAAATTGAATTTCCAAAAATTCCACTCCATAAAGCAGCCCCATACAAATACGCAGGCGTGTAAAAGGCATCACTTACCCCAGGGGAAAATAGTGGAAGAAAGTTGCCGTAGAAATCTGTGCCGCCCTCCCAAATACAAATTGCTTGCACCGCTCCCGCAGCTTCGTCAACGTAGAATCCTGGGGGGGAATTTTCTAACCCTATAAATCGGAATATATTTAAAAAAATTATTAAATAAACCATTAATTATTAGAGAATTTTAAAAAATATTTTTTCATAATTTTTAATTCTACAGCTTTAGGTGAGAAGTTAACTTTAGCGTTATCTCTCCCCCAACAATAAGGTCCTAAATCCTGGAATCCTATTAATGCCATAGGCTATCCCTACACTCATGAGCAGCGGTGCAATCACCTTAGGCGAATAAGCCAAAAAGAAATAATGAATTGCATAAATACCAAGAGAGAGTTGTCCGCAAAGAATCAAGAAGTTCTTTATTAGCTTGATATTAGTTTCTGAAATCCATTTAGCTATCCCAAGAATTAAAAAAGAGCCACTAAGAGCAACTAAACCAGCGTAAAAATAGCTCAGCGCCAGCGGGATCCATGTCACTCCATCAATATTGTCAGCAGCGGTTCTAGACCAAAATGGAATGAGTGCAATAAAGATAATCCATGCTGGTAAATATTTCCAAGTTGATATCTTGAGATAAAGATATTTATAAAAACCAATACCAAGTACATAGTAAATAAAGTATGGCCTTATCAAACTAAGACCTGCACCGCGAGGGGTATGTTCTCGTATAGCCCACCAAATCAATATCATCAAAACGATTTGTACACGGCCATCACAAATCCATTTAGTAGCTTCTTTTAATCTCCCTCTTGTAGATAGCTCATAAATCACCGAGAAAAAGATATTAAAAAGTGCTGCCAGAACGATGCAATAGAAAATCGCCAAAAGAAACCAGAGCGCAGTATCAGGACGCCTAAATGCCAGAATTAAAGCAGACATCACATTATCACTATGGTGATAAATCAACTGGTTGATGACACACCAGGCGATAAATGGTAGTAATAAACGAACTGCAGCTTTAGCTATTTTTGTTTTAGCCTGCTGAAGGTTAGCCTTTATTCCATGCTGCACACTGTCCGATTGAAAAGCTATCGCAGCTACTGCACCCGATAGAAAGACAAATAAGGGCATATGAAAGGAGTAAATGACCCTGAACCACAGAAGATCATCAAAATTCTCAGAGCTACCCTGAATTACATGGCCAACGATAACCAGGATGATCGCCAAGCCTTTGGCAATATCTAAGAAGGTATCTCTATATTGATTTGTTGTCATTATTTTTAGCTGCAATAACTGCTCTATTTTGCAGATTACCTATAGACTATAAAGCTAAGCGCGATCCTATAATCAAACTTATGAATAGCAAAGCAATGGCATCATGGAGCGGGGGCAAAGATTCTTGTCTGGCTTTGTGGCGCGCCCAAAAGCTGGGAATGAATATCACCCACCTTCTCACAGCTCTTGATGAATCAGGGCTCAAAACTCGCTCACATGGAGTCAGTAAAGCACTCATACTTGCCCAGGGAGAGGCCTTGGGTATACACAATGAGTTCATATCTGCCTCTTGGCAAGACTACGAACGAGATTTCATTAGCAAGCTTGAGCAACTTCATGCAGATGGTATTACGCAGGCAATCTTTGGAGATATTGACTTAATTCCTCATCGCGAATGGGAGGAGAAGGTCTGCACATTAGCTAATATGAGCGCCCTTCTACCGCTTTGGAATGAAAACCGAGTCTCATTGGTAAATGAGTTCCTAAATGCAGGCTTTAAAGCAAGAGTGACTTGTGTGGATGGCCGTTTTTTAGATGAGTCTTTTGTTGGGCTTGAGTTTGACGCTCAATTTATTGCCAGCTTGCCAGCAGGCGTAGATGCCTGTGGTGAGAACGGAGAGTTTCATACCTTTGTCTATGATGGCCCGAATTTCTCCCAACCAGTGAGATGGAGAAGCTTGGGGAAACAAAAATATGTTTCCCCAATTGAATACGGCCAACTTAGTTACTACTTTGATCTACTGGATACTGAGATAGATTGCCAAATTTAAAACTGCTGATTAGCAGCGCCATTACCGCAGAACTTTGAAAACAGTAGGATCCAAGTCATTCGCATATTAGAGACATCGAGGCCTGCAGGCTTTGGAATATTTTTCTCAACATAAGAAGTAATCGTACTTGCAGTGTCATCTTTAGCAGGCTCACAAAAGCCTCTTGCCACAACGCTGATGAGAACAAATAACACTAAAACTATCGCAATGATGGAAATGATTTTGTTACTCATGTAATACCCCGCTCTTTTATTGCCAGGCCATTAGCCTAGATGGTTTTATTCTACAGCGAATAATCCTCAAATTCTAGTAAGTGAAATCTACCATCATTTACCAATTCTGCACTCAGATGGCAATAACTGAGAAATCAGATTAGTCTGCATTGAACGACAAGTCCATCCACCGGACCAAGTTGAACCCTCTGGCTTAGATAAGTCAATCGACTTAGGTACATTGGCATCCGGATCATTGGTCGGAATTAAATGCAGAGTATTTTTTCCTTCTGGGGCGACGCTATTTTGAAAATCAATTGCGATTGCACCTGATGGGGTGATTTCAATTAACTTCACACTACGTGTTGGTGTAAAGGTAAATGAGCCATAGGTCGCCTCATCCATAGGAACTGTTCCACGACTGGCAAAAGCCTCTGTGACAGATAACTTGGCACTAGAGGATAAATTCATACCCTCAACTACGCGACTTCTGGCAATGTAGTCTTGATATTGAGGCACTGCTACAGCAACCAAGATACCAATAATGGCAACTACCACCATCACCTCAATCAAGGTAAAGCCTGCTTCTGATTTTTGCTCTTGTTGATTCACTTCCTGATTTCCACTATGCATATCTTCTGGCTCCTGAGTCGAAATACCTCATTCTCCAGTCTATACCTCTTCATTTATAGGGGGCCCGATGTCAGAAAAGCCAGCTTTAGAGGCTGGCTTTTCTGGTTTATTACTAATCAGATTGCTGTTTTAAACAGCTTCTTTTTTGGCATTCTTTTTCTTAAGGTAGGTACCCACCAACAACACAATGGCTACTCCGATACCTTCAAAGATCATGTGAGCATCTTCCATGGCACCCTGGATAGATTCACGAATCGCTGGATCTTCAACCAACATACCGCCAGCCAATAAACCTAATAAGCCTGCACCCAAAGTAATAATGATGGGGAAACGATCCATAATTTTGAGAAGCATGGTGCTACCAAAAATGATCAATGGAATAGAGAGTCCTAGACCAATGATGAGTAATGCTAAACGCGTTTCTTCTGGGCCTTTTTGCGCGGCGGCAGCAACAGCCAACACGTTATCCAAACTCATGACTAAGTCAGCGACCAAGATTGTCCGAATAGCACCCCAAATATTTTGGTGGCCATGCATTTCTTCATCTTCACCACTATCGGCCAATAACTGAACACCAATATATAAAAGCAAAATTGCACCAATGATCTTGAGGTATGGCAAGGTCAATAACTGAACAGCGGTCACAGTTAATACCACACGCAAAATAATTGCGGCAGCACTACCCCAGAAAATAGCTTTCTTTTGTTGAGCGGGAGGCAAATTGCGTGATGCCAATGCAATCACCACAGCGTTATCACCTGATAGCAAAATATTCGCAACAATAATTGAAAGTAAGGCCGCCCAGAATGCTGGCCCAGAAAATGCTGAAAAATCCATTATGTCTCCTACGTTTTTTTATGTTTTAACTACTAATTACTACAAAAAGAGTGCTGATTAATCAGCACTCTTTTTTTCTTGCGCTATTACAACATGGCTTTCAATAAAGCAGCCATTTCAGATGGGTTCTTTGTTACCTTAAAGCCACACTCTTCCATTACGGCAAGTTTGGCATCCGCAGTATCAGCACCACCAGAAATCAAGGCGCCTGCATGACCCATACGCTTTCCAGGAGGCGCTGTAACACCAGCAATAAAGCCCACTACCGGCTTTTTCATATTATCTTTACACCAACGAGCAGCTTCTGCCTCATCTGGTCCACCGATTTCGCCGATCATGATGACAGCATCTGTTTCTGGATCGTCGTTGAACATTCTCATGATGTCGATGTGCTTTAAGCCATTGATTGGATCACCACCGATACCAACTGCTGTGGATTGACCTAAGCCGATAGCTGTTAATTGACCTACCGCTTCATAAGTCAAAGTACCAGAGCGGCTAACCACACCAATACGACCCTTCTTATGAATATGGCCAGGCATGATGCCGATCTTGATTTCGTCAGGCGTAATAATTCCGGGGCAATTAGGGCCAAGCAATAAAGTTTTCTTACCACCGGCCGCTTCTTTAGCTTTCATCTTGTTGCGCACTTCAAGCATATCGCGCACTGGAATACCTTCAGTAATACAGATCACAAAATCAAGGTCAGCTTCAACGGCTTCCCAAATTGCTGCCGCCGCGCCTGGAGGCGGAACATAAATAACGGAAGTTGTTGCGCCAGTTTGCTGAGCAGCTTCTTTAACGGTTCCAAAAATAGGAATATTAAAAATGGATTCGCCTGCTTTTTTAGGATTTACGCCAGCGACGAAACAATTCTTACCGTTTGCGTATTCCTGACATTTTTCTGTATGGAACTGACCAGTCTTACCAGTAATACCTTGAGTAATGACTTTGGTGTTTTTATTGATCAAAATAGACATATTGAAATTCCTGGATTATTTGTTTTTGGCAACAGCAGCAACTACCTTGGTAGCAGCTTCAGCCATTGAATCAGCGCTAATAATTGGCAAACCGGAGTCGACAAGAATCTTCTTACCGAGCTCTTCGTTTGTACCCTTCATACGCACAACCAAAGGTACAGTCAGGTTTACTGCTTTACATGCGGTAACCACACCATCAGCAATCACGTCGCAACGCATAATGCCGCCGAAGATGTTCACCAAAATAGCTTCAACGCTCTTGTTCTTGAGCATGATCTTAAATGCTTCGGTCACTTTCTCAGCTGTAGCGCCACCACCAACGTCCAAGAAGTTTGCGGGCTCACCACCGAATAACTTAATAGTGTCCATCGTTGCCATCGCCAAACCAGCGCCGTTTACCAAGCAACCAATATTGCCATCTAAAGAGATGTAAGCAAGGTCAAACTTAGAGGCTTCGATTTCAGCAGGATCTTCTTCATCTTCATCGCGGTACGCAACGATTTCTGGATGACGGAATAATGCATTTGGATCAAAGTTAAATTTAGCGTCAAGAGCCTTGATCTTGCCATTACCTTCAAGGATTAATGGGTTGATCTCTACCAAGGAAGCATCGGTATCCCAGTAGGTCTTGTACAAATTCTTAAACACGTCACGTGCCATTGGAATAGAGGCATCAGGTACGCCAATACCTTTTGCAACAATATCGCAGTCTGCATCTGTCAAACCAACTAATGGATCAACAAATACCTTGATAATTTTTTCTGGATGAGATTCTGCAACTTCCTCAATATCCATACCACCTTCACTTGAAGCCATGATCACATTTTTTTGTGTCGCACGGTCTGTCACGATACTGAAGTAGTACTCTTTTTTGATGTCTGCGCCATCTTCGATTAAGAGGCGATTTACTTTTTGACCTTCTGGTCCAGTTTGATGCGTTTTGAGTTGCATGCCCAAGATTTCAGAAGCGTATTTCTTCACTTCGTCCATGCTGCGAGCTAATTTCACGCCACCGCCTTTACCGCGACCACCTGCATGAATCTGTGCTTTAACTACCCAAACTGGGCCACCCAGTTTTTCAGCAGCCTTCATTGCCTCATCAACACTAAATGCAGGGATGCCGTTTGGAACAGGCACATTGAATTGGCGAAGAAGTTCTTTGCCTTGGTACTCGTGAATTTTCATAATTACTCCGAAACGGTATCTTTATTTGCAAGCGATGAGGATTAGTAAAACCGATGTCGCCTGAATCTCATACCTACTCTGAAAAATAGCTAAATTAGCCAATTTTGAATAAATGCGAACGGCTTGACCGACTCTATAAGTCTAGCATGCTGCAACGCGTCAAACCCAGATTCCCGATCCGTAATTGCCCTAATCTTGGCGCTGGCCGCCAATAACCTTCGAGACTACGTCAGAACTAAAACCCTTAGAAGCCAGGAAGCGATATTGCCTAGCGCGCTCCTTTTGTTCTTTAGCTAATGCGCCAAACTTTCTGAACCACAGCTCATAGGCACGTTGATATTCGGTCTCTTTGAGGGTTTTCAGGAGCTGAGCTGATTTACCAGAATCTACGCCCGCCCTTTCAAGCTCATCTTGGATCTTGCGGGTTCCGTAACGCTCGCTACGTCGGCGTACTAAAGCCTCTGCAAAACGCTCATCTGAGAGCCAGCCTCGTGCCTCAAAGTCGTCCAAAATAGCCTCTATATCGAGAGGGCTAGCTTTAAGGGGAGAGATCTCAAGGTCAGCCTCGGACTCACTCTTCGCTAGCTTGCCCCATCTTGCGTTAGACTCGGCCAGCTTTGCTGCCAGACTTTTACGACTGTATTCTCGTAAAGACAAAAGGCGCAAAGCCCGAGCTTTGAGACTCGGGCTTTGTTTAGCGCCTTTTTTTGCTTTACTGGTTAGTTCTGACATCGAACTATTCAACTTCCTCTTCTTCACTCAGTACATCGGTAACTACGGCTGAGCCCGTTTTGACACCTAACTTCTCACGTATTTTCGCCTCGATATCTTTAGCGATTGCTGGGTTCTCTTTTAAGAACTCGCGCACATTGTCTTTACCCTGACCAATGCGATCACCGTTATAGCTATACCAAGAGCCTGACTTTTCAACGAGATCGGCTTCTACACCCATATCGATAATTTCACCTTCACGAGAAATTCCGGCACCATACATGATGTCGAAAATAGCTTCGCGGAATGGAGGAGATACTTTGTTCTTTACAACCTTTACGCGGGTTTCGTTACCCACAACTTCATCGCCCTTCTTGATGCTACCAATACGGCGGATATCCAAGCGCATAGAGGCATAAAACTTCAGAGCATTACCACCAGTAGTAGTTTCTGGAGAACCAAACATCACACCAATCTTCATACGAATTTGGTTAATGAAGATAACTGTTGTATTAGTACGCTTGATAGCGCCAGTAAGTTTGCGCAAAGCTTGGCTCATCAAACGGGCTTGCAAGCCTGGTAATGAATCGCCCATGTCGCCCTCAATCTCAGCCCTAGGAACCAAAGCAGCAACTGAGTCAATGACGATTAAATCAATGGAGCCTGAGCGTACTAAAGCGTCAGCAATTTCTAAAGCTTGCTCACCAGTATCTGGTTGAGAAATGAGTAAGTTGTTTACATCTACACCAAGGCGTGATGCGTACTGAACATCCAAAGCATGCTCAGCATCAATAAAGGCGCATGTACCACCTAACTTTTGCATCTCTGCAATGGCATGCAAAGTGAGTGTTGTTTTTCCGGATGACTCTGGACCGTAAATCTCAATGACGCGACCACGCGCTAAACCGCCAACGCCCAGTGCGATATCCAAACCGAGTGAACCACTCGAGACGACTTGAATATCTTGATTGATTTCAGCATCGCCCAATCTCATGATTGAACCCTTACCAAATTGCTTCTCAATCTGGGCTAAGGCTGCTGTTAATGCTTTTTGCTTGTCTCCGCTCATTCCCTCAAATTCTGAGGAGGCTGATTTTCTTTTCTCATCCAAGGCCATTTTTTGATTCCTTTTCGCTATGTATTGGGCTTTTTCCCGAAGTTTTATTCACTGTCTGACAACTTAGAAGTTACTGTATATAAAAACAGTAGTATTTGCAAGCGACTTTTTTAAGGAATTTACAGATTTTTTCCTAAGACACCCTCGATTGGGGTCTGATCCCAGTAGAAAAAGAGGGGAATGGCGATTGCCCAGACCAAGCTAATGAGGCAAATACCCACAATTTGAGCTCCAGAACCCCAATTTGCAGCGCCCAATCGAATACCCGCCTCATAAGACAAAGGACCACAAATGGCCCCTAGAACCGAACCTAAAATGGGGTTTTTACGCAACCAAGACAAAGAGCTATTGAGGGTGCTAGCGACTAAAAGCCAGAGTGCCCACATCCACGCAGGCGATACCAGTGGCGAAGGCCAGGCATCCTGGAAATCTATAAGACCTAAATACATGATCAGGGTATCGGTTGTGATTCCATAAAGAAGCACCTTAGCTAGTAGGCTGAACTCCTGCTGAGAGTTGGGGCATCGCCAAATATGGAAAGCAATATAAGCCAAGGAGCCCAAGACTGCCCAAACGACCTGTTGATGAGCCGCACCCAGAACACAAGCAAACCAGCCAACCTGAAAAAAGACAAAGTTCCAAAATTTAATCATGGCTTAATTCTATCCGCCAAAGAAAAAGGCCACTACCGATGGGTAATGGCCTTTGTACGACTCGACACATAGTTAACACTTTATACCGGACACATACTTTACAGTTTTTGGCATAGGAGGGACCACTCTATGCCGTGGAATGAAAGTACGAAGATGGATGAAAAGCTCAAATTTGT
>NZ_JACVOZ010000006.1 GCF_018882125.1 Polynucleobacter sp. AP-Melu-500A-A1
CCGTACTTGCTGTGACGGTATCACCCACTACAGCGTTACTAAAGCTAGCAGCACCAACGGTGACTGCTGAGCCATATGTATTAGAACCAGCAGCAATCGCTGCTGTTAAGGCTTTCTGATTAACCGTAAGCGAACCAGTTGTATAACCAATAGCATAGCCAAGTTGCCCCACGGCTCCTGAAGGAGTGAGGGTGTGAGAGCCTGCAGTGAGATTTCCAGATGAAGAACTAGTACCACCCACTGCAACTATTGCTACAGTGCTCAATGCTTGTGAACTTGTATCCCCGTTAACTAATCCTGAAACGGTAGTTGTATATGAGGGTGCAGCTGTCCCATAGGTAATACTTGAAGGATTGTTAGCTGTAATCGTTAAGGTTGGTTGCTCGCGATAAATCGCATATTTACCTGAACTGCCCAATGCTAATGTGTAATTTGATGTAGTTTCATCACTGTTGTAACGGAAGTTATTGCTTGCAGAAACAATTAATGCGGTAACACCAGTGCTACCAGATACCGATCCACTATAAAGAATGGCGCGTCCACTAGTGCCTGTTGTTAGGGTTGGAGTTGGCGATCCGCTCCAGATAATATTTCCACCAGTTGAAGTGCCAGCAGATGTTGAGGTCCCTGCATTTAAAACAACCGCTGATGATGAAGTATTTGTGGTGGCAATGTTATTAGCCACCGTAAGGTCACCAGAATTGGTGGTGATCGAAATTGTTCCAGTGCTACTTAAACCGGAATATGTAGAACCGCTAGTAATAGACCCTATTGTTAAAGCGCCACTATTAAGGACGGCTATAGAGCCGATAGAGGCTCCAGATGCAATAGTGCCAATCGAGTTCGCTGAAGTATTAAAGGTAAACGTGCCTGCACCAATAAAGAGAGCATTGGTGGCGGTAATTGCCCCGCTCTGACTAGCTGTCCCAGTAGTGCTTAGAGAAAGAGTGCCGATACCAGAACCACCAGCGAAAGATTGATTGCCGCTGCCGGATGAAGTGGTAAGGTTTTTAGAGGCGCCAGTAATAGTACCCATACTAATTGCACTATTAGTGGTTGTGAGGGAAACGCTTGCGCCCAAGGTCACAGGACCAGCATAGGTTTGAGTACCTGTAGTAGTAACGTTTCCATTTAAAGTAGTTGTAGCCGATGCACTAGAGATATTCAAGCTAGATAAACCACTTACTGTGCCAAGGCTTACAGCACCAGTACCACTAGCAATGGTTAAAGAATAGGTATCCGATGAAGTGCCTGCGGAAGTAACTGCAACTAAACCTGATCCACCATTACCACCAGTTCCTGCGCTCTGCGCAACCGCAGGTGTCGAATTAGGATTGGCATTACTTCCGCCGCCGCCGCCACCACCGCCGGTATTAGCTGTGCCAGCTACACCGTTTGCGCCACCACCAGCACCACCACCATAGCTAGCTGTTCCGCCGGTGGCAGTTGCTGCAGCAGTAGCATAGTTTTGCGTCATTGCTCCACCACCACCACCACCACCATAATTCGTAAGAGATCCAGTCAGTGTGCTCGCGATACCCATACCGCCACTACCACCGGATTGTGGTCCACCATTATTTGCGGGACCTCCAGCGCCACCGCCACCACCGGCTGTCCAGTTTGCTGGACTTAAATTGCCATCAAAACCATTGCCACCATTTCCGGAAATAAGCGCTCCTACAGTATTACCCTGGGTTTGACCAGGCGCGCCATATCCAGCACCTGCATTGTGGAATCCACCACCGCCACTAGCAATAGTGCTTGCGGGAGGAGTAACTGTTGTACCTGACAAGGTTCCACCATCAGGCTGAATCGGAGTAGTAACTCCTGATTGCGCACCCTGACCGCCACCATACGCGGTAACGCTTCCGAAGGTAGATGATCCACCATTACCAGCGGCATTTGAAGCAACTGCTGCAACGCTATAGAGAGTTGCAGTACCACCTGCACCGACAGTAATACCAGTAATTGGAGTTCCGCTAGTTGCAGAAACAGTTGAGGTAACGACACCGCCACCACCGCCACCACCACCAGTTCTATCGTAAGCCGTACCGCCCGCACCACCACCACCCACAGCCAAGACCGAAACTGTCTGCGTGATCGTTGGAGTCCAGCTATAAGTAGTTCCGTTCCAAATGACGTTTCTTGCATCTATAGACGCTGTAGCTGTATACGCGGAACCGTCATAGGTATAGGCGCCCGCACCTGTGAACTGCAATACATTGATGCTTGAGGTTGAAACGCTACCTGTGATGCTAACGGTTCCATTTGCACCACCACTCGTTGTTGTCAGTGTAAAGTCATTACTTTTTGCTACAGAGCCAGGATAGGACTGTAAAACAACATTACTAGAATAAATCTGGTTACCTGAAGTTGTAACATCACCGTTCAGATAGGCCGTACCACTAAATGTAACCGCAGCATTACTTGCAGAAAGCAAGCTGGTTGCAATAGCTGATGAATTTGGAATGCCAATAGTAGCATTACCAGTATAGGTTTGTGCACCATTAGTGGCAATTGAGCCGACTAGAGTACTAAGTCCACTGACAGATAAGCTACTTACTCCACCGGTATTGGTAATCGATGGGCTATTAACTCCAATACTCGTCATAGTTAAAGTGCCAAGTGCTACGCTGGTTACAGAGGCACCTATATCAAAAATAGCTGAGCCATTTAAGTTTAGGTTAGCGCCTGTACCCAATGTCGTTGTTGCTGATGAGGCTAAACGTAAAGTCCCTGAATTAACGGTCACGTTCGTAATGGTATTCGATGTTGAGGAGAGAGCTAATACCCCTTTGTTATCGCTACCAAGAAATAATGAAGCTCCTGATCCTGTAATTGCGCCGGCTATGGTGGCAGCATAGGTAGCATTTCCGTTATCGATCTCGCCACCACCCGTTCCAATCGAAATACTACGAGTGGCCCCAATAGTGACCGCAGCGCTCTGTCCTGTAATGAGGAGCTCGCCTTGGTTACTCAGAGTGATGTTAGTGCTTGCTGAGGCAGGTGCTGTTCCTAAATTACCGTCACTACTAATATAGAGAGCACCATTACTAATCGTCGTTCCACCTGAATAAGTATTCGCTCCAGCTAAAGTCCATGTTCCGCTTCCCGCCATTACAAGCTTAGTAACGTAATTGGTAGCGCTAGGCTTGTTGTCAGCCAAGATAGGAGTAAATACATTACCGGCGGTACTGCCAGTCAAGGTCAGAGTTCGATCAGACGTACCGTAGGCTAAAGTAGCCGTACCCCAAGTTAAAGCACCTACACCAGAGCCGTCAATCGTTCCATTGCCAGTCAAGGTAAATGGTCGAGTTACTGAAGCGGTTGCACCGATATATTGCAAAGTGCCGCCATTGAAAACTAGATTTGCTACTGCCGTTGCTTTACCTAAGCTACTAGCTGTGGTGCCGTCGCTGGATATTGTGTTAACAGCTAAAGTGCCCTTCGTAATGGTGGTAATACCGGTATAAGTGTTTAAGCCCGACAGAATTTGCGTACCGGTGGCATTCATGGAAAAACCACCGGTTCCAGCAATGACTCCCGCAAACGTTGCGTTAATTGCAGTTCCGGCAATTGTCAACGTATTACTTCCTAGAGCGACGTTTGTGCCAGTGATATTCCACTGATTTGCCAAAGAGCCAATTTGAGTACTATAAGTACTGGTGCTGATATCTAAGCTATCGTTGGTGCCATTCAAACTAACAGCAGAATTGAGGCCAAACGCGCCGCTTGTTCCAGCAACAGAAGCAACACCCGCTTTCAGAGTTGCGTAGTTACCATTCACGTTTGTTGCACCGCTATAAGTATTGGCTCCGGATAGTGTTAGGGAAACGCTAGCCCCACTGGTACCACTGCTACTGTGAGCTACTGATCCGAGACCACTAATGACGTTGGCAACAGAAATATTATCGCTATGGTTAAAACTGAGAACGGCGTTATTGGTTACAGCACCTGAACCTAAGGAGCCTGTAGTACCGCCGTTACCAATCTGCAGCCCACCGCCACTGATAGTTGTAACTCCACTGTAACTAGCATTGGCATTAGTGAACGTAACCACACCAGTTTGGCCTGACCCGCCGTTAATTGTTAAACCAGAACTACCACTAATAGCGCCGCTAATTAATAACGAAGCAGCGCCTGCAGTAGCACCCAAACCACTGGCAGCAGTGAGAGTGACTGCTCCACTAACAGTTGAACTGCTCGTACTAGTAATTAAGGAGCCGCCGCCTAAGCTAAAGGCATTTGCAACAGAGTAGCCAGCCAGATCAACTGTACCTGCATTAGCTGTGACCGTACTAGTGCCAAATGGGCCATTAGTGATAGAGCCTGAAGTTCCAACTGCTGCTTGGAGAACCCCTGTGGCATTTGAATTCACTGTTGTGCCACCACTATAAGTATTCGCACCAGAGAGTACAACTGTACCGATATTGTCCGCACCAACCGTTAACGCGGTGGTTCCAGAAATAATGCCGGCAATGGTAGCGCTATAGGTAGCGTTGCCATTGGCGATTTCACCGCCACCGGTACTTAAAGAAATATTTCGCTTGGCATTGATGATAACTGCCGTAGTTTGACCAGATATGAGCAGTTCACCGCCACTGAGGGTTATGTTCGTAGCGGCGCTACCGGGAACCGTGCCTAAGTTACCATCGCTACTAATTTGTAAATTACCCGCACTAATTGTGGTCCCACTATAAGAATTGCTCCCCGCTAAGATCAGCGTTCCAGCACCTAATTTAGTTAAAGCAAAAGCACCGCCAATAGAGCCACTTAAAGTCAACGTGCCCGCGCCGCCAATGCTGGTTGCCGCTGCGAATGTAAGCGATCCAGAGTAAGCCGAAGTGCCGGTTCCTGTAATAGCGCCAAAACCAGTTGATCCCGCCCCACGAATTGAAGGCGTTGTAGTTAACGTGTTTAAAGTGACGCCATTAATGTCTAAAGTACCACCATTAACAGTAAGAGCACTACCGGTATTAATAGCAGCAGCGTTGGTGACGCTCAGCGTTCCACTTGAGACGGTGGTGGTTCCGTTATAGGTATTAGTACCGCCTAAAATTACCGTACCAGTTTGACTGCCACCATTAATAATGAGGTTGTAAGCATTAGATCCATCAGCAATCGTGTTACTCAACGTGAGTGAACCTGAAGCGCTATTAATAGAAGTATTTCCTGCCAAGGTAATGGCACCAGAAGCAGTATTGTTAGCGCTCGTATTGGCTAATGCGCCAGCTGAGCTCACTCCAGTGCCAACTAAGCTTAAGGCATTGCTCATACTAATACCACCAGAAAGAGCTAAAGTTCCACCGCTACTTACAGTAACTGCTGAGCTACCCAAAGCAGTTGAGTTAGCGACTGTTAGGATAGCGCCACTACTAATAGAGGTAGTTCCTGTAAAGCTATTAGCCGTAGGTAACGTCATTGTGGATGCAACTGTAAGAGCAACTGCAGTCCCGCTTGAAGCAATAAGAGAAACAGTCCCTGCTGAAACACTTGAATTCAGGGTAATTGTGTTTGCTGTTAAATTCAATGTCGAGCTTGATCCACCTGAAATCGCAGAACTCGGGTTCACAATAATCTGGCCGCTACTGCTATTAGTCGTTAGATTTAGGGTAGCACCTGTTGTCCAAGTAATTGGCGTTTGTACAGTAATAGTGTCAGTACCAGCTCCAGAGCTCGTGGTAGTAACAGTAATAATTGATGTTCCAGCGTTTAGAGCATTAGTAAGCGTTGTTACATATAAATTAGATCTAGCTCCAGAAGAAGAATAGGTTGTGCCAGATACACTAAGTTGAGAACCCGAAGGTGTGCTTAAAGTTGTTATATTTATTGCTTGAGGGTCTAACAACCACTGACCTCCACTACCCGCTTTTATTGCTGCAAGCGTATTTAGGGTATGTCCTGATGTCTCAATAAATCCACCAGATCCAATTCCTGCATTAAATGTTTGGCTGGCATTAATAGAGCTTGCTTCATCAATGCTCGTATAAATAGAAAACGGCAATGAAGCGTTGGTCGCATCATTGCCGATTCGGATTGTGCCCCCTTGGTTGTAACCTGTTGCAGTGATGCTGCTTGAGGTGATCAAGGTGTCATTGGTTCCGGAGATGCCAATGGTGCCTCCACGGCCATTACTACCGTTTGTCTGAACTGTGGCGCTAGTGATGTTGACATCACCAGATTGGGTCACCATGGTGAGTGATCCACCATCGGTTAGACCGTTTGCGCTAATTGTGGCGCTATTGACTTGGACATCATTGGCAGCGGTGAAGGACAACTCCCCTCCTCTGCCGTTGCTGCCATTTGCCTGAACTGCGTTATTTACTAGGGCAATACTGCCGTTATTGGC
Source organism: Polynucleobacter sp. AP-Melu-500A-A1 (assembly GCF_018882125.1). Taxonomy (GTDB): domain Bacteria; phylum Pseudomonadota; class Gammaproteobacteria; order Burkholderiales; family Burkholderiaceae; genus Polynucleobacter. Next base: position 6,350 of record NZ_JACVOZ010000006.1, read on the forward strand.
AGCCAAATTGATTACGCCACCATCGGTTCCGTTAGCGGCAACTGTGCCAACTAAGGTCAGATTTTGGGAAGCCGAGGCATTAATAGAGCCACCACTTCCACTAGTTCCTGATGCTGAAATCGTGCCACCGAGGTTGGCATTACCAGCTGAAGCCCCGACAAAAATCGATCCGCCGGTAGTGCCGTTGGCTAGCAAACTGGCTGTTGAGAACACCTCATTTGCTGCCACTTTGACAGTTCCAGCTATTCCGGTAACAGCGCTGGCGCTAACCAATCCAGCCAAATTAGCATTGCCGTTTACTACTTTCAGGTTCACCTGACCGGCATTAGCTTGGGTATTTTGGGTGCTGTTTTGGGCACTATTTGTGCTGGTATTTGAGCTAGTACTGGTCGCTGCATCAGCACTAATGGTGGCAGTTGAAGTGGTGGTCAAGCTGCTATTGGCAGTCACATTGACTGTTCCGCCAGAGGCCAAATTGCTACTAGAAGCGCTAGCCAAAGTACTGGAATTTGCGCTGGAAACTTGTGGTCCAACAGTCACAACCATGACCGGGGATGCTGAAATTGAGCCTGAATTTACCCCTGTATTTGCTGTTCCAGACATGGCTGGGGCACTGCTCATCACCTCAATAATGGTGGTTTGGCCAGCAGCAGAATTGGTGCTTGCAGTATTAATTGCGGCACTTAATGCCCGATTACTGAAGTTACTAATCGTCACAATATTGGTATTAGGAGCAGTTGCACTGACGCTAGTGGTGACAGTTGGAGCCACTCTTTGGGCAGCTTGATTGTTGTTCGAGGCTACAGTTGCACTAGCTGTACCACCTGCTGAGCTGGCATTGTTGCCAGTAGATCCTGTTGTAGAACCTGTTGTAGAACCAGCAGTTGCACCAGTTTGGGTCTTGTCTTTTTTGCTGTTTGTGCTGCTAGCGGCAGTGGTTCCTGCTGTTGTTCCGGTACCAGTTCCTGTTCCAGAACCTGATCCCGATCCAGTTCCGGTGCCAGAAGTTGTGCCTGAACCTGTGTTCAAACTGGTGCTAGTTGAGGAGGAACTTGAGGAAGAAGTGCTTCCGTTTGCTGAAACGCTACCCGCAACAGTGATGGCATTGGCCAGTAAATTGACTGATCCACTGCTACCACCTGTACTAGAAACTGCACCATTTACGGTAATGGCTTGGGCAGTTGCAGTGATCTGATTAGCACTTGTTGTACTGCCAGTTGACAGTGTTACGGAGGTAGCGTTGATCACAATACTACCGTTTTGCGTTGCACCAATCGAGCCATTATTGGTTAATGAGCCACTGGCGTTCAGAGTCAAAACTGTTCCCGCAGTGCTGTTTGAGCTTGGTGCAATGACCGCTCCAGATGCCACAGTCAAGTCACCTTGCACCGCAATGGTGACGTTTGCTGTTGATAAAGCATTGGAAACTGCAGCTGCAGTACTAGCGCTGACTGTCATCGTTTCTGGGTCTAAGAACCAGTTACCGACTTTGCCCATTGCTGCTGTCACATTAATAACTGCACTTTGGGCAATATCCAAGATACCAACAGAACTGGTTTCAATAAATCCACCGTTACCACCTAAAGCCCCACCCATTGCTTTGAGTGTTCCGGCAACAGTTGTTTTCACGTTTGACCAAATATTGATCAGACCACCGTTACCCTTAGTGATGGATGACGCATCTACTTCTGCACCATTTTGGACATTCACTGTCTGAGCGATGTTTTTAGCGGTTGCCCCAGTTTTGCTTCCGTCAGCAGCATAACTGTATGTAACACCAGTAGTACCAACGTTCACAGTTCCACCGTTTGCAGCACCCTTAGCTGAAGTTGAAGAACCTTCAGCCAGAACAATGGCGTTACCTTGCAAAGTCACTTGTCCGCCATTTGCAGACAAGTTAGCAGTTTGGGAATTTGCTGCAGTTGCAGCATTTGTTGTTGCTGCTACAGGAGCAACTCCACCGTTAGCAGCAATTTTTCCAGTTTGATTAATGTTCGATGCCACGAGTTCAATCACACCACCGTTGCTGACCATCGAAGAAGCAGAGATGCGACCAGAATTATTGATGGTCGAAGCCATCAACTGATTTGCTGCAGCTGCAGCAAATACGATGTATCCGCCATCGGTCTTGACAGCCTTCTTGTTCTCGATCAAGCCATTGACTACGCCAGCATCAACAGAGACTGAGAGAAGTTGGTCACCTCTAAAAGATAAAGTGATCTGCTGACCCGCAGCCAAAGCGACAGTATTATTAGCGCCGCCCATCTTGGCTACTAGGACACCTTGGTTTTGAACTTCGGGGGCTAACAGTGCGATATAGCCATTTAGGCCAGTTGCAGTGATCTTGCCCTCATTGACGATCTTGCCAGTACCGTTACCGGTATAGGTGGACTTGCCATCCATGAAGTCTTTGTCATTAATGTTCAGCGTAGAAGCTACTACGCCAGCAGCGTTAACTTCTGAGCCACGGCCAAAAGTAACACCATTAGGATTAACCAGAACAACCTGGCCATTGGCACGAACTGCCCCATCAATTGCAGAAGCAGTATTACCAGTAACCCGGTTCAAAGTGACCGCACTGGAATTGGGCTGAACAAAATTAACAGTAGCGCCCTTACCAACATTAAAAGAATCCCAGTTCACTACTGCACGTTGTGAAGTTTGGTTGATATTCATCACCAAACCACTTTGGGTGATATTGGCTTTTCCGGCGACTACTGCACCACCAGTTGGAAGTGGTGAAGGATTTGTTTGCGCATTTGCAAATTGTGTTTGAGCGAATGCAAATACAACAATGGGGATTGCAATTTTAGGAAGGGATACGAATGTATTAATTACTGAAAGTTTTTGAATTAATTTTTTGTAACTGAAAACACCCAAAGCTTTAGAAGCAAATTTAAATAAATTTTTCTCACTATTTAGATGATCATTTTTAGTCGCAAATTTTGTGTTGAGTTCTACTAAATTTATTAAAGAATTTTTAGAGAAGATAGAGGTAATTTTTTGACTATTTTTTTGCGCAAAATATAAGACAAAATTTAGTGTCAAAAAGTGATCAATTTTTAAGGTGAAAATATTCCAAAATTTGGTAGTCGTTTTTTGGAAAAAATGATGTGTAATTTTTGCAATCGTTTTTGCGACTTGGATTGCAATTTTTATATTGGATGAAATTGCATCAAAAAATTGAGTGATGAAATTTTTGAATTGCAATGTGTAATTTTTTGCAACTACAAATCGCTGTGTGAAATCTGAACAAGAATCGATGAATTTTTGGGCAAAGAAAATTCCTCTCTCAAGCACGCTTGAAAAAATGATCGCCAACACGAGGAGGAAAATGTTTCTAATCAAAAATTAAATTGTTTCGTAAAAAATGAACTACCTAGCCCTAAAGCCAATGTCTATATGGCTAGGCGTACTATATCGTACTAGCCATATAGATACTAGCTATATAGCTAGGTAATCAGATCTGAATGCTCCACATTTGGGCAAAGTGGCCTTCTAGCCCGTGCAGTACTGACAGTTCACATTTACAACAAATTTTTTAAAGAAACTGCAAAAGCAGCCCTATTTATGAAAAAAAGGGGTTTTAGCCACCAAAACGAACCCCTGGAATAGGGTCAAAAAGAGGGTAAATTTCAGCCCATCATTGGGTGATATGAAGCTCAATATTGGTGGAAGTTTTGAATTACTTTTTACGCAACAAAATTTTTACGGTCTGTTTTGCAGCAAAAATGAATCTAAGAAATAGTGCTCAAATTAGGTACATTTTTGAGAGTATTTTTTGTTCAAAATGATACTTAAAAATGAGCCCTATTTTTGGATGCTTTTTGACTTAAATTACTGTATTTTTTCTCTACGATTACTGGGTAAAGATGAGTAAAAATTTCTCAGATATTTTGAAAATATTTACTCTAAATTGTGAAAAAATGGCTCCGTTAAATGAGTCAATTTTTGGTCTTTTTTTTGACCATTTTGGAGCTTTAAAACTGATGCTAAATTCCATCTTTTTTTGATCACTTTTTGGATCATTTTTTTAATGAATATTTAATCTAAATTTAGTCAATATTTTGAATATTTATTAATCACTTTTTTGAAAATATCTGGAAGATTCTATATTCGTATTCGAGAAGATTTTTGTTATTTTTTAGATAATCAATTGATCCGATTTAATTTTTGAAAAAGTGTAGTGCAAGCAAAAATTAAATCGATTAGAATAATTGGAATGGTATAAAAGTTAGCAATAAATATTTGCTCAAATTTTTTTAAAAATATGTTTTTTCTGAATAAATTACCTATGCAAATAAGCCGTAAAAATTTAAAAATTGCTCAGAAAAATATACTTAAAAGTATCTTAACTTTTAGTCTTTTTGGAATTACAAATTCATCTTTTGCTCAAGTTGATGCCGGTGCATTGCAACAGAATTTAGAGTCACAATTACCTCTTCCAAGTCCCCTTCCCTTACCTAAAGTAGAAAAGAAAACTCCCTCTTCTTTAGAGCCAGAGCAGACTGGTGAAATTCGTTTCACAGTGAACTCTTTCACATTGCAAGGCGTTAATCTTTTGCCTGAAGCGAAGGTCCAAGAAGCACTCAAAGCTTGGATTGGAAAAGTCGCCAACTTTGATAAATTACAAGATGCTTGTGATGCAGTCATTGCTGTGTACAGAGAAAATGGTTTTACAGTTCAGGCGATTCTCCCCCCTCAGAAAATTGATGGTGGCAATGTCACCATCTTAGTAACGGAGGCTAAACTCAGTAGCGTAGTAATTAATACTCCGGGTGGCCCAACCCGCTATAGCACCAAGCGTGCCTCAGATTTCATTACCAATGCAAATCCTATTGGTGCGCCATTAAATCTAGACAACTTACAGCGCTCACTCATCCTTCTGAAAGAAACTCCGGGTGTGATTATCACCAGCCAACTTGAGCCTGGGCAGAACGATGCTGAGACCGCCCTAAAGGTGGATCTTGCGGAATCTAATATTCTGGCTGGCCGTGGTGAACTGAATAACTACGGAAGCCGAACCACTGGCTCAAACCAGGCAGTTGCAGCGATCAATCTATATAACCCAGGGGGTTATGGAGATCAGGCTGGGTTCAATGCCATCGCCTCGCAAGGGTCCCAGTACGCTCAAGCAGCATACTCATTACCTGTTGGAACGGATGGATTACGACTGGGTTTAGCGGCAACCTACTTGAACTACCGCAATGTGAGTAATTACGCCTATAACGGAGGCTTTGGTAACGCCTGGACGACCGGCGCCTCTCTTGCCTATCCGCTGATTCGCTCTGAGACAACCAATGCTAATATGTCTTTGGCAGCCGATGTCAAAGACTATTCGAATAAAAACATTTCTACTAATGCCGTGATTAGTGCCTACACCATTAATAACAAGTCATTTGGGATGTCAGGCAATCACTATGACGGCTTTGGATATGGTGGCACTACCAGTGGTGCTTTCACCATAGTCTCCGGGAATCTATCGATATCCTCAACTAGCGCCCCGGGGTATGGATCCCAAACACCCTCCTCATTCGCCAAGCTGGTTTTTAGCGGCAGTCGTAACCAAGTGCTCACTGAAGATGGCTTAACGAATATTAATTTGAATGTTTCTGGGCAACTTGCCAATGCCAACCTGAACTCTGCTGAGCAATTCTATTTAGGTGGTCCTTATGGAATTCGGGCATATCCAGTGGCCCAAAGTCCTGGATCGCAGGGTGGATTAGCCAGCCTAGAGTTAGCACGTCGCTTTCCTTCACTCTCCAACCTAACAGTGTCCACGTTCTTTGATTACGGCGCCGTTCAGCAATATAAAAATACTTATCCTGGCTGGCAAGGTCAAACCAACGCCGGCAATACTTACTCCTTAAAGGGTGCAGGCCTTGGGTTGAGATGGAGTGAAGGCGGCTGGAACGTCAATGCAAGCATCGCCTGGATGGTTGGCAAGAACCCCCTCTATAACCAAAGTGGTCAAGCAGTTAACGTCGACGGTACAACCACCCAACCTCGCGGTTGGATCAGTGCTAGCTATAACTTTTGATACGCGGGATTTAAGTATCTAAAAGCCGGTATTCAAGGGCTATCTTGACTAACTCGGCATCTGCCTCAATCTGAAATTTACGGAAGATGTTGGATTTAAAGATCTTGACGGTGGCTGGAGTAATACCCATCGCTACTGCCACATCTTTACTCATCTGCCCCTGAGCCAACAAATGAAATACTTCTTTTTCGCGCTCAGTTAGGGAGGCGTATTGTTTAACTGCCTCCTTACGTTGAGCCAGATACTGCTTATCTTTGGCAATCGCTTGGAAGGCAGTTTCTACCGCATTGAGTACGTCAGCCAAGGGAAATGGCTTGAGCAAAAAGTCATGCGCCCCGTTCTTGAGACCCTGAATGATTTCTTTTCTTTCAGTATCTCCACTAATAAAGATGATGGGGATATCCCACTTGTTATTGATAAGTGCGGCTTGCAAATCGATCCCTTTAAGACCGGGCATATTCATATCCAGCAACATGACAGCTGGGAAGTGTTCAACCTTAGCCATCAGAAATAACTGGGCATTCTCAAAAGTATGAATTTGGTAGTCCGTTTTTTCAAATGCCCGCAATAAGGTAGCCCTCATGGAGTCATCGTCATCAACAATATAAATATGTTTAATTTCACTCATGTGTATTTCTCATTGGGTTCAATTTCAAAAGTGATCATCTTTCATTCTCAGGCTTATTTTGCATGACTTTGGCTTGAGGTAGTTGAATCAATAGCATTGCTCCACCATTGACATTGTTTTGGATCTCTAGGCTTCCATGGTGATTTTCAACAATGGTTTTACTCAGCCACAAACCTACCCCCATACCCTCTTTCTTGCTAGTCTGAAAAATGCCAGGACCCTTCTGAATGAAGTCCTCCGGAAAGCCTGGACCATTATCTTGGCATTCAATACAGATCTGCTCATCAGTCTGACTTAATTTGAGCTCGATGGTTTTAGGTAGGGCCTGTTCTTTGATGGCATAAATAGCATTGTTAAGTGCGTTCAAAACCACCATCTGTATCTGGCCGTTATCGCCATACATTTCGCAGTGGGGGACAATTTGTGCATTCAAGGTAATGTCGTGTTCAATAAGCTCATTCTGTAGAATATGGGTAATATCCCCCACCAGATCCGAGAGATTAAACACGGCGTAATTGTCTTCACCATAAACAAAGAGTTTTCGAAGGCGGGTAACTACGCCACCCGCACGCTTGCCATCACTCAAAATCGCTTTTACTAAGTCATCCAGCTTTTGCTGGGTATTGGCTGGCAGTTGATCTTTTAAGGCGTTGATCTCTAGATCTAATAATTCGGTATTGAGGCTAATGGCTCCTAGGGGATTATTAATCTCGTGGGCTACGGATCGCATCATATTGCCCATACTATTGGCCTTAAAGACGGTCGTACTGGACTTTAAGAGCAGATTCTTTTCTTCAATGGTCTTTTTGAGTGAGGCATTGAGTTCCTCTACCTGCTTTAGGCGCAATAACTCTTGCTGGGCAGCATAAATATCAATTGCCTGTTGGGTAGAGAGTCTTTCAGCTTCTTTGCGATCCGTAATATCGGCAGTAACCCCTTCCCAAATCATGAGGTCATCGAGTGCATTCCTTGGCACCGCCTCAAAGGAGAACCAATGAACCTTATTACGAATCAGTACCCTGACTTCCTGATAGAAGCGCTTTTTTTCCTGCAAGGCCTTCGCGTGAAGCGCCATAAATTCTTCATAGTCTTCCGGATGGATCTTCTCAAAAACCAGGTTTGGATTCGCCTTGGCTGCTGAAGCCTGAATGCCAAACTGCTGAATAAAACGCTTACTGACAAAATTCAATCGAGAACTTCGATCTGCCTTAACTTCCATTACGTAGGTTCCAACCGGAATGTTTTCGGTCAAGGTTAAGGCAAGGCCTTCTGCCATTTTTCGATCAGTGATATCTAAAAAAGATACCGAGAGGAGGCCCTGCACTATCGTGGCGCGCATCAATACATCGAGCATCTTTCCATCTTTAGTCACCATCTTGAGCTCACGACTGGGTATTGAGCTTTTGTCTTTGATGGCCTGAGCCACTTTAGTGCGCCACCATGCCAAGACTACCGAGCGGTATGAGCGATCTGGGTAGGCGCGAATCATCCAATCTTCTGTCTTGGGTATATCAGCCAAGGTATAACCAAATACCTCCGTAAATCGGGTGTTTACAAATAGCGTGATGCCGTCTTCTTTGAGACTTGACCAAATTAAAGGGATGGGGAGTTCTTTTAATATCTGCTGAGTTTCTTGTTGCAGGGCCTGCAATTCAGTTTCAGCTATTTTCTGAGTACTGATATCCGTAATCACACCCTGGTGATAAGTTAGACCACCTACGTTTTTTAAGGGGCTTGATTCAATCCGAAACCAGCGATTTTTATCATGGATAAGTCCTCTACCCTCCCAGAAGAAATTCTTATTACCCTGATAGGCTGCATAGATAGCCGCCTGAAATCTATCCCGCTCCTCTGGATGAAACATTTGAATAATTTCTGCAAACTGCGGCTGGATATCAGTTTTAGGAATACCTAATATTTCGGTAAAACGATTGCTAGCAAATCTCAAGCTTGGAGCCTGACTCGCAGAAACTTCAACAATGAAAGAGGCTACAGGGCTATCGACGGTCCATTGCAAAGGATTATTGACAAACTCAGAAATGCGCATGGCAATGTAAACACCCTGCACTAAGCAAGGGTAGATCAGCATCATGGCAAGGACTAATGAGCCCACCAGCACTAAATTGGTGAGAGCTGCCATTCCCCCGTACCAATAGAGTATCGGCATACCCAATAACCAAACTATGCTAGCGCTTGCATAAAGCAGTATTAAGGATTTGACGTAAGCATTTCGCGAGAGTCGACTTGTCTTATAAAGCGCAAGAGTGGCCACCGTGCATGTATAAGCACCTGCACCAATAGTGATCAGGGGTATAAGGTTCTGATAGCCCAGACTGATGGCAAGAATGAATAAGCTGCAATACAGGAGTAAGCCTAGTTCATAAGGGTACTTACGCTCTACCTTAGATCCAGAGATAGCCTGAATACCATAGGCAAATAAAAGATTGGCGTAGAACACGAAAAAGCTGGCAATGGCAATGCTCAGAACTACTGGCGCACTCTCTTTGAAAATGAACAGTAAACATCCTGCTGCCATTGAAAGTGAGCCCAAGATCCAAAAGCGTGCTGATAAATCTCGCATTCCGGAATACATCAAGAGTAAAACTGCGGAGCCAAATAGCCCAATGAGGGCTGGTAATAAATAGAGGATATCTTGGCCTAGATTAATTTCGTACTCACTTCACCAAAATGAATCCCATCACTTTGGATTGACAGATTAAATGATGCACATTTACGGATATTCACCTTCTTGACTTGGCCCTGTTAAATTTGGGATTTCTTGCTAAACAATGACATAGGAAGCACTTTTCCTACTGATGCCATGTTAAACCATTAGCCCAAATTCAATCTTGGGGATGATGGTAAAAAATTGGGGCATCCATTGGTATCTGCAGTCTCATCAGAGTGCTATTGCCGCTAATAAGCAAAATGGCTAGAGCGGCGAAATCAAGGGCAAAATTATGACAAATTCTGCGCCCCCCTCTTTGGCTTTGCGATAAAAAATCCTGCCCCCATGACGAGTAACAATGTGTTTGCATAGCCAAAGTCCTAAGCCCATCCCTTTTGTTTTACTACCAGTGAGTAACTCAAAAAGTACTTCTTGGAAAAGATCTGGGATACCAATACCGTTATCAGCAACAGCAATTTCAATGCCCTCGAAAGTGTAGCGACCTTTGACGGAAATAATTTTGGGAGATGTATTGATTTCACTCAAAGCCTGAATAGCATTACCCAATAGATTCAGCAGAATCTGCCGCAACTCATCACGATTTCCCCGTATACTGAGCTCGGGGTCTATATCTAGATTCAGTTGAATTTCTTTAGATTTAAGCTCAGGATTCAGGATGGTGACAATGGAGTTCAATAAGTTAGGGAAAGAAACGCTTTCTACACTGACAGCTTGATCAGAAAAAATGCCTTTTAGCGAGCGAATAATGCTTGCAGCGCGCTCATTGTCACTTAATAAGGTGGCATAAACCTCACTTTGAATAGAGGGACCTAAATCCCCTTTAGCTAGTTTCTTTTGTAAAAGCTGAATATTCAAACTAGTAGCAGCTAAAGGTTGATTCAATTCATGTGCAATAGAGGCAGATAGTGCGCCCGTTGCTGATGTTTTATTGGCCTTTAGCAAAGATCCTATTAATAGCTCTCGCTCCTCTAAAAGCGTTCTAATTTCTGTATTTTCAAGTATCTTCCGATAGTTATCAATTGAAATACGTTCGGCCCAGTTTGCAACGATGAAAATATATGCCAAGGTATTCGCTACCATCTGACCTACAGTAATGAGGATCAATTCCTGAGGCACCTCAGAAATATGGGTAATAGTAGTTGGTAATAAAAATAAGAAAACAATGTGATAAATATCTAATGCCAGGCCAATAATACTTAAATACTGCAATAAGCGAAGCGCAATGGATGGATTGCCTTTTCTTTTAATTTTGAGCTCAATAATTTGCCACAGAAAAAGTAGCGCCATGATACAAGCCAAAAATATTGTCCGACTCTCATAAACGCTCATTATCCTCATCACTTCAATTACGACGAAAAACACTATGATCGAAGCAACAACAGCAATAAATAATTTTTTAGAAACAGTCTTATTTAGTGATGAGAAGAATAATGCTTGCAGAACTGCAGCACTATAAAAAAGGGTATTAGCCACAGTAAAGTTAAAGTCGGGATGTGTAACATCGGAAACCCATAGGATGCCAATCCCAAAAGCGAATAAGGCCGATACACTGCAAAATAGGGAGCTGATCCAGTATTGTCCAGCGCGTACAGAAAGTTTCGCAAGATGGTAGTAGACAATACCGCCCAGTAGCCCACCCTGAACAATGGCCAATATAAGGAAATAAAGGGAAATGAGTAATTTCATAAGGTCGCTAGAATGACTTTTAAAACTGACTACTGAATTATTCTTTATTTTAAATTGATCTATGGCAATTCAATAGATCTTGTGTCACTTATATTTATGCAGGTCAATGAAATTTTGCTACACCTAAGGCTCTCATCCCCCCTCACGAACAATACTTCCCCTCTAGGCTTCTCACATCAGTGAGTTTGTCATCCACCATCTGATTTAAGGTCTTATTAGCGATTTCTCGGTTTTCGGGGGTTTTAAGGCTTTGCTTAATCAGACTTGCCACATCCTTACGAATCGCGGTATTGCCATACCGTAGGCCCTTTAAGGTTGATACTGCCTCAGCTGAGATCTTGCACTGCTGGGTAACGAGTTCTGAAGAGTCTGAGACATTATTGGCATACGCCACTGCAGCGACCAAGATACAAGCAATAGCTAAGAGTGTCTTTTTCATCTTATTTCCTTAGTTTGTGACCACAAGTAGGACAACAGCCAAGGTCTTTAGCCTTGGTTTTACGTAATGCAGCGTAGACCCCAGATTCAGAGATCTCGAGTTTTCTAGCTGCCTGGGCAGCACTCATCCCCTTTTCGATGTATTCCAAAGCCAGTTGGGTTTTCGGTATGGTGCGCTTCATTGCCACTACTATACTACAGAAGTACTGAACTACAGTACTATAGTCATAAAATCAGTGGAAATACCTAGGGGATACAAGGCAAAGCCTTGGATTTAGAAGAATGAATCGGGGTATGGAATGAAAAAACCACCATGAGGTGGTTTTGATTTAATCGCTAGGGTTATTGGCGGAAGAGGTGAGATTCGAACTCACGGAGGACTTTCATCCTCGCCAGTTTTCAAGACTGGTGCATTCAACCGCTCTGCCACTCTTCCAATACATATCCCCAATTGGGGTAGATAGACAAATTATAAAGAACTTTTGATGAGTCCCTCTAAATGCTTGGCAATAGCAAGGCTAGAAGTTAACCCAGGAGATTCAAATCCATACAAATTGAATAACCCCTGCAAACCATGATCTTGAGGGCCATTAAAGTAAAAGTCCCCGGCAGGAATATTAGGCGGCACAATTTTTGCTCTAACCCCAGAATAATCCGGTTGTAGACTGCCATCTTTTAATCCTGGCCAATAGCGACGCACTGCTTCATAAAAATCATCGCCACGAGAAGCATTTACTGAGTAATCAATCTGCTCTTCACTCTCAATATCCAACCATTCAACATCTGGTCCAAATTTGGCTTGACCACCCATATCTAAAGTTAAATGCACACCCAAACCTCCGGGCTCAGGGATGGGATAAATCAAATGACTAAATGGTGATTTGCCAGTGAGAGAAAAATAGTTTCCTTTGGCAAAGTACGCTTTCGGAATTTGCTCGGAGGATAGACCCTCTATTTTTTTGGCAATAGCAGGAGCGCTCATGCCCGCACAATTAATCAGCAAGCGTGTTTGGATTTGCATTCCATCTGCGCCACCAATTTCTAATATAAATCCCTGTTCTGCATTGCTGCCAACGGGTCTGGCACTGATGAGTGGAGATTGATAGGCCAACATGCCGCCTGCATCTTCAAAGCCTCCCAGCAATGAAAGCATATATCCATGGCTATCCACAATTCCAGTGGACGAAGACAGGATCGCAGCAGAGCAATGCAGTTGCGGCTCTAGAGCTTTTGCCTCGTCTCCTGAGATCATTTTGATATCGGGAACGTGATTATTTTGTGCTTTATATAGAATCGCCTGAAGATCATTGAGTTGGGTATCGTCGCTAGCAACAATTAATTTGCCATAAGGCTGGGTTGCAACTTGGTGACTACGACAATAGTCATAGAGGAGGCGGTTGCCTTGAACGCAAAGTATTGCCTTTAAAGAATCCTTCGGGTAATAAATACCAGCATGAATCACTTCGCTATTACGAGCACTACTGATGGTGCCAAAAGCACTTTCACGCTCCAAAAGAATGGTTTCTCGACCTTGAAGTGCCATCTCTCGTGCAACGGCTAAACCGACCACCCCTGCGCCGATGACGACACAATCTAACTGCTCCATCTAATTGTCCCAGACCTATTTATTAATATGAATAGGCACAAATCGTAACATTTTCAGTACTTTAGGGGGGATTCTGACTCTTTACCCCTCGACTTGTTGATAAAATCCCCAAATGTCCTTGAAAACTGCTTCAGAAAACCCAAAATCCGTCTTTCGCGCCTCAGATATCGTTTTAGATTGCGCCTATCAAGGCATCAATGCCAAAACCTGGCAATCTCTATTTGCCCGAGCCCGAACAGCCAAGGTACAAGAGTTCATTGTTGATCTCTTTGCTGGAAAACATGTTAATCAGTCAGAGAATCGCCCTGCGCTGCACTCTGCCCTGCGTAATTTAGATAAAAAACCCGTTTTAGTAGATGGCGTAGATGTCATGCCTGCAGTAGCAGATGTTTGGCATCGTATTGAAGCCCTCTGCAATAAATGGGTTGGCGTTACTGACGTTATTCACATTGGCATTGGTGGCTCAGATTTTGGACCACGCCTTGCGATTGAGGCTCTTGCCCACGTCCCCAATATCGAGAGCCGTGGCATGCGTATGCATTTCTTAGCCAATATTGATACCGCTGAATTGGGACGCATTTTGCAACGCGCTCTACCCCATAGCACCCGTGTCATTATTGTTTCTAAGTCCTTTACTACTTTAGAGACTACTAAAAATGCCAAGGCAGTAGTCAGATGGCTTAAAGATAGCGGGCGTACTGAAAGTCAAATTAATAATAGCTTATTTGCTGTTACAGCTAATGTTCCAGCAGCGAAAGCATTTGGCGTCAAAGAAGAAAATATTTATCCCTTCTGGGATTGGGTTGGCGGTCGCTACTCGGTCTGGTCTGCTGTAGGTCTTCCAATTGCTTTGCAATATGGCTTTGATACCTTTAAAGCATTTTTAGCTGGCGCTCAGGCGATCGATCAACATTATCAATCAGCCCCTTTGGAAGAAAATCTTCCAATCATCATGGCGCTTACCTTGCTTTATCAGCAGGAAAAAAATGACATCAAGTCTTTTGCAGTCATTCCTTATGCGGATGCCTTAGATTGGTTCCCAAAATGGTTGCAACAGCTCGATATGGAAAGTAATGGCAAGAGCGTTGATCGTAACGGCAAACCTGTTAAGTATTCATGCCCGGTAGTTTTTGGTAGTTCAGGTAGCAACGCACAGCACTCTTACTTCCAATTACTTCATCAGGGCACAGAAGTCATCCCAATTGACTTCATTGCGATTCGTGAACCGATGAGTCATTTGCCTGAAGCCAAGGAGCATCATCGTATTTTGCTGTCCAATTGCTTGGCTCAAGCCCAAGCCTTAGCGAATGGTAAGAAAACAGATAACCCCAACAATACCTACCCTGGTAAACGTCCAAGTAATTTGCTCATTCTGCCTAAATTGAATGCTTTTTATCTAGGCGCCCTCCTAGCACTCTATGAAAACCGTGCAACTACCTTAGGTGCACTTTGGAATATCAATAGCTTTGATCAACCTGGTGTTGAGCTCGGTAAAGTCTTGGCAAAACCGATTGAAGCAGCGCTTAAAGATTCTGCATCAGTAGTAGCGGACGACAATATTGATGCGATTACTGCGCAGCGCATCAACTTATTTAATCAACCCTGAGTGATTCGTAGCAAGCATCTGGGCTGCATTTGACTTTTTTATACCGATTGTTTATACTTGTTTATACATAATATCTAAAGGGGGGTTAAATGTCTCCAGCACTCAAAGTAGAGCAAATAGTACAAGAATGGGGCAATGGCTTAGGGGTAAGGATTACCTCTCCGGTTGCAAAGGCAGCTCACTTATCGCAGGGAGTGCCTATATCTGTGGAGGTTGTTAAGAATGGCGTGCTTCTCAGAGTAGTAGGCAAGCCTAAGCTTAGCCTTAATCAAAAATTGAAAGCTTTTGATCCAGAAAACCATAGTGGCGAAGTTATGGCAACAACTGCAATGGGGAAAGAAATTATTTAATGGTGGAAAAATTAAAGCCTTGGACTCCTGAGCGTAGGGATATGATTTGGATTAACTTTAATCCACAAACTGGAAATGAAATGAAAGATGAGCATCCAATGCTCGTTATTTCTCCAAAAGCTTTTAATGAAAAAACTGGGCTGGTTATTGGCCTTCCGATGACCCATGCCAAAACGAATGAAACTAATCCATTTGCAATCAAATTCTCAATTGGCCGTGGTGAACCAGTTTATATTCTGACTCATCAACCAAAATCATTTGATTGGCGCCAGAGGTCAGCTAGACCACACCCATGGAAAACTTTGCCAGCCTCTCTATTTCAAGAGGCTTGCGAAGGATTAAATTCGATTATCGAAATTGCTCACTAATAAATACTGGAATCTAAAGTGCAACTATCTCCCTCTATATTTAAAGCCTACGATATTCGCGGCATCATCGATGAAACCTTAGATCCATCGATTGCAAAACTCATTGGCCAAGCCTTTGGCACTGAAATGCGAGAGCTTGGTGAAACTGAAATCGTGATTGGCCGTGATGGTCGTCTTTCTGGCCCCAGCTTGATTGAAGCGTTAACAGAGGGTTTGCTGTCCACTGGTATTAATGTAATCGATCTGGGTATGGTGGCCACTCCCATGGTGTACTTTGGTGCCAATCAGGTACTGGATGGTAAGAAACCTAAGTCCGGCATCATGATTACCGGTAGTCATAATCCCCCAAACTATAACGGCTTCAAAATGGTCTTGGGTGGCGCTGCAATTTATGGTGATCAAATTCAGGCGCTACGTAAACGCATTGAAGCGAAGCAATTTTCTAGTAGCCAGGGCTTACGCTCGACCTTTGACATCTTCCCGATGTATTTAAAACATATCGTTGGAGATGTAAAACTGGCTCGACCAATGAAAATAGTGGTCGATTGTGGCAATGGTGTTGGTGGCGCATTTGCAGGTCAGCTCTTTAGATCCTTGGGCTGTGAAGTTCAAGAACTCTTCTGTGAGGTTGATGGTCATTTTCCAAATCACCATCCTGATCCTGCGCATTTAGAGAACCTGCAAGACCTGATTAAGAATCTGCAAACAACCGATAACGAATTAGGTTTAGCTTTTGACGGAGATGCTGACCGTTTGGGTGTCGTCACCAAAGATGGTCAAGTAATTTTTCCAGACCGCCAAATGATGTTATTTGCCAAGGATGTGCTCTCACGCAACCCTGGCGGCCAAATTATTTACGACGTTAAGTGCACTCGTAATTTAGCAACTTGGGTAAAGCAGCACGGTGGTGAGCCATTAATGTGGAAAACCGGTCACTCTTTAGTCAAAGCCAAGTTAAAAGCAACTGGTGCTCCATTGGCTGGTGAGATGAGTGGTCATATCTTCTTTAAAGACCGCTGGTTCGGATTTGATGATGGCCTTTATACTGGCGCTCGTTTGCTTGAGATCCTCAGCAAAGAAAAAGATCCAAATAAAACCCTCAATGATTTGCCCAATGCGATTTGTACGCCAGAACTCCAACTCCCTTGTGCTGAAGGTGAACCCTTTGCAATTCTAGAGAAGATCAAAGCCAATGCCAAGTTTCCGACCTCAGAAGCCATTAATACAATTGATGGCGTACGTGTGGAATACGCTGATGGCTTTGGTCTTGCAAGACCCTCCAATACAACACCAGTAGTAGTGATGCGTTTTGAGGCAGATAGCGATGAAGCTATCAAACGCATTCAGGGAGAATTTAAAACCGCTCTATTGGGGGCTAAACCCGATGCGAACTTACCTTTCTAAGAGCTGGGTCACCGCATTACTAGTGGATTGTGCTTGAACTGCCTAGACCATCGACAGAAATAGTCGCAGGTTTTTCTATAGGTGCAGGTGAAATCATCGCCCTTCCCCAGGATGCTTGATCACAAAGATTCTCAAGAAGCATTCGCATTGCAATCAACATCGGCTTAGGAAGTTTCAAATTAATGCTTTGATCTTTTCCTAATACAAAGTCAATCGAAAAGAGCTGTTCTCCGCCACCTTCAGCGTCAGCAAGTCCACAAGTCACATCCAATACCAAGATGGGGGTATTTCCCAAGGGGAATGTCTCGCCTGACTCGAACTCTGGACCCTGAATATCAGAGCTGATTAAATTTTTCTTCTCAAAATCGGCAACTGCTTTAGCAGTTACAGGGTCATGCTTTTGTTCAAGCTGTTTTTCAACTAAATGTTCGGACGCCGCCAGGATAAATAAGGCGACACGCCGTGTCAGCAGGAAGGCAAATTCTGACTTTTCTTCGGTATTAATCCGAAAAAGGATCCTATCCTCCTGAATGAGGTAACTGGCATTAAGTTGCTTGATCGACATTTAAGCACTGTATATCAATTATTTAAACATGGGTTATTGGCTCTAGAGCCAATATATATAAACCTTGAATCTGTCTACGATTACGCATGTTCAAAATCCATGAATTTAGCCTTAAAAATGTATAAAAATAAAGAATTTCGGCTTAAAGCTATCGTAGTGCTCTTGGGTAGCTCAGCAATTTCTAGTGCCGCTTTTGCCCAAGTGGATGCTGGCGCTTTGCAGCAAAACTTAGAAAGGCAGCTACCTCTTCCCTCCCCACTTGCTCTACCTGAAGCAGTCAAGCCTACGACTCCCCGTGAAAGCGCTGCAAAAGCAGGTGAAGTACGCTTTACAGTGAATACCTTTGAGCTGACAGGCTCAAAATTACTTCCAGAGTCAAAAGTGCAAGATTTGCTGAAGAGTTGGACCGGCATATCAATCACTTTTGATGATTTACAAAAAGCATGCGATGCCATCGTAGCGCTCTATCGCAAAAGTGGCTATACAGTACAGGCGATTGTGCCGCCCCAGAAAATTGCGGATGGCGTTGTCAAAATTCTGATTACAGAAGCCAAACTGAGTGATGTCATTGTGGAGACCCCTCAAGGCAATACTCTTTTTGGTAAAGATCGTGCAGCAAAATATATTACTTATGGCAACCCGATTGGCGAACCGCTCAATATGGATAAGCTCGAACGTGCTTTAATCATTTTGAATGAAACTCCTGGCGTCATGGTGGCAAGCCAGCTCGAACAAGGTAAGAATGATGGCGAAACCGTTGCTCTTATTCAATTAACAGAGCCACCAATTGCCGCTGGTCGTGTAGAACTTAACAACTATGGTAGCCGCACTACTGGGGCCAATCAGGGTGTTATTGCCTTAAATGCTAATAACGTTACTGGCATTGGTGATCAAGCGGCTATTAACGGTATTGCCTCTGAAGGCTCGCAGTATGTTCAGGCAGCCTACTCTTTACCTGCCTCTCCCGACGGACTTCGTCTTGGTGTCTCAGGTACTTATTTGAACTACAAGAATGTGAGTAGCTATGTGTCTGCCAATAGCGGTGTTGGTGATGCATGGACTACAGGCTTGAGTGCTGCCTATCCGCTTATGCGCAGTCAAGCTACTAACTTAAATGTCACCATGAACTATGACATCAAGAGTTATATGAATAAAAATAATACGACCCAGTATGTCATCAGCAGTTACAACATCAATAACTTTTCTGTAGGTATGTCTGGTAACCACTATGATGGTTTTGGTGGTGGCGGCATTTCTACAGGGTCTGTTTCTGTGGTTCAGGGTTATTTAGATATCTTAGGTACAAGCACTCCAGGTTATGGCGCCTACACACCACCAAGCTTTACTAAACTGGCTTTATCTGGGAGTCGCAATCAACAACTGACTGAAGATGGCTTAACGTCTTTCTATATTGCCGTGAGTGGTCAAGCAGCATCTGTAAACCTCAATTCAGCAGAGCAGTTTTATCTTGGTGGTCCTTATGGTGTTAGAGCTTATCCTGTAGCCCAAGGTGCTGGCTCACAAGGTGGTATTGCTACTGCAGAATTGCGTCGTCAACTTCCGCAAAATTTCACAGTCAGCGCCTTCTTTGATGCAGGTGCTGTTCAGCAATACAAGAACCTATATCCAGGGTGGCAAGGTCAAACTCATGCAAACAACACATACTCACTTATGGGAGCAGGTTTAGGTCTCAAATGGATTTGGGGTGGCTGGAACGTTGCCGGCTCAGTAGCTTGGCAAGTCGGTAAAAATCCACTCTATAACCAGTATGGTCAAGCAGTCAACACTGATGGCACTACGACGAATCCTCGCGGCTGGATTACCGGCAGCTTTACATTCTAATCATTTTGTAATTACTGAGTTTGCATCATCACTGGGTCGCTACTGCATGGGGCGGCCCTTTTAGTTTGCGCATAGAGATCAGCATTTTCCATGCGCTCATTATTACCAGGATGTGTAGATAAAAATGGGATCGCTGCGCCCTCGCCTAAGGAATTCATTTTGGCAGCAAAGCGATAACTTCCACATGGCGAGTATCCCGCTTGCATTGCCCACTGCATGCCCATCTCATCTGCAGATCGTTCATCGTTACGACTAAATGTAAGGCCCACTCCTTTAGCTGCATTCCCAATAATAAGACCGCTAAATGGAATAAAGTAACTAGCAATCATGCCTAAAGTTTGGCTCGCAGCATCCACAGCAAGATCACGATTCTTTGCATAATCTGGCTGAGTATGGCCGAGTTGATGATGGCCTAACTCATGTCCTAAGACGTTTGCCATCACATCGGGATCATTGCCGAACTGTGCAATAAAACCATTGGTAAAAATAATGTAGCGCTGATTATTTTGTAATTGGGCATAAGCATTGATCTCTGTCGAATCAGATAAGCCCACAACAAATGGAAATGGTACTGTCTTCATCATTTTTTGACGAACTGTTGCCAGATTTTTTTCTGCACTACTTGCATTTGGAGTGCTATTAGCAGTTTGCCACCAAGCTTCGTTAGGCACTTGAACAGCCATTGGCTTTTTAGCGGTGGAACAAGCTACGAGCAAACTACCGCATAAGATTACTAAGGTATTACGCATACCCAAGCCCACCTTGTTAAATCAAGATATCTTTAAGACCACGCATGCCAGGAGAGTTGGCAGGTGGAACTGGTGCGGGCGTTGCCGGTGCTGGCTGGCTTGGGCGTTGCGCTGCCCTAGCGGCCTCTTGAAGTGCACGTCTAATAGCATCGGTTGAGCCTGCCAAGCTAAAGCGCGTGACACCAAAAGCGCCTGACTGAAGCGCCACTGCAAAGCCAATCGTATCGCCAATTTTGACAGCATTGAGAACGGCATCAAACGGATCCAAAATCTGAAAGAGATTGCCACCAATTTGCGTACATTGCATTGAAAGGGCCGTAGAAATACTTGCACTATTCATGAGCACCGAGTATTTAGCATTAGGCTGACATTGCAATGCCTGATGTAAATAGAAAAGGCATTTATCAGAAGCGCAAAATACACCAAAGGAAGATTTGGAGTCATTAGCGGTATAGGCTTCAGTAGTATTGCCGCTTATATCAACTACCCAGTTTTGATAAGCGACTTTTTCACCAGCAGTGGCATGCAGTGATAAGCAGCACAAAATGGATAGAAGTAAGCTTTTCATGGAGATGAGCTTACATCACTATCTTGGCTGATTCGCGTAATTTCTTTACGGTTTCGGTCAAATACTGCTGTATCACAGCTTGACGCAACTGTGGCTTTGCTTCATCAAATGTTGGCAACTTGAATGGGCGCTTATCGTCTACCTTCACAATGACCCAACCGCCCTGGGTTTGAATTGGGGCATTCGCAACAGCGCCTTTACTGAGATTAACTATCACATTAGCCACTGGCGCTACTACTTGACCAGGCAGAACCCATCCCAATTGACCGCCATTGGCTTTTGAAGCTTGATCAATTGAGTAGTCTTGGGCTAACTTACCAAAGAGTTCGCCCTTTTGAATGCGACGAATTAAATCCAAGGCATCAGTTTCGTTAGAAACAATAATTTGGCTAATACGATATTGATTTGCAGAAGCGCCCTCACCAATGAGCTTTCTTTGGCGATCGTATTCTTCACGAAGCTTTGCATCAGAAATAGGATTCTTCTGAAAATGATTCTCTAAAAATGCTTGAATCATCAAAGTTTGCTTAAGCTGAGCAATTTGATCTCGGAAATCAATATCTTTATCCAAACCCTGGCGAATAGATTCTTGAGTCAGTAACTCACGATTAATCAATTCATCTTTGAGCGCATTCTTAAGCTCTGGAGAATCCTTTTGGCCTTGGGCTAAGGCGGCTTTGACATTGAGATCTAACAATCCATTTGTCAGTGGAGTACCGTTGACAGTAGCAAAGAAATCGACATCGTTGCCTTTGCTAGGTTTGTCGGCTGCAAGACTTACTTGGCTGATCGCCAAAAAGCCTACTAATATGGAATAAATGAGGTATTTTTTCATGGGCTTATTTTATTCTATTAATAAGCTAGAAGATGGCTACAAATTATTTGGTATCAATCAAAATGGGTGGGGATTCCTCAAGAATTTGACCATTCTTAACAGTTTGGATCTTAATTACTACCGGTTTTGCACCGACCGGAATTTGATCTGCATTAAAAGTATTGGTTTCAGGGTCATATTTAAGCCAAGTTGGCAAAGGTGAACCATCAGACTGAACTGCCCTTTCGACTAAGGATCCAGTTGCAGGGGAAGCTGTCAAAGTAGCAGTATTGGAAACAATAGATGACGGTAACAATGTTTCGGGTACTGTGAACTTAAATCCCTGTATTGGAGATGAGGAAGCTAAAGTGGTTGGCTCCCCGTTTATAAGCACTTTGACCAAAATATTGACCATTCCGGATTCTGGTTTCGGAATCAATGCGTCCTTATTAAATGCTTGCATGCCAGCTACAGAACGAGATCCTCCAGCAACATTGAAATCCTGCGTCATCGTGACGTTCACATTTGCTGAATTTTGAGCAAGGTTATAGACGACAAAGTTGGTTGAGTTCTGAATCATAGGTGCAATAATTGATGTATTAGCAATACTTGCAGCTCCTGAATTAGCGCTTGGTGCTACCGCATTTGGAGATCCTAGGGTTGGCGACATGGGTGGCATCGGGGCAATTGGTGGAGGGAATGTAACAGGCACAAAGTAGGCCTGCTCAACAGTTGGTCCAGGTACTGGCACGAATGCAGGAGGAACAAATGTTGGAGCTACGTAACCAAGTGCCGGAGTAATTACAGCAGGACTACCCCAATTATTAGTACCTGTACGGTTTTGATTAGCCAGGTAGTTGTTTGCACCATTGATTGTCAATGCATCTAGACTATTTGGATTCTGCAGATTCATTTGACCAGCGCCGGCACCTGAAGTTTGCAATGGCAACAAATAGGTAATGTTTGCCGTTGGGTCGTAGATTGAGAATGTCACGGATCCTGGCTGTGCAGTAGCCTGAGCAGTCATTACATTAGCGCGATAGGTTTGATCTGAGTACGTTGCCACGTTTCCGACTAGGCTTACCGTACCAACGTAGTTCGAGACAGAATTAGCCTGACTTTGATTCACCACGACTTGCGTATTTAAGCTATACAACGGTGAAACATTACCTACTGACGCTCCAAAGTTCACGCTAGCAGCAGCGCTCGATCCTGCCGTAGCATCGGGTGCGATTGCTGCTACCAATAAGGTATGGGTATTAGGAACCAAGTCATTCACTGTACCGTTGAACGTGACGTTAGGATCTTCAGAGATCATCGTCCGTACATAAATAGGATTCATATTCAAGTACTTGATAGTGCTTGTAATAGCTGGTGTGGAGTACTGGAAGTAACTGCTATATCCCGAGAACAAGAATCCAACCGTTGGTGCTCTACCAATGTAGGCGGCATCCCCAATGAAAGCATTACCGTTATAGGTCTGCCCTACTGCTGTAATGATGTCGGCCAAAATGTTAATGCTTGAGCCAGTCATCGCAATAGAATTGAGACGCGCTGCTGAGCCAACGCTGTCGCCAATAGTTACGATACCAGTTCCAGCATTTGCCACTAATGATTGTGACTTAGCAGTCGCTCCATCAATCTTGCCCATGAAATTGATATTGGCATTGGAAGTTCTCAGAGTAGTTGTGCCACTTACCGTTGATCCCAAGATCAAATCACTATAAGTCTGAGCACCTGTAGTGGTGATATTACTCAATAGCTGGGTCGTACCACCAGTGATATTGAGATATGGCAAGGTCACTGCACTTAAGGTACTGAATGAGGTAGGATTGATTGCGCTACCGTTTGAAATGATATTTGGCGCGCCAATGGCAGAGCCATTACCTACGATCAGGTTTGATCCAGCATTTAAAGTAGTGCCGCCCACATAGTTATTAATTCCACTCAAGGTAATAGGACCGCTATTGCTTATCGTCACACTTCCAGCACCCGCGATAGTCATTGCAATATTCGCAGCAGATGAGAGGTTGAAGTTCATATTGCCGTTATTGGTTACCGCTGATGTCACCGGTCCTGCTACTGCATTGTCATAAACCACTGACCTGCCTACTGGGATAATGACATTGGCCACGTTCGACAGATCTGGAATGGCGCCGACGATAGTTGTGCCTGTGGTTGTCCAGTTAGCGGGGTTAGACCAATTGCCGCCGGTATTTGGCCCTGTATACGTTACAGAATTGAGCTGGGTAATAACACCATTACTGCCAGCGTACAGACCATTATTAACCGTTGGATCAACGCCGATTTGATAATTGGTCTTATCGGCACCATTTAGTAATACGCCAATATTGTATGGAATTGAATTTCCGACATTTTTGCTAGTAAAGGATCCAAGAGCCGTTGCATTAATGATATCTCCAGCAATAAATCCGCTTGAAGCTGTAATAGCAAGATTATTCATGTTGACAGAGCCATCGTAAACCTTAGCAACACCTGAGATACCCAGATCTGCATAAGCTAACTGTTTAGGTGTGACATCCAATCCACCAATCACTGCCATAGAATTAAAGTTTGCTCCGGTAATACTGGCGGAGCTGGCACCCAAGGCATAACTACCTACGGATAGATTTCCGGAGCTGCTGTTAACTGGATTTACAGGGCTAGCTGTAAATTGAGCGGTAGATCCCAGGCCATCATTCATTGAGATGGTGCTACCACTTACCGTTACCGGAATTCCGCTGATCACAGTACCATCTGTTTTCAAATACGCAGCAGTAACAGAGCCATAACTTGCCGCAGTTCCGTAGGCCGTAGTATTGTTACCCATCTTGACCAACAATTGCTCGGCTGGAGCAATCACATAATTACCAGCAACATACTGAACAGTGTAGTTTTGTGGATTAAGTCCACTAGGCATCAAAACGCTGTTATACAAGCCAGCTGCATTGATCGCGGCATTGGTTCTGGTAATTACAAGTGGTGCAATTCCGAGAGCTCCGCTAGCTACGGTATCTCCGTTAACAAACCCTGAAATCATTACCCCTGCATATCCGCCCACACATGCCGCTCCAGCACAGTTTGTGGCGCTTCCAGCAATATCAGCTTGAGTTACTAACTTGCCATCAGATACAGCCGTAACCGTCAATGTTCCCTTGTTTACAGTCAAGTTAGCAGCGATATAGCTAATGTTGTAGTTGCTCATACCAACACCCGCTGCATTGCTGATGGCAATAGAATTAGCATAAGTACCCGCACTCAAAGAACCAGGAACCACTTGGTTAGCGTTATACATGATGCTTGCCGTGCTGACATAGTCACCATTACGCAATCCCGTAGCACTCAATGCTGATTGAGGGAGGACAAATAGAAGGCCATAGGTAGTCGATTGATTTGCAGCAGTAACAGTAAGGTTGGCCGCTGTGACTGTTAGATTTGCAGGCGTATAGGTAATAGCGTAGTTATTGCCAGCAGTTAAACTGCCTTGGGTAATGGCGTAAGTACCTACATTAGATGCAGAACCTGCACTACCGTTATAAGCTTTAGCGGTTGTGGTCAAAGAACCAGTGACGGAATCACCATTCACCAAGCCAGTCACCGCCTGATAGGTCAAGTTTGGTAAGGCAGAGTCTGCATATACCATCGTTACAGTATTAGCTACGACATTGATTGACTTAGGATTTACCGTCAAAACACCTGTTTGATAAGTGATGTTGTAGTTGCTTAAACGTAGCCCAGCCGCATTATTGGAAACAATCGTGTAAACACCTGCATTTGTTGTGCCTGGTACCACTACATTATTGGAAACACTTAATCCTACACCTGTAATCGAATCACCATTAAGTAAGCCGGCAGATGTGTATCCCGTAGTACCCAGATTCAAGGTAGTGCCATATGTAACAGCCTGCGCATTAGTAGCAATTATTAATCCACTGGGGGTCACTGACAGGTTTGCTGGTAGATAAGTAATGGCATAGTTTGAACCAGCAGAAAGTGTTCCCTGAGTAATGGTATAGATGCCTACATTTGACGCAGAGCCAGCACTACCGTTATAAGCCGTAGCAGTAGTAGCCAATGCACCGGTAAATGGTGCATCACCATTTTTCAGGCCAGAAGAGGTGTATGTCAGACTTGGCAAAGTATTTGCAGCGTATGTCATGGTCTGAGCATTTGCAGTCACTGTCAGTGCAGCAGGATTAATAGTTAGACTACCGTTAACATAGGTAATATTATAGTTAGCTAAACTAGTTCCAGCAGAAGCTATTGCGCCGCTAGCAACTAGACCTCCAGCACCAATATAGGTCCCAGCATTAACAGTTCCTGCAACGTTTACTCCACCTAAATAATTAATCGTGATTGAAGTAATTGCATCACCATTCACTAACCCAGTTGCTGTAAATGCACTGTTACCTAGAGCTAGGGCTGTTCCATAAGTTGTGGATTGATTATTTGCAGTAATTGTTAAGGCTTTTGGATTAATCGTTAATACGCCTGGAACATAAGTAATGGCGTAGTTTGATAAGCTAGTACCCGCCCCTGCTACTGCGCCACTTGCAATAATGCCGTTTGTTGAACCGCTATAGGTAGCAACGGATTGGGTAACTGGAACAGTAGCATTACCACCTTGAGCAAGAGAAATACTAGCAAGGGTGTTGCCGTTCAAAAGACCAGTAACGCTATAGCTATTAGTTCCAAGAGCTAAGGCTGTACCGTAGGTAGTGGTTTGGTCATTTGCGGTGACAGTAATTGGAGCGGGCGTGATGCTCAATACTGCAGGCACATATGTAATAGCATAGTTAGAAAGATGGGTTCCTGCTGCTGCTGCTGCTGCACTAATTCCAATAGCATAGTTACCGACATTTGTAGTGTTGCTAGTCCCGGTACTGATTAAAGTAACGCTAGCAATGCTATTGCCATTCACTAGGCCTGAAGTTGTGAAGGCGCTATTACCTAAGGCGATACCAGATCCATAGGTGCTAGTTTGATTAGTTGCAGTTATAGTAAGAGTTGCAGGGTTAACTGTAAGGCTACCGCTTATATAACTGATAGTGTAGTTAGACATCGCCACACCAGTAGCGCCGCTAGCGATGATTCCATTAATAGCGCCAGAGTAACTGCCAACGGATTGGGTAGCCGCAATTGAGGTAAGGCCGCCCTGGATTAAGGTCACGCCGGCCACCCGATCACCATTCACTAACCCAGTTGCTGTAAATGCACTGTTACCTAGAGCTAGGGCTGTTCCATAAGTTGTGGATTGATTATTTGCAGTAATTGTTAAGGCTTTTGGATTAATCGTTAATACGCCTGGAACATAAGTAATGGCGTAGTTTGATAAGCTAGTACCCGCCCCTGCTACTGCGCCACTTGCAATAATGCCGTTTGTTGAACCGCTATAGGTAGCAACGGATTGGGTAACTGGAACAGTAGCATTACCACCTTGAGCAAGAGAAATACTAGCAAGGGTGTTGCCGTTCAAAAGACCAGTAACGCTATAGCTATTAGTTCCAAGAGCTAAGGCTGTACCGTAGGTAGTGGTTTGGTCATTTGCGGTGACAGTAATTGGAGCAGGCGTGATGTTAGCAGTTAAGTCAGTAGTCTGAGTTAAGGTGTAGTTACCTGCGGCAGAGCCTCCAAGTACATTAGTAGTAGTGACCGCTAAGCCTGTGCCCACGTTCGCTTGGCTAAAGGTGCCAGCTTGAGTCAAGGTGACATTAGCAGCATCAGCAGCAACTACTCCAGTTAAGGTGCCACCGGTAAAGCTAGCGGTGTTTGTACCGTCATAGACTTTGTTTGATGCGGTGGCGCCAGTGACGGTTAAGGCCTTCGGTGTAATGTTCGCTGTAAAGCCTGTTGGCTGAGTTAAGGTGTAGTTACCCAGGCTGTTATTGGTCAAGCTATCGGCAATCGTGACTGCTAAGCCAGTGCCCACGTTAGATTGGCTAAAGGTGCCTG
>NZ_JACVOZ010000007.1 GCF_018882125.1 Polynucleobacter sp. AP-Melu-500A-A1
TATGGAGTCTTCAAGGGTACAAGCCCTAGAAAACCCATTTGGTCCCAAAGTATTGGGGATGTGATTGGTAAATGTGTAAACCATGTGGTCGGTACCGGACGTAAAGCATGTGTCCGGTACGTACCTTTGTGTACTGGTGGGTCGGGCGAGATTCGAACTCGCGACCAACAGTATTTAGGCGCTATGTTGGCGCTGTTTAATCAGCTCAGCAGCTGGGATTCGAACAATCTTGCCATCAATAGTGGTGACAATCGCAGCGCTAGTTTGGATTGCTAAGTTAATTGCTGCTTATCTAGCACGCCGAATAGCGAAGTAGGAGCTGGCAATGTCGGGGTCAAGAGAATTGCCAATATATGGAGTTGGAGTAATCATATTTATCCTTGATTAATTTTCTATAAGTCAAATAAGAGTGGCTATCTAATTATTGGCCTTCAGTAAAGATTTAATTGGCTCCGTTACTAATTCCACATTTACTGTGTCGTTATGGGCAGCACTTTGAGCAGTAATATAGCGAGCATCTACACCTCTTGTAGTTAAGGCCGCAACATATTCTTTGGATAAATATTCTCTAGTATTGTTATCGCTATCACCAGTCATTGCTATTACCTTGGTAGCTACAGGAACAGTTTTGTAAAAATTAATCGGAGATAGCGAGCCCCACGGTCGACCCTGCTGATCAGAGCGCCAGCTACTAATGTCACAAGGGCAAGATAATAAGAGGGCTCCATTCGCAATTCCTGGGGTTCTTCCAATCATGACACCTGCATAAGCTGCGCCACCAGAGTGCCCAACGAGCACCGTATTTTTTACACCGTAGTATTTTTGTAAAGATTGAATGGCCGCAGTTACTTCGTCTACATTATCTGATGTGTAGCTATCTCTGCGTCCAGAATTATTACCAGTCGATTCATTGCCTTGGGCATCAAAATAACCCGGTCTTAGGATAAAGACCTTAACAATATCAGAAGATAGTTGAATATTTTTAGCTAAGCGTGGCATGCTAGTCACTGCCTTCATGTCACTTTGGTCGCCATGAATGAAAATAACCAAGGCTGAAGGATTCGGGGCCGATGAATCTCGGAAGGTGGTAATCGCTAAGCAGTTATCAACACCTTTGACTCGGGTAAGCTTATCATCAAGGCATTCGTCAGCAAACGCGATTTGACTGAAAGGCATCAAGATCAAACAAATAAACCGAAGTAGTAATTTATTAATCACCGTTTTATCCAGTCAGGCAGAGATAGGTCAATATACAGCACTTCATTTTTGGCTATCCCAAGAAATTTATAGACTTACCTGCGCTGATCTGGGGCGCTAGCTTTCACCACCAGAATAGTCACTATGAGTAGAACTAATAATCCAAACTCCTAGACCCAGGTTTAGGTCCTAGTGGGAGATATAAAATCAGACCAACGGACACGTAGAACGTTGCTCTAAATTCTTCCGTTTCTATAATGATAAAGCCCCTGAATATGCATTCAAGGGCTTTATTTTTGGTGGGTCGGGCGAGATTGGCTTCGCCGAAACTTCGTTTTCGAACTCGCGACCAACGGATTAAAAGATGTCCAATTGTTATAAAAAGTAGCCGAGATATGAGTCTGAACCTGTCTAGATTTGGGTGCGATGTAAACAGAAGTTATGATGGCTTTGATTGGATCCGGGTGAATCTCAATTGGTTTTTGCGCCCATTTGTCGGGTAAACCGACAAAGTGCCATAAAACCTTATTTCACTTGAGTTAGTATGTTTCAAAGCAATTTAAGGTGTTGCCCATTTCACTAAGGAGTAATTAATGCAAGTAACAAAGCCAGAGGTGGTAGATGCTAGTAGCGATCCTAAAAATCCAACCAGAAGAAATCTGCTCACATCTGGAGCTGCAGCAATTGGCGCCACTTTATTACCGGCGGGCATACAAAATGCAGGGGCTCAGTCAGGCTCTGATCGATCACAACTAATTGCACCTAATTCACCACCAGCAGGCTATAACATCCTTTTTGTTCTAGTTGACCAAGAGCATTTTTTCCCTAAATGGCCGATGCCCGTTCCCGCTCGTGAAGCTATTAAAAAGAAAGCAATTACTTTTACGAATCACCAAGCAGCAACCATGCAATGTTCCTCTGCTCGTTCAGTGATTTACACAGGTCAACATATTCAGCATTCAGGCATTTTTGATAACCTCAATTTTTTATGGCAGCCTGATTTATCGCTAAAGGTTAAAACAATTGGACATCGCCTTCAAGAGTTGGGCTATCACTCTGCCTATCAAGGTAAATGGCACTTATCAGCCAATATGGATACGGTCAAGAAAGCCTATGACGCTCCGATGGATACCTATCGTAAGATTATTAAATCCTATGGCTTTGATGACTTCCTAGGCGTTGGTGATATCGTCGATCAACAGCAGGGTGGTTATACCTTCGATAAACTAACACTCTCATCAGCGATTGGTTGGTTGCGTAATGAAGGGCAAGAGCTCAGGGCCAAGAAGCAGCCTTGGTATTTAGCGGTCAATATCGTTAACCCTCATGATGTGACCTACGTGAATTCGGATTTGCCCGGTAAACCTGTGCAAGGTGCCAAGCATGCGATGACTATCTTGCCACCACCTACAACCGAGCTATATCAAGCAACATGGGATAACTATCCACTGCCAGAAAGTCGTCATCAAGCGCTAGATGCACCCGGCAGACCTAAAGCACATAAACTCTATCAAGAAATTTGGGATTTGCTAATGGGCTCATGGCCTAATGAGGATCGACGCTGGAGATTATTGCTTGACTACTACTTTAACTGTATGCGCGATAGTGATGAGAATGTTGCAGCAGTCATGCAAGGCTTAAAAGATAGCGGCATGGAAGACAATACTATTGTGATCTTTACTGCTGACCATGGTGAGTTGGGTGGATCCCATCAAATGAGAGGTAAAGGTACAACTGCTTACAAAGAGCAGAACCATATTCCACTGATGATTATTCATCCAGCCTATCCGGGTGGCAAAGAGTGTCAGGCAATAACTTCGCAGCTTGACCTAGCTACTACGATATTGGCGATGACAGGCAAGGATCCAAAGTCGGTTACCAAAGCAGCGGAAGGACTCAAGGGCAAAGATCTCACGCCATTATTTAAAGAGCCTGAAAAGGCTAAAGTTGACTCAGCAAGACCGGCCTCCTTGTTCAACTTTAATATGCTAATGTTTACCAGCTGGTTCTGGGCTGAGAAGACGTATTCTTGGTTGATGTCTGGTAAATATAATTACAAAGAGTCGGCTAAGATTTTGAATGCACATCAACCCAACTTTGTTAACCGGGTTGGTATTCGTAGCGTGTTTGATGGAAGATACCGTTTCTCACG
Organism: Polynucleobacter sp. AP-Melu-500A-A1; assembly: GCF_018882125.1. Taxonomy (GTDB): domain Bacteria; phylum Pseudomonadota; class Gammaproteobacteria; order Burkholderiales; family Burkholderiaceae; genus Polynucleobacter. The sequence goes on from NZ_JACVOZ010000007.1 coordinate 3,350, forward strand.
ATATTTCTCACCGCTGCAGTTCAACACTCCAACTACGATGGAAGAAATGCTAGCGAAGAACGATTTAGAGCTTTTTGATCTTCAAAACGATCCAAATGAAATGAATAACATGGCTATGGATCCTAAGAAAAATGGCGATTTGATCATGGCCATGAATAAAGTGATGAACGAAAGGATTGCTCAAGAAGTTGGAATTGATGACGGCAGCTTTTTACCAATCCGAAATGGTAAATGGCATGTGGCAAAACAAGACCAAAGGTAAGCTATTCACTTTCTAGTTTTTAATAGTAAAAAAGCCACCCGAGGGTGACTTTTGTGTAACTGGCAGGTCCGGCGAGATAGACTTCGTCGAATCTTTGTTTGCGAACTCGCGACCAACTGATGGTTGGTTCGTTGCTCCTACTCTACCGACCGCTTAGCGGTAGGTAGAGTAGGAGTATGACCTATAGATTAGGACGAGCTGCTAATATTCTTAATGCATGAAAAATTTACATAAAGATATAGTTTTATTAATCAGTACAAAAGAGAAAAAATGAAAAAGAAATTATTCATGGCTGCCGGGTTTAGCTTAATAACTTTTGCAGCAACAGCGCAGTCCACATATGAGGGTTTCTATGCTCAGATTGGTATTGGGTACGAGAATGACACATTAGGATCCCGAAGTTTTACTACCTCTGGCGCAACAAATGGAGCGCCAAATGGAACGGTATCTGGTGCAAATTCTTCAGGTAGTGCATTTTCTAGCGCAATCGGATTAGGCTATAACTTTTCTGTAGCGCCTAAGTGGCTAGTAGGCATTGGGATAGATTACAGCCCCACGAATGTAAACACCTCTACTCAACTTAGTTACTATGGTGCTATTGCTAGCAATAACTACAAAGTAAGTAATAGATTTAATATTTTTCTATCACCCAGTTACGAACTAGATCAGAACAAATTGGCTTACTTAAAAGCAGGCTACAGCAACGAGACAATTGGCTGGCAGGCACAATCTGGGCCACCCGGGGCAGTCAATAGCAGCGCCAATCAAAGCGGCTTTGTTGTAGGCTTGGGATATAAGCAGCTCTTAGATAAAAATTTATATGTGTTTGGTGAGGGCAATTACTATTCCTACTCAAGCTATACGGCAGGATCAATTAATCCAACTAGTGGAAGTTTCACGCCAACTCAAACTCCATCAGCCTATCAATTCTTAGTAGGCGTAGGCTACAAGTTCTAAATAGGATCAAACATCCTCAACCCTTGTCGATTCTGCCTCGGGCCACCAAGGAATACTAAAGCTACCTGCGGGTAGTTTTTTATTTGAACTTTCTTATTTGTGACCAACGGGTATGTGGACCGTTCTCTAAATGCTTCTGAGTCTGTAATGAAAAAGCTCCTGAATATACATTCAAGGGCTTTATTTTTGGTGGGTCGGGCGAGATTGGCTTCACCGAAACTTCGTTTTCGAACTCGCGACCAACGGATTAAAAGGGTACCTTAAGGTGCTTATTCAATAATAAAGGTGAGTTGCGCTCTTGCTCCCCAACCTCTCGGAGTACCGGGATATTGCAAAGTACCTGGATAGCCGCTGACAATGTATCTTGCGCCTACAGAAAAATCAATTGGGACATCTCCAATACGAATAACCTTACCAATACCTGCGTTCACGGGATTAAATGTTCTTCGAGCATCGTAGTTGTAGGTAGATTCGCTATCAAGTGAGTAAACCCATGCATTTTCGGTTACGTATGCCATAAAAGGCCATGCAGAAAAGGTGTTAGTAGTACCGGTACCCGGACTTGTAATGGTGCCAGCACCAGTTGGTCCTCCTAAACTCCATGACTGATAGGTTTTTATTCCGAGAGTCCATGGTTTAGGTTTAGTCAGAAAAACAGCGCGTATACCACCACCCCATTGCCTGCTTCCAAACTCTCCGCTTTGTCCTGCTGGCACTTGCAGATAAGGTCCAGCCCCCCAGATAGTTTCTTTATTGGATTTTTCAGTAAAGAAAGTTTCAATCTGGGTTGGCCCCATGCCAGCGTTATTTACTCCATTCACATTTTGGACCTTGTCTCCATTAATGTAGACGCGAGTAATTGCATTCCAATTTTCTGATACATCAATTTTAAAACGAGGGCCAATCTGAAGAGTTTGATTTGTTCCTGCCTGATTTGTTCCTAATCCTCGATTGTGGTTCCACTGCAAAGAAACAATCTGCAAATCTGATAATGGATTGGTTAATTCATAGGCAATATTGGCATTACTCTTATTTTCTAGAGGTGAGCTATTTCCAGACTGTGAAAAGGAGTGGCCTGAGAGACAAAAAAAGCATAGAAAGAGAAGCTTACGCATGAGTTAATAATTTAACTGAGTTTTAATGGGTGCTTAGATTGAGCGCTAAATGAAGATCTACTCCTTAAGATGCTATTGCTCAGAAAAACTAAGCAGATTTTTAACTCGCCGCAAGCTCAATTAATATGGGGATAAGATTGCCTATTAAATTTCTTATAGCATAATGCCAAAATTATCAAAGGAGATTGTATGAAACAGCTAATAAAGATTTTTTTAGCATTTGTATTAGTTCACTCAGGAATAGCTTTCGCAGATCCACTCAATATCACAGCACTGATGGTGGCTAAAGAGCAAATTAGACTCGATTTCAATGATGGCTCTGGCCATTTTGTTTTAATGGTTAAGCGCGAAGGACAAGCCACAGGTACTGGTGTATTTGCGGGGGCATCCGTTACTGAGTTTGGGAGACACGATATTACCCCGCGGATTACTGGCGATGCTAGTGCATACCTAGTGCTGACTCAGGGCGCGGGTAATATTGCCTATATCAAGTGCACGGCTAACGGAATTTTCTTTACAGACAAAGATGGCAAGTTAGAAATTAGAGGTGATGGTTTATGGGAGGTAGTCAGCGGCATTGGTGTCTTTAAGGGCATGAAAGGTGCTGGTAAGCTTCACATAAGACCAGGTTCAACCCCCATGGAGAGAACTTTCATTCTTGAAGGTGAAACTTCATTGCCACAGTAGTTGGATTAAACATCCTAAGTCTTAGATCGATTCCGTCTCAGGCTACCTAGAAAAGCCAAAACCACCTTCGGGTGGTTTTTCTTTATGCGCCTCCCAGTGACTGTAGGTTAATTCATATTAAGCACTCTGATTAATTAGCGACCAACGGATTGTGAGATATGAAATTATGTTTTTTGTATTAATCAAGCTATCAACTTTCCCAAAAACCCGAGCAGGCATTGATTCCACCTTCTGAGCCCTATAAATACAAGCTTTAAATGGGGTGAATAAAAGAGCAATAGCTATGAAAAAGTGATGTTAAGATTTTTATTAATTACTTATTGGAGAAATTCATGAAATTAAAACTAGCCATAGCAACCTTATCTTTTATTCCAGCATTAGTTTTAGCGCAAACTGCACCTAACCTTTTAGGTACGTGGAAAGGTGTAAGTAACTCTACTGTAATGGGGATAGGCGGACATCATAAAGCCATAAATAAAAAGAAAAATGAAATCTACTTTAATCATTTACCATTCACATTGGTTGTTGATCGTCAAGAAGGATTTAATTTTTCAGGGACATTTACTTCGGAATATCGCAAAGAAATATTGTTAGGTGCAATTTCATCTGATTTACAGACTGGGGTTATGGTTGAAGATGATGGGGCACACAATTTTAAGATAGTAAATGTCAATACTATTCAAACATGTTACAGACAAATTAAAGATCCAAAGATTGCTGCATGTTTAGAGCTAACGAAGCAATAAATTGTCTTAAGCACTTATCAAGTGTGAGCAGGTATTAGGTGCAAATTCTGTGAGATTTGTATCTAGGATGATTTAAGAGACTCGTTTTTGTCAAAAAGCTCAATAAATACCAGCTTTGGCAAGGGTGATTAAAAAATTAAAAAGTTATAAAAAGGATTGCAAGATCCCGCTCTATTTATGAATCAATTACTTTGGAGACTATATTATGAGATGGCGTAATTCTTTTGCGATAGTAGTTGGATGTACAGCGGCAAGTTTGATGGTAGTAGATGCCCAAGCTCAAAGTGCATTTGCTGGCTTTTATGGGCAGGCCTCTACCGGTTATGAAAATAATCAAATCGGCAGTATGAGTGGTTCAAATTCCTCTGGTTTCAGCCTTAGTGGCAATGGTCAAAATTTTGGTGGCGCCCCTCTGGTATTTGGTATTGGCAATTACTGGCAGGCTACTGATAAATGGTTAATCGGATTGGGTGCAGATTATTCGGCATTAACGCAATCTAGCCCGTCAAATCTTTATGCAAACGAGACAATTGCCCCTGGCAAAACAATATCTCACTGCTGTTCTAGTATTCAGCTCTCCAGTCGTTTTAATTTCTTTTTAAGTCCGGCTTACGTGATTGATAAGGAGAAACTGGTTTATATAAAAGCAGGCTATAGTCAGGTCAGCACGAGTTTTAAATCAGCGGAGACTGCTTCCGTATCATCCACTCAAGGCGGCTATCTAATTGGTTTGGGTTATAAGCAAATTATCACCAGTGGTTTGTATGGGTTTGTTGAGGGAAATTACATGGGATATAAGGCTCCTTCTTACACATTTAAGGCTGCGGATGATGAGAGCGTAACCAATAATTTTTCTAGCCTCAATACCTATCAATTGTTAATTGGTTTGGGTTATGCGTTTTAGAGCATCCACTTAATTCTTGTATTTAATCCACTCTACGGAGTGGTTTTTATTTAATAACCTTCAGCAAAGATGTGGGCCCAAGTTGGACCTTATATTGAATTAGATAAAATTAATAACAACCAAGAAAGAATCCTATGCCATTTGCAAGAATCGACTTAAGTAATAAACATCCAGATGGCTTTGGTCAGCAAGTGGGTGAGATTATCTATAGAGCGCTGCAACAATATCTTAATGTGCCTGAAAATGATAAGTTTCAAGTGATTACTAGGCACGATAGTAAAGAGTTGGTGACTCCAAAAACCTATTTAGGAATTGAATATTCTGATGACATCATCTTTATGCAGGTAACCTTAAATGAAGGTAGAACTACTGAGATGAAGAAAAATTTTTATAAAGCTATCTGTGATGGAGTGGTACAAAAGCTCAAAGTCAGACCTCAAGACATCATCATTAATTTGATAGAAGTGAATAAGGAAAACTGGTTATTTGGTAATGGCGAGATGCAATACGGCCCAGTCCCCTAATCCTATTTATCATAGCTACTATGTACTTTGCTTCCCTTGGTAACCAGCAGGGTGGAAAGAATGCTAGTTTTCAATGTAAGTCGTTAATTTTTCTACTAAAATTGAGTAAATTACTAAAAGACCCTTCATTATTGATATGGAACAGTTTTTCGCTAACTATCAACTGATATTTTTCTTGCCGCTAGTTGCACTATCTATTCTTTTTGAGTCTTATTACTATAAAAAACAGTATAAAAAATCTTATCCATGGCGTGAGAGTGCTACTTCCTTGGGCGTGGGTTTTGGTCATCAATTAACTGGGATCATAAATCGCCTCTTAATCCAAGGTTTGATGGCTAGTTTTGTTTGGCAATACCGTATTTACACTATGCCAAACAGCTGGTGGGTATATCTCGCATTGTTTATTGGCCTAGAGTTTTGTTACTACTGGTATCACCGTGCTTCACATGAAGTCTTTTTAATGTGGGCTACTCATAGCACCCATCACTCTCCCAATGAAATGACTTTATCAGCCGCCTATCGTTTGGGTTGGATGCCCTTTTTATCTTTTAGCTGGGTATTCTTTCTGCCGCTGGTGTTGATTGGATTTTCTCCAGTTACTGTCTTTACGATGCTATCGATAAACTTGATGTATCAGTTCTGGCTCCATACAAAACTTATCGGTCAATTGGGTTTTTTAGAAGGCATTCTCAATACCCCTTCATCACATCGAGTTCATCATGCTAGTAATCCGATGTATCTGGATAAAAACTACGGTGGAATTTTGATTTTATTTGATCGTCTTTTTGGTACCTACGCCAAGGAAGAGTCTGAAGTAGAAATTATTTATGGCCTAACGCATCCCAATCATTCACGTAACCCATTTGAAGTAGTCTTTAGAGTATGGCGTGAGTTGATACATAAAGTGATTGATACTCCCGGAGTTAAAAATAAGCTCAAGTTGATTTTTTCGCCTCCCAGCTAATAATATTACCCATGAGATCTATCTGATGTGTGGCAGTAATTAATAATCGACTCCGGATAATTGACTAAGCCCTGCAGACCGAGGCTTGGCAACACTTGGTGGTTCAGGAGAGATTGGCTTCGTCGAAACTTCGTTTTGAAACTCGTGACCAACGGATATATAGACCGTTGCTCTAAATTCTTCAGATTCTGTAATGAAAAAGCCCCTGAATATGCATTCAAGGGCTTTATTTTTGGTGGGTCGGGCGAGATTCAAACTTGAGACCAACGGATTAAAAGAAAGAATATTGTTAATAAATAGTATTTACGATATTTGTATAGAGGACTCTACGCGTGATTTGATTGCTAAAAAGCACATGATGAGTGCGGCAATTAAAAAACATCCCATATTTAAAAATTTATATGCAATTGCGCCACCAGCGCATCCTAATGAGAAAAGAAGTACTGCAGGGATCAAGCTTTTAAGGCGTTTATAAATTCCAATTTTCTCATCGGGGGTTGCGCCATGTATCAGGTCACTACAATCAAGCATGATTTGAGTAGTCGTAAGCGTCATCACGGTAGTTGGGGGCGTCTCAGGTAAGAAAACTCGATGGATCGTGTTATGAATAGTCATGCCAGCTACGAAAATAAGGCCCGTAAGGGTAGCGACTAAACTGTTGCCGTCTACAAAAGGGCCATACTCAATTGCGAGAATAGAGCCAATCAAAAGAAGTAGAGCATGAAGAGTAAGGCATCTACTCATTAATATCCTATCAACTTGAAAATATGACCGTCTTAAAAAACGAAACAATAAAATTGTTAAACAAAAAACAGGTATAGCTAAAGCTTTATCAATATACCCTGTATACCCTGTTGCCAAAGCCGCCCCAAGAGTCACCAAATTTCCTGTTATATGAGCAGTAAATAAACCATTGAGAGCTAAAAATCCAGCAGTATCCATGTAGCCCCCAGTAAATCCTAATATGGCCGAGATTAATCTTTGATTTAACATTTTTGCCTTATTAATTCGTTTAGGATTGTCAGCTATTAAAAAAGATCCATTAATAGTCTATTTTTTTAAAGCGTGGGCAGCACTTTTTGATCAAGAAAGTTGCGCAATGTAGCCATAAAAATAGCGCCAGAAGGAGGGGGGTTTAAAAAGGCACCATGCACTCCTACATCTTCATCAAAAAGCATAAATTCACTATCAGGAAGTTGGTCATGAGCCCATTGCATTGCCTTCCAAGGTACGATGCTGCTTTTGCCACCATAGATTAAAACAGGAATATTTCCATTTCGGATAATTCGATAGACCCCAGAATAGTCAGCGACGATGGTGTTCCAAAACAGCATGCTGAGTACCTTGCCATTCATTTGATAAGCAAATGGCGCCCATAAATCCCAGGCCTCCTTGGTTAACATAAAAGCTGGTTTTTTGGTATCTGGATCATAAATAGGATCGGAGGTTTCGCTACCTCCAAGCATGCAGCGAATATCCTTCTGTGTATTTACATAACCACCCTGATTTGTAAATTCTGCAAAGCTATTTACTAATGCAAGAAATTGATCTACTGGATAAGTTGCAACATCTGTTGGGAATAAAACATCTTCTGGGATGCCTACAACTAAATTTTTAGGAGACTGATCATATATAAATAAGCCGCTAATTTCACTTGTACCATTTTCCATAATGTATTGATAAACGACATTCATGCCCATACTATGACCCATCATGACATAACGCTTCAAGCCGAGAAAATTTTTAACATCATAAATATCTGCAGAAAGCCGACCCATTCGAAAATTACTGTATTCACCATCATGCGGACCTTGTTGGGGGCTGCAGTAATTTAAATCTTGATAGAGACATCCGCCACCTTCGCCATGACCCCGAAGTTCGATGCCGATAACATAATAATTCGGTAGGGCTTGGCCGAATTTTTCGGTATACAGTTTTGCAGAGCCGGTGAAAGCGGGTGAAATTAAGATTGCAGGAGATGCCGGATTTCCATGGGTAAAAAAATTTACCTTACAGCCATCAGAGGCCAATATATGAGATTCAATAATTCCGTTCATTGATTGCTCCATTAGAAATCTTTATGAAATTTAGCTTGGGTATCACAATAAATTATGCGTTTTATTATTACATCTATTACAAGATCTGACTGAGGTGAAGTCTAAAAAATATACTTATCTCAGAATTTTTATCTTCATTGGATAAAGTGGCATCGACTAGTTTTGACATAGTTAAGTCATCTAAACCGAGCAAATTTATCTTTGCCCTCAGAACCCAATAAATACGGGCATTAAATGGGATGAATAAAAGAGCGAAAAATAGAAGTAGGGGGCTTTAATATCGCAAGGTATTTTTAAATAAATTTCCTTGGAGACTAATTCATGAAATTGCGTAATTCTTTTGCTGTAGTAGCTGTATGTACGGCGGCAAGTTTAATGACATTAGATGTCCAAGCTCAATCAGCGTTTGCTGGATTTTATGGGCAGGCTTCTACTGGTTACGAAAATAATCAGGCTTCCAATTTAAATGCCACTGCCACTACTCCTGGGGAACCAAACGATAGCTGGAGTTCGTCAAATCAAAGTTTTAGTAGCGCTCCTTTGATTTTAGGTTTGGGTTATAACTTTTCAATTGCTTCGCAATGGATACTTGGAGTTGGTGCTGACTATTCTGCAATTACCTCAAAAAGCTCAACCTTCAATAAGACGCAAACGGTTGGCGATCACCCTGGTGACTACACCTCAGGTAACCAGCTCCAATTATCAAATCGATTTAATATTTTCTTATCTCCAGGCTATGCAATTGACAAAGATAAGTTAGTTTACTTAAAGGCGGGTTATAGTTCAGTTAGTTTAAAAACAATGGGTTCTACTAGTTGCGGTATTCCATCAGCGTGCCCAAATGTCAATTACTCAAATCCGAGTAATACCTTAAGTGGTTATGTACTTGGGTTGGGTTACAAGCAGATTATTGCTGGGGGCCTTTATGGATACTTAGAGGCTAACTATATGAGCTATAAAAGCGCTACTTTTAACTCAATTAATCAAAACGGCGGTGTAAGTGCCACGACATTTACAACAAATCCAAATTTAAGTACATACCAGACGCTAGTAGGTCTAGGTTATGCGTTTTAAGACGACATAGTCAGTTATTGCATGCCAGCCACTCTTCGGAGTGGTTTTTTATTTAATAGACCTTAACCATAAATGCTAGCCCCGTGCTAGCCCAGCATAAAAGAAAAGGGACCACATCGCTGTGATCCCTTTGTACGACTCGACACATAGTTAACACTTTATACCGGACACATACTTTACAGTTTTTGGCATAGGAGGGACCACTCTATGCCGTGGAATGAAAGTACGAAGATGGATGAAAAGCTCAAATTTGT
>NZ_JACVOZ010000008.1 GCF_018882125.1 Polynucleobacter sp. AP-Melu-500A-A1
TGGAGTCTTCAAGGGTACAAGCCCTAGAAAACCCATTTGGTCCCAAAGTATTGGGGATGTGATTGGTAAATGTGTAAACCATGTGGTCGGTACCGGACGTAAAGCATGTGTCCGGTACGTACCTTTGCTTTTCTGGTGGGCCCACCAGGACTTGAACCTGGGACCAAAGGATTCCGGTTTGTGTTAGTTTCCTAACTCCCTGGACTATGCCTTCATCATATCGATTGCTCGACTTAGATGGGTACCGTCTAGTCTCTACACCCCAAACTGAAATCCTTAATTTAGTTTATTTCCATAACGGGCATTTTGACTCAGCCTTTGTAGCAAAGGCCTGATCACCAGGAACGACAGAAATAATATTGTAATAATCCCAAGGGTATTTGGACTCAGAAGGTTTTTTAACTTGCATTAAGTACATATCGTGAACCATTCTGCCATCTTGTCGTATATAGCCGTTTTTAGCAAACATATCGTTAATTTTGGCTGATTTCATTTGCGCCATAACTTTTTCCCCATTATCAGTTCCTGCAGCTTGAACAGCCTTCAAAAAGGTCATAGTAGCTGAATAGTCTGCCGCTTGAGTTGAAGAAGGCTCCTTTTTCATTTTTTCAAAATAGCGCTTTGCCCAGGCCCTAGTATCTGGGTTTGTATCCCAATACCAGGCATCTGCCAAATACATACCTTGAGAAACTTGTAGCCCTAAAGAATGTATATCAGTGATAAACATTAATAATCCCGCCAGCTGCATAGACTTGGTGATTCCAAATTCATTAGCCGCTTTAATAGAGTTGATAGTATCCCCACCAGAATTAGCCAAGCCTAAAATTTTTGCTTTCGAAGTCTGGGCCTGGAGCATATAAGAAGAAAAATCGCTTGTATTCAATGGAGCTTTCACGCTGCCTAAAACTTTACCGCCACTTGCTTTAACAACCTCAGATGCATCCTTTTCTAATGCCGCTCCAAAGGCATAATCAGCAGTTAAAAAGTACCATGAATCTCCTCCTTGCTTAACAATTGCTGACCCTGCTACCTTAGATAATGCAATGGTGTCATAAGAATAGTGAACAGTGTAAGGGGTGCACTCTTCATTTGTTACTCGAGATGTTCCTGCAGACACTACTATGATCGGCTTTTTCTTATCTGCAGCAATCTTATTCATTGCCAGAGCTGCAGCAGAATTAGTACCAGCTATGATCAAATCTAAACCTTCTTGATCAATCCATTCGCGAGTTTTACTTGCAGCAATATCAGGCTTATTTTGGTGATCAGCAGTTAATAATTCAATTTTTTTACCATTAACTTTTCCTCCAAAATCTGCAATGGCCATTTTGATAGCCTCTACTCCTCCATTACCATCAATGTCAGCATATAAGCCTGAAAGGTCAGTAATAAAGCCGATTTTCACTGTATCACCTGATATCTGAGCAGATGCATAAGGCGAAAAAGTAATTGCAGCCGAAGTCATAGCACTAACTATCATCTTAAGTTTTGAATTCATTTTGAATCTCCTTTTGCTTTCAAGATTAATTATTGATTTACATTAACTACAACTCTACCTTTAATCGAACCCTTCAAAATATCCTCTGCTACATTAATCGCATCTCTGAGTGAAACAACTTTTGCAATTTGTGAAATTACAGAAGGTTTTAGATCTTTAGCAAGACGGGCCCAAGCATTTTCACGAACTGCTTTTGAAGCCATCACGCTGTCTACACCAATAAGACTTACGCCACGTAAAATAAATGGCGCAACTGTTAATGGCAAGTCCATTCCACCAGCAAGGCCACATGCAGTAACAACACCGCCATACTTAGTGGATGCACATGCGTTAGCCAAGGTATGAGAGCCCACTGTATCGACTACTCCGGCCCAACGTTCTTTTTGCAAAGGTTTTCCTGCTTCAGAAAGTAGCGAGCGCTCAATAACTTCCTTTGCACCCAAGTCAATCAGAAATGCATACTCATCCTTCTTCCCGGTCGAAGCTACCACTTGATAGCCCAGTGCTGAGAGAATAGAAATGGCAAAGGAACCTACCCCGCCAGACGCTCCAGTCACCAATATCTCTCCACTATCCGGATGAACACCATTTCGCTCTAATGCTAGTACGCATAACATAGCTGTATAGCCAGCAGTACCTATCGACATACATTCCTGCGAGGAAAGGGCTTGAGGCTTTGCTATAAGCCAGTCCCCCGAGACTCGCGCCACCTGAGATAAGCCTCCCCAATGAGACTCTCCGACACCCCATCCGTTAAGAATGACTTCGTCTCCAACCTTCCAATTTGCATTTTTACTTTCTTGTACCTTGCCACAAAAATCAATCCCAGGAACCATAGGGAATTTTCTTACTACAGGGGATTTACCTGTTATGGCTAGTCCATCCTTGAAATTAATTGTTGAAAATTCAATATCAACAGTCACCCCACCATCAACTAATGGCAACTCAGTCAAATTCATATCCTTAATTTGAGCCAAAGTTTTTCCATCTTCGCTTTTTGTTAAATAGATTGCCTTAAACATCCCATCTCCTCATTTGACATTTGATGCTGGTTGCAATAATTGATCAATAAAAACCTCACTTACAATCTGCAAGGGCTTCTCTGATTGCTCTAATTTCGCACAAAGAACTGCGCCCTCCCAGGCGCTCCAAAAAAATCTAGAAAGTATGTCGCTATCCAAAACCACATTAATCTCTCCAACCTGCTTTGCTTCTTCTATACATGCCTCTATTCGATCGCGCCAATCACGAATTACATCTAACAATGCAATACGAAAACCCTCTTCAAGACTAGCCATTTCCTGACCAAGATTTCCAATTAAGCAACCTCGCTTAAATTCATATTGCATTACTCCACGGGTTGCCTCATTCATAAATGCTTTAAGTCTCTCAATGGGGCTCTTGGTTTCATCATTAAGTATTCTTTCTAATTTGCGAGAAAAATAGTTTCCATAGTTTTTAATAACTTCTATTGCAAAATCTTCTTTTCCTCGAAAGTAGTAATAAAAAGACCCTTTAGGGATTTTTGCAGTTACGACAATCTCATCAAGGCTGGTACTACTAAATCCTTTTTGGGTAAAAATTACGGTACCAATATTGATTAACATTTGCCTCTTTGATTCACCTTTATTTGAAGACTCCCTTATGGGACTCTCAATATCTACTTTCATACTTGAATCCCTTTCGATGTAGCTCTAATCAAAGATCTCATAAAATACAAACCAAAAATTGGCCCCGGCAATAAAATCCATGCAACCTTAGATCCAATATCGCCAATTGCTGAGGTCACTATTAAAATTGATACAACAGTTAATCCAAAACCAATGCTGTTCTGGATTGCGAGAGCGGTTCCAATTAAATTTGCAGGACAAGCTCTTGCAGATATTGTAGAAAATTGCGGCGAATCAGCAATCACAGCCACACCCCACAATATGAGAACCCCCAAGTGAATAAAAGTGCCCAGACTATCAAGCAATGGATAAATAGCACAAATTAAACCGGAAACGGTTAAAGCAGAAAATGCTACCTTAGCGCTCCCAATTTTTTGACTCCAAATACCGCCAAGAATGCAGCCAATTGCGCCAACACCAATAATCCAAAATGACCAGGTTGAAAGGCTCAAGTCATCCGAGCCCGTTCTAGTAAATGTGATAGCTAGCAACATAGGCACCAATGTCCAAAATGAATAGAGCTCCCACATGTGTCCAAAATATCCCATCGCAGAAGCTCTAAAGTTTGGCACCTTAAAAACTTCAAGTATTCCATTAAGCTTCGATACTGAAATTAATTCATTTGTTTTAGCAAATGGACCGTCCCCCAATTGCCAAACAATATATGCAGCAATCAATGTCAATGCTGAAGAAATTAAAATTATTGTCTGCCAAGAAAGCGCCCCATCTAAAGACCTAATACCGTGAGGTAGGGCCGTACCAAGGGTCAACATGCCTACTAACATTCCCAAACTTTTGCCAGCATTTTGAGGGTCCCAACCAACAATTAGTTTCATTCCTAGTGGATAGATTCCAGCCAAGGAGATTCCTACTAAAAATCTAAAAAAAATTGCTGAAATCATCCCGATACTTAAAATTGCAAAACATCCATTAAAAAATGCGCCGAATAAACAGCAAACTGTAAAAATACGACTTGCACGGTACTTGTCTGCCAAACCAGATAAAGAAAAATACAAAGTTCCCAATATAAAACCGGCTTGAACACCCATAGTTAAAAGACCAATATCTGAAGAGTCGATGGCCCATGCTTGCTTCAAACTATCAGCAGCACTATTAGCGCTAAACCAAAGTGATGTGCCAAATAACTCTGCAATCACAATCAATAAAATTGGTTTTAATTTCACACTTGCGCCTTCGCAAATCGAGCATCTCTCCATGCTATTGCTTCGCGCATACCACGCTCTCTAGCAATATCCATAAATGCCTTCTTATCAGGTGAGCCTACAGATTCAATTGCATGATCAATATCTAATGCATTTTTCAATGCTTTTTGCATTCCTTGAATCTCATAGGTCTCGTTTAAGGCCTTCTTAGTGCTAGCCACTACTACGGGATCTACTAAGGCAATTCCCCTAGCAATCTGTAATGCAACAGTCAGATGTTGATCCTTGGCAACCACTCTACTAATAATTCCAGCATTTAATGCTGTAGTAGCATCAATTCGATCCTGCCCTGTCAAAATAATATCTTTAGCGCGCTTAGGACTTGTAACCCAAGGCAATAACATTGTTACGATTCCAGCGCCAAATTTAAGCTCGGGCTCACCAAAAATAGCATCCTCAGATGCCACTGTAATATCACATGCCAGAGCAATTTCAAATGCTCCAGCCATACATGCGCCATGAACTGCAGCAATTGTTGGCTTTAGACTATTCCAAAAACGCATTGTGCTGTCAAAATCTAGGTCCAGTATTTCACGCCAAATCTTTTCACCAGAGGGTCTAGCATCCATTTGCGCTTTCAGGTCGAACCCCGATGAAAATGCTCGACCAGAACCGCTAATAACAATAACTCTTACATCCTCATTCGACTCAGCTTGATTCATAGCATCATTGATTTCAAGCAATGTCTGCTTATCAAGCGCATTTAGACGATCAGGCTTATTTAAAATAATTTGAGCTACCATACCGTCTACTTGATACAAAATTGAATTAAACATATTTTTCTTCCTTAATAATTTATATAAATTCGGGTATCAAAAGGCCATTTAATATTTGATCTCTAAGTTGGGTGCGGTCAGCTTTACCAGTTTTGCCAGTTGGTAATGCATCACCAAAATAAAATACGTCTGGTAATTTGTACTTTTCTAAACGCAAACCTAAATGATCTTTAATCTCTTCTTTATTGAGAGATTTCATAGAATTTAAGACTATTAACATATGAATTCGCTCGCCCAATAAAGCGTCAGGTATTCCTACTGCCATTGCGGCAGCGACACTTGGGTGAGCACAGATTGCCTGCTCAATTTCGCCTGGAGTCACCTTATTACCGCCACGACTAATAAGATCTTTGCTACGACCCATCAATTCAAGAACAGAAGGTGCAACCTCCTTAGCTATATCACCTGTTTTAAACCACTCCCCAGAGAACGCAGCTTTTGTTAACTCTGGATCGCCCAGATATCCTTTCATTAAATAGGGGCTATCTATTTGCAAACTCCCCTCTACACCTCTCTCAACAGGAATATCGAATTCATTCACAATCCTATATTTCACACCGCCAGACGGTTTACCAATGCACCCGGGAAATTCAGAGAAATTTTCTGGAAATGAAAAAAAATCACAACTAGCGGTTTCTGTAGAGCCATAAATATCGATTAAGTTTGATTTTGAAAATTCTTTACGAACCATTAATGCTAACGACCTCCCAAGAGACTCCCCCCCTATCAATATTTGCTGAAGAGTACCAGTATTCACCTTTGATCTAATTTGCTCAACAAGCTCCGATTTAGAAAAAATTACTCTCATCATGGTAGGAACTACACCCACACGAGTTATTTCTTTTTCAGTCAGAGTGGATACAAAAATTTCGGGATCAAATTTTTCGTGAAGATAAAGAGTGCCTCCATGCAAGAGGGTTTCTAAAACCGTCCAAAGTCCAAATACAAAATTAATATTTAGAACTAATAGAACACGATCTGATTGATTAAACTTTAGTAACCTGTCAATCTCTATTAATTTCCCTTGAAAAGATTGATGTGATACCACTACACCCTTAGGCTCTCCTGTACTGCCAGAGGTGAAGATGACAAATGCAGCATCATCGAGTAATTGATCAAATTGCTTATTACTCGAGCCAATTCTGGTTATCTTTGGGGCCTTATCAAATGTTACAAAATCTACTAAATGATTTGCGTGTGACTTTTGTTGAATTTTCCGATGCACCTCTAACGGAGAACTTCTATGAATTGGGACTATTACGCCACCAGAAAGCCAAATAGCTAAGATGGCTGCTATGTCAGTTGGTTGATTTGAAACTAAAACATGAACAGGCTCATTAAGGCCTACCCCCAAAGTTTTCAGTTTCTCAGCTAAACCCTTGGCGGCACTTAACAAATTTAAGTAGGTGAAATCGCCGTGAATACTCGACAACGCCATTCTATTTGCATGCTTAATGCAACTTTCTTGAAGCGCCTCACCTAAGTTTTGAATCATTTCTAGAATTGCCCCTAATCTGCATTTAAGATCAATATCTAAAAATATATGAGCTACTAGACGAACAGTCAACTACTATTTTCTTATAATCCATTGCTTAAAGTAATACTCAAAAGACAAAACCCCCACCATTTCTGATGAGGGTTTGTGTACGACTCGACACATAGTTAACACTTTATACCGGACACATACTTTACAGTTTTTGGCATAGGAGGGACCACTCTATGCCGTGGAATGAAAGTACGAAGATGGATGAAAAGCTACGTTTTGTGTCT
>NZ_JACVOZ010000009.1 GCF_018882125.1 Polynucleobacter sp. AP-Melu-500A-A1
CTACCTTAGGTGGTGTTGATGCAGCGAACTACACCTTAGTTGGTGGCTTTACGACTGGTACCAATAACTACACCGTAAACCAATTAGCCTTAACTGGTTCAATTGCAGCTGGTTCTAATACATATGGTTCTGCTACCGCAGTAGGCGCTGCTAGCTTTAGTAATAAGGTTGGTATTGATGCGGTTACAGCAAGCGCAGTCTCGATCGTCTCACCTACCTATAGTTCTAGCACTAACTTAAATGCAGGTACTTATAAGCAAAGCATTACTGCTACCTTAGGTGGTGTTGATGCAGCCAACTACACCTTAGTTGGTGGCTTTACGACTGGTACTAATAATTACACGGTTAATCAGTTGGCCGTAAATATCACTATCTCTAAAACCTATGATGCAACTACATCTTTTAATACTACCAACGCTAACAGTTATTCTTTCACTGGCCTGAAAAATGGAGATATAACACCAACTATTACCTCAGGTTCAGCAACTGTTTCTAGCGCGAATGTTGGCAATTCCACTAGTTTTGCTACTAACACCTTTGTATTAAGTGATGCAAATTACACTTTAACAAGTGGAACTGTTAACGCCACCATTACCCAACTTAGCTCAGTAACCTTTACCGGTACTTCTGGTGGCCTATGGTCACTAGCTAGCAACTGGACTAATGGCGCACTTCCAACCCTAGGTAACGTAGCCACTATTAATATTCCGAATGCTAAGACTGTTAGTTATGACAACAGCATGGCTAGCCTCGCACCAATTGCAGGTGTTAGCGTTGTTAATAACGGCACAATCAGCTTTGCAAATATCAGCGCAGTAACCTTACCAGCGACTATTAGCGGCGCTGGAACAGTAACAACAACTGCCGCTGGTACCGTTACCTTATCAGGCCTTAATACTTATAGTGGCGGTACTTCAATTACTACAGGTACTCTGCAGGCTGGTAGTGCAAGCGCTTTAGGTAATGGCGCTCTATCGATTTCTGGTGGCTCATTAGATATTAATGGCCAAGCTCTAGCAGTAGGAACATCAATTACTGTTTCTGCAGCAGCTTCCATTATTGATAGCGCTACAGTTAAAGGCAATTTAACAAGCCCTCAATATCTCATTACCAATACGGCTGGCACGGTAAATATTTCTGCTGTCTTAGATGGCGGCGTTAGCTCTTCTTTAACTAAGTCAGGAGCTGGAATCGTAAGTCTCTCTACTACTAATACTTATAGTGGATTGACTACGATTAGTGCAGGTAGCTTAGCGCTTACTGGTAGTGGTTCTATTGCGAATAGTAGCGTTGCAGTTGCTGGAACATTTGATATCAGCGGTGTTACTACTACTAGTGCATCTATTGTTTCTTTAAGTGGGGCAGGTGGTGTGACCTTAGGTGCTAAGTCCTTAATCTTGACTAATGCTAGCGATATTTATAGTGGTGTAATGAGTGGTGCTGGTGGTAAATTGGTTTTAACAGCAGGTACTGAAACTTTATCTGGTCCTAATACATTCACTGGTGGCACAACCATTAATGGCGGCACCTTAAGTGCTGGCGCAAACTCCACTCCAACGACTGGTACGGTTACATCAGGCCCATTAGGTACGGGCACATTAACCATTAGTACCGGTGGCATCTTTGATATAGCTGGCAAGACCATCGCCAATGCTATCAACCTAAACGGTGGCACGATTACCAATAGCAATAGTGCTAGTACCGGTAACATCAACGGCGCTGTGCTGATGGGTGTTGCAACACCGTCATATTTAAATGCAGCAACTGGCGCTACTCTCAGCATGAACAGCATCATCGATGATGGTGCTAATCCCTATTCATTGGTAATTGGTAGTGCTGCAAAGACAGGTACTGTGATTTTGGGCGGAGCTAATTCCTACGGTGGCACTACTACAGTCAATGGCGGCACACTAACACTGAGCTCAACGTCTGCTTTGGGTATGAATCCTGCATTGAGCATTAATTCAACAACGAGTTCAACAACGGTGAACTTTAATGCTAACCAAGTTCTTAATACCCTGACTATGTCAGGTCTTAATGCTTCGATTGCCGGCACAGGCAGCTTAACAGTGAATAGCGCAGCGACACTATATGGCTCAATTAATTTAGGCGGAGCACAAATTTACAACGGCATCGTCACTATGCCAAATGATCCGACCATTACAACCAATAACCAAAACATTACCTTTAATGCGGCGGTTGAAGGATCGGGTCCTTTAGAAATTATTAATGGAACTGGTACTGTTACCTTTGGCAGCACAGTAGGTGCAAATACACCTTTGGCTAGCCTTGCTATTACCGGAACGGGTAGTACCACCTTAAATGGCAGTGTCACAACGGTCGGTAGCCAAAGTTACGGCGGTAATGTCATCCTCAATACCAGTGTGTCAATGAACACCACCAACAGTCCAGTTACGATTACTGGTACTGTTTCTGCTGGTACTACCACCAACACTAATGCTGGAGTCTTGGCTTTCTTAGGCGGCGGTAGTTACACTTTCACCCCAACTGGCTCGAGCTCAACAACCTATACCGCAGGATCTGGCACTCAAGCACCTGGCGTGACTGTTAGCTACAGCAGTGGCGTCTATAGCTGGACACCTACCGTGACTAGCTCTTCTGTTAATACTTTAGTCGTTGGTGGTGGTGGTGCTGGCGGTGATGCTAAAGATAACTATGCCAGTGGTAGTGGCGGTGGTGGTGGTGGTGTTATTGTCACTACTGGTTATTCAGTGACCGCAAGCTCAGCAATTTCAGGTATTACTGTTGGTGCTGGTGGTGCTAATTCCAACGGCGCTAACAGTATTTTTGGATCGATTACCGCATATGGTGGAGGTCAAGGTGCAACCTATGGCACCACTTCAGCGAATTTTGGAAGTGCTACATTTGCCGGTAGTGGTGGTGCAATTAACAGCAGCTCTACAGGCACTACAACGGGTTCCAATGGTGGTCTGAGTGGTGTTAATAGCCCCTTGAATGGCAGCAGTACCATTCTGACGGCTGGTAAGGGTGGATCTGCTTATAGTTCTGGTAGTGATTATCTCGCTGGTGGTGGAGGTGGTGCAAATAACAGTGCTAATTCTGGTAATGGCGGTAACGCAACAACAACTAACGCTGGATCAGGCGGTAGTGGTGTAGCCAGCTCAATTACAGGCTCTTCTGTTGTTTACGGTGGCGGTGGTGGCGGCGGCGCATCTGATTGCGGCAGAGGATGCACCAATTATGGTGGTTCGGGCGGCGCTGGCGGTGGTGCTGATGGCGGCGATAAATCCGCTTCGAGTGGTGCAGGATCCTCTGCATCAGCTAACACTGGTGGTGGTGGCGGTGGCGGTGGCTATAAGACTGGCACTGGCGGTAGTGGTGGCTCTGGTATCGTCATTGTATCTACCAGCTTTGCTACAACCACGACAGCAAGCGCTGGCCTAACAATCGCCGCTGGATCTGGCAAGGTTGCTCTTGCAGGTACGACTAACTTAACCAGTCTTTCTATTACTTCTAGTAATACAGGTAATACGGTTACTGGCCCAGTGGCAGGAGCTACTTCATTGAGCTTTACTGGCGCTAGTGCCCCAGCAACTTCAGGTGCGGGTGTATTAAATCTTTCTGGAGTCAATACCTATAGTGGTGGTACTGCCGTTAATGCGGGTACCTTAGCTATTAGTAGCGATGGCAACTTAGGTGCTGTGCCAGGCTCTGTGACTGCCAATTCAATTCGATTGAATGGTGGCGTCATTCAGGCAACAGATACATTCACTTTAAGTGCTAATCGCGGCATTCTCTTGCTCGCTAATGGCGGTGGCTTGGCGGCTAGCTCCACTAAGACCTTGACCTATAACGGCGTCATTGATGATGGTGCAGGATCTGCCTATAACTTGACAATTAATAATGCGGCCCAGACCGGTACCGTCATTCTGGGTGGTGTAAATACCTTTAGTGGAACTACAACTGTCAATGGCGGTAAGTTGCAATTGAGCGCAGCAGGTACCTTAGGTAGCCCTCCTAATACTTTAACCTTAAGCAATGCCACCTTTGATTTTGTATCTTCGCTTACTTTAGGCTCGCTCCAAATGAGTGGCGCCAGCAACATTACGAATAGTACAAATAGCACTACTAACACCTTAACCGTGAATGGTACTAGCACATTGGTCGGTAATATCTCTACTGGTGCTGCCCAAACCTATACCGGTGCAGTAAGCTTAGGCGCTGATACCGTTTTGTATACAACTAATGATGCTGTAACGTTTACCTCTACTGTAGATGGCGCATATGGTTTGACTGTTAATGCTGGTACTGGTGCAGTCACCTTTAGACAAGCAGTTGGTTCTGGAGCTGGAACAGCTCTCTCTAGTTTGAATATCGCTAGTGCAACTGGAAGTACTGTTTTATATGATGATGTCACTACCTCAGGTAACCAGAATTACGCAGGTCCAGTGAGCTTGAATATGGATGTGATTCTGAGTTCTAATTCAGGTAGTACTGGTGGTGCAATTACTCTAGGTAGTACTGTGAATGGCGCTGATCACCTAACATTAATTGCAGGTTCCGGTGTGATTACCCTCAGTGGTGTCATTGGTGGTACCACCAATCTTGCCAGCTTAACTGCCAGCAGTACTTCACAAATTAATATCAATGCCGATATCACAACCAGTGGCAACCAAACTTTCAATGGCCCAGTAGTTCTCACAGGAAATGCAATCCTCACTTCGGTTGGACAAGCTACTACCACTACGACATTTAATTACTCTTCATCTGCACAGTACTTTACGGTTACTGGCACAACGGCAACCATTACTTTAGTGGGTGCTGCCGGTGGTCTTGGTGGTAATGACTGTACTCTTGCTTCTGGATGCTCACTTAACAATAACTGGCAAGGTTTAGGTACTGGTCCTTCAACAAGTTATACCCTGACACTAACAGGCCTTACTTCGGGTACGGTTTTAACGATTGCCCCTGGTAGTGGTGGTGGTGCAGCTGCTGGTGGCGGCACACTTACTGCGCCAGGAGGTTCAGCAGGTAATAATGCCCTTGCTTTAGGTAATGGTGGCGTTGGTGGAAATGCCGGTGCAGCTGGCTACTCAGGTGGTGGCGGCGGCGGTGGTGCTGCAACCGTTGTAAGAGTTGGCACATCTACTTTCTATCTGTATGCCGGTGGTGCTGGCGGTGGCGGTGGCGGTAGTAGGGCAGACGTTAGCCTTACAGCCACGGCTGGACAAGCCTATGGCGCAACTGCTATTTCTCCAATTGCTACTAAAGTATCAACTACTTCAGCTGGTTCACCAGGTTTTGCTGCAGGACAAACCGCTACGGCTTGCTCAACTTCAGGCGGTTGTGATGGTGCAGGTAGTGGCGGTGGTGGTGGTGGTCTGATTGGTGGTACGACTTTCTCAGGACCAACCACCACAAATAAAACCCTTAACGAATACGTAGGTTATGGTGGTGATGCTGGTTCGACCGGTACCTCAGGAACCATACCAACTGGCGTTACTATTTCAAGTTCAAGCACTACGCCTATCACTTTAGCTAATTCTGCCAATGGTTATGCCATGGTGACTGCTTTAACTCCAAGTGGTGGAGGTATTACTTTCAATGGCACGGTTGATGGTGCCCGTAATTTAACTGCAATTGCTAACACTACCAATGGCACAGTGACTTATGGTGGTTTAGTTGGAAGTAAAACTGCGTTAAGCAACCTTTCCACCACAGCTAAAACCATTAATGTGACTGCTACTACCCCAACGCTGGGTAATACTGTCTTAACAACAGCTAACCAAACTTATAGCGGGGCAGTGACCACCAGTACTAATTTGGTATTGAATGCTGGTGGAGTATTTACCTTAGCTAGCGGATCCACGATTACGAATTCAGGAACTGCAGCTGGTAATAACATCGTTATTGTTGGCAATCGAATTCAGAATAATGCTGGCGCTTCAGCGCTTAGCGTTTCCACAGCTGGCAGCTCAGGAAATGTATGGCAGATTTGGAGCACAAACTCTAGCCCATTTACAGGTGCAACTACTGACAATACGGGCGGTCTCAATAATGCTTATGTTCAATACAATGCTACCTATCCAAGTACTACTGTCTTGGGTACCGGTAATGGTTTCTTATATAGCCTAGCCCCTGAAGTTACTGTTAATTTATCAGGCACCTTAACCGCTATTACTTATAACGGATCATCTGCAGCGACTATTCCAAGTGGTAGTTACGCTCTTGCTTCTCCTACGGGGGCAATTAATAGCGATATAGTCGCCTTGAATACCAAAGATACGACTGGTAATTATGTAGATGTAAATGGAGTTGCAACTTCTAGCGTAGGCACATGGAAGGTTCTACCAAATAGCAATCCAACTATTACTGCTAGTACGAACGTAGGCGGTAAACCAATTTATGGCTATAAAGTCTCACTTAATGACACATTACAAGGCACCATTAATCCAGTTACGGTTACCGTAAGTCTCACAGCTTCTAAGACCTATGACGGTACTGCAGCCTTTACTGTTAATTCAGCTACGAGCTATACACTTTATTCAGCAAACTTTACCTACACACTATCCGGAACTACTGCCGGTAATGTCTATTTAACAGGCGGTACTGGAACTGTAAGCTCAGCTAACGTAGGTAGCTATACATCTTTCACTTCTAATACCCTTACTTTATCTAGTGCAAACTATGTTTTAAGTAGCACTATCAGTGCAACAATTAATAAAGCCCCTTTAGGTATCGCCGTAGCGGGTACCTATAACGGTGGCACCAGCTACACCAATGGCACCGGCGGTGCAACCGTGACCTTAACGGGCTTAGTAGCTAGTGATGCCACTAAAGTGACCAACAATAGCAATAACAATGGTGTGACCGCTACCATCAATAGCCAAGACGTGAGCGCTAATGCGACTAACTTCACTTCAAGCATTG